>NZ_ASTG01000007.1 GCF_000412635.1 Sphingobium bisphenolivorans
GAAACCCGGTAAATCAGGGTGTCCATTTGCCTTGCACAGCGATCATCGAAATCTGACGGCCGTAATCGGCTTCGCCCCGATGGCAGGACCGGCGATAGCTGAAAAACCGCTCGGGCTGGCTGTAGGTATCCTCTCCCAATATCTCGATCTGCCTGATTCCGGCAGAAGCGAGGCGCCAGGCGACATAGGCGGCGATGTCGAACTGGCAGTGTCCCGTCCTCCCCTCGGTGAAAAAGCGCTCATTGGCCGCATCCGCTTCCTCGAAGCGGGCGGCGAATTCCAGCGTGACCTCGTAGGAAGCGCGGCCGATGCAGGGACCGACCGCGCAGACAATCTGATCGCGTTTACCCCCTAACGCCTCCATCGCCTCGATCGTGCCGTCGGTCACGCCGGACAGGGCTCCCTTCCACCCGGCATGGGCGGCGCCCACAACCCCAGCCTGCGGGTCGGAGAATAGCACAGGCACGCAATCCGCCGTCAAGATGCCGAGGACCAGCCCGGGCCGGTTCGTCACCATGGCGTCGGCGGCGGGGCGATTATCCTCTGCGATCGGCGCCGTCACAGTGACGACATCGGCCGAGTGTACCTGATGCAGAGTGACCAGCGTCCCGCCGGGCAGAAGCGCGTCGCGTGCCAAGGCCCGGTTCCGCAAAATGGCGTCGCGCTCATCCGCGGAGCCGAGCCCTACATTCAATCCTGCATGGATGCCGGTCGATACACCGCCCCGCCGCCCAGCAAAACCATGCGGGGTGTTGCCGAAGCTTCTTGCCCGCAGCAGATCGATCATTCCTTGTCCTTCCTATCGCCGCGAGAAGCCTTGGAGCCATGTCTCGGGCGCGCAACATACTTGCGCGCGCCACATTAGGCGATAGTCTTCATTTCATAGAAAAAGGAGGCGGCCTGCGGGCTGTCGGGCAAAAGACATGATAAAAGGGCTCCGTTCATGATATTCGGGCGCATTAAACCGCTGGACGCCATTTTGGCGACGGCCGAGAGAAAGTCCCTCGTCCGCACGCTGGGACCGGTCCAACTGACGCTTTTGGGTGTCGGTGCCATCATTGGCACCGGCATTTTCGTATTGACCGCCGCCGCCGCGCAAAAGGCCGGACCGGGCATGATGTGGAGCTTCGTCATCGCGGGCGCGGTCTGCGCCTTTGCCGCGCTCTGCTATTCCGAGATCGCGTCGATGGTGCCGGTGTCCGGCTCAGCCTATACCTACACCTATGCAGTGGTGGGCGAGCTTCTCGCCTGGATGGTCGGATGGGCGCTGATCCTCGAATATGCGGTGGCCGCGAGCGCCGTGTCCGTCGGCTGGTCGGGCTATTTCATGGGGCTGCTCAAAAGCATCACCGGGCTTGAGTTACCACAAGCGCTGTCGGCGGGGCCCGTCTGGACGATGAACGGCCTGATCCCGCATGCGGATTTTTCGCACGGGACGATCAACATCCCGGCGATCGGCGTCGCCCTCGCCGTTACCGCGCTGCTCGTGATCGGCACGACCGAAAGCGCACGGGTGAACGCCGTGCTGGTGGCGATCAAGGTGGCCGCGCTGACCGCCTTCGTCGCACTGACGCTGCCCGTCCTCGATACCGGCAATTTTTCGCCCTTCGCGCCCAATGGCTGGTTCGGCCCGGAAGGGACCAGCGGCATGGGGATCGTCGGCGCAGCCGCTTCTATCTTCTTCGCCTACGTCGGCTTCGACGCGGTTTCGACCGCTGCCGAGGAGACGAAGAATCCGCAGCGCAATGTCCCCATCGGTCTGATCGGCAGCCTTGCCCTGTGCACGATTTTTTATCTGTTGGTCGCCGCCGGCGCGGTGGGCGCCATGGGCGCTCAGCCGGTGCTGGGTCCGGATGGCGCGGTCGTAGCGCCGGGATCGCAAGGCTTTGCCGCAACCTGCGCGACGGCCGCTCATGCGCAGGACCTGGTCTGTTCCAACGAAGCGTTGGCTCATGTGCTGCGCGCGATCAACTGGACAACGGTGGGCAACGCTCTGGGCCTTGCCGCCAACCTTGCCCTGCCGTCCGTCATCCTGATGATGATGTTCGGTCAGACGCGCATCTTCTTCGTCATGGCGCGCGACGGCCTGCTGCCGGAGAAACTGTCGAGCATCCATCCCCGTTTCAAGACCCCGCATGTCGTCACCATCGTCACCGGCATTTTCGTGGCGATCGCCGCAGCGCTGCTGCCGGTGGGGCAGCTTGCCGACATCTCCAATTCGGGCACGCTGTTCGCCTTTTTCATGGTGTCGATCGCCGTGCTCGTGCTGCGAGTGAAGGAACCGAACCGGCAGCGGCCGTTCCGCACGCCGCTGGTATGGGTGGTGGCGCCGCTGGCGACCGTCGGATGCGTGTTCCTGTTCTTCAACCTGCCGGTCGATGCGCAGATGGTGCTGCCGGTGTGGGGCGGGCTCGGCCTCGTGCTCTACTTCCTCTACGGCTATCACAAGAGTCATGTTGGCCGCGGCATCGTGGAAGCCCATGAGCAGGATAGCGGCATTCCGCCGCAGCCGGTGCCGCCGATGCCCGGCGCGCCGACACCCGGCGGTCAGGACGCCTGAAGGACAAGGCGGGGTATCAGCCCCGCCTTCAATGGATCGGCTCGGTGGGATGATCCCGCAATGCATCGTGGCGGGGGCGTGTGAAAAGCTTGCCCTCTTCGGCCCAGGCGACGATCAGCAGGGATATGGTTCCGAAGACGATCACGCCCAGCGCTAGCGGCAGCGTGCTGTTGTCGAAGGCGCGGCCGACAAGCGTACCGAGCGCGCTGGACACGGCCGTGGTCAGAAACGCCTGAAAGGATGAGGCGATACCGGCGCCCCTGGCAAATGGCTCCATGGAGATGGAGCTGAAATTGGAGGCGGTGAAGGCCAGCATCAGCATCGTCGCCGCCTGAAAGGCGATGAAGCTTACCAGCGTCTCGCGACCGGTCAGGATCACGGCGAGGTGGAGCAGGTTCACAAGAACCATGCCGATAAGGGCGCTCTGGCTGAGCCGCCGTGCACCGAAGCGGGACACCAACCGGCTGTTGAGCAGGCTGCCCACGCCCATGCTGCCGGCAATTACGGCGAAGGCGAAGGGAAAGATTTTTCGCGCGTCGAACACATCGAAGAAGATCTGCTGCACCGACAGGATGAAGCCCACCAGGGCGCCCATGATCACGCCGCTGGCGAGCATATAGCCGATGGTGCTGCGCGTCCTGACGATCGTGCTGACCGTCCGCATCAGCGAGGTAGCATCGACCCGCATTCGATTTTCAGGCTGCAATGTTTCGGGCAGGCGCAGCAGCATCCACAGCAGGATGAACACGGTGAGGATCGAAAGAATCCAGAAGATCCAGCGCCATGGCGCGATCCACAGGATTGCCTGCCCGAAGCTGGGCGCCATCACCGGGATCAGCAGGAAGACGGCGAAGATCAGGGACATGACGCGCGCCATGGCGTCGCCCCTGAACCGATCGCGGATCACGCTGACGGTGATGACACGGCTCGATCCCGCGAAAAAGCCCGCGCAGGCGCGGCCGATCAGCAGCATAGAAAAGTTCTGCGCGCCCGCGCAGGCGATGGATGAGAGGATGAACAGCGCCATTGCGCCGCCCATCACGCGCTTGCGGCCGAATCGGTCGGACAGCATGCCGAACAGCAGCGATCCGACGCCAAGGCCAAGGAAGTAGACGCTGATGATCAGCTGGCGATCATTGGCATTGGGAACATGCAGGTCCCGCCCGATGTCCGGCAAGGCAGGCAGCATGGGATCGATCGACAGCGCGTTCATGGCCATCAGGCAGGCGCAGAGTAGTACGAATTCGCGGAACGAAATGTCTTTCCTGGGCAGGCGGTCGGTCATCGCAGCCCTATGGGGTCTATGAACCCCCAGCGCCACCCCTGCGCCTGATTTTTCGGCTTTCCTTCATCGGGGCGACGACGGGAGGGAAGTGAAAACATCCCTTATGGCGCGTTAACCATTTTTTATCCGCTACATGTGCACCCTGGCGCCTGTCGAAAACCAATATGTCGAAATCCACAGGGGGATTCGGTAGTGGCTAACAGTCTGACAAGCGCTCGATTTCTGATGGAGAGCCGCCTTCCGGAGGCTGCCTGGCAATCGGCGGAAGAATGTTTCGAACTGGGCGTCGCCTATAGCTGCGGCACGGGCGGGGTTTCAATCGATCTTGTCGAAGCGCATAAATGGTTCAACCTGGCCGCGCTCAAGGGCAATGCGGAAGGCCAGGCGATGCGTGCTGAAATCGCAGGAGAAATGACCGCGCGCGAGATCGCAGAGGCACAGCGCCAGGCGCGGGCGTGGATCGCCAGCGCGCCTTTGGGCACTGCCTAAGCCGAGGCCGCGTCATCCTTGCGGAAGGGCGTGCGTTTTGCCAGCCAGAGGCGGTCCTGCTGGACGCCCTGTCGCTCAGCTTCCAAAAAGTCGGCGACGGCCCTGCGGAAACTCGCATTGGGTATGAAGTGGGCGGAATAGGTCGGCTGAGGGACATATCCGCGCGCCAGCTTGTGTCCGCCCTGCGCCCCGGCTTCGACATGCTTCAGGCCGCGCGCGATGGCGATGTCGATCGCCTGATAATAGCATAGTTCGAAATGGAGGTGCGGCACATCCTCTGTGCAGCCCCAGTAGCGGCCATAGAGGGTGTCGGCGCCGATCAGGTTGAGCGCTCCGGCGATCGGCCTGCCATTGCGCATGGCCAGCACCAGCAGCAGCCGGTCCGCCATCGTCTGCCCAAGGATCGAGAAGAAGGCGCGGGTCAGATAGGGGCGCCCCCATTTGCGCGCTCCCGTGTCCTGGTAGAAGGTCCAGAAAGCGTCCCAATGCGCTTCCGTGAGCGCGGGCCCGGTCAGGTGCACGATCTCCAGCCCCGCGACCGCCCGCTCCCGTTCCTTGCGGATATTCTTGCGCTTGGCGCTCGACAGGTCGGCGAGGAAGTCGCCGAAGTTGCGATAGCCGCGATTGCTCCAGTGAAACTGGCTGTCCTCGCGGATCAGCCAGCCGGCTGCTTCGAACAGGGCTACCTGATCGGACGCGATGAAGGTTGCATGCGCTGACGACAGGTTATTGCGCTCGACCAGCGTCTCGATACCGGCGACCAGCGCAGGGGCGAAGGCCTCGTCTCTCAGCAGCAGGCGCGGGCCGGGCACCGGGGAGAAGGGGGAGGCAAGCTGGATCTTGGGATAATAGCGCCCGCCCGCCCGTTCCCAGGCATCGGCCCAGCCATGGTCGAAGACATATTCGCCCTGGCTGTGCGTCTTGGCGTAGAGCGGCGCGGCGGCGGCGATGCGGCCGTCCGGTCCATCGATCAGCAGCGGCAGGGGCTGCCATCCGCTCCTGCCTCCGACGCTGCCCGACTCCTCCAGCGCGGCGAGGAAGGCCCAGCTGACGAAAGGGTTGGCGTCCCCCGCGCAGGCATCCCACTGATCCTGCGGCAAAGCCGCGACTCCCTGTTCCACGCGCGCGACCCATTCAGTCATGCGGCTGCTCGAAGATGATCTGGTCGGCGTGGCGCGCGGCGCGGGCGCGCTCTTCGGCCGTGCGCACTGTCCAGGTCAGCACCGGCACGCCCCTGGCGCGCAGGCGAGTGGCAAGGGAAGAGGGCAGGCCGGCAATATCACAGGCGATGAAATCGGGTCTGGCGAGCCAAAGTGCAAGAGCCCGCTTCAGCCGGCCTCTCCAGCCCCGGCCATGCCGCTCCGCCACCACCAGGCCGCGCATTCTGTCGGGATACTGGCGCCTGAACCACCGCACGGCCATGGGGTTGAAGGACATGATCGCCGCTTGAGCGGCAGGGTGCCGCGCCAGATCGGCGGCCACGGCGGCGCAGACGCGCGCGACATGGCGGTCGTCTGCCTTGATCTCGATGAGCAGCGGAACCGTGCCGGCGCATCGCTGAAGCAGATGGTCGAGCATGGGCGGCGCGGACCCGTCGGGCAGGCTCATGCCGGCGATAGCGGCAGCTTCATAATTCGCTACGGCCCCGGCCGATCTCGTCAGGCGGGTGAGCACCGCATCATGGAAGATGATGGGCACGCCGTCCCGGCTCAGCCGCACGTCGCATTCGATGCCGAACCCGCGGGCGATGGCGGCCTCGAACGCCGCCATGCCATTTTCGCTGACGCCCGCCCCATGCAGCCCGCGATGGGCATAGGGCCGGGCGGTCAGCCAGCTTGCGCGATCAGGCCGCCGCCCGGACAAGAACGACCGCGTCGATCTCGACCACCGCGCCCAGCGGCAGCACGGGCACGCCGACAGCGCTGCGGGCATGCTTGCCTGCGTCGCCAAAGACTTCGACCATCAGTTCCGATGCGCCGTTCGCGACCTTCGGTTGGTCGGTGAAGCCGGGTGTGCTGCTGATGAAGGCGCCGAGCTTCACGATCCGCTCCACCCGATCCAGGGTGCCGAGGGCCGCCTTCATCTGCGCGATGAGGTTGAGCCCGCAGGCACGCGCCGCCTTGACGCCATAGTCGAGGTCACGATCCTCCCCCAGCCGGCCGGTCATCAACTGGCCGTCCGACAGCGAGATCTGCCCGGAAATATGCAGCAATCCATTGGCTTCGACAGCTGCCACATAGGCTGCCACGGGCGCGGCGGCTTCCGGAAGGGCGATGCCCAGTTCGGCCAGACGGGCTTCGATGCTCATGCGCTTACTCCATTGATGGTCGGTGTGGTGTCGGAAGCAGGCCCTTCGGCCAGGCGCTCCATGATCCATGTCTCGGCGCTTGACCAATCGTCGATGCGGCGATGGGCGAGCGGGGCTGCGGGAACCGTCCCCGCAATCTCGGGCTCGCCCACCATGTGCAGGCGCCAGACGGCCGGGGCATGCCGCGCGACGGAGGCATGATGTTCGGCCAGATCGTCGATGAACAACGCGACGGAGGGGCGCCGCGCTTCGACGATGGCGGCTAGCGGTGCGCCCTTGCCGCCTTGGTTCCAGTGGACGGGGAAGGTCAGGCCATGCGCCGCCAGCTGATCGACGCGAAGCTGATGATGGCGCTTGCCGATATTGGTCAGCACGACGATATCGGCCTCGCGGCTCAGCCGTTCCATCGCCGCGATCGCGCCGGTGATCGGCTGCTGCCGGGGCATTTGCGTATCGAAGAAGGCGGTCAGCAACTCCCAGACCAGCGCCCGTTCCAGCGGCTCACCGCTGTCCTTGTGGCGCAGCGCTTCGGCAAAACCCCGCTCCTGCATGTCGAAATGCACATCGTGCGTTTCGTCGAGCCACTCCCGGAAGGGCACGACCATGTGGAGCAAGACTTCGTCGCAGTCGGTGATGATCAGCGGGCGGCTCATCGGCTAAGGCTCTCCTTGGCGGCGATCAGGGCTTCGGGGCTGCTGTCGATGCTCTGCGCGCAATCGATGAGATCAGGCTCATGATCGGCCAGGAAACCCAGCACCGCCGCCAGAATGGCCGGGTCGCCGAGGCCCGTCCGCAAAGCGTCGGCGTCAAGGCCTGTCAGCCCCAGCAGGCGGTCGGCACGCCGCTCGTCCGCCAGCAGCCAGCCCAGCGCCAGCAAGGCCAGGGTGGATGGTTCTTGGGCCGCGCTTGGGCTATGCTGCTTGCCATCGGAAATGTCGGGGCGCATGGTTGATCTCGGCAGGGGGCAGAATTAGGTGGCGCGCTCTACATTGCGCATTTCTTGATTGCGGGTGACTGGTGGCAAAGCGCGTGCTCGTTGTCGAGGACAACGAACTCAACCTCAAACTTTTTTGCGACCTGCTGCGCGCGCACGGGCATGAGGTGTTGCCGCTGCGCGACGGACGCGATCTGGTTGCGCAGGCGCGGGCCTTCCGCCCCGATCTGGTGATTACCGACATTCATCTGCCGCATATCAGCGGCCTCGACCTTATCATTTCCTTGAAGCGCGATGCGGAACTGTCCGCCATCCCGATCATGGCGGTGACCGCCTATGCCGGCCATGGCGATGAGGAGCGTATCCGCAGCGCAGGCGCGCAGGCCTATGTGTCGAAGCCGATATCCGTGCTGCGCTTCGTCGAGCAGGTGAACGCGCTGCTGTAACCGGGCCGCCATGATTGTCACGGGCCTGTCATCCGGCTTTCATCACCTTGTCGCCACAGCGAAGCGTCTCCGTCATCCGGCTCTGCCATGTCCGCTCGCCAAGGGCGCGGCGTTCCGCCGACAGCCCGGTTAGCACACAGGGGTATCCTAGAATGTCTCACCTGACCGACGAGGCGCGCGCGCCCTATCGCGACGCCCAACCGAAGATCACGTCCGACGAAAACTGCCTGGAGGCGATCGTCGCCGCCAATCCGGGACGCCGCTCGATCCTGAAGAACGGCCTGCTCGGCCTGTCGATGCTGCCGATGCTGGGCGCGTTGGGCGCTTGCGGCGACGATGATGACAGTGCGTCTCCGACCCCCACCCCTTCTCCGACGCCGACCCCCACGCCGGCTGCCAGCTATGCGATCAACTTCGCGTCGGTCGCGATCAACACCAACGACACGGTCACCGTGCCCAATGGCTATACGGTCGATGTGCTGCTGAAGGCCGGCGATTCGGTCGAAACCGGCACCGCTTATGCGCCCGGCAGCTTTCCGAGCAGCGCCAGCCAGACCAACCTCTGGGCCGGCGGCAATCATGACGGCATGGAGTTTTTCGAGCTGTCGGGCGTCGATCCCAACGGCGGCGGCCTGCTGGCGATCAACCATGAACTGCCGGACTATAACATCCTCTTCGCCAGCGGCACCTATACCGCCGCTACCGCAGCGGCCGACCAAAAGGCGATCGCCCTGTCCGCCGTCGGCGTTTCCGTGGTCGAGGTCGCGAAGGGCACGGACGGCAAGTTCGCGGTGAAGGCGGGCTCCCGCTACAACAAGCGCTACACGGGAAATACCGATTACCGCGCGGGCGGACCTGCCGCGGGCCTGCTGTCCTCGACCATCCGGGGCACGTTGAACAATTGCTCGTCGGGCCGGACCCCCTGGGGCACATACCTCACCTGCGAAGAGACGACGAACAATTATCTCGACCCGACGCAGCCCAACAACAATTATGGCTGGGTGGTCGAGATCGACCCCTATCTGGAACTGGCCGCGCCGACCAAGCGGACCGCGATGGGCCGCTTCAGTCACGAAAATACCGCCTATCTCAACGACGGCAACAATCGCGTCGCCTTCTATATGGGCGACGATTCAACGCCCGGCTGCATCTACAAGTTCGTGCCGGACCGCGCGTACAGCAGCAGCAACCGCGCGTCCAACACCGACCTGCTCGACTATGGCACCTTGTATGTGGCGCGGTTCAACGCCGATGGCACGGGTGAGTGGCGCGCGCTGGTGCAGGGCCAGAACGGTCTGGTTGCGGGTGCTCTGGACCCCGGCAATGTCAGCCAATCCACGACGCCGCCGACGCCGACCACGGTCAATTTCAACAGCACCGCCGATGTGCTGATCAACGCCGCCTCGGCCGCGCGCGTGGCCGGGGGCACGCTGATGGACCGTCCGGAATGGATCACGGTCGCGCCGAACAAGCAGGCGATCTTCGTGACGCTCACCAACAACAGCGGTCGCCGCGTCACCGACAATCCCAACCCGCGCACCACCAACCTGCACGGCCACATCCTGAAGTTCCGCGAGAATGGCGACTCGCCGCTTGCGATTGCCTTTACCTGGGAGGTTTTCCTGCTGGCGGGCAATCCCAGCCTTGTCGAAGCCAACCTCAAGGGCAACATCAACGGCGATCATTTCTCCAGCCCCGACGGCCTGCGCATCGATCCGCAGGGTCGGCTCTGGGTTCAGACCGACCATAATCTCACTGGCAATGCGGGAACGCTGAACGGTGCGGCGGTCAACATGACCCAGGCGTTTGGTAACAATTCCATGTACCATGTCGACCAGACGAGCAAAACGTCCAAGCGCTTCCTCGTCGGGCCGACGGGCTGCGAGATCACCGGCATCGCCTATACGCCGGACCTCAAATCCTTCTTCATCAACATTCAGCATCCGACGGGCAACTGGCCGGTGTCGGGGCAGCAGCCGCGCTCCTCGACCATCGTCGTGCGCCGCACCGACGGCCAGCCGGTCGGCAACTGATCGGGTCAAGGCGCTCTCCCGACGCGGGGCGCCTTCAACGGTAACAAGGAAAGGCCCGTTCCCTCATAGGGACGGGCCTTTTCCTGTGGACAGATGCCCGGACCTCAGCGATCATCAGGCGGCGAGCGCCGCCCGCGCATCACTTGATCTTGGCTTCCTTGAACTCGACATGCTTGCGCACGACCGGGTCATATTTGCGGAAGCTCAGCTTCTCGGTCTTGGTGCGCGGATTCTTCTTGGTAACATAGAAGAAGCCGGTGTCAGCCGAGCTGACGAGGCGAATCTTGACAGTTGCTGGCTTGGCCATGGCCCTGGTTCCTGGTCGTGAATATCGTCAAAAGGAAAAGCGGCCCCATTCCTAGGAGAGGGACCGCCCCGTTTCAGCAGCGCCCCATGGGGTAGATTCGGGACCGTGTCAAGGCTCATGGCCGGAACGACGGGCGCATGCTAGACTTTACGCGGCCTTAACCAGCTTCGCGCCATGATGGGAGTCGGAGCTACAGGACGGGGGGAGACTTCTCCATGCGACATGATCCGATATTGGCCATTCTTGCCGATCTGCTGGGCAGGGTCGATGCCATTGCCGGGCAGCAAGGGAATGTTTCGGTGCCGCGCCTGCGCGATCAGATCGACCAGATCCGCCATGTCGCCCGCGCCTTCCACATCGACAGCGTCGAAGGGCTCGCCGGGACATTGCAGTCGACGCTCTCGCTGCAGGGCGCCGGTCCCCTCGTCCTATCCTATCTCGACCTGATGCGAGAGGCGATCACGGTGGAAATCGCGGAGGCGCAGGTCGCCGCCATGCCCGTCGCGATCAAGCCAACGCCGGCCGCCGCTCCTGGCGTGACGCTCTGAACATCTGCCGGGCTGCCGATGGACGCATTGCTGATCGCGCTGCTCGGCTGCCTGGCCGGAGAGATGGGGGATAAGGGGCAGAGGCTGGCCCTGGCGCTCTCCACACGATTTGATCGCAACGGCGCGGTTATCGCGGGTCTGGCCGTTGCCGCCATGGCGAATGCGGCGATCGGCGCTGCTGCCGGTTCCTTGCTGGCGTCGATGCTGGGATCGGACGCGCGGCTTCTGTTCCTCGCATTGGCGCTGCTGTTTCTGGGGGCGGGCATGTGCTGGCCGGTGAGGACGCCCGATCCGCTCACCGACTGGCGCCTCGGCCCTTTCCTCACCAGCGCGCTCGGCTTGTTCATCCTCGGCTTTGGCGAGGGCGCGCAGTTCCTGATCCTGGGGCTGACCGTCCGCACCGCCGACCCGCTGCTGGCGGCGAGCGGGGGAGCCATCGGAATCATCGCCGCATCGCTGCCCGTCATCCTGCTGCGCGAGCGCATGTTCCAACTGCCGTTGCGTGGCCTCCGCTACGCTGGCGGGGCGCTGATCCTGCTCGCGGCGCTCCTGACGGGCGTGTCCGCGTTGCACCTCGCCTGATCGACGGCCTGCATCAGAGTGAGCAACTATTTCGGCGGGAAATTTGCCGGAGATCTTGGCACCTTCCCTCCAGCCGACCATTATATCAGCGAAACCATTCCTCTCCCAGGAGCAGACCATGACGGCCCCCGACCTGAACACCCCGACGGACCTGCGCAGCAATGCGGCTAAATCAGTGGCGGACGCGTTGAACGGCGTGCTCGCGGACAGCTTTGCGCTTTATTTCAAGACCAAGAATTTCCACTGGCACGTGTCCGGTCCCCATTTCCGCGACTACCACCTGATGTTCGATGAGCAGGCCACGCAGATTTTGGCCACCACCGACGCGATCGCCGAGCGGGTGCGCAAGACCGGCAACACCACGCTTCGTTCGATCGGCGACATCGGCCGACACCAGACGATCCGCGACAATGACGCCGATTATGTCGGTCCGGCGGACATGCTGAATGAGTTGCGTGAGGATAATCTGCGCCTTGTCGAGGCGCTCCGCGCCGCAAAGAGCGCGGCTACCGAAGCGGGCGACAACGCGACTGAGGGCATTATCGACGACTGGACCGATGAGGCAGAGGAACGCGCCTGGTTCCTGTTCGAGGCAGGGCGGAACGGTTGAGCCATAGCGAAGCCCTCCAGCCCGGACTGGAGGGCTTTTTTTTGGAGCGGTCCATGGGCCTCCGAGGAGGAACAGGGCGCGTCAAGATGCCGGCTTATTCTCCCTGGATGGGTGTGATCGCGACGATCGTGATAGCCTCGGCCTTGCCGCCGAAGTCCACCGTCTCGCCTTCCTCGGCATCCATCATCGCGCGAGCAAGCGGCGCGGTAAAGGCGATGTGCCCTTCCGTCGGATCGGCTTCGTCATCGCCGACGATCGCGATTCGCTTCTCCTTGCCGTTCAGCCGGTAGGTCACGCGGCTGCCGAAGGCGACTGCATCGCCATCCGGCACCGGCTGCACCTGCGCGGTGGCAAGGCGCGTGCGCCAGTAGCGCAACTCGCGCTTCAGCTTCTTAGCTTCATCCTCGGCCATGGCTTCGGCATCGACCGCCTCCAGCGCCTCCACCTTTTCCCGCGTCAGGCGCAATCCCCGCGCCGTCACCCAGTTGGGACCAGGCGGGATCGGAATCTCGAAGGTCGGCTCCAGATGCTCCTCGTCGCTCTCGCGGCGAAAGGCGACACTCATTGCACTCTCCTCGTCAAAACGCCGGTTCGCGCTTCACACAAGGTCGAATGTGCCATACTTCTTTTCAAGGGAAGGTCCGGGCTTCGACATCGCGCGAAGCCCGCAACCGGCTCGCTGCTAATCCTCGTCGAACAGTCCGGCCAATTGCTCGACCATCGTGCCGCCGAGCTGCTCGGCGTCCATGATGGTAACGGCCCGGCGATAATAGCGGGTGACGTCATGGCCGATGCCGATCGCGACCAGCTGCACGGGCGAACGATTCTCGATCCAGTCGATCACCTGCCGCAGATGCCGCTCCAGATAGGTGCCGCTGTTCACCGACAGGGTGCTGTCGTCGACCGGCGCGCCGTCGGAAATGACCATCAGGATGCGGCGTTCCTCATTGCGCGCGATCAGGCGCTGGTGCGCCCAGAGCAGCGCTTCGCCGTCGATATTCTCCTTGAGCAGCCCCTCGCGCATCATGAGACCCAGGTTCTTGCGCGCCCGCCGCCAGGGTTCGTCGGCCTTCTTGTATATGATGTGGCGCAGGTCGTTCAAACGCCCCGGCATTGGCGGACGGCCAGCGGCCAGCCAGTCCTCGCGGCTCTGCCCGCCTTTCCAAGCGCGCGTGGTGAAGCCCAAAATCTCGGTCTTCACGCCGCAGCGCTCCAGCGTGCGGGCCATGATGTCGGCGCTGATCGCGGCGATGGAGATCGGCCGCCCGCGCATCGAGCCGCTATTATCGATCAGCAGCGTGACGACGGTGTCGCGGAACTCGGCGTCCCGCTCGATCTTGTAGGAGAGCGAGCGCGTCGGATCGATGACGATCCGAGCCAGCCGCGCCGCATCGAGCAGCCCTTCCTCCTGGTCGAAGTCCCAGCTGCGCGACTGCTGCGCCATCAGCCGCCGTTGCAGCCGATTGGCGAGCTTGGTGACGGCACCCTGCAGGCTCACGAGCTGCTGGTCGAGGAAGCCGCGCAGGCGCAGCAGCTCATCCTCGTCGCACAGGTCCTCCGCCGTCACGATCTCGTCATGCAGCAGCGTATAGGGCTTATAGTCGAAGCCGGGCGGCAGGTCGCCTATCGGGCGGTTCGGGCGCACCGGCATCATGCCCTCATCGCCCATGTCGTCGGCGCCTTCGTCGCTGTCGGCGTCGAACTCGTCGCTATATTCGGTTTCGCCTTCCTCAGTGTCGCCGCCCCTGTCGTCAGCGCGCGCTTCGGCCAAGGCGTCGCTGTCGCCCGGCTGGTCCTCGCCGGAGTCGCCGTCTTCCTGTTGCTCTTCCTCTTCCTCGCCCTGCTCTTGGGGCTCTTCCTCATCTGAGGGCGGCGGCACTTCGGTGTCGATCAGCTGGAGATGCTCCAGCATGGCGGACGTCAGCTTCTGGAACGCGCGCTGATCGTCGATTGCGAGGCCAAGCGCGTCGAGATCGGCACCCGCCTTGTCCTCCAGCCACTGATCGATCATCGCCAGGCCGGGCGCGGCCTCCTTGGGCACGGCTTGTCCAGTCAGCCGCTCGCGCACCTTGAGCGCGAGCGCCGTGGAAAGCGGCACCTCGTCGGCGGAGCGGGCGCGGCGGATGGGATCGGACTTCAGCCGCAGGTCGAGCGCATGGTTGAGGTTCGCCCGGACCCCGGCCATGGCACGCGAACCGATCGCCTCCACCCGGGCCTGCTCGACCGCGTCATACACCGCGCGCGCCACCGCGTCGGCCGGAGCCGAAGCGCCGTGCACGCGCGCATTATGGTGGCGCAGCTTGAGGGCGCTGGCATCGGCGAACCCGCGCGCGAGCGCCACCTGATCGGCGGGCAAGGCGCGCGCCGGGGTCGGCACCTTGATCGCCTTGCCGGCCGTATGCGGCGTGTCGGCGGTGAAGCTGACCTCCACCTCCGAATCGCGCGCCATCGATCGCGCTGCGCCGGACAGCACATCCTTGAAGCTATCGAGGGGCGACCGTTCGGCCATCAGTCCAGCAGGGCCCCTCGCAAGGCGTCGCGCGCGGCGCCGTCCACGCCCAGCGCGTCGGTCAGATAGCCGTCCATTCCGCCATGACTTTTATCCAGCGTCGCGAACAGGCTGTCCAGATAGGCCGGATCGACCTTCAACAGCGGTTCCAACATGTCCGGCCGCCGCCGCCATGCGCGCGATATGCGCGTGTCGCGCTGCGTCAACAGCCAGTTCCAATCGGCATGGACATTAGTCAGCAGATAATCCTGCAAGATGGTTTCGCGCGTCACGCCCAGCGCCGTCAGGATCAGCGCGGCGCCGAAGCCGGTGCGGTCCTTGCCCGCCGAGCAGTTTATGAGAATGGGCACGCGGCCCGCGAGAATCTGCGCGAACATGGCACGATAGGATGCGGCATGGTCGACCGGAATGGCGCGATAGAGCGCGATCATCGCCTGCCTCATATCCTCGGCCGTCGCGTCGTCGCTTTTCAATACTTCGCCCAGAACTCCGCTGGTTTCCACATAGTCGCGGCAAAAATAATCGACTTCCGCGCCGTGCCAGCGTGTCGGCTCGGCCGTCCGCTCATTGGGGCGGCGGAAATCACATATTGCCCGGATGCCCAGGGACTGCAGAAGCGCGGCATCGGCCTCCGTCAGCAATGCCATGGTGCCCGACCGGTACAGCATGCCGCGCCTGACCCGGCGACCGTCCGCCGTCCCGTGGCCGCCGAAGTCGCGCAGGTTGAAGCCGCCCTCCAGCGGCAGCCGGTCCAGTTCCGGCAACAGGGCGGCGTTGTCGCTCACGGCCGTTCGCCCTCGCCCACGCGCGGTACCGCGACTGTCTCGATCTGCGTCTCGACCTCGCTCATCAGCTTGTGCACCGGGCATTTGGCCGCCACCGCGATCAGCCGGTCATGTTGTTCATCGGTCAGCGGCCCTCCGAGCGCGATGCGGGTCGTCAGGCGATAGATGCCCGTACGCTCCTCGCTCGCGTCGCGAACGACGCCGACATGGATGTCCTCCACCGGTATGCCGTTGCGCTGCGCATACCAGAGCATGGTCATCGCCTTGCACGCGCCCAGCGCCGAGTCATAGAGATCATGCGGGTCCGGCCCGGCATCATGTCCGTCGGGCGCGGTCATGTCCGCGATCAACTCATGCCCCCGGATGCTGATCCGGTGCGCGGTCCCGCCCTCGGGGTCGATTCGTTCGACGACGATCATGGCGTCACGCCGTCCGGTGGGCGACGCTTTCCGGCAGGTCCTTGCCGAACACGCGCTGATAATATTCGGCGACCAGGGCCCGCTCCGCCTCATCGCATTTGTTGAGGAAGGAGAGGCGGAAGGCGAAGCCGACATTCTTGAAGATGAGCGCATTCTGCGCCCAGCTGATCACGGTGCGCGGGCTCATGACGGTCGAGATGTCGCCGTTGATGAAGCCCTGGCGGGTCAGTTCCGCCACCTTGATCATATTCTCGACTTCCTTGCGGCCGCCTTCATGATCATATTCGCCCGACTTGGCGAGCACCACCTGTGCCTCCGTCGCGGCGGGCAGATAGTTGAGCGCGACGACCAGGTTCCAGCGATCCATCTGGCCCTGGTTGATCTGCTGCGTGCCGTGATAGAGGCCGGTCGTGTCCCCCAGGCCCACCGTATTGGCAGTCGCGAACAGGCGGAACCAGGGGTTGGGGCGGATCACCCGGTTCTGGTCGAGCAGCGTCATCTTGCCGTCCGTCTCCAGCACGCGCTGGATCACGAACATCACGTCCGGGCGGCCGGCGTCATATTCGTCGAACACCAGCGCCACCGGCCGCTGCAGCGACCAGGGAAGCAGGCCTTCGCGGAATTCCGTCACCTGCTGCCCGTCCTTCAGCACGATGGCGTCGCGGCCGACCAGGTCGATGCGGCTGATATGCGCGTCGAGGTTGATGCGGATGCACGGCCAGCGGAGTCGCGCGGCGACCTGCTCGATATGGCTCGACTTGCCGGTGCCGTGATAACCCTGCACCATCACGCGGCGGTTGTACGCAAAGCCCGCCAGGATCGCGAGCGTGGTGTCCGGATCGAAGACATAGGCGGGATCCAGGTCCGGCACCCGCTCATCCGCTTCGGAGAAGGCAGGAATCTTCAGATCGACATCGACGCCGAACACCTCCCGCGCGTCCACCTCGCGGTCGGGCGCGGCCAACAGCGTTTCGGCGCGGGTATCGGGCTGGACGTTGGGGATGTCGGTCATCTTTTTGTCTCTTGAAACGATCGGGTCGGCCATGCCCTAGCCTTGAGGAGGGAGCATGTCGATACAGTGAGGCGTGCGGGCATAACGATCAAGCAGCCCATTCGGCCAAATTGGCCTGCTTGGCCGTCGGATGGTGGCAGTCTCCGGTCAGGCGAAGGCAGGCGCCCTGCGCAGCCGGCCATAGGCCTCGATCACGCCCTGCAGCGCATGTTCATGAGCGCGGTCGCCGCCATTATGATCGGGATGGTAGCGCCGCAGCAGTTCCGTGTAACGTTGCCGCAGCGCCTTGCGGTCGGCGTCGATGGGGAGGCCCATCACCGACAGCGCCTTGCGATCCTCGTTCGAAAGGAACTTGCCGTCCTGCCGCATCTGGTTGTCGGCACGAGCCTTCGCTACCCGCTCCTTGAACTTGGCGCCGATCGCGTCGAGCGGGTCCTGAAAGTCGGACCAGCGCGGCGGCGGGCTGGCGGCGTTGGAGGAAAAGGCGCGCGTCTCCCGCTCCCACCCCGCATAGGGGCGCTGGGCGGCGGCAATCTCGTCCGGGCTCATGCCGGTGAAGAAATTATAGCCCTGGTTGAATTCGCGCACGTGGTCAAGGCAGAGCCAGCGCCACGCCGGGCCATCCTGCCGCGCCCGCTGCCCTTCCAGGGGCGGCGCGCGGAATTCGCCAGGCTCCAGGCAACCGTCGACCGCGCAGGCGCGATCGCTCTCCACGCGTCCATGGAAACGGTTGAAGCGGCGGGTCGAGAAGGATTCGCTAGCCAAGATTGCCCTGATGCACTTGCGGTCAAAAGGCCTATATAGGCGGCATGACCGACGTTTCAAAAGGCCCTGTCGCCACCGAAATCGAGGCGCGCCTGCGCGCCGCCCTCAGCCCCGACCAGCTTGCCGTCATCAACGACAGCGAAAAGCATCGGGGGCATGCCGGCCATGACGGCACGGGCGAGAGCCACTTCACCGTCGATATCGTCGCCGCTCGATTTGCCGGGCAAAGCCGGGTCGCCCGCCAGCGGCTGGTGAACGCGGCCCTCGCCGACCTGCTGCGCGAGAAGGTGCATGCCCTTGCCATCAAGGCACGGGCACCGGGCGAAGCCTGACCCGTCACCTCCCCCCTTCGACCAGCTCTGAAACGGACGCAGCATGACCCAGCCGACCGACCCTATCATCCAGACGATCACGCCGACCTCGCACAATCTCGGCGATTTCCGTGTCCATCGTTCCCTGCCCGCCAAGGAGCGGACGATGGTGGGACCGTTCATCTTCTTCGACCAGGCGGGGCCTGCCCAGATCGACGCGGGGAAGGGGATCGACGTGCGGCCGCATCCGCACATCAATCTCGCCACCGTCACCTATATGTACGAAGGCAGTTTCCTTCACCGCGATTCCCTCGGCACCGAGCAACTGATCGAGCCGGGCGCGGTCAACCTGATGACGGCGGGCAAGGGGATCGTTCATTCGGAACGTTCTCCGCAAGAGGATCGCGCCAAGCCCTCCAAATTGTCCGCCATCCAGACCTGGCTGGCGCTGCCTGACAGGGACGAGGAGCGCGACCCGGCCTTCGAACATGTGAGCGAGGGTGGCCTGCCGGTCATCGACTGCGGACAGGCGCGAGCGCGGGTCATCATGGGCACGCTGTGGGGGGAAACGGCGCCCACGACCACCTATGCCAAGACGATCTATGCCGACATCCAGCTTCTGCCCGGCGGCTCCGTGCCGATCGACGCAGAGGCGGACGAGCGCGCCATCTATGTGTCGGGTGGCGATGCCGCGCTCGACGGGCGTCCGCTTCAGCCGCAAACCCTTTACGTCTTGCGCCCGGGCGTTCGCGCCACGCTGATGAGCGTCGATGGCGGTCGGGTGATGCTCTGCGGCGGCGAGGCCTTTGCCAGCCCCCGCCATGTCTGGTGGAATTTCGTCTCGTCCACGAAGGACCGGCTGATGCAGGCGCGCGACGATTGGGAAGCGATGCGCTTTCCGTTGATCCCGGGCGACGATCAGGAGTTCATTCCAATCCCGCAAGGCCGGCCCAAGACAGTCAGCTATCCTTGAACGGCGACCTTCCTTTACACTCCGCCCATCTGCGCTTGTCGAAGGGCCAAGCCGCGCGGAGCTAGGCACTTGCCTTCGCTCAGTCGTGGGCTTCGACATGCTCAGCCCGAACGGACTTGATTGGAAGTCCTACTGGACGAAGGTCAGCGAGAGATTTTCCGCATTCTTCGGAATGTCGATCCGGCTCTCGTTGATCGAGGCTTCCTCGCCGGGTTTCAGCTTGGCGCGGTCCGCCTTGGTCGTCCAGCTGAACACCAGCCGGTTCTGCCGGTCGCGAAGCTGCACCAGGACGGGGGGAACGGGCAGATTCTGCTTGCCGCTGTTCACGATCCGCGCACCGAAAGCGAAATATTCCTCGCCCGTCGGCAGCTTGCGGCGCTCGGCGGGTTTGGAGAGATAGAAGAGCAGGTCGGGATCGCCTTCCTCCGCCACCAAACCGAGATTGACGGCCCAGCTGGGTGCGCCGAAATACCAGAGCGCCCCGCCTGCCGCCGCGATCAACAGGCAGAAGCTCGCCGCCGCATAGGTCCACAGCTTGAGCTTGTTGCGGCGGAACTTCACCGGCTGCGGCGGCAGTTCTTCCTGTGGCGCGACCCGCTCACGATGACGATGCCCGTAGATATCGTCGAAGCGATAGTCCGGCTTCGCCTCGTGCGGGGGGGCCTCCGCTACCGGCGCGTCTGCGGCAGCCGCAGCAACTTCCGGCACCGGATCGGCCACGGGCTGCGACGCGGCGGGAGGGGCGGCAAGCGGCTCGGGCTCGGCTGCGGGCGGCACGGGTGGCGCGACGGGCGCATCCGCGCCCGCTCCGGCGAATGCCTCTTCCCTCGGTGCGAGCGTCGGCGGCTCCTGGTACCAGCTATGTTTGCAGGCGGCGCAGCGGACCTGACGGCCGTTCGGGCCGACGGCACTGTCTGGCACGATGTAGCGCGTAGCGCAGCTGGGACACACCAGGATCATGTTGCTTCATAGCCATGCCTTGGACTCAAGGGCAAGCGGCAACAAACATGCCCGCGTAACAAGCGGCGACTCGCCGGAACCTCCGGGCGGGCTTTACGGCCGCCCACGCCATGTGCCATGGCTGGCAGACGGGGAAAGCAGGGAGCGTCGGGGCGCATTTTTCGATGATGTCGGCCATCGTCCAGTTCGAAAATGTGGGCCTGCGCTATGGTCTGGACAGCGAGACGCTGTCCGACATCAGCTTTTCGCTGCACGCAGGCGGATTTTATTTCCTGACCGGGGCGTCGGGCGCGGGCAAGACATCGCTGCTGAAGCTGTTGTACCTGGCGCAGCGGCCCAGCCGCGGCGTGATCCGCCTGTTCGGCGAGGATGTGGTGACGCTTCCGCGCAAACGGCTGCCCGGCTTCCGCCGCCGCATCGGTGTCGTCTTCCAGGACTTCCGCCTCGTCCCGCACCTCTCCGCCTACGACAATATCGCGCTGCCGCTGCGCGTGGCGGGGATGGTGGAATCGGAGATCGACGCGCCTGTCACTGAAATGCTGAACTGGGTGGGACTAGGAGACAGGGGGCAGGCGCGCCCCGCCACCCTGTCCGGTGGAGAGCAGCAGCGCGTCGCCATCGCCCGCGCCGTGATCGGGCGCCCGGAAATCTTGGTGGCGGACGAGCCGACAGGCAATGTCGATGCCGACATGGCCCGCCGCCTCATGACTTTGTTCGAGGCGCTCAACCGCCTTGGCACCACGATCGTCGTCGCCACCCACGACCTGCCGCTGATCGCGCAAGTTTCGGCGGCCCAGATGATGAAGCTGGACCGGGGCCGGCTGTCCGATCCTACCGGATCGCTGCGCTACCCGCCGCGCCAGCAGGTCAGCGGCTGATGCGCATGGGTGTCGATCGCCGCGCCGCCGCCGCTGCGCGCCATCGCCTGCTGCCGGAGGGGCGGGTGGCAGGTCCCATGCCGTGGATCGTTGCCATCATGATGTTCCTGACGGTGCTGTCCGCCGCTGCCGGCCTTGGCCTCAATGCAGCGGTCCACTCGATGGGCGACGACCTGGCCGGACGTGCCACGGTCCAGATCGTCGAGGCGAATGGCGAGCAGCGCGCCCGCCTTGCTGCCCTCGTGACGGAAAGATTGCGCCGCATCCCCTATGTACGCGCGGTCCAGCCCGTCGACCCGGCGGCATTGATCGAACAGATCCGTCCCTGGTTGGGGCAGGACGCCGCCAGTGGGGAATTGCCGATCCCGGCGCTCATCGACATCGAACTGACGTCGGGGCAGGCGGAGGCAAAGATCGATCATCTGCGCCGGCAGCTTGCCACGCTTTCGCCCAAGCTCAGGCTGGAGCCGCATGCCGCCTTCCTTCAACCTGTCGCCGGGCTGTTGTCCTCTCTCGGCTGGCTGGCAGCCGGCATCGTCCTGCTGATGACGCTGGCGACTGGCGCGGTGGTGGTGCTGGCGGCGCGCGCGGCGCATGATGGCCATCGCGGCACCATCGACGTGCTGCACCTGATGGGCGCCACCGATGTGCAGATCGCCCGCCTGTTTCAGCGCCGCATCGGCCTTGACGCCCTGCTGGGGGGAGCGCTTGGTTTCGCCATGGCGCTGCTGGTGCTGGCCCTGCTTGGCGCACGCCTGCTCGCCACCGGATCGGAACTGCTGGCGACGGTGCAGCTTCCCTGGACAAGTTGGGCGTTGCTGGCGGTGCTGCCGGTGGGCGGCGTCCTGCTGGCGACGGTCGCCGCGCGCTGGACCGTGCTTCGATCGCTGGGGCGGCTGTTATGATCATCCGCTTCGTCGCGGTGACGCTGCTCGGCTGGATGCTGGGTTTTGCCTGGTTCGCAATTTTGCTGCCCCAGCCGCTCGATGGGCGTCAGACCGATGCGATCGTCGTGCTGACGGGGGGCGCGGGGCGGATCGACCGGGGCCTAGCCCTGCTCAAGGAGGGCGCGGCGAAGCGGATGCTGATCTCCGGCGTCGACCGCTCCGTGCGCCCCGCCGAACTGGCCGCGCAATATGATGCGCCGCAGCGTCTTTTCCGCTGCTGTATCACGCTCGGGCGCGAAGCGATCGATACACGGTCGAATGCCATCGAAACCGCCCATTGGCTGGAGCGGCGAGATTATAAGGCGGTACGGCTCATCACCACCGACTGGCATATGCGCCGCGCCGCGCTCGAACTGCGGCAGGCTCTGCCCGGCCGGGTGACGCTCGTCTACGACGCCGTGCCGAGCCGCCCCAGCCTCACCATGCTGGCGCGCGAATATAACAAATATCTGTTGCGCCGGGCCGCGGCGCTGATCGGCATCTGACGGCTTTTCATGATCACGGCCATCCGTTCCTTCGCCTTCATGCTCGCCTTCTATGTCGGCTCGCTGCTGTTCGTGCTCGCCGCGATGGCGAGCAATCTGGTCGCGCCCCATTCCATTCCCGCGGTGGCGACGGGATGGAGCCGCTTCCACCGCTGGTGCGTGAATTGGCTGCTGGGCCAGAAGGTGCGGGTTGAGGGCGAACTTCCCCAGGGTCCCTATCTTTATATCCTGAAGCATGAATCGATGTTCGAGACGATCGACCTGCTCTGCCTGCTGCATCGCCCCGCCATCGCCGCCAAGCGCGAGTTGTTCGACATTCCACTCTGGGGCGGCATTGCCCGGCGCTACGGGCTGATCCCGATCGAGCGCAGCGCCGGCGCCAGTGCCCTGCGCGCCCTTCGCAGCGCGGCTCTCGCGACGACCGCGCAGGGCCGCCCGGTCTGCCTCTTTCCAGAAGGGACGCGGGTTCCGCATGGTGAGAGCCCGCCGCTGCGCTCCGGCTTCGCGGGGATCTATGCGTTGCTGAAGCTGCCCGTCGTGCCCATCGCCATCGACAGCGGCCATGTGTCGCCGCGCGGAAAGTTCCTGAAACGCGCGGGCACCATTACTTACAAGGTGGGGGAGATCGTGCCGCCCGGGCTCGATCGGAACGAGGCGGAAGCGCGGGTTCATGCAGCGATCAATGCGCTGAATCCGCCCGTCCGATGAGGGTCGAACAAGTGGGTTTAGTGTGAACGTCCGAAATCGGGCTTCGGATCGTCTTGTCCCTGCTCGATGATCGACCGCCGGATTGCGCGCGTCCGGGTGAACAGGTTGAACAGCGTGTCGCCGTCATTCCAGCGGATGGCCCGCTGCAGAGCCGACAGGTCCTCCGAAAAGCGCTGAAGCATCTCCAGCACTGCCTCCTTGTTCGCCAGGAAGACGTCGCGCCACATGGTCGGATCGGACGCGGCGATGCGCGTGAAGTCGCGAAAGCCGCCCGCCGAATATTTGATCACCTCGGACTGGGTGACATCCTCCAGATCGCTGGCGGTGCCGACGATGGTATAGGCGATGAGGTGCGGCAGATGGCTCGTCACCGCCAACACCAGATCATGATGCTGCGGGTCCATCGTCTCGACCTCTGCGCCGACGCGGTGCCACAGTTCGGACACGCGCTCGACCGCGGCCGGATCGGCACCCGCGGGCGGCGTCACGATGCACCAGCGCCCCCTGAACAGGGAGGCGAAGCCCGCCTCCGGCCCGCTATTCTCCGTTCCCGCGACCGGATGCGCAGGGATGATCGTCCGTCCCGGCAGCGCGGCGTTCAGCTGTGCCAGCACATCGGCCTTGCATGACCCGACGTCGCTGACGATCGCCTCAGCCGGAAGATCGTCGGCAATCTCCGCCGCGACGACTCCCATCGCCCGGACCGGCACGCACAGCACGACCAGATCGGCGTCGGTGACGCTGGCGCCCGCAGTGTCCGTCACATCGTCGGCCAGGTCGATGGCGCGCGCGATTTCGCGGACGCGCGGGTCGGCGTCGTACCCCGTCACCCGCACGGTCGGCATCGCCTCCCGGATGGCGCGTGCAAGAGAGGCGCCAATCAGGCCGAGGCCAATGATCGTGACACGGGAAAAGGGCAGCATCAGGCCACTTCCGCCATCGCGCGCAGCTTCGCCGCCACCTTGCGCACCTGTTCCTCGGTGCCGATCGTGATGCGCAGGCCGTTGGGCAGACCCTGCCCCGGCAGCCAGCGGGTGGCAAAGCCCTCGTCCCACAGTCCCTTCATCGCCGTCTCGGCGTCGAGCTTGCCGTCGAACAGGATGAGGAGGAAATTCGCCTTGCTCGGCACGACGCGCAATCCGTGGTTGGACAGCGCAGCCACTTCTCCCGCCAGCCATTCGCGCCACTTCCGGTTGTGCGTCCGGCTCGCCTCGACCCAGGCCTGGTCCTTCACCGCCGCGATCGCCGCCGCCTGGCCGGCCGTCGTCACGTTGAAGGGCGCGCGAATGCGATGCAGCACGTCGATCACCTCGGCGCTCGCATAGCCCCAGCCGATGCGCTCCGCCGCCAGCCCGTAAATCTTCGAGAAGGTCCGCGTCACCAGCACATTGGCGGCGGTCTTCGCCAGTTCCAGGCCGCCATCATCCTCATCTGCTTCCAGATATTCGGCATAGGCTTGATCCAGCACGAACAAGATGTCCGGGCGAAGGGCCGCATGGAGACGCGCAATTTCCTCGCGCGGCGTCATCGTGCCGGTGGGATTATTGGGATTAGCGAGGAAGACGACCTTGGTCCTCTCCGTCACGCAGGCCAGCAGCGCATCGACATCGGTCGCATAGTCGCGGTCGGGCGCCACGACGGGCGTGGCGCCCACGCGCCGGGCCGCGATGTCGTAGACGGAAAAGCCGTAGCGGACATAGAGTATTTCATCCCCCGGCCCTGCATAGGCGCTGGCGGCGATATGCAGCAGTTCGTCAGAACCCGTGCCGTAAATCACGCGCGCCGGGTCCAGCCCATGCGCCTGCGCGATCGCCTCCCGCATGGCGGCTGCGCCGGGGTCCGGATAGGTGGCAAGGTCCGCTGTCGCAGATACCAATGCTGCGCGCGCCGCATCGCTGGTACCCAGCGGATTTTCATTGGCTGACAGCTTCACCAGCTGGCGTCCGTCATCGGCGGCCGACTTGCCCGGCACATAGGGGGAGATACCGAGTATCCAGTCTTTGGGGGCAGGCTTGGTCATGGCCGGCGCTTTAGCGTTCCCGCGCGCAAAGCGCTAGACCACCGGCGTCACCAACGGCTCGCCAGCGAACCAGGCGTCGAGATTGGCAAGGACCAGATCGGCCATGGCCTTGCGCGTCTGCACGGTCGCGCTGCCCTGATGCGGTTGCAGCACCACATGATCCATCGTCAGCAGGGCATGCGGGACATGCGGTTCGTTCGCGAACACGTCCAGCCCGGCGCCCGCGATCCGCCGCTCCGCAAGCGCCGCCACCATTGCCTCTTCATCGATCACGCTCCCCCGGCTGATGTTGATGAGGACGCCCCCTGGCCCCAGCGCGTCCAGCATCGCCGCACCGACCAGATGCCGCGCTTCCGCCCCGCCGGATGTGGCTACGATAATCACGTCGCTCGCTCGCGCGAAGTCGAGCGGATCGGCGATGTAGCGATAAGCGGTGCCGTCGTCCGCCGGTCGCCGGCTATGGTAGATGATCTCGCCGGCCACCGGCTCCAGCCGCCGCGCGATGGCTCGGCCGATCCGGCCCAGCCCCAAAATCCCGATCCGCTTGCCCGTGACGCGCCCGCTGAGCGCGGGCTTCACGCCCTTCGCCCATTCGCCTGTGCGCACCATCCGGTCGTTAGCCGCGATGTTGCGGACCGTCGCATAGAGCAACCCGACCGCGAGATCGGCGACGTCGTCGGTCAGCACATCGGGCGTGTTGGTGACGCGAATGCCCTTTGCCCGCGCATGGTCGATATCGACCTTGTCATAGCCAACGGAAAACAGCGCGATCAGCTCAAGCCGGGGCAGGGCGTCCATGATCGCGGCAGGTGCGCCGACCGATCCGAAGGACACCAGCGCCCGCGCCTGCCGCACCTCGTCCGGCAGCATATTCAGGTCGGCGTCCGCCGGCACGGCATGAACGACGAAGCGCTGCGCCAATGCCTCGTCAAGATAGGGATAGAGCGGGCCGAAGGCGACGATCGGGATGCGGGCTGTCTCTGTCATACCCGCCATCTAGAGCGCATGAGAGCCGATTGACAGAGGCGGGTACCGGTCCTAGCCCGATCATGATGGCCAGCGCCTCCTTTCCCGATGATCAACGTTTCGGCCTGCGGCGGCAGGCGCGCCTCGCGGGTGCCTTGCGGCTCGACAGCGGCGCCTCGCTCGGCCCCGTCGATATCGCCTATGAAACCTATGGGCGGATGGATGCGGATCGTTCCAACGCCATCCTCATCTGCCACGCGCTGACCGGCGACCAATATGTCGCGTCCGACCATCCCGTAACCGGCAAGCCCGGCTGGTGGTGGCGGCTGGTGGGAGAAGGCAGGCCGATCGATCCCGCACGCCATTTCATCATCTGCGCCAACGTGATCGGCAGCTGCATGGGTTCCAGCGGCCCCGCCAGTCTCGATCCCGCCACTGGCGAGCCGCACGCGATGCGCTTTCCTGTCATCACCATCGCCGACATGGTCCGCGCGCAGGCGATGCTGCTCGACCATCTGGGCGTGGACCGTCTGCAGGCCGTCGTCGGCGGGTCGATGGGCGGAATGCAGGCGCTGACCTGGCCGACCCTTTATCCCGAGCGCGTCGAAAGCTGTATCGTCATCGCCTCCACCGCGCGCCACAGCGCCCAGAATATTGCCTTTCATGAAGTCGGCCGGCAGGCGATCATGGCCGATCCCAACTGGCGGGGCGGCGACTATTATGCCGACGGCCAGATCCCGAGCGCAGGCCTCGCCGTCGCGCGCATGGCTGCGCATATCACCTATCTGTCCGAAGCGGGCCTGACGGAGAAATTCGGGCGGCGCTTGCAGGGCAGGGATGCCAAGACCTTCGGTTTCGACGCCGATTTCCAGGTGGAAAGCTATCTGCGCCATCAGGGGCTCAGCTTCGTCGAGCGGTTCGACGCCAACTCCTACCTCTATATCACCCGCGCCATGGATTATTACGACATTGCCGAGGATCATGGCGGCAGCCTTGCCAACGCCTTTGCCGCGTCGAAGGCGCGCTTCTGCCTCGTCAGCTTCGATACCGACTGGCTCTATCCCACCGCAGAATCGCGCGTCATCGTCCATGCGCTCAACGCCAGCGGCGCGCAGGCGAGCTTCGTCGAGCTTTCCAGCCCCTTCGGCCATGACGCCTTCCTGCTGGAATGCCCGGAACTGAACCGGGTGGTCGACGGCTTCCTGAAGGGCGGTCGCGCTTGAGCCTGCGTCCCGACCTCGCGCTCATCGCCCGCACTGTGGCGCCCGGATCGCGGGTGCTGGACGTGGGTTGCGGCGACGGCGCGCTGATGGCCGCGCTGCGTGACGACAAGCAGGTCGATGCGCGGGGCCTGGAGATCGACGGGCAGAATGTCGCTGCTGCCGTCGGCCGGGGTCTGTCGGTCGTGCAGGGCGATGCCGACACCGACCTTGCCTACTATCCCGACGCCAGTTTCGACTATGCGATCCTCAGCCAGACGCTCCAGACCACGCGGCGTCCGGATCGCGTTGTCGAGGAACTGCTGCGCATCGGCCGGCAGGCGTTCGTCTCCTTCCCCAATTTCGCCCATTGGCGCGGCCGGCTGTCGCTGATGTGGGGCGGCCGTATGCCGGTGACGCGCCTGCTGCCCGACACATGGTATAACACGCTTAACATCCACCATGTCACGGTCGACGATTTCCGCGCGCTGGTGAAGGAGCGCGGCTGGGTAATCGACGGTCAGTGGTTCCTGAAGGGCGACCAGGAAACTACGCATGCGAACGCCAATCTGTTCGCCGAACATGCGGTCTTCCTGCTGCGGCGTGGCTAAAGATAGACCGGTGTGTCGCCTTCCCGCCACGCCGGCAGCCGCAGCATCGCGCGGGAAAACAGGGCCGATCGCACCAGCCCATCGAGCCAGGCCCGCACCCGCGTAAGCGGCTGGCCGGCGAACCAGTCGGGCTCCGTCGCGGCGAACTGCCGAACGAAGGGGAAGATGGCGATGTCGGACAGCATCCTGCGATCGCCACACAGGAAGATATTGCGACTAAGCCGCACTTCCAGATCCATCAGCATCCGCACAGCCTCGGCGCGATGCGCCTGCGGGTCGGACCGGTAGCGCGTCGCATATTTATAGCGGTCCAGATGCTGTTTGAACGGGCCATCATTGCTTGTGATCAGCGCCGCGTCGTCGCCTGAAAGCCAGCCTTCCGGATCATGGCCCGCCAGCGCCCAGCGCATGATGTCCAGGCTCTCGTCGATCACGCCGCCCTCCGGCAGGACCAATACCGGAACCGTAGCCTTCGGCGAGGCAGCGATCATCGCTTCGGGTTTGTCGCGGAGCACGACCTCACGCAGTTCCACCCGCTGCCCGCTTGCAATCAGCGCCATGCGCGCACGCATCGCATAGGGGCAGCGTCGAAAGCTGTAGAGGACAGGGTTCACCGCCCGCCTCCTATCCCATCGGGGTCGCGGATCAACAGCCGGACCGTTTCGAACTCTCCCTTCTTTAGCAGGGCAGCTCCCAGGTCCCAGACCATCGTCCTCTCTCCCGTAAGCGCTACCGCTCTTTCGTCGCGCTGAACTTGACCTTGGGATGCCGCTCCTGCTGGTAGCCGATGTCCCATGCGCTTTTCGCCATGAACACCAGATTGCCGTCGCGATCCTTCGCCATGTTGGCGCCGTTGAAGGCGACTAAGTCCTTGATCGCGGCTTCGTCGCCCGAAATCCAGCGGGCCGTGTCGAAGGGCGATGCCTCCAGCCCGGCCGCGACCTTATATTCGGCCTCAAGCCGCGAAATCAGCACGTCCAGCTGCAACTGGCCTACCACGCCGACGATCCAGTTGCTGCCGATCTCCGGATAGAAGACCTGGATCACGCCCTCTTCGGAAAGGTCGTCCAGCGCCTTGCGCAGCTGCTTCGTCTTGGTCGGGTCCTTCAGCGCCACGCGCCGCAGGATTTCCGGGGCGAAGTTCGGCAGGCCGGTAAATCGCACGCCCGGCTTCTCGCTCAGCGTGTCGCCGACGCGCAGTGTGCCATGATTGGGGATGCCGATGATGTCGCCGGGGAAAGCCTCATCCGCAATCTCGCGATCCTGCGCGAAGAAGAGGATGGGAGAATGCACCGCAATCGGCTTTCCGCTTCCCGACGGCGTCAGCTTCATGCCCCGCCGGAACTTGCCCGAACAAAGCCGCATGAAGGCAATGCGGTCGCGATGCTGCGGGTCCATATTGGCCTGCACCTTGAAGATGAAGCCCGTGACTTCGCCATCTTCCGGTTCGACCGGTGCAGGCTCGGCCGGCTGCGCGCGCGGCGGCGGCGCATGGGCGGCGAGCGCGTCGATCAACTCGGTCACGCCGAAGAGCTTGAGCGCCGATCCAAAATAAACCGGCGTCAGGTCGCCGTGCCGATATGCGGCGAGGTCAAATTCGGCATAGCCGCCGACCGCCAGCTCCGCCTCTTCCCGCAGTTTTTCCAGACCCCGATCGGAGATATGCTCGCCCAGCGCGTCGTCTTGGATACCCTCGACGAACACTTCCTTGCCCTCAAACTCCTTGCTCGCGCCCGAGGGCTGGCGCAGGCGGTTCCTGGCAAAGTCGTAAATGCCTTCAAAGTCGGCCCCCATGCCGACCGGCCAGCTCATCGGGCACACGTCGAGCGCCAGCGCGTCCGCCACCTCGTCCAGCAGGGCGAAGGCATCGCGGCCCTCGCGATCGACCTTGTTGACGAAGGTGATGATCGGCACGTTGCGCAGGCGGCAGACCTCGAACAGCTTGCGCGTCTGCGGCTCGATACCCTTGGCCGCGTCGATCACCATCACCGCCGAGTCCACCGCCGTCAGCGTGCGATAGGTATCTTCGGAAAAATCCTCGTGGCCCGGCGTGTCGAGCAGGTTGAAGGTGATGCCGTCGCGTTCGAACGTCATGACGGACGACGTCACGGAAATACCGCGCTGCTGTTCGATCTTCATCCAGTCCGACCGCGCGCGCCGGTTCGCCCCGCGCGCCTTGACCTCGCCGGCGAGATGGATGGCGCCGCCTTCCAGCAGCAGCTTTTCGGTGAGGGTGGTCTTGCCCGCGTCGGGGTGGGAAATGATCGCGAAGGTGCGGCGGGAGGGTATGGTCATGGGCAGTCTGATCACATCACATCGTCATCCCCGCGTGGGCGGGGATCCATCTCCCGCACATGCGGAAGGCGGAAAGGTTTGGAGATGAATTCCCGCCTACGCGGGAATGACGAAAAAATATAGAGGGGTCAGCTTTCCAACAGCGTCACGTTCATGCGGAACCGCCGTTCGTCGCCCGGCAGCAGGCACATGATGCCCGGCTTGTCCCACACATCGCCTTCGAAGCCGACCGGGTCGGCCATTCCCGCCCATGGCTCGACGCACAGATAGGGCGCGCCCGGCTTCTGCCACAGCCCCAGCCATGGCGTGTCGGGAAAGTCGATCTTCAGCCGGGTCCGTCCCGGCACGCCCCAGATCAGGCTATGGCTTTCCAGCTGATCCCATATCAGCGCATCGCCCTCGAACATCGCATGAGTCGGCGCCAGTCTGTTTCCCTCGACCGGCGACGGCCTGCTCTCAAGGCTGATCAGCCCCGGCTCTCTGCCCACCTTGCGGATCGGGGCGGGCTCCGGCTTTTCGAACAGCACCCGATGCTCCTCTACCGTACCGCCAAAGGGCAAGGGCCAGGCGAAGGCGGGATGATAGCCGAAGGCGAAAGGCATGTCCGCCTCGTCGCGGTTCATGACCTTGGCAGTCATCATCAGCGTGGCGCCTGCGACGGCGAACTGCATGTCGAGCCGGAAGTCAAAGGGGTAGAGCGCCCGCGTGGCCGTGTCCGCTTCCAGCCGAAAGGTCACGGTTTCGGCGTGATGCTCGACCTGAGCGAAGGGCAGGCGCCGGGCGAAGCCGTGCTGCGGCATGGAAAATTCATGCACCCCCAGCCGATAGACGTCGCCCCGCGACCGCCCGACAAAGGGAAAGAGCAGCGGCGCGTGCCCCGTCCACCAGCGCGGGTCGGCATCTGTCATGAGCTCGCGCCCGCCAGCGTCCTTGAGCGACCAAAGCTCGGCGCCGAGCGGGTTGATGCTGGCGGTGAGGCCGCCGGACGTGATGGTGATAAGTTCGTCCGACAAGCCTGCCTCCGTTCGGTTCGAGCGTGGGGGGTCACCCCCGCAAAGTAGCGCCCAGCTTTTCCGCCGCCTTCACCACGCTTGCGCTGATCGCGTCGAGTTCTTCCTGAGAGAAGCTCTTTTCGCCCGGCTGCAGTGTCACTTCGACGGCCAGGCTCTTCCTGCCTTCGTCGACGCCGGGTCCGACGAAGACGTCGAACAGCCGCGCATCGACGATGTTCTTCTTGTCCGCGCCCTTTACCGCGCGCACCAGTGCGTCGGCCTCGACCGCCTGATCGACGATGAAGGCGAAGTCCCGCTTCACCGCCTGCAGCGCGGGCGGCGCATAGGGCGCGCGCATGAAGCCGCTCTTGCGTTTCGCCGGGATGGCGTCGAGGAAGATTTCTCCCGCCACGACCGTCCCGGCAAGACCGAACTGGCGCGCGAGCGAGGGATGCAGCACGCCGAACTCGGCCAGAACGACCTTCGGTCCCAGCCGCAATGTACCCGACTGACCGGGATGGTAGGCCGCCGAAGCCTCGCCGAAGCTTTGCAGATTGCCGACGGGGGCTCCCGCCGCCGCGAGCAGCGCGATGACCTCTCCCTTGGCATCAAAGGCGGAGAATAGCTGTGCCTTGCCCGTCTGCCAGCCGCGCGGCGTCTTCTCGCCTGCCAGCACGAAGCCGACCGTCGCCCGTTCCTTGTCACCGAAATAGCGCCGGCCGAGCTCGAACAGCCGCACAGATGCCGCGCCGCGATCCATGTTCCGCCGCGTGGCCGACAAGAGGCCGGGCAGCAGCGAGGGCCGCATGACCTTCAGGTCTTCGGAGATGGGGTTGGCGAGCGTCCAGTCGCCGCCGCCGACAGACGCGGCTTCCTTTTCCGAAATGAACGACCAGTTGATCGCCTCGGCCAGTCCGCGCGCCGCCGCCGTCCGACGGACGCGCCGCTCGACCAGCTGTTCGGCGGTCGCGGTCGGCTTTGCGACGCCCGGAGTGCGGGGCAGGGGGGTGGAGGGCACCTGATCCAGCCCGACGATGCGCACCACCTCCTCGACGATGTCGGGCCAGCCGTCGACATCGCGCCGCCAGCTTGGCACGGTCACCGTCCAATTGGCCGGCGTGGTCACCGGCATGCCGTCCTCATAGCTGAAGGCGGCGGCATTGCCCTCCACGCCAAAGCCCAGGCTCTCCAGGATCCGCCGCTGTTCCTCCTCCGCCACATTGACGCCGGCCAGGGTCAGGCATTGCGCGGGATCATAGGTCACGGTGCGGGCCGCAAGCGGCGGCGAGCCTGCCCGCGTCGCTTCGCTCGCCGTCCCGCCGCACAGCTTCACCACCAGATCGGTGGCGATCGACAGGCCGTCGTCCAGGAACGCCGGGTCCACGCCGCGCTCGAACCGCCCGCGCGCGTCGGAGGTCAAGGCGAGCTTCTGCCCCGTGACCGCGATCCGCTCCGGCGTGAAATAGGCGCATTCGATCAGCACGTCGGTGGTCGCCTCGGTCGCGCCGGAATGCTCGCCGCCCATGATGCCGCCAATGTCGTGCACCGCTTCCTCATCGGCGATCACCGTCATTGTCTCATCGACGGCGTAGCTCTTGCCGTTCAGCGCCAGCACCTGCTCGCCCGCCTTGCCCCGCCGTGCAGTCAGCGGTCCTTTGAGCGTGGCGAGGTCATAGACATGCAGCGGCCGGCCAAGGTCGATCATGATATAGTTGGTGATGTCGACCAGGGTGCTGATCGGCTTCTGCCCGATCGCCTTCAACCGCTTCGCCATCCATTCGGGCGAGACGCCGTTGCTGACGCCCTTGACCGTGCGCGCAAAGAAGGCGGGGCAGCCGTCGGTATCCTCGATCCGCACATCGGGTCCCGGTCCGACAGCCTGGACCGACGGCACGACGATCGCGTTCAGCGTGCCAAGGCCCGCTGCCGCCAGATCGCGCGCAATGCCGCGCACGCCCATGCAATCCTGTCGGTTGGGGGTGATCGACACGTCGATGACGGGATCGTCCAGCCCCGCCCATGCCGCATAGACCTGTCCGACCGGCGCATCGGCAGCGAGCTCGATGATCCCGTCATGATCCTCGCCCAGCTCCAGTTCGCGGAACGAGCACATCATGCCGTTGGATTCGACGCCGCGGATGGCGGTTTTCTTGAGCACCATGCCATTGACCGGCACGACAGCGCCCTCGGTCCCGAACACGCCCACCAGGCCCGCGCGGGCGTTGGGCGCGCCGCAGACCACCTGAAGCGGGCCATCCCCCGCATCCACGGTCAGCACCTGTAGCTTGTCGGCCTGCGGATGCGGATCGGCCGTCAGCACCTTCGCAATACGGAAGGGAGCGAGCTTGTCGGCGGGGTTCTCAACGCCCTCGACCTCAAGACCGATATTCGTCAGCCCTTTGAGGATAGTCGGCAGGTCGGCATCGGTATCGAGATGCGTCTTGAGCCAGCTCAGCGTGAACTTCATGCGCCCACTCCTCCGCTCAGCGTGGGCACATCCAAGCCCATGAAGCCATAATGTTTCAGCCAGCGCAGATCGCCGTCGAAGAAAGCGCGCAAGTCGTTCATCCCATATTTCAGCATCGCCAGCCGGTCGACGCCGGTGCCGAAGGCAAAGCCCTGCCACTCATCCGGGTCGAGCCCGCACGCCTCGATCACACGCCGGTTGACCATGCCGCTGCCCAGCACTTCCAGCCAGCCGCCGCCCGGTGCGTCGCCATCGCCGCCGATCACCCGCTGGCCACTGGTGAGGGTATAGCCCACATCCACCTCGACCGACGGTTCGGTAAAGGGGAAATAGCTCGGCCGCAGCCGCAGCACGATGTCGTCACGCTCGAAGAAAGCCTTGAGGAACGTCTCCAGCGTCCATTTGAGATGGCCGAGCGTGATGCCCTTGTCGATCACCAGACCCTCGATCTGGTGGAACATCGGCGTGTGCGTCGCATCGCTGTCCGAACGATAGACCCGGCCCGGCGCGATGATCCGGATCGGTGGCTCCCCGTTCATCATCGTGCGGATCTGCACCGGCGACGTATGCGTGCGCAGCAGCATCTTTTTCCCGTTTTGCGCCTCGGGGAAGTAGAAAGTGTCGTGCATCGCCCGCGCCGGGTGCGTCTCGGGAATGTTGAGCGCGGTGAAATTATGCCAGTCGTCTTCGATCTCCGGCCCCGTCGCGACGGAAAAGCCGAGATCGGCGAAAATCTCGGCGAGTTCGTCCATCACCTGGCTGACCGGATGCACCGACCCCTGAGCACCGAGATCGGCGGGCAGGGTCATGTCGATCGTCTCGGCCGCGAGCTTGGCGTCCAGCGCCGCCTGTTCCAACGCCGCCTTCCTCTCGCCGAGCGCCGCCGTCACGCTCTCCCGCAAATCCTGGATCGGCGGGCCTTTCTCCAGCCGCTCTTCCGGGCTCATCGGGCCGAGCGTCTTGAGCAGGCCGGTCACCACGCCATTCTTGCCCATGGCCCCCACGCGAAGCGCTTCCAACGCGTCGAGCGTATCGGCTGCGCCGATGTCGGCGATCAGGCCGGCTTTCAGATTGGCAATTTCAGTCATCTTTTTCTCATCCATAATCCCGTCATTCCCGCGAACGCGGGAACCCATCTCCCGATCTTTCGATCGGTCGCCGCGTAGAGGGCAAGGGCTCGAATCCAAAGCTGAGAGCCAGATCGTCCCGTTCGGGATTGCCAGCTTCGATCAGCTCGATCTTCCATTGCCTGTTCCATTTCTTGATCCGCTTTTCACGCAATATCGCGCTGTCCATCGCGTCATGCGTTTCAAACCAGACGAGGCGTTTGACGCCGTAGTCGCTGGTGAAGCCCTCGATCAAGCCGTTTCGGTGCTCATATAGGCGCTTAACGAGGTCGGAACTGACGCCTGTGTAAAGCGTCCCGTTTTTCCGGCTTGCAAGGATATAGACGGTTGGGCTGATCTCGCGCTTCATGGCTCCCTCGGAGATGGGTTCCCGCTTTCGCGGGAATGACGAAGGGGTAGAGGGGGAAAGGCAACAAAAAAGGCGCCGAAGGCATCTGCCCCGGCGCCCTTTGTTCGCTCTCGCGCCGATCAGCTTAAGCCGCGGGCAGCGCAGCCTTCGCCTGGGCGATGATGGCGCTGAAGGCCTCGCCTTCGTGCATCGCGATGTCGGCCAGAACCTTGCGGTCGAGGTCGACGCCGGCCAGCTTCAGTCCGTGCATGAACTGCGAATAGGTCAGGCCCTCGGCGCGGACGCCGGCGTTGATTCGCTGGATCCAGAGGCCGCGGAAGGTCCGCTTCTTGACCTTGCGGTCGCGATAAGCGTACTGGCCGGCCTTTTCGACGGCCTGGCGGGCGATACGGATCGTGTTCTTGCGACGGCCATAATAGCCCTTCGCCTGATCCAAAATCCTCTTATGCTTCGCCTTGGTGGTCGTACCACGTTTTACGCGTGCCATATGTCCCTACTCCTTACTTCAGGCCATAGGGCGCCCAGAGGCGCACATGAGCGACGTCGGCGTCGGACATGACCGAGGTGCCACGGTTCTGGCGGATGTATTTCGCGTTGTGCGAGATCAGGCGGTGACGCTTGCCAGCGACGCCATGCTTGACCTTGCCGGAAGCGGTGAACTTGAAGCGCTTCTTCACACCGCTCTTGGTCTTGAGCTTGGGCATTTTCGTCTCCTTTTTCAGCGCGACGATTACGGACAGCCACGGCAGCCCTAGTTAGCCGGGCGGTCCTTCCGAATATCGCGAAGGGCGGCCCATAGAGGGCGATGCGCTGAAAGGCAAGCGATTCGGACCCAAAAGGCGGGATCGGCGTTGAAGCGCCATGGCCGATGCCGATCCCCTCCGGCCGGACCGTCCGGCGACCCCGGTGCCGCATCCCAGCGGTGCCCGCCATCATCTGCATCGCGCGCGCGAACGCTGGCGCAAGCTGCCCCTGCCGGTCCGCATCCTGCTCTGGATCGTCGGCATCATCTTCACGCTCTGGCTGATCCTGTTCATCACCAAGGGGCGTTTCCTCAAACATCCGTTCGAACGGTTCCTGACCAGCCGCCTCGAACGGCCTGTCCGCGTCGGTGGCGATTTCCAGCTTTACTTCAACCCTATCACCATCAAGTTCCGTGCCGAACAGATGGCAATCGCCAACACGCCCTGGGCGAGCCGTCCCGCCTTCTTCCGCGCCGACCTGATCGACAGCCGCATCGCCCCGCTCAGCCTCCTCTTCGGTGACAAATATCGGGTGCGCTGGCTCGAACTGCGGAACGCCGCGACCGATCTTGAATGGTCACGCGACGGCAAGAGCAACACATGGACCTTCGGCGATCCGAACAAGAAGGGCGAGCCGCTCAACCTGCCGCTGATCCAGCGCGCGATCCTGACCGGCACGAAGCTGCGCTACCGCGACCCGCGGATGCAGCTTTCGACGGACATCGGGTTCGAGACGGTGAAGGCGCAGGACACCCGCTTCGCCAGCGACATCCGCTTCTCCGGTGACGGGACGATGCGCGACCGGACCTTCACCCTGCGCGGCGGTCTGCTTTCGCCCAATGAAACGGTGACCGGCGGCAAGAACCGCCTCGCCCTCCATGCGCAGGCAGGGGCGACGGTGATGGAAGTCAGCGGAACGCTGCCCGGCGCAACGCAGATTGAAGGCGCGGACCTGCGGCTCGTCACCTATGGCCCCAACCTCGCCCGGCTGTTCGATTTCCTCGGCGTGGCAGTCCCAGACACGCGGACCTATCGCTTCACGTCGGCCCTGACGAAAAATGGCGGCGAATGGCGCTTCACCCATTTGAAGGGCCGGTTCGGCGACAGCGACCTGGCCGGACGCATGACCGTGTCGCTGCCCGACAACCGCCTGCTGTTAAAGGCCGACCTTGCCACCCAGACGCTCGACATCATCGATGTCGGACCCTTTATCGGCTATGATCCGCAAAGACTGGAGAAGCAGGGTGCGGCCGGCGCTGTCCAGACCGTCGGCGGCACACCGCGCGTGCTTCCCGACGCGCCGCTGCGGGTGGAGGCGATCCGCAACTTCGACGCCAATGTCGATTATAAGGTGCGGCGCGTGCGGGCACCCAACGTCCCCATTTCCAATATCGGGCTGAAGCTCGCGCTGGAACGGAGCCTCCTCACCCTTTCCCCGCTTACCTTCGACATGTCGGGCGGCCATGTCAGTTCCGACATCAGCATCAACGCGCGCGGCGCGCCGGTGCGGACCAGCTATGACATCCGCCTGTCGCCCACCCCGATGGGGAAGCTGCTCGGCCGCTGGGGCGTGGAGGAATCGGGCACCACCGGCACGATCAAGGCGCGGGTCCAAATGGCGGGGCTAGGCGACACGCTTCATGATTCGCTCAGCACCTCGAACGGGCGCATCGCCGTCATCCTTCCCGCCGGCTCCATGTGGGCGCGCAATGTCCAGCTGTCCGAGCTCGACATCGGCACCTTCATTACCAAGATGTTCGAAAAGAAGCTGAAGGAGCCGGTGCAGATCAATTGCGGCCTCATCGCCTTCACCGTGCGCAACGGCATCGCGGCGGCCGATCCGATCATCATCGACACGAAGAAGAATGTGATGCTGGGCCGTGGCGGCTTCTCCTTCAAGAATGAGAGCCTCGACCTTGCCTTCCGCGCCGACGGCAAGAAGTTCAGCCTCTTCTCCGCCCAGTCGCCGATCGGCATCAACGGGTATTTCGCCAGGCCCGGCATCAGCGTCATCAGTCCCGAACTGATCGCGCGCGGGGGTGCTGCCGCAGCGTTGGGGATTGCGGCCTCCCCGCTCGCCGCCGTGCTCGCCTTTGTCGATGTCGGCGATGCCAAGAGCGCCGCCTGCGGCCCGGTGCTCGCCGGCGCCACGGCAGCCGCCCAGCGCACCAAGGGCGGCAAGCCGCGCGACGATGTCGGGCGCGGTACGACCGCGAAGGAAGAGTCGGGCAAGAGCAGCGCGAAAGAGAAGCAGGGCCAGAAAAAGAAGTTTCTCGGCATCTTCTGATCGCAGCGCAAACCGCCTATCCTGCTGCTCCGGCCAGAAGGAGAGGCGTAGATTGATGAAAGATAGTCAAAGTCCAGCGGGCGGCGTGGTACCGCACCTGACCATCGCCAATGATCGCGCGGCCGAAGCCATCGCCTTTTATTCCCGTGCCTTTGGCGCGATCGAGCTTGCCCGGCATGTAGCGGAAGGACGGCAGCGGATCATGCACGCGCATCTGCGCATCAATGGCGGCTCGTTGATGCTCAACGATCATTTTCCCGAGATGATGGGTGGCGCTCCGGCGCAAAAGCCGCAGGCGGTCACCTTGCATCTGCAGGTGGACGATGCCGACGCCTGGTGGAAACGCGCCCTGAACGCAGGCGCCACGGTCCGTTTCCCGCTCGACAATCAGTTCTGGGGTGATCGCTATGGCCAGCTTACCGATCCCTTCGGCCATGTCTGGTCGATTGGCGGCCCGGCCACCTGATGAGCGCCGACGTCCGTTGGGATGTGGTGACCGGCGACCTTACGCGCTGCGCCACAGACGCCATCGTCAACGCAGCCAATTCATCCTTGCTGGGCGGCGGCGGTGTCGACGGCGCTATCCACCGCGCGGCGGGACCGCGGCTGCTGGCCGAATGCCGGACGCTCGGCGGCTGCCCGACCGGGGAGGCGCGGATCACAGCGGGCTACCAGCTTGCCGCCCGGCACGTCATCCACACCGTTGGCCCCGTCTGGCAGGGCGGCGGAAATGGCGAGGCGAGACTGCTGGCGAGCTGCTATACCGCATCGCTGACGCTGGCCTTGGACCATGGTCTGCGCACGATCGCCTTTCCCGCCATCTCCACGGGGATCTACGGCTATCCCAAGCAGGCAGCGGCAGCGGTCGCCGCCGATGCGGTCAACCAGCTGTTGCTGGAAGAGCCGGGCGGGTTCGATGACATCTTCTTCGTCTGCTTCGATGAAGCGAGCGCCGCCATCTATGCCGATGCTGTGCAGGCTGTCCGCTCGTCCTGAACCAAAGGATGAGCCAAGGCGGCCCTGGATCAGCTCCTCAATGCCCGTGACGCCCCTCGGCCAGCGCCTCCAGCACATCGTCCAGCCGCGCCGGATCGCCCAGAGCGATGACGCGGCCGTCGCTTTCCGCCGTGATCGGCTCCCCCGCCCAATCGCACATGCGCCCGCCTGCGCCCTCCACGACCGGGACAAGCGCGGCGATGTCATGCAGCTTGAGGCCCGCCTCGACCACGATATCGACATGGCCCGACGCGACCAGCCCATAATTATAGCAGTCGCCGCCCCAGACGGTGTCGCGGCACTGGCCAGCGAGCAAGGAGAAATGCTCGCCCGTGCAGCCGGGGAAATATTGCGGCCCGGTGCTGGCCAGGACCGCTTCCTCCAGCGAGCGGCAGGCGCGCGACTTCACGGGCTGACCGTTGAAGGTCGTGGGCTGCCCAGCCATCCCCGCCCAGCGCTCCCCGGCGATCGGCTGGTCGATGATGCCGATGGTCGGCCACCCCGACTGCGTCAATGCGACCAGCGTACCGAAGATCGGCCGCCCGGCGATGAAGCTGCGGGTGCCATCGATCGGGTCGAGGATCCACAGGCGCTCGGCGTCCTCGCGCGTCGCCCCATATTCCTCCCCGATGATGCCGTCCTGCGGGCGCTCCTTCTCCAGGATCGCGCGGATCGCCGCTTCGGCCGCCCGGTCGGCCTCCGTCACGGGCGACTTGTCGCTCTTGAACTCCATGTCGTAGCGCGCGCGGAAAAAGGGGCGGATGGCTGCGGCTGCGGCATCGGCGAGGCGGTGGGCAAGGGCCAGATCGTCGCGGGTGGTCATGGTTACGGGCCTAGCCGCAAAGCCGCCTTCGCGCTAGGCTTTGTCCTTGCGATTCCGCATCGTGAAGGAGGGAGAGATGCCCGGTTCCCCTGTCATTCCGTGCCTGCGCTACGCCGATGCCCCCGCCGCCATCAGCTTCTTGTACGACGCCTTCGGCTTTGAACTGCGGGCCTGCTATGAGGATGAGGATAATCCGCGCATCGTCCATCATGCAGAGCTTGTACGGGGCGAAGGCATGATCATGCTCGGCAGCGCCCGCGATGGCGAGGGTGAGTCGCTTTATAGCTGGACCACGCCGCGCGATCTGGGCGGCGTCACCGCCACCATCTATGTGGTCGTGGAGGATGCCGACGCCCACTGCCTCCACGCACGCAACGAAGGCGCGATCGTCGTCGCGGAGCCGCATGACAATGAGGGCTATCCCGGACGCGGTTATGAAGCGCTCGATCCGGAGGGGAATGTCTGGAGCTTCGGCACCTACGATCCCTGGGCGCAGCACGCCTAAACTTCTCCCGCATGCCGCCGTTTTCGGCTTCACCGGCAAGGGAGCAAGATGGTGGCGCTGATCGGGTGGATAATGAGCCTCGCGGCGCTTTTTGGTGCGCTGGCGCTGCGGCAGGACATGCCCTTGGGCGGCTCGGTCGCGCTGTCGAACATGCTGATGCTGCTCGCCCTGCTCAGTTGCCCGATGATCTGGCGTGACGGTCCGCTCGGCATTTCGCTCGGCCAGCGGATCGTTGGCGCGATGATCCTGATCCTGGCCGTGCCCTTGGTTTTGCTGCCCACCGCCTGAAAGTCGCGCCGCGCGACTTCATGCAAAAAGGGCGCTGACGGTCCAACCGCAGCGCCCCTTTCCCAAATTATTAGCTTTCTAACGAATCAGTCGAACAGGCTGGAAACCGAGCTTTCGTCGGCGATCCGCTTGATCGCTTCGCCCAGCAGCGGGGCAATCGGCAGGTGACGGATACTCTTTGCGGTGCACACCGCGTCCGTCCCCTGGATGGAGTCGGTGATCACCAGTTCCTTCAGTTCGGAAGCCTCGACGCGCGCCACCGCGCCGCCCGAGAGCACGCCGTGGCTGACATAGGCGACCACTTCCTCGGCGCCGGCCGCCTTCAGCGCGCCCGCAGCGTTGCAGAGCGTGCCGGCCGAATCGACGATGTCATCGATCAGGACGCAGAAGCGGCCCTTCACGTCGCCGATGATGTTCATGACTTCGGACTCGCCGGCGCGCTCGCGCCGCTTGTCGACGATGGCGAGCGGCGCATTGTCGAGCCGCTTGGCAAGCGCGCGCGCACGCACCACGCCGCCCACGTCCGGCGACACCACCATCAGGTTGCGATCACCGAAGCGCGCCTGGATATCCGCCGACATCACCGGTGCACCGAAAAGATTATCGGTGGGAATGTCGAAGAAGCCCTGGATCTGGCCAGCGTGCAAATCGACCGACAGAACACGATCGGCGCCCGCCGTCGTGATGAGGTTGGCGACCAGCTTGGCGGAGATCGGGGTGCGGGGGCCGGGCTTCCGGTCCTGCCGCGCATAGCCGAAATAGGGAACGACAGCCGTGATTCGCTTTGCCGACGCGCGCTTCAGCGCATCGATCATGATCAGCAACTCCATCAGATTGTCGTTCGTTGGATAGCTGGTCGATTGCAGCACGAACACGTCTTCGCCGCGGACATTCTCATGAATCTCCACGAAAACCTCTTCGTCGGCGAAGCGGCGAACGCTCGCGTCGGTCAGGGGAATCTCGATATAGTCGGCGATGGCAGCCGCAAGCGGCTTGTTGGAATTGCCGGTCATGAGCTTCATGGCCTTGCTCCCCGTGACGGATTGATGACGCTGTCAGAAACGCGGCCCCTTTAGCGGCGCTTGCCGATGCTGAAAAGGCGCTTTTGCGCGTTGCGGCGAAATGGATTAGGGGCGCTGGCTATGACAGACAAACTCGTGATCGCCCTTGCCCAGATGACCCAGTCGGTGGGCGACCTGAAGGCCAATGCAGACGCGATGCTGGAATGGCGCGCGCAGGCGGCGGGCGCGGACCTGATCGTCTTTCCCGAACTGCAGTTGATCGGCTACCCGCCCGAGGATCTGGTGCTGAAGCCCGCGCTGGTGGATCGGGCGAACCATGAGCTCGACCGGCTGGCGCAGGCCACCGCTGACGGTGGTCCGGCCATGCTGGTCGGCACGGTGGTCGCGTCGCAGGGTGTGCTGTTCAACGTCGTCGCCCTGCTGGAAGATGGCGCGGTCACCGCCATCCGCCAGAAGCGGGAACTGCCCAATTACGGCACATTTGACGAAAAGCGCCTGTTCGCGCCCGGGCCGCTGCCAGCGCCGATCGATTTTCGCGGGGTGAAGATCGGCGTGCCGATCTGCGAGGATATCTGGTTCCCCTTCGTCACGGCGCATCTGAAGGCAGAAGGCGCCGAAATCCTGATCAGTCCCAATGGCAGCCCGTTCGAGGTGGACAAGGACGATCGCCGCATCAACGCCGTATCAGGCACGCGCGTCCGGGAGACGGGCCTGCCGCTGGTCTATCTCAACCGCGTCGGCGGGCAGGACGAACTGGTGTTCGACGGCGCTTCTTTCGTCATGAACGGCGACCTCAGCATCGCCCAGCAGCTTCCCGACTGGGAAGAGGCCCTCGTCCTCACCACATGGGAAAAATGGGATGGCCAATGGGTCTGCATCCCCGGCAACCGCCACACTCTCGATGAGCGTCCGGCCGACATATACAATGCGATGGTGCTTGGCCTTCGCGATTATGTGAACCGCAACCGCTTTCCGGGCGTGGTGCTTGGCTTGTCCGGCGGCATCGACTCAGCGCTCTCTGCCGCCGTCGCGGTCGATGCGCTGGGTGCTGATCGCGTCTGGTGCGTCATGATGCCCTCGCGCTTTACCAGCCAGGAAAGCCTGGACGACGCCGTCGAATGCGCGCGCCTGCTCGGCATCCGCTACGACACCATCCCGATCGAGCCGGCGGTCGAAGCGTTCGATGCGATGCTGGCGCCCGTCTTCGCGGGCCGGCCCCGCGACCTTGCCGAGGAGAATATCCAGTCCCGCGTGCGCGGACTGACGCTGATGGGCCTGTCAAACAAGTTCGGCCATATGCTGCTCACCACCGGCAACAAGAGCGAGATGTCGGTCGGCTACGCCACCATTTATGGCGACATGGCCGGTGGTTATTCGGTGCTGAAGGACGCCTACAAGACGACGGTGTTCGACCTGTGCCGCTGGCGGAACGAGAATGTGCCATCGCTCGGGGCGGGCTTCGGCCCGGCCGGCCCGGTCATGCCCGAGCGGGTCATCACCAAGCCGCCGAGCGCGGAACTGCGCGACAATCAGAAGGACGAGGACAGCTTGCCCCCCTATGAGGTGCTGGACCCGATTCTCTACGGCCTGGTCGAGGAGGAGCTTTCCGTCGAGCAACTGGTTGCGCGCGGCTTCGACGGGGAGACGGTCGCCCGGATCGAGCGGTTGCTCTATGTCGCCGAATATAAGCGCCGCCAGTCACCCCCGGGCGTGAAGCTTGGCATGCGCAACTTCGGCCGCGATCGCCGCTATCCGATCACCAACGCCTTTCGCACCACCTAATTTCCCGTTCGGTTCGAGCAGCTTCGGGCGCAGCCGCGAAGCGTCGGTCGAGAACAGTTCTCGACAAGCTCGGACCGAACGGAGAGGGACGGATATGACCATCACTACCCGCTTCGCACCGTCGCCGACCGGCAACCTTCATGTCGGCAACATCCGCGCCGCGCTGCATAACTGGCTGTGGGCGCGCAAGAGCGGCGGCAAGTTCCTCCTCCGCCTCGACGACACCGATCAGGAACGTTCGCGCCCGGAATATGCCGACGCGATCAAGGCGGACCTGAACTGGCTCGGCCTGCGCTGGGACGGGGAGGAAAAACAGTCCGACCGTTTCGCCCTGTATGAGGAAAGCTTCGAAGCGCTCAAGGCATCGGGCCGCGTCTATCCCGCCTATGAAACCGCGCAGGAACTGGACCTGCGCCGCAAGGTCTTGCTCGGCCGTGGCCTTCCGCCGGTCTACGACCGCGCCGCCCTCTCGCTCACGACGGATCAGATCGCCGCCTATGAGGCCGCAGGCCGCAGGCCGCACTGGCGCTTCCGGCTCGACCATGACCAGCCGATCCTCTGGACCGACCTTATCCGGGGCGAGCAGCGGTTCGATCCGCATCTGCTCTCCGACCCGGTGATCCGCCGCGCGGACGGGAGCTGGCTCTACATGCTGCCGTCAGTCATCGACGACATCGCCATGGGCGTCACCCATGTTCTGCGCGGCGAGGATCATGTGTCCAACACCGCCACCCAGATTCAGATGTTCGATGCCCTCGATGCGGCGCTGCCCCGCTTCGCCCATGAAGCGCTGCTGACAGGCAGTGAAGGCAAGCTTTCCAAGCGGCTGGGCTCGCTCGGCGTCGCGCATTTCCGCGAGATCGGACTGGAGCCGATGGCCGTCCTTTCATTGCTCGCCCGTCTTGGCAGTTCGATGCCGATCGAACCTTTTGCCGACGTGCAGCCGCTGATCGACAGTTTCGACTTCGCGCATTTCGGCCGCGCCCCGGCGCGCTTCGACGAGGGCGAACTCGCCGCGCTCAACCAGAAGATCGTTCACCTCCTGCCCTATGCGGCTGTTGCCGACAGGTTGCCCGACGGAATGAACGAAGCGGCGTGGAACGCCATCCGGCCCAATCTGGAAAATCTCACCGGTGCAGCTGAATGGTGGCGGATCGTTACCGGGCCCATCGAAGCGGCCGCGGCGGCTGAGGAAGATCGGGATTTCCTTTCCTGCGCGAAGCGCATCCTGGCGGACGCAGCATTTGACGCCAGCATCTGGCGCACGCTCACCGAAGCGCTGAAGGCGGAAACGGGGCGCAAGGGGAAAGCGCTGTTCCTGCCGCTCCGTCGTGCGCTGACCGGGCTGGATCATGGGCCGGATATGGGGCTGCTGCTGCCCCTGATCGGAAGGGACGAGGCGCTCAAGAGGCTGGCCTCTGCCTGACCTTCAGCGGTCATCGGTCGAATTCGAGGCACAGGAACATTCGGGGTCAATGCCCCGCCATCATCTCCAGCGCCTTGCCGACCGCCAATATCCCCTCCGGCGCGGCGGCGAAACCCATATGGGTGCAATCGACTTCGATCGCCTCGTCGCGCTCGCCCGGCCGGCCTTTGGCGCAGGCAGGCAGGATCACGCCATCGCGCCGCGACCAGAGGGCGATGGTGGGCACTGGCGGCTTTTCCTCCCGCTTGCACGGGAAGGGCGGCTGATCCACCGGGAAGCCCGATACCAGTTGATAAAGGCGCCAGGCATGATTGGCGCGCGGATCGCCGGAAAAGGGTGACCCCATGCTGATCACGCCGCCGACCTTTTCGGGCGCGAACTTGGCATATTCGCGCGCAAACAGGCCGCCCAGGCTCCAGCCTACCAGCGTAACCGGAGCGCCGCTCCGCTGCCTGATCTCGTCCACGCGTCGATCGATCTGCTCCATGCTGTCAATCCGGGGGCCAAGATTTCGCCCCATGCCCCACCCATAGGCCTCAAATCCGGCTGCGTTCAGCACCGCCCGCAACGGCTCCATCCGCTGTTCGGGAGCAAGAAATCCGGGGATCAGCAGCAACTGCCGCCCATCGCCCCGGATCGACGCCGACAGCGCCTTGGCCTGCGCGCGCGTCCGCGCGAAATCGAACGGCACAGCGACGTTGCCGATCAGATGGGGGAAGGAAGGCCTCTCCACCGCGCGAGGGCCAGCGGCAAGGCGGTCCCTCCAGAAGCTCGCAATGGCATCGGCATAAGGCGGCACGAAAATGAAATCCTATTCCTGACGGAGAAAGGTGACATTCTCATGACAAACGCGCGCCGCGTCTATCAGTTTCATCAATGAGAACCAACGGTTGGTCGATTGTGACAGGGACTCAGGGCGCCAGCGGAGAAGTCTGCGCCACCGTTCCGCCATCCGCCGTGCGCAACTGGCGCGGCTCCAATATGGCGGCGGTTTCTATGAGGTCGAGCGCCCTACGCGCCTCCATATAACGGCGCGCGAACTGCATCCAGCGGTCGGCGGCATTCCGTCCGGGCATCTGCTCGACCTCCGCGAGGGCAGCCCCGACCCGCGCACCGTCCAGATAGCGGATCGCGCGGTCCAGCGCCGCCTGCGGCCGGGGGGAAGGCGTGGAAGCCTTGTGGATCGAAATCAGCTCATGTGCCTCATGCTCCAGCGCTTCCCACCAACTGGCATTGGACGGCGGGGTCGTGACCTGATCCGACAGGGCGGTCAGCCCGGCGCGCAGGTCTGCCAGCGTCACCGGTTCCCGCGCTGCATTGATGATGGTGGCGACGGCGCGCGGCTGGGCCTGCCCGAAGCGAAGCCGCAACTGCCCCTCGATATAGCCGAGCGGCATGCCGGTATCGAGCGCGCGCCGCGCCGCAAAGGCGACCAGCAGCCCTTCCGCCCGCGCAGCATTGCCGGACGCCGCCTGCGCCTCCACCGTGATGCGGTTGAGCCTTTCTTCCAGCTGGATCACCCGGCTGTCCAGCATCTGCGCGGCATCGACGCTCAGCGGCCGCATGCGCGCGGCGGGCATTCCGCCATCCGAGACGGCTGCACGCGGCGCCGGAGCACCGCGCCAGCCCTGGATCTGCGGCAGGGCCCAGATGGTGAGCAGCACGCCGATGCCAAAGGCGACCAGCAGCAACAGGATAATCAGCCATGAACTGCGCCGGCGCGCGGATGGCACTGCCGCCTTCTCTGTCGCTGCGCCGTCCTGGTCGCTCATCAAGGGCCTTTCTTCCATCTAGCCGCGATCATTTGCACAAAGCGGCGGCAAGAGCCAGCATCCTCTCATCGTCGGGCCGATCGGGCGTTTCGGCGCTTGCCCAGCCAGTGCCGCAGGCTGCCAGCGCCGCCGGGCTGATGGCGACCAGGTGGAGCGCCCGTCTGCGTTCGCTGCCCACGCGCTGCGCCAGCAATTCTCCGGCGCGGGCAGAATGGATCAGCAGCACGCTTCCAGGCTCCAGCCGCTGCGCAAGCCCGTCATCCCCCGTCCGGATCATCTCATAGACGGTGATGCGCTCAACCTGCAGCGGTCCCGCCTCCATCGGCGCGACAGTGCGTCCGGCCAGATGCAGCACCGATCTATGCCCATCAGCAGCGATCATCGCCGCAATGGCACTGGCGTCGGCGTCGCCCGCCGTCACATCGGCAAAGCCCGCTGCCTTCAGCGCCGCCGCCGTCGCGGCGCCTACGGCATAGGCGGGCAGCGCGCGATAATGTTGGAGGTGTGCGCCTGCCAGCCGCACCGCGTTGGCGCTGGTCAGCAGCAGCGCGTCATAGCGGTCCGAGGCGGGCGGCGACCATGGGATCGCGCGCGGAGCAAAGAGCGGCCATACCCGCGCGTCCAGCCCCATCTTCCCTGCCCGTTCGGCCGTTCTGCTCGCTCCCGGCTCAGGCCGCAGGATGACGAGCGGCCTCACGCCTCGAACAGCGCCCGCAGCGCCGGGCTTGCCCGGCCGAGCAGGTCGCGCCCCAATGCGCGCGCGCTCGCCAGATCGCCTCGCGCTATGTGCACTTCGCCCGCGACGGTTTCCTGCCCGTCCGCGCTCAATATCTCGGCTCGGAGCCGGATCGCCGCCGCGTCCAGCACCGCCAGCGCCGCGATCGGCGAATGGCAGGTGCCGCCCAGCCCCTCCAGCACTGCCCGCTCCGCGATCACGCAGTCGGCCGTATCCAGATCGCTGATCGTGCCGAGCAGGTCGAGCATCGCTTCATTGTCGCTCAGCGTCTCGATCCCCACCGCTCCTTGCGATGGCGCGGGCAGCATGATGTCGAGCGGAATGGTGGTCCCGACCTCGCTCTCGCCCAGCCGGTCGAGCCCGGCCGAGGCCAGCAAGGTCGCATGCGCCTCCCCCGCCGCCAGCTTGGCGAGGCGCGTGGCGACATTGCCGCGAAACAGCACGACCTGCGCGTCCGGGCGCAGCCGCCTTACCTGTGCGGAGCGGCGCGGCGAACTGGTGCCGATCACCGGCCGCTCCGGCAGCGCCTCGAAACTCTCCGCGCCCACCAGCCGATCGCGCACGTCGGCACGCGGCAGCATCGCCGCGATGCGGATCGCGGCCGGCCGGATCGTCTCGACATCCTTCATCGAGTGGACGGCAAAGTCGATCTCGCCCCCTATCAGAGCGCGGTCCAGTTCCTTGGTCCACAGCGCCTTGCCGCCGATGTCCGCCAGCGCGCGATCCTGAATACGGTCGCCGCTGGTCTGCACGGTGACGATCGTCACATCTTCCGCATCCCAGCCATGCCGGGCACAGAGCGCCTCCCTCGTCATCCGCGCCTGTGCAAGCGCGAGCGGGGAACCACGGGTGCCAAGGCGAAGCGGACGGGAGGGCTTTTGCATGATGCCGCTTGCTCTAATGGGCGCGGACATTAGATGGAAGCGGCAATGACGATCATCCTTGGCCTGGAATCTAGCTGCGACGAGACGGCGGCGGCGCTGGTGACGGCCGAGGGCAAGATCCTCGCCCACCGGCTTGCCACGCAGGAGGAGGCGCACCGCCCCTATGGCGGCGTGGTGCCCGAAATCGCCGCGCGCGCCCATGTGGAGGCACTCGCCCCGCTGATCGAGGCGGCGCTCGATGATGCGGAGCTGAAACTCAGCGATGTGGACGTGATCGCCGCGACGGCCGGCCCCGGCCTGATCGGCGGCGTGATGGTCGGCCTGGTCACCGGCAAGGCCCTGGCCCACGCGGCGGGCAAGCCGCTGGTGGCGGTCAACCATCTGGAAGGCCACGCGCTCTCACCCCGCCTAGCCGATCCGTCGCTGCGATTTCCCTATCTGCTGCTGCTGGTGTCGGGCGGCCATTGTCAGCTTCTCCATGTGCGCGGGCCTGGCGACTATGCCCGGCTCGCCACCACCATCGACGACGCCTCGGGCGAGGCTTTCGACAAGACGGCCAAGCTGCTCGGCCTCGGCTATCCCGGCGGCCCGGCCGTCGAGAAAGCCGCTGCTGAGGGCAACGGAAAGGCGGTGCCCCTACCGCGCCCCCTGGTCGGCACGGCTGAACCGCATTTTTCCTTCGCCGGACTGAAAAGCGCGGTGATGCGCGCCGCTCAGTCGGGGCGCTATTCGACGCAGGACATCGCCGCCAGCTTCCAGCAAGCGGTGATCGACTGCCTGATCGACCGGACCGAGCGTCAGCTTGCCGGCCTCACCGACATCACGGCGCTCGTCGTGGCAGGCGGTGTCGCCGCGAACCAGTCGATCCGCGCCGCGCTGGAAGCGCTGGCCGCGCGCCACGATCTGCCCTTCGTCGCACCGCCGCTTTGGCTTTGCACCGACAATGCGGCAATGATCGCATGGGCGGGGGCCGAGCGCTACGCCGCTGGACTGGTCGACGACCTCACGGTCCCAGCGCGTCCGCGCTGGCCGCTCGACCCGGACGCGGAAAAGGCGCGCGGAGCAGGAGTGAAGGCATGAAGGCAGGCGTCATCGGAGCAGGCGCATGGGGCACGGCCCTCGCGCAGACGCTTGCCGCGAACGGCCAGCATGTCCGCCTCTGGGCGCTCGAACCCGAAGTGGTCGAGGCGGTGAACAGCGATCGGCAGAACCCGCTCTACCTGCCCGGTATTCCCTTGAGCGCTTCGATCGAGGCGACCGGCGACATCGCCGCGATGGCCGACCGGGACATGCTGCTGATCGTCAGCCCGGCCCAGCATCTGCGCAGCGTCGTGGCACAGGCGCCGGCGGGCACGCCGCTCATCCTCTGCTCAAAGGGCATAGAGGCGGGCAGCAGCCTGCTCATGTCCGAAGTCGCGGCGCAGGCGCAGCCGACATCCCCGATCGCCGTTCTTTCCGGCCCGACCTTCGCGCACGAGGTGGCGAAGGGCCTGCCCACCGCGATCACGCTCGCCTGCGGCGACGCGGAGCTTGCAGCGCGGATCGCGGCGCGGATCGCCCGGCCGGCCTTCCGCCCCTATCTCTCCGACGATGTCGTCGGTGCGGAGATCGGGGGCGCGGTCAAGAATGTACTCGCCATCGCCTGCGGTGTCGCGGAGGGCGCGGGCCTTGGCCTCAACGCCCGCGCTTCCTTGATCAGCCGGGGTTTCGCCGAAATGACCCGCTTCGGCCTTGCTCGGGGCGCCCGGGCGGAGACGCTGGGCGGCCTCTCAGGCCTTGGCGACCTGGTCCTCACCTGTTCGTCGACCAACAGCCGTAACTTCTCGCTGGGCAAGGGGTTGGGCGAGGGGCAGTCTGCCCAGCAGCTGCTCGCAAACCGCCGTACCGTGGCGGAAGGAGCCTTCACCGCCCCCGTTCTGCGCGAAGCCGCCCGCGCCGCGCAGGTGGAAATGCCGGTAGTGGAGGCCGTGTGCGCGCTGCTGGAAGAGGCCGCGCCGCTCGCCCAGGTGATGGACGCGCTGCTCGCCCGTCCGCTGCGCGCGGAATAATCGTCGCGCTTCCGGCAGATACTGCTACATTGCGGCCCGAAAAGACGATGCGACAGGGGGATCAGATTTCTTTGGCGGCCGATAGCGCCTCTCCCGCGCAGCAGGATGATATCGCCGCGCTTGCCAAGGGGGGCCGGACCAATGTGTTCGGCTTCCTGCTGCGCCTCGCCGCGCGCCTGCCCTTCCTGTTCATCGCCGGCCGCTGGTATGGGGCCGATGCGCTCGGCCGTTTCGCCTATGCCGTGCTGGTCGTGGAGTTCGTGGCGCAACTCGCCACCCTTGGCCTTAAGCGCGGCCTCGCTGGCGCGCTTGCCCAGACCGAGCGCCCGCACAGCCATGTCGTCACTGACGCCATGCTGGTGACGCTGATCGCGGCGTTGATCGGCAGCGGTATTCTGGTCGCCTTTCCTCACGCGATGTTCCCCAACAGCGGCATCAACGGCCTCGACCGGCTGCTGGCGCTGATCGTCATCGCCGTGGCGTGCTCCGACGTGGCGCTCGCCGCCTGTGCCTACCGCTTCGATATCGGCGCCACGGTGCGGGCGCGATCGATCATAGAGCCATGGGCGATCAGCATCGGCGCCTTTTCCTTCGCCTTTTATTCGACGCGCGACGGCCTCATCCTTTCCTATGTCCTCTCGATGGTCGCGGCGCTGGTCGCCTCGATCATTCCAATGACCCGCCATTATGGCATCCCCTATGGCTGGCGTCCCGACCCCGGCCGGCTTTGGCGCCTCGCGCGGCGAAACCTGCCCCTTGCGGCGGCGGACGGGGTCGAGTGGGGCTCGCGCCGCCTTGACCTGGCAATCCTTGGCCTGTTCGTCAGCCCGGCCGTGGTTGGCGTCTATTATGTCGCGCAGCAGGTCGCCTCCTTGCCGCAAAAGCTCAAGACCAGCTTCGATCCGATCCTTGGCCCGGTCATCACCCGCAACCTTGCCGAGGGGAATCTGGCCGCCATTGCACGACAGGTGAGTCAGGTCGGCTTCTGGATCATCGCGGCACAGGCGGGCATCGCCCTGGCGCTTGGCATCCCCGGAGAGGCGGTGATGGGATTGGTCGGACCGCACTTCGTCGGCGGCACCGGCGCGCTCGCCTTCCTGCTGCTGGCCGAAGTTGTCGCCGCTACCGCGGTGGTCAGCGAATCGGCGCTCGTCTATATAGCGCGGCACCGTAACTTGGTGATTTCGCTGTTGATGATCGCGGTGCAGGCGGGGCTCAGTTTCGCGCTGATCATGCTCGCGCGCCATCTGCGGCTTCCCCCCATGGCGATCGCGGCGGCGCCCGCGCTGGCGCTCTGCCTGGCGCTGGGCGTTAGCGCCCTGATCAAGGCGCGGCTTCTGTCCCACCTGCTCGGTGCCCGGATCAACGCGTGGCGCTGGCCGCTGCTGAGCGCGTCTGGCGTGGCCTGTCTCGTCGGCTCCGCCTTCGTCGCCTTGCCCGCCCGTTTCGAATGGGTCGAGCTGGTCTTCGGCGTCGCGACGATCCTCGCCGTCTATGGGGTAGTCATCTGGCGCTGGGGCTTCGGCCCGGATGACCGGGCGCTGTTCAAGAAGCAAAAAGCCGCCTGAACAGGGCGGGCATCAGCCGGGACGCTCAAGTCACCCCAGCGTCGCTGCGCGAATCGCCTGCAAGTCCGCCTCCGGCCGCGCTCCCCAGTGCGAGATCACCTCGGCCGCCGCCGCCGCGCCCAGCTTCAAGCACTGCTCGACGGCCAGCCCTTCCAGATGCCCCGCCAGGAAGCCGGCCGCGAACAGGTCGCCCGCGCCGGTCGTGTCGATCACCTCGGCGACGAGGGCGGCATGCGCCTCGTAGCGGGTGCCATCGACCACGGCGACAGCGCCCTTCTCGCTGCGCGTCGATACCAGCACCGGCACCTTGGCGGCGATCGCGGCCACCGCCTTGTCGAAATCGTCGATCTGGGCAAGCGACTGGATCTCACCCTCATTGGAGAAGAGAATGTCGATCAGCCCCTGGTCGATCAGGTCGATGAAATCGGCGCGATGCCGGTCGATCACGAAATTGTCGGACAGGGTGAAGGCGACCTTCCTTCCCGCCCCGCGCGCCGCATCGATCGCGGCCCGCATCGCCGCGCGCGGTTGTTCCGGGTCCCAGAGATAGCCTTCGAGATAGAGGATGCTGGCCGATCGGATCAGTTCCAGGTCCAGCGCTGTCTCGGGAAGGAACTGCGACGCTCCCAGAAAGGTGTTCATCGTCCGCTGCGCATCGGGCGTTACCAGGATCAGGCAGCGGGCTGTCGGCACATCGCCCTTCGCCACCGGCGTCTCGTAACGGATGCCGAGCGCGCGCACGTCATGCGCGAAGACGGCGCCCAACTGGTCGTCATTCACCTGACCGATAAAGCCACACTTCTTGCCCAACGCCGCGAGCCCCGCGAGCGTATTGGCGGCCGATCCGCCGCTGATTTCCTTGCCCGAGCCCATGTCGGCATAAAGGCTCTCGGCGGTCGCGGCGTCGATCAGCTGCATGCCGCCCTTGGTCAGCGCATGTTCGGCGATGAACGCGTCGTCGCTGGGCGCGAGCACGTCGACAATGGCGTTCCCAATGGCGACAACGTCCAGCGTGGGGGCAGCAGCGGTCACGCGATATCCTTCATCATGAGCCTGAAAATTTCGCGCTTCTCTATCGAGGCGAAGGGCGGGGCGCAACGCCGCTGATTGACCGCAGCCATGCGGCGGGGAATAGCTGGCTTATGCTTCTTACCGCAGCGTTGCGCGCCTTTCCCTCGATCTTCCATCCCGCAGCGCTGCGGCTGCTGGTCAAGACCCTGTTCCTGACGCTGCTCGCCTTTCTGCTCCTGGCGGCGGCCCTCTGGGGTGGCTTCCATATGGTCCGCCTTCATTTCGGCTGGGGCGGGGGAGGGCTGGCGGAGGCCGTCGCCACCACGATCGTCCTTGCCGCCGCCGCATGGCTGCTGTTCCGCGCGGCCGCGATGGCGATCATGAATCTTTTCGCGGACGACATCGTCACGGCCGTGGAACGGGACAGCTATCCGCGGGCGGCCGCGGCGGCCCGGTCCGTGGGCTGGAGCCGCAGCCTGGCACTGGCGCTGGCCTCCGTTGGGCGCGCGATCGGCTGGAACCTCCTTGCGCTTCCCCTCTATCTGCTGCTGCTGGCGACGGGTGTCGGCACGCTCGGCCTGTTCCTGATTGTTAACGCCATGCTGCTCGGCCGCGACCTTGCCGACATGGTCGAGCCGCGCCATCCCGATCTGCCGCCGCTCCGGCGCGGCAGCCGGTGGCTCCTCGGCCTCGTCTCGGCGCTTCTGTTCCTTGTGCCGCTGGTCAACCTGCTTGCGCCGATCTGGAGCGCGGCTATGGCGGTGCACATGCTGCATGGGTCCCGAAGGAAAGCCATATGATCCGCTGCCGTCCGGCTCTCGCCGTGCTTCTCTCGCTGCCGCTGGCCGCCTGCGGTGGCGTTGTGCCGCCGCCGCCGTCCCGGATCGCTGCGCCGCCGGCTGGCCCGCCCGCCAGCGCCTTCACCAAGTCCGGTCCGCTGATCGGTATGGACGCCCGGCACCTCACGCAGAAGTTCGGCACGCCCCGCCTCGACATTCGCGAAAGCACGATGCGCAAGCTTCAGTTCGGCAACGGGCGCTGCGTCCTCGACGCCTATCTCTATGTCCCGCCGCAGGGGAAGGAGCCGCTCGTCACCCATGTCGATGCCCGCTCGCCTGCGGGTGCGGACATGGACCCGGCCAGCTGCGCCGCCGCGCTCCAGCGCTGATTCTTCTTACGACCGCGACAGGCGCTCCAGCGCCCATGCCGCGGCTTCGGCCACCACCGCGTCCTCGTCGGCGGTCAGCAGGCGCAGCCGCTCGATCAAGCGCGCGTCGCCGCTATTGCCCGCCGCGACCGCTGCGTTGCGCACCATCCGGTTGCGCCCGATCCGCTTGATGGGCGAACCGGAAAAAATCTCGCGAAAGCCTGCATCGTCGAGCGCAAGCAGATCGCCGAGCTCAGGCGCGGCCAGTTCTGCCCGTCCGATGAAGGCCCGGTTCGCCGCCGCTGAATCGGCGAATTTGTTCCATGGACACACGGCCAGGCAATCATCGCAGCCATAGATGCGGTTGCCGATGCTCGCGCGAAACTCCTCCGGGATCGGCCCTTTATGTTCGATGGTAAGATAGGAAATGCACCGCCTCGCATCGACCACATAGGGCGCGGGGAAGGCGTCTGTCGGACAGGCAGCCTGGCAGGCGGTGCAGCTGCCGCAATGGTCAATTTCCGGCGCGTCGGGCTCCAGCGCGATCTCGCTATAGATGGCCCCCAGGAAGAGCCAGCTGCCATGCGCTCGGCTGACGAGGTTGCTGTGCTTGCCCTGCCAGCCCAGTCCCGCCGCCGCCGCCAGCGGCTTTTCCATCACCGGCGCTGTGTCGACAAAGACCTTGAGCGCGCTCGGCTGTTGCTCCACCAGCCAGCGGGCGAGGGCCTTCAGTCCCTTCTTCACCACATCATGATAGTCGCGCCCCTGCGCATAGACGGAAATTCGTCCTCGATCGCCCACCTCGGCCAGCGCCAGCGGATCGCGGCCGGGCGCATAGCTCATGCCCAGCATGAGGACGCTGCGGACCTCGGGCCACAGGCCTTGGGGCGAGCCGCGCTGCTCCGCGCGCTCCTCCATCCACAGCATCTCGCCATGATGGCCCGCCTCCAGCCAGGATTTTAGCCTTTCCCTCGCCAGGGGGGCCGCGTCGGCAGGCGCAATGGCGCAGGCGGCGAAACCCAGCCGCCGCGCTTCCGCCTTCAGGCGCTGTTCCAAGGTTTCGGTTTGCGTTGGCATAGTGTGCGACTATCAGGAGCGGATGATCGGTGACGTTCCGGCTCCTCCCCCGACCTATGCCGTCGAAGGCCATGGTCTTGTCAAGACATTCGGCGATTTCCGGGCGGTCGATGGCATCGATATAGCCGTTCCGGCCGGATCGATCTATGGCATCCTTGGCTCCAATGGCGCTGGCAAGACGACTTTGCTGCGCACCCTGCTTGGGATCATCGATCCCGACGAGGGTCATCGCAGCCTGCTCGGCGATGGCGCGCCGCTGCGGCAGGCCCGCTCCGTCGGCTATCTGCCGGAGGAGCGCGGTCTTTATCCCTCGATGAAGGCGTTCGAGGCCATAGCCTTCATGGGTGCGCTGCGCGGTTTGCCGCTGAAGATCGGGCGGGAACGTGCCCGCCTCATGCTGACGGAATATGGCATGGGCGCCTCGATGGAAAAGCCCATCCGCCAGCTGTCGAAGGGCATGGCGCAGACGGTCCAGCTGTTCGGCACCATCATCCACGAACCCCGCCTCATCGTGCTGGACGAGCCCTTTTCGGGGCTGGACGCGATCAATCAGGGCAAGCTGGAGACGTTGATCCGCGATCAGGCGCGGCGCGGCGTGACGGTGCTCTTTTCCACGCATGTGATCGCCCATGCCGAACGGCTGTGCGAACGCGTGGCGATCGTCGCGCGCGGCCGCATCCGGTTCGAAGGGACGGTCAGCGAAGCGCGCGACCGGCTGCGCCCGCAGGTGCGGCTGCGCACCCGCGCCAGCGATGGCGCATGGCGCCGTGCCCTGCCGGCGGAAACCTTCGCGGAGGATGGCGCCTGGCATTTCGCCTTGCCTCAAGAGGGGATCGAGCCGCTGCTCCGCGCGCTGCTGGACGGCAATGCGGGCATCGAAAGCCTATCGATCGAGCGGCCTGGCCTGCATGACGCCTTCGTCGCCATTGCCGGGGAGGCGGCGGCCCGGCAGATGCAGGAAGATAAGGAAAGGGAGGAAGCGGCGTGAAGGAAATAATGCGCGCCGCGCTGGTCATCGCCCGGCGGGACTTTTCCGCCGTCGTTCTCTCGCGCACCTTCATCCTGTTCCTGCTGGGGCCGCTGCTGCCGATCCTGATCGGCATGGCGTTCGGGGGGCTGGGCGACAAGATATCCCGCACGGATCTGCGGCCGGTGGTTGGCCTGGCCATGACCCCGGCAGACGCCGTGCGGATGGAGAGCGCGCTCAAGCGCCTTGCCGAACGGATGCAGCCAGAGGCGCTGCCGACCTTCCACCGAGTTCCCCTTTCGCCGGCGCCCCGCGTCCAACTCGCGCAGGCCGATGCCGACATGATCGTCATCGTGTCGGGGACGATCGCGCGGCCGATCCTCGCCGGCAAGCCATCCGACGTCGAACGGCTGCGCGGCGACATCAGCCTGATTGCCACCGCCGCGCTCGCCGAACAGGCGCTTCACATGGTGCGGGTCGAAGCGGAGCCGGTTTCGACCAGCGTTGGCGCCCAGATGCAGGGCCGGCTGGCGATCGGCCGCATCGCGCAGGTGGTCATCTTCTTCCTGACGATCCTGCTGGCGGGCATGATCCTTTCCAATCTGGTGGAGGAAAAGACCAACAAGATCATCGAGATCCTGGCTGCCGCCGTTCCCGTGGATGCGATCTTCCTCGGCAAGCTGATCGCCATGCTCGCGATGAGCTTCGTCGGCATCTGCTTCTGGGGATCGACTGCACTTTGCGTATTCCTGGCGCTGCGCCCCGCCGGCGCGGCGCTGCCTGATCCGGCGATCGGCTGGCCGCTCTTCCTGATGCTGGCGGTCATCTACTTCGCCATGGCCTACACGCTGCTCGGTTCCCTCTTCCTCGGCATCGGGGCGCAGGCGGCGACGGTGCGGGAGGTGCAGACGCTCAACATGCCGGTCACCATGGGGCAGATGCTGATCTTCTTCTTCGCCACCTACGCCGTGGACAAGATGGGATCGCCGCCGGAGATTGCGGCCGCCATCATGCCCTTCTCCTCGCCCTTCTCCATGATTGCGCGCGCGGCGCAGGATGGGGCGCTCTGGCCGCACCTGCTGGCAATCGTCTGGCAGACGCTGTGGGTGGGGCTGATCATCCGGATCGGCGTCATATTGTTCCGCCGCCATGTGCTGAAGTCGGGCGGCCGCTGGTGGAAGCAGTTGTTCAGGGGCGCGACAGGGTAATCGGCGTAGGAGAAGGCTCATGAATCGGCGGCAGTTCCTGGGTGCCGGCGCAAGCGCGGCGTTGGCGGTCGCGCTATGGCATTTCGGCCTGGGTGAGGCTGAGGCAGCCTATCCCTTCACGCTGAGCGACGCGGAGTGGCGCAAGCGGCTTGACCCGATGGCCTATCGGGTTCTGCGCCGCCATGCGACCGAGCGTGCCTTCACCAGCCCGCTCAACAAGGAACATCGCGCCGGCACCTTCAGCTGCGCCGGATGCGATCAGCGGCTGTTCAGTTCCAAGACCAAATTCGACAGCGGCACCGGCTGGCCAAGCTTCTGGGCAGCCTTGCCCAAGGCGGTCGGGACATCACGCGATTTCGAACTCGGCTATCCACGGACGGAGGTGCATTGCGCCCGGTGCGGCGGACATCTCGGCCATGTGTTCGATGATGGGCCAAGACCTACGGGCAAGCGCTATTGCATGAACGGCGCGGCCATGACCTTCGCGCCCGTCTAGGGCAGGACCTTGTAGATGTGGAGCGTTCCCGTCGCCGGGACCGGCTTCAGCCAGTCGGGGTGACGCCCCTTTTCCAGCATGGCGCCCAGCCCGTGGGGGCTGATTTCCGAATAATAGAGGAAGCCGTTCATGCTGTTGCAGGAAACGACATAGTCGGCGCCGCGACCGCCTCTCAGCTCGCGGATCAGCTTGTGCGCGGCCCGCGGATTGGATGTGAACCCCTTGATGACGGCGGTGATACCCACGGCGTTGCGGTGGTGGCCCGTCGCGATCACGCTATGGTGCGTCTTGACGAGAATGTCGGGGCCAAGATCGATCGGCGCGAACACCACCGACCGCGGCAGGCTGGCGAGCGGGCGCAGCGCCTCGGCCGTCTGGCAGCTGGCAAGAGCGCCGTTCCCGATCCCGCCGTTTTTCGATGTCGCCGCAACCCAGGTGGCACACAGGCCAGCCGGGCTCAACAGGATCAGAGCCGACGATCCCAGCACGCGAACGACGGCCTTGGGGCTCGCTTGCGCGCGCTTCAGCAGATGCAGGAAGAGAAAGGCCGTCGCGGGCAGTGCCGCGACATGCGCGAATGATAGCGCCCGCATGACCATGCAGCTCACCGCTGTCGTCCCGATGATCACCATGGCGAGCAGGCACCAGGCGAAGCGCTGGTCGCTGCGGGGCGCTGCCTTTTGCACCGCCAGCCATGCGCCGATCAGGCCGATCAGGGGCGGCAGGATGATGACGCCTCTGGTCACCAGATCCTGTTCCCAGATCGGTCGGCCTTCCCGGATCTGAAGATACCAATATTTATAGGCGAAGGGGCCGAGCGCCTTGAAGGGATCGCCGCTCAAACATGGACCGCCTGCAAAAGCAAAGGTGAGCAGTGCAGCGCCTGCGCCGACCGCCAGGACGGCGAAGCGTCGGCTGTACGAAGCAGTGCCGATCAGCCGCCACGCCAGCACGGAGGTCCCGCCGAAAGCGATCAGGGGCCAGATATAGGCGGCTGACAGGGAGTCGCAATATTGCGCCAGCGGAGCCTGCCAGCCCCTCGTCATGACCAGCAGCAGCAGCGCGCTGCTCCCCAGTGTGGACGCGAAGGCGGCGAAGCGACGGGCCTCACCGGGAGAGAGAAGGAAGCGCAGGCCCAACAATCCGGCGAACAACGCGGTATAGGGCAGGGCTTCGGTCGAGATCTGGAGCCAGACCGCCAGCGCCATGCCGACGATCAGCCCTCCGCGCAGGGGCCGGTCATCGAACAATCCCGCCAGAGCGATGGCGCCCAGCAGGATTTGCCAGCCATGATGATCGATCCGCAGCGGGGTGAACTGCACCAGAATGGACGGGCTGGTCAGCAGCAGAAGTCCCGCCATCAGCGCCAGCCCCGCGCCGCCCAGCCGCTTGGTGAGGATATAGGTGGCCCACAGCGTCGCTCCCAGCAGCAGCAGCGGCGTTGCCGCGCACGCGAATATCTCCGCTCGCTCCATGCCCATCAAGGGACGGGCAAGCTCGATCAGGGCGGCGATCGGCAGATCGACGATGCGCGACCAGTGCATCGGGCCGCCGAAGGGCGGGTTGATGCGATATTGGGTCACATCGAACAAGGATTGCCCGGCGATCCAGTCGCGGACCTGCTGAAGCCGGAGCGCGTCATCGGGATCGCGAAAGGAGAGTGCGGCAATCTCGTGACGGAACAGCCACAGCGCCGCGACGCAAAAGAGCAGCCAGGCGGCGAACGCCCCCCATCCGCCGATCAGCCGTCCGGCAAGCGCGCGCGACGGTGCCGGGGGGAGTTCAAGCGCTGGCGAAGATGCCATGTTTCCGGACTGCATAGACGCACAGGAAGCTGATCGGGATGGCAAGCGACTTGGCAGCGGCGGGCGCCATGCCGAGGGCGCATAGCCCGGTCACCATCGCAACCGTGATGCCGAGGCCGAGGAAAGCGCTGGCGATGAAGGCCAGCCGCTGGAAATGGGTAGGGCCTCCCTCTGTCGGGAAAACGAACCGGACACTGAGCAGCCAATGCAGCGCAAGGCCGGCGATATAACCGCCCGCCGCTGCAACCAGGGGCGACTGTCCCGCCTGCGAAAGCGTGAGGAACAGCGCCATGTCGGCGCAGAGGGCGCAGACGCTCACCAGAAGGTAGCGGCCGAACATGAATCGCGCCAACAGCGGCCGCAGCCCGTCGAGCATCCGCTACGCCGCCTGCAATCGGCTCGGCACGAGCCGCTCGCTGGTCAGCGCCGCGCGCTGCCCCTGGACGTCCTGCCCCTCATCGCCCGCCTCATGATATTCGGCGTCCTCGTTCACGGCCCAGATATCGTACAGTTGCTCGCCCGCCTCGATATTGCGGACGGTCAGCATCGCCGTCATCATCGCATGATCCTGATTATTATAGCGATGCATGCCGTTGCGGCCGACCAGATGCAGCGTCGGGTAGAGCTGCTGCAACTCCGTCCGCATGGCAAGGACGTTGGCGGCATAGGCGTCGTCATAGACCGGATAGGCCTTTTCCTGCCGCACCACCGCCCCGCCGACGACATCGTCTGGATCGCAGAGGCCGAGCAGCGCCATTTCCTTCGTCGCCAGGGCGATCAGGTCGGCATCGCTCGACGACCAGAGACCGTCGCCCTCGAAGCAGAAATATTCCAAGCCGACGCAGGCGAGGTCCGGGTCCGGCACCATTTCGGGCGACCAGCTGCGGAAATTCTGGATGCGTCCCACCTGCACCTTGCTGTCGTGGATATAGATCCAGTTGTCGGGAAAGATGTCCTCGCCCCTCACCATCAGCGCGACGGTCAGGAAGTCGCGGAATTTCAGTTCCATCGCATTACCCAGCGTCGCCGGCAGGGGATGGATACGGGCGGCCAATTCCGGCATGGGGGCGGAGCTGATGACGTGGCCGGCGTTGATGACGACCTCGCCCTCCCGGCTCCGCGCGGTCATGCGCCAGCGGCCGCTGCCCTGATCCTGCGACAGCTTGTCCAGGCTATGGCCCATCAGCACCCGATTGCCGCGTTCTACGACGAAATCGCGAGCCGCTTCCCACATCATGCCGGGGCCGAGACGCGGATAGCGGAAGCTTTCAAGCAGCGTCTTGGTCGCCATCCCGTCATTGGGACGTTTGTTGAGGCCGAGCGAGCGCTTCAGGCCGTCGACCACCGCGCCCCAGAGCGACAGCCCCTTGATCCGCTGCGCCGCCCAGTCGGCCGACATCTCGTCGCAGGGCATGCCCCAGACCTTCTCGGTGTAGGTCTTGAAGAAGATCGAGAAAAGCTTGTGGCCGAACGCATTGACGGTCCAGTCCTGGAAAGAGCGGACGTTCCGGTTGGGGAACAGCCTGGCCTTGGCGAAACTCGCCATGCACAGCGAGGAGCGCCAGAAGCCGAGGTTCCACAGCGCCTCGAACGCGCGCAGCGGATAGCTGTAGAATTTCCCCTCATAATAGATGCGGCTCATCCGGGGGCGCTGGATGAAATCGTCCGGCAGTATCTCGCTCCAGAGATCGACCACTTCCTTCGATTTCGAGAAGAAGCGATGGCCGCCGATGTCGAAGCGGAAACCGTTCAGTTCGACCGTGCGGCTGATCCCCCCGACATAGACGGTGTCCTTTTCGATCACGGTGACCGAATAGCCCTTCTTGGTCAGAAGATAGGCGGCGGTGAGGCCAGCCGGACCCGCGCCAATAATGGCGACATCCACATTGTGGTCGTTACGCGGCATCCAAGGCCCCCCGATGAAATCCTTCGCCAGATTAGGTGAAGGAAATCTTCTAAGGAGTAGTTAATGGCCGGTAACAATGCAAGAAGTGGGGGCGTCGCCGACTTGAGCCAACGACGCCGTTTCTCGACAGATCAGCCCTGGCGCTGCCCCTGTACAAGCGCGCCCAGGTCGCTGCGAGCGCCGTCCAGTGCATCGCCAAAACAAGTGCGATAGTCCCTTGTCGCGGGCATGATCGAGCCATTCTGCCAGCCGCATACTTTCTTCGCGGCGCGGGTGATCCGCGAGTCGGCGAGGCGCGCACCATGTGCGCTGGCAAGGTTGAGGTCGGCCACCGAAACCTCGATGCTGCGGGTTTCCGCGCCGGTCCGGCCATCGACCACCACATTGGCATCGGTCGAGGCAGCAAAGGCGATGGTCGTGGGAAGGGCAAATGTCATCGTGGCGGCCAATGCCGCCAGCGTCTTTCCGGTCATCCTGTTTCTCCTGCGAACAATAGGCTTGCCCAACGCCTGCGCGGGCGTGGAGTCGAGGAGAAAATAGAAGCCGTGCAAGCTGATGGAAAGAGGCCAATTCAAGGAAACTGGCTGAAAAGCGCAGCTTTTGCGGATGCGAAAGGACTTCCCTCCGCATCCGCCGTCCGTCAGTGACGGAAGTGGCGCATGCCGGTGAAGACCATGGCGAGGCCGGCTTCGTCCGCCGCGGCGATCACTTCCTCGTCACGAATCGAACCGCCCGGCTGGATCACGGCCGTCGCGCCCGCATCGACCGCCGCCAGCAACCCGTCGGCGAAGGGGAAGAAGGCGTCCGAAGCCACTGCCGAACCGATGGTGCGCGCCTCGGACCAGCCGGCCTTTTCGGCAGCGTCCTTGGCCTTCCACGCTGCGATGCGTGCCGACTCCAATCGGTTCATCTGCCCGGCGCCGATGCCGGCGGTGCTGTTGTCCTTGGCATAGACGATGGCATTCGACTTCACATGCTTGGCGACGGTCCAGGCGAACAGCGCATCGGCCAGTTCCTGTTCGCTGGGCGCGCGCTTGGTCACGACCTTCAACTGATCGCGCGTGATCCGGCCATTGTCCCGGCTCTGCACCAGCATGCCGCCGGCGATGCTCTTCATCATTAGGCCCGGGCGCGCGGGATCAGGCAGCTCGCCGGTCAGCAGCAGGCGCAGATTCTTCTTCTTCGCGAAGATCGCCTTGGCATCCTCATCAGCGTCCGGCGCGGCGACCACCTCGGTGAAGATGCCGCTGATCGCTTCGGCAGTCGGGCCGTCGAGGGGGCGGTTGACGGCGATGATCCCGCCAAAGGCCGAGACGCTGTCGCAGGCCAGCGCGGCTTCATAGGCTTCGATCAGCGTATCGCCGGTCGCGACGCCGCAGGGATTGGCGTGCTTGACGATCACCACCGTCGGCGGCCCATCGCGGAATTCGCTGACCAGCTCCAGCGCGGCGTCGCCGTCGTTATAATTATTGTAGCTGAGTTCCTTGCCCTGGATCTGCTGCGCCTGCGCGATGCCGTTGGCAGTCGGCCCGACAGGCAAATAGAGCGCGGCCGACTGATGCGGGTTTTCACCATAGCGCAGCGTCGATCCCAGCTTGCTGGAAACGGCCAGCGTTTCGGGAAAATCGACCCCCTGATCGACAAAGGCGAACCAGCTGGCGATCATCGAATCATAAGCGGCGGTCGCGGCATAGGCCTTGGCTGCCAAAATGCGGCGGAAGTCGTAGCTGGTCGCGCCGCCCTTCTGCTCCATCTCCGCGATCAGGCGGGCATAGTCGGCCGGATCGGTGACGATCGCCACGCTCTCATGATTCTTTGCGGCGGAGCGCACCATCGAAGGGCCGCCAATGTCGATATTCTCGATGATCTCCTCGCGGTCCGCGCCCTTGGCCACGGTCGCGGCGAACGGGTAGAGGTTGACGACGACGAGATCGATCGCGCCGATCGCATGCTCGTTCATCGACGCGACATGCTCCGGATTGTCGCGCACCGCGAGCAGGCCGCCATGGACCTTGGGGTGCAGCGTCTTGACGCGCCCGTCCATCATCTCGGGGAAGCCGGTGAGATCAGAGATGTCCTTGACCTCAAGACCCGCCTCACGCAGCGCCTTGGCGGTGCCGCCGGTCGACACCAGTTCGACGCCATGCTTGCCCAGCGCCTGCCCCAGTTCGATCAGCCCGGACTTGTCCGACACAGAAAGAAGGGCGCGTTTGATGGTGACGTCTGACATGAAGCTGTTCCTGCTTTTCGGGTGCCGCTCAGGCTTGCCGCAGGCCTCTAGAGCGATTCCCGGCGAAAGGGAACATTTCACGGGTCGCGAAATCGCCGCTGCATGCATCCGGTAAAATGCGGGGGGTGTAGTCGGCGTGGGATCAGGCGCGAGTCTGCGATAAAGTGGCGTCCGGCCTGAAACGCGGGGGCCTTATCATGATCGTGCGTGAGATCCGGGCGATGACAGGCATTCGCGGCGCGGCTGCGACCTTCGTCATGATCTATCATTTCGAAAATGATCTGCAGGGCCGTGGCGGCGTACCCAGCTTGCTCGACCATGGCTATCTGTCGGTCGATCTGTTCTTCATCCTGAGCGGCTTTGTGCTTTCGCATGTCTATGGACCAGCGATGCGGCAGGGGACGTTCAGCTTCGGCGCCTTCCTCTGGCACAGGATCGCGCGAGTCTATCCGCTCTATCTGGCCGCGACGGTCGCGATCCTGGCGATGGAGTGGCTGCGCGCGCGCGATGCCGGGGTTGATGCCGGTACGATCCTGTCCAACATGGTCATGCTACAGTCGCTCGGCAATTGGCCGAGCATCGATCCGCCTGCCTGGTCCGTCAGCGTGGAACTGCTCGCCTACCTCCTCTTCCCGCTGCTGGCGATGCTGTGCCTCAAAGGCCGAGCGGCGCTGGCATCAGCGGCGGGGATGCTCTCCCTGGCCGCGATCCTGACCCTAACGCTGCTTGCCTCGCTCCATCGGATCGGAGCGCCAGTGTCACGCGGTCCGCTCGACCTTTTCTATTCGCCCTATACGATCCTCCGTTGCCTTGCGGGCTTTACGATCGGCCAGCTCATCTGGCGGGTCCATGACAATGCCAGGCTTTCCCGGCTTACCTCCCGCAATGCGGTGCAGGCGCTGGTCGCCACGCTCGGCCTGGCGATGATGAGCGTGCAAGGATCGGACTTTCTCGTCTATCTTGCCCTTATCGCGCTCATGCTGTGCCTGAGTGCCGAGCAGGGCATGCTGACACGCCTGTTCGCGTCGCGGCCCGTCTATTTCCTGGGGCGGCTGTCCTTTCCCATCTACCTCACCCACTTCAAGGCGATCGGCCTTTTGCTGGCGATCAACGGGCGTCTGCTGGCCATGGGCATGCCGCGCGCAATCGGCGCGCCCGTTGCGCTGCTCTCATCGGCGCTGATCGTGATCTGCCTGTCCTGGATGCTGCATGACTGGCTGGAGCGGCCGTGCCGCCGCTGGCTGCGGCGCTGGCAGGAGGTGCGCCAGTGGAGGGCTGGAGCGGCGGTCAGCCGACCTTCTTGAACAACCAGCCGATCGTCGATCCACCGGGCAGCGCCTCGCTGGCGACGACCAGCTGGCGCGTGCCATGCGGTCGGCCCTCGCTGTCGGTCCAGAGGCTTTCCTCTATGGCGAGCTTGCCCGCATTGGCGCGGAACTGCCAGGTCGCGCCCGTGTCGATGCGCAGCAGCGCGCCCATGCCATCGGCCGTTGGCGTGGGCTCGACCCCGGGCGCCAGATGGAACCGCAGCTGGACCGGCAGCTTGACCGGCTTGCGGCGGCGGGCGGCAGGGGTCAGCATATCCTCGCCCCGCACTTCCCGGCCGTCACCGCTCATCAGCAGCAGGCGGCGGTGGACATAACCGGTGCGGCGGACATAGCCGTCATGGCTGATGTCGAGCCGGCTGCCGCTTTCCTGCTCCTGCCGATGCAGTTCGACCTCGGTCACGCCCTTGCCCAGCGTACCGTCAGGCAGCAGCGCGGTCGAATTGCTGTCGTTGAGGATCAGCGTGCTGTGCGCGGCGGTGGTGCGCAGGCCTTGCGCCAGATCGCGGCTGATCCACGCGCCCTGCAGTGCCGCGCCGCCGCAATTGACGATCAGCCGCTGCTGCCCGTCACTGATCTCGATCGCGCCGGTCGAGGCGCAGCCGGCATCGGCCAGTTGCGCGACAGGCGGCGGCGCGGCGTCGATCTGGACGATGGTGCCGCCGGCCGCCAGCCGCTGATAACCCCAGTCATTCGCCTGTCGCAGCGGCCGGGCGCGCACCCGGCTGGCGCGAACCACGGCCTGGATCATGGCCGGGTCGATCGCACCTGCACCCTGCCAGTTGCCAAGCCCGCCATCGCCATGGACGAGGCCAAGCAGGGCCGGCACCGCGCGGGCCAGCGCATCCTTGATGAATGGGGGCAGCTGTTCGCGCCGCACCTCATAAACCGCTGACACCATGGTGAGCAGCATGATCGCTTCAAGCTGCTCGATCGGCGATCGCGAGATGACGCCGCCATCGCTGTGCAGGCCGCTGTCGATGGCGCGCTTCAGGCCTGCCTCGCCGAACAGCTTGCGCGCCGCGCCGCCGGGCAGCAGCATGGAGGCGGCGACGATGCCGCCCCAAGCCACCAGGCGCGGCAGCCCCACATGCGCCTTGTCCGCGCTTCGATCGAGATGGCGGGCGGTGCGGGCAATGCAATTCAGCACCAGCGAGCGATAGACAAGGTCGCTCGATGAGAGGATCAGCGGCGCATGAGCCGACCAGAAGAGCAGCCTCCAGCCCGCATTGTCGGCGCGCCAGGCGGGCTCGCTGGGTGTATCGGCGTGGGCCGCGAGCCATTTGCGCATGACCCCCTCGGCCACCGGCGCTGCCTGTTCCCGCGTCGCGACGGTGGCGAGGTCGCGCAGCCAGTGAAAGCCGTGCAGATAGTCGGCAAAGGCGGGCAGCAGCTCCAGCCGATCGAAGTCGAGCCGGTCGACCGGCTGCTTCAGCCCCCGGAAGAGAAAATAGCCGGCGCGGATCGCTTGCCCCGCATGGGCGCTGCCGGGAATTTCATCGTCGGGAACGGCGAGCAGCTTGAGCGGATATTTGCCCTTCAGCCGGCGGCCGTGGATCGGCGTCTTCCAGCTCAGCAGATAGAAACGGTTGGCGATGCGCTGGGCCAGCGAAAGCCCCTTGTCATCCGCCACGCGGATGAGCCGCTTGCCCTCTTCGATTCCGTCGTCCTCGGGGCCGGGTCCGGCCTCTTCGGGGACGGAATGGGGGGAAAGGCGGCGGCGGTCGCTCACCCGCCGCGCAGCGTCCGGATATTGTCGGCATAGGCCGACGCCCCGCCCCGGAAGGTGGCGGTGCCGGCGACCAGCACGTCCGCGCCGGCCTCTATGGCGCGCGGCGCGGTCGTGAAATCGATGCCGCCATCGACCTGGAGCCGGATGTCGCGGCCCGACTTTTCGATCATCTTGCGGATCGCTTCGATCTTGCGCAGCTGATTCTCGATAAAGCTCTGCCCGCCGAAGCCGGGATTGACGCTCATCACCAGGATGAGGTCGACGTCATCGATCAGATAGTCGAGCATCTTGGCCGGCGTGCCGGGGTTCAGCACCACGCCCGCCTGCACGCCCAGCGACTTGATATGCTGGACTGAGCGATGGATATGCGGGCCAGCCTCCGGATGGACGGTCAATATGTCGGCCCCCGCTTCGGCAAAGGCGTTCAGATATTGATCGACGGGAGAGATCATCAGATGGACGTCGAAGGGCTTTTTCGTGTGGGGGCGCAGCGCCTTCACCACGCCCGGTCCTATCGTGATGTTGGGCACGAAATGGCCGTCCATCACGTCGATATGGATCCAGTCGGCGCCCGCTTCGTCGATGGCGCGCACTTCCTCGCCCAGGCGGGCGAAATCGGCGGAAAGGATGGACGGAGAGATGAGGATGGGGCTGGTCATTTGACCGTTCGCCTTAACGGTGGCGTAGGGGACACGCAACGCATGTTTCGCGCTATCCACAGGCTTTTTCCGGCATGGGCGGCTTGCCGTCAGGGCAGGTCGAAAAGCCTGACGTCGCTGCACGGCAGCAGGGAGGCGCCGCCTGACAGCAACTGCTTGACGCCATGAAGCGCAACGACCTGATTTCCCTCCACGATGGGAGCGGCGATCAGGCGCATCGCGCATCGTCCGCCGTCCGCAGGCAGGATATCGACGTCCAGTGTGAAACCGCGCCGGTGCCGGATCGCATAGGCGCGAAGCGTCTCCATGGCCTGCGCGGAATCCGGCGTGTAGCAGGCGACCGCGCGTTCGCGAGGAATGTCGCTCCCGCGCTCCAGCCCGAAAATATCATAGACGCCCGATGTCCAGCGCAGGCTGTCGTTCGCGAGGGTGCAGTGCCACAGGCCAAGGCCGCGCTCCGCCAGCGCCTCCTGATTGCGGGCAAGCCGATCGTCCAGCAGCACGGGTGCCAGATGCTCCCGCAGCGCATAGAGCGGCCAGCTGTGATGTAGGGGCAGCGGTTCGGTCGGGCGCAAGCGACTTCCTTCAGGGCTGCGAAACCCTATCGAACGATGGTTGATCCTTAGTGGACGCTACGGCGCAGCCGCGCAATGAAAAAGCCATCGGTCCCGCCCTGCTGTGCCAGGGTCGCGGGAAGGGTGCGGACATGGCCTTGCGGCGTCGGGTCGATCCCGCCCGGTAGTTCGGCTGCCGTGGCGGCCTGTGCCGTGAAGCCGGGGTGAGCGGCCATGAAGCGGGCGATCTGCTCCTCCCCCTCGGCCTGCTCCAGCGAGCAGGTGGCGTAGATCAGGGTACCCCCGGGCTTCAGCCACTCCGCCGCCCGCGCGAGCAGTTCGGCCTGCAGTTCCGCCAGCTCGGCAATCTGGCGCGGCCCTATGCGGTGCAGCACGTCGGGATGGCGGCGATAGATGCCCGTCGCGGTGCAGGGTGCGTCGAGCAGGATCGCGTCCGCCGGCGCGGCAGGCGACCATTGCCGCAGGTCGGCCTGAACCACGTCGGCCTTCAGCCCGGTGCGGCGCAGATTGTCGCTGAGCCGCTCCAGCCGTTTCTTCGACTGATCGACAGCGGTCACCTGCCACCCGGCGGCGGCGAGTTGCATCGTCTTTCCCCCCGGCGCTGCGCAAAGGTCGAGCACGGTGCGGCCCTGGCCCTGCCCAAGCAGGCGGGCGGGGCAGGAGGCGGCGAGGTCCTGCACCCACCAGGCGCCCTCGTCAAAGCCCGGGAGCTCGGGAATGGAGGCCGCTCCGAGCAGGCGAACATGACCTGGTGCAAGGCTGACGCCGCCGAGCGTCTCGGTCCATTGCTCGGTCTGCCCGGCATCGCGCAAGGTCAGATCGACCGCTGGACGCAGCGCATAGGCCTGAGCGGCAGCCTGCGGCATTGCCTTGCCCCACTGGCCGGCCCAGCGCGTTTCGACGTCGGCGGGCAGGGTAGGCGGCTGCGGCAGGCTGGGTTCGCTGCGGGCGAGCGTGCCGAACACGCCATGCACCAGCTTGCGCGGGCCGCCATCGACGAGCGGCAGCGCGGTGGCGATCGCAGCATGGGGCGCCGTGCCGAGCGCGAGCAGCTGAGTAAGGGCGACGCGCAGCACCATGCGCGCCTTGGCGTCATGGGGTAGCGGCTGGTGGGTGGCGCCGTCGATCAGCGCATCGAGATCCGGCAGGTGGCGCAGCGTCTCGGCCGCGATCGCATGTACCAGTGCTCGGTCGGCCGGCGGCAGGCCCTGCGCGGCGCCATGCAGCGCCAGTTCCAGCGGCTCCCCCCGCCTAAGCACCGCGTCCAGCAGACGGAGCGCGGCGCGGCGCGCGGGAAGGCCGGGGACGTCGTCGGAACGGGAGGGTTTTGCCATTTGACGCGCCTAGGGGAAATCGCGTCGGAAAGTAACCTTTCTTCGCTCCCTCTCCCCCCAAGCACAGCGCTGTCGCTGCAAAGGCAGGAACCCAGTCCCGCTCTCGATCGTCAAGGGCCACCTGAGAACCAGGCTCCTGCCTGCGCAGGAGCGCAAGGCGCTAGTTCCGGCGAAGCGGATCAAGCGCGCTCGACTTGCGCGACTTTGGTGTCGCAGGCGACAACGCGGAGGCGCGCTGAGGCAGCGCCGCCCCACCCATGGCCAGCGCAAGATCCTCCAAGGCCGCAATGCGCTTCTCCGTCGCCGGGTGGGTGGAGAAAATCTCGCTCACATGCACCGGCACGATATAGAGCTGGGCAGCGGCCGGATTGCGCGCGGCGACCGGGTTGGGGATCATCTCCGCCTTGCCGGAAATCTTGGCGAGCGCAGAGGCGAGCGCGCGGGGATTGCCGCTGATCTCGGCCCCGGCGGCGTCGGCGCCATATTCGCGCGTGCGGCTGATCGCCATCTGCACGATCATCGCGGCAAAGGGGGCGACGATCACCGCGAGCAGGCTGGCGGCGATGTTGCCGTGGCCGCCCTCCTCATTATTGCCGCGGAAGAACAGGCCGAAATTGGCGAGCATCGAAATGGCGCCGGCAATGGTCGCCACCATCGTCATGATCAAGGTGTCGCGGTTACGCACATGGCCGAGTTCATGCGCCATTACGCCCGCGACTTCCTCCCTGCTCAGCATGGAGAGCAGGCCGGTGGTCGCGGCGACGGCGGCATGATCGGGATCGCGCCCGGTGGCGAAGGCATTGGGATGCGGCTCGTCGATCAGGTAGACGCGCGGCATGGGCAGGCGGGCCCGCTCCGCCAGTTCAGCGACAAGCTGGTAGAATTCCGGCGCACTTTCGTCATCGACTTCCCGTGCATTGTGCATCGACAGCACGATCTTGTCGGCATTCCAGAAGGTGAAAAGGTTCATGCCCGCCGCCACCAGCAGCGCGATTACCGCGCCGCCGCTGCCGCCCAATGTGTAACCCAATGCCATGAACAGCGCGGTCAGCGCCGACAGCAGCATCATGGTCTTCATTCCGCTCACTTGCACAAATCTCCTTTGCGACCCAATTAGCCGGGCAGGAATGAATATGGGGTGATCGCCGCGCGCCCGCAATCGAAAGGACAAGCAATGGGAACCTACAACGGCAAGCGCCCTGCGCATGTGAAGCCGCCCGAGCATCTTTCCAAGAGCCCGCCGGTTCCGGAACCCGATCCGCTGGACAAGCCTTCCACCCATGATGAGGAGATGAGCCCGGTCCGCTACGGGGACTGGGAACGCAAGGGAATCGCTATCGATTTTTGATGTGCCGCCCATTAGGGTTAACGCTTCATCGCTATTTCGGCACGTCTCGCGATGGCCTGTGCTGATGATGCGAGGGGTGTCGCCCGTCACCCTAGCCTTCTGCGCTGCAAAACGGGCAGGTTCGCCCTGAGCGGAAAAGAGAATTCGGGGCGCAGATACAATGAACGTGGTTGCTGAGATCAATGTGAGGTCAGTGCAGGATTATGCGCCGGAGGATGCGGCGCTCCTGTGCGCAGTGGGTCGTCTGGTCTGTGGCTGGACCATGCTGGAACAGAGCCTGGAGGCGAAGATCGGCATGATGCGCGAAGCCATGGGCGACGTGCGCGTGGTGGGAGCGCGCACCCGTCCCGGCATGACCAAGTTGATGACGGAACTGCGAACCATGGTTGCCATGCGTGACCGCCGCAACGCGGACGCACTCATGGAAATTTCGGATATCGAGCGCGACATGCAGAGGATCGACCGTTTCCGGTCGCTCATCATCGGCGGCTTTCAGCAGCCCGCGCCCGGCGGCTTTACATGCCGCGATGCGCGGAACAACATGACGCATGTCTCGCTTGAGCAGCTTGACGCGGAAATTGCCTCCCTCGAAGTGATAGCGCAGCGCCTGCTGGCTGTCTGAACGGGTTAGGTAATCTTCCACGCTTGATCTTTATGCCGGGGGAGGCGAAGCCTTCCCCTGCGCCTTCGCGAGCAAAATAGGAGCCTCATGTCCTACAAACCCATCCGCAAAGCCGTTTTCCCTGTTGCAGGCCTCGGTACGCGCTTTCTGCCCGCGACAAAGTCGGTTCCCAAGGAACTGCTGCCTGTCGTCGATCGTCCGCTGATTCAATATGCGGTCGATGAAGCGCGGGAGGCGGGGATCGAGCAGATGATCTTCGTCACCGGCCGCGGCAAGGGCGCGATCGAGGATTATTTCGACATGGCGTTCGAGGCCGAAGCCACCCAGCGCGAGCGCGGCAAGGACCTCTCCGCGCTGGATGGTACGCGCCTTTTGCCCGGTAACGCGGTCTTCCTGCGCCAGCAGGAGCCGCTGGGCCTGGGTCACGCCATCTGGTGCGCGCGCGACATCGTGGGCGACGAACCCTTCGCCATCCTGCTCCCCGACGAATTCATGAAAGGAGCCCCGGGCCGGGGATGCCTCAAGCAAATGGTCGAGGCCTATGACAAGGTCGGCGGCAATCTGGTCTGCGCCCTTGAAGTGCCTATGGCCGAGACGCCGAGCTATGGCGTGATCGATCCGGGCAAGCGCGACGGCGCGCTGACCGAGGTGAAGGGCCTGGTGGAAAAGCCTGCCCCGGGCACGGCGCCCTCCAACCTGATCCTCCCAGGCCGCTACATCCTCCAGCCGGAGGTGATGAAGATCCTCGAAACGCAGGAAAAGGGCGCCGGCGGAGAAATCCAGCTGACCGACGCGATGGCGTCGATGATCGGCCAGCAGCCCTTCCACGGCGTCACCTTCGACGGCCGCCGCTTCGACTGCGGCTCCAAGGCGGGCTATATCGAAGCCAATCTGGCGCTGGCGCTGGAGCGCGAGGATCTGGGCGAACATATCCGCGAGTTCGCTATGTCGGAACTGGGCATCACCACGATCGCCGCTGCGGCCTGATTGTCGTTCACGAAGGAAGGCGGTCCGGTCTATGCCGGGCCGCCTTTTTGTGTCCCCCACTATGGGTCGATGGCTCGTGAGAGTGGTTAGCGGACCTTCTCTTCTTCGTCACCCCGGACTTGATCCGGGGTCCCGCTTTCTTCCAAGGCCGAGCTCGACCCAAGGCAGCGGGACCCCGGGTCCAGCCCGGGGTGATGGTTGCCTTGGGTCCGCAATTGGTCGACGTCAGACCCTTTCCCAGCACTGAGGTCGGCGATCGAGCCCTCCAAGGATCATGCCCCAATGGTCACATGTCCCTCCGAAAACATTCTATTTTTCCGACAGAGCGCGATATTCACCTGTCCTATTTCACTCCGGCCGGTTTATCCCGCATCCCTCTTTGAAACGTCCGACAGCTTACGCCCCCTCGCACACGCGCGCCCAGGCACGCGCGCGCATACAGTGTGAACTTCGGCGGAAATCTGCCTTTTTTCCGGCTTTAATCGCCGGATCGGATGCGTCCGAGGTCAATAAAAAAGGCGGCACCCCCTAGGATGCCGCCTTTCAGCAATTCCACGATGCAGCCCTGCTCAGAACGGCACTTCGTCATCCAGATCATTGTCGAAATTGGGTCCGCCAGCGCTGCCCCGGCCCCCACCTTGCGAGCGCCCGCCACCGCTGCCACCACCAAAGCCGCCGCCGCCACCGCTGCCGAAGTCGTCATAGTCGTTGCCGCCGCCGAAGCCGCCGGAACTCGCGCCCCAGTCGCTGACGCCCTGCTGGGAGCGGCCGCCGCCGCCGCCGCCATAGCCGCCGCCCTGACCGCCGCCGCCCGGCGCGCCGTCCAGCATGGTCAGTACCGCGCTCGGCCCTTGCAGCACGACTTCGGTCGTGTAGCGGTCGTTGCCCGACTGGTCCTGCCATTTGCGGGTGCGCAACTGGCCTTCCAGATAGACCTTGCTGCCCTTGCGGAGGAAGCGCTCCGCAACGCCGGCCAGACCTTCGGAAAAGATCGCGACCGTGTGCCATTCGGTGCGCTCCTTGCGCTCGCCCGACATGCGGTCCTTCCAGCTTTCGGACGTGGCGATGCGCAGGTTGCACACCTTGCCGCCATTCTGGAAGCTCTTCACTTCCGGGTCCGCGCCCAGATTGCCGACCAGAATGACCTTGTTGACAGAGCCCGCCATGTTTCCTCCGATGAATCAGGAGGTCCTTATAAGCCCCCCGCTTTCACCGTCTAGGTGAAAGCTATCCCAAGCCTAGCGCGGTCGCCGTCCAGTAGGTCAGGCCCGCCGCGACATAGGCAAGGGCGAAAAGATAGCCGATCATGAACAGCGGCCATTTCCACCCGTTGGTTTCCCTGCGTGTCACCGCAATGGTGGAGATGCACTGGGGCGCGAAGACGAACCAGGCGAGGAAGGCAAGAGCGGTGGGCAGCGGCCAGTTGTCCTTGAGCCGATCGCCAAGGCTGCGCTCCAGCTTCGCCTCATCCTCGTCGGCGTCGAGCGAATAGACCGTCGCCAGCGCCGAGACGGCAACCTCGCGCGCGGCCATGGCCGGGATCAGCGCGAGGCTGATGTCGCGATTGAAGCCGATCGGCTCGAGCACGACGTTCAATCCGTTGGCGATGCGCCCCGCCACCGAATAATTGACCTGGCTGATGCCGCTGTCCGCCGGCGCCTTCGGGAAGGAAAGCAGTAGCCACAGGATAACGGTCGATGTGAAGATGATGGTGCCGGCGCGCTTCAGGAAGATGACGGCGCGCTGCCATAGGCCCAGCGCAATGTCCTGCGGACGGGGCCACTGATATTTCGGCATTTCCATGAGGAAGCCGCCACTGGCGCCCTTGGTGACGGTCAGCCGCAAAACCAGCGCCGCCATCATCGCGCCGATGATCCCGGCGACATAGAGGCAGAAGAGGACCAGGCCCTGAAGCCCGATCCCGAGCCCCACGTCGCGTGCCGGAATGAAGGCGCCGATGATCACGGCATAGACCGGCAGCCGCGCCGAGCAGGTCATCAGCGGCGCGATCAGGATCGTGGTCAGCCGGTCCTTGGGATCGGCGATGGTGCGCGTTGCCATGATCCCGGGCACCGCGCACGCGAAGGAAGAGAGCAGCGGGATGAAGGCGCGGCCTGACAAACCCACGCGAGCCATCAGCCCGTCCATAAGGAAGGCGGCGCGGACCATATAGCCGGTCGCCTCCAGCATCAGGATGAAGGAGAAGAGGATCAGGATCTGCGGCAGGAAGACGACGACCGATCCCACGCCGTTGATGACGCCATCGACGAGGAAGGAACGCAGCAGGCCATCGGGCAGCGCTTGGGTGGCGGCATCGCTGGCGGCCTGCGCCAGTCCCTCGATCATCGCAATCGGCGCTTCCGACCAGGCATAGACCGCCTGGAACATGATGAAGAGCAGGGCGAGCAGCAGCGCAAGGCCGGAAACCGGATGCAGCGCCACCCGATCCACCACGGCGGTGAGACGGCGGGAAGGCGTTTCCCGGACGATAGCGGCGCGCGCAATCCGGCGGGCTTCGCCGCGAAGCCTGTCGAACGCCTCCGGCGCGGCGGGTGGACGCTGGCGGGAGGGTGCGCCATCGAGCATCGCTTCCAGTTCGGTGCGCAGCGTGTCCAGCCCCCGCTTGCGCACCGCAACAGTGGAAATCACCGGAACGCCCAGTTCCCGCGCGAGCGCTTCCGGGTCCAGTTCCAGACCATCGCGCGCGGCGAGATCGACCATGTTGAGCGCGACCACGGTGGGCCGACCAAGCGCGATCAGTTCCAGCGCGAAGCGAAGATGGTTGTCGAGATTGGAGGCATCGACCACCACCACCAGCGCGTCGGGCAGCCGCTCGCCGTGCTGCCGGCCGAGCACGACGTCGCGCGTGACCTGCTCGTCCGGGCTGGTGGGATTGAGGCTGTAGGTGCCGGGCAGGTCGACCAGTTCGATCGGCCGTCCATCCGAGAGGGGCAGGCGGCCCGCCTTGCGCTCCACGGTGACGCCGGGATAGTTACCAAGCTTCTGCCGCGCGCCCGTCAGCGCGTTGAACAGGGCGCTCTTGCCGGCATTGGGGTTGCCGACCAGCGCGACCAGCGGCAATGTGCTCATGCCCTGCCGTCCCGCGCTCCGGGCCGGACGGTGATGGCCGCGGCATGGTTGCGGCGCATGGCGACCGTCATGCGGCCGACCTTGCACGCGATGGGACCACGGCCGAGCAGCCCGCCATGATGCAGCGCCTCGACCACCGCGCCCTCGCAAAGACCGAACTCGCGCAGACGCTGCCCATCCGATGTGGACAGGGCATTCCAGTCGATCAGGTCCACATAGGCGGGCTGGCGCAACGGCAGATCAGTCAGGCGCAAGGGCAATTCACTCGTCGAAAGCTTCTGCGAGTGACTATCAATACCGATTGCAAAAAGCGAGTCTGATTCGCCTTGCCCCGGCGGCAGATCATATCGCCGGGTAGCGAAGCCTTCCGATGAAACGCGCAAGGCTGAGCCGCTCGCCGCCTCCAGCGCCCTTCCATCTGGCCTTGGCGCGTTCGAAGCGCATGATCCCCTCGATCCGGCGTGCGAGGAAAGCGTGAGTTTCCTCCTGATGATCGCTCTCATCATCGACGAAGACGAGCAGGGTCGCGGCATAAACGCCCGCGAGCGTCAGGCGCTTGCTATAATGGTTGAGGTCGGTGGAGGTGTCCCCCGCCGCTCTCCACATGACATCGGCCGCACGCCAACCCAGTCGAGCGCCATGGAGGGCGTTTTGGGGCATGGCGAGCACGGCCTGCGCCCGGCGCAGCGCCTCCCGGTCACGAGCGAGCAGCTTGAGCCGCGCCTCGACGAGATCGGTGATGCGTCGGCGGATCGGCATGGCGGCGAGCTGTTCGGGCGGAAGCGCCGCCGTCATGCGGGTGTCGATACTGGCAAACCACGCGTCGATCATCGTCAGGGCACCGCCTGCAAAGGCGAGCCGCGCGATATCAGCATCGATGCTGCATTCTGCCGCGGCCATCGTCACCGCTTCGTCACGCCAGCCGTCGAACGCCGCATGGCGGGGGAGGATCGGGCCGAGCGCGGCGCGCACTTCGTCCAGTGTCATGTCTTCATGCGTCGGGGTCATCGAGCCTATCTAGTTCCCCCCCCATGAGCGCACAAGCTTCAGCCTGACAGGTTTATCGCGCCACGGGGGTTGAACGGGCAGGCGCTGATACCTAGTTGGGTGCAGCAACGAACATAGTTTCAATTGAAAACTGATTGCATATAAGGGAGCCTTCATGTCCAGCCTCTTCGATCCCGTTCAGCTTGGTGCCGTGACCGCGCCAAACCGCGTGCTGATGGCGCCGCTCACCCGTGCACGCGCGACCCGCGATCATGTGCCCACCCCGATCATGGCCGACTATTATGGGCAGCGCGCGTCCGCAGGGCTGATCATCAGCGAAGGAATCGGCGTTTCGCAGCAGGGGCTGGGCTGGCCCTACGCGGCGGGCATATGGTCGGCCGAGCAGGTGGCGGCGTGGAAGCCTGTGACCACTGCCGTGCATGAAGCGGGCGGGCGCATCTTCGCGCAGCTCTGGCATATGGGCCGGCTCGTTCATTCCAGCGTCACGGGCGAGCAACCCGTGTCCTCCAGCCCCATCGCCGCGCCCGGCCATGCCCATACGTATGAGGGCAATCGCGAATATGAAACGCCGCGCGCGCTGGCGGTCGAAGAAATACCGGCGCTCGTCCAGACCTATGTGACGGCGGCGCATAATGCGCGGGAAGCGGGCTTCGACGGGGTGCAGATCCATGCCGCCAACGGCTATTTGATCGACGAGTTTCTCCGCGACGGCGTCAACCAGCGCGAGGATGCCTATGGCGGCAGCCCGCGCAACCGCGTGCGCTTGCTGCGCGAAATCACGCAGGCGGTGGCGGACGCGATCGGCGCCGACCGCACGGCGGTGCGCCTTTCACTGAATGGCGGATCGCAGGGAACCGACGATAGCGATCCTGCTGCCCTGTCGCTGGCGGTGGCGCAGGCGCTCGAACCGATCGGCCTCGCCTTTGTCGAACTGCGTGAACTCAAGCCGAACGGGACGCGAGGGGCGAGCGACGTGCCCCGCCAGTCGCCGCTCATCCGCCAGCATTTCAGCGGGCCGCTGGTGCTCAATAGCGACTATGATGCGGACAGCGCACAGGCCGACCTCGACAGCGGCCTGGCGCAGGCGATCAGCTTTGGTCGGCCCTTCATCGCCAATCCGGATCTGCCGGATCGCTTGTCTGCCGGCGCGCCGCTCAACACGCCGCATGAGGCCAGCTTTTATACGCAAGGCGCTGACGGCTATGTCGACTATCCGGCGCTGAACGCAGCGGCGTGATAGACGAAGGGCCGCTCTTTCGGAGGGCGGCCCTTTTTCCGATAGGTCAGGCGGCGAATTTCTCGCGCAGGCTGAGCATCGCCATCGCCGCCTTCGCCGCCTCGCCGCCCTTGTCCTTTTCGGTGCGGCGGGCGCGGGTCAGCGCCTGGGCCTCATTCTCTACGGTTAAAATGCCATTGCCGATCGGTATGCCGTCCATGCTGAGTGCCATGAGGCCCCGCGCGCTCTCGTTCGAGACGACCTCGAAATGATAAGTTTCGCCGCGGATCACGACGCCGATCGCGATGAAGCCGTCATAGCGGCCCGTTTCCGCCGCCAGCGCGACCGCGCCGGGGATTTCCAGCGCGCCGGGCACCGTGACCACCTCATGTTTATGCCCTTCGTCCTCCAGCGCGCTCACCGCGCCCTCAATCAGAAGGTCGTTCAGATGGTCGTAGAAGCGCGCCTCGACGATCAGGAATTTAGCCATGTCGGTTCCCCTTAAAGCTCGATGGCGCGTTGCCCAACCACGGCGAGGTCATAGCCGTCAAGCGCGATCAGGCTGTGATGTGAATTGGTAAGCAGGATCATATCGTGCACGCCCAATTCGGCCAGAATCTGCGCGCCGACGCCATAGTCGCGCAATTCGTCCATGCCCGACCCCGACTGTCCGGCATGACGGCGCAAAATGGCGCTGACAAAGTCTCCCGGCGCCGGATAGGTCAAGACGACGATGACGCCGCTTCCATGCTCCGCGATGATCTCCATCGATCGGGAGAGCAGTCCGGTGCGCTCGCTGGTGGCGCCATAGACATCGTCCAGCAGCGACAACTGGTGCATGCGGACCAGCGTCGGTTCGTCCGGAACGACATGGCCCTTCTGCAGCACCAGCTGCTCGGTCTGGGTCGCCTTGTTGAAGAAGCTGAGCGCCCTCCAGTCGCCGCCCCAGCGGCTGTTGAAGGTGGCTTCGGCACGGCGCTCGACCATATGGTCATGGCGGCGGCGATAGGCGATGAGGTCGCGGATCGTGCCGATCTTCATCTTGTGCTTCTGCGCGAAGGGGATGAGGTCGTCGAGGCGCGCCATCGTACCGTCATCCTTCATCACCTCGCAGATGACGCCGGAAGGATTGAGGCCGGCCAGGCGAGCCACATCCACCGCCGCCTCCGTATGGCCGGTGCGGACGAGCACGCCGCCGTCACGCGCCACCAGCGGAAAGACATGGCCGGGCGTGACGATATCGTCGCGGCCCTTCGATCCATCGATCGCCACGGAGATGGTGCGCGCGCGGTCGGCCGCACTGATGCCGGTGGTGACGCCTTCGCGCGCCTCGATCGACACGGTAAAGGCGGTTTCATGCCGCGTGCCGTTGTTGCGGCTCATGAGGTCGAGCCCCAGATGCTCCACCCGGTCCTTCGTCAGAGCGAGGCAGATCAAGCCGCGTCCATGGGTCGCCATGAAGTTGATCGCGTCGGGCGTCGCCATCTGCGCGGGGATGACCAGATCACCCTCATTCTCACGATCCTCGTCATCGACCAGAATGAACATGCGGCCGTTTCGGGCCTCGTTGATGATCTCTTCCGGAGAGGCCAGCGCGGTGCCGCCTTCGCGTTTCAGAATATAGGTTTCCAGCTTGCCCAGCGTATCGGCAGTCGGGTTCCAGTCGCTGTCACCCAGGCGGCGCAGCGAATTGGCGTGAAGGCCGGCTGCACGGGCGAGGCCCGACCGGGACATGCCCCCATCGGTCACGAGAGAGCGAACGGTATCGATAAGAGAGGAAGACATGGGATCAGCTCCGGCCCTGCAAAGGTGAGTTGGCTATCACACTGCAATGTGATTTTAGCAAGCCCCATTCACATCGGGCGCGTACGCAGGCTCTGCATACGGTCGAGATAGCGGGCGAGAACGTCAATCTCCAGGTTGAAGCTGCGGCCGACGGTCAACTGGTCGAGAGTCGTCGCTTCGGCGGTATGGGGAATGATGTTGAGTCCGAAGTGGACGCTGCCCTCTGGCTGATCCTCCACCGCGTTGACGGTCAGCGATACGCCATCGACAGTGATCGAACCCTTGGCCGCGAGTGCCGGGGCGAGCGCAGCGGGCGCCGCGATGACCAGCCGGACTGAATCGCCTTCCGACGTGGCCGACACGAGCGTGCCGATGCCGTCGACATGGCCGGTGACGATATGGCCGCCCAGTTCGTCGCCAACCTTGAGCGCGCGTTCAAGGTTGAGCCGACCATCCTGGCTCCAAAGACCAGGCGCGGTGCGCGCCACGGTTTCCGCCGACAGATCGACCGCGAACCAGTCGTCCCCCTTTTCCACGACGGTCAGGCAGGCACCGGAACAAGCGATCGACGCGCCGATCGCGACCGTCTCCATTTCATAGCCGCAGCCGATGACAAGGCGCAGGTCGCCGCGCTGCTCGTGGCTGCGGATGGTGCCGATGTCAGTGATGATGCCGGTGAACATGGTCCTGTCTGAGCCCCGTTGCCTGCGTTCGCTGTCGGCGAACGGCATAATGTCTGGCGGTGATCTAGGCGCTCCGCACCCGATCGTAAACCTCCAGCCGGTCGTCCCCGAGCTTACGCTCGTCACTGAGCCGCCAGCGGCCATGCGCCTCAGCAAGATCGGTAAGGCCGATGTCGCCGATCCCGGCCAGTCCCGCGCCGATCAGGATCGGCGCGCGATAGAGCAGCAGACGATCGACCAGGTCGGCGCGCAGGAAAGCGGCCGCAGTGTCCGCTCCGCCTTCCACCAGTAGATGATCGACATGGTCTAGCGACGCGATATCTTCGGGGTGGGCAATTCTTTCCCAGCCTTCGGGCGGATCGTTCCGGCTGAGCAGCAATTTGCGCGGGGAGCGATCCGCGAGGCCCGGCAGCCGGACATCCAGACGCGGCGCATCGGCGCGCAGTGTTCCGCCACCCACCAAAATCGCATCATGCCGGGCGCGCTCTACATGGGCATGGGCGCGCGCAGCCTCCCCCGTGATCCAGCGGCTCGATCCGTCGGCCAGCGCTATTCGGCCATCGAGCGACAAGCCGAGCTTCAACGTTACGGCGGGCCGGCCAAGCGTCTGGCGCAGGACGAAGCCGCGCATCGCGACGGCAGCATCTTCAGCCATGAGCCCCATTTCGACCTTCAATCCATGCTCGCGCAGGAAGGCGGCGCCCTGCCCGTCGGTGCGGGGATCGGGATCGCGCAGCGCGATGACGACGCGGCTTATACCCGCGCGCGCCATAAGATTGGCGCAGCGCGGCCCGCGCGGAGAAAGGTGGAAGCAGGGTTCCAGCGTCACATAGGCAGTCGCGCCCCGCGCCCAGTCCAGCGCCTGATCGAGGGCCTGGGATTCGGCATGGGGCCGGCCGCCCTTTTGTGTCCAGCCTCGTCCGACGATGCGGCCATCCCTGACGATCAGGCAGCCGACATTGGGGTTGGGGGTAGAAAGGCCGCGGCCGCGTTCCGACAGGGCGATGGCGGCAGCCATGAAGCGCCGGTCAGTGGTAGGATCGGCGGCAGGCTTTGGTGCTTTCGATCGGGCGGTCAGGGTTGGCGCGCTCCCGCCGCCGCTTTGTCCTTGCCCTCCGCATGGGCGAGCCGCGCATCAAGCTGTGCGTTGATCTCTTTCAGCGCTTCCTTGCGCCGGGCGCTGTTGCGCGCTTCTTCCTCACGCCAATCGATGCCGAAGGCGTCGGCCCAGCCCTGCATCTGCTTCTGCTTTTTCTTCAGCGCCGATTCCTGCTTGGCGAGGTCAATTTTCTGCTGGAGGATAATGGCTGCGTCCGACCGGTTCGCATCCCAGCTCTGCACATAAATGATCTTGTTGCGCGTTGGCATGGTATTGGTGTTGGCGTCGATGACGAACACCCACATGATCAGCCAGGTCAGCGCCATTGAAAGCCCCAGCAGGGGCCATTTGTGCGGCCGGTTCTGCCGAAAATAGTCCCAAAGGTCGCTGAGCGCGTTTTTGGGAGAGACGGGACGGGGAAAGATCGCCATGGCGCAGATATAGGCGATGGCAGGGCCGGATGCAAAAGCGGCGTTGCTGCCTTATATGAGCATCCGGCCCTTTCCCGCCAAATCAACGATCTGTCAGGGTAAAGTGGACGGTCAGTACCTGGCTGCTGCTGACCGCCAGCCCGTCCCGAGTCGCCGGCCGGAAGCGCCATTGGCGCAGCGCATGGCGACGCGTTGCCTGCCAGAAGGCTTCGTCGGTCGCAGACAATTTCTCGATATCCGCGACGCGGCCATTGGCACCGATGGTGACGCGCACCGTCACCTTGCCCTCCATCTGCTGCCGGATCATGGCGGCAGGATAATCTGGTTGGAAGCTCGTCAGCGCGTGTGGGTCGATCGCCGCAGGGATCAGCACGGGCAGCGGTGGCGGCGCAACGATGGTCTCAGGCAGCGGATCGGCCGCGGGGCCGCTGCCCGTAATCGGACCGGGGTCGATATCGAGCGCGTCGCCCGTGCGGGGCAGAACCACCAGCGGATCAGCCAGGGTTGTGGGTTGCGGGCGGTCGACCGGCGGTTTCTTGCTGTCGGTTTCGGGCGGCATGGGTTCGGGCGGCGGCGGTGCGCTTTCCTCAACGGCATAGGTGGTGAAGGGCTTTTCGGTGAAAGTCTGAATCACTTCCTTCGGGATCAGCAGAAAGCCTCCCACCAGCAGGGCGTGAACCGCGATCGTTCCTCCCACGCCCAGCGGAGAACGGCTGCCGCCGCGATAGCCGGAAACCATTTCACCTTGTGCGGTACGCATCCAGTGCATCGTGCATCCTCCTTCCACATAGCCCCTCTTCGGGAGCGAATGGTATGTTACAACATAATTAGATGATATGTTGCAACATTAAACTTCAGACATGAGGTGGGCGGTAAATGGGCGTTTCTTCTGTCGTCAGCTGATGACTAAAGCAGCGTGTCGATGGCGTGGATGGCAAGGCCGACGAGCCCGCCGACCAGCGTGCCGTTGACGCGGATATATTGAAGGTCGCGGCCGACTGCATTTTCCAGCCGGCTGGTGACGGTGCTGGCATCCCATCCGCGCACCGTCTCGCTGACCAGGGTGACGATGGAGTCGCCATAGCTCGCGGTCGCGCCAACGGCAGCGCGGCGCGCGAAACGGTTGATCAGCAGCCGCAGCCGCTGATTGTCCTGCAATGTGCCGCCCAACTGCTTCAGCGCCTCGCCGAAGCGCCCGGCCATCGCCTTGCCGGGGTCGCGGACCGCGCGCAGCAGGCCGCTGCGAGCTTGTTCCCACAGCCCGTCGATCCAGTTCTGCATCGCCGGATTGTCGATGATTTCATCGCGGACGCGGGCGATTCGCGCCTGCATGTGCGGGTCGGACTGCAGGTCGGCGGCAAGCTTTGCCATGCCTTCCTCGGCTTTCAGCCGCAGACTATGCTGGGGGTCGGCGGCCATCTCGGTGAGCAACCGGCGCAGCCCGTCGATGATGGCGTTGGACAGACTCTCGTCCAGGCCCGTCCAGCGCAGGATCTTGCCCGCCCTCTCGTGCACCATCTGGCGGATGAGATGGTCGTTGGCCTCCAGCGTGCGGTCGACCCAAAGGATGATGCCGTCCATTAGCGGGGCATGCCGCCCGTCGCGCATCGCTGCCTCGATCGCCTGACCGATCAGCGGGGCCAGGTTCATGGCCCGCAAGCGCTGCGCAATAGCCCCCTTTACCATGCCGCCCAGCTGCTCCTGATCCAGAGCTGCGAGCAGGTCGGCGGCGAGCCGGGACGCACCTTCGCGCAGGCGCTCGTCGCCGCCAGAGGGGCTGGCAAGGAAGCGGCCGGCGGCGCCGGCAACGTCCAGCCGCTGCATCCGGCGTGCGACGACGGCGGGGGTGAGGAAATTGTCGCGCAGGAACAAAGCCAGCGTGTCCCCGATCCGATCCTTGTTGCGCGGGATGATCGCCGTGTGCGGTATGGGGAGGCCCAGCGGATGGCGGAACAGGGCGGTGACCGCGAACCAGTCGGCCAGCCCGCCGACCATCGCCGCCTCCGCAAAGGCCTGAACGAACCCGATCGCGGGATGCAGATCGACCGTCGCCCGCGCCGCCAGAAACAGCAGCGCCATCAGGATCAGCATGCCCGTCGCCACGAGCCGCATGCGCTGCGCGGGGCGGGCGGCGGGATCGTTGGGCCGAGGCACGGAAAGCAGCTTCATGGCCGACAAACGGTTACGCCGCCGTTTCGTTCAGGCAAGTGCTTCTTTTCGCGCTTCCTATTCTGCTGGCTGCGTAACCCCCGCATGTGCGGCGTCATCGCCCGGACGATAGGTGAGCAGCCGCCGGCTGAGGCGCGGCCCAACCCACTCCTCGACGCCCAGCGCCAGGCTGAAGGTCGCGGGCACGATTACCAGGGTCAACAGGGTAGAAAGCAACAGCCCCCCGATCACCGTGATGCCCATGGGGGATCGCCACGCGCTGTCGCCGCTCAGCGACAGGGCGGTGGGCACCATGCCTGCGATCATCGCCACGGTGGTCATGACGATAGGCTGGGCGCGTTTGTGGCCGGCGTCCACGATCGCGTCGAATTTCGGCACCCCCTTCTGGATTTCCTCCAGTGCGAAATCGATGACAAGGATGGAGTTCTTGCAGACGATGCCGAGAAGCATCAGCAAGCCGATCAAGACCGGCATCGACACAGGGTTGCCGGTAAGGTGCAGCGCGAGCGCCCCGCCCAGCGGCGCGAGCAGCAGCGATCCCAGGTTGACGAAGGGCGGCATCAGCCGTTGGTAGAGCAGGGTGAGGACCGCCAGCACCAGCAGGATGCCGGAAATCACGGCGATAGCGAAATTCAGGATCATCTCCGCCTGCCACTTGCTCTCGCCGGTGTTGAGCTTCTCTACGCCCACCACCTTGCCGGCTGCGACGGCCTTCATCGTTGGCAGCGCCTCGATCTTCTTCATCGCCTCGCTCATGACGACGCCCGGTGCAAGATCCGCGTCCACGACGATGCGGCGGATCTGATTATAGCGGCGCAGCTGCGTCGGACCCGCGCCAAAGCTGATGTCGGCGACGACTTTCAGCGGAACGGAGCCGCCACTGACCGTAGGCACCGGCATATTCTCGACTGTGGCGATATCCTTGCGGCTGTTTTCCGCCAGGGCGACGCGGATGGGAATCTGACGGTCCGATAGCGAGAATTTGGCGCTGTTCTGGTCTATGTCACCGATCGTCGCGACGCGGATCGTCTGGCTGAGCGCCGCGGTGGTCACACCCATGCTGGCGGCAAGATCGAAGCGCGGCTTGATAAGGATTTCCGGCCGGCTCATGTCGCCCTGCACGCGAGGCGCCCTGATCTCATGAACTTGCGTCATCTCCTTGAGCAGCTTGTTGGCGGTCTGCTCGAGCAGTTGGGGATTGTCGCTGCCGAACATGATGGTGATGTCGCGGCCGAACCCGCCGCCCGATTGCGACTGGAAATTCACCCTCGCATCCGCAACCTGCTGGAATTGGGGTGCCATCTTGCGCTCCCAGACGACCGAGGAAGTCGGACGATCCTTCCGCAGCGTCAGATAGATGCTGGCTCCGGTCGGCTCGATGTCAGCAAAGGCGGCGTCGACAAAATCCTTGTCCGACGCCAGCATGTCCGCGACCTTCCGCGTGATCGCGGTCGTCTGTTCCAACGTGCTGCCCGGCACCGTCTCGATCTTCACCTGGCTGAAATCGGTATCGATGGTCGGCTGGAACGACATGGGCAAGGTTGCGAAGGCGCCGATCGTCGCGAGCAGGGCCAGGAAACCCATGCCGGCCGTCCAAAGGCGATGATCCCGCAGCCAGGCTGTCAAACGAGCCGAGCCGCCGCGTGCGCGATGGGCCATTGCCCGCCGTTCATCGAGCGACCAGCGCAGCACGTCCATATAGACGTCCATCAGCCAGCCTTCGCCATGGCTTTCCTGTCCATGCGCCTTAAGGAAATAGGCCGCGATCATCGGGGTTATCAGGCGCGCAACCGCCAGGCTGAGCAGCACCGCGATCACCACGGTCATACCGAACTGGATGAAGAACTGGCCTGAAATGCCCGGCATCAGCGCGACGGGCAGGAACACCGCGACGATCGCCATGGTGGTCGCCAGCACGGCCAGTCCGATCTCATCGGCGGCGTCAATCGAGGCCTGATAGGCACTCTTGCCCATTCGCATGTGGCGGACGATATTCTCGATCTCCACGATCGCGTCGTCGACCAGCACACCTGCCACCAGGCTGAGCGCCAGCAGCGAGATGTTGTTGAGCGTGAAGCCCATCATATCCATGAACCAGAAGGCCGGGATCGCGGACAGCGGGATAGCGAGCGCGGATATCAGCGTCGCACGCCAGTCGCGCAGGAACAGGAAAACGATGACGACCGCCAGCACGGCGCCCTCTATCATTGCCTGCATGGCCGAATGATATTGGCCCTTGGTATATTCGACGCTGGTGAAGAGCTGCTTATACTGGACCTTGGGATTTTCCTTCCTCAACTGGTCCAGCACCTTCGTCGCCTCTTCGAAGACGGTGACGTCGGACGACCCCTTGGCCTTTTCCATGCTGAAGCTGGTTACCTGCCGCCCGTTCATCAGCGAGAGAGAGCGCTGTTCGGCATACATGTCGCGGACATCGGCAAGATCGGCGAGCTTGACCGTGCGGCCGCCGGGAAGGGCGATCTGCGACTGGCCGAGCGAATAGGCGTCCTTGGCGTTGCCCAGCACCCGGATCGACTGTTCGGCGCCGGCGATTTCCGTGCGCCCGCCCGCAGCGTTCAGGTTCACCTGCTGTAGCTGTTGGTTGACCTGCGCCGCAGTAACGCCGTGGGATTGCAGCTTGACCGGGTCCAGGATGACGCGGATTTCGCGGGTGACCCCGCCGCCGCGCTTCACCGCCGCCATGCCGGGCACCGCCAGCAGGCGTTTCGCTACGGTATTGTCGACATACCAGGACAGCTCCTCCAGCGTCATGTCGGTGGCTTCGGCACTGAAATAGGCAATGGGGCCGCCGTCGATGTCGACGCGGCTGACCTGGGGTTCCAAAATGCCTTCAGGAAGGTCGCTGCGGATCTGGTCGACGGCGTTCTTCACATCGTTGACGGCACGATCGACGGGCGTTCCGATCTGGAACTGGACGTTCGTCAGCGACTGTCCTTCCGACACCACGGATGTGATCTCATCGACGCCGCTGATGCCGCGCACCGCTGCTTCGATGCGCTGGGTCACCTGTGTTTCCAGCTCTGTCGGCGCCGCGCCCGGCTGGAGCACGATGACCTGCGCCATCGGAAAGCTGATGTCGGGATTCTGGTTGATGTCCATCCGCCAGAAGCTGACCACGCCCGCCAGCAGCAGAGCCACGAACAGCACGATCGGCGGCACCGGGTTGCGGATTGCCCATGCGGAGATGTTGCGGAAACTCATATTGGCCTTCCTTGCCCTGCGATCCGGCGCATCGGCCGGTCCCGCGCCGATCTGCTCAGCTCGTCGTCCGCGCCACCGGCTTGACCTTCTCGCCCGGCGTCAGGAACGCGCCGGCCGAAGCGACGATGCGTTCAATGCCGCTGATACCGCCCATGATCGACACGCCTTGGTCGGAAACTTGGCCGACGGTTACCGCACGCCGTTCAACCTCGTTGCGGCTGTTGATGAGGTAGACATAATTGCCCTTCTCATCGCTCTGCACCGCCGATTCCGGGAGCATCGGCGCGGAACGGGTGCCGCTCACGATGGTGGCCGAAGCGAAGCCGCCGGGACGGATGGCAGGATTATACGCCAAGGCGATGCGCGCGATGCCCTGACGGTTCTGCGCGTCAATGACCGGGGAAAGCTGCCAAATCCGTCCGGTGAACTGCGCCTTCCCTCCCACCGGCGTGACGGTGGCGCTGTTCCCCGTGCTGAGCGCTGCAAGGTCGCCTTCGCTGACCTGCGCCAGCATCTCCATCGCCCCGTCCTTCGCCATGCGGAACAGGATGCCGCTGCCGGCCGCGACGATCTGGCCCGGCTCGACGTCACGGGTAAGCACCAGCCCTGCGGCGGGCGCGCGTATGTCCAGTCGGCCAGTGCGGGCGCGCTGCTCGGCCAGCTGAGCGGCGGCGATGTTGACGCGCGCCTTGGCGGCATCGCGCGTGGCGGTCCGCTGGTCGATGTCGGCCTGGCTGATGAAACCGCGCGACACGAGCGCCTTCGCTCTGTCCAACTGCGCCTGGGCGAGCTTCGCATCGGCGCGGTTCGCCTCCACCTGGGCCGCGAGCGAGCGGATCTGCTCGGTCTGCACGGACCGCTCGATTACCGCCAGGATCTGCCCCGCACGAACCCAGTCGCCCGGCTGAACGAGGACGCGCGTGACCGCGCCGCCTTCTCCGACCACGCCGACCGGCATCTCCACGCGTGCAGCAAGCGAGCCGGTGGCGTTGATCTGATGCGCGACGACCGACTGGCCGGGAGAGATCACGGTTACCACCGGCACCTGCGCGGCAGCGGCTGGCCGCGCGCCGTCACCCCGCATGCTGATCCACAGGGCGAGCAGGATCAGGACGATTGCGACCATGGCAGCGATCACCAGCACACGCCGCCGCTTCGCAGATCTGTCGTCGAGCATGTCGGCCGGAGCGTCTCCGATGAGCGGGGTTTCGTAGTTCATCCTGAATCCATCTTTCGCCCTATGCCGCAGGCCGTGCTGTATTATATGAATAGATCACTATCCTCAATCCCCTATATCTCATGTGATGAGGCCGCGAAATATCGTCCCCGGAATTGCCAATGCCATCCGACTTGGCGCTATATATAACTTAGGTGAAAGGGTGGAGGGGTGCGCGACATGGAATTGCTCGGCTGGATCATACTGGGCCTGTTTGCGGGCGCGATCGCGCGGCTGGTGATGCCCGGCCGCGATCCCGGCGGCTGCGTGGTCACCATCCTGCTGGGCATCGCCGGCGCATTGCTGGCGGGTTATCTTGGACGGCTGCTGGGCATTTACGGGCCGGGCGAGACGGCCGGTTTCATCGCCGCGGTGCTCGGATCGGTTGGCGTGCTGGTCATCTACCGCTTTTTCGCCGGCCGCCGCTGAAGACACGAAAAAGGGCCACGCCCGTCGGGGCGCAGCCCTTTTGAGATAGAAAACTATTTAGCGGACCGAGCCGCGACGCACCAGGTTGACGATCGCGAGAAGGACGATCGCACCCACCAGCGACACGAGGAAGCTGTAGAGGGTCAGGCCGTCGTTGATCGAACCGCCGCTGAAAATCAGGCCGCCAATGAACGCGCCGACGATGCCGACGACGATGTTCAGAAGAATGCCCTGCTGCGCATCGGTACGCATGACCATGCTGGCGAGCCAGCCGATGATGCCTCCGACGACAAGCCACAAAATGATGCCCATTTTTACTCTCCTTGGACCATATCCCCTTCCGGGTCGGCTGAGTGTTCAACGGCGAACGGGGCTTTGCGTTCCCTCATAGGTGAATCATCGGGCGCAAGGAGAGCGCGCAGATTACAGAAAGGGGCCGCCGGATGCCAGATCCGGCGGCCCCTTTCATCTCTGTGGCGGGACAGGTCGTCCCGCCGGCGACCCATCAATATTTCTGCTGCCGTTCGTAGAGCGACTTGTAATACTGAATTCGCGTGACGCGCAGGCCGTGCATGCCCGAGCGGTCGACCGCCCGCTGCCAGCTGGCGAATTCTTCCAGCGTCAGCGAATAGCGCGCGCAGGCCTCATCCACGGTCAGCAGCCCGCCGTTCACGGCCGCGACGACTTCCGCCTTGCGCCGGACAACCCAGCGCGTGGTATCGGCCGGGGGCAAACTCTCCAGGGTAAGGGGTTCCCCGAGCGGCCCGACGACCTGAGCTGGCCGGATTTTCTGGTTTTCGATCATTATCACCCTCAATAAGCGGCATCTGGCGTTGCCGATTTTCAGCAGTGCGGACTGTCTGCGGCGCAAGCCCTGAACAGGGGCTAAAGCGCCACGGTAAACGCCCCCTTCATCATCCTTTCCCCACCCTTAATCGGTTTGCGACCAACGGGTTAAAGCTCCCCGCGAGAGCTTCGGCGTCGATGCCACCGCCGGAACGGGGCGCGAGAATATCGGCCAGTTCCTGAACCCAGTCGCCTTCCTCTTCCTGCCCCCGCAGGACGCCCGCGACCGCCTGCGCGGTGGGGCTGGCCGCCTGCGCCGCGGCAGATGCCGCTCGCAGCAACGCCCAGACCGGCACGCGAGGCCGACCCGCAGGCCTGACAAGGCCGGGTTTGAGCCCGCCTGTCCGAAGAAAACCGAAGTCCATGCAGGGCTTCTACGGGCGAAAGGATAAGGTCCGGTAAACTCGTCCCCAATTTGAGTATATTGTTGCGGCAAACAGGGCAGCCGGGTCCTGCCAAGCATTCCTTGCTGGAACGTCGGCGCGCGCGCGACTATATGCGCGCCCATGCAGCCCCAGTTCCAGCTTGCCGAGCCGCTCGATGCGCGGCGGATCGTCGTCGCCATGTCGGGCGGCGTGGACTCGAGCGTGGTCGCCGCGCTGGCCGCGCGCACGGGCGCTGAAACCATCGGCGTGACGCTTCAGCTTTACGATCATGGCGCGGCGGTGGGCCGCACCGGCAGCTGCTGCGCGGGACAGGACATCCGTGACGCGCGAGCGGTCGCCGACCGGATCGGCATTGCCCACTATGTTTTTGATTATGAAAGCCGCTTTCGCGATTCGGTGATCGCCGATTTCGCCGACGAATATATGGCCGGGCGCACACCCATTCCCTGCGTCAAATGCAATATGGGGGTGAAGTTCACCGATCTGTTCCAGATTGCACGCGATCTGGGAGCGGATTGTCTCGCCACCGGCCATTATGTCCGCCGCGTTAAAGGAGTCGGGGGCGCGGAGCTGCATCGCGCCGCCGATCCTGCGCGCGACCAAAGCTATTTCCTTTTCGCCACCACGCAGGCGCAACTCGATTATCTCCGCTTCCCGCTGGGCGGCCTGCCCAAGCCGCAGGTGCGCGAGATCGCGGCGGAACTCGGCCTTTCCGTGGCGATGAAACCGGACAGCCAGGACATATGCTTCGTGCCCGATGGCGACTATGCCAAGATCGTCCGCAAGCTGCGTCCCGATGCCGACGAAGGGGGCGAGATCGTCCATATCGACGGTCGCGTCATGGGCACGCACAAGGGAATGATCCACTACACCGTCGGCCAGCGAAAGGGGCTGGAGATTGGCGGACAGGCCGAACCGCTCTACGTCGTGCGGCTGGATGCCGAGGGGCGGCGGGTGATCGTCGGGCCGAAGGCGGCGCTGGCGGTGTCGGCGGCACGGTTGAGCGAGATCAACTGGCTGGGCGGCGGTTTTTCCGGACCCCTGACAGCCAAGGTGCGCTCGATGGCGAAGCCGGTTCCGGCGCGGCTGGACGGAGATCGGCTTTTGTTCGACGCGCCGGAATATGGCGTCGCGCCAGGGCAGGCGGCGGTACTCTACGCAGGCGACCGGGTGCTGGGCGGCGGCTGGATCGCGGCGACCGAGGCGGCGCTGGCGGAGGCGGCATGAATATTGTCCTTTATGCCGCGCACGGGTAAGGCGCGCCGGTCATGACTCGTCCGCTCACCTTCGCCATCCCCAAGGGGCGCATCCTCGATGAGGCGCTGCCCCTGCTCGCCAAAGCCGGTATCGAGCCGGAGGCGGAATTTCATGACAAGAAGAGCCGCGCGCTCCGCTTCGCCACCAATCGCCCGGACGTATCGATCATTCGCGTGCGCGCCTTCGATGTGGCGACCTTCGTCGCGCATGGTGCGGCGCAGATCGGCATCGTCGGATCGGACGTGCTGGAAGAGTTCGATTATTCGGAGATTTACGCGCCCGTCGACCTCGACATGGGACATTGCCGCCTGTCGGTCGCGGAGCCGGTCGGCCTTGCGGACGAGGATGAGGCGGCGATGAGCCATGTGCGTGTCGCCACCAAATATCCTTACCTCACGCGCAAATATTATGAGGCGCGGGGCATCCAGGCGGAATGCGTAAAGCTGAACGGCGCGATGGAACTGGCGCCCTCGCTCGGCCTGTCGCGGCGGATCGTAGACCTTGTCTCTTCCGGCGCGACGCTGAAGGCCAATGGCCTGGTCGAAACCAGCATCATCATGCAGGTGTCGGCGCGGCTGATCGTCAACCGCGCCGCCTACAAGATGCGCTCGGCCGAACTGGTGCCGCTGGTGGAGGCGTTCCGCACGGCCGTGGGGGTGAAGGATGCCGCTTAGGCTGGACAGCCGCAGCGCGGACTTCGCCGCTTCCTTCACCGCGCTGGTCGACGCCAGGCGCGAAGCGGACGAGGATGTGTCGCGTGATGTCACCGCGATCCTGAAGCGGGTGCGGGCGGAGGGCGATGCGGCGCTCGCCGACTATACCGCGCGGTTCGACGGGCATGATCTTGACGTCAGCGGCTGGGCGGTCAGGCCGGCGGAAACCCGAGCCGCGCTCGACACGCTCTCGACCAGGCTGCGCGATGCGCTGGAACTCGCGGCGGCGCGCATCACCGCCTATCATGAAAAGCAGAAGCCGCAGGACAGCGACACCATCGACGCGGCGGGCATCCGCCTTGGCGCGCGCTGGAACGCAGTCGATGCAGCCGGCCTCTACGTCCCGGGCGGACGGGCAGCCTATCCCAGTTCGCTGCTGATGAATGTGATCCCGGCCAAGGTGGCGGGCGTGTCGCGCATCGCCATGGTGACGCCGACGCCCAATGGCGAGATCAACCCGCTCGTCCTCGCCGCCGCGCAGATCGCCGGCATAGAGGAAATCTGGCGCGTGGGCGGGGCGCAGGCGGTGGCCGCGCTTGCCTATGGCACGGATCGGATCAGGCCGGTAGACGTCATCACCGGGCCCGGCAACGCCTGGGTCGCGGAGGCCAAGCGGCAGCTTTATGGGGTCGTCGGTATCGACATGGTCGCCGGCCCCTCGGAGATCGTCGTAGTGGCCGACGGCAAGAATAATCCCGACTGGATTGCCGCCGACCTGTTGAGCCAATCGGAACATGATCCGACCAGCCAGTCGATCCTGTTTACCGACGACGCGGCTTTCGCGGCCGAAGTCGAGAAAGCGGTGGAGGGCCGCCTCGGCCAGCTGGCGACGCAGCAGGTGGCGCGAACCAGCTGGAACGCCAATGGCGCGATCATCATCGTGCGCGACTTGGATGAAGCGATGCCGCTGGTCGACCGACTGGCCGCCGAGCATCTGGAACTGGCGGTGGACGACCCGGATCGCCTATTCGCTCAAGTCCGCCATGCCGGCTCGGTCTTCCTTGGCCGCATGACGCCGGAGGCGGTTGGCGATTATGTCGCCGGGCCGAACCATGTGCTGCCGACCGGCCGCCGCGCCCGTTTTTCCTCGGGACTGTCGGTGCTCGATTTCATGAAGCGGACCAGCTTCCTGAGCCTTGACCAGGCCGGGATCGATGCCATCGGTCCTGCCGCCGTCGCTCTGGCGGAAGCGGAGGGGCTGCCAGCGCATGCCGCTTCAGTGGCTTTGCGGCTGTCTTGACTCAACAGCCGTTCGGTTCGAGCTTGTCGAGAACATCGTGCAGAGTTCTCGACAAGCTCGAACCGAACGGAGTAGGGGGCACCTATGAACGACCGCTCCAAATCCCGCTCCGCCGCGCGCCTTGCTGCGGTTCAGGCGCTCTATCAGCTGGAAATGGAGGGTACACCGCTCCATCTGCTCCTGCATGAATTCCACCAGCACCGGCTGGGTGCGACGATCGAGGACGTGACCTATGCGCAGGCCGAGGAGAGCTTCTTCGACGATGTGGTGCAGGGCGTTGATCGTCGCCGGGGAGAGATTGACGGCCTGATCACGACGCGGCTCTCCAGCGGCTGGAGCCTTGAACGTCTCGACAGGCCCATGCGGCAGATCCTGCGCGCCGGAACCTATGAACTGCTCGCCCGCAAGGATGTGGCGACGGGCACCGTTATCAGCGAATATGTCGATGTGGCGCACGCCTTTTACGACAAGCGCGAGGCGGGATTCGTGAATGGCCTGCTCGATGCCGTCGCGAAGGATGTGCGGAAATAGCGCAGCATTATCGCCGTGCTCCTGCGAAGGCAGGAGCCCAGTTCAGACCGTGGGTCTGGGTTTCTGCCTCCGCAGGAGCACGGCGTCTCAAAAAACATGTCCGCTGAATCGCGATTCCTGACCTTGCTCCGCCTGCTGGCGAATGATCCTGGCGCGCAGGGGCTTCAGGATGACGTGGCGGTGCTGTCAGTCGGTGGCGCGCGCCTGATCCTGACCAGCGATACGATGGTGGAGGGAGTGCATTATCTGGCCGCTGATCCGCCGGCGGATATCGGCTGGAAGCTGGCGGCGGTGAGCTTGTCCGACCTAGCGGCCAAGGGTGCGAAGCCGATCGGCTGCCTGCTCAACTACGCATTGTCCGGCGATGATGCATGGGACGCCGCTTTTCTAGAAGGGCTGGGGGAAGCCCTGGCGCGGCACGCCATGCCCCTGCTGGGCGGCGACACGGTGCAGATGCCCATGGGCGCGCCGCGCAGCTACAGCCTGACCGCCCTGGGCGAAGCAAGCGGGCCGATCCCGGTGCGCGGCGGCGCAAGAGCGGGCGACCGGCTTTATCTCACGGGCCCGGTGGGCGATGCGGGCGTCGGCCTGGAACTGCTGCGCTCGACACGCGGCGCGTCGGGGCCGCTGGTTGATGCCTATCGCCGTCCGCGCCCCCGTTTGGCCGAAGGGGCGCTGCTGGCCCCGCGGGTTCATGCGATGATGGACGTGTCGGACGGCCTGCTGATCGATGCGGCGCGCATGGCGGCGGCGAGTGGTCTTGCCGTCACCATCGACCATATTCCCCTGTCGCCGGCGCTGGAGCAGGTCCGGGGTGCCAGCAATGCGGTTCAGATCGCTGCCGCCCGCGCTGGAGACGATTACGAACTGCTTTTTACGCTGCCCCCCGCCGCCAAGCCGCCAGTGCGCGCCATACCCGTTGGTTATTTCTCCGAAGGAAGCGGGCTCACCTTGCTGATCGACGGGGTTGCCGTGCCACTCCCGGACCGGCTCGGCTGGGAACATGGCTGAAGCGGGCTGATCTGCCTCAATATCGTGACGGGTTGACGTCGCCCATCCGCCCTGTAGCTTGATCCACTCCTATTCTCAGCTGGTTGGAGCGCATGATGCGCGTGAGCCTGATGCTGATTGACGCGGTGCCTGATGCCGGATGCGTGAATCCCGGTCGCCCGCCTGTGCGCCTTTCGCCCGCCCGTCATTCCCTGCGGAGCGGCCGATGACAGGGATAACAGGGGGAGAGGAACATTCATGCAGATTGTCTCAATTGCCATAGGGTGCGGCCTGCTGGCCGTGCTCTACGGCCTGTTCACCAGTCGACAGGTGCTGGCGGCCTCCGCCGGCAACGAAACCATGCAAGCGATCGCAGGGGCGATCCAGGAAGGGGCGAAGGCGTATCTCGGCCGCCAATATACGACGATCGGCATGGTCGGCGTCGTCGTCGCGGCGCTGGTCTTCTTCTTCCTGGGCGCGACATCGGCCATTGGATTCCTGATCGGGGCGCTGCTGTCGGGCGCAGCGGGCTTCATCGGCATGAACATCTCGGTTCGCGCCAATGTGCGTACCGCCGAAGCCGCGCGGGGTACGCTGCAAAGCGGCCTCACGGTTGCCTTTCGTGCGGGTGCGATCACCGGCATGCTGGTGGCGGGCTTGGCATTGCTCGCGATCAGCGTCTTTTTCTGGTACCTGACCGGGCCAGCCGGCCATGCGCCCGATGACCGTTTGGTGATCGACTCGCTTGTCGCACTGGCGTTCGGGGCAAGCCTCATCTCCATCTTCGCGCGTCTGGGGGGCGGCATCTTCACCAAGGCCGCGGACGTCGGCGCCGATCTTGTCGGCAAGGTGGAAGCCGGCATCCCGGAAGATGATCCACGCAATCCCGCCGTCATCGCGGACAATGTCGGCGACAATGTGGGCGACTGCGCCGGCATGGCGGCGGACCTGTTCGAAACCTATGTCGTCACCGTTGGCGCCACCATGGTGCTCACCGCGCTGCTGGTGAAGGGGGTGGACAACGCCTTCCTGATGCAGCTCATGTCGCTGCCGCTGATCGTGGGCGGGGTGTGCATCATCACCTCGATCATCGGCACCTACATGGTGCGTCTGGGCTCCAGCCAGTCGATCATGGGCGCGCTCTACAAGGGCTTCTGGACCACGGCGATCCTGTCGATCCCCGCCCTCTATGCTGTCACCCATTGGGCGCTCGGTGATCTCAACGCGCGCTTCGGCACCGATCTGGACGGGCAGGGCGGCTATACCGGCATGGCACTGTTCTGGGCGATGATGGTGGGCTTGGCGGTGACGGGCCTTATCGTGTGGATCACCGAATATTATACCGGCACCAACTACCGCCCGGTGCGCAGCATCGCTCGGGCTTCAGAAACCGGCCATGGCACCAACGTCATCCAGGGGCTGGCGGTCAGTCTGGAGGCGACCGCGCTGCCCACGCTCGTGATCGTCGTCGGCATCATCGTGGCGTATCAGCTTGCCGGCCTGATCGGCATTGCCTTCGCTGCGACCGCCATGCTGGCCCTGGCGGGCATGGTCGTAGCACTCGACGCCTACGGCCCGGTCACCGACAATGCGGGCGGCATCGCGGAAATGTCGCATCTTGACGACAGCGTCCGGGTCAAGACCGACGCGCTCGACGCCGTGGGCAACACGACCAAGGCGGTGACGAAGGGTTATGCGATCGGATCGGCCGGCCTTGCCGCCTTGGTGCTGTTCGGTGCCTATACGGAGGATCTGAAATTCTACAACTCCGCCCTCGGCCTGACCGAGCCGGTCGATTTCAGCCTCTCCAACCCCTATGTCATTGTCGGCCTGCTGCTCGGCGCGCTCCTGCCCTATCTGTTCGGAGCGATGGGAATGACCGCCGTTGGCCGTGCGGCGGGCGACGTGGTGAAGGATGTTCGCGAACAGTTCGCCACCAATCGCGGCATCATGGAAGGCACGTCGCGGCCCGATTATGCCCGCACCGTCGATCTCGTCACTCGCGCCGCGATCAAGGAAATGATCATCCCCAGCCTGCTTCCTGTATTGGCGCCAATCGCGGTTTATTTCGCGATCTCGGCCGTGGCGGGTACCCCCAACGGCTTTGCGGCACTCGGCGCGCTGCTGCTGGGGGTGATCGTGTCGGGCCTGTTCGTCGCCCTCTCCATGACCTCGGGCGGAGGTGCATGGGATAATGCCAAGAAGTTCATCGAGGACGGCAATCATGGCGGCAAGGGCAGTGAGGCGCATAAAGCCGCCGTCACGGGCGACACAGTTGGTGATCCCTACAAGGACACCGCCGGTCCCGCCGTCAACCCGATGATCAAGATCACCAATATCGTGGCCCTGCTGCTGCTAGCAGCCCTCGCCCACGGCGGCTGATCGAAAAGCAAGCTAGCTCATCGCTTCGGCGATGGGCTACCGCTTCGTCAGGCGCCGCTGAGTGTCGAAATGATCAGGGAAATGGTGCCCGGGGACGGAGTCGAACCGCCGACACTGCGATTTTCAGTCGCATGCTCTACCAACTGAGCTACCCGGGCGCGCGTGCCGGTGAGAACCACTGGCTGCTTCGAGAGGCGTGCCTATAGGCGTCAATCCGCGTCGCTGTCCAGCCCATAATCGTCGCTTTTTTTCATCTCTTCCGCGGCCGGCGTGCCTGGCACGCGGTAACCCTCGCCCAGCCATTGCAGAAGGTCGCGATCGCGGCAGGCTTTGCCGCAGAACGGGCGCGTCTCCGGGTGCGAAGGCTGGCCGCAGACCGGGCAGGCGGAAGCTTTAGGCGACATGGCCTGCTGATATGGCAAGCGCCGCGTCCGCCTTCAAGCTGATCGGGCCGCCACGCCGACGGGCGAGCTGTTCGATCCAGTCGGTCGCCTTGTGCAGACGGTCGATGAGGGCAGGCGCGGCGGTGATCGTTGCGGGGCCGCCGTTGCCATGCCGCTCTGCCCGTCGGAGCAGCGCCAGCGCGGCGGTTTCGACCGGGTCGGCGCGCAGCAGTTCCATAAGATTCATGCGCTCGCGGCGGCGGATGATCTGGATGAAGCCGAAGCCATTGACGGCCGTGCGCTCGAAGGGCAGTGGCAGATATTTGTCGATCTGGGCCGAAGCGACGGCGCGTTCGTCCTTGTTGTTCATCGTCGGCAGGTCGACCCCGATCGAGCCGGTCAGGCCCATGCGGCGGATCGCCTGCGCCGCCAGTTTCGCGCCCTTGGGACCCAGCTTGGCCGGCGGCAGGGAGCCATCGACGTCGATGAGGATCATCGCCGGGGTGGGAAAGACGCGCAGCGCGGCTTCCTCCGTGCCGATCTCGCCTGACATCGCCTCTTCCATGAGTTCGCTCCAGCCGTGGGCCTCGAAACGGTCTTCCTCATGCGCGGGGCAGGGGGTGATGGGAATGGCGGTCGCCCGCAGCCGCTGGAGCAGGCTGGGAGCGGGATGCGCCTTGGACCCGGGCTGGGCGATGCGCGCCTTGGCGAATTTGGCGCGGCCCTCCTCGGGAATGGCTTCGCGCAGGATTTCGAGCAGGACGGTCGCGCCTTCCGCAATCTTGGGCGGGATCGGTTCGACTAGCACTTCCTCGCCGGAGATCAGGCGGGCGATGCCGCGTTTCCTGGGGATCACGGTTCGAACGAGCTTGCCCTGAATCACGGCGCCGGCGCGGGCAAGATCGCTTTCCCGCTCAATCTGCGCCTCGACCAGCTTGCCCTTTTCGATCAGCGCGGCGCGGGCCTCGCCAATGCCTTCTTCATAAAGCCATTCGGCCATGAGCATATTCCTGTTGATCGCGATTTCCGAGCCGGGAAATGTGCCATTTCCCTTGAAATCACTCGGTCAGTCCAATGGATAGCCCGCTGCCTTGAGCAGCGCGCGGGTTTCGTAGAGAGGCAGGCCCATGATCGCGCTGTGGCTGCCCTGGATCGCGCGGATGAAGCCGGCGGCGCGGCCCTGTATCGCGTAGCCGCCTGCCTTGCCGTGCCATTCTTCGCAAGCGATGTAGGCGTCGATCTCCGCCCGTTCGAGGCGTTTGAAGATCACGATGTTGGTGGAGAGGCGGTGGCGGGCCTTGCCTTCTGCGTCGATCAGCGTGATCGCACTAAGGACGCGATGCCGGCGGCCGGAGAGGAGTTCGAGACATTTGCGCGCCTGCCCCTCGCTTTCCGCCTTGGGCAGGATGCGGCGGCCGGCTGCTACGACGGTGTCGCCGGACAATATCAACGCGCCGGGGTGACGCCGTGCCACCAGCACCCCCTTGTCGGCGGCTACGCGCGCGGCATAGGCGGCGGGCAACTCACCCTTGAGAGGAGTTTCGTCAATGTCGGCGGGGTCCACCGCACAGGGTGACACACCGATCTGGCCCAGAAGTTCACACCGTCTGGGGGAAGCCGAAGCAAGAATGAGCCGCATCGAAAAAGGCGGCTTATTTGAAGCGGTAAGTGATCCGACCCTTGGTCAGGTCGTAGGGGGTGAGTTCGACCAGCACTTCGTCGCCCACCAGTACGCGGATGCGATTCTTGCGCATCTTGCCGGCGGTGTGGCCGAGGATCTCGTGATCATTTTCTAGCCGCACGCGGAACATGGCGTTGGGGAGGAGCTCCACAACCTGTCCGCGCATTTCAAGCAGTTCTTCTTTTGCCATAATATCCTGGGAAACCGAAAAATCGCGCCGCCATAGCGCCAAAATGCTGAAAAAGAAAGTCAGGCCGAAAGACCGAACTTTTCTCCCGCTTCTTGAAGGACCGCAAAGACGTGATCCAGCTGATCTGGGTCAAGGCAGTAGGGCGGCATGAGGTAGATGGTGTTGCCGAGCGGCCGCAGCAAGAGGCCCTTTTCCTGCGCGAAAGCGCGCAGCCGTGGCGCGATGTCGGAGAGATAGCCGGCATCCGGCGCAATCAGGTCGATGGCGGCGATTGTCCCCAGCTGCCGGGGATTGGCGAAGGCGGGCGAGGCGGCGAGCGAGGCGATTCGCTGAGAGAGGCCGCCTCCCAGCGCGGCGATCCGGCCAAGCACATCCTCCTCCCGCCAGATGGCAAGGTTGGCCGCCGCCGCGGCGCAGGCGATCGAGTTCGCGGTGTAGCTGGACGAGTGGTAGAAGAGGCGGGCGCGATCGGTCGAGCGATGCGCCTCGAAAATGGGCGAGGTCGCGAGTGTCGCGGCCAGCGGAATGGCGCCGCCCGTGATCCCCTTGGCCACGGCCATGATGTCCGGCACGATGCCAGCCTGCTCGCAGGCGAACAGCGTTCCGGTGCGGCCCCAGCCCGTCATGACTTCGTCCGCGATGAAGAGCACGTCGTGCCGGGCGCAGATCGCCGCCATCTCGCGCAGGATAGAAGCCGGGTAGATCAGCATGCCCCCGGCGCCGAGGATCAGCGGCTCGACGATGAAGGCAGCCGGCTTTTCCCGACATGCGGTCTCCAGCGCGTCCAGCGCCGCCTGCTCCTTGCCCTCCGCCGGGAAAGGAATGGTGCCGACATCGAACAGCAGGGGCGACCAGGCCGCGTTGTAAACGCCGCGCTCGCCCACCGACATCGCGCCGATCGTATCGCCATGATAGCTGTGCTGGAGGACCAGGATGCGGTGGCGCGCCTCGGCCTGTCCGTCGAGCGCCAGATTATGCCAATAGCCGAGCGCCATCTTCAGGGCGACCTCGACCGCCGTCGAGCCGCTGTCCGAGAAGAAGACATGGGCCAGCGGATCGCAGCCGGGGGCGCGGGGCGCGAGATCGATCAGGCCGCGGGCCACCTCCTCGGCGGGTCCATGGGTGTAACCGGCGAAAATGAGCTGGTCGAGCTTGCCCGCTTGTTCTGCGATTGCGGCGGCGATGCGCGGGTGGCAGTGGCCGTGGGTCGTCACCCACCAGCTGGAAATGGCGTCGATCAGCGTGCCGCCGCCGGAGAGGTGCAGCAAGGCGCCTTCCGCGCACTCGACCCGGGGGATCGGCTCGTTCAGGCCATGCTGGGTGAAGGGGTGCCAGACAGGGGAGGTCATGGCGCAGGCTTAGAGCGTCAGGCGCGCCAGGCCAAGAACCTCCCCTGAGTAAGCGGCGCTTATTTGGCCGGAGTAGCGGGCGCTGCAGGCGTTGCCGGAGCGGCGGGCGCGGCCGGCGAAGCCGGGGCCGCTGCCTGGATTCGCTGCTGGAGCGCGGGATCAGCCGCCGCAGCCTGACCGATCTGGTTGAACTTTTCCGGTGCAATACCCGAAGCCTGGAGAGCAGCCAGCATCTTGGGCTGCTTTTCCGCTTCCGCGATCGACGCGTCCGACTGGATCTTCGTCACCTCGACCGCAGCAGCCGCGAACAGCTTGATATCCGCATCCGAGAAATTGGACGCGCCAGCGGCTGGTGCAGCCGGGGCTGCCGTTGCCGGAGCAGCAGGAGCCGCAGCGGCCTGGGCCAGAGCCGAACCAGCAAAGGCAAGGGCGATGGATGCAATACCCGTTTTCAGATAGATGGAATTCAAACCCGTCAAAACGCTTCTCCTCAACTTGATGAAGCCAAGCTGTTAAAGCGCGACGGGAGAGAAAAGTTCATTCCGGCAAAGCGTTGCATTTTAGAGACAGTCAACAAGGAAACAGCAGTTTGCCGGCTCAAATGAACAATTGATCGACGGGCCGAATCATTGCGGTTTCGAAATGGCGCGGCCGAATGTCTGTCTGCCCGCTGCAAAGCGTTACCAGATCTTCACCCGATCCTTTGGCGCCAAATAGATTTTGCCCCCAGTCTCAGGCTTGAACGCGGAATACCACTGATCGAAATTGCGCACGGTATCAGCGCGATATTGTGAAGGCGCATGTGGATCGGTGACCAGGCGCTGACGCAGATTGGGCTCGCGATAATTCCGCCGCCAGACCTGTGCCCAGCCGAAGAAAAAACGCTGATCCCCCGTCGTGCCGTCGATCACCGGGGGGGGCTTTCCGCCCAGGGAGGCGTGATAGGCGTCCAGCGCCACCGCGACGCCGGCCAGATCGCCGATATTCTCGCCCAATGTGAAGGCGCCCTTCACATGCGCCCCGGGCAAGGGTTCATAGGCGTCATATTGCTTGACCAATTTGTCGGTGAGGGCCTTGAAAGCAGCGACATCGGCATCGCTCCACCACTGGTTGAGCTTGCCTGTTTCGTCATATTTCGCGCCCTGATCATCGAAATGATGGCTGAGCTCATGGCCGATAACCGCGCCGATGCCACCATAATTGACGGCCGGATCGGCATGGGGATCGAAGAAGGGCGGCTGCAGGATGGCGGCGGGGAAGACGATCTCCACCATGCCGAAATCAGCATAGGCGTTGATCTCCATCGGCGTCATCTGCCATTCCCAGCGGTAGATCGGCTTGCCCAATTTGCCCATCTGATAGTCGAATTCATGGGCGTTGGACCGCTGCGCATTGCCGAACAGGTCGTCGGCCTTGACGGTTAGGCCGCTATAATCGCGCCACTTGTCGGGATAGCCAATCTTCGGCGTGAAGGTGGCAAGCTTCTTGTGCGCCCGCGCCTTGGCGGCATCGCTCATCCAGCTCAGCCCCTCGATGCGGCGCCCCATGGCGGCGATCACATTCCTGACCAGTTGGTCCATCGCCGCCTTGGTTTCCGGCGGGAAGTAGCGGGCGACATAGGCCTTGCCGACCTCATCGCCCATCGATCCCTTCAGGAAATCGACCCCGCGTTTCCACCGCTCCTCCCGTTGCGGGGTGCCCGAAAGCGTCGTGCCGTAAAAGGCGAAGTCCGCATTGGCGATGCTGTCGGGAAGATAGTCCGCATAGGCGTGCAGGCTGCGCAGGAGCAGCGCGTCCTTCAGCACGGCAAGGGGCGTGCGGGCGATAAGAGCAGCCTCACCCGTCACGGCGCTTGGCTGGGACACCAGCAGCGCGGCGGGTTTCAGGCGGTTGGCGGCGAAATAGCCGGTGAAGTCGAAGCCGCGTGCGGACTTTTGCAGGTCGGCCAGCGTCGTCTTGTTATAGGTCTTGTCGGCGTCGCGGCTCTCGACCTGGGTCCAGTGGACCCTGGCGATCTCCGTCTCCAACGCCATCAGCGCGGCGGCGCGGGCCTTGGCATTCGCTTCGCCCGCCAGCACCAGCATCTTTTCCAGATGAGCGACATAGGCGGTGCGGATCGCCGCCATCTTCTCATCGGGCTCCAGATAATAGTCCCGATCGGGCAGGCCGAGCCCGCTCTGGCGCAGGATCAGGATGTAGTTTTCCGGATCCTTGTCATCCTGCCCGACATTGAAGGAGAAGGGGCCGCTGATCCCCGCCCGCGCCGCCTCTGCGGCCAGCCGGGCATAGTCGGCCTTGTCCTTGACCGCCCTGATCTTCGCCAGCCACGGCTTGATGGGGGCGAGGCCCTTGGCCTCGACTTTTGCCGCGTCCATGTAGCTGGCATAGGCCGCGCCGATCTTGCTGGCAGGGTCGGCCTTGGCTGCTTCCAATATGCCTCTCGTGCGCTCCCGCGACAGATCGTCCAGCACGTTGAAGGCGCCGTAATTGGATTTATCGGGCGGGATCGGCGTGGCCTTTGCCCAGCCGCCATTGGCATGAAGATAGAAATCGTCGCCGGGCTTGACCGACGGGTCCATGCCCTTGGTGTCGAAGCCATAGCTGCCATAGGTGGGCTTTGCTGCGGCGTGTTCGGCCGGGCTGGTCTGGGCGACGGAAACGCCGGCCGCCAGCGCTATCGCCGCCGCGCCGAAGAAGAGATATTTCATGAAAGCCGTCCCTTGCTTCATCGATCGCCAGGATTTGAGCGCGCCCGGACGAGGAAGTCCATGTCTGCAGCCGAAAAAATCAGGGCAGGCGGATGGAGGCCGCGAAGGCCGCGCGCAACGTTTCGGGGGTGAGAGGGTCGAGCAGGGGCAGGCGGCCGAGGCTTCGCACCTTGCCCAGGGCGGGGATGATCCGCTCATTTTCATCATGCGGGTCGCCGATGAAGGCGATGCCGGCAATGGCGATGCCGCGCGACCGCAGCGCCTCTATGCTGAGCAGGCTGTGGTTGATGGTGCCGAGTCCGGTGCGCGCGCAGAGGATGACGGGCAAGCCCCAATGGGCAAAGAGGTCGGCCATCAGCAGCGTTTCGCTGACCGGCACGAGCAGGCCGCCCGCGCCCTCCACCACCAGCGGGCCGTCGACCTCCGGCAAAGCGAGGCGGTCGAGGCTGATCTCCACCCCGTCGATCCGCGCGGCCAGGTGGGGCGAGGCGGGGGTGGTGAGGCGGTAAGCTTCGGGCAGGATCTGCGAGGCGGGAAGGCCTGACAGGCAGGCGACCGTTTCGCGGTCGCCCTGCGGCTCGATGCCGGCCTGCACCGGCTTCCAATAATGAGCCTTCAGCGCTCCTGCGAGGCCGGCGGCGAACACCGTCTTGCCAATGTCGGTATCCGTTCCGGTGACGATGAAGCGGCTCATGCCAGCGCCCGCTGCAACTCGCTGCCCAAGGCACTGATGTCTGCCCGGCCGACGTTCAGCGTCAGCGAGATGCGGAGGCGGCTGGTGCCCGGCGGTACGGTGGGCGGGCGGATGCCGCGTATGTCGAACCCTGCCTCCTGCAGCGCGGCGGCGGCGGCCATGGCGCGGCGGTCTTCGCCCAAAATGACGGGGATGATCTGGCTGCGTGGCGCGGGCAGGCCGAGCGGGGCGCAGATCGCCTCCGCCGCATCCACGCGGAGAGTCTGGAGCCGGGTACGCAGGTCGCCGGCCTGCTCTATCCGATCGAGCGCGGCCGATGCGGCAACCGCCATCAGGGGCGAGGGTGCGGTCGAGAAGATGAAGGCGCGGGCGCGATTCACCAGATAATCGATGATGATGCGCGGACCGCAGATGAGCGCGCCTTCGACGCCCATCGCCTTGCCGCAGGTGTGCAGCGTCACGACATTGTGCAGCCCGTCGAGCCCGGTCGAGAGGCCGCGTCCGGAGGGACCGAATACGCCCGTACCATGGGCTTCATCGAGGATCAGCATGGCGTCATGTCGTGCCGCGATCGCCGCCAGGTCGCTGAGCGGCGCCATGTCGCCGTCCATGGAATAAAGCGTCTCGACCGCGATCCAGACACGCCCCTTGCCGCCTTCCTGACGCCAGGCGGCGATCAGGTCGGCGAAGCTCTGCGCGTCACTATGGCGGGCGAAGACGGCAACCGCCTTCGACATCCGGATGCCGTCATGGACGCTGGCGTGGATAAGCTCGTCCGCGACGATCAGGTCGCCGCGCTGGGGCAAGGTGGAGAAGAGCGCGAGATTGGCGGCAAAGCCGTTGGCGAGGAACAAGGAGGCTTGCGTCTTGAAGAAGTCGGCAGCCTTCGCCTCCAGCCCTTCATGTTCGGGCGCATTGCCCCGCAGCAGGCGCGATCCGCCCGAGCCCACCGGCACGCCGCGCGCGACGGCGTCGGCCACAGCCTGCCCGATGATGGGATCGGAGGCGAGGCCGAGATAATCGTTCGAGGCAAAGTCCCGGCCGGCGCGCGGGACCAGCCGACGCAGCCGGCCGCGCTTCTCAAGCGCCGCCAGTTGAGAGCGGAAGGGTTCGCTGGTCATGGCCGCGCCTATAGGCCCGCAGTCCGGGGCGGGGCAAGCCGCGCTTCGTCAGTCCTATTTGCGCAGCATCGCAACGATGGCGCGGCCGGCGCGGGTGACGTCGCCCCAGGTCCTGTCGAACCCGGCATCCTCGCCGAAATAGGGATCGGTGACATCGCTGCCTTCGCGGCCCGGCACCAGGTCCATGAGCAGGCGCAGGTCGGCTTTTCCGTCAGCGGGCCGAATGCGGCGGAGGTTTTTGAGATTCTCCGCATCGAGCGCGAAGATATGGTCGAAGCGGCGGAAATCCTCTGGGCTCACCTGCCGGCCGCGATAGGAGGAGATATCGATGCCGTGCCCCAGCGCCACGGCCTGCGCGCGCCGGTCGGGCGGTGAGCCGATATGCCAGTCGCCCGTGCCGGCCGAGTCCAGTTCGAGCGCGATGCCGGCCTTCTCCGCCTCAGCGCGCAACGCGGCTTCGGCGAGTGGCGAGCGGCAGATATTGCCAAGGCAGACGAACAGGACGGACATGCTCATCCTTCCGCCGCCGCTGTGCTAAGACCAAGCTGCGGCACGCCGATCGAGCGCCTGCCGCCGAAATCCGTGCGCGCGACGATGACGCCCAGCTTCTCCATATAATCGATCAGGCGGCGCACCCTGCCGGGCGAACTGGTGCCATAGGCGCGGGCGAGCGCGGCGTCGTCGGGGCAGGGCAGGCCCTGCATTGCGGCGCGCGCGATCAGCAGGAAGGGAGCGAGCATATCTTCTGGGACAGGCTCGGCCGCTTTCATAGCGTCGCTCCAGCGCGGGTCGTCGGCATCGAACATGCCCGCCTGCGCCATGGCGAAGCGCTTGCGGAAGGCGGGGAGGTCGAGCGGCGGGGTGCGCAGGCCCTTCATCCGGCAGCGCACGCCGAAATCCTGATAGAGGGTCGAAACGCTGGGCTGCGCCTCCCCAAGGTCGGCGACGATCTCCTCGAGCACCGCGACGACGATCGGCTCATTCTGGCCGAAATCCAGTTCCGGCGCGGCGGGCTTGGCGGAAGGCGCGGCTGCGAGCGCGCGCATCAATTCCTCGGCGGGAAGAGGCGGCGGGTCGGCGCGCGGAGCGGGAGCGGGCAGCACTTCCTCGTCGCCTGCGCCGGCAAACAGCAATTCCTGCAAATCACCCGTCGCAGCAACCGGCGGCGGCATAAGCTTGTGCGTACCGCCGCGCGTGCCGGTCTTCACCGTTCCGATCTTCACCGCGACCGGCCGGCGCGCGATCGCGGGGCCCAGCCCCAGAAACCGGCCTCGCTCCAGATCGCGGATCTGCTCCGCCTGTCGCCGCTCCATGCCTAGCAGGTCGGCGGCGCGCGCCATGTCGATATCGAGGAAGGTCCGCCCCATCAGGAAGTTTGACGCTTCGGCCGCGACATTCTTGGCGAGCTTCGCAAGGCGCTGCGTCGCGATCACCCCGGCCAGGCCGCGCTTGCGCCCCCGGCACATGAGGTTGGTCATCGCCGCCAGGCTGAGCCGCCGCGCCTCGTCCGACACATCGCCCGCTGCGACCGGCGCGAACATCTGCGCCTCGTCCACGACCACCAGCGCAGGATACCAATGGTCGCGCGGCGCGTCGAACAGCGTCGAAAGGAAGGTCGCGGCGCATTTCATCTGCGCCTCCAGTTCCAGCGATTCGAGGCTGAGGACCACCGACGCGCGATGCTCGCGGATGCGAGCGGCCATCTTGACGATCTCGCGCTCATTATAGTCGCCCGCGTCGATCACGACATGGCCATATTCGTCGGCCAGCGTGACGAAATCGCCCTCTGGGTCGATTACCACCTGCTGCACGAGGGCGGCGCTTTCCTCCAGCAGCCGACGCAACAGGTGCGACTTGCCGGACCCCGAATTGCCCTGGACGAGCAGGCGGGTGGCAAGCAATTCCTCGACGTCGACCAGAACGGCGTTGCCGTTGCTGTCATTTCCTATGCTGATGCTGGCTGTCACGGATGTCCTTTGGCCCATGGGGAGGGATTCGCGCAAGCCTCAGAACGGCGCCCTGTGCTCCTCTCTCCGCAGGATCACGGCATGCTGATCGGCCAAGTTGTCGAAACTCTTGACCCGGCGATTGTTGCGGCGCAGCATCGATCATCATGGCGACTCTTGCATCCGGTTCCGCGCCCGCGGTCACGCAAAATCCTGACATCCGCTATCTCGGCCGTCTCCTTGGCGACGTGATCCGGGCCTATGGGGGCGAGAAGCTCTACAAGCAGACGGAATATATCCGCTCCGCCTCCGTCGACCGGGCGCGGGGGATCGACGGTGCGGACCTGGTGGATACGGGGCTCGGCGCGCTCAGCCTGGACGATACGCTCTCCTTCGTGCGCGGCTTCATGCTCTTCTCGATGCTCGCCAATCTTGCCGAAGACCGGCAGGGCGTGGAGGCCGAGCCGGGCGCCGATCTGGCGTCGGTCGTCGCCCGGCTCGAATCGCACGGGATCGACAAGGCCGCCGTTCTCGACCTGCTCTCCCATGCGCTGATCGTGCCGGTGCTCACCGCGCATCCGACCGAGGTGCGGCGCAAGAGCATGATCGATCACAAGAACCGCATCGCCGACCTCATGCTGCTGAAGGATGCCGGCCGCAGCGATACGGACGAGGGCGAGAATCTGGACGAAGCGATCTCCCGCCAGATCGCGCTGCTGTGGCAGACCCGCCCACTGCGGCGGGAGAAGCTGTTCGTGCAGGACGAGATCGACAATGTCCTGACCTATTTCCGCGACGTGTTCCTGCCCGTGCTGCCCGCCCTTTACGCGCGTTGGGAGCGAGTGCTGGGCGCACGCCCGCAAAGCTTCCTGCGGGTCGGCAACTGGATCGGCGGCGACCGCGACGGCAACCCCTTCGTGCAGGCGCCGCAGCTGCGTTCCGCCTTGGCGCGCGGCTGCGAGGCGGCGCTCGGCTATTATATGGAGGCGGTGCACGCGCTGGGCGCCGAGCTGTCGCTTTCGACCGAACTGGCCCATGTGCCGCAGGCGGTGCTGGACCTGGCCGACGGCAGTGGGGACCAGTCGCGCAGTCGCCAGGATGAGCCTTACCGCCGCGCCCTGTCGGGCATCTATGCGCGGCTCGCGGCGACCTACCGCACGCTGACGGGCAAGGAGCCGCCGCGCCCCTCGACGCTCAAGGGGGAGGGCTATGCGATGCCCGCCGACTTGCGCCGCGACCTCGTCACCATCGCGCAGGGGCTGGCAAGCGAAGGCAGCGGCGCGCTGGCGACCGGCGGCGCGCTGGGCCGGCTGATCCGCGCGGTCGAGACGTTCGGCTTCCACCTCGCAACGCTCGACATGCGGCAGAATAGCGATGTCCACCAGCGCGTGGTGGCCGAACTGCTGAAAGTAGCGGGCGTCGAGGGAGACTATGCGGCTCTTGACGAATATGCCCGCATCGCGCTGCTTCGCCGGGAACTGGCGATCAATCGCCCGCTCGGCACCCGCTTTTCCGAATATACGGAGGAGACCGCCTCCGAACTCGCGATCGTGCAGGCCGCGGCAGAGGCTCATCGCACCTACGGCCCCGCCTGCATCACCCACTATATCATCTCCAAGGCGGAGAGCGTGTCCGACCTGCTGGAGGTGAATATCCTCCTTAAGGAAGCGGGCCTGTGGCGCGCCGGCAGCGATGGCGCGCCGCCGGAAGCCGCGATCATGGCGGTGCCGCTGTTCGAAACCATCGCCGACCTGGAGGCCGCGCCCAAGATCATGTCGGCCTATTTCGGCCTGCCGGAGATTGGCGGTGTGGTGCGGCAGCGCGGTCATCAGGAAGTGATGATCGGCTATTCCGACAGTAACAAGGATGGCGGCTACATCACCTCGACCTGGGGATTGCATCAGGCGAGCAAGGCGCTCGCCCCCGTCTTTGCCGAGGCGGGGACGGCGATGCAGCTGTTCCATGGGCGCGGCGGCGCGGTCGGGCGCGGCGGGGGCTCCTCCTTCGCGGCGATCCAGGCGCAGCCCAAGGGAACGGTGCAGGGCCGCATCCGCATCACCGAACAGGGCGAGGTGATCGCGGCCAAATTCGGTACCCGCGACGCGGCCATGACCAATCTGGAGGCGATGACCAGCGCGACTCTGCTCGCCAGCCTGGAGCCGGAGGGGATTTCGGACCGCGATGCGGCTCGTTTCGCCGCGGCGATGGACCAACTGTCGAAGACCGCCTTCACCGCCTATCGCGACCTGGTTTACGGCACGGAAGGCTTCAAGGAATTCTTCCGCCAACTGACGCCGATCCAAGAAATCTCCGGCCTCAAGATCGGATCGCGCCCGGCCAGCCGCACCAAGAGCACGCGGATCGAGGATCTGCGCGCCATTCCCTGGGTGTTCAGCTGGGCGCAGGCGCGGGTCATGCTGCCCGGCTGGTATGGCGTCGGCCATGCGCTCGCGGCGTTCGAGGACAAGGCCCTGCTCACCGACATGGCGCAGAGCTGGTCGTTCCTCAAGTCCGCGCTCGCCAATCTTGAGATGGTGCTCGCCAAGTCCGACCTCGGCATCGCCGCGCATTATCTGCCGCTGGTGGAGGATCAGGCGGGTGGTCAGACGATCTTCGACCGCATCCGCGACGGCTGGGACAAGACGCATGACGGCCTGCTGGTCGCGACCGGCCAGGCGCGCCTGCTGGAGAAGAGCCCGAAGCTCGACAGCTCCATCCGCCTGCGGCTGCCCTATATCGAGCCGCTCAACCTGCTGCAGGTCGAACTGATGAAGCGCCATCGCGGCGGGGAGGATGATCCGCGCATCAAGGAAGGCATCGAACTGTCCATCAACGCAATCGCGACCGCGCTGCGCAATAGCGGCTGACGTCATGTCGTCGCCATTCACAACCAATTCAACCGGCGTGCGTTAAGCTCAACGTATCTGGATGATGAGGAGAAAGGCGATGACGTGGACTGGGCAGAAGTTCCTGGCTGCGATCGGCCTTGCCGGGGCTCTCGCCCTCGGCGGCTGTGCCTATGACGACGGCTATTATGGCGGCGTGAGTGTCGGCTCGGGCTATTATGGCGGCGGCTATTATGATGATTATTATGGCCCGGGCTATTACGGGTCGGGCTATTACAACCCCGGCTATTATAGCGGCTGGTATAATGGCTTCTACTACCCCGGCAGCGGCTATTATGTTTACGACCGTGGCGGGCGCCGCCATCGGTGGAACGATGGGCAGCGCCGCTATTGGGAGGGCCGGCGCAACGATCGTGACCGGCCCGCGTGGAGCGGCACCGCGCCACGTCAATCCTGGCGTGAACGGGCAGGAAACGATAATGACCGTTCCCGTAGAAGCTGGAGCGGGCGTCGCGGCTCGGACGGATCGGGCGGCTATGTCGCCCCTCGGCCGAACACTCAGGCGGCTCCGTCAGAAAGGGGACGATCGGATATGACTGCACCAAGAGCCACCTGGAGCAAGGAGCGCGGATGGGGGACCCAATCCGGCGGTGACGGACGTTCGCGCCGCGGCTGGGGTCGGCGTGATTGATGCGGGGTGCCGCTGTTGCAATGCTGTCGCTGCTTCTCCTTTCCGCCTGTGACGGGCGGGAGGAGAGCGCGATCGACAATCTCGCCAACGGCGCCAATGCGGCGCAGGTTGAAAACAGCTTTCGGGCGGAGGCAACGGCGGCGCTGGAGCCGCTGAACCCGCCTGCGCCCGGCACGCCGGGCGGTCTGCCGGTGCAGCCTGTGCCGGCGGTCAGCGAGGAGCAGATCGATCCCAAAACCGCGCAGGGCGCAGCCGAGGTCGTGCAGGGCTATTATGGCTTGCTGGAGGAAAAACGCTTCAATGACGCGCAGGACCTCTGGAACGACAATAGCGCGGTGGGGGCAGAGGAGGATGTCCGCTTCGCCGCCCGTTTCCGGGGCTTCAAGGAAATCCACGCCAATGTCGGCGCGCCCGGCGAGATAGAGGGTGCTGCGGGATCGTTGTTCGTGACCGTGCCGGTGCAGGTCTATGGCCGGATCGCCGCCGATGGAAAGCCCTGGTACCGGCTGCGGCAGGTGACGCTGCGGCGGGCTAATGACGTGCCCGGCTCCAGCGAGGCGGACCGCCGCTGGCATATCGAGAGCATCGGCCCCTATGTGGCGCCGGAAGTCGAGGCGACGGAGACGGCCAATGCCATCTCCGCCACCGACGGTATGATCAGGAAACCGTAGCCTTCAGGATCTTGCCGGGGGTCTTGGGCGGCTCACCCTTCGGCAGGGCATCGACATGTTCCATGCCCGACGTCACTTCGCCCCAAACGGTATATTGGCCGTCGAGGAAGGTGGCGTCGTCGAAGCAGATGAAGAACTGGCTGTTCGCGCTGTTCGGGTTCGCCGCGCGCGCCATCGAGCAGACGCCGCGGACATGCGGTTCGCGGCTGAATTCCGCCTTCAGGTCAGGCTTGTTCGGATGGCCGCCCATGCCGGTACCGGTCGGGTCGCCACCCTGCGCCATGAAGCCGGGGATGACGCGGTGGAACACGACGCCGTCATAAAAGCCTTCTTTCGCATTTTCGACGATGCGCTCGACATGGCCGGGCGCCAGGTCGGGGCGCAGCTTGATGACGACATCGCCGCCGCTGTCGAGGCTGAGTGTCAGGGTTTCGTCGGCCATGGGAATCCTCTCTTTCGAAGAACGCAGGGGAAAGACCGCTCATATAGAGCGTTGGGGCAGGGATGGAAGCGCCTCGTCAACCGACGGGGCATTGCATTTATCCCTTCGATCGGCAAAAGCAGCCAAATGTTACAGGAACCGGACAGTAGGGGACGCGATGAGCGAACGAGCCGATGCGGCCGAACCCCGGCCGGACGATCTGGATATTGACGACGCCGCTGTCGTAGAGGCCGAATCCCGCCATGACGAGGATGACCGGCTGAAGCCCGAATTTGTCGATGCCGTGCTCGACGCTGTCGAAGCAGATGAGCGCGACCGCGCGCGCGAGCTGGTATCCCCGCTCCATCCGGCGGACATTGCGGACCTGCTGGAACTGACGCCTTCTGACAGGCGCGGCGCGGTCGCGGCCGCACTCGGCGATCTTGTCGGCGCTGAGGTGCTGTCGGAACTAAACGACTATGTGCGCGACGACCTGCTCGATGCCCTGGCGCCCGAGCAGGTGGCGGAGTTCGCGGCGGAACTCGACACCGACGATGCGGTCGCCATTATCGAGGATATGGAGGAGGCCGATCAGCAGGCAGTCCTCGACGCTATGGAGCCGGAGGACCGCGCCGCGATCGAAAGCGCGCTGTCCTACCCCGAGGAGTCCGCCGGCCGCCTGATGCAGCGCGATCTGGTCGCGGTGCCGGAACATATGACGGTCGGGCAGGTGATCGACTATCTGCGCGACAATCGCGACCTTACCACCGATTTCTGGGAAATCTTCGTCGTCGATGAGGCGCATAAGCCGATCGGGACCTGCCAGCTCAGCTGGATCCTGACCTGCCCGCGCGCGGTTGCGATGGCGGACCTGATGAAGCGCGAACAGACGCTGATCCCGGTCGACATGGACCAGGAGGAGGTGGCGCTGCGCTTCCAGAAATATGCGCTGATCTCGGCGGCCGTCGTGGACGGCACCGGCCGGCTGGTCGGCATGATCACGGTCGACGATATCGTCCACATCATCTCCGAGGAAGCGGGCGAGGATATATTGCGCCTGTCGGGTGCGGGTGAAGGCGACATCAACGAGCCGGTGATCGACAGCTATCGCGCGCGGGTGCGCTGGCTGCTCACCAATTTGCTGACGGCGCTGGTCGCCTCCACCATCATCGGCATTTTCGAAGGCACGATCGAGAAGATGGTGGCGCTCGCCACCCTGATGCCGATCGTCGCGGGCGTCGGCGGCAATGCGGGGAGCCAGACGATGGCGGTGACCGTGCGCGCGCTCGCCACCAACCAGATTACCGGGACCAACGCCCGCCGCAGCATCCTGCGCGAGATACGGGTGGCGCTGCTCAACGGCTGTACCGTCGCCGTGGTGCTGGGGATCGGGGTGGGGCTTGTCTTCCACAATGTGCAACTGGGCGGCGTGATCGCGGCGGCGATGATGACAAATATCGTGACGGCGGGGCTGGCCGGCGCTGCGGTGCCGCTGGCCTTCGACCGCATGAACCTGGACCCGGCGGTCGCTTCTTCGATCTTCGTGACGATGATCACCGACTCGATGGGCTTCTTCGCTTTCCTCGGGCTGGCGACGCTGACGGGATTGACTGGCTGAGGGGCACGCCCATCTAAACGGCATGCCGCTCCATATCACCAAGATCGCTTTCCAGAGCGAAAGCCCTGCAAGTCTGAAGGCGTGGCTCGAAAGCCATGCGGACGAGGCGCGGCTCACGACGCGCTATCTGCCGAAGCGGGTGGAGGAGATGGCGGGCGGATCGCTTTACTGGATCCACGGGCATCAGCTGGTCGGGCGCAGTCCGCTGCTGGGCTTTCAGGAGACGGGGCAGGGGCGCTACTGGATCAGGTTGGAGCCGCGGCTGATCGCCGTGCGCGGGAGCCCCAAGCGGGCGCATCAGGGCTGGCGCTATCTGGAGGAGGCCGACGCGCCGCCGGACCTTGGCGCCGGGGAGGTGGATGATCTGGCGGCGATGCCGACCGCTCTGTTGGGCGAGCTTTCCCGGCTGGGGTTGATTTGAGGATGCCTCGTCGCGCCTGGGCCCCCCTGCGCTTATGCTAGATTCCTCATCCGTTCGCCAATTTCCTTTAGTTCGCTAACGAAGCGTTGGCGCTCCTTTGCTTTCCGAGCTTCATCCGGCATCCGGAGCAGGAAGCTGGGATGCACTGTCACCCACCCCTGAGCGCCGCTCTCCAGCGCGATCGGAGTGCCGCGCGTACGGCCGATCGTCACCGTTTTGCCCAGCAGCGAGCGAGCGGCGGTCGCTCCCAGCGCGACGATGATGCGCGGCTGTAGCAGGTCCAGCTCTTGCGTGAGCCACCAACGACAGGCCTGAATTTCCGGCGTTTCCGGTGTTTGATGGATGCGCCGCTTGCCGCGCCGCTCATGCTTGAAATGCTTGACCGCATTGGTGACATAGGTCTGCCGCCGATCGATGCCCGCCTCCTCCAGCGCCCGGTCGAACAGCTGACCTGCGGGACCGACGAAGGGACGGCCGGCCAAATCCTCCTGATCACCGGGCTGCTCGCCGATGAAGAGCAAAGGCGCATCGATCGGCCCTTCGCCGAACACCGTCTGCGTCGTGTCCCGGTAGAGCGGACAGCGCGTGCAGCCCATCGCCTCCTCGCGCAGCGCCGCCCATGTGGCAGTTGCGTTGCTTGGGCGGGCAGGCGGCTTGGCGGGCGCGGCGATCATGGCAGCCTCCCGTGCCTGCGCGCCCGCGACCAGTTCGGGGATAAGCGCGGCTTCGGGCAGGTTGCGCCAATATTTGCGCGGCATCTCCGAGAGCATGGCGCCGATCTTGAGCCGCGCGGGATTGAAGATGGATGCATAATAGCTTTTCCAGATCTGCTCGACCGGATCGTCCGCAGGTGCGTCCTGCGCGCTGGCGCCCGGCCCCTCCGTCAACGTCTCTCCGTCCCAATGGATGCTGAGTTCCGGCGTCAAGATCGACCAGTGCATCGAGGCGAAGCGGCGCATGAAGAAGCTCGCATTGACGCGGACGATATGATGATCCGGCTCGAACCAGGCGACGTAGCGGGGGCCTGTTTCATCCTCCAGTTCGCGGAAGCGGACGAAGGCGCGCATCTTGTGAATGTCGCGGCGAACCGCACTGGCGAGCATCTCCACCCGCCGCAGTAGCGGATCGGCCTTGTCCTCCAACCTGCCCGGGCGTTCCCGCACCCGCAGCAGCAGGGCGTAGAGCAAGGCGAAGCGTTCAGGATCGCGGTGCAGGATCGCGCTTTCCGCGAGGTTAAGAAAGGGGCGGGGCACCGAAAAGCCGCCGCTGCCCGAAGGAGGCGGCGGCGGCAGATCGGTGGCGAACAGATCGCTCTCGTCCGGTCCTGCCGTCCACATGATGTCCGCGGGATCGACACCGGCGAGGGCAAAGGCGCGAGCCACCTCGCGCCACCCCTCGAAATCGTCCGGGGCGCTTAATCGCCCGCGATACATGCTGCCTATTCCGCCGCTTCGGCGCGCTGGATCTCGGCGGGCTTGCGCTTGGCGAAGAGCGCGGCCAGCTTCTGCTCCTCCTCGTCCGACAGCTCCTCGGCCGCGTCGGGGAACATTTCCTCCTCCTCTTCATCGATATGATGGAGGTAGCGCTTCTTCAAATTCGCAAAGGTTTCGCGCCATTTATCGCTGTTGAAGGGGAGATCGGCCATTTCCTCGAAATAATCGTCGATTTCCTTATGCTCGGATACGCTGTGCTGCGCATCCTCGCGCAGGTCCGGGCGCGCGAGCATCGTCGCGTAGAGGGTTTCCTCCTCCGCGGCGGCGTGGGCCGTTACCTCGATCCGGAACTGCTCGAACAGCTTTTGCAACTGCTCGGCGTCGCCTTCGGCTTCAGCCATTTGGGCGAAAAGCCGTCGGTGCAGATCATGATCCTGTTTGAGGCGGTCGAAAATCGTCGCATCGGCCATAGTCGTCTTCCTCCTTGTCGGAGACAGGAAACGACAGCAGGGCTGATTTGTGTCCCTGGCGTTCAGCCGAACAGGGCGCGAAAGATGATCGCAAGCGGAAGCCAGAGCATTCCGCCGATAATCGTCCAGGCCCAAAGCTGGAAAAGATCGCGGCGGAAGCGCAGCGCCAGACCCTGGGCCGACAAGCCGCTGTGATCGAGCATCTCCCAGCGTCGCTCAAGGCCCCGTGCCGCTACGGCAAAGCCGCCGATCGCGACGATCACGCCCAAGTGCAGCACCAGCGATCCGCCGGTTTTCGCGACGATCACGATCTGGAGCAGGCAGAACACGACCAGGGCGGCGGCAAGATGCGAACTCATCCGCTTGGCATGGGCCATCTGGCCGCCCTTCAAAGCGCTATTATTCACCGTTGCCGCCAAAAGTCCCGCCTGTCGCACCGCGATAGGAGGAAAACATGAACCGATGGTTCGTTCAACGGCAAAATGCGGGGCGATCATTGAAAAAGTTCAAGCTGCGCCGGGGGTGGTGTCAGCAGGCGGCGCAGATCGACTCGATCGGTCAATTGGCCGGGCCGCCAGTCACTCGCGACGAGGAAGGGGCGCAGCTTTGCAATCGAACTGGTGAGCCGGCCCACATCATCGAGCCGCAGCCGGCGATGGCGGCGACTGGCGACGATGCGGTCGACCGCCTTGACGCCAAGCCCCGGCACGCGCAGCAACATTTCGCGCGGCGCGCGGTTGACGTCGACCGGGAACCCCTCCCGATGCCGCAGCGCCCAGGCGAGCTTGGGATCGATGTCGAGCGGCAGGCAGCCGGTGTCCGGATCGGTGGCGCTGTCCAGTTCGTTTGCCGAATAGCCGTAAAAGCGCATCATCCAGTCAGATTGATAGAGCCGGTGTTCGCGCATCAGCGGCGGGCGCTTCAGCGGCAGTACGCTGCTCGGCGATGGGATTGGGGAAAAGGCGCTGTAATAGACGCGCCGCAGCCGGTGCCGGTCATAGAGCCGGCTCGCCCGTCCGATGATCGCCCGGTCATCCGCGCCATCGGCTCCAACGATCATCTGCGTTGACTGTCCGGCGGGCGCGAAGCGGGGCGCATGACGATAGCGGCGCCGCGCATCGCTGCCGTCCTCGATCGCACTGCGCATGTCCGCCATCGCCGTTTCGATGCGGCCTCCATGTTTCTCCGGGGCCAGCCGCTTCAGGCCCTGCTCAGTCGGCAGTTCGACATTGATCGACAGCCGGTCGGCATAGAGGCCCGCCTGCCGTGCCAGTTCCGGATCGGCATCCGGGATAGTCTTCAAATGAATATAGCCGCGGAAATCATGATCCTCGCGCAGGCTGCGGGCGACCTCCACCAGCTGTTCCATCGTATAGTCGGACGATCGGATGATACCGGACGAAAGAAACAGGCCCTCGATATAGTTGCGGCGGTAGAAGCTCAGCGTCAGATCGACCACTTCACGAACCGTGAAGCGCGCCCGCCGCACATCGCTTGACCGGCGGTTGATGCAATAATGGCAGTCGAAGATGCAGCTGTTGGTTAGCAGGATCTTGAGCAGCGAGATGCAGCGGCCATCGGGGGCGTAGGCGTGGCAAATGCCCATGCCCTCGGTCGAACCAATCCCGCCCTTCTTGCCCGAGGCGCTATCGCGCTTCGAGGTTCCGGATGACGCACAGCTTGCATCATATTTAGCGGCGTCGGCGAGGATTTCGAGCTTCTGACGAACGGAAAGAACAGCCATAATCGTTCATGATATGTTCTTAGCGGGCCCGCGTCCAGTGCTTTCATTCGCGCCAGCTCGGATCGGTGCGGTCAATCAGCCGCACCATCGCGTCAAAATCCGGCACGCCGGGGCCGGTGGGCAGCTGCACGCCGCTAAGGTCACGCTGATGGACGGCGATGACCTCCGGCGGAACTTCGACGGGCGTACCGGCAGCGCCGGTCATGACCTGAATCTCGCAGGCCCGCTGTAACATCCAATGGGTTAGGAAGGCCTGCGGAAGAGTCTCGGCCATCACCAGCGTGCCATGATTGCGCAGGAACATGACGCGATGCTCGCCGAGATTCGCGATCAGCCTTTCGCCCTCGTCGGCCCGAATCGTGACGCCTTCAAAATCATGGTAGGCGACCCGCCCGATGAAGGCGGCGGCGTAGAAGTTCGTCGGCTGCAGCCCCTCCCGCGTGGCGCTGACGGCCATGCCGGCCGTTGTGTGCGTGTGGATGACGCAGTGGGCGTCGGGCAGATGGCGGTGGAAGACGCTGTGCTGGGTAAAGCCCGCGCGGTTCACCGGATATCGGCTGTCGTCCAGTATCTGGCCGTCGATGTCGATCTTCACCAGATTGGATGCCGTCACCTCGCTGTAGAGCAGCCCGAAAGGGTTGATCAGAAAGGCATTTTCTTCATCCGGCACGCGCAGGGTGACGTGGTTGTATATCAGCTCGGACCAGCCCATATGGTCGAATATGCGGTAGCAGGCGGCCAACTGCTGCCGGGCCTGCCATTCATCCGCCGACATGCGGTCGTGGGGAGCGGGGGCTGCCATCGCGATCCTTCTCCTTTTTTCCAGAAGCGACTATCCGCCCTGAATGTCCTTTTGTCGAGCCGGGCGGCTTCAGGGTTGAACTGTCGCGACTCTGCTGGTAGGGCGCGCCCCACACGGCGCAGGGCGACCTGCGACGACTCACCGCTATTATGTTCGGGTGGCCCGTCGGGAAGGGTGTTGTTTCCTGGCGAACCGTCCGGTTTCGACTGGAGTTTGACTGGCTTATGCAAATCATCGTTCGCGACAACAATGTCGACCAGGCCCTGCGCGCGCTCAAGAAGAAGCTGCAGCGTGAGGGCGTGTATCGCGAGATGAAGCTGCGCCGCCACTATGAGAAGCCGTCGGAAAAGCGCGCTCGTGAAAAGGCTGCCGCCGTTCGCCGCGCGCGCAAGCTGGAGCGCAAGCGCGCCGAGCGCGACGGCGTTCGTTAAGAACATCCTTTTTCGGGACGGTCTGCCGATCGTCCCGCTTACTACCAGATCACCCGCACCAATCTGCGAGGCATATGCATGTCCACGACGGCTGTTCCCCTTCGTCCTATCGCCAAGGGGTCGCTGACGCGCCTCTGGATCGGTGTCGCTGCCGTGGCGCTTGCCGCTGCCGGCCTCGCTTGGGCTGGGCAGCGCAGCGTGGAAGCGTCGCCGGCCAGCTTCCTTGCCCAGAATGCGGGCGAGGATGGCGTGGTGACGACCGACTCGGGCTTGCAATATAAGGTTCTGTCGGAAGGCGCGGGGCCGAATCCGACTGCCGGTGACGTCGCGCTGGTCGGCTACAAGGGCACGCTGCTCGATGGCACGGTGTTCGATGAGAACCCGCAGACCGCGATGCCTGTCGATGGCGTTGTCCCGGGCTTTTCCGAAGGTCTGCAGAAGATGAAGAAGGGCGGCAAGTACCGCCTGTGGATCCCGCCGCAGCTCGGCTATGGCGATCAGGCCGCTGGTCCGATCCCGGCCAATTCGGTGTTGGTCTTCGACGTCCAACTGCATGATTTCAAATCCAAGGCGGACATTATGCGCATGCAGCAAATGATGCAGCAGGGTGCGGTCCCGCCCGCCGGGCACTGAAATCCTGCTTTGTTGAGAGTGCGAAAGGCTCGGGGCTTCCCGGGCCTTTTTCTTACGCGCCGACCGGCACGGTCGCAGGTGCCTCCATCTCATCGTCCAGCGCCTTGGATCGTTCCTCCAGATAGACTTTGAGCATTGCGACGATGGGATCGGCCAGGAACAGGCCCAATATGCCGAACAACGCTCCGAACAGGATCTGCGCCGACAGGACCAGGGCCGGCGCCAGGTCGGTGGCCCGCTTCGCCACCATCGGCACGATCAGATAGCCATCGACGATCTGCACCACCAGGTAGACGCCGAAGGCGAACAGCGCCGTATCCGGGCCCGCCGAAAAGCCGACCAGCACGATCAGCACGCCCGAGATGATCGAACCGATATTGGGCAGGAACGCGAACAGGCCGGTCAAGATGCCGAGCAGCCCCGCCATCGGCACGCCGCCGGCCCATAGCAGCAGCCATGTGCCGACGCCTTCTACCGCCATGCCGATCAGCCTGCCAAACATCAGCCGCCGTAGCGTCCAGCCCATCTTGTCGGCGATGCGGTAGAAATGCTTGCGCTTGTCCATCGGCAGCATCCAGGCGACGCCGCGCTCGTACAGCTTGGGCTCGACCGCAATGAAGATTGCTAGCACCAGCATCATGACGCCGCTGGTGATCGCGCCGACCATGGTTCCTACCGCGGCGGTGACTCGCCCGACCGATCCCAACGCCTGCTGCGCCAGGCTCTTGAAATCCTGCGGCGTGGTGGTGACGCCAAGCTGCTGCAGCCATGCGCCAAGGCGGTTGATCTGCGTTTCCACGATGACGCGCATCGCCTGCGCCTGCGCGGCCAGGCTCGATCCGGTGAGATAGAAGGTATAGAGGAGAAAGATGAGCGCGGCGAGCAGCACGATCGTCAGCCGCCAGCCTCTTCCGACCGGCAGTAGCCGGCGCAGCAAACGCGCCCCGCCGTCCATCATCGTGGCCAACACCAGCGCACCGAGGATCAGCATGATCGGCTGGGCCAGCAGGACGACCAGCGCGACGGCGATGCCGATCCCGAACCATACGCCCGCGCGCTTGGTTTCAAGCTGCACCAGCGGGCTGCGCATCTCGCTGGGGCCGGGTTTCTCGATATGGACTTGTCCGTCGCTCAACCCATGCCCCTTCGCACCGTTTATTTCGGGGGGGTAACGCTCGCCGGGCGGAGGCTGTTCCCGGCGCGTCCGCTGCGGAAGCTGCGGAACCAGCTCAGCGGGTTCCAGGAGGAGTTGCCGTCAAGGGAGAAGGTGATGAACTCCGCGCGGCCGCCGATCGCTTCCCAGGGCACCGGGCCGCCCAGGCCGTTCTCTTCCAGAGAGGCGCGGCTGTCGGCGCTATTGTCGCGATTGTCGCCCATCAGGAAGACATGGTGCGCAGGGATTCGCACCGGCCCGTACCAGTCCAATGTGCTCGGCCCCATGTCGATCGTCACATAGGTCTTGCCGTTCGGCAGCACCTCCTGGCGGGCCGGCAGTTCACAGACATCCTTGCCGTCCCGTCCGGGCAGGCGGGCACCGGGAAACTGGCTCGCGGGGCAGGGTGCATTGCCGTCGACGGGGATGCGGATCGGCTTCACCACCTTCTGCGCCACCGGGACGCCATTCAGGATCACCTGTCCGCCGCGCACTTCCAGTATGTCGCCAGGCAAGCCGATGACCCGCTTGATATAATCCTCGCGCCGATTGTGCGGACTGACGATGACGATATCACCGCGTTCGGGCAGCCGCCCGAAAAGCCGCCCTTTCAAGAAAGGCAGCGGATGGAAGCTGGGCGACACATAGGACCAGCCATAGGGGAATTTGCTCACCACCAGCCGGTCGCCCTTGAGCAGCACCGGCATCATCGATTCGCTGGGAATGTAGAAGGGCTTGGCGACGAAGCTGTGGAAAGCGAGCACGGCCAGGATCAGCAGCGCGATGCTCTTTACCTCATGCCACCAATTTATGGTGCCCTTCTCCGGCGGCGCGGTGGGCTCTTCAGTGGGGGAGGGGTCCTTGTCTGTCATGTCGGCGGCCGTCATGGATGTCCATCCCGCTGAAGTGCGATCCCTGCCTTCATTGCGGCAGAGCCTCGATGATCACGAAGGCCTGCGCCCATGGATGATCATCGGTTAGCGTCAGGTGAATGACGGGCCGGTGCCCCGCCGGGATCAGGGATTGCAGGCGGCGGAGCGCGCCGCCGGTGAGTTCCAGCGTGGGCGCGCCGCTGCGGCTGTTGACTACGCCGATATCCTTCATGAAGACGCCCATCCGAAAGCCGGTGCCGACCGCCTTGGAAAAAGCCTCCTTGGCGGCGAAGCGTTTGGCGAGTGTCCCGGCCTTGGTGAAGGGGCGGCGATTGGCCTTGGCCCGCTCGAACTCGGTGAAGACCCGCTGTTCGAAGCGCTCGCCGAAGCGGTCGAGCGAATTTTGTATACGCTCGATGTTGCAGAGATCGGAGCCGAGCCCGATGATCAACGCACCAGATCCATTTGCCGGCGCATCTCGCGGATGCTTCCTTCCAGGCCGCCGAAGATCGCCTCGCCGATCAGGAAATGGCCGATATTGAGTTCCACAACCTGCGGAATGGCGGCGATCGGGCCGACATTGTCGAAGGTCAGGCCATGGCCAGCATGGGGCTCGATGCCGTTCTTGGCGGCCAACGCTGCGGCGTCGGAGACGCGGCGCAGTTCCTCCGCGCGGACAGCGCCGTCGAGATGGGCATAACGGCCGGTGTGGAACTCCACGACGGGTGCGCCGAGGCGGATCGCCGCATCGATCTGCGCGGGATCGGGTTCGATGAACAGGCTGACGCGTATGCCGGCACCGCCCAACGCGCTGACGATCGGACGCAGCGTCTCCAACTGGCCGGCGGCGTCGAGGCCTCCCTCGGTCGTCCTCTCCTCCCGCTTCTCCGGCACGATGCAAGCGGCATGCGGTCGATGCTTGAGCGCAATCTCCAACATTTCCTCTGTCGCCGCCATTTCGAGGTTGAGCGGCACGGTCAGCGCCGCCATCAGCGTCGCGATATCCTCGTCGCGAATATGGCGTCGATCTTCCCGGAGATGCGCGGTGATGCCATCGGCGCCCGCCTTGACCGCCAACAGCGCGGCCTTCACGGGATCGGGATGCGTGCCCCCGCGCGCGTTCCGGATGGTCGCCACATGGTCGATATTGACGCCCAGGCGGAGAGGAGCGGGGGAGTTCGGCATGGCCGTGCTTATTTCCGGCTGCCCGGCTTGATCGCGGGGACCGCCGCCAGTTCGGGCGGGATCTGGTCGGCTTCATAGACCGGGAAATTGATGCTGACGAGCGGGTAGAAGGGAACGCCCAGTTCCACCTCTCCAGCCGACCGGTCGACCAGTGCGGCTTCGGCGACGACGATGCCGCCCTCGGCTTCCACCGCTTCGATCGCCTGCCGCGAGGACAGGCCGGTGGTCACGACATCCTCGACCATCAGAACCTTCTGTCCGGGCGTGATCGCGAAGCCGCGGCGCAGCTCGAACGTGCCCTCCGGCCGTTCGAGGAAGATGGCGTCCTTGTCCAGCGCGCGGCCGACTTCATGGCCGATGATGAGGCCGCCCATGGCCGGGGACACCACCAGATCGATTTCCTGCCGCAATTCGCGCGGCAGCTTCTGCACGGTCGCGCGGGCGAGCCGGCCGGCGCGCTCGGCATTCATCAGAACGCGCGCGCACTGCAGATAATTGGCGCTGCGACGGCCGGAGGACAGAATGAAATGCCCCTCCAGCAGTGCGCCTGCCGCCCTGAATTCCGCTAAAACTTCCTCGTCGGTCATCTCTATCTTCGATCCATCCAGCCCATGCCGCCCGCATCGCGTCAGCGGCATGCCTTCCCAGCCACGGGTATGCCCCATGATCGCGCCCCTGTGCGCGGTGAGCGAGATAGGCTCACCAACTAGGCGTTGCAACAGCGAAGAAAATCTGTTTGGGGACGCTTGAGGCATGGAAAAACGCCGCTTATAAGCCGCGGCAGACCGATCGGGCGGGGGGGACGTGTATGCGTGTGTCTTCGTTGCAGCGGCGCCAAGGGGTTACGGGGTAAGAAGACGCTTATGAAAAAGGTGAAATCGCTCGTTCTCGCTGGATTGCTGGCGTTCGCGCCGGCACTGGCGCTGAACGGTCCGGCGCTGGCCCAGGACAATGCCGCCGTCGCGGCTCCAGCCGCCGGGAATGAATCCGCTGCTGCCGATTCGGGCGCCAATGCTGCGGCGCCTGCGGCAGAAGCCGCGCCGGCGGCCAAGGTCGCCGCGCCGACGCGCATGAAGCCCACCGAAGGCATTGGCATGCCGCGCCCGGGCGAGATCACTCTTCAGGAGCAGTTTTCGCCGACCGGCCGCACCGGCCGCTGGCTGCACGACGTCATGCTGCTGCCGATCATCACCATCATTTCGGTCTTCGTTCTGGTCCTGATGCTCTATGTGATGGTGCGCTTCCGTCGCAGCGCGAATCCGGTGCCGTCGAAGACCTCGCACAACACGCTGATCGAAGTGCTCTGGACCGTGGTGCCGGTCGTGATCCTGCTCGTGATCGCGGTGCCCTCGATCGGGCTGCTCGCCGACCAGTATAAGCCCGCGCCCAAGGATGCGGTGACCGTGAAGGTAACCGGCTATCAATGGTATTGGGGCTATGAATATCCGGACAACGGCATCCCCGAATTCGTGTCGAATCTGTTGCCCAAGGACAAGGCCGAGGCGAATGGCGAGCCCTATCTGCTGGCGCCCGACAACCGCCTGGTCTTGCCGGTCGGCCGTCCGATCAAGCTGATCATCACCGGCGCCGACGTGATCCACGCCTTCGCCATTCCCTCGCTCTGGGTGAAGATGGACGCGGTGCCTGGCCGTCTCAATGAAAAGACCTTCACCATCGAGAAGCCGGGCGTCTATTACGGTCAATGTTCGGAACTGTGCGGCGCGCGCCACGGCTTCATGCCGATCGCGATCGAAGCGCTACCGCCGGCCCAGTTCGACCAGTGGATCCTTTCGCAGGGCGGCAAGCCCAAGGGCGCTGCCGATGCGGCCGCGCAGGCTTCCGCGCCTGCCGCTGCTCCCGCCGCCAAGATTTGATGTAAGGGCATAGGCCATGACCACCATCACTGCAGATCATCACGGCGAATATGCTCATGAGCATCATGACGCCGATCACAAGCCAGCCTTCTTCCAGCGCTGGTTCATGTCGACCAACCACAAGGACATCGGCACCCTCTACCTGATCTTCGCGATCATCGCCGGCATCATCGGCGGCGGAATCTCAGGCCTGATGCGCGCCGAGCTGGCTCAGCCGGGCATTCAATATCTCCAGACCTGGGCGCAGTTCAGCGACGGCCCCAACGCCACGCTGGACCAGGCCTATCACCTGTGGAACGTGCTGATCACCGCCCACGGCCTCATCATGGTTTTCTTCATGGTGATGCCCGCGATGATCGGCGGTTTCGGCAACTGGTTCGTGCCGATCATGATTGGCGCGCCGGACATGGCCTTCCCGCGGATGAACAATATCAGCTTCTGGCTGCTCATCCCGGCGTTCGTGCTGCTGCTCGGCTCGACCTTCGTGCCTGGCGGCACTGGCAATGGCGCGGGCACCGGCTGGACCGTCTATGCGCCGCTCTCGACCAGCGGCTCGGCTGGGCCGGCGGTCGACATGGCGATCCTGTCGCTCCACATTGCGGGTGCCAGCTCGATCCTGGGTGCGATCAACTTCATCACCACCATCTTGAACATGCGCGCGCCGGGCATGACCCTGCACAAGATGCCGCTGTTCGTCTGGTCGGTGCTGGTTACCGCCTTCCTGCTGCTGCTCGCGCTCCCGGTTCTGGCCGCGGCGATCACCATGCTGCTGACCGACCGCAATTTCGGCACCACCTTCTATGATGCCGCCGGCGGTGGCGATCCGGAGCTTTACCAGCATCTCTTCTGGTTCTTCGGCCACCCCGAAGTGTACATCATGATCCTGCCGGGCTTCGGCATCATCAGCCAGATCGTCTCGACCTTCAGCCGCAAGCCCGTCTTCGGGTATCTCGGCATGGCCTATGCCATGGTCGCGATCGGCGTCGTCGGCTTCGTCGTCTGGGCGCACCACATGTTCACCACCGGCATGTCGGTCAATGTGAAGATGTACTTCACCGCCGCCACCATGGTTATCGCGGTGCCGACCGGCATCAAGATCTTCTCCTGGATCGCGACGATCTGGGGCGGGTCGATCAGCTTCAAGACCCCGATGGTCTGGGCGCTGGGCTTCATCTTCCTGTTCACCGTAGGCGGCGTGACCGGCGTTGTGCTCGCCAATGGCGGCGTCGATGACGTGCTGCACGACACTTATTATGTGGTGGCACACTTCCACTATGTGCTCTCGCTGGGCGCCGTGTTCGGCCTGTTCGCCGGCTTCTACTACTGGTTCCCGAAGATGTCGGGCCGCATGTATAACGAGTTCCTCGGCCACCTGCATTTCTGGGTGTTCTTCGTGGGCGTGAACATGCTGTTCTTCCCCATGCACTTCCTGGGCCTGTCGGGTATGCCGCGCCGCTACCCCGACTATCCGGAAGCCTTCGCCTATTGGAACAAGGTCGCCAGCCACGGCTATGAGATCATGGCCGCCGGCATGTTGATCTTCTTCGTAAATCTGATCTGGTCGCTTGCTGCCGGCCGGAAGGCGGAGGGGAACCCCTGGGGCGAAGGCGCCACGACGCTGGAATGGACGCTGACCAGCCCGCCGCCCTTCCACCAGTTCGAAACCCTGCCGGTCGTCGACTGACCGGCACCGTCTAAGGCATTCGATGGGAGTGCCGGGATGAGCCGAATGGAAGGCGAAATCCCTGATAGGAACAGCCCCGGCGCGAACCATGGCGCCGGGCTGTCGCATGAGGAGAATATGGCAAGTTCGCCGCTATCGGCTGGAAACAGCATGTCCATCATGACAGCGGATTGGCGTGATTTCGTCGCGCTAACCAAGCCGCGCGTCATGACCCTTGTCGTTTTCACGGGACTTTGCGGCCTGCTCGCGGCTCCCGGCCATGTCCATCCCGTGCTCGCCTTTACCGCGATCCTCTGCATCGCGCTCGGAGCGGGCGCGGCTGCGGCGCTCAACCAATGGTATGAGGCCGATATCGACGCGAAGATGAAGCGGACCGCCAATCGGCCGCTTCCCGGCGGGCGGATGGACCGGCAGACGGCGCTTCATTTCGGCGTCGGCCTCTCCTTCTTCTCGGTTCTGCTGATGGGGATGGCGACCAACTGGCTCGCCGCTGCGGTGCTCGCCGTCTCGATCCTTTTTTATGTTTTCATCTACACGATCTGGCTGAAGCCGCGGACCGCGCAAAATATCGTGATCGGCGGCGCCGCCGGCGCCTTTCCACCCGTAATCGGCTGGGCTGCCGTGACCGGGGACATCAGTGCGCTGCCCGTCGCTCTGTTCATGCTGATCTTCTTCTGGACGCCTCCCCATTTCTGGGCGCTTGCGCTGTTCGTGAAGATCGATTATGCGGCCGCTGGCATCCCGATGCTGCCGGTGGTGGCGGGCGAGGTTGCCACGCGTCGGCAGATCTGGTTCTACACCGCGATCATGGCCGTCGCGGCGATGGCGCCGGTGCTGCTCAACCTGACCGGACCGATCTACGGCACGGTGGCGCTGCTCGCGACTGCGCTGTTCGCCTTCTTCGCTTTTCAGGTATTTCGCCGCCGAGAGTCCGACCCCGCCAGCATGGGTCCGGAAAAGCGGCTGTTCAAATATTCGATCCTCTATCTCTTCCTGCTGTTCGGCGCCGTCGTCGTCGACCGTTGGCTGATGGCATGACCCCGGAAGAGGACAAGAAGATCCGCGCCCGGCAGAAGTCGCGGGCGATCGTGACGGGCCTGCTGCTGGGTGCGCTGGTGATCCTTTTCTACGCGATCACCATCGCGAAGATCGGGGGCGGCCAGTGATCGTGTCTCTGCCCCCCTCGCCATTCGATCGGGACCGTCGTAATCGGCGCACCATGATCGGCATGGCCGGCATCGGCCTTGCGATGCTCGGTCTGGGTTTTGCCTCCGTGCCGCTGTACCGGATTTTCTGCGAGCAGACCGGTTTTGGCGGTACGACGCGCCGGGCCGCCGCCGACGTCCAGGTGCGCGAAGCGGTCGGACACAAGATGTCGATCCGTTTTGATTCCAATGTGGCGCCCGGAATGCCCTGGCAATTCCACCCGGAGCGTCCGACCGCCACCGTGACGATCGGCGCGCGCAGCATGGCGATCTTCGTTGCGAAGAACATGTCCGACAAGCCGGTAACGGGCACCGCCAGCTTCAACGTCACCCCGACTCAGGCGGGCGCCCATTTTACCAAAATCCAGTGTTTCTGCTTCACCCAGCAGACGCTGCAGCCGGGCGAGCAGGTCCGGATGCCGGTGATCTACTATGTCGATCCCCAGATTCTTGAGGATTCCGACAACAGGGATACGCAGCAAATTACGCTCAGCTACACCTTCTATCCTGTTGAGCAGGACAAGAAGCCAAGCTAAGGCAAGCAACGATAAGGAACAGGGAAGAGAACGTCATGGCAGGCGCCAAGAACCACGATTATCATATTCTTCCGCCCAGCATTTGGCCGATGTTCGGCTCCATGTCGGCGCTGGTGATGGCGTTCGGCGCGATCATGTGGATGCACCCCGACGCAATGCCGGCCGGCGGCGGCTGGGTCTTCCTGATCGGGGTCGCAGGCGTGCTGTTCACCATGTACAGCTGGTGGGCCAACGTAATTTCCGAAGCCCATGCCGGCGATCATACGCCGGTGGTGCAGCTGCACCTGCGCTACGGCATGATCCTGTTCATCGCCTCCGAAGTCATGTTCTTCGTCGGCTGGTTCTGGTCCTTCTTCGACTTCTCCCTGTTCCCCAGCCAGTTGGCGCCGATCGAAGGCCTCTTCCCCTCGAAGGGCGTCGAGGTGATGAACGCGTTCGAGCTGCCGCTGCTCAACACGCTCATCCTGCTTTGCTCGGGCACCACGGTCACCTGGGCGCACCACTCGCTGATCCACGGCGATCGGGAAGGTCTGAAGAAGGGGCTTTGGATCACCGTCATCCTCGGCCTGCTCTTCTCGTCCATCCAGGCCTATGAATATGCGCACGCGCCCTTCCCGTTCGGCGGCAGCCCCTACAGCTCGGCCTTCTACATGGCGACCGGCTTCCACGGCTTCCACGTTCTGATCGGCACCATCTTCCTGATCGTTAATCTGGTGCGCGTGTATAAGGGCCACTTCACCCCGCGCCAGCATTTCGGTTTCGAAGCGGCCGCATGGTACTGGCATTTCGTGGACGTCGTGTGGCTCTTCCTCTTCGTCGCCATCTATGTCTGGGGCGGCTGGGGCGCGCCGGTCCACGGCGGCTGATCGCCAGCATTTCATCCTCATGAAGACGGCCGGACATGTTCCGGCCGTTTCCTTTTGAGCGGGCGGCTTTATGCTCGGACCAACGCCCAGCCATTGGCGGTCCTCGCCGCGCCCCACCTCGTCGCGGTTCTGGACCCCGGGCATGTTTGAAAGTGAGTACATCATGCGCCGCCTGCCCTTGATACCGACGCTGATCGTGCTTGCGGCCGTGGCGGTGATGATCGCGCTCGGCTGCTGGCAGCTGCAGCGCCGCAGCGAGAAGGAAGCGATGCTCGCGCTGGCGGCGGCGAATAGCGGCAAGCCGGCGGTGAGCTATCCGGCGATGGCTCCGGTTCCGCCCGACCTGCTGTTCCGCCCTTCGTCGCTCCATTGCCTGCGAGTCGTGGGCTGGCGCACCGAAGCCGGACGGGCGGCGGACGGATCGACCGGCTATCGCCAAATCGCCGAATGTGCGACCGGGGCAGAGGGGCCGGGCGCGCTCGTGACCGTGGGTGTCGTGCAGAAGCCGGACGCGAAGCCGGCCTGGACCGGCGGCCAAGTTCGTGGCTGGATCGCCGAGGAGCCGGATCATCGCTCGCTGCTCACGCGCATGACGGGCAAGGCCATGCCGCTGCGCCCCATGCTGATCGCCGCACAGGCGCCCGCTGGCATGAAGCCCGCCGCCCGGCCCAGCGCCGCGGACGTGCCCAACAATCATCTCGCGTATGCGGTTCAGTGGTTCTTCTTCGCCGCCGTGGCGGTGATCATCTACCTCCTGGCGGTCGCCAAGCGCCCCCGTCCGCCAAGCGATCCCACGTAAAAGCTTGCTCCTTGGGGCGAGCAGCGCTACCGGCCTACCCCATCATGCAATATGTGAGCACCAGAGGGAGCGCTCCCGCGCTCGGGTTCGAGGATGTGACGCTGGCCGGCCTCGCGTCCGACGGCGGGCTGTATCTGCCGGAGCAATGGCCAAGCTTTTCAGCCGACCAGATTCGCGCGCTGTCTGGCCTCTCCTATGTCGAAACGGCGGTGCGTGTGATGACGCCCTTCGTCGCTGGCTCATTGAGCGAAGACGAACTGCGGGAGCTTTGCACTGCGGCCTACGGGCGCTTCAGCCATCAGGCGGTAACGCCGCTGGTCCAGCTGGATCATCAGCAATGGCTGCTTGAATTGTTCCACGGCCCCACCCTGGCATTCAAGGATGTGGCGCTGCAGCTGCTGGGCCAGCTGTTCGAACGTTTCCTGTCGCGGCGCGACGATCATCTGACGATCGTGGGCGCGACGTCGGGCGACACCGGATCGGCCGCCATCGATGCGGTTGCGGGTCGGTCGAAGATCGACATCTTCATGCTGCATCCCGAGGGGCGTGTGTCCGACGTGCAGCGGCGGCAGATGACGACCGTGCTGGCGCCCAACGTCTATAATATCGCGATCGACGGCAGCTTCGACGATGCGCAGGCGCTGGTAAAGGCGATGTTCAACGACGCCGACTTCGCGCGCCGCTTCAACCTGTCGGCCGTCAACAGCATCAACTGGGCGCGCCTGATGGCACAGGTGGTCTATTATTTCTACGCCGCAGTCCGGCTGGGCGCGCCGGAGCGGCCAGTCGCCTTTTCCGTCCCCACGGGCAATTTCGGAGATGTGTTCGCCGGCTATGTGGCGGCACAGATGGGCTTGCCGGTCGCCCAGCTGATCGTCGCGACCAACGTCAACGACATTCTCCATCGCGCGCTGTCCGATGGCGACTACAGCCAGGGTCAGGTCGTGGCGACCGCGACCCCCAGCATGGACATTCAGGTCAGTTCCAACTTCGAGCGGCTGCTGTTCGATGCGGGCGGTCGCGACGGTGTCGCGCTGGCGGCGCAGATGAAGGGCTTTGAGGGCAGCAAGGCGATGCGCCTCACCAACGCGCAGCGCGACGGCGCCGCCAAGATATTGAGCTCGGCGCGGATCGACGCCGACGGGATGACGATGGCGATGCGCTGGGCATTCGACGCGGCGGGGCAAGTGATCGATCCGCATAGCGCGATCGGCCTCGCGGCGGCGCGCGAGGCGAAGGTCGATCCGTCCGTTCCTGTGGTAACGCTGGCGACGGCGCATCCCGCGAAATTCCCCACTGCGGTGGAGCGGGCGACAGGCGTGCGTCCCGGCGTCCCGGGGCGCGTCGGCGACCTGTTCGCGCGCGAGGAGGCCTATGCCAAGCTGCCCGCGACCTTTGAGGCGATCACCGCCTATATTGCCGAGCGCGCCACGCCCCGACCCTGAGCTGGTGGCGCACATGGGACGGAGGACAGCGTGGAGCTGAAGACGCTGACGGGCGAGCCATGGGCCGATTATGGCCTGATCGACTCCGGCGCCGGCCGCAAGCTGGAGCGCTATGGCAATTTCCGCTTCATCCGTCCCGAACCGCAGGCGATGTGGGCCGCTGCCAGCGCCGATTGGCAGGCGGATGGCGAATTCGTCCCCGGCTCCGATGAGGAGGGTGGCGGGCGCTGGTTTTATGAACGTCCGGTGCCGGCCGACGGCTGGCCGCTTGGCTGGAACGAAGTGACGTTTCAGGCGAGCTGCACGCCTTTCCGCCACCTTGGCTTCTTCCCCGACATGGCCCCGGTCTGGAGCTGGATGCGGGAGCAGGTCGCGGACAAGGATGGGGCGCAGGTGATGAACCTGTTCGGCTATACCGGCGTCGGCACGCTCGCCATGGCGGCAGCGGGGGCGCAGATGGTGCATGTCGATGCCTCGAAGAAATCCGTCGCCCAGGCGCGCGCCAATGCGGCGCTGTCGCGGCTGGACGATCGGCCGGTGCGTTGGATCGTGGATGACGCCGCGAAGTTCGTCGCGCGGGAAGTGCGGCGTGGGCGGCGCTATGACGGCATCCTGCTCGATCCGCCTAAATATGGACGCGGCCCTGATGGAGAAGTGTGGCGGCTGGAAGAGGATCTGCCGGGCCTGATCGCCGATTGCCGCCAATTGCTGGACGCCGACAGCCGCTTCCTGTTCCTGACCGTCTATGCGGTCCGCATGTCGGCGCTGGCGATCGGGGAATTGCTGCGCCAGGCCTTTGCCGATCTGCCCGGCGTCGTGGAGGCTGGCGAACTGACGGTCCGCGAGGAAGCGCGCGGGCTTGAGCTTCCGACCGCCATCTGGGCGCGCTGGCGGCGCTAACGCCGCTGCGCAGGCGCGCGAAGTCCTGCGGTTTCGCTCTTTGCCAGTTCGCGCTTCAACTGCCCGGCGGACGGTGCGATCAGGAAGCCGAAGCTGACGCAGCCCTGCTTGGTTCCCACGACATGGTGGAGCCGGTGCGCCTGGACGATCCGCTTCATATAGGCGGAGCGGGGCACATAGCGGTGACCGACGCGGCGGTGGACGATGATGTCGTGAAAGCCGAGATAGATGGCGCCATAGGCTGCGATGCCCGCGCCGACGGCGGTAGCCCAGCTGCCCCAGCCCCATTGCACGCCGCCCAGTAGCAGCAGGATGGAGGGTAGCGCGAAGATCACGAAATACAGGTCGTTCGCCTCCCACATGCCGGAGCGCGGGCGGTGATGGCTGGCGTGCAGGAACCAGCCCGGACCGTGCATCACCCAGCGATGCATCACATAGGCAAAGCCTTCCATGGCGGCGATGGTGAGGAGGAAGAGGAGCAGCAGGGACATCGAAGGCATGGCGGCATTATAGGCAGCCGCACGGGCTGAGGCGAGCGGCTATCTTGCTGTCCGCTGGCCGCTGGGGGTGTGAAGGACCCGCTGCGGATAGGGGATCGTAATGCCATGTTCCCGGAAGAGTAGCCAGAGGCGGCCGAGCACATCCGACCTGACGCTGCCGATGCCGCTTTCCGGATCGCTGATCCACACCAGAATGTCGTGCTCGACGCGGCTCTCGCCAAAGCCTGTCAGCCACACATTGGGTTTGGGGTTGCGCAAGACGCGCGGGCTCTCCTGCGCGGCGCGGAGCATGAGGTCCTGGGCGAGCTTCAGGTCGCAGTCGAAGCTGATGCCAACGGGAATGCGAACGCGGACATTGCGGTCGGAGTAGGACCAGTTCTCCACCTCCTGCGTCATCAGATTTTCGTTCGGGATCAAATGCTCCTTTCCGTCGCGAGTGATGACGGAGACGGCGCGCACACCGATCTTGTTGACCCAGCCGAAACTGTCGCCGACGACGATCACGTCGCCCGGCTTGATCGACCGGTCCATCAGCAGGATGATGCCGGCGATCAGGTTGCCGAACGTCTTTTGCAGGCCGAAGCCGACGGCCAAGCCGAGCGCGCCGGAGAAGACGGCGAAGGCGGTGAGGTCGATGGCGAGCAGGTCGACGCCGATGAAGAAGGCGGCGACCACGACGGCGATGGCGGCGAGCTTCTGTCCCAGCAGCTTTTGCGTGGCGTCAAGGCCGTGGGCGCGGCTGATGCTGCGTTCGATGATCCTGTTGGCGAGGCGGACCAGGGCGAAGAGCGCGACACCGGTCGCAGCCATGCTGACCAGGCCGAGCAGCGTCACACGGCGCTTGCCGAGGCTGATGCCTACCCTGTCCAGCATGTCGGCCACCGGGGCGAAGCCGCCGCTGCTGCTGGACAGCACCGTGACGAAGAGCAGGAGCGCCAGCGGAATGACGGCAAGACGCGGAATGGCGAGGCTGCGAAGGATGTGGACGGCAAGGGCCGAGATCGAGAAGGCAATGGCCGCGCCGAGGATCAGATGCGCAAAGTCGCCGATCGGCCATAGCGCGACCGGGAGCGCCAGCAGGCCGGCGGCAAAGAGATGCTTGAGGATCGGGCGCAGGTGGCCGGCGAGCGCGTCGCCCAGCGCGCGCATGCGGCGGCGCAGGCGGGGCGAGACGAAGCGGGCGAGCGCGCCGGCGATCAGATAGGCCGTGGCCGCCAGCACCAGTGCGATCAGGGGATGAACGATCGCCGGATCGCCGGGCAGCGGGGCAAGCAGCGCGGGAATGCCCTGCATCATGCGCGGGCGGCGCGGAACCGGGCCAAGCCCGCGTCCAGATCGGCGATCAGGTCGTCAGGATCTTCCAGGCCGATCTGTAAGCGGACGAGCGGCCCCTCTGCCTGCCATGGCTTGGCGGTGCGGTAGCGGGCGGGATCGACCGGCAGGGCGAGGCTTTCGAACCCGCCCCAGCTATAGCCGATGCCGAAATGCGCGAGGCCATCGATCAGCGCCGCGCGCGCCCGTTCATCGCCGCCGTCCAGAATGAAGCTGAAGAGGCCGCTCGATCCGCTGAAGTCGCGCCGCCACAGATCATGGCCGGGGCAGGACGGGAGAGCGGGGTGCAGGACGCGGGCGACATCGGGCTGCTGCGCCAGCCACTCGGCAACACGCAAGGCGCTCGCCTGATGCTGGTTCAGGCGGACGCCCAGCGTGCGGAGCCCGCGCGCGGCCAGCCATGCATCGTCGGGGCTGGTCATCTGGCCGAAGAGATAGGCCGCCTTCTGGATGCGCGGGAAGACGTCCGGGGTGGCGGTCACCGACCCCATCATGACGTCGCTATGTCCGACAATATATTTGGTGCAGGCGAGAATGGATATGTCGACGCCGTGCGATAGGGCCGGAAAGAAGAAAGGCGTGGCCCAAGTGTTATCGATCAGCGTCGCAATGCCCTTTTCCCGCGCGATGGCGGCGATCGCGGGAACGTCCTGAACCTCGAAGGTCAGGCTGCCGGGGCTTTCCATGAAGATGGCGCGGGTCGCATCGGTGATGAGGCCGGCTATGCCGGCACCGACGGTCGGGTCATAATAAATCGTGTCGATGCCGAGCGGCCGCAGCATCTGTTCGCAGAAATTGCGCGTCGGATCATAGGCGCTGTCCACCATCAGCAGCTGGTCGCCCGGATTCAGCACCGCCATCAGCGCGCAGGCGATAGCGGCGACGCCCGAAGGGTAGAGCATCGTGCCCTCGGCGCCCGGCTCCAGTTCGGTGAGCGCGTCGGCGAGGCTCCAACTGGTCGGCGTGCCCTTCCGTCCGTAGAAGAGCCGCTCATGCGTGCTGCGCCCCGCTGCGCTGCGCAGATGCGCCACATCGTCGTAGAGGATGGTGGAGGCGCGCCACACGGGCGGGCTGACGATGGCGCCGGGCTGGCCGGGCATGCCGGTCCATTCGGGCCTGCGGCCCGCCTGCGCGAGTTGGGTGAGCGGCTTCCTGTCTTTGCTCATTCCGCGGCACCGGTCGCCTTGGGCGTCGCAGGATCGAGGCCCCATTCCGACCAGCTGCCATCGTAGAGAGTGACGTCGGTCTTGCCGAGCAGCTCAAGACCCGCGAGCAGGATCGCCGCCGTCACGCCGCTGCCGCAGCTGGTGATGATCGGGCGGGAGAAATCGGTGCCGGCGTCCAGGAAGAGACGGCGCAGTTCTTCCCCCTGCTTCATGCTGTTGTCAGCCCTGTAGAAGCTGGCGGAGGGAATGTTGCGCGAGCCGGGGATGTGGCCCGACGCCATGCCAGGGCGCGGCTCCTGCTCCTCGCCTGAGAAGCGCGCGGCGCTGCGAGCATCGAGTATCTGTTCGGCGCGCGTGTCGAGATTTGCGAGCAAATCCTCCTTGGTCCGCACCTGCGCAGGCGTGTAGCGGGCGACGGCGTTGCCGCGCTTGGGCGAAGGCATGCCGCTTTCGGTCGGACGCCCTTCCGCCAGCCACTTGATCAGCCCGCCGTCCAGGATCGCAACGCTTTTGCCGATGCCATAGAGGCGCATCATCCACCAGCCGCGTGCGGCGCTGTGGGTCGGGCTGTTGTCATAAACGATGATGCGGCTCTCGGCATCGAGGCCCAACTGCTGGCAGCGCTCCGTCATGAAGTCCTTGGTCGGGAGCATGCCGGGGCGAGGATCGTCAGGATCGGCGAGGGTCGGGAGGTCGAGGAACGCTGCGCCGGGGATATGCGCGGATTCGAATTCGGCCTGCGCGTCGCGGGGCGTTCCCGGCAGGAAGAGGCTCGCATCCACGATCCTGATGTCGTCCTTGCCCAGCTCCCCGGCGAGCCAGTCGGTCGAAACCAATATGTTCATGCGCGGCGTTCCCCTTGTGCTTGCAGCCGTTCTAGGGCGGTGCGGCAGGGGTGGGAAGGGCGTTTAGCTCTCCAGCGCGAGCGCGGTCGCCCGGCTGCCTGGCGTGCGATATTGACGGGGGCCAAGGTCGAGGCGAAAGGGCGCCAGGCGCTCGACTGGCGGCGACTGCTCCTGTCCCACGATAAAGGCGCGGCCGGTGCGGCCGGTGCGCTGCGTTTCCCCCGCCTCATCAGTCCAGCGATATTGCGCGTCGAAGGCGATCAGGGGCACCAGCAGGGCGCGCTGACCAACGGGGATCGCCGCAATCTCCTGCGCATTGAGGCGCATTTCACCTGTCAGCTTCTGCGTCTCGCCCGGGGCGATGGAGACGGCGGAATGGACCGGCAGTCCGTTTTCGCCTGCGAAGAATTGTTGAAATTGTGCCTGCTGCTGCGCGCCGGCATTGGCGATGAGGCTGCGGATGAGGATGTCCTCCGCCGCGCGAGTGCCGCGATTGTGGACCGTCACAGTGTAGGCGATCGTCGCGCCCATAAGCGTCAGGCGCGCGGCCTGAACCTCCATCGCGAGGTTGAGCCAAGGGCGGTCGGTGCTGACTGGCGGGGCAGCAGGTTTGGCCGGCGATGGTGGAGCGGGTGCCGGTTCGGGTTGCATGGGACGAGTGGTTGGAGCCGATGCGGCTTGCGCCTCGTCGAAGGCCCGATCCACCTCTTGCGGTTTGCGGCGGCGCAGCCACAGGAAGGCGCCGGCGAGTATCGCTAGCCCCACGGCTGCCGCGATCCACGGCCAGCTTGAGCCAGACTCTTCCGCGGGCGCCAGCGGCGTCACCGGAACAGGCGGTGGAGGATTGGGGCGGGGCGGAGCGGACTGAGTCTCGATCGCCGGAGGTGCGACAGGCGCGGGTCCGGGCTGCACGGCTTGCTGTGGCGGCGTGCTCGCGGCCGGCGGCGAGCTCTCCACACGGGGCGCAGGCTGCACCGGTGCCGAAGGTGTCGCGGGGCGGCGCTGCGCTTGTTCGGAAGCTGGTTGGGGCGCGGGGGTTACGGGTGGCGGCGGCTGGACGGTCGGGGCGACGACAGGCGGCGGCGTGACCGTGGTGGGCGCGCCGCGAAACACGTCGAGCTCCGGGCCCTGCTGAGTGGGATTGGCTGGCGGCTGCGTGCGGGGCAGGTTGAAGACCGGCTCCGCGTCATTTTCCTGCTGCGCAAGAGCAGGCGCCGCCAGCAACAGCGGCGCGGCAAGGAGAAGCGAGAAACGGGGACCCATGGATGGCAGCCAAGGCATGGCGCCTAGTTAACTCCCCATGAACGAAAGGCAAGAGCCGCCCGACGATGACATATGCCGTGCAATCGCGTAGATGGCCTGTCCATGACTGACATTCCGATTCCACTTCACCTGGGACAGACCAGTGCCCTGCCCGCGCGCCCGGAAGAGGCCGTTTTGGACTATGTCCCCAATCCCCGTCCGGGCAAGCCCTATCTGGTGCGCTTCACCGCGCCGGAATTCACCTCGCTGTGCCCGGTGACCGGGCAGCCGGACTTCGCCCATCTGGTGATCGACTATGCGCCCGCCGCGACAATCGTCGAGTCCAAGTCGCTGAAGCTGTTTCTCGGCGCATTCCGCAATCACGCGGCCTTTCACGAGGATTGCACCGTCGGGATCGGCGAGCGGCTCTTTGCGGAGATGAACCCGATCTGGCTGCGGATCGGCGGCTACTGGTATCCGCGCGGGGGCATACCGATCGACGTGTTCTGGCAGTCGGGCGAACCGCCGGCGGGACTCTGGCTGCCGGCGCAGGACGTACCGGGGTATCGGGGCCGGGGGTGAACTAGCCAACACGTCATGCCAGCGAACGCTGGCATCTCAGGAGGTAACGCGTGACCGTACGGCGCAGCTGGACCTACATCATGACCAACAAGCCTCGTGGCGTGTTGTATGTAGGCATCACCAGCAGCCTTACCGCACGGGTTGATCGACATCGGCGGGGCGTAGGTTCGGACTTCTGCCGAAAATATAATTTGCATCGGCTGGTGCTGGCGGAAGAGCATGGCCGGATTGAGGATGCGATCGCTCGTGAAAAGGCGCTCAAGGCGTGGAAGCGGAACTGGAAAATCCAGCTGATCGAGGAGAACAATCCGGATTGGCGGGATTTGTTTACGCTCATCATATAGCCGCTTGAGATCCCAGCTTCCGCTGGGATGACGGTGGTATGGATGGTTAGCAAGGCTATTGTTTGACAATCGCACAATAAGCTTCAACTAACGGCATCAGCGACAGGGCGGGCGGCTTGACCGGTGGGCCGAAACAGCCGATCCCCTGTCCTCAAGGCGTAAGACATTGTCCTTGCGCCGTTCCAACGTGTCGGAGTTGCGAACCTCATGCCCTTTTCCAAAATCCTCCCGCTGATGTTGGCGGCCGCGCCTCTTGGCCTGGCCGCCCCCGCCTTGGCGCAGGCGCCCGCTGGTCCTGCTGCCGGCGTCACCACCCAGCTGCCGCGCGGCGCGGCGCCGAGCCATTATGCCATCCAGGTGACCCCCGATGCGGCGAACCTGAAGTTCAGCGGCAAGGTGACGATCGATGTGGCCGTGACGCAAGCCATGCCGGCGCTGGTGCTGAACGCCGCGGACCTCACCGTGAGCAGCGTGACCCTGACGCCCGCCAAGGGCAAAGCGGTGAAGGGAACCGCCCGGATCGATGCCGCCGCCCAAACCGTGGCCTTCGATTTCGGCAGGCCGGTCGAGCCGGGCAGCTACAAGCTCTCGATCGACTATGCCGGGGTCATCAACACCCAGGCGAACGGGCTGTTCGCGCTCGACTATACGGACAATGCGGGGAAGGCGAAGCGCGCGCTCTTCACCCAGTTCGAGGCGCCGGACGCCCGCCGCTTCGTGCCGAGCTTCGATGAGCCCAGCTACAAGGCGACCTTCGATCTGTCCGCCGTCATTCCCGCCGACCAACTCGCGGTCAGCAACATGCCGGTCAGGAGCAGCGCGGCCGCAGGCGCGGGCAAGAAGCTGGTGACCTTCAGCACCTCCCCCAAAATGTCCTCCTACCTGCTGTTCTTCGGCCTCGGCGAACTCGACCGCGCAACCAAGATGGCGGGCGCGACCGAAGTGGGCGTGATCACCGGCAAGGGCAACACCGGCAAGGCGCAGCTGGCGCTCGACGCCTCGGCGGCGATCCTGCCCTGGTATAATGACTATTTCGGCGTGCCCTTCCCGCTGCCGAAGCTGGATAATGTCGCAGGGCCGGGGCAAAGCCAGTTCTTCTCCGCAATGGAGAATTGGGGCGCGATCTTCACCTTCGAACGCGCGCTGCTGGTCGATCCGCGCTTCACCTCCGAAAGCATGCGGCGCACCATCTACTCCATCGTGGCGCATGAAATGGCGCATCAATGGTTCGGCGATCTGGTCACCATGGCTTGGTGGGACGACCTTTGGCTGAACGAGGGCTTCGCCAGCTGGATGGCGACCAAGGTCACCGACAAGCTGAACCCCGAATGGGAGATGCTGCTGAGCCGCGTTGGCGGGCGGGAGCGGGCGATGGCGCTCGACGCGCTGGCGACGACCCATCCCATTCTCCAGAAAATCCATACCGTCGAAGAGGTGAATCAGGCGTTCGATGACATCACCTATGAAAAGGGTGAGGCGGTCATCACGATGCTGGAGGGCTTCGCCGGGGAGGATGCGTGGCGGTCCGGCATCCGCGCTTATATGAAGAACCACGCCTACGGGAATACTGTAACCGACGATCTGTGGAGGGCGGTCGAGGGGGCCGGGGCCAAGGGCGTCGTCGGCATCGCGCATGACTTTACCAGCCAGCCGGGCATTCCGCTGGTGAAGGTGGAAAGCGCGCAGTGTCGGGGCGGATCGACCCTGCTGGCGCTGAGCCAGGGCGAGTTCAGCCGCGATCGCAAGGACAAGGTGCCGCTCAAATGGAATGTGCCGGTGACGGCGCAGACCGTCGGCGGAGCGGAGCAGCGGCTGATCCTGAACGGATCGGCGCAGGTGACGCTGCCCGGCTGCGGCGCCTATGTGATCAATGCGGGGCAGACGGGCTATTACCGTTCGCTCTATCCGGAAGCGAATGTGAAGGCGCTGGCGAAAGGCTTCACCAGCCTTTCGTCGATGGACCAGATCGGCTTGATGGCCGATAATTTCCAGCTTGGCCTTGGCGGATATCAGCCGATCGGCCTTGCGCTCGATCTGGTGAATGCGGTGCCTGCGTCGGCCAGCCCCGCCGTGCTGGCGGAAGTGCCCGATTATCTCGACAGCGCCTATACCATGCTGGAGGGCGACAAGGCAGGTCAGGGGCGGGTCGCGGCCTATGCCTCGGAAAAGCTGAGCCCGGTGCTGGCGAGCGTCGGCTATGACACCAAGGGAGGCGAAGGGCCGCAGGTACCGGTGTTGCGGGCGGCGCTGGTGTCGACGCTGGGCGGCATGGGCGACAAGGCCGTGGTGGCTGAGGCGAACCGGCGCTTTGCCGAGCCCTCCTTGCTGGACGGGCCGCTGCGCAATGTCTGGCTGCGGATCATCGCGGAAAATGCGGATGCTGCGACATGGGAAAAGCTGCGGGCCATGGCGAACGGCGCGAAGTCCGACCTTGAAAAGAGCACGACCTTCGCGCTGCTCGGCGCGGCGAGGAATGAGGCGCTGGCGAGGAAGGCGCTCGACCTCGCCATGACGGAGGAGCCGGGCAAGACCACGAGCGCGGCGATCATTTCGGCCGTTGCGTCGGAACATTCGATGCTGGCGGTCGACTATGTGCTGGCCCATCGGCAGCAATATGAGGCGCTGATCGACGTGTCGGCGCGGAGCCAGGCGATCGCGCGGCTGGGCGGCAATTCAGCCGATCCTATTATGGCGACGAAGCTGGACGCCTATGCGAGCCAATATCTGACGCCCGAATCGCGCAAGGTGGTGGATCGCTCCATTGCCGCGATCAAGACGCGGATCGAGACGCGAGCGCGATTGAAGCCGGCACTCATTCAGTGGTTTGCCAAGAAATAAGGCGCATAGCTCCCCTCCCTTTCAGGGAGGGGAATTTTTGATCAGCGGGGCAATTCCAGCGCTCGCACGATGTCGTCCCATGCCACCAGCTTGAAATTCTGGGCAGCTGCGGCGTTGTGGCCGTCCTGCACAATGAACAGGCCGCCGGGATAGCGCGGGCCGAAATCCCCCAGCATCAATTCGATCCCGTCCGTCTCTTCCGACCCGCCAATCGCGCCGTCGACCACGCGGAAGCGGCCGGCATAGCCGTCGTCGCTCAGGCGATAGAGCGCATAGGCATTGTCGCCCTGACTGGAGACGAGGACATAGCCGTCCTTCTCCCCGATGGGAGCGATGGCGACGCCCTCGGCATCCATGACGATATTCCTGCCGTCGGCGGCGGCGATCTTTGTCGGGGTGGTCGCGCCGTTCGCGCGTGCATCGAAGCGCCAGAGGGCGACATCCTCCTCCGCCACATAGAGGATGCCGGTGCGGTCATCGACGGCGCAGCCTTCCGACTGGGTGCCAAGCTTCAGGGTGCGGACGATCTTGCCGGTCGGCGCTTCGCCCGCCACGTCCAGCACCACCTGATTGATCGTGCCGTCCTTCAATACGATGAAGGCGTAAGTCGCGGCGGCGTCCCGATAGAGGCAGATGCCATAGGCCTCCCCCCGCCCGGCATCGACCTTACCGAGGGCGCTGAGCTTTGCCGTCTGCGCGTCGAGCCGGAAGAGCGCCAGCTTCGCATTGGCGATATCGTTGCGGTCGCTGGCGGCGACCAACATGCCGCTCTCGCCGTTGATGGTCACACCGTCGCGCAAGTCCACATTATTGACCCGGCCCGCATCCAGAAAGTCGCGCGTCTTCCCGTCAAGGCCATAGACGTAGAGGCCGGCCTTCTTGTCGGTCCCGACGATCAGGCTTCGGGCTGGATCAGCGGCATTGCGCCAGATCGCGGGATCGTCCGCCGCATCGGCATTGGGCGTGCCGACCGGCGTCGTTTCTCCGCGCGCCGTGACGGAAGCGGCGGGCGCTGCATGAGCGATGCGGAACGCGAGCGGCGGCTCGGCCGGTGTGGTGGAGCATGCGGCGAGCAGAAGCGCGGCGCCGAGGCCGGCCAAAGAATGTCTGGTCATGGATTTCCCCTCTGTCGCGGCGCCTCTTGGATGCGCTTCATGATGGCTATGTGACGGCGGATGCGCCAAAAACATCTTCTATGTCACTGATCTGTCACTGTAATTTCACGCCATTGTATTCCAGCCGCTCTACGTGCCCCGCCAAGCCTTTCCAAAAGGCGTTTCCAACAGGGGGACATCATGCAGCACAAGACCGTCCGGCCGCGCGCCGGCGCCAAAATTGTTCGTCTCGCTTTGGCCTGCGGCATCGCCGGCTGGGCTCTGGCATCGTCGGAAGCCATGGCGCAGGCACCCGCCGCTGAAGACGATATAGGCTCGATCGTTGTCACCGGCACCCGCCCGATCGCGGAATCCGAAGCAGCCGCGCTGGAGATCCAGAAGGCGTCGGACTCGCTGGTCACCGTTGCCGCGTCTGACTCGGTCGGTCGCCTGCCTGACCAGAATATCGCCCAGGCAGCCAGCCGCCTGCCCGGCATCAGCGTCGAGCGCGACCAGGGCCAGGCCCGCTACATCAACCTGCGCGGCGCGCCCAAGACCTGGACCACCCTGTCGTTCGACGGCATCAATGTGGTAAGCCCGGAGGGCCGCGACGCCCGCTTCGATTCCATCCCGTCCGCCATCGCCGGCAAGATCATCGTGTCCAAGGCGGTCACCCCCGACATGCCTGGCGAAACAGTGGCCGGCAATGTCAACGTCATCACCCGCTCAGCCTTCGACTATGACGGCTTCCACCTTGCCGGCAAGGGCGGCCTGGGCTTCGCCGAACTGGGCGACAAAAAGGAATATGAAGGCAATCTGGTCGTCTCAAACCGCTTCAACACCGGTATCGGAGAGATCGGCATATTGCTGTCGGGCAGTTATTATGAGCGCAACATGGTCACCGACAATTTCGAGAATGACTATGAGCGGGTGAGCCGCGATGCGCGGCCGGGTAATGCCACGCGCTTCTGGGTGCATGAGACGGAGAACAAGCTTTACCGCCTGACCCGCAAGAATTGGTCGGTTTCGGGTCGGATCGACTGGAAGCCGGATGATCGGAACGTCATCTCGGCGCGGTCAATCTACACCATCTTCACTGACGACGAGGCACGCGACAATTACCGGTTCGACCTGGACGACCGCGAGGGCGACCTGTCGAACAGCAGCGCAGCATGCGGCGCCAGCACCGCCAACACCACGTCGGGCTATGCCGACATTTGCGCAGGCAACACGCCGGCACAGGGCACGATCTACGGCATCGACATTCGCCAGCGTTCGACCCTGCGCGCGTTCCGCCAGTCGGTCTTCACCAACACACTGGAAGGCAGCCACGAATTCGCCGATGGCTGGAAGCTGAGCTGGGTCGGCAATTATACCGAATCCAAGGATGATCGCTCGGTAATAGGCGAGGCAAGCTGGGAAAGCCCCAGCACGCGCAACCTGCGTCCGACCGTCGCCTATGACTTCACCAATCCCAACATCTCGAAGCTCACACTCTATCGCACGCTCGTGACGGGCACGGGCGCCGCGACCCGCTATACGGCAGGCGAGCAGGTGGCGGCGGTCGATGCCTTCGGCAAGCCCCTCAGCGGCTTTACCGTGCTGGACGCGGTGGACACGACCAAGGCCTATACCGGCCGCCTGGTGCTGGCACGCGAGTTGGATAATGCGACGCTGAAGGCCGGCCTGCAATATGACCGGCGCAACAAGATCGCCGACGAGGAACAGATCACGCTGAACGCCGCGCAGGCAGCGACGATCATGCCGACCGATTACAACCAGTTCTCGCTCGACCAGAAGTTCCTCGGCGAAATCCCGATGGGCTACAGCTTCCGCTATTTCGACCGGGACAAGATGCGGGCGGCCTCCGCAGCGGCGCGGGGTGCCTTTGCATTCACACCCAATTCCGGCAACAATTATAACGTCCGCGAGGAAGTGTTCGCCGGCTATCTGATGGGCACCTTCCGCTACGACTGGGGCAGCGTGATTGCGGGCGTGCGCGTCGAGCATATCAAGAATGAGGGCCGCGCGGTCGGCACCATCGGCGCGACCCCCGCCGTGGTCGTGGCGCAGGCGAGCCAGACGCTCGCCTTTCCGAGCATGCACATCAACTATGATCTGGACGACACGAAGAAGCTGCGCCTGTCGTTCAACAGCGGCGCAGCGCGGGCAGACTACGACCAGCTGCGTCCTAACGTCGTCGTCAATGACAGCACCAACCGTATCTCCGGGGGCAATCCGGCGATCAAGCCCGAGCGTGCCTACGGCGTCGACGCCTATTTCGAATGGTATGTGCGGCCGCAGGGTTACCTGATGATGGGTGCGTTCTATAAGAAGATCGAAGATTTCCTCTATACGTCTGAGCGCACCTTCAATTCGACCGCGCTTAACAGCAACGGCATCGACCGGTCCGACTACACGTTCAGTGGCCTCGTCAACGGCGGAGCCGGCCGCATCTACGGCATGGAAGCTGCCGCGCAGCTCCAGCTGGAGCCCTGGACGCAGGACCTCGGCCTACCCGAATTCCTGGGCGGCTTCGGCGTCTCGGCCAACCTGACGCTGAACAACAGCAAGGTGGATATTGGCGGCCGCAAGCTGCGCCTGCCCGGCACGTCGGACTTCGTTTACAATATCGGTGGCTATTATGAGAAATATGGCCTGTCGCTGCGCCTGCAATATCAGAACCGCAGCAAATGGCTCGACACGGTGGGCACACTGACCGACGGCGGCGACACTTATTGGGGCTCGGACGACGAACTCGACTTCTCGGCGCGCTATGCGGTCACGAAGAATTTCGAGATCTATTTCGACGCCTCGAACCTGCTCAACCATCCGGGCCGCCGCTTCTCCGATCCGGGCAGCCTGCTCCGCGCAAGCGGGGCGCAGGCACCCAACACCAGCAACCAGACGATCGAGTGGGAGCGCTTCGGCCGCCGATATTCGGGCGGTATCCGCTTCAACTTCTGATCCGCGCTCCTTCCGGACAAGAGGGGGGGGCTGCCTTTGGGGCGGCCCCCTTTCCTGCGCGGTCAGCCCAAAGGCGCGCTCGCCCAATGACGCAGCCGGGCATAGAGTGCTGCGATCACGCCGAAGAAGGCGACCACCGACAGGACAACGCCCCACGGATTTTCCGTTATCACAGCCAGCGGAGCATCGCTGTCCGTTGCTGCCACGATACCGGCGAAGGCAACGCCGAACAGGCTTTCGCCCACGATGAACCCGGTCGCCATCAGCACGCCCATGCGCTCGGCGAATTCCGGATTGGACTGGCGCAGCGCCCAGCGATTGTAAAGATGGCCGATCACCGCGCCCACGGGGATAAGCAGGGTAAGCGCCATCGGGAGGTAAATGCCCATGCCGACCGCCAGCGGCGGGAGGGCGGGAGGCGCAGCTTGCCGGCCTTGCCCAGCGCCTCATCGATGACCACGACCACGACGCCGATCCCCGCCCCTATGCCGATGAGGTTCCAATCGAGGTCGCCGCCCAGCACGCCCTTGGCAAGCGCGGAGATCAGCGCGGCCTGCGGGGCGGGCAGCGCCGTTGCCTTTGCTCCCGAAGCGCCGGCGAAGCCGAAGGCGCTGTTGAGCAGGTCAAGCACCGGCGGTATCACGAGCGCGCCGAAGATGACGCCAAGGACCAGCGCGACCTGCTGTTTCCATGGTGTCGCGCCCACCAGTTGTCCGGTCTTGAGGTCCTGCAGATTGTCGTTGGAGATGGTCGCCACGCCAAAGACGATCGCCGTCACGAACAGCGCATAGGCGATCAATGCCTGGCTCTGCTTGGGGTCGCCGCCTGAGCCGTAGATCGCGGCGAGGATCAGCGAGGCGCCCAGCACCGCGAGGATGCCGACGCCAGAAATCGGGCTGTTCGACGCGCCGATCAGGCCGGCCATATAGCCGCAGACCGACGCGATCACGATGCCGGCGACCAATATATAGGCCAGCGTCAGGCCGATGATCGGCACGGGGTTGAGCGCGATCGGCCCTCCCTGCGCGAACACCCAGAGCAGGATGGCGATCGGGATCAGCGAGGCAATGATGGTGCCGCCGACGATGCCGATGGGCAGGTCCCGCTCGGTCAGGTCCAGCAGGCCGGCATTGCCGGACTTGCGCAGCTTTGCCGCCGCGATGGCCGAACGGATGCCGCCGATGATCGGTCCCAAAATCTTGAGGAGGGTCCAGATCGCCGCCACGCCGATCGTGCCCGCGCCGATGAAGCGCGCCTTCATGCGGAAGGTGGTGCCCACCACTTCCGCCAGATCGGCGCCGGTCGGCAAGGGAGCGGTGAGATAGGGGACGAGGCCGGCCCAGCTGATCAGCAGGCCGACGAACATCGCGACGCCCACCGACAGGCCCACCAGGTGGCCGACGCCGATCAGCGCCATGGAAAAGCTGGTCGAAACGCTGGAGGCGCCCGCGCCGATCTTGAAGAAGGTCGCAGCTTCCTCCGCAATCAGCCTAGTCTTCGCGATGATCGAGAAGGCAGCGGCGGCGAGCGAACTGGTGACGATCGCGGCAAGCCCGCGCTTATTTTCCTCCAGACCCTCCCGCGACCCGGCACCGACCTTGAGCACTTCGGCGGCGGCGACGCCTTCAGGATAGGGGAGGTCGGAGCCCGTCACCAGCGCCCGGCGTAGCGGCACCGAATACATGACGCCCAATATGCCGCCGAGCGCGATGGTGAAGGCGCTCAGCCAATAGGGAAAACCCTGCCACCAGCCGATGATGACCAGGCCCGGAAGCACGAAGATGATCGCGGACAATGTGCCGGCGGCCGAGGCGATGGTCTGGACGATGTTGTTTTCCAGGATCGTGCCCGTTGCGAACAGGCGCAGCACCGCCATGGAGATCACCGCCGCCGGGATGGAGGTGGCGAAGGTCAGGCCGATCTTGAGGCCAAGATAGACGTTCGCAGCCGTGAACAGGAGGGTGATGAGCGCCCCCAGGATGACGCCGCGCAGGGTCAGTTCTGCCACGGGCATGGCCTTGGCCGGATCGGTGGTCACTCGCGCTCCCCTTTGCCTTCACGCGTTGTACGAATGTCCGGTAATAATGTTGCTTGGCGTTGGATCAATCGTAAACTGTGCCAAGCAAGCGGTCGGCTCAGGAAGCGGGGCTGGGTTGGTCCAGATAGTTCTCGACCATGCGCGTCCACCGCGTATAGCCTCGTGCGTTCATATGCAGCCCGTCGGGCCGGAACAGCGAGGCGTCGGGCAGGCCGTCGGGCGCGAGCAGAACGCGCCCGACGTCGAGATAATCGAAGCCCGAGACATGGGAACGCGCCGCGACCGTCATGTTGACCGCCGCCATCTTGGGCCAGAGCGTCCAGCGAATGGGGCTGGGCTTCAGCGACAGATAGGCGATCTTCGCCCTGGGATAGTCGGCGCGCAGCCGCTTCAGCAGGGTGAGAACATTGCGGGCGACCGCACCCGGGTCCGCGCCCCCCGCCAGATCATTCTCTCCCACATAGACGAGGATGGAGCGCGGTTTGGAGCGGGGCAGCAGGCGCTTGTAATAGTGCAGAACGTCAGGCGTCGTGGCGCCACCAAAGCCGCGATTGACGGTGCCGATGTCGGGGAAGCTGCCCCTGATATCCCAAAGGCGGATTGACGAGCTGCCGATGAACAGCGTCGCTTCGCTTATAGGCAGGCCGGACTCATTGGCCTTGGCGAATGCCTCGATCTCGGTCGAGAAGGGGAAGCTCGGGTCGGCATTGACGCGGGCGGGGCTGGCCGGCGTGGTCTGAGCCGCCGCGGGGGCAATGCAGAGCAGCAGCAGTGGCGCTGCGGGCGCAAGGATGCGCCACCGCCGCCCGCTGGGCTGCTCAATGGCGGTGAAGCGGGCGCAGCTGATATTTGCCATTGGCATAGGTGCCGAACATGCCGGCAATCGCGGGATGCTCGACCGGCTCGCCGCTGTCGTCCGCAAGCAGATTTTGCTGGCTGACATAGGCGACATAGCTGGTTTCGCCATTTTCGGCGAGCAGGTGATAAAAGGGCTGATGCTTGTCGGGGCGGGATTCTTCCGGAATGGCCTGATACCATTCCTCGCTATTGGCGAACACCGGATCGATATCGAACACCACGCCCCGAAAGCCGAAGCGCCGATGCTTGACCACGTCGCCGATGCTGAAGCTGGCATGCACCACCGACGGTGCGCTGACGTCCGACCCGAAAATCTGATTCATCTCATTCATGCTTCCAATTTAGGAAGCTGAGGCGGCGACACAAGAAAAATACTGCCGGCCCGCTTGGCAAGCCGGTCATCATTCGCTAATGGCCGCCCCTCGACCGGGTGGCCGCGCGCCGACCCTTCTGCGGAGAGGTGGCAGAGTGGTCGAATGCACCGCACTCGAAATGCGGCGTGCCGGCAACGGTACCGAGGGTTCGAATCCCTCCCTCTCCGCCACTTAAGCATCCGACCGGATCCAAGGGCATCCAAAAAATCCCGTATTAACGGGATTTTAGGCGATTCGCGTGTCCAAGCGCATCCAACGATATCCAGCCCAAGCCAGCGGCATTTGGGGGCATTCTGGGGGCATCGAATTGAGGATTTGGGGGCATGCTGACTGACGCTGCAATTCGCAAGGCGAAGCCTAGGGACAAGGACTACAAGCTTGCCGATTCTGGGGGGCTGTATCTGTTCGTAACGAAAGCCGGCCACCGCAGCTGGCGGCTCAAATACCGGTTCGCAGATAAAGAGAAGCGCCTCGTGTTGGGAAGCTACCCCGATCTGTCCTTGGTCGAGGCTAGGGACATGCGGGATGACGCCAAACGGATGTTACGGGACGGCCGCGATCCGGTGATCGAGGCGAAGAAGCGCAAGCTCGCCAACGTAGCTCAGATGGAGAACACGTTCGAGAAGGTGGGCAGGCAATGGTATGCCGATCAAGTGGCCCGCTGGAAGCCGGTCCACGCCGCGGATGTCATCACGAGCCTAGAGCGAGATGTATTTCCTGCCATCGGTGGGCTTCCGATAACCGACATCGATGAGCCTCTACTCCTCGCCACACTTAAAAAAGTTGAAGCGCGAGGGTCCATAGAGACCTCTCATCGCTTGCTACAGCGGTGTTCAGCGATATTCAAATATGGCAAGGGTCTCGGTGCGTGCCGCGAGAACCCTGCCGCTGATATGAAGGTCAGCCTAAAGGCCGTTCCCCCTGCACGCAGGTGGCCCGCGCTGACTGATATGGATGAGATTCAGGCATTGATTCGTGCCGTTGATTGCTCGGCCTCCCATCCGATTACCCGTCTCGCATCAAGAATGATGGCGCTGACCGCTCAGCGGCCAGGGATGATTCGAACCGCGCCGTGGAGCGAGTTCGAAGGCATCGATTGGGATAAGCCAAATGAGCTTGCGGACAGGCCGCTGTGGCGTATCCCAGCTGCCCGCATCAAGCTTATGCTGGCACTCCGTGAAGATGAGGTGTTCGAGCATATTGTCCCGCTTTCGCACCAAGCTGTGGAGGTTCTGCGTGTCGCCCGTCTCCTTTCGGGTCGCGGCCCTTTGGCATTTCCTGGCGCGCGCAGCGGCTTGGAACCGTTGAGTGAAAATGCCGTCGGATATTTGTACAATCGGATCGGGTATAAGGGACGTCATGTTCCACATGGATGGCGTTCTTCCTTTTCCACAACGATGAATGGTCTGGTGGAGCGATCGCACCCAGGTTTAGATCGTCTCCTGATCGATCGGCTCATCATCGACCTTATGCTGGCACATATTCCGGCAGGGATGTCGGGTAGCGAACTCATCTACAATCGGGCCGGCTATATGGAACGGAGGCGGGAGTTGGTGCAGAAATGGGCGGATTTAATCATGGTAAATCAGCTTCCTGCCGCAGCCCTATTGAAGGGTGCGCGGCGGTCGAGGTCTAATACGCGCTGATTGTTAATCGGTCTTTTGCCCTTAATCGTGCACGATCGTCAGGGGACTGTCAGGGATGATACTTCCCTCGGCTGGAGCCCCTTCACTCACCTATTCGGTGGGCTTGCCACGCCCTCAATTTTCTCTGGTTTCATCATCTGCCCTCGTCATTCCCATCCTCGCCGAATGTCGGTACGGTGGCATATTGGGCAATAAACTGACGAAGTGGGTCGATCGAGGCGTCGAGCCTCGCGCCGCTCGTGCTCATCAAGCACTTCGGTTTCGAAGCGATGGCCGCAGTTCTGGCAGCGGAAGCGAACCGTGTCAGTCATATGTCACTCCTGCTTGCTGCAGGAATTCGGTCCATAGCGTTTCCGCCGCACCCTCAGGGGTCAGATGCTCGTCCCCGCGTCCGTAGCCGAACATCATCGGCGCGAGATAAAGCTCGTATTCGTCAGCCTTGATGCTGAAGCCGCCATTGGCCGTGTTGTCTGCCGCATTCTCGGAGAACGAATAGAAGATGTCGCTGAAGCCGTGACTGGACCCGCGGCAATGAACCGTGATGTGAGCCACGCTTCGGTCGCGCGCCTTATTGACCAAGGTGCAGGTGAAGGAGGTTTCCGTCAGCGGCACGAAGCGCCCGCGCAAATCGTCGATTGAATCGATTTCGGCGATGGCGCGCTCGAAGTAAGATCGCAGCGACCGGAAAGCCGCGGTGCGAAAGTCGCTCCGATCGATTTCATCAAAATCCCGTTTGACGCGGTAACGCCGCGCTGCGTTGCCTGCTTCGGTGACAGCGGCCGCGGCCGCAGCCTTGGGGCCATCCTCCATTTCCAGTCGGCGATCGGAGCGCACGATACGGCGGATTTCATTCACAACATCGAGATAGGCATTGTTCTCGTTCGTCCATTCGCTGACCGGCTTGGCATCGCGCGGGAGCGCCTTCAGCTGCCGCAGCGGCGATGCCGTCCAATCGCAAGGCTCGATGATGATTGGAACGACACGGGCATCCCCCGCAGCGTGACGCTCCAGTGCCCGCTCCATCTCCCGCTCGACACAGTAGTCAGATGCGAGAAAGTCAGGACTGACAAGCAGCAGGAACAGCTCGCAGCTTTCGAGCTGCGCAGTGATTTCGGCATCAAGTTCCCCGCCCGCCAGAATCTCGCGGTCGAACCACGCTTCGATCGCCCCTTCACGGCGAAGCATTGCTAGGTGGGTGTGCAGTCGGTCGAGTGCGCCTGCGTCCTTGTGCGAATAGGAAATGAATGCCTTCACCGTGACAGCCTTTCGAAAATGCCGATCAATGCTTCGTGTCGCGAGGCGGGTTGGGATCATTGCCCGGCGCTACCGTATCGGAGTCTCGCCAGCGGCCATCGCGCCCCTGAATGCGGACTTCGCCGCCGCCGAGATTGCCGACGGTCTTTTTGGCCGCCTTTTCAGCCTCTTTCTGCGTGTCATGCACGCTGCTGGCCCGCTTGGCTCCGGGCGCTTTCACGGCCCAGCCCTTATCGTGTTTGGTGACATATCGGTCCGCCATCGTATCCTCCGCACTCGTTGACTCGGCTCATTGAATGTGTATATAAACTATACCTATGATACAGTTTTGTCAATATAGAAACTATACGGACTAATATGGCGATGCGCTGGGGCGTCGAGCAACGGCTCGAGTTCATTGAGTTTCGGCTCTTCTGGGAGGGGGCGATCAACCGGGGCGACCTGGTTGAACAATTCGGTGTTTCGGTGCCGCAGGCCTCGAAGGACCTCAGCCTTTATCAGGAGCGCGCTCCGGAAAACATGCGCTACGACACGCGAGCGAAGCGTTATTTTGCTGAGCCGGAGTTCATGCTCCGCTTCCTCGACCCCGATCCGTACGTTTACCTGTCACGGCTGCGCACAGTCACTGAAGGCGTGGTTTCGCTGGAGGAATCCTGGTTTGGCGTCCTTCCGAGAGCGGACGTGGCTGTAACGCCTCGCCGAGATGTCGACATAAAGGTTCTTCGCGCGGTTCTCAGGGCGATACGGGAAGATCGATCAATCGACGTTCTCTACCAATCGATGAACAAGGTTCGCCCCGATCCGACCTGGCGGCGGATCACGCCGCATGCATTTGGGTATGACGGTTTTCGCTGGCATGTCCGGGCCTATTGCCATCTTGAACATGGATTCAAAGACTTCCTGTTGCCGCGAATTCTCGAGGTCGGGGAGCTCGCTGCTCCCGGAGAATCGGGCAAGGCCGACTGGCTCTGGAACCACTATTTCGACATCATCATTGCGCCGCACCCCGGTTTGACCCCCAGCCAACAATTGGTGGTCGCCAAGGACTATGGGCTGCCCGACGGCAAGGGTGCCGTCAGCGTGCGCTACGCAATGCTCTTTTATGTTCTAAAGAAGCTCGGTCTCCTCGGAAATCCCGAAAAAGAGGACCCTCACCGACAGCATATCATTGCTCTGAATAAGCGGGACGTGCAAGAAGCTCTCGACAAATCAAATGCTTCGCAGGGCCTAGTCTTGGGTGATACGACTTCGAACGCGGCGGGGGGCAAATGAGTACACTCGAAGACATCAAGAGTGGGGCCATTCTTCGCGGCATTGCTCCCAATCAGGCCGTTCAGGTCGTCAGTGTCGATTGGATCGGCGATCAGGCGGTGAATGTCGTGTTCCGGGACCAGAACGGAGCGGTCGCCGAGCGGACGCTCTACCGCGACGATGAATACCGGCTGGAAGTCGAGGCAAGTGGGCGACCGTGGTCGTTCGACGCCGATGGTGCCTTGCTGCGGCTCGTCACCGAAGCCAACAGGATCAAGCTGGCCCACTATTTCGATCCGTATCTCGCTATCCACACGAGCCTCGTCGATCCGCTGCCGCATCAGATTTCAGCAGTCTATGGCGAGATGCTGCCGCGCCAGCCGCTGCGTTTTCTGCTCGCAGACGATCCGGGTGCAGGCAAAACGATCATGGCCGGCCTGCTGATGAAGGAGCTGATCGCGCGAAGTGATCTCGATCGGTGCCTGGTCGTTGCGCCCGGCAGCCTCGTCGAGCAATGGCAGGACGAACTGGGAGAGAAGTTCAATCTCGAATTCGATATTCTCACCCGGGACATGATCGAAACGTCGCGATCAGGGAATCCATTCAACGATCGCAATCGCCTGATCGTTCGCCTCGACGTCCTGGCGCGAAACGAAGAGCTTCAGGAAAAGCTGATGAAGTCGCAGGAATGGGACCTCGTCATCTGCGACGAAGCGCACAGGATGTCCGCAACCTACTTCGGCGGGGACGTCAAATATACCAAGCGTTACCAAGTCGGCCAGAAGCTCGGTCAGGTTTGCCGTCACTTGCTCCTGATGTCGGCGACGCCGCACAACGGCAAAGAAGAAGACTTCCAGCTCTTCATGGCGCTCCTCGACGGGGATCGCTTTGAGGGACGCTTCCGCGACGGGGTCCACTACGCAGACACCGAGGACATGATGCGGCGTCTGACCAAGGAAGAGCTGTTGCGTTTCGATGGTCGCCCGCTCTTCCCCGAGCGCCGTGCCTATACAGTTAAATACGATTTGTCGCCCAAGGAGGCGGCGCTCTATACCGCTGTCACCGAGTACGTGCGTTCCGAGATGAACCGCGTTCAGCGCTTCACTGAAACCGATGGCAAGAAGCGTAACAATGTCGGGTTCGCGCTGCAGATCCTGCAGCGGCGCCTCGCATCCTCGCCAGCAGCCATTTATCAGTCGCTCAAGCGTCGCCGGGAACGCCTGGAAAATGAGCTGGCAGAAGCGCAGTTGGCTGCGCGGGGAAAGCGAGCCGGATTTGAACAGCCCATCATCAGCGATGAGGTCTTGGGCAACATCGAAGAATTCGGTCAGGATGAAATCGACGAACTCGAGGACCTCATTTCTACGGGTGCGACGACGGCGGAGACGGTCGAGCAGCTCATGCTCGAAGTCGAGACGCTCAAAGGCTTGGAAGACATGGCCCTCAAAGTCCTCCAGGCAGGAGAGGACGCAAAGTGGTCACAACTTAACCGGATTCTCGACGATGAGTTGATGACCGACAAGGACGGCAACCGTCGGAAGCTGATCATCTTCACCGAGCCCAAGGACACCCTGCATTATCTGACGGACAAGGTTCGTGCCCGTCTCGGCAAGCCCGAAGCCGTCGATGTTATTCACGGGGGTGTGGCCCGCGAAGAGCGCAGGAAAGTCATCGAGCGGTTCATGCAGGACAAGGACCTGCTAGTCCTCATTGCCAATGACGCGGCCGGCGAAGGCGTAAACCTGCAGCGCGGTCACTTGATGGTGAACTACGACCTGCCGTGGAATCCGAACAAGATCGAGCAGCGATTTGGCCGCATTCATCGTATCGGCCAGCAGGAAGTCTGCCACCTCTGGAACATCGTCGCAGCCGATACCCGCGAAGGCGAGGTCTACGCTCGGTTGCTGGAAAAACTTGAAGCCGCACGGGCAGCGCTCGGTGGCCGCGTCTACGATGTCCTGGGCGAACTGTTCGAAGGGGTCGCGCTCAAGGACTTGCTGTTCGAGGCCATCCAATATGGCGAACAGGACGAAGTCCGCGAGCGTCTTTTCAAGCAGGTCGATGGTGCCGTCGACCAGCAGCATCTGCTGGACCTGCTCAAGCGACGAGCCTTGACCAACGACACGATGCCGGAAGCCAAGGTGCACGAGCTGCGCCTCGAAATGGAGAAGGCGGAGGCGCAGCGTCTCCAGCCGCACCATATCCAGAGTTTCTTCGTCGAGGCTTTCCAGGAACTGGGCGGCAAGCTCAAGCCGCGCGAGGAAGGGCGTTGGGAAATCACGCACGTCCCTGTGCGAATCCGCGAACGGGATCGGCAGATCGGAACCGGCGCACCGGTTCAAAAGAAGTACGAGCGCATCTGCTTCGAGAAGAGCAAGATCAACCAGCAGCCGGTCGCAACCTTCGTCTACCCCGGACATCCGTTGCTGGAAGCGGTCATCAGCATCATCCGTGAGCAGTACGACCAGCTCATGAAACAGGGAGCCGTTCTGGTCGACGATGCTGACGATGGCACGGAGATCTCGGCGATCTTCCTTCTCGAGCATAGTGTCCAGGATGGGCGCCATACGAGCCTTGGAAAACAGCACATCATTTCGCAGAAGCTGCAGTTCGCGGCGATCGACAAGACCGGTCGCACGGTCAACGCCGGGATCGCCCCTCATCTCAACCTACGCCCTGCCACAACCGAAGAAGTCGCGGCAACAAAGGAGCAGTTGAATGCCGACTGGCTGACTGCGGAACTCGAGAAGACGGCGGTCAATTTCGCCACAGTCGAACTCGCTCAATCGCATGTCGCCGAGGTGAAGGCTCGCCGCCTACCCGAAATTGCGAAAGTCGAGCATGAGGTGAACCTGCGCCTCAAGAAGGAGATCAACTACTGGGACAGCCGTGCGTTCGAACTCCAGGAAGAGGAGAAAGCGGGCAAAAAGACGCGGCTGAGCTGGCAAAATGCGCGGCGCCGTGCCGAAGACCTCGCCGAGCGTTTGAAACGGCGCCAGGACCAGTTGGAAGAGGAAAAGTTCATCAGCTCCCAGCCGCCTCGCGTTCGCGGCGGAATGGTCGTGATCCCGCGGGGCCTTCTGAACAGCTTGGGACAGGGAGATGACAGCGCCGGCACCGCATTTTCCCAGGACAGCGAAGCCCGCCGCGCGATCGAGCGCGCGGCAATGGACGCTGTCATCGCGACCGAAAAGGCATTGGGGAACGAGCCAACGGACGTCTCTGCCCAAAAGATCGGCTACGATATCGTCTCTCTCGATCCCGAAACGCAGCACCTTCGCTTCATTGAAGTGAAAGGCCGAGTTGACGGAGCGACCACTGTGATGGTCACGCGCAACGAGATCATCACCTCCCTAAACAAGCCGGAGAACTACATTCTGGCGGTCGTACTTGTGGCCGATGGTGATGCCCGCGACCCGGCTTATGTCTGGCAGCCATTCGAGGTGGAACCGCCTTTTGGAGTGACTGCGCAGCAGTTTGAACTGAGGCACTTACTGAGCAAGGCGGAAGCCCCGCGGTGAGCAAGCAGCCTGCCTATTTTGAGGTCGTGAGGCATCGCTCCCAGAAGCGCTGGGAGCAGCTCGAAGCTGATCCCGAGCTTGCCGGTCCTTGGCACCAGCTTTTCAAGCAGGTGCAGAGCCCGCGGCATATTCTCTCGGAGCTCCTGCAGAATGCTGACGATGCCGGGGCGACGGAAGCGCATGCCCGGATCGATGGCGATGCCTTCGTCTTCGAGCACAATGGCGAGGATTTCACCGAAGAGCACTTCGCCTCGCTGTGCCGGTTCGGTTATTCTAACAAACGCGCCCTGCACACGATCGGCTTCCGTGGCATCGGCTTCAAAAGCACGTTCAGCTTAGGCGACAAGGTAGAGCTCTATACTCCGACCCTCTCGGTGGGTTTTGATCGGACTCGCTTCACCGAGCCCTTCTGGATCGATCGAAAGAAGGCCACGAAAAGCGGGACCACTGTGCGTGTCGAAATTCTCGACCGGCACCGCAAGAACGAAGTTCAGAAGAACCTCCAAGATTGGACGAAGAGCCCTGTTTCGCTACTGTTCTTCAAGAACATTCGGAAGATCCGGATAGGCGACGAATTGATCCATTGGGTTTCGTGCGGCGAAGGCCCCGTCAAAGGATCGCAGTGGCTCGCGCAGCACGACAACCTTGATGAGAAGTTTCTGCTCGCACGATCCGAACCGGAAAACTTTCCGGCTGAGGCGCTGGACGAGATTCGTCAGGAGCGATTGCTGAGCACCGAGCAGGAGATGGAGTTTCCACCCTGCCAGATTGAGATCGTCATTGGGGTCGAGGGCCGCCTGTTCGTCGTCTTGCCGACAGGTGTCGAGACTGACCTGCCCTTCGCGGTCAACGCTCCGTTTATCCAAGACCCGACGCGCTTCAAGATCAAGAGCCCGTCCACGTCACCAACCAATCGCTGGTTGCTCGAGAGGGCCGGCAAGCTGGCGGCCGACGTGCTCAAGAACTGGCTTCAGCGAGCCGACCTCCCGCTCGCTGAACGCGCCAGGGCCTATGACGCGATGCCGGACGTGGATCGCAAGAAGTCGTCACTCGACAGCGCCTGCGGAACTCTTGTCGAGGAAGCCTTCGAAAACGAAATTGCAGAAGCGGCGATCGCGCTGACCGAAGACGGACGCTGTGTGGAATCGCAGAACGCAGTGCTTCTTCCGCACGAAATCTACGATGTCTGGCCGCAGAAGCAGGCCATCGGCTTTTTCGATGAGGGCTCGCGACCGGCTATAGCGATGGCTGTTTCGGCAGATAATCTCGAGAAGCTGAAGCACTGGAATGTGATCGGCGAGATTGAACCTCAGGTCATCCTGAGGTGCCTACAGGAGCGCCATCTTCCTCAGCCAAAAGCTTGGCAGAACCTTCTCGCTTTGTGGGCGTATGTCGGCGGGCTGCTGCAGAGCTATCGCTACTTTGCCGATCGCTCGGCCCTCAAGATTGTGCCCGCGCAAGGCAAGTCGGTGCTCTTCAGTTCTTCAGAAGTCGTGCGCCTTGGTGAGCAGAAGATCGTTCCGTCTGAAGATGATTGGCAGTTCCTCGGTGACCATCTGTCCGTCTTGAACCAGAATTGGCCGCGCTACCTCACCACTCAGAAGCGGGCTGCCGATACGAACAAGGACAACGCCCTCAAGCGGCAGGTCGAACGAGCCTCGCACGTTTTCGAAGAAATCGATCTCGATGAGCCGAGCGACACCGGCAAGGTCATCGACACCGTCGCGGCTTCCTTCTTCAACCGGAAAGGAGTGTCGCTCAGCGACTCCGTTCGACTGGCGCAGATTGCTGCCAAGCTCGGCGCACAGATCGACGACAATTTCAGGTTCGTCAGCCAGGATCGGCATTTCCGTTCGGTCGATGATATTGTCTTGTACGACGAGGATGGGTCACTCGATCTGCTGCTGCCCGAAGAATGGGCCGAGGAGCACCTCCTTCACGGCGACTATTCCAAAACCTTTGCGTCTTGCACCGCTGAGGAATGGCGAACCTGGGTAGCCAATGGCCGCTCTGGGCTCGGCAACTTTGTTCCGTTCGATGAGAAGCGGAAGTGGTTCTGGTCTACACGCGATGCGAAATCGGCGCTTAACACGAGGCGCTTCGCCGGACGTTTCGAACCCCGATATTCCAATCCGGACTTTTACCTTGATGATTGGGATTTCGAGGATGAGGTCTGGAGCCATTGGGAAGAGATTTCGGAAGAAATGCCGACGGTTTGGGCGCAGGTCGCCGAGCGGCTACTTGCTGCACCGCGCCAACTGTCAGCTCATCAGACCGGCGTACTGACCGAGCGAGCGTCGAACGGCCACACGCGGCGCGTCATCACGCGGGGACTTACCCCTGCCTGGGCGATGAGACTGGCTGACAAGCCATGTCTTCGCGATACGCATGGCACCAATAGGAAGCCCACCGAACTCCTGATGCGCGCGCCTGAAACAGAAGCGCTTATGGATGTCGAGCCCTTCGTCCACAAGTCGCTCGATAGCGAAGCGACAAAACCATTGCTCAAGCTGATCGGCGTCTCCGACCAGCCGACCGGGCCCGAAAAGCTGTTGGCGCGCCTGAGCGCGCTCGCAAGTTCGAAGACAGCTCCCGCGCACGAGGTCGAGAAGTGGTATCGGCGATTGGATCAACTGATCGATGGGTGCTCGACCGATATCTTCAAATCGATCTGCGCGGCGTTCCGGGTTGAACGACTGATCCTGACGGAGGCCGGAAAATGGGAAGGCTCTGAAGGCATATTCCTCAACGCCGGAGACGAAGAGATCCCCGATGCTCCTGTCATCAGGGCTTCCGTCCGTGACCTCACTCTCTGGCGCAAAATCGGTGTAGGAGATCGTCCGACCGCCGACCTTATCATGCGGTGGTTGAGCAAGCTTGAGTCGGGCTCGGTGTTGTCTCCGGAAGATGTTCGCCGAGTGCGCGGACTGCTCCCAAGGTTTCCGGTTCGAATTTGGAACGAGTGTGCCCACTGGCTCAATCTTGCTGGCGAATGGGCTCCTGTCTCAGATCTGAAGTTTAGCCTTTCGATGCAGACTCTGACCGCATTCGCCCATTTGCATCCATGGGTGAAGAAGCAGACGGCCGATCTTCGGCTGCTTCCGGTGGAAGTGGTCGAGGCCATGCCGTTCTCGCAGTTGCCACCGCTCTCGGCGCAAATCGATGAACGTCTGAAACTCGATCAGGTTGAGAATGGCAAGGGCGAGTCACGACCTTGGCTGCGAGAGCTCGGGCTCATGCTTATGCGCATCAAGCTAGACGATGGCGAGGAGACCGATAAGCTCCGCGCCCTTACCGCTCAACTCAGTGAGACGCTCTGGTATGGCTGCGCCGAACTGGAGACGCTTCCATACATTGATGGCAAGCCCGCCGGGACTGCGCGGAGAGCTGACGTTCTGTGGATCGGTGAGTGCCTCTACGCAGAGCGCAAACCGCTCGCCAAACTGGCGAAGAGCGTAGCGCAGGAAATTGGCAAGGCTTTCCGGCGCGCTGACATCGTCGATGCCATAAAGCTGTGCTTCGATAGGGATGCGGCATTCGTGCGCAGCTACATGGAGGAGAATTTCGAGCTTCTCCCCGAAGCTGAAGTGCCCAAGATTCAAAATCCGGTGCCCATCGATAAGGCTGTCACCGAAGCAGTTCCTGCTCGCGAACCTTCCCCCTCCATCCAAACAGATCAGCCCTTTGACGAGAATGAAACTGACAAGACACCTCCAGGCGCCAATTCAGAGCACACGCATACTCAAGGGGTAAATGAAGACGTTGCCGAGATCGATGACACAGGTGAAATTTCAAACACTGTCGAGCCGGCAATCGTTCATCCTCGGAAACCGCGCGATGTGAAGCCGCACATCATGGAGCGTTTCGCTCTGTCACACGGGTTCCGCAAGGACGGTGACGGCTCATTCTTCAATGATAAGGGCTGCATGATCGGAAAAGCCAATGGCGCTTCTTTTCCCTGGGAGCAAAGGTCGCAAGATGGCGACCTAATCAAGCGCTATTGGCCAAAGGATCATTGCCTGGAGCGGGAGCCGCTCGAACTCGATGCGGTTATCTGGGGCATGCTCGAGCGCGGCGAAAACTATGTGCTCGTTCTCAACAATCCTGACGGAGACCCAATCGAAGTCTCCGGCGACCACCTAATTCAACTCCGGGAGCGTGACGTGCTTGCACTTCATCCCGCCACCTACCGACTGGTTATCGAACATGACAAAGACCTATAAAAAGAAGCTCATAGAAGTCGCGATCCCGCTCGAGGCTATCAACGAGGCTTCGGTGCGCGAGAAATCGATCCGCCACGGACACCCGTCGACACTGCACCTTTGGTGGGCGCGCCGCCCGTTAGCTGCGTGTCGAGCTGTCTTGTTCGCTCAATTGGTAGATGATCCGTCGAGCAACCCCGACGAATTTCCGACGCACGAGGCCCAGGAAGCTGAGCGCAAGCGACTGTTCGGCATCATCGAGGAACTTGTGAAGTGGGAGAATTCGACGAACGAAGAGGTCCTCGAAAAAGCACGGACAGAGATACGTAAGAGCTGCGGTGGCGAACTTCCCCCCGTCTACGACCCTTTCTCCGGTGGCGGTTCCATCCCTCTGGAGGCCCAAAGGCTGGGGTTGCCCGCTTATGGCTCCGACCTAAATCCCGTCGCGGTGATGATCGGCAAAGCGATGATCGAGATCCCGCCCAGATTTAAGGATAAGCAGCCCATCCACCCCGGCCCGAAGGAGCGACAATTTTATCGCAACGCCGAAGGGCTGGCTGAGGATGTGCAATACTACGGTGAGTGGATGCGCGAAAGGGCGCAGCAGCGAATTGGGCACCTGTATCCTCAGGTGGACCTGCCGCAGGAATATGGCGGTGGCAAAACAACTGTAATCGCATGGATTTGGTCTCGGACAGTGCCGAGCCCAGACCCTGCGTACTCTGATGTCCAGGTTCCGATTGCGTCGAGTTTCTTGCTTAGTTCGAAAGCAGGTCAGGAGGCATGGATTGAACCGCTGATCGATCGACAAGCTAAGATCATTAGATATGTAATCCGCCATGGCGGCACAAAGGCCGAACTCGCTGATGCGAAAGAAGGCACAAAGGCGGGTCGCGGCGCGAATTTTCGTTGTCTGATTTCACAAACCGCTATCACACCTGACTATGTCAAGCGGATGGGCCGCGAAGGCAAGATGGGTCAGAGGCTGATCGCGATCGTTGCCGATGGTAAGCGCTCTAGGGCGTTCATTGCACCGACAATTGAACATGAACGCCTAGCTCTCTCGGTCACACCCGACTGGGAGCCGGAAACCAGCCTGCCAAATGATCCCCGGAATTTTTGGACCGTGGACTATGGGCTTACAACTTTCGGCGATTTGTTTACTGACCGACAGCTCGTAGCGCTAAACACGTTCAGCGAACTTGTGCATGAAGCGCGTGCTCAGATTGAGATCGATGCGCTCGCGTCAGGCCTTCTTCCCGAGCCCACTTTCCTACGCGACGGTGGAAGGGGAGCGAAAGCTTATGCTGAGGCAGTAAGCGTCTATCTGGGGTTTGGAGTAAGCAGACTCTCAGACATCCAGAACTCACTTTGCCGATGGGAATCTTCGAAAACTCAAGTTCGAAACCTCTTCGGACGCCAGTCAATACCGATGATGTATGACTTTGGGGAAAATAATGTATTCGGAGATGCTGCAGGAGATTTTCGGACAAGCCTTGGAAGTATCGTTAAGGTAATTGATCGATTTTGCCCTAAAGGTGAAGGATTTGAAATTAATCACGATGCCCAGACAGTGGTACTACCAGAAAATTCCGTGATATCTTGTGATCCCCCATACTATGATAATATCGGATATGCAGATCTCTCAGATTTCTTTTTCTGCTGGATGAAGCCAGCCATTCGCCCAGTTTATCCCGATCTATTCGGCGTCTTGGCCACGCCGAAGGCAGAGGAACTTGTTGCCACACCATACCGGCACGGGGGCAAGGAAGCTGCAGAGACCTTCTTCCTTAATGGCATGACAAAAGCCATTGCCAACATGGCGCGTCAAACCACCGGCGATTTTCCTGCTACGATCTACTATGCGTTTAAGCAGAGTGAAATTGACAAGGAAGGTATCAGCTCAACTGGTTGGGCTACATTTCTGCAAGCAGTAGTTGAGGCCGGTTATGCGGTTGTGGGGACTTGGCCAATGCGTACGGAAATGGCGAACCGTATGATCGCCTCGGGCACCAATGCCTTGGCAAATTCTGTCGTACTAGTTTGCCGAAAAAAGGGAGCCTCTGCTGAAACCGTAACGCGTGCGGAATTTATCCGTGCACTGAAACGCGAACTCCCATCTGCAATTGCCGAGCTCCAGGCAGTTAATATCGCCCCAGCAGACATGCCGCAATCTGCTATTGGCCCCGGTATGGGTGTGTTTTCCCGTTACAAGAATGTGCTCGAGGCAGATGACAGTCCGATGGCTGTTAAGACCGCGCTGCAACTGATCAACGCTGAACTCGACGAATATCTTGGTGGCATCCAGGGTGAGTTTGATCCTGACACTAGATTCGCCATCACTTGGTTTGAGCAACATGGAATGAAAGCCGGCGAATACGGCTCTGCAGACAATTTGGCCCGTGCCCGCGGAATATCCGTCGATAGCGTGAAGCATGCCGGAATCGTCGAGAGCGCAGCAGGCAAGGTGCGTTTGCTTTCGCGCGAGGAACTGGATGAAGAATGGGAACCGTCCAACGATGATCATCTCACCATTTGGGAATGTCTCCAGCACCTCGTCCGCTTTCACGAAAAGGATGGGCTCTCCTGGGAAACCATTCGCCTTATGCGCATGATTGGCGAAAAAGCAGAGGCGGCGAAGGACCTCGCCTATTGCCTCTACGACATCAGCGCGAACAAGCGGAAGGATGCCAAAGAGGCGACCGCTTACAACGCGATCATTGCCGACTGGACCGAGCTGAGTCGCGAAGCCGCGAAAATCCACGATACTCGCCGCGACGGCCAAGCAGCATTCGATCTTTAAGGTAAGCGACAATGGCAAAAAGCACCCGTCAGTATGTATTTGAAGGCATGGAGCTTCTCCCAGAGGCCCTCATTCCCTTCGTTGAAAAGCGCCTCGAAAGTTCGCTGAAAGGGCATTGGCAGCTTGAAGTCGTCGACCGCGTCAACGGTCTGAAGCCGAATTCAAAGGGCGATGTGGCCTGGGATCAAGCTTCTTTGCTCAAGACCATGATGTTTATGTGGAAGGACGCTTTCGCCACAGTCCTTGGCCATCCTGAGCGTTCTTATGTCTCGGAGCTGCTCGATGTGCGGAACAAGCTGTCGCATAACGAGACCTTTACTTACGACGATGCCGAACGCGCACTCGACACAATGCGGCGGCTAATGGAAGCGATCAGCGCCGGAGAGACCGCAGCAGAGATCTCGAAGATGCGGGAGACAATCCTGCGCACCAAATATGCCGAGCTGCAGCGCAATGAGGAGCGGCGGAAAACGCAGCGTCTCAATATCTCTGTTGAGACGGTCGCAGGCTTGCTCCCTTGGCGTGAAGTCGTCGAACCCCACCAGGACGTAGCGACCGGCGAATTCCTGCAAGCCGAGTTCGCCGCCGATCTCGGCAAGGTGCACGCAGGCAGTGCACCTTCGGAATATAGCAATCCGAAGGAATTTTTCAGCCGCACATATTTGACGGAAGGATTGAGCACCCTCTTGGCCGGCGCAGCCAAGCGACTATCCCAAAACGGTGGCGATCCGGTCGTCGAACTGCAGACGAACTTCGGCGGTGGCAAGACGCACTCGATGCTCGCGCTTTACCACATGGCCGGCGAAACCCCTGCTCAAGATTTGCCTGGTCTGGATCAGCTTCTGTCTAATAGCGAGCTCACCGTACCTACGAAGGTCAATCGTGCGGTCCTAGTTGGAACGTCTCGTGGCCCTCAGGATGTTTTGAAGGTCGAAGGCGGTCGTGAAATTCGCACCACCTGGGGCGAGCTTGCCTGGCAATTGGGCGGTGCCGAAGCTTTCGATATGGTCGCCGACAACGACGCGAACGGCATTGCGCCGGGATCGAACTTGCTCGAGGCGATCTTCAAGAAATGCGCCCCGTGTCTGATCCTGATCGATGAATGGGTCGCCTACCTCCGCCAGATATACAAGGTTGAGGGCTTGCCCTCGGGTTCATTCGACGCAAACCTCTCCTTCGTCCAGTCTCTGACAGAAGCGGTGAAGGCGAGCCCTGGTACGCTCCTTGTGGCTTCGCTTCCCGCATCTCAAATCGAAGTTGGGGGCGAAGGCGGTCAAGAAGCACTGGCGCGCCTCAAGCAAACGTTTTCGCGCGTCGAATCCTCGTGGCGGCCAGCCTCGCAAGAGGAGAGCTACGAAATTGTGCGTCGCCGGCTTTTCAAGGAGATCCCCGGCGATAGGCATCATCACAAGGACAACACCCTCAAGCAATTTGCGAAGCTGTATCGGGAGAATTCGAACGACTTCCCTCAGGGATGCTCGGATGAGGACTATCGCCGCAAGCTCGAGAAGGCTTACCCCATCCACCCCGAACTGTTCGACCTACTTTATACAAGCTGGGGTGCGCTCGAAAAATTCCAACGCACGCGCGGCGTGCTGCGGCTGATGGCACAGGTCATCCACGAACTTTGGATGAGCAGCGATCCTTCGGTCATGATCATGCCAGGCAACGTGGCCATAAGTTCGTCGCGGGTCGAACCCGAGCTTTTGCACTACCTCGACGTCAACTGGCAGTCGATCATCGCTGGCGACGTCGATGGTGCCAGCTCGACACCGTACAAGATCGATCAATCCGCACCCAACCTCAACCGGTACTCGGCAACTCGGCGCGTGGCGCGAGCTGTCTTCATGGGCTCTGCGCCTACTTATCGGGAAGAGAACCGAGGTCTCGACGACAAGCAGATCAACCTCGGCGTTGTTCAGCCGGGGGAGCGACCAGCAATCTTCGGTGATGCGCTGCGGCGACTGACGAACCAGGCCAAATTCATGCACAGCGATCTCGGTCGTTACTGGTATTCGATGTCCGCAAGCCTCAACCGCCTCGCAGCTGATCGCGCCGGCCAGCTGGAAGACGCGCTGATCTTGGTCACGATCGATCAGGAACTCACCAAGTACGTCAATGGCATCGCGGACCGGGGGCACTTCGATGCTGTCCAGGTCGCACCAGCATCATCTGCCGAAGTGCCCGACGAAGCGGGCGGCGTTCGGGCAGTCGTGCTAGGTGTGTCTCATGCTCACAACGGGCGCGAAGGGTCCGATGCCCAGATAGAAGCCAAGGACATCTTGATGCAGCGCGGTTCGACACCGCGCGTTTATCGTAACACCTTAGTGTTTCTGAGTGCGGAAGCGCGGCAACTCGACGGGCTTAAGGACGCAGTCCGGTCGGCACTTGCATGGGAGTCCATCGTCAAGGACGACAAACGCCTCGACCTAAAAAAGAGCGACATCGCGCTCGCGGAAGCGAAGCTTTCCGAAGTCAAGGACACGATGAAGACCAGGCTTCGCGAATGCTGGTGCTACCTGATCTACCCACATCAGCAAGATGCGCAGTCGGACGTTGAATGGTCTTCGAGCAAGATTCCGGCTCAAGATGGGCTCTTGTCCAGAGCCAGCAAGAAACTCGCGAGCGATGAAGGACTCTTGCCTGATTTGGGTCCTACAAGGCTCGATCGCGATCTGCAGCGCTATATCTGGAACGGCAAATCGCACCTCCCCCTAAGGGACTTGTGGGAGTATCTGAACCGGTACACCTACCTTCCAAGGCTCAAGGACCAATCCGTTCTCGTCAAAGCCGTCCAAGCGGCTGTCTCGGGGATGCTCCCTGGTCCGTTTGCCTACGCTGAGAAGTGGGACGAAAGCACTGGGAGCTATCTCGGCCTCCTGATTGATAAGGCTGTGGGCCCACACATCGTCGTGGATCGCGACAGCGTCATTATCAAACCGGACGTTGCGGAGGCTCATCGGCCCGTTCCAGCGAAGTCCGGCGAGACGAAAACGGAGGCTGGCATTCCTGGCGGTGAAGGTAGCTCCACCACGGACGATGGAGATCAGACAGCGAAGACTGAGCCCGTCGAGAAAGAAAAACTCCCGACGCGTTTCATCGGAACGGTCATGATTTCCCCAGATCGACCGGCGCGCGATATCCATCAAATCATCGAAGCCATCGTCGAACAACTTACGACCATCCCAGGCAGTGAGGTGTCACTGAAGCTTGAGATTGATGCCGAGGTTGCAAGCGGCCTGGATCGATCGAAAGTTCGAACTCTGATGGAGAATGCGGTAACGCTTCGTTTCGTAGACAAGGTCATTCGGTAGGCGCACAGCCTGTCACGGGGCAGGGCGGCCGCAGAGGGGCTGCCATGCGCTGGACCTTGTCGATGGTTCGGTCGGCGCCGCCTGCGCCGCAACGTTATGATCGAGGCTTAGGCCCTCGTCAACCAACGGCAGCCCGGCGCCCGCTGGATGATATGTGAGCTGGACTTGGCCCTGCTGCCTTTTCTAAACCCCGTGCGAATGCTCTTGCATCATGAGCCATTAGAATGCCCCTCGGTTTAGGGGTAGGGCATAGAAAGATCACCGGCAATGCGTTGCGAGACGACATATCTTCTAAACAACTTTAAGTTATCCAGACCAAATAACCTCATATTGGATTAGCGCACCATTTATCTATTTCGCATTCTCGCCATCCAACGCAGTTCTTAGAAAGTCGTATTTGAGAAGGAAACGAACCAGACGAAATTTTGTTATAAAGTGTTGAACGCTTCAACCCCGTGCGTAGTAATACGTCTTTGAGACGAAGATATTTGTAGGGAGGATGTTCTCCGATGGAGTCCTCCCGACGAAAATCGCCCACTCTACGCAACGCATCAACGATCTTCCTTCGCTCTACAGGATGTAAATCCTCCAAATTCAGGATGAGGCTAGAAATCAGGCTGCTCAGTTTATCGGCGGTACCCTGGTTTGACCGGGTTGCTGCGCGAGCGTGGGATGATTTTGAACTTGGTGCGATTGGGTTGCTCATGCCCCATAGTACGTTGCGGCGTGGATGTTGGCGTGGGGGACGATAGGGAAGTTAATCCGAGCCTATAGTCGGGCAAGATGTCGAACCTCTGGATTTTGCGCAACTCGTGGTCAAGATTTAGAGAAGCCATGGGGCGAGCATCCGTCTGCTTGTAAAGGATGTCCTCCTTCGCCGTTTTGAATAGATCCTCACCCGCGACGGATCCTCCCGCGTGGAAGCCATCCATCTGGGGTTCCAGTTGCGTTTGCTTTCCGTCTGGTTTGAAAGCCTGGCCCGCTTGAGCGTCCATTAGGATGGCGCATCGTGTCACAAATAGGACCACCTCTGCAACGGAATCCCTCTTTGCGGGTAGCTTGGCCTTTCGCCAGGATCGAAACGCCAATCGGCGATGGGCGAGCGAAAGGTCGGTCAATGCTTCTTTCCGCTCGAGTAGGTTGACGAGCCTCAGCGCGGCAAAGGCCAGTTGAACGCCAGCCCGAATCCCACCTTCAATTGCCGTGGATGCATGTTCGCGCTTTGATGGGTCCTCCTTGGTGTCACTTGCTGATTTCAGCTTGCTGAGCCGTTTCTCCGCCAAGCCGATTTTCTCCTGTAACAATGGTAGGAGGCTCTCAATCTCCGGTGCAATCTCCGCCTCTGTCCGACCCGTAGCCCTGAGCCGATCCCTGGCGAATTTTTCATTTGTCAGGCTTGCAATGATCGGCGGGCGACCTTTGGGTAGGGGAGAATAGTCTAATCCGCAGAACCGATATTGTGCAGCCTGGGTGATTGCGCTCATTCCTCCCGGATAATCTGATGCAAGAACCGGTGAATGATAACTCGGTAACCACGGTCCGCCGGCATTGAGCTTGGCCGCACGGGCGGCGATCAGCTGTATCTCGAACACGCAATAGAGGATGAGCATGTTTCCTGCACAGGATTGCGCCAGCTTGATTAATTCGGCCGGAAGCTTCCGCTTGGACATCGCAGCGAACGATTGATCCAGGCGTCCGCTGACCACGCTTGAAAAGAGATCGAGATCAAGGTCGCGGAGTTCGATGAGATTTTCCCGAAGGACGGTTGGTTTAATCGATAGCGCTTTTGCGATCATGTCGCGACCTTCGGTGTGAGGGCTGGCGCACAATAGACGTTCGAGAAAGGCGCCTAACTTGCTCTCATCGCCTGCCAGTTCAAGCGCAATATCCTCTGGCATTCGGACACGGTGATCCATGAGATGACCGACAGGCAGGTCAGGGAGGTTTTCCTCGAAAAGGGCCCGAGCTTCGAATTCAGGTCGTGATAGGTTTCCGTACAAAATTCGGCGTATGTTTTCTTCGACAGCCTCCGCAAGGCCATCAGAGCTAAAATCGCTGCCTGTGCGAATCCCCCCAAAAAAATCGTCCACTCTCAACGTCCTCCAGCTTGTCGCGCTTTTGGCGGTTCGACCTAAACATGAGATTAAAAGCCGTATCGTCCCCCACGACCGCCTCAGATCAGGTCGCTATTCAAAATCTCGTCGAAGTGATGGTGCTTCGACGCAGAAGGGAAGTTAATGGTGACAAAATCCTCGAAATTTGGCGAAGAGATTGCGCGGGAATTGCTTTCTGACCGCGAAGCTCTTGCTGCTCCACGGGTATCAGCCGAAGAGTTTGTTAAGTCTATTTTGTCCGTCAGTCCGAAAGCAAAATTGCCTGCCATCCTGGCTAAGGAAAATGTGAAAAACTGGATGGCCGAAGAGAAGGTTACTCCATCGATACTCCGTGAGGCATTTTCCGCCGCACGCAAAAATCTGAGACAAGCTGAGTCAGAAACGTTTGTGAAGAGGCCGAAAAAGCGCCGGGTTCAACAACGCGAAACTCTGGACGAGGCCGGCGCAACAAGGTTGCTGGATAGCTCAACCCCATCCTTGGGTGGCGCTCCTACATTGTTCAACGAGTTCATCGTGCCGAACTGAAAATCAGCGAAAATATTGGGAGTTTATCGAGATGAACACTCGGCGTTTGTTTGAGATAAAAGCAAAACACCTCAAAAAATTGATCATATTTATCAACGGCGATAAGGGAGGCATCGGGAAGTCTATTGTTGCAAGAATCCTTGCAGCGCTCCTTCTTCGATATAGCTATTCGGTGATCGGCATCGACGGCGATGCTCGCAATGGACACTTGGAACGATTTCAAAGCGGTGTGATGCCGGTGAGCCGGCCCTATTTGCGAGTTCCGGCGGGTTGGGATGCTCTGTTCGCAGACTGGGATGCTGCGCCCGACGACTCCGTCATTTTGATTGATCTGCCTGGAAATGTTGGGGATGCGCTGGAGCGGCAAATGCATCGCATGCACGAGATTGCCGGGGCTTTGGAACGTGAAATCCTTCACATCTGGGTGATGGATGAGGAAGAGGACTCGATCACCTTGCTGAACCGCGTGAAAAATCTCGCGGCGCCAGAGCGAACCCTCATTGTTATGAACGGCAGGTTTGCTGACAGTCCCAATGCCTTTGTTCTCTGGTCAGAGAGCCAGTTGCGGGCCGAATTGCTGGCGGGGGGAGCAATGGAAACATACGTGCCAGCCATGCCAATCCGTCCACGGACCAAGATCGCTCGAGCGCGCTGTTCCTTCAGCGATGTTACGTCGGCTGGCTTCGAAACCTGGGAACAGGTTGACTTCCGAATCTGGTGGAATTCAGTGGAAACTACTTTCAGCGGTTTCTGCAAGCAGGTGGGATTAAACTAATGGCTACTCTCGCCGAAAAGATGTGCATCGATCTCCTGGGCCGGCAGCTCACTGGGGAGGATTACATTCGAATGGACAAGATCTTGCGCCATCTTCCGTCGGAGGTCCGCGACTCTCCCGGAGCGATTGCAGAAATCATATTGCGGATGGAAAACCTCAAACAGTTTGATGCGATTGTGCAACGAGCCTCCTTCGAAGCTCAGCAGAAAATTCACAAGGATTTGCCTAGAAGGGTTGAGATTGCCGCGCAGGCAGCTCTCTGTGCCCTGCGGGATCAGCTGCCGATTGACAGTTCAGACTCCATGCGCCGCCTCTATAAATGGGGGGCACTGTGGATGCTTTCCGTATCCGTGATTGGCTTCACGATCGGTGTGGTGTTCACGAAATGGTGGGTTTCAAAGCCGGAAGAACACCACTACGCTATTGCCGAAACTGCCTTCAATCGTTGCATCGATGCAAGCTTTGGTGCCGCATCGACTGATCAGCGAAACCGCCGTGATAGGTCAGTCTATGACAGCGCGGAGTTTCGTAACAACGCCCGCATCTGCGCTGCAGAATATGCGGATCGTCGGGGCATTGCCTGAAAAACTATCTGCCGGTTATCTATAAGTAACCGGCAGACTCTCTCACTCCGACTTCGTCTTCGTCCGCAGATACCTGCGGGTTAAAGTTCAGCGTGCTTCCAAACTTACGTGGGAGGAAATTAGCCAGGGCTGGCCAACGACTACCGCGCATAGGGGCGCGGGACGTCAGCTTTGTCGCGTGCCCGCTCTGGCGCCGCCTTAGTCGTGGCCGGACCTGG
>NZ_ASTG01000008.1 GCF_000412635.1 Sphingobium bisphenolivorans
GGCCGGGGAGGAGCGTTGCCCTCCCCTGGACCCCTCCCTCCGTGACCGTACGAAACCCTTGTTTCTGGAGAAATGAAATGACCCATCGCTCAGGCAGCGAGGTTCGCGTGCGCACGGTCGTGCTTCCGACCCGCTGGTCCCCTACCGAATACGATCTCCTGCAGGAGATCGCAAAACATTCGGATGTCTCCGCTGCCGAGGTGCTCCGCCGCCTCGTGCGGCAATCGCACCCGCAGTTGATCCCTTCCCGCAGCCTTGTTCATGATGTTCGGCGCATCGGCCAGAACATCAATCAGATCGCGCGTCATGCGAATACCGCGCGTTCAGTCGAGCTCCTCGATGAGCTGCAATCCGCATATGCCGGTTTGCTCGACGCAATCCGCCGGATGCTGGCGTCGTGATCCCCGCAATCAGCTGGGGGCGAAATTTCGCCGGCCTAGAGATCTACCTTATCAAAGACCGCGATCACGAGATTCTGGAGCTGCGGGAAGTCTCATCGCTGCAAAACGCTTCGGCCGAAATGGCCCTGGTCGCTGAACAGGCGCCTCGGGCTAAAGCGGTCGTGATGCACATTTCGCTATCTGCAGCCATCTGCGACGGCCGGCTTTCCGACGAAACTTGGAAGCAGATAATCGACGCTGTGCTCGCGGAGTTTAACCTTGGCGGCCACCAGCTGATTGCCGTTCGTCATCGTGACAAAGGCTATGACCATATCCACCTCATGATCTGCACCGTGTCGCCACTAACGCTTAAAACACCTGAGAAGCAGCTGTTTCTTGCCCCACATGCACGAGCGAAAGGGGAGCCTTCCTTTGCACTCAAAAAGGAGCAGGTCGAGCAGTTGCCCGCGGCGAATGTCGTCAAGCGTTCCTTCAATCAGTTCGCACTCTATCGGTTGCAGGATCTTTGCCGCCTTATAGAGAAGCGACTCAACCTCCGCCAACTGCGTACCCATCTTGAGATGGATGGGGCGCGGGAGGTCGGTCCCTCGCGTCGTAGCAAGGCTGCGCATGAACATCGTGCGAACAGAACTGGAGAGCAGTCTCTTCTCGAAAGGGCGGACGCGATTCGCGCAGCGCTGGATATGCGAAGCTGGGACGCAGCTGGACGAGCCCTTGCTGCCATCGGTGTCGGGTTCGAAGCTGCCCTACGAAAAAGCAAAACGGCATCTGCCAAGATCGTCGGGCTGACGCTCTATGATCTGCACAGCGGCAACAACCGGATAAAAGCCTCGGATCTGGATACCGCGCAGCGCAGGTATGGCTTACTTCAGATTGAAAAGCGGCGGCCTCCAGACGCGATTTCGTTTGAGCGATGGTGGCCGGAGAATGCCGATTATCTGCGCATCTGCCCGGAGGTGAAGGTCGAAGAGGTTAAGCCAGATCGGACAGAATTCGAGCTTTACCGCGCTCAGCATTTCGAAGCCCGCCGGCTTACGCGCCTTGAGCGTGAGAAACGCAAACGTGAGCACCGTGCAAAGCGGAAGGCATTGTCGCAGCAGCTGACGAAAAAGCGCAAGGAACAAGCCGCACGTCTTCTCCCCTCTCAACGACGGCTGTTCAGCGTGGCATTCACTAAGAATGTCCGGTTGCCTCAGCTAAAAGCGATGGACGACGAGCATCGGGCAGAGATAGGCAAGCTCCGGCTACCGCGCTTGCTGAGCTACGCGGCGTTTATGGCACAGAACGCGCCTGAAAAATCAGTCATCAAGGCTAAGGACCCAGTGATTCTCGAAACGTCCGTTTGCCGATCAACTACGAAGAAAGCCGTTGTAGAGCGATCAGCGTCATCCCGCCTGCCGATCCAACAGAATGCCCAGCCCGAGAACGAGACTGACTCTGACATCGACCTTCAGCGGGCGTGGTCAGCCCAACGATCAGGGCGCTCACGATGATCGTGGCGAGCCACGGACAATGGCTCTGGCCTTAGGCGCTTCGGGAGGCAACGAAATCCGTTGAACCTCCCGAAACCGTTCTGAGTGGCCGAGCCGGCGATACCTGACATCGCTGTCGCTGCATCCACAATCACAACAAACGCCGAAATCACTCCAGCTGTTTACTCGCCCCACTCAACGCGAACGAATTTCTCAATATCAGCAGCTCTGCGTTTCGCAGCTTCTTCATCCCACACTATGCCCTGCAAAAGCTCACGCCCCACTGCCGCTGTCGCCTTAACGCCTCCTTCAACATAGGTAGCAGCCTTCTCAGCAGGGGGCTTGTCGCTGAGTTTCGAATTCGTTCTCGGGGGCAGCATAGTGAGATTGCCGAGGTGATGCACCCACGGCTCCTTACTACTCCGCGGCGTAATGTGCTCAATCGATTTCGCAGGATCAGTTGCCCAGATCTTTTCCCAAGCCAGAGGATCGACATGCTCGCCCTTTTCCCTGGCTAGGTGCTCCTCGTAGCGGAATAGTAGGTAGCGCACTTCGGCTGACCATCCACCATACCACTCTTCCCAGGTGCTGCCGTCTTCTTCGATCACCTCATCGATCGAATAACCATGGCCGATGTCTAACAGTCGCTGCTTAATCGCAGTGGGCTCAAGTAGGGCGTTGATGATCTCATATCCAAGCTCGACATATTCCCCGACACGCTTTCTCGTGTCTGCACCACCTAGCGTGTAGATCCGAAAAGTGACGCGTTCCCAAGCTGCGAGCAGATCTCGTTCGATTTCTTCCTCAAAGCCACGCAAGAGGATAGCGACGGCCACGAAACGGGCCTGCCGCACGCGGGCGACGGCCGAACGGCGCTGGTCATTGTCCAATGAGACAACCTTGTTGACAACACGGCGCAGCCATCGAGCTGCGTCCATGATCGTACGAATAGCGTTGCCCGCGGCGTTAGCGATTTCGATAGACGCGTCTTCTTCGCTGAGCACCCGCCGCGGCGATGTCGGAAGCTTCCATGTGCCAGCGAAGGCAAGTGCTTCATCCCCGAGACGTAAGTCCAACCCTAACGTACGATAGACGTCTTTCCAGATGGTATGCATCTCATGCAAGCCCTCCTGACGCACGCTATCAGGCACGTGTTCGTAGATCAGAGCCATGAGTCGGCTTTTTGTTTTGTCTACCCACTTCACGTCGAGGCCACGGCTATTGAGAACCTCGAAGACGCGGTAAACCACCGCTTCGTCCGCGATTTCATGGTAGATCAGGGAGAGCTTGTTCCTGATGGTAGAGAGGAGCTCCACCAACGGCCGACTTTCTGCCCAGTTCGCGACGAAAGCCTTGCACTCAGCGATTGCATCTATGACGTTTTGATCTGATGCGGTTGGGGCTCTTGTGTCCGCAGCGCGTCCGGTCCGCACATACTGAAGAAACACGTCGCTGCTGTCGTGATTAGTCTGCAATAGGACGACAGAATGTTCGTCATCCTTAACGAGTAGTTCGCCCAAATCGCGCTTGTCGCGGTCGGTATGTTCATTATCCAGGGCTTGCTCGATCGCCTTTAGGAGGATGACGATGGTGGTGATACGCTGCTGCCCGTCAACTAGATCAACGACTTTATACCGTTTAGACCCGATGTTGCAGGATTCGCGTCCAAGGCCCACCACCGTTGCCATGAAATGGTCAAAGCCAGACTGCGCGACTTCTTCAATATCATTGAATAGGTCGGCACGCTGCTTGGCTTGCCATGAATATGCGCGTTGATAATCCGGTATCCTGAACAGCCTTCCGCTGAGCAATTCATCGATTGTCACATGTTGCGGGTTAAGCTGCATTGAGCGAATACCTTCCTTGGAAATTTCTGTTTGGCGAGGGGCGTTCAAGACGCTGCCACTAAGTTTGAAATCGCGGATTTTCAACCATTTCCCTGCCGTCCCGTCACCCGGGAATGCATTGGAGTGTGCGGGACTTAATTCGGGTTACCCTAACCACTAATCACCGATAGTTCGCTGCGGCCTCGGGCGACGGGCGTCACCTCGATCTTCACAGGTATCCGTTCTTTGATTTCCTCGACATGGCTGATCACGCCGACCCGACGGCCCGTAGCATGAAGATGCTCCAGGACTGACAGGGCTTGGCCGAGGCTGGCGCCATCCAGAGCGCCAAATCCCTCATCAATGAACAGGCTTTCGATCTTGAGGCCGCGGCCGGTGGACATCTCGGCAAGCCCGAGCGCCAAGGCCAGGCTGATCAGGAAGCGTTCTCCGCCTGAAAGGTTATGCACACCGCGGATTTCGCCAGCCATGTCATGGTCGACGACCTGGATAAGCATGTCGCCACTAGGAGCGCGTTGGAGCTCATAGCGGGGCTTGAGATCCGTAAGCCTGGAATTTGCGTGCGCAAGCAGCCGATCAAGGGTTAGCCCTTGGGCGAAACGACGGAACCGGGCGCCGGTCGCGTCGCCGATAAGTTCATCAAGGGCGAGCCACACCCGCGCCGCTGTGCGCTCGCGTTCCAGCTCGGCACGAAGCTTTGTGGTCTGTGTCCGCACCTCATCGTCCCGACGGAGGATGAACTGGGCATCCTGGAGCGCCTTCTGAGCGGCCTCGTCAGCTTGCTTGGCTTCGCTGACTGCCTGAGCAAGGGCGTCGCCAGAGAGGGCAGGTGGATCGGTCTGATCGTGGCGGACAAGGTCCTCCTGTCGCTGCGCCAATAGGGCAGCAGCATTTTCGCAGGCTTGGTCGATTGCGGCAAGCGCTTCAACCTCCTTGTCGATTGCCGTCTGTCCTTCCCGCGCTGCGCCGGCGACAGCCTCTTCCTCGATGGCAAGCTCAGCGAGCCGCCCGTGAAATCGACCTTGGCGATCGAGATGATCTTGGACCACGCGTTTGGCTTCCTGATCGGCAGCCTCTTTGCGGGCCGTTGAAGCCGCCTGATTTTCGCGACCGAGAGCCGCCGCAGTTCGGGCAGTTTCCAAGGCCTGGCGACACTGCGACAGCGTCATTTCGTTTCGGGCAACGACGGCCTCCACAGCGTCGCCGCCAAGTAGGCCGCTCCGAGCGTTTGTTAGCTGTATCTGCCCTTGCTCCCAGGCTTTGGCCTGGGACTCGATTTCGTCGAAACGGACGATGGCGGCTGCGGTATCTGCACGAGCCTCAGCGACCGCTTTCTCCAAGCCAGGAATGGCTTCGATGATCCGAGAATGGTCCGCAAAATGCGTACGCCAGGCGTCGGCTTGTTCATCAAGCCAGTCTAAGGGGTCAGCCAGCTGCCGCCAATCTGCGGTGCCGCTAAATCTCACATCAATTGATTTTGCGAGGCGATCCCGGGTTTCGGTAACGTGCGATTTGCGTTCCAGTAGGCTGCTCAATTTCTGCTCGATATCGCGCAAGGTCTGAGCGGCGACGCCTGTCGTTGTGCGATTTCTCTCCCAATCGCTCCGGGTGTCAATCGGCGCGGAACTGGGGACCGGGATCGGCGTGCAATAGGGGACCGGGTAGATAGTGCGCGCATACGCCGTGGCGGGACGGCGGAGGGCGTAGCCCGGAGACGTCCCGCCACGGCGTAAATGGCCTTTTTGCTGGGGTGACCGGGTTCAGCTGCGGTTCTTGAAGCGCCAACTCTCGTTGCCGGTCTCGATGATGTCGCAATGATGCGTCAGTCGGTCGAGCAGGGCCGTGGTCATTTTCGCATCGCCGAACACGGTTGGCCATTCGCCGAAGGCGAGGTTGGTGGTGACGATAATCGAAGTGCGCTCGTAGAGGCGGCTGATGAGATGGAACAGCAACTGGCCGCCGGTGCGAGCAAAGGGTAGGTAGCCAAGTTCGTCGAGGATCAGCAGGTCGAGCCGGGAGAGATGCTCCGCAAGCTTGCCGGTCCGGTCCTGGTGGGTTTCCAGTTCGAGCAGGTTCACCAGATCCGTCGTGTTGTAGAAGCGGATGCGGGCGCCGCCGCGGATGCAGTTACGGGCGATGGCGATGCTCAGGTGGGTCTTTCCTGAACCGGTGCCGCCGACCAACACGACGTTGCGCTGGCTGGCGAGGAAGCCGCCCGTGGCAAGATCGCGAACCAAGCCTTCGTTGATCGGCGTGCCGGTAAACTCGAAGCCGTCGAGCTCGCGGGCGAGCGGCAGCTTCGAGGCGGTCATCTGGTACTTGATTGAACGGGCATGCTTCTCGGCCACCTCGGCCTTCAGCAGGTCGCCAACGACATGCTGGATGGGATGCTGGCGTTTGAGGGCGTCGGTGATGACCTCATCATAAGCGTGGCGCATGCCGGCGAGCTTCAGTTCGGTCATCAAGCCGATGATCTCATGGCGCTCCATCATCATGCCGCCCTCCGCACCGGCAGAAGCCGATCGTACCGGCCTGCATCGGCGACCGGCTCGATCTTGAGTTGTAGATGCTCGGGCGTGGCGATGCTGGGCTCCATCGGCGCCGATCGGGACCGTGCCAGGATGTTGAGCACAACATCGGCGCTCGTGACCCCCTGGGCCAACGCTTCGGCGGCGGCGGCTTCCAGCGCGTCGAGGCCATCGACCATCGCTGCCGTCAGGATCTTCACCATCTGACGATCGCCGTCGTCACTCCCCTTCAACTTGCCGCGCAAGCGCTCCAGCGCTGGCGGCAGCGCAAGCTGTTTGAACGGCGCCCCGTTCCTGAGCGCGCCCGGCTTCTTCGCCAGAACCGGCACATAGTGCCAGGCATCGTATGCCGTCTGCTCACGGCCGAAGCGCCGATCATGATCGGCGACGATATCGTCGCCCTGGCGGATGACGATGCGGTCGGCATAGGCGTGAACCTCGACCGGTCGTCCGAGCGCGCGTGCCGCTGCCGAGTATTTATTGTAATCGAACCGCACGAGCAGCGTCTTGGAGACCGTGGCGGTGACAGCGTGGAAACCGTCGAACGGGACGGTCGGCATGCGCATCAGCGCTGGCTTCTCGTCCTCGAACACGTCGGCGATGGTACGGTCCCGAAGTTCGGGATGCCGATTGGCATTGGCATGTTCCAGGCAGCGGTCCAGCAGCCAGGCGTTCAACTCCTCGTAACTGGCAAAGCGCAGCCGTGGCGTGAAGAAGCGCTCGCGCACCACGCCGACCTGGTTCTCAACCTGTCCCTTCTCCCAGCCCGCCGCCGGCGTACACGCAACAGGTTCGACCAGGTAATGGTTGCACATCTGCAGGAACCGGCGGTTGAACTTGCGTTCCTTGCCCAGGAACACCGCATCCACGGCGGTGGTCATGTTGTCGTAAATCCCGCGCGTGCAGACGCCGCCGAAGAAGGCGAAGGCTCGGGCATGGGCGTCGAACACCATCTCCTGCGTCTCGCGCGGATAGGCTCGGACGAAAAACATCCGGCTATGGCACAGCCGGACATGCGCAACCTTCACGGTCGTCGTCGCGCCCGCCAACACCACGACCTCGTGGCTCCAATCGAACTGGTAAGCCTCGCCCGGCTCGAAGCTCAGCGGCACGAACGCGGTCGCGGTCCGCCCCGCTTCCTCGCGTTGCCAGCAACGGGCATGACGGCGAACCGCGTCATAGCCGCCTTCATATCCCTGTGTCCGCAACGCCTCGAACAGCCGGATCAGCGTCAGCCGTTCACGCCGGGGCTTGCGCTCGTTCTCAGCGAGTAACCGCTCGAGTTCGGCAATGTGGCCGCCGAGCTTTGGCTTCGGCTGAACCACCCGATCGTAGCTGAACCTGCCGTCCTCGGCGTCGATCGCCTTCCTGACTGTCTTCCTCGAAACATGCAGCCGCCGGGCAATCTCCCGCACCGACTGCTTTTGCACGAAATACGCACGCCTGATCCGACCAATCGTCTCCACCGTCGTCATCCTCCGCCTCATCGCCCGCCTTAATTAGCAGCGACAATAGATGACCCGGGGGTGGTCCCCGATTAGGCGCCGATCACCGAGTCAGGTGGGCACCTTTTGCATGCCGAAACACAGCGAATGCGATCGTCTCAAAGTCCAACCACGTCCGAGGGAAAGCCCAATCCGCCATGGCGGTGCGGGCGCCCTCAACGTTATGATCGGGTTCGCCTGTCACGGTAGCCTGGTAAACCCGTTGATGGGTTGGGTTAGTCAGCACCGCGGGGTCAATGTCGAAAAGATCTTCAACCCCGCGACTCAGCCAATGATTGCCGCCGCCATATGGAAGCACGGTCACCGGCCATTCCGGACCTAGCGGAAGTGCTGCCTCGCAATATGCCGCGAAATTGCATGGCAGGCCGTTGCAATGTGATCCAGGGAGGATGCTTGGTTCCTCACCGGCGAGCGTTTCACGCGCAGCGGCTACAACCTCGGCCCGTGTTTCGACCTGGTCCTTGATGTTGGAAGTCAGATCGCTGTCGAAGAACAGGCCCTCCAGCGATCCATCGCTTTTGAGGACGAAGTCGGTGTCCAGATGGCGGATCGCTGCGCTGTCGACTGACACGCCGGCTTCGCGGGCGACCCAAACTTGAGTGGCTAGGTCATTTACGTGATAATCCTTGGGCTTGGTCGAACTTTTGACCTCAGCCATGTGCCAGCCACCGATACCGTTTGGCTCGAGAATATCCACTCTCACCAGAACGCCATCATGCTGAAACGTGGCTTCGAAGATCGGATCCTCGTGACCGCTCTCGAGCAGGGCTTTGGTTGTGGCAAGCGCCGCGGAAAGATCGGGTTCAGCCTCGACCATGACACCGCCCGGCAAGAGCGAGCAGGCGGCGGCGCCAACCTCATGTCCGGCAGCGAAGCGCGCTTCGGCGCCTTCATCGGTTTCGGCGAGGTCGGGGCGATGCACCGATAACCACAGTCGCTTCGGGCACTGCTCGAAATACGTGATCCTGGACTTGGAAAGTCCAAAGGTGGGGGGCGCTACACTCATGCCGTCACCTTGACGGAGAGGCGGGCAAGGGTCAGGCGGAAAATCGATGAGTTGATCGTCATGCCATCAACCATGCATTGTAGGTGCGACAAAAGTGGTCGCGTTAGGCGAGGCGGCTTCCGGCGGCAGCATCGTCAGCGCAGCCGTGATGCGCTGGCGCATCATCTCAATGAGCGCGGCAGGCTGCTCTATGATGAGTTCATTGCCCCAGGTGAATAGATGCTCTGCCAGCTCTCGCATCCCGCCGCTCGTGAAGCGGATAATGAGGTCTCCGTTTTCGAGTTCTTCTATCCGCTGGTTGCGGTGGAACCGCCATTCGCGAGCCCGTGAGGTCGCAGATGCATGAACGCGAAGCACGACGTCTTGCTTTTCGTCTCGCCAGACCCCGAAACTATCGGCCAGCCAGGCATCAATGTCCCAGTCATCCGGGGCACACCCGAGCCTTTCGCTGAGGCGGGGTTCGATCATACGATCCAGTCGATAATAAACCGGGTCGTTTTCTCGATCGGGCATCTTTCCTACCAGATAGGACAGAGGGCCGTGAACAATGCCAAAGGGTATCACCCGTCGCCAGCGCGGTTCTTGCTGCTGTACCGCAGCATAGCTGAATTCAAGGCAGCAACCGGATAATATCGCCGCTTGGACGACCGCAATCGTCTCAGGTGGCACGGTAGCGACGGGGCCGGCGGTGACCATCGTCCGCTGAAGCCGGGTGAGAGCCTCCAGATCAGGGTCAATGCGGCGTTTCTCGCGGTCGTCAAAGGCGCCCTTTACCTTGGCGAGGAGGCTCGCCAGTTGGTCGGCGCGAACTGTTTGGCCAGCCCCTCGTCGCCCATCAGCCTCGGCCGTAAGTGCTGCAACTTCAGCTGCAGTTGGACGAGTGTAAACGCGCCGAAGGCTGTCTCTGATGAGAAAGCGCTTACGGCGATCCTCGGTTACTTCCTCAAGGTCGAAGTGCCGCGCGATGACGTCGCGCATCCGCTCGGCGGTTCTTCGGTTGACCCCCAGTGTTTCAGCCATTTCGTCGAGTGTCAGGCCCTCGGTCGATTCTGATAGCGCGTGTACGAGCGCCAATAATCGGTCCAATTTGGCCATACGATCGGTCATGCTGCACTACCCCCCATTCGTGCCCAACTACGACCGCTTTCGCCGCTCTTTCAAGAGCCTAATGAAGGAAATCGAGGTTCCCGATGCCGGGATGGGGCGCAGGCTAGGCTGCCCAGAGTGAAAGGGCGCGCTTCTACGGCTTACCGAGATAAGAGTTGGTCGGCCATATCGCCAATTCGCTCATAACCGACGATCCGCTCCCGCCATGCTTGTGGGATGCCGGCTTCACCATAGAGGGCGCCGGCGAGCTGGCCGGTGATTGCAGCGGTCGTGTCGGCATCCTCTCCGAGATTGGCGGCAGTCAGGACGGCTTCTGCGAAACTGCCGGTTCGACCGATGCACCAGAGTGCGGCGTCCAGCGAATGCGCGACATAGCCCGATGCGCGAATATCTTGCCTTGGCTTACCTCGCCAGGAGCCACCAACGATGTCGGTGATATTCGCGGTCAGGCCCTCGACGCTGATGTTGAGAACCTCGTCCAGGGTGCTACCGGAAATCGCGCTCGCGATCATTCGCGCATAGATGACGCAAGCCTCCACTGCCTCAGGCGCCGCGTGCGTGGTCCGGCTCTGACGTGCTGCCGCGTCATCGAGCGCTGGGATGGCGTCATGATATCGTAGAGCTACTGGCGCGAGGCGCATCAAGCTGCCGTTCCCTGCGGTGGCGGGATCAGTCGATCCGGCGATGGGATCTCCCGATTGCTCCCAGCGAGCCAATGCTGCGCTGACGGTCATGCCTATGTCGAAGCAATGTCCGTTTGACGAATAAGATCCCTTATCCCGCCAAGCGACGAAACGCTTCATGAGGTCAGCTTCATCGATACCATTGCAGGATAGAAGGCTTTCCGCCAAGGCGAGGGCCATTGACGTGTCGTCCGTCCATTCGCCAGGTCTCAAGCCGAACGGGCCGCCACCGATCATGTCGGTTAGAAGGGGATAGCTGTCCCTGCGCGCAAACTCCAATGTCGTTCCGAGGGCGTCGCCTACAGCCAAACCGATCAAAGCGCCTCGGCCGCGAGAACGGACCGCTGCGGAGGTCTTGGCGGGACGAGCCTCTTCGACTGTGGCCCTTCGCTGAACATAGGTGAGTTGGTCGTGAGTCTCGATCGCTCCGGGGCGAGCCGCCCGCACCTGCTTTATGGCAGCCTTCGGCTCGGTCCCCAGTTCGGCCAGTAGGCGCGCGGTTATCATTCCAGCGCGCCCCAAGCCGCCCTTGCAATGGAGCACGATATCGAAGCCCTGGCGTAGACGGGAGCGCAGATTGGTTCCAATGGCGGCCCATGCCTGCTCGAATGCCGGGGAGGGAATGCTTACGTCAGCGATGGGCAGATGAAACCAGTCCATGTGACGCGTGCGTACTTCCTCGCCGAGCCGTTCCACGCCAAGGCTAAGGAATTCTTCGGCTTCGATCAGAGAGACTACCGCGGCAGCGCCACTGGCTTGAATGGCGTCCAGGTCTGCGCAGAGGTCGCGGTTCCATGCGCCCGTCAGCGCATCTTGCTGCTTTTTGCCCGGGCAGAATGTGATCCCTATTCTGCCGCCGCGAGTGCCGGTTGGGACGAACGCGATCTTCAACGGATGGCTCGCACTGGTGCGAGGCAGATTAGCAGCGTCTCTTTGGTCCATTCTTATCCTTTCGGTCCATCTTCATGGCGCCAGCTTGAAGTTGGCGAGAGCTATTGCGACCGAATCTGACAGATGTGGTCGTACTTACCTCCTCGAGGTCTTCGCGAGGCCGAACTATCTTGACCCAGCGGCTACGATCGGGTGGTGAAAGCACCAAAGGGGAAATATCATGAAGATTGATCGAGATACGCTGAAAGAGGCGGGAACCAGCGCCGCGAAGGTCGGCCAGAAAATCGGCGAGAAGACTGTCGATGGGGTGAAGAAGGCTTGGGACACCGAGATGGGACGAACCGCCATCACCGGCGCTGCGGCTGGTGCCGCTATCGCTGCGGTCGTGCCCTTCGTCACAGTTGGAGCAGGCCTGCTGATCGGCGGCGCGATTTCCGTGTTGGCGAAGAACATCAAGTCAAGCCAGTAAGCATCAACCGCTAGGAGGGTGCGACCACTAGCAAAGGTCCCCAAAGGCTTTGTCCTCCATTTGGTGGTCCGGTAAGTTCGCTACTGCCGGGCCGTCGATGAAAATCGCTGAACGGAATCCAGGATGATCGGAATTTTCTTGCTGGCGGCTGCTGTAACCGTCGTCGATGGCGATACCATCCGTTTGGATGGAGAACGCGTGCGTCTAGTCGGTATCGACGCGCCTGAAATCCATGGATGCCCGGAGGGGCGCGCATGTGCTCCGGGAGACGGGCAGGCGAGTAAGCGGAGCCTGCAGAATCTTATGAACGGTCCCATCAGCATCCGCCGCGTGGGATACGACCGTTATGGTCGTACCCTCGCCCACATCTATGTGAACGGGGTCAATGTTGCCTGTGAGCAGATTGGCCGAGGGCAAGCGGTCTACATGAGAAAGTGGGACAATGGGCTTGAACTGGCGCGGGAGTGCAGGTGATGTCGCGTCGCTGGGATGAGCGGGATAGTGAGGCCGATGGTTCGCCCTTCCCCTATCTGGTGGCTCTAGAAGCGATTGTCATCGGAGGTCTTGTCCTGCTCGGCACGGGTATGATGCTCGCATCAGGCGTGAGACGGCTCATTGGCCTGTTCGGCTGATATGAAAGGCGACGGTGCGGAGATGCATGCTAATCGCATTGAAATGGCGCGTGATCTAATCAGAAATTCACGTTCTGGTTCAACAAGCCGATTAGCCAGGGAATTGGGAATTCAATATGCATATGCGCGCCGAATTATGGACGATTTAGAAGTGTCCGGTTTGGTGAGTGCGCCAGACGAAAACGGAGCGCGCATGGTTGCATCAGACGATTTATTTGGGATTTTGTAAGTTGGTCCGGCTGATTTTTATCGCGCTTGCTTTGCTCATGGCTTTCTTTCTGATATGTTTTATTGGGAAGGTGCTGCGGAGGGCACTGCAAGGCATCGTCAATGCCGCTTTTATCCTCGCAAAAGTTGCGGGCGCCGCATTGGCGGCGGCATTGGCTGGCCTTGTTGCCTTCGTTGTGCTGCCCATTGCTCTCGTGGGTGATTGGTTCGGAATTGTCGTATCTGGCGTTGCGATCATGGTTTTAGTCCTGTGCCTGAGAAAATTCGGACGCCGTGAGGGACTTGCTGATCGGCAGCTGCTGGCGATCGAAGAGGAGTCGACGATGGCTCCTGCGGTCGTCGAGGAAGCTTTCGAGCCCGAGGCGGATCCACGTATCGCTGAAGCCTGGAAAATCGCTGGAGAACTTGCGCCAGAATACGCGCAGCGTCTTTCTTTAGCTCGGCGTAGCTGTGCTCGGGTGCTGGAGTTGGCAACCGAGGAATCAGTCGAATGGAGCGTCGTTGACTGTTCTACATTCATCTCCCGCACGGTTCCGGAAGCTGTGTCAACCGCAGCGGCACTGATGAAGGACGCCGCCCCCTCAGAGCGACGCTGCCTTGCTGATGAGCTGGTGGTTGACCTTGAACGGATCGCGCAGCGCGCGCGGGAGGAAATCGACAGCCGCCGCCTGCAGCTGCGTAACAGTTGGAATATTGTCCGCACCCATATTGCAAGCAGAACGTCCCGCGACGCATTGTAGCGACGGTGCAGCCGCACCAATAATATGGCGATCACGGCTCAGATGATCAGGACACTGCTGCCTAATCGACCACCGGATAGTGCGGCATCGGCCATTCATGATCTGCATTGTCCATCATCAAGTCGATAAACAGCGGCAGCAGGCACCCCAGCAGAGCTGAGCCATCTCGAACTTGCGTCCGATTCACATCGCTGTTCCAGGTCGCGCCGCCATGGACCAGCTGATTTCGCAGGACGTACAGGCGTCCAAAGAGGATCGACAGGAGGGTCGCCGTGTCATGGCGACGAAGCGCGTTAGCCGTTGCGTCACGCTCACGTTCCAACATTCCGCGCCAGTCCTCAAAACCAGCAATATGATTATGATGATGCCAAAAAGGCGCGAATACGTAGCGGTTGTCCAGCAGCAGCCTTATTTCCTGGCTGAAGCGCTGCCAGACCATGTCATAAATCCGATGCTTGCCATCGAAACTGACTAGAGTGGAGAAAAAGCGCGCGAAGGCGTCGCGCTCGCGCTGACTCTCGCCACCCAGCGCTAAACCAACGTCACCGGCATACGCCGCGTTGAAACCGATCCACAGCAGGATGAAGCGTACGTCCTCGTCACCCTCGTCGGCTTCTGCCCTGCGGAGCCAAGAAAGTGCTCGGTGAACTCGAAGGGTGAGAGGCATAGCGAAGCCCTCGCGAAGGCTTCGCTGCTTCTGCTTGAGCGCTTCAGGATGCAGCGGACTAGAGGTTGGGTAACGAAAAGACATATAGTCGAGCCTCGCTATCTCGAATGCCTAAATCACAATTCGAGCCGCACCATTTTCATGAATGCGACCCATCTTGTTTAGGAATTAGGAGAGGCGCGGGAGGTGGCTCCTCACCATCGGCGATATACCCATGAATGATATCGCCGGCCTTGAAGGTTGCATTACCGCCCTTGTTCAGCAGGCCGATAATGCCAAAGCCCAACACGCCCAAAATGACCCCGCCGGTGTTTGAGGCGCCTTCGGTACCTTTCGTGCCGGTCAACGCGACCGGCCCCCACTGGGTGTCGAGATGAAGCAAGCGGAGGCTTAGCTGTCCTTTGCCTCCTGCCGCGCTCGTACCTGAGACGGAAACAATCTCTCCCCAGGCGAAAGCCCCGATCGGGATGGCGATTGCTCCGTTCACGGTGACGGGTGAATTAACGCGCAGCCTGAAACGCTCGCCGGCCTTGGCAGACCGGCTGTTCACTTCGCGAACCACCATCAGTTCAACATCTGTACCCTTCACCCAGCGAGGAGTGGATGAAGGGGCAGGGGCGATGGTGTTTTCCGAAGCGGCAGCGTCCTGAGCAGCCATTACCTGACTGCTGGTCAGAAGAGCGCCTGCGATAAAGGCTGCGCGTAACATCAAGTTAGTGGGAGCCAGCAGGTGCTGCTGCCGCACTGGTGCTGCCAGCTGGCAAGAAGCGGACCGCCGTGCCAGTCGCGTTCGCTTTGCCCCAGCTGAATGCCGACACATGAGCATCACCATATTGCGCTTTGATCACGGCATCAGCACCCAGCTTTTGTGCACGTTCCCACAGCTCTTTGTAGATTTTGTCCTGCGAAGGCGATTTGCTGAAGACGGTTGCCTTGCGGACCCCAGCCTTGACCTCACCCAGCACCTCATAGGGGCGATCGGTGATATCGTAGGGGAAAACGGGGACGCCGACTTCCTCATTCACGAGCGGCTGAGCCTGGGTTGGTTGGGCAAGGGCAGGCGATGCAATAGCCACCGAAAGGGCAGCAATCAGAACGAAACGCATAGAATTTAAGCTCCGTGCTAAAGTCGGATCATTTCGTGGAAGGGGCAGCCGCCGGAGCCGTCTCAACAGCGGCAGCAATAGAAGTGCCTGCTGCGACAGGAACGATCACAGGTTCAGCCGGCTTGGCTTCGGCGAAAACCAAAGGCACATCTTCGCCGATAAAACCCTTCACCTGCGATCCAGCAGCGATTTTGGCGCTAGTTCCCGTGGTGAAGAAGCCCACCACCGGAACAAAGGCAACGGCGGCGACGACCCCTGCCGTGCCGGTAACGCCCTTGTCGTCAAAGGTACCGGTAAGCCGGATTTGGCGGCCGTTTACGCTCACATTGAGGAGAGAGGCGGTCAGATGGCCGGATTTACCCCACATCCCTTTGTTACGGACTTCGGTTATCTCCCCGACAGCAGGCGAACCGACCGGAATGACGATCTGACCACCTACAGATACGGGCTCAATCACCGAGAGCCTGAAATGCTGACCCACACGCAATTTCTTGCCTTCAGTCGTCAGCGGCTCTTCCATCTTGAGTTGGATCTCCGTGCCCGTGCGAAGAATATTGTTGGCTGCGGGGCCAACAGCCAGCGCAGGCGACTGGACCTGAGCATGAGCAAGCGTCGACGAGGCGATGGCGCAGGCGAGCGCCGCAGACATGAATCTCATTGAAATACCCCCATATTTGACCTTCCCCAAGGCCAGTGAATCTGTTGTATGGCGCCGACCGAGATGTCAAGCGGTCGGCGCTGTGGTTGAAGTTCGTTATCTCAAAGGCGCGCGGCCATTATTGAACCGACCCCGCACGCAATATCTGATCCATTTTGGATGCGACTGTCTTCCAGAAGGTTAGTCCCTCCCAGTCTCCTTCGACGGCAAGTTCGCCAATCCGCGCTGCTACCTTGGTGGGTGCTTGGTCTCCATGTCGTCTCAGCAACATCATGGCCGCGCCCAGCGCGATTTGATCGTTGGTCATCAGCTCGCTTCCATGGTTGCTGCGAAGATGGCCATGCTGCGAATCAGCCTCACGGATCCAGCTTCCAGTCGTTATCGGCGATGATGCTCCGAATGTTCCAAACTACCCGCGGATTGGGGCCTCCTGCGCCGCTGAATTGTGGGTAAGCCGTGAAGTGCGTACGGAAACCCGGCTTCAGATCAAGCGTCAGATTGTCATGACTTTCGCTGACGGGGGTGCATCGATCAATCGGTTCTTCGGGCAAATCACATTCGTAAAGGCGACCGACCAGCAGCGCGCTTTCGAGCGCCTCGTTTCCGCGATTTTGAAACCATCCCTGCACGGAGTAGCGAAGTTGCTGGTCGCTGGCATTCGATTGGAGATCCTGTGCCTCGATCTGCCATTCTGCATCAGGAGAGCCTGCCGGCAACTCATGTTCGCTCCACCAATCTTGTACGAACAGGAAGCCGAGCCAGGCAGTAAGCGCGTAAACGGCCCAGCGGAATGGGGCCACTTGCATCATTAATGCGAAGACGATGCCCGTTCCCACCCAGGCTAAAAGGCTATTCTCACGCTCCGGCACACTTGCTCCCTGCTGTTGATGGGAGCCTGCTAAATTTCTTATGCGTCAAAAGCGGTCGTAAATATCGAGGCGCGTCATTCATTCCTCCGTTATCGAGTCTCAGAGTTTGTCGAACACCGATCCCATCCGAGGGGCAAAGAGCCGCTCGTAGGTCCGCAAGAGATGGGCGTCGGTCATGCCTGAAACATAATCACAGATGACCCTCATAGGATCGGCAGATGCGCCGAATTTGACGTAGATGTCGTTGGGAAGAAATCGCTTTGGTTCGGACTTCATCACCTCAAAAACGGCGATCACCATCATTTGTCCTTTGAACTCCAGATGCTGGACGCTCGGGCTACAGATCACCTCTTCGTAAACCAGGTTCGTCACGGCGGCCAAGAAGTCCGCCACGGGTTTGGGTACCTCGGCTCGATACCTGAGCCTTGGCTCCTCAAACTCGGCTTCCTCACGGATCTGAATGCTCGGAATGACGAAATTGAGAATCCGGTTGATCTGATGCTTGCGGTCGTTGCCATCGCCAAATAGGCGGTTGAGCAGGCCGCCATACACGTCATTGCCATATTGGCCGCGGTATTGGCTGTTTAGGTAGTCGAGTAGACCCTGACATGCCGATGCAGGCACGTGTCTATGAAATTGCTGCTCATCTATCAGCTTGAGGGCGAGTGCATCCTCCAGGTCGTGGATGCCAAAACTGATATCGTCCGCAAGGTCCATGATCGAGCAGGCGAACGCCTTGTGGCGCGCCTTTGCGTGCTTTTCTGGCCGGAGGTCAAACTGCCGAAAGGCATCCTGATCACCCTTGGAGAGCGGGGAGAGGATCCAGTCGACGACGTCCTGCTCACAGTCCAGATAGCATTTCGGGGGCTCGGAAGTATTGCGGTCTAGCAGCGGCGTGCCGCTGGTGTCGGGAAGCATCCCCGGTCGGAGATCTGGGTTCGCCACCTGGCTGAAAGCAACAGGGTATTTGAGAACACCCAACAGCGTTTCGCGGGTTAGGTTCGAACCGGCGGACTCCGAGAATTTCTCCAATCTCGACAGGATGCGGAGCGTCTGGCCGTTCCCTTCGAAGCCGCCATGATCCCGCATGCAGTAATTTAGAGCGACTTCGCCGCCATGCCCAAATGGGGGATGGCCCAGATCATGGGTGCAGGCAATGGCTTGTATGAGAGCATGTTCTGGTAGGTAGGCCAGCGCAGGGTGGCCAGGAAGATTGTGCACGAGCTGCTTGACCAAGCCGCCAGCAATCTGCGCCACTTCCAAGGAGTGCGTGAGCCGGGTGCGATAAAAATCGCTATCGCCAAGATTGAGAATCTGGGTCTTGCCCTGCAGTCGCCGGAAGGAGGCTGAGTGGACCACGCGGCCATAGTCGACATCGCCGGCGGACCGGGCATCGAACGATTTGCGTGACTCCGGCGTTCTGCGGTCTAGCCAGTGCATCATACCCCCATTCCGTTATCAAGATATTTGCGCGCTAGCATGGAGCGTGTGCAGCGTGAACCGTACCTCGAATTTTCGGAAATATTGGTCGCGGAAGGGCCTGTTTTTAGCAAGTGAGGGCACATCATAGCTACGGATGGGGGCAAACATCCGGTTAAGTCGCTTCATTTCGAGGATCGGATTGACGCCGGAAGGGCATCAATCCAGCCCCTCACCAATTCGTGCCTGAAGGTCAGGACCACCCGGCTGAACCCCAACAATCGCGCAGCGGCCCGGATTAGATCCGAGTCCTCACCGCCGGCAATACCATTGTCCTAGCCACCCAAGGATGCGGCGCTCGGTCTTTCGACACCAAGCGGTCCCAGAAAAGCCCGGTCTGGACAAGCCAAATAGGGGAGATTCCGATCGCCCGCTAAGCGAGCCGATTTGCGTTGTGGAACAGCAAAATTTCCGTACTGATTTGCACGTGTTTTCGTTCTGTGGGGACTTATGGCGACCGGCATTCTCCTAGCACTGCTATCCGCAGCCTGTGTCATTGCGACCTACTATGCTTACGAAGTTAGAAGACTTCGCGCAATAAATTCACTCCCGATCGATCCTGAAATTAAACAAATTCATATTACATCAAACCGATCCAATGATTTAAATTCGCCGTCTGCGATAATAGTGTCTGACGACCATGGCAATATATTATTGAAAGCTGAGGAAGTATCTACTTTGCCATTTTCGATACATAAGGTCGAAAATGCAGAAAAGAATATCGGCCGCTTGGGTCAAATGGCGACCGATCTTCTGAGTGGTAGCGCCCGGCTACCTGGGAAGACGATCCGCCTAGTTTTTTCGCCCGAGGTAACTCGGGGCCTGAAAGATGGAACCTATACGCTGATGACCACCAAGAGCGGTGAGGTTCTTGCTGATGCGGTAAAAGCCCTACCAAATGGCCTTAAGCCGGTCGTAGAGAAAGGCAGGCTAGTTCAATCGGGGCAGGTCGCCCAGCTTGCTGGTGGCGCATTCATGCTGGTCAGCATCGCTGTCTCGCAAGCACACCTGGCCGATATTGAGCGCAGCCTTGGGGGCATCAGAAAGAGCATCTCCGACCTTCGAGATCATATCGAAAATCAAGATCGAGCCGACATCGTCGGCTCTCTCAATTATCTCCAGGACATGCTCGCTCATCTCCAGAACTTATCCGATCCAAGCATGATTTCGAGTGAGAAATCCCACGCGCTCGAAAGTTTAATGCGAGAATCTTTCGTGTGGCTTGACCTTGTTCAAAGCGATATGGAAAGTTTAGTCAAAAATATCTCTGCGATTGAAAGCAAAGATAAGATTGGAACAAAATATACTTATACAGTAATAAAGGATCATGTTGCAAGATCTTGGCCACTGATCGCCAGATACGAGATGTATCTTCAACTTTCTGCCGCAGCGCACGTGATAGTTACCTATCTCGACCCCACTGCCGCCAAATTCACTCGGCCAAAAGGTGGCACTGAAGACTGGTTGCGAGTAGTTGATCGTTTTAGAGACGAAATCACGTCCAAAACTCAGAGTCTCATCGGATCCTCAATAGCCAACAGTGATGAGCTAATATCTTTTAGAAATTCTGAAATAAATAGGTTGGCACATGAAAGTCATTTCTCTGCTTACTCAATTGTCAATGATTACAAACATCTAATTTCAAAGCTGGATGATTTTGTTCATGGCTTGATGACAAAATCTGGACAAGTGCAGCTTGCACTTCGATACGATGATGAAGGCAAGGTTGAAGAAGCAGCATTCTTGACCTGATAGACGTAGGAGAAAATGCTTTTAGCCCGTCTTAATCTGTCTGCCCTATGCGGGCTACGAGTCATTTGAGACATTGGCGCGTCAAGATACAGCCAGTTGAGGAGGAACTAGACCCGTTATGACCAGGAACGAGATCAATGCCCTACGCGACGCGCTGAAGCGTTCGAGGAGCGGCAGCGCCGAACCGCGCGAGAAGGAGCAGCATTCAGCGCGACTTGCGCAATTGTGTGCACTCTTTCCTTATGCGGATCCCGCCATTGCACATCTGACCGACGAGGCGCTCGACAGCCTGCGCGCCAATTATGAGCGGCTGGGTAAAACGGACGGAGGGATCGTGCCGCTTGCGACCGTCCTGCGCGAAAAGATCAGTCGCTATCCATGTGAGGGCCATTCACCGGCCGGCATTGTAGGGCGCATACTGGCCCTGTGTCGCGAATCAGATGATCGTAGGACGACCTATGGGGCGTTATGGACTGAGCTCACCGGAAGGCCGCTGCGTCAGGCCGATATCGGAGTTCTCGGACGCTATCTCGGCCATGTTGGCCTTTATTGCGCAGACAATGGCTTGCCCAACCTGTCCGTCATGGTCGTAAACAGGCAGGACAGGGCATTAAGCGAAAATGCTGTCGCCAATATTTGGATCTGGATGCGTTCCAACGGCGTCGCCGTGCCCGACACCGCTAAAGATTATGCCCAGCAACAGGCCGAACTCGCTGCCGGGTGGATCGACACCACCGATTTTGAGGTGGCAAAAGCTGCCTAACTCATTCTCAGCGTGGGCGTGGCGCAAGCGCATGCTCATGACATGACCGACCTGCCTACCAGCGATTAAGGCGCTGGTAGGCGGCACGATGGGCGGTTGTCCGTGCTTAGCCGCCGACCGCTGCGGCCTCCTGTGTCAGCGTCAGTTCGGCCCCGGTGCGTGCAATGCGCAGAAATCCTCCGACAATGGGCATATGGATGAAGAGCTCGCATGTGGCACCAGGCCGCGCCTCATTCAGCGCGTCAGCATAAAGTTGGATTTGCGGGCCGTGCCCAATGGATCGAGCGTCCCAGCTGTCCGGAGCGCCGGGAAAGGATTTGTGGTCGATGATGGCGAAGCCGTCGTCATGTTCAACCAGCAGATCGATGCGTCCGGTAATCACCTGATCTCCAATGCGTGCTGCAATCGGGGTCTCGCGGTGAATCGTGGCATTGGGCCAACGGCTGGAGATTTCGCTGAGCAGCCGCTCGTTGGCTGCCAGAACATCCTTCGCGGCAACCTGATGTACCCCCCAGCGATCGAGGATCGCCTGTGCTTGAGCCAAGCGACGATCCAGCGGATCTTGGGGTTGATCTGCGGCAATGATGGCGTGCACGGCTTCTCCGAGCAGGGCCATGTCCGGGGTGCCCGTAAACGGCAAGCGCGGTCCAATTGTCGCCTTCTGCACGATTGTGAAGGTTTCGCTGCTTGATGCCTCGCTCGGGCGGCGATGAAGCGGTGCCCGGCGCATCATTGGTCGCGCGATGCGTCCGAATGACACGACCGGGGGCTGGGCGTCGATGCCTTCGTCGCTCACCAACGTTGCGATCCTGGCTGGAAAAGTCTCCGTCCCAGCGCGAATCCCATTGCCGCCGACACCCGGTAAAGAGAAATGCTCTAATCCGTCCCCGTCGAGGACCTTCAACCAATGGAGTGTGCCCTTAGCCGGAGGCGCAAATACGAGATGATCGCGAGCGCGTGTCATGCCGACATAAAGAAGGCGGGCCTCTTCATCCCTTGTGCGAATCGCGGCTTTTTGCCCCAGCGTCGAACTGGGCGCTGAAGCATCGAGATATACGTCCTTCTTTTGGCTGGCATAGGGCCAAGGCCAGTAGCGGATCCAGCGCCCAGTGAGTGGATTCTGCCAATCTATCTCACCGTCGGCTTCGGCTGTTGGCTCGAAAAGCCTCGGCTCTGGTTCCTTGCCCAGTCCAGTCAGGATGACGACGGGCCATTCAAGCCCCTTCGCACCATGGTAGGTCATGACCTTGACGGCATTGTCCTGCAGGCTGCGTGGCCGCGCTGGGTTTTCCGCAGCCAAAGCGAGCGCCAGGCCGGAAGGTGTTGCAGGGGATCCTTCGCTTGCGCAGCTTTCCTCGTAGCTCCGCGCGAAACCTCGAAGGGCTTCGAGATCGTCTACCCGGGCCGCGACGTCACCCCAACTTTCTACACGACGATAAAGCTCTGGGAGAAGGATGATCGCATCGACGAGATCTGCCGGCGTCAACGAGAGAATGCCCTTACGGATCGCGGAAAGATCTGAGGATATAGGCACGGCGGCGAGCATCGCCTCTAACGAATTTTCTGCGCCGAGTGCCTCAAGCCAAGAGTCCGATTCCGGATCGTCGGCGAAGAAACGAGCCAGTTCAGCAAGCGCAAGACGATCGGTGGGATCTGCGACCCAACGAAATGCCGCCATGACAAGTTGGACATGCGACGTTTGCGCAAGGCCCTCACGCTCGACTGCGGCCTTGATGCCTTGTTGGCTGAGCGCAGCCGATACTTTCGCGATGTCCGCCTTGCTGCGACACAGGATGGCTATGTCTCCCGCGCGGAGCGCCCGCACGCCCTTTGGCTGCGCCGCGACTTCCCAGGGGGCGTCGGATTTCACCAGATCGCGGATTTCGGCGGCGAGTGCGGCATATTGGAGCTCAAGCTTGCCTTCGAGCCACCACACCGCCAGCGGGGCTTGCGTGAAGCCGTCTTCGCTGCGACCCGTCCCGGTAAAGGCATGTTCCTCAGCTTTCAGGCCCATTGCGCCCAAGGCGGGTGGGAAGGCAGCATTGACAAGGTTTATGATGCCCTCGCGGCTGCGATAGGAGGTTGCCAGCACATCTTGTGGTTCGTTGGATGATGCGGCGACACCAGCGAACGCAGCCTGGGTCAGGGCACTGTCAGCATTGCGGAAGCCATAAATGGCCTGCTTTGGATCTCCGACCCAGGTGCATGCATCGACCAGGCCTGACATGGCTGTGAAGATGGCCACCTGTAGCGGGCTGGAATCCTGAAATTCATCGACAAACAATCGACCAATGCGCTCACCGAGCCCAGCGGACATCGTCGGGTCACGAAGGACTTCGAGTGCGAGCGCTTCTTGATCAGTGAAGTCCAATAATCCGCGCTCTGCCTTATAAGCTTGGAACGCTGCGAGCGCTTCGCCTGCGCAGGCGAAGACTGATCTGATGAACCGAGTGCAGTCCTCGCGAAGCCGCGGGTGTTCAGGGTGTCGATCAGCCGCTTGTGCAACGGCCTCAAGCGCATCGATGAATGCCTGACCGTCCTTCTTGGCGCAGCTGACCTTCGACAGGCGGACCCAATTCGGCCAGGAGATCCGTCCGCCTCGACGGATTTCGGCATCGATCTGACGGACCAACGCCACATGCGGTTTGGCGGTAGCGCTAAACTCAGCGGGCACCGCAGTTACTGCCGACCTTACGGCCGCTCGCAAATCGGCATCGAACTCTTCACTGCTGCGGGTCGAAGCCGCCGGGAGCAATTCAAGAAATGTCTCCACGGATCGTTCCGCAGAAATCTCTAGTTCGGCGGATGAAATTCCATTCGCTCGAGCGAGCTCGATCAAGCGTCTGACGGTCGCCCGCCAATCACTTCGCCCGGCATCAGCGGCTCGCTTAGGCTCGAAGAACCCCATGACTTCGGCCAGTTCGTTCAACGCGGGCGCGTGACGTTCAATCGCCGTATCGGCGGCGATCACAAAGATTCGCGACACGCTGCTTTCGGGAATAACCTCGGCGCGAGGTGATCGTCCAAGCGCGATGGCGTTCTCCGACACGATCTGACCGCAAATGGCGTTCACTGTTCCGAAGCGGGCGCCGAGCAGCCGTGCTGCCTTGTCCGGCATGCCCAATTCGAACAACTTGGCGCGCGAGCGTTCAATCAACTCGTCAGCGGCCTTCACGGTGAACGTGGTGGCCACGATGGTTTCGGGATCGCGGGACGCAACCTCCGTAGCGATGTTTCCAACGATGCGCGTCGTTTTGCCGGCACCTGCAGAGGCGACAACGGTTGTGATATTGGGGGCAGTCATCTTCAGTTGGCCTCCACGCCCACGCGACACAGAGCCGTGAGTTCGCAATAGCGACATGGTTCGGTTCCAGGTTCGATTGGAAGATCGGCAGGGATATGAGTGTCAGCCTCGTGGACGCCGGCTGCCACTGCAGTCCCGCTTCGTGCTAGATCACGCCATACCTGCCAGGTAGAAACGAGATTGGTCCATGTATCTGGCAGACTATGGTTGGATTCAACGACTTCCTCGGCGAGGAATGTGCCATTGAGACCGATCATTTGCTGCTGGTTCAGCATGTAGAATGCGCCCGGAGTGTGCGCGGCAGTGTTGGGGTTTGCTATCGCGCCATATGTCGCGAGTTGGATAGAGCGTCCCTCGGCCAACTCGTTGCGGCGGTGTTTTACGCTCCTCGACCATTTCAGGTCGATCACGCCTGTTCCGTGAGCAGGGTGCTCCACCAGCATGTCAATCCGGCCCTTTACATGAGGGCCGTCGACGAACTTTCTCTCGCGTTCGATTTCCGTGCCGATCACCTTTGCGTCCATCGCCTTCAGGAGCCGTGCCAGCTGGGCCAGAGCAGCTGGGACTTTGACGCGGGCGGCTGTCAGCTCGCCCGCATATTCGGGCTGCTGAAGCGGTGTAGCGATCGCACTGAGCAACTCATCAAACAGATTGCTGGCTTGCGAAAAAACTGTGTCTGGATCGGGCACCGAATCTGCGGGGAAGACGCGGTTGGCGAGTTCATGGGCGAGGTTGCCAAGCAGCTGGTTCGTGCCCGGTATCTCCGCAACTCGGCCGCGGGAGAGGCGCAAGACATCAAGAAGAAGCCAACGCATTTGGCAATCCGCCAGGTGCTCAAAGCTGGTAGCACTTTCGACGCGATCGTCGAGTTTGACGACCACGGATGCGGGCAGCGGCCAGTGTGCCCGCGGCATTGGCGGGCATGTTGAAGTGATGGCTTTTCGGAGAAGCCTGCGTCCCGCTAGCTCATGAGTTGGTCCCTGCAGAAGCTGCTCTGCCGACCATCGAACCATGCCACCAGCCGGTGCCGTCAATGGATTCAGCTGATGAGCGAGGGGATGACTCGTCGTCTCTTCTCCAGCCGAAAGCGCCGGTGAGAAAAGGATGAGGCGCTCGCCAGCGCGATGCACGGCGTTGGCGTTGCTCCACCCGATTCGCGCCGCCGTCGCGGCCGGTGCTTCGATGTTGCAGCCGGTAGCCTTTAGCACGGCGATCTCCTCCCTGCTCCATGGGAGGGGCGCCACGCGTTCTCCGGGACCTTTGAAATCCCACCAAAGAACATGCTTGGCTTGGTCCCAGATCGCCCCCGGATGACGCACGGCACGCAATCCTCCCGATGTGGCGACATGGTTGGGATTTTGAGCGCCGTCCGCGAGCACCTGATCGATCATTCGTCCGAGCAGCAGCGGCGAAAGAATGTCGATATTAAGCACATCGATCGCTTGCGTCAGGGCCGTTGCGGCACCAACCAGCGTGAGGAAAAGCGGATCAGCGCTCCCCGCATTTGTCTCAAGCGCCCATTGCGCGACGCGAGATGCAATCGACTTTGCTGCCTCCGCAGGCATCCCGTCGTGCCGCTGGTATAACGTCCCGGACGTCCATTGCCTCCACGCAGCGAGTTTTGCGTCGCGCTTTTCCTGCGGCTCTTCGGGCATTCGATCGGCGAGATCTGATTCGATAGATGCCCATGCGTCGAGCCACGCGGCACCGCCCGTGCCAGGTTCCCGGCTAAGTGCATAGGCGAGCTTGCGGGCCGCGCTTCGGGGGATCGGAGGGCGCGGTAGCATGAGCAAATCCAGCATCGCCTTGGCGTTGAAGGGTCCCCACGAAGCAGCAAAGGCGAGCGGCAGCACCTGTAATGCTCCACGCCAAGGGGATGAGGCGGACAAGCCGAGGGCCGGAAGACCGCGAGCCTGCAGCGCGCCGTCCAGGAGTGCCGTATCTCCGTCGGGGTTCACGATGACCGTGCCATGCAGCTCAGCTTCTGAGCAATGGGCGAGCCACTCTGCGGCTGCTTCGGCGGCCGTCAGGGCGGTGTCCGCCTCCACGATCACAAAGCTCCCATCACCTGCTAATGTCGCGGTCGATCCATCCGCGAGAAACGCTTGCACGTGGCTCAGATCATTGGCGGCAGTCTCACAGGCCGAAACCTGAGAGATTTTGACCTCCGATGTTTCGAGCGCTTCGATGAGGCCCTGCCAGAGAGGTGGCAGCAAATCTCTCGGTTCGACCAGTTCGATTGAGGCGAGCGGCAAGCCGGCACGGGCTTTGACCGCATCGCAGAGCCCACGCGCGCGGTCCGCGATGCCGAACGGCAGCATGGGGCCTGCCCCTTCAATCTTCGCAAAAGCATCGAGTCGCGCCGCGCCAACGATGGCGCCAGACCAGCCGCCAGCGACCAGCTGATCTCGCCATTCAAGCAAGGACGCGGCAGTGGCCCAGGGATCAAGGGCGAACGACTGAGCGAAGAAAAGTTCGGGGGCGGTGGCCAGCGCGGCACGCAGTTTAGCAGCATAGCTCGAGACTCGAACAGCATGTGCCACGCGCGGAGCGGTGAGGCCCAACTGCACTTCGAGCATCTCTATAAGGCCTTGAGGCCCTACAACGGCGGCATTGAAGACGCCTTCATTCGGCCCCGGAAAATCCGGAAAGGAAGGGCCATCACATGAAAGGCCGAAGATAAGCTTCATTCTCAACTATCCCCCAACCCGCAGCTACCTCGCCAGCGCCGGTATCGCTGGCCCGTAAGATGAAATGCTTTGTCATGTCATTAATGAATGCGCCTACGACAATGTCGGTCGTTACACTTTTGGCAAACCAAAACATGGCCTTGGCGTCTTGTCCAAGTGTCGCCAAGCTGCGCCTCATCGCTCGGAGAGGCGGCCGGTGACGCTGTCGCTGGAATCAATCCCGCAAGGCGGCTGCAGGAGCAGAATGTTTGAGAGGTTGAGTGAGGAATTTTGGCTGTCGCTGAGAAGTGAAATGTTCCTCAGGCGCCGGAGGGCAGCCGCCTCCGCGCCAAGTCGAAGAGACCAGATATGGTTTATGTGAATGAAGAAGATCGGCAGCGGATCTCGGACGGCGAAGAGGCCGTGCGCGCGCTTGCCAAGATGGCGGGCTGGACCACTCAACCCTGCGATGGGCTACTCCCGCAGATCCTGAGCGGATATCGTTACAGCGAGCGCGCAGGAATCATCCTTGGTCACTGGCGTCGCGAAATTTCATTCGGCAAATTGCTCGAGGCAGTCCGGCAGACACGAACGGACATCCTTATCCTTGAGCCGGGCCGGGACACTTCACGGCGGAAGACATATTATCTCTCCCTGATCCTCGCCCGCGCAGGTGAAGTCCGCATCCGAAGGGGACTGCGGCTCTGGTCTGCCGACTTTGATTCGCCGCTGTGGGTAATCGCCGATTCTCAGGATCGCGATCTCGATCCCTGCTTTTTCAGCATCAGGGCAACTGGGGTAAAGGAGGAAGCTGGAGCGCCCTTTGGTGATCCGATCTCCGTCCAGACAGGCCTGCGGATCGCCGATCTTCGCTGGGTCGCGGAAATCGGAGGACACTTCGTATGAGCCAGGAAGAGAATTTGCGCTGGGAATCGTGCCTTCCGATTGGCTGGCAACCGCTGTTTCGCCAGCTGCTGTCCGATCTGGAGTCGGCGGGCATTGCGGTGAGAGTGACGCAGGCCAAGGAGAAGTTCGGCGAGCTGAGGGTCTATATTGATCGGCCTGACCAAGCGGCAGCGCCGCTCATTGCAGCTGCTGAGCAGCGTTCAACCCGAATGTGCCAAGACTGTGGCGCTGCCGGTGAGCTGATGGTTCGCAACCATCTCTTTGCCACCCTCTGTGCTGAGCACGGGGCCGGTTTCACAAAGCCGCTCGGGCGGCCAATGATATCGCTGAACCTCCGGTATCCCAAAGACGATTGAGGACGAACGCTGCCGACACCTGCGGCAGCGGTTTTAAACGATTGAGAAGAGCTCAGGTGACTGAGCAGATGAGATGAAAATTTTTGTGCGTGATGCGTGTCCAGGCTCAGCGGAGCGCGCCCCTTACAGGAAGATAATAGATATGTTTGACTCAACGAACGCGCAGCCCGGCACGGGTGCGCCGACCATTCCGTTCGTCCGTGACGCGGTCCAGCGCGCAATGATCAAGGTCGCATGGGAAATCGGTGGCCCCATCAACTTCGATCCGGCTCTTAGGGGAGGAGCGCTCCTGCTTCAGGAGGCGAACCTTCTGATTCTTGGCACATCTGCGTTCCGCCCTCTGGGGGAGCAACTGTTCGGCCAGATCGGTGACCTTTATGGCATGGACACCCTGCTCGTTCGCTTCGATGCCTGCGAGTGCAGTTTCGATTTGCGTTTCCACGGCGAGGGCGAGTGGCTATCGAATTATCGGCAAACCCTTCTGGGAGGACAGGTTTGGTTTGTTCCCGCGCATGAAGACCAATCCCCCACCGTCAGGGCGGACAGTCAGGGGCTCTTCCTCAATCCCCCGATGCTGCCCGATTCATTCTATCGACTTGGCGATCCGAAATCGGCCGAGCTCCAGCCGACCGGGAGGGATGTGGCATGACCCAGAAGAAATCGAAGTCTGGTCCAGAGGAATTGTCTTGCTTCCACCTGGACTGGCCTGCTCACCCAGAGTTTCGCTATATGCGTTGGTATTGGAAGGTGGACGGGCCGAGCATCGGCATCGCTGCGTCGGTCCTCGGTAAGCTTAACCCTGCCGGCCATCAGGCGGCCCGGCATGACCTTCTGCTCCCTGGTAGCGCGCCTGGAGAATATGCGGATCTGCGCTATTTGCTCGAACGCTATGATGCCACCCAGCCGGTCATCGAACGCAACGGCTATGCGCAGTTCAACATCATTCTCGACGCCGACCGGCCTCTCCATGCCGGTTGGGAATTGGTGCGCGCCTGGACCCTGAGCTATTTTGTGCGCGAACTGCAGCTTGCCGCTGTCCTCGTCCTACATGCGCCATTCCTGGCAGGCTCGGCAAACGAGCCGCATGTCCACATCCTGGTGCCGGCTCGGCGACTGACCGCTAATGGCTTTGGCCTCCATGCCCGTGACACTTGCTCGGACGCAGGTGCCGCCGAGGCGCTTGCCAGCTGGCTGGCCTTTAACGGAGTAGAGGCGGCGTGAGGAGGTCTTATCGCCCGCTCGCGGCGAAGGCGGTTAAATCGAAGCAATGGGTGATTCAAAAGCGATTGGAGCGGAGCCGATTGCGTAAGGGGCGAAAGCTCCCGGTTGGCTACCCGCGGCGGATCGTACATATCGACTTATACATGCTGCGGCAGCACCCCGCCGCCATTTGCGCAAGGGCGACGCATGATGTGGTCGTCGTCCTGCGCTGTGGCAAACCTGCTTTTGCGGTCGTCCATTTTGCCTATTACCGGGATTATCTCGACATGCGGAGCGTTATGGAGAAACGCATCTCGGTGTGAGGCCGGCCTTGATCAGCTCAGGCGTCGATCAGAGCTAACGGCTTTGAAAGAAATGATGAATAACGCAGGGGCGTGCATGCGATCACCCCTTTGGCGCTACCTGCGACTGACACATGGCCGTCCCTTTGGAGCAGCGTCAATATTTGGCGGGGACGCGCCATGGATGAATTTGCTCGTGCCGAGGCAGCCGTCAGCGAGGCGCTCCTATTATTATCGGGAGTGTCCGGGCGAGGTGACGCGGTAAGCCTCCCGCACCTCGTGGGCCAGCGCTTTGCGGCGTTGAGCGAACTGGTGAGTGAAAATGGTGCCTTTGCCATGGAGGGGAAGGGCGTGGCCAAATCACTTGCCGAATGGGGCGTCCATCAATCGCTCCGGACATTATTATGCCATGGAATGGCGACGGTCACTGTTGATCATCGCGGCCGGTGGCATCTGGTGTTGAAGATGCTCACCTTCCGCTCGGGTGAAGCCGTTCGCGAGTCCTTAGTCCTGGACGAAGAGGATGCTGCCGACCGATTGACTGCGCTGCATGCGTCACGCCAGCGGCTGGAAGGTAGGTTGCGTGGGATGACGGCGGGTATCGGTCGTTGATCTAGGCGAATGGCCGTTTCAGCATCTAACGGCGAACGGTATCGGCACGGTAAGTCATGCCTACGCCCATCGGGGGTAGGTCCGTGAGCATGTAGTTCCCGCACTCGATCCACCCATTGGGCGGCGTCTCCTGTGCTGCTCGTGTATGGGGGCGGGGCCTCGTTGATCCGGGGTACGTTGAAATCGAGGCTCTGCCGTCATGCTTGCGCGCCTGCATCCTAGGCGTGCCCAGCTCAAGCTGGATCATGACCCTCAAATCTGGAATTCTCTACAATGCTAAAAACAACGCGCCGGAGTAACGGCGACACGGATAAATCTGCCTCGTCGAAGCGGGGGCGCAAGCCTTTGCCAATCGTCGAACGCCCGGTTCCAAAATTCACAGATTGGGTTGATCCTCCCTCATTTCGGGAAGCGCTCGTCCTGCATCTGGGGCGCTTTTCCGAGAGCTATTATCAACTCCACCGATCTATCGTCCGGCCTGAGGAGAAGTTTGATCGCGCCACTCTGCAATCGTGGACCGAGGGACGTCGCGCCCCCCAAAGCGCGGCCAGCCTAGAGCTGCTCACACGTATCGAGCGGCGCTACGATTTGCCTTTGGGCTACTTCAAGTCGAAGCTCCCAAATCCTGCGCGCGCCGCCTCAGGTCTGCTGGTGAAGGGCATCTCCAAAGCCGAGCAGCGGCGGCTGGCTTGGCACCTGCCCGATGATTTCAACGCAAGGTCGCTTGAGGAGCAGGCGAACATTCTGGATTGGGTTCAGAACGTCGTGATATCTGGTGCTACCGATTATCGCCGCTTTCAGGCCCAGGCCATGAAGCTGCGTTATGCGATCCGCTTTCCTTCTCTGACGGGCAAGCGGCAGAGAGCTTCGCTGTCTAGCGACGAACCCTACAATCTCGATGATGAGGCTGACCATATTGGCGTTGTGAACGCGCCGCCTCAACTCGTGTCGGAACTGACTGAGCTCATCCGCTTTAAGACCGCCACCCTCACCGATATCGGCTTTCAGCGCATCGGCGTCTGGAACGAGGAGACTACGGCCCAGAAAATTGAGCATTTTGGTCTCATGTTCGGTGCCTTGGCGGCCTCGCCGAAAGGGGCTGTATGTGGGCATGGCGTGCCGCTCAAGGACATGTCGTTCGCCATGCTTATCTTTCCGCGCGTTTGGGACTGGTATGTTCAATGGCGCGAGCGGCGGCGCGGCTTCTTCACACGCTGGGAATGCGACATGCTGCGCAATGCGATGGCGCTGGTTCGTTCCGAAACTGGCTGGCTGCGCCAGCACCCAGAAATCGCTTCACGCCTTGTCCCGGTCGCAGGCCTCATATCGGCTGAGGAAGTCGACGCTGTACGCGCCGATTGGCCGGGCGCTTGCGATTTTCTCCATGCGCATGCAGGCGCCCGTGTGAAGGAAGTAGAGCGGGTAGCACGAATCCATCGTGATCCGTTCGAGCCGATATTGCCGATCCTTGAGGCATCGAGCCCGGTCGCGGAGTATCTGAAGATTGCCGACGAGATATTGAAGGTTCGTCCGGACGCGCGGCGTTACCCTCGTGCGGCGGCGGAAGTCACCCGCTCCTATCTCCTCATTCGTCTTGGCCTACATCTTGGATTGCGACAGAAGAACCTCCGTCAACTGATGGTCTGTCCACGCGGGCATCTGCCGCGCTCAGAACGGCAGCTCGAGGCTTTGAAGCGCGGCGAAATTCGCTGGAGTGAGCGCGACGAGGGCTGGGAAGTGTTCGTGCCTGCCGTTGCGTTCAAAAATGCCCATTCATCGTTCTTCGCTGGCAAGCCCTTCCGACTGGTCCTTCCCGATCTCGGCGGCCTATATGAGCATATCAGCGCCTACATTGAGCGGCATCGTCCTGCGCTGCTCAACGGAGCGGCGGACCCCGGCACCTTTTTTGTCAAAACAGTCAAGACGACCAGCCGGGATGCCTCATATAACCAGAACACATTCTATGAGGCGTGGAGGCTCGTGATCCAGCGCTATGGCGTCTTCAATCCTTATACGGGACGAGGCGCGATCAAGGGCTTGCTGCCGCACGGGCCGCACAATGTACGGGATGTTCTAGCGACCCACATCCTTAAGCATACGGGCTCCTACGAACAGGCAAGCTATGCCATCCAGGATACACCCGACATGGTCGCCAAGCATTATGGACGGTTCCTTCCGCAGGATAAAGCGGCGATGGCCGCGCAAATTCTAAACCGGGTCTGGGAGGCTGCGTGATGCGAAAAAGTGGGGCCGGCTTAGCCGGCCCCAGTGGAAGAACTTGGGTAACCAAGCCTTCGGGTCGCGGAACGAAATTGCTCAGGATGCAACCGATTCGGATAGGAAGAACGCGACGTTCCTTCGGCAACTCTACAACAGCGGCGAAGCGCTTACCGGCCGACGCCGGTCGAATCGGCATCGGGAGCTTGCAATAGTAAGGGCGCAAAACCAGCTGGGGGCAGATCACTGCGGGGTAGCTTGTGATCCGCAGTCTGGTGTCAGTTCTGCAGGGGCGCCTCATTTACCGAGGTGCCCGCTATCCAAGGTCTGCGATCAGATTATGTCATTTTCGGATCAATGGACACCTCGTACTGGTCGTCAGGAAAGTGAATCATCACCGCTTTCCATTCAGGACCACCCGATAACAGAAGCGTTGTTCCATCATTTGTCGACTTACCCGCTGATGCCACCTCAACAATCGAATAAACTCTGTTTATGTCGGCTGCTCGCGGCGGTCCATCATACACGTCCTGGACGATCAATGGGGCAACCAATTCGTTCTTATCGCCTTTCGGATCGGCCAGTGGATCATTGCGAAGATTGATGTGGTGACCTTCTGAGACGCAACCGACGGGCAGCCGGTGGAATACGTCGTCGTTGTTCATGACAAAATTTAGCTCCGTCTATCATGCTGTTACCAGAGAAAGGTGAGTTACGGCTGATGGGTTCCCAGAGTCTTAACGGAACACATCACCAAATGAAGCTGGGTGCATATTTCGCGACGGGCGGAACAGAAAAGTGCGTCTAACACTCGGTGGATGAGCGTAGCTCGGCTTGGCGCTATGGAATCGCGGCAGCTATCTTTTCGGCACAGCCGCAGATTATATTCATTTTGGGGTGAAAGCCTTCTTCTCGTACACGTCCGTGATGCTCTTGCCGTCCCATCGGTAGGTGAGATGGGTTTTCTCGCGACAATTGGAGAGGCAGATCGGCCGGAGGACAGCGACGCAAGTGCCGCTGGCAGCACGAACGCTGGGATAGATGATCCCCATGGAACGCTTTGCCCATAGGGCGCGCGCGAGTGCTTGGCTCGCGCCATAGTCGGTTGGGTGGAAAAGCTCGGGATGGTCGTCATGCCAGGGACGTAGGTCATGAAGATCCGCGCGGAGCCGGGCGACATAGCAGCGCATATCGATATCGATCGGCCCCTCCTTGGTGCGGCGCAGGAAGGCTTCTCGGTGGTGCTTCGTTTCTGCAATCGCGGTCGATAGTTCATAGCCGGCGTAATAGGCGCCGAAGCTGGCATCGGAAAAGCGCGCGCCGTCACGATTGAGATGCGTGAAGGCCGCCATGATGGGGGAGGAGCCGGGTCCGACGACGCGATCTTCAAGGGGGACCAGTGAGATGTCGCCGGTCTCCTGGCGTAGGCGCTCGTTTGTCATGGCCTCAAGGGCGTAGATGTCGTCCAGATCCTCTGGTTCGGTCACCTGTTCGAAGAGAAGGATAGTCGGATAAATCGAGGCGATCAGGCGATACACGCGTTGATCCGTGTCCGCGAGAGGCGGCATCACAGCACCGTTGGTCATGCCTAGCCCCGTTCTGCGTCGAGATACTGGCGGACAATGAAGAGGTCCGACACATTGCCGGACGTCAGCCGATCAAGCGCGCTTTTGCCGCCGAAGATGGGAGCGTCGTTGGGCGCGTGCATCCAGCGGTCAGCCCGCTCGGCGATCGGCAGAAGAATATTGATAGCCTTGTAGATGCCCAGAACGTAGCTGATCCGCTCAAGCGTATCGCGGCCGAGCTTGATCTGTTGGCGCGCTTTCGCCTTCGACTTCCAACTGTGAAGAGTGGAGCGGCTTTCAACGCCGAGAATCTTCATCTGCTGTTGTTCGCTTAGCGACCAGCGCTCGGCGATGTTCGAGAATGTACGGAGGCCAGAGCCGGAGAGATCCGGCTTCCTTGCAGGAGCGGTCTTAGCCAAGGCTTGCGCCACTGTGATCTCCTTTCTTCCTCTGGACTATCCGATGTCCGAAATATAAGCGGATCTCTGAAAATGTCTATAAGATGTGCTTTGTGATCCTGTCAGGAGATTGCACGAGGCTTGGTGAGCCCTGAGCAATGGGGAAGTCGGAGCAAGCGCCATCCCAATGGCCAAGCGCCAGCGCGTTGTAGGCAGCTGTAAGCCTCACGCGACGTTCGATTCGATCTGATCCCATTCGATCCCGGCAGCCTTCAATCTCGCAAAAGGGTCCGCATTCTCATCGTCAAAAGACCAACCTTTGGGCATGCTCACCTTAAGTCCAAGATCGAAGTCGAGCCGCAGGCGTTCAGCCTTGGAGATCATCACTATTTTTAGATGCCGTTCCAACAATTTCGTGACGGCAGCTACATTCGCTCCAAGAGAAAACATCTTTTCGCACTGGTCGCGAATAAGCGCCAATGGAACAACATGTTCACGATGTTCTGCCGCAGCCCGTGAGCGACCGGCCATGATAATGTGATTGGGGATTAATGGTTCATCCAACAGGCGTGAATGCCGCCAGTTTTCTTCCCATGATTGATGCATAACCCAAGCGGCTCGAGCAAAAACGCGTTGGGCAATTTCCTTGTTGGTGAATTGGGGTCGCATAGCATCCGGCGGACTTGAGGAGTGCGCGCTATTGCGAGGTTACGTCATATTGCGCAAGCTGCCTCATTCGATCCATCCAGGGTTTGCGACCGAAAATGTCGTGCTTGGCTGGCACTCAAATTACAAAGGGGGCCATCATGAAAAAGCCAGTAAGCGTCGCGAGTCTGAGCGAGTTCGGGAGGGAGAGGCTGTCAAAGTCGTTTTTCATGCGCGACTTTCTGTTCTCGGACATCGCATCGATCCATGGGTTTGCGAACGTCCCGGACGATCCGGAGCTTGCGATAGCGGCAGGCAGCCGTTTGTGTCAGGATCTGCTGGAGCCGCTGCAGGATCATTTTGGCCGGATCGCTATTCGGTCAGCTTTCCGGTCGGCCGAGGTGAATGGGTTTGGCGCCGAAATGCAGGCGGCTGGCAAAGCCGGCTACAGCTGCGCTTCGAATGAGAGCAATTACGCCAGTCATATCTGGGATCGAAGGCGGGACGGCATGATGGGCGCGACTGCCTGTATCGTCGTTCCGTCTTTCTGGGATGCCTTTCAGGAGGAGGGGGATTGGCAAAAGCTCGCATGGTGGATCCATGATCATCTGCCCTATTCCAGTCTCTATTTTTTCCCCCATACTGGGCTTTCAACATATCCTGGTTCGAACAGCCCGCCAGAACCATCCACAGTTACACGAGTCCGAAAGGATGTTTGACGAAGCCGGGCATGGACAATCATGGCGGCAAACATGAGCATGAGTGGGCCGGAATAGAAAAGGCCATGTGCGCTGGGACCACCAGTTGATCACGATCCCAGATCAGGCCCTCGGTTCTAATGGGCATCCCGACGCTTAGAAGCTACGTCGATCGCTTTCAGCCGATCATGCGTCGTCATCGACCATCCCGATGATCGGGTAAATTTGCTTGATCTTATTGTGTGGGATCGATGACGTCACGCTGTCGCGATATTGCATCAGCTCAATGAGGCTGCGGTCTCGTGCACTCAACCGACCGACGGTCCAGAGTGAGAGACCCGTCTCCTCTCGCAGCTGAACTACGACGTCCGCATTGATCGATGCGGGTTTGATGCGATCGAGAATTACACGTTCGCCGGCGCGGAAGCGTGGTTCCATTCCTTCGCCAGGGATATAGATTGCGAAGTAGCGCTCGGCGTCGCCCAATCCGAACGGTGCTGCCATATAGGCAGCAGGGCGCGAAAGATCCCCTTCCCAGAGTTCAAGCTCATTGCCAAAGGCCGTGTCGCCTTCCTCGGGGAAGTGCAGGCTGACGGCGTAGACCGGAATGAGTTTCTTCGGCAGTCCGGCGAAGATGGGATCGTCCTTAGCGGTGATCTCGGATACTGGAGATGGCAGCCGCAACGCTCCAGTTTCGCAGGTGGAAAATGCGTCTGGGAATGTGGCCTTGAGCTTGGCGACACTTCGGTCTGATAGCGAATAGCCGACGGTAGGATTAGGATAGATCCGGGTTAGGGTAGAGGGCGCCAGGCCAGAACGGCGTGCAATCTGGCTTGCTGAAAACCCGGTTTCCTTGACCAGGCAGCCAACCAGGTTGCGGGCTCTATCCTGATCCCATTCATCGACAAAAGACATGTGTTTGCGCCCGCATTTTTTTAGCGCGACATTCGACGGCGGCCGGTTGATCCGGGCGCCCTCCCGCCGCACCTGCATCATTATGCGCTTCCGACGCATCGGCGCAAATAATAATAGCGCAAATAAGCAAGCGCATATTTGCGCAAACTTTTACAAAATGGCGCACCTGCGCAGCGGATCAAGCTTGCATACGACCAGTTCTGTCATTTTATACGCCATTGCGCTGCAAAAAAGATTTGCGCGGTTTGCTTTCAGTGAATAGGTGTTTGCGAATGTTGCGCACATTTGCGCAACGGCAGGTGTTTGGGGGCGTTCCAAACAGTATCGATGCACGGCCGATTGCGTCCGTACAGCGCTGCTGCTCGTCGTTCACCACCCAATCCACCTGAGAAGCGCAGGCAATAGGGGTTTTGAATGAATAAGAATTCGAGGTTCAACCGGATGCTGCTGTTGTCAGCTTCCATACCGGCGGCGGCATTGCTCGCAAACGCCGGTGGCGCGTTGGCGGCTCCCGCCACCGTGAACGTACCGAGCGGCGCAGGGACCGGCGCGGCCGTGAACGCCGACATTGCCACGGCCATTACGACGCCGGCCAATCCTGATCTGACGGTAACGATCGCGAACGGCGCGGACATCAGCGGCGCGAATATCGGTTATGATTTCGTTGCGGGCGGCTTTGCTGCAGGCGAGGGCGATGGCGCGGTCATCGTCAACAATGATGGCAATGTGACCGGCCTGAGCTTCGGCGGTGTCGGCGCGGCCAGTGCGTCCAACAGCTTCACGGCGACCAACAACGGCGAAGTGGCAGGCAGCATCAGCGCCTCCAACTTCGGCGGCGCAGTTTCCGTCACCAACAACAATCTGGTTGGTGGCAGCATCAACGGCTCCGCGTTCGGCAGCGTCACGCTCGCCAACGGCGTCGCGGGCCAGGTCGACAGCCTGAACGGCCAGGGTCTCGGCGCGGGCACGGTGCAGATCACCAATGATGGTGCAGTCGACGATGATGTGTTCGGCTCGGCCTCGACCGGCACCGTCGGTATCGTCAACAACGGCGACATTGCGGGCGATGTTGATGCCGTCACGACAGAAGGCGCGATCTCCATCGCGAACGCGAGCACCGGTCGCATCAGCGGCGATGTCTTTGCCGGTTCGGATCAGGGCGCGATCACCATCGCCAACAACGGTCAGGTGCTCGGTCAAACCAACGCGGTGAGCCAGGACACGGTGTTCACTTCGACGGGCCCGACCACCACGGTTTCCGGCACGACCACGACGACACAGTCGAGCTTCTCTCAGCAGACGGTCGGCGGCGATATCGACGGGACCTATGCCGGCATCAACGGCTCACTGAACTTCGGCACGGGTAATGACGGCAGCGTCAGCCAGTTCACCGGGGGGAACAGCACGGCCACGGTGAGCGGAGCGGTCTATGGCGATCTCTCTTCGACCGCCCAGGGCTTCTCGACCACTGGCGAAAACGTCTCGGTTGTCACCGACTCGCGCGATGCCGCAGGCACCGGTTCCGTCATCAGCAGCAGCACCAACACGCAGCAGACGGTCGCCACCGGCGGCACGAGCACGGTGAACATCAGCGGCACGGTGGCTCCTGGCGATTCCAGCCGGAACGGTAATGTCACTTCCTTCGGCAATGCTGGCAGCAGCGTCGCTCTGAACGGTGGCAAGGTGTCGGGGAACGTCTCCTCGACCAGCCAGGGCCTGACCAGCGGTTTTGAGTTCAGCTCGGAAACGACCGACAATTATGATGCCGGCGTGTTCCAGGGCTCCAGCTCGACCAGCGGTTTCGAGTTCACGCAGAGCCAGGCTGGCGGCGACGCCTCGGTCACGCTCCAGGGAACGAGCCTGGTCGGCGGGAATGTCGACGTCAACGGTGTGACTTCCGCCACGGCGACGATTGGTTCGGCGGCGACCGTCGAACAGGATGTTTTCGTCAACAGCTTCGTGTCGGGCGACCAGTCATTCGCCTCTTCCAGCTCCAGCACCACAGACGCTGCGGGTGATGGCACGGCTGTCAGCTCCACTCTCTCCAGCTCGACAGCCGCTGCCAATGCAGGCAACGCGACGCTTGCCAATGCCGGACGAGTGGACGGCGATGCCACGGTTGGTGCGAGCTTCGGCAATGCCGCCGCCACCATCACGGGCACCGTAGGCGGTTCGGTAAGCGCTTTCGCCGGCACCACCATCGGTAGCACCGAAAATATTTCTGAGTTCACGCTTGATGGTGGCATCGGCACTCAGACCACTGCAACCTTCCGCGAGAATTCGGAAGATGTGGGCGGTACGGCTAGCGTTGTTGTCGACACGGCGGCCGCGCTGCAAGGCAAGGGCGTGCCGAGCGTCGCAGGCGATGTGAACGCTTCGGGCATCGGCGGCGCCTCGATCGCCATTGGTGCAGGCAGCGTTGTTGGCAATGCCGATCTCAGCAGCGGTGGCAATCTGTTCGCCAGCAGCCTTGGCGAAAGCATCTCGGAAGAGACCGTCACCACTTTCGCGGCTAACGGCTTCACGCCCGCCAGCCAGGTATCCACGACCAGCTTCGGTTCCGTGGGTGGCGCGGCTTCGGTCACCAACGATGGTACTGCCATTGGCGACGTGGAAGTTGAGGGCTTGACCTCTGCTTCGCTCGTCAACAACGGCGTGCTGGGCTCGGGCGGAAACCTGTTCAGTGTTTCGGCTCTGGACTCCGAAGCGAGCATCACGATCACCGACACGAATCCGACGGATGCCGGTTCGCGCACGATCGTTGCTACGGTCAATGCTTCGCCGGTCGGTGGCAATGCCAGCTTCACCAACAGCGGTGTGGCCCTGGGTAATGTCGAACTCGCCGGCCTCACTGGCGCGGTTACCAACAATGGCGTTCTCGCTGGTACGACCACCCTTGGTGAAGCGCAGTTCAGTGGCTCGGCAACGGTCAACGCGACGATCAACACCACCGACGTCAGCGTCGATCCGGTGCTGGCCTCCCAGACCTATACGATCGACCAGAATGGCGTGTCGCGCGGCTTCGTCGTGACAGGTGCCACCATCTCGCAGGATGAGGTCACCTCGGCCCTGGCCTCGCAGCTGTCTCCGTTGGTGCCGCTCGATGCCTCGCTGGTTGACCCGGCGACGTTCAACCTGACGGTGAACGGGCAGGCAGCGGTCAAGACGGCTGACATCAATGCGACGGTCAACCTCAACAACGGCTCGATCACGCTTGGCGACATTGACGCCCAGCGCGATGACAGCGGCGCTTACCTGACCAACACCACCGTCAACCTGAACGGCAGCGGCTTCCTAGGCGCGAGCGAGTTCAAGCCGACGGCTCCGGCAGTTACGAACTACAGCCCCGTGGCGCAATTGCCTGAAGAAGCTGAAGGTCTGTTCTCCCCGACTGGCGTCCGCGTGCTGGGCGTCAACGAGTTGAACAAAACCGGCACCGGCACTTTCGTCGTCACTGGCGCCGAATATGTCCCGGCGGAAGGCGCGACCCCGGCTGCCTGGACGCTCGACGTCAACAACTTCAACGTGAAGGCGGGTGAAGTTCAGCTGGATGTCGTGGGCTCGGACGACGCCGTGTTCGGCATCAAGGGCAACATCAATAATGATGCCACCCTTGTCCTTGGGCGTCGTGCACCGACCTTCGTTCAGACCGTCGGTAACAGCATCGTCACTCCGGGTCCGGAAGCGATCAAGGGCATCGAAATCCACCAGCAGGGCAACTACAACCAGAGCGCCAGCGGCACGACGGTAGTGGGTGTCAACCCCTCGCTGGTTCGTTTCGGCAACCTGTCGGTCGGCAATGCCGGTTCCTCGCCTGAGGTGTTGGGCCCGATCACCGGTGGTGTGAACGTCCCTTACTTCACCACTCCGACCAATGCCGGCGTCTTCTCGACCCCGTCTTCGGTCTCGGTGGATGGCAACCTGAACCTGGCCGGCAAGGTCGCGGTGACGGTGTCGAAGGACAGCCTCTATTCGACGGGTGACGGCTATACGCTCTTCACCTACACCGGCACCGGGGATGTCACGGCGACGGCCGCTTCATCGCTCGCTTCGCCCTTCGTCACCTTCGGCCTGAAGCATGACGCGACGGCCAAGACGGTATCGATCGAGGCGACCCGCAAGAGCTACGCCACCGGCGCGACCAATGCCAATGCGGCTTCGGCCGCAGTGGGCCTTGACAGCGCTCTGGCCGATGTCATCGCCCGGGTGAAGACCGACGCCGCTGGCGGCAACGGCTTTGCGACGGTGACGGAGATCGCCAATGCTCAGGACATCGCCAACATCGCTGCTGGGCTTGATTGGCGCCTGAACAGCGCACAGGCGGCGCAGGTTTTCAACGAGCTTTCCTCGGCTGAGATCTACGGTTCGCTTGCCGCTGTCGATCAGAACGCGGTCTTCAACACCACCGTCAACCGCCTGGCCGCTCGTCGCAGCTATGGTGAGGCGCTGGGCACCCAGCTCTGGTTCAACCCCTCGGCGAACTTCGCCAAGACGGGCGGCACCAAGTCGGGCGCGTCGAAGATCAAGACCAACAGCTATGGTGGTGCGTTCGGTATCGACGTCGCCTATCAGGACGATGGTGCCTTCGGCATCGGCTTTGGCTATGGCCAGCATGATGTGACCGCTCAGGGGTCGCCGGAAGAAGCGCAGGTTCGCACCTACACGATCGGTGCCTATGCGACCCAGGGCTTCGGCCCCTTCTACGGCAGCTTCCAGTTCGCATACGGCTTCTCGAAGTTCGAAGTCGAACGTGACCTGACCCTGCTGGCTCGCACGATCAAGGGCGACTTCAAGGGCAAGCAACTGGATGCGAGCATCGAGCTGGGCTATGACTTCGCTGCCGGCGGCAGCCTGGTTGTGACGCCCTACGGTAAGCTGGCGCTGCGTCGCTGGTCGATGAACGGCTTCACCGAAGAAGGCGGCGCGGGCATCGGCCTGCGTGTCGACGACGCATCGAAGACGGTCTTCTCGCCGGTGCTGGGTGTCAAGGCGGGAGCCCTGCTGGGTGATGCCGATGGCATCGCCTACCGTCCCTACGCCAAGGTGCAGTACAGCTTCCAGGGCAACATCGGCAGCGACCGCACGGTCCAGTATCTGGGCGGCGGCGATGCGTTCCGCCTGAAGGGTGTTGATCCGGACGGTAACGGCCTGATCGAACTGGGCGTCGATGCCTCGGTCAACAAGCGCGTCAACCTGTTCCTCTCCGGCGGTTATGGCTTCGGTGGCCACAACTCGATCGGCCAGGTTCGGGGTGGCATTAGCTTCGGCTTCTGACACAACGCACTAGCAAAGGAAGGGCGCGGCGGTTTCGGCGCGCCCTTTCGTTTGCATGCCCGCTTTGCTCTCGGGCGTGTGAGACAGGAATGTCGAGCACTGGACAGCGGCCTGGAAGAATTCTGCTGCGTCCAAATTTGTCGCGCGGCCTATTCAGATCCAGTGGAGAAGATATTGGTTCAGAATCAACGAGTAAACAGAACGTGAACAACTTTAGACAAAGCGCAGAAACGCATAAGACGCTTGCCCGTCTCCTTATGGAAAGGCTCGCACATTATGGTGTGCAGATTTTGACTAACGACAGCGGTGCGATATGTTTTTTCGTACCTTCTCCCGGCCACGTTGGTCGTCCTTGGGCAGACGGTGAATATGCGCATGGGCTAGAAGATGGTGCGATACGCGAACTGCAGCAGCTTGTCAGATCTTCGCCCCTGCTAACCGAGGCCATTTTGGAGGAAGTCGCGATTACCGGGCAGTGATCGGCTTCTGCATGAACAGCGACATTGAGGCACGTTGGACGAATGGAGGAGTGACGCAATGGCTGACGAAAAACGGAATTTGCTCGATGAGTTGATCGCCAACATCGGCCCAGAAAACTGCCGGACGAGATTGATTTCGGTCCTCCGGTTGGAAATGAAGTTGGCAGCCGACAGATCGTCGCGGAACGAATTTTGCGGGTTCTTGAATTTGCATCGTCCAATTGCGCCGATGCATCGAACTTGCATGAGTTCATGCGCCACCCCCATCCCATGCTAGGCGGCGAGTCGCCAATCGTTTGTGCGGTCTCCAGCAAGGCTGGTGCAGATCGCGTGATGAATATGTTAGGCCGCGCCGCGCACTCTGGAGGCGTTTAGGTGCCATTGGGGCAATGTCGCGGACCTTTTTGTCACTCGGCAATATCTGGACGATCAGCTATTGGTCTAAAAGGGCAAAGGAAATTATAAGAGTCTTCCCGATGGAAGGATGTTGTGATGAACGATGAAGACGTCCCTGGCGGCTAAGACCGTGATGCGTCCGGATATGTCGGAGGTGAAAGGTGCCGGCATTGAGGCAGTTTCCGGGTGAATCCCTTATTAAGCGCATTGCACGCCTTCTCTTATTGAGGTTTTTGTCATTAAAACTTACTATGGCTATGTTTTAAGGTCTTATGGTAAGGGTTAATGAACAGAAACAATCTCGCGCATGCAGTTCGCGAGCGGCTTGTCCGTTATCCTGAACCTCATGCCAGTCACTATGGTGTCGTGCCGCTTCCGCCTCCAGAATCAGCCCTGCCGCTGGGATCAGCGCAGCCCGCACATGAACGAGCGCTCGCTATGCTCGGACGTGCCGAAGCCCTCGCGGCGAGCCTGCCGGACCCCTATATTATCAGCCGTACGCTGAGCCGTCGCGAAGCAGTCGACAGCTCGGCCATTGAAGGCACGAACAGCACGCTCGACGAACTCCTGACAATCGAGGAAGAGGATGACGACGCGCGCGACGCCGCCCGTCAGGTACGGGACTATGCGCTGACCCTCGATCGCCTCCTGCCTCGTGCTGCAGCCGAGGGCATCGACATCTTTACAGTGCAGATGATCCAGGAACTCCACCACGAGGCGATGCAGCACGACCCGGAATATCCTGATTCGGCAGGGGCGCTGCGCAATATCGTGGTCTGGATCGGCGGTACGGGTCATATTTCGACATCGACCTATAATCCGGCGCCACCTGGGCAGGTGGGGGCCTGCCTTGAGGATACGGCCGCCTATATGCGCTGCGAAGGCATGCAGGCGATGACGCAGAGCCTGATCACCCGCATGGCGATTGCCCATGCGCATTTCGAAGCGGTACACCCCTTCCGAGACGGCAACGGTCGTGTTGGCCGCCTTTTGCTGCCGATGATGATGGCAGCGGAAGGGCAGGTGCCGCTCTATCTCGCACCCTATATCGCCGCAAACCGCGACGGCTATTATTCGGGCCTCAAAATCGCTCAACAACGGCTCGAATGGGGACCGCTCGTTGGCTATCTGTCCGATGCCATAACTGGAACGGTGGAAGAACTCTTCGCAACGCGGGATGGGTTGAATGCCTTGAAGGAACAGTGGCGCGGGCGAAGGAAGTTCCGATCGAACTCCGCTGCACTGCGGGCACTGGACCTCCTTAGCGACTATCCCGTCGTCACTATGAAGCGGCTGGCTCAGAAACTTGGAGTATCGCGACCGCAGGCCCTTTCCGCAATTAACCAACTGATGGAGGCAGGCATCTTGTCGGAGCGGACCGGCTACAGTCGCAACCGGATCTTTGCAGCCCAAGAAGTCCTGGCCATCGTCAACAGGCCTTTCGGCAGCAATCCTTCCGAGCGATCGTGACCCCTTGTTCGCCTTCTTTCTGCGGTAGCCAAACACCTCTGGGCGACCGGCTTTGGCCGATTCCCGAATGGCGGCTTAGCGGCAAGGGACTCAGGAAAGCTGCCATGCTCCGATGAATGTCGTGCTGCTAGCTCCAGGTTGCAGGCTGCGCGACAGATGGAATGGCAGGTCACGCTTTGTTGGATCGGATGCGAGATGATCCGGTCATCACAACTACACAGGGTTGCTGCTCATGCAGTGCACCGATGCCGAAAATGGATGAGCCGCCTCAACATGCTTCTATTCGCGGGGGGGGGCAAAAGACCGAAGCTTGTTGAGGCGGCGTCGCAATGCTGCTGAAAGCAGCGTCCGATATACTCCTGACTCTCTTTTCGGTTCCTTTTTCGGCTACTGCTTTCGGGCAATTGAATGCGTCGCTCACGATACACATCTGAGAAGTGCGACCCAAACTCGCCCCGTCTCCTTGCTGGAGAGGGGCCCTTGCGGCCGCGCTCGCGGTGCCTCGCTTCCCCCGCTGAGGCACCGCGAGGTCCATCCATCGGCGTCAAATTGAATCGACCGGAAATGCAAAAAGCCCCGCCTCAGAGAAGGCGGGGCCAGTTTGGGTCGCAATGCAGGCGAACCTGCAGAGCCACTAAACCATCGATCAGCTAGCTCGACCATATAACTAAAGTAATCATTTGGAGAAAAATTGAGTAACCTCAGTTAGTTAACATGTGGCCATCGATACAAGGATGACCTCGCCTAGGCTATCTAGGCGAGGTCATCAAGTCATGCAGCGGTATCTGCGACGAGGTAAATGCTTGATTTCACAATTAGTTCATTCGCCCAGAGAAGAAAGGTTGAGCGGATATGTTCAGAGTGCGCCCAGCTTCTTCTGCACGATGGCGCAATCGCGGCTATGTTCAACCGCGATGCTGTAAGCCTCAACGGCCTCGGTCTCTGTCTGGAATTCTTGCAATTCGCGCGTTCACAGCGAGCGAATGAAATAGAGGCGATCGGCGGATGCCCTCCTCGATCAACGGTCAGTCTTCGCCGTTATCCTTGACCCCGACCGTAGGAACGTCAATCTGCTCCTTCTTAGTGCCGACGACCACCTCCTTGGAGTCGACATCGACCTTAGGCACTTCCCCGCCCTTTACGCTCACTTCAGGCATATCACCGCCTGACACATCCGCTTTCCAGAAGCCGGTTGCGAACAGAATGCCGACCACAGCCAACACCAAGATCAAGACGATGGCGATCGTTCTGCCGCCGCCGCCACGCTTCACCACAACCCTGTCACCGTCGCGGTCTGTCCGAACATCCACCATCTGATCCTCCATTCGTTGCAGCGCGCTAAACGATCCGTTTCAACCCCTTGTTCCTACGCCCGAGTGCCGATGAGCTGTCATGTGCGGACCTTTTCTGTCCGGCACTCCGTTTCCCTGTCCTCAAGCGAAGCGCACGCGAACTGCGCCATAGCACCCGTTCATCCTGGATTTAGAAAAGTCAGACCGATGCACTACGCGCGATAAGGCGTTGAACTTCTTTGGTCTCACCGCTGTTAGGTCCCCACCATGTGCAATGCACTTGGAAACGTTCAACGACTATAGGAGAGACGATCATGCGACATGGAGTTATCATCGCATCGCTGGCTGCTGCCGGCATGCTCGGAACGAGCGCCATTGCACAGACGACGGCCGGCGGCGGCACCGCTGCTTCGACGCGCGACGGATCGGTGGCCGGCGGGACCACCGCCGGAACAAATGATCGCGTTAGCGACAAGCAGGAGAAAAGGCGCCATAAACATGAAGACCGCCGTGGTTCCGCCACGTCAAACTCGGCGTCGACCTATGGCTCTGGAACCATTTATACCGACCGCAACCGAGCAACCGGCGGCGTATCGGCAGGTGGTTCCGCCAGCGGCACCGGATCGCAAAGCACCTCCACTTCGATCGACGCCTATGGATCGACCGACCGCAACGGTTCGACGGGCGAGGTTTACGGCGATTCAACGGCGGACTCCGTCAACCCTTCCCGCTGATATTGATTGTCGGGGAGGAGAGGTCTCCTCCCCAAGAGAGGCCATCATGGCACCAATCATTATGATAGTCGCTGCTGCTTCAAGCATCCAACCGGGGCGAGAAACCTGTCTTCAGACCCATATCTTCGCTGATGGTCATGTCGAAACCTCAACCGTCCGCGAGGTTGGGCAGGGCGCCTCCGCCAGCAGCTTATCATCAGGCGAGCGCGCATCTTCGCATGTCTACGCCTCCTCTTCATCGGGCGGTCATTCCGCAGCATCATCCTCTGCCAGCACTTCAACCGAAGCAGACGGCAATCGCCGCTCTGTGCAGGTGACAAATGGCCCGGAAGGATGCCGGATAATGATCGACGAACGGCCGGAAAGGAAAGAATAATGAAACCATTTTCAGCATTTTTGATCGGAGCGTCACTTCTTGTCAGCGCGACCGCTGCATCGTCGCAGACTACGACGGCCGGCTCGCAGTCCTCGACGCCTTCCACGGGGGATGTTTCGGCAGGAACTTACGGCTCCGGCAACACTGATCCGAATAGTGTCGGCGTATCGGGTGGCGGCAACGCGACGGCGGCAGATGGCGGCACCGCAACGACGGATTCCCGGGCTAAATTCAACGATAACATGGCGCGTCAACGCTCCGTAGCGACGGCACGGGATGAAGACGAACGGGCCCGTTCCATGACGAACACGCATGTACGCAACGACGGACAGGTTCGATCCCGGTCGATGTCGATCTATAAGGAAAAAGGGGAGAAACCGATCATCGACCGCCAGACCACGAGATCTGGGGAAAAATAACCTTGCGCCATTCTTGATCTGTCGCAAGGCGGATCCCAGGCGTGGAGGAGCAAAGTCGATGGGATGATCTCCGAAACACTGCAGTACTGGTTTCCGACATCAAGTTCATTGCCGATGGCTCGCCACAAGAGGGCAATCGCCTCGCGCTGGTTCGTGCGGAAAGGTATAACTAGCGCTACTGCCAGCTTCGCGGCCTTTGCAGACATGCACGCATCCTTGCATTCCGCGACGCTTGGCTGCGCCTTTTCGCCAATCTGTCGGTTGTCGTGCGCGAAGATAATTTCATGCGCGTTCCCTTTGCAGCGCTGATGTGATTCACGCTGTTTGCTGGTGCAAGAGGCGATATGATGTCAAAAACCAGCAATATGGCGGTCATGTTCGCGGTTGCCGTTCTGGCCGGACTGCTGTCCTACGCGGCGCGCGAGCATTCGGGACATATTTTTGGACTGGCTCCCTATCTTCTCTTTCTGGCCTGCCCCGCAATGCATCTCTTCATGCACCACGGCCACGGGCATCATAATAACCATGGTGATGGAGGGACACCCAAGCCCTGACTATCCACTATATCCTAATGACTGGCGCGGTTACACAATTGTCGATGATGCCGGTCTGGCCCCTCGCTGCGACGAAGTGCCAGTGATGTTCAGATTTCAACGGCCATATCCAAAGGTTTCGTCAGAAATTCAAACCCGTAAAAGTGTCAGATTGAGGGGTCGCGTGATCATGCGCGTATGGAGAATCAGGCAAGGAAAGTTCGAACTATGAAACGTCAGCTGATTGCAGCGACAGTGATGCTGCTTTCGACCGCAGCCAGCGCGGCCACGCCGATCATCGTGCATCGCGATCCGGGCTGCGGCTGCTGCGAGAAATGGGCTGCGCAGGTCCAGGCCCAGTTCGGCCGCCGCGTAACCATGATCGACGATCAGGCGAGAGGCGCTTTTCAGAAGGCGCGTGGGGTTCCGACAACGCTCGTGTCCTGCCACACCGCCGTGATCGACGGCATGGTGTTCGAAGGCCATGTTCCGATCACAGACATGAAGCGCGTCCTTGCTCAGCGCCCCAGGGGTGTGTCCGGTCTTGCTGTCTCCGGAATGCCCCTTGGCTCTCCCGGAATGGAAGTGCCGGGCCAGCCCCCCCAACACTATGTCGTCACCGCCTTTGGCGCGGGCGGCACGAGGGTCTTCGCGCGCCATTGAAACCGGAGAGTGAGCTGTCGCGAGGCTTAGCTACGACAGATATGGTCGTGAGCCAGCGATCTCCGCCAAGGCGCTCCCACATAGACAAAAAACATCTGCATGGCTGCCCGTACCAGGCGAGATAGTCCATGTCGGTACGACAGGATGCAAAAGGACGAGCAGCAGCACCGCCAGCGCCCGCTCGAAAATGAGAGTTAATGTCCAGTTCATCCAATCCGAATTGGACATGTTGGAGGAAATGGTGAGTGCGACCCGAGAGGCTTGGCATCTCCAAGTTTCTTCACTGGGCCGGCCAGATGGCCGGCCCTATTTTTCGGAAATGCCGCCGAGAGCCTAATCCCTCCCGCCCATGAAATTATAGCGCAGCGTCAGCATGGCGGCACGTGGCGCACCGGGCAGGTTGAGGTTGGCGCTCGTGCCATGGCCCGACACAATATAATGTTTATCGAAGATATTGGTCACGTTGACCTGCGCGGTGATCGGACCCAGCCGATACCATGCCATCGCATCCGCCGTGAAATAGCTCGGCAGCGTCACGGTGTTGGCCGGATCAGCGAAACGGTTGCTGACATAGTTGCCGCCCGCGCCCAGGCCGAAGCTGTCACTGAAATCCTTGGCAATCCACGCATTGGCGGCATGGCGTGGCGTAATGGTGGCGCGCTTGCCGATCAGCGCCGCATTGGCCGAGTCCGCGATCTTGGCATCCAGATAGGCATAGCCCAGGATCGCCCGCCAGCCATTTTCCAGATTGACCGTGCCCGACAGTTCGATGCCGCGCGTGCGCTGTACACCGATAGGGATGAGCACGGTCGGAGCGGCAGGATTGGCAGCCTTGATCCCCGAACGGCGCAGATTGAACGCCGAAATGGTGGTTACGATCCGGCCGTCGAGGAAATTGAACTTGGCGCCCGCTTCCTTGTTCTCGGTCTTTTCCGGCGCGATGTCGGCATTGTTGGCCGCAATGGAGAAGGCTTCGCCCGACGGCTGAAAGGAACGGCTCCAGGAGACATAGTAGGACTGGCTCTCCGTCGGCTGCCAGACGAGACCAGCGCGCGGGCTGCCCTTGGTGTCGGTGCGGGACAGGTCGGAACGGCCGGGCAGATGATCGTCCGTGGCCTGCTTGAACCGGTCATAGCGTGCGCCGACCAGCGCCTTCAGATGTTCGCCGATCGACACCAGATCCTGCACATAATAGCCCAGCGTATCGAAGGTGCCGCGATTGTCGGCAGTCAGGCTGCCGTTGGTCGTGATGACAGGCAGGACCGGGTTGAACAGATCGACGGTCGCGATGCCGTTGCGAGAATAGGTCGCGACATCCTTGATCTGCCGCCCGACCTCGACACCGAAGAGCAGTTGATGCTCCATGCCGGCGAAGCGCACCTTACGCATCAGTTCCAACTGATCGAACCAGCCATGTTCGTTGCGATCCAGGGCCGAGCGGTTGAGCGACGCGGTCCGCGCTACCTCGTTGACCGAGCCGACCAGCGTGTTCTGCCGGTCGAGCCGATAGTCATAATAGCGCAAGGCATTGCGGATACTGGTATCGTCATCGATCCGGTGGGTCAGCGTGACCGTGCCCGAATAGACTTTCGACTGGCTGTAATCATCCTTCCGTGCGTTGGCCGAACCATAATAAGTGGAGCGTGGCACATCGACCGGGCGCCCCTGAAAAGCGGGGATACCGAAGTCTGTCACGCGCCGGTCGCGCAGATAGTCGCCCTGGACCAGCAATTGCGTCCGATCGCTGAGCTTGAGCGATACCGACGGCGCAATCGTCTCGCGGCGCAGGAACTGCTGGCTGCGGAAACCATCGGCGCGCTCGATGGCGCCGGTCAGGCGAAAGGCTGCGATGCTGCCTTCGGGCGCGATGCCGATGTCGGCTTCGGCGCGACGGTCGTCCCAGCTGCCATAGCTGATGCCGATCTCGCCCAGATTGACGCCCGGCTTCTTGGTCACACGGTTGATGAGGCCGCCCGAAGACCCCCGGCCGAATAGGACCGACGCGGGCCCCTTGATGACCTCCACTCGCTCGATATTCGAAAGGTCGCGGAAATAGAGCGCGTCATCGCGCAGCCCGTCCACGAACTGGTCGGCGATGGCGGAAAAGCCACGGATCGATACCTGGTCGCGCTGACCATCGCCATGCGAGAAGCCGACGCCGGGGACATTCTTGAGCACATCCTGCATGGAGAGGGCGCGCTGGTCGCGCATGACCGCTTCCGTCACGACATCGACGGTCTGGGGAATATCCTTCAGCGGCGCGTCGATCTTCACCGCGCTGACCTGTTTCGGCGTATAATCAAGGCGGTCTGCCGTGACGATGATGTCGGATCGCTCCGCTTCATCGGCATGGGCCTGCGAGGACAGAGCCACCGCGCCAAGCGCCACGGCAGCATGCAAGCGACCCGCCAAAAATCGCGGAAATATGGACCTCTCCCGAACCATTCAGAACCCCTGCTGATACAATTTGCGATAAAGATGATATTGCGAGGCGGTCGCATAATTGCGACCCTGCGAGCTGTCAACAAGCTGTCTTGCTGAACAATGGCTGACTTTGCTGTTCAGAAACGCGCCAGACATCTGCAGCAATAACCTCTCCCGTGGAGACGAAGGGTCGTCTGAGGAGGAGATAAAAATGATACGCAAGCCCCTGTTGGCACTATCCTTGGCCGCTTCGATGCTGGCCGGATTGCCTTCTCTGGCCCATGCCCACGATGGCGGGCGCAGCTGGTATCGTGAAGAATATCATGAGGAAGGCGACGACGATGACGACGATGATCGTCCCCGTTACCGCCGCAGCTATTATGAGGAACGGGACTATCGTCGCCCGCGCTATTCCGAACCACGGCGCTATTATCGCGATGATCGGCGCCGTCGCTGTGGCGGCAGCGGGACGACGGGCTTGTTGATCGGTGGCGCGGCCGGTGCGCTGCTGGGCCGTTCGGTCGATCGTTATGGCGATCGCGCGCCGGGAACCATCATCGGCGCGGGCGCGGGCGCATTGCTGGGCCGAGAGGTCGACCGGAACTCCGGCTGCTGAATAATATCGGCATTTTCCTCCAGTGGCGGGAGGATATGGGGGCGTGGGGCCGCAGGCCATCCACGTCCCCGCAACACAGGCAGGGTTCAGATCGAGTTCAGCGCGCCTGTGCTTGAATGACAAACGATCCCTTCCGCGGAAAGTAGACTGAGCAAGGAGTAGGAGGCTGGAGATGAAAATCCTCCGCAATGCAGCCTTGGGCCTGGTGCTAGCGGCGTCCATGCCGATCAGCGCGACGCCCGCCGAGGCGCGCGACCATCATCGCTATTATTCCCGTCACTATGACGATGACACGGCGGTTGCCTTGAGCGCAGGGATTGTCGGCCTCGCGATTGGTGCGGCCATAGCTTCCGATCGGTCGCGCCATTATTATGACGACGATTATTATTACCGAGAGAGATATTATCGGCCTCATTATCGGTCATATTATTACTATTATGATGGCTACCCGCGTTATTATGACAGACGCGGCTATCGCGGGTATCGCGATTATGACCGGCATTGGCGTCACCACCATGATGATGACGACGACGATTGATAGACAGTTAAACGGATAAATCTCAGGCTCTGCGCTCTCCGGCTGGAAAGACGATTTCGACGGTCATGCCAGCAGCCGTGGGCAGAATCCGGACATGCGCATCGTGGGCGACGGCAATGGCCGCCACCATATTGAGACCTAGGCCGTAGCCCGATGTTGATCGGCTTCGGTCAAGCCGCGCAAAGCGGCGAAAAACCCGTTCGCGATCCTCATCGGGAATGCCCGGTCCATTGTCGGTGATGAGCAGCGCGATCCCTTTATCGCGTTTTTCCATCGCAATCGTCGCTGCCGTGCCGGGCGAAGTGTGAGCCAGCACATTGTCCAGTAGATTGGCTAGACATCGCTGGATGAGTTGCCGATCTCCGAGAATAGTCGCCGGGGCAATCTCCAGCATGAGCGACTTGCCTGCCTGATCGAAGGCCGGGCGAAATGCCTCCGCTATTTCCCTGATCGTTTCGGCCAGATCCACCGCCTGAAAGCGGCTGCGAACCGACCGGCCTTCAATCTCGGATATGGCAAGGATGGATGAGAAGAGATTGAGCAGATCATCGGCTTCCCTGATGGCCAGGATGAGTCGTTCCTGCTGCAACGGCTCTGCGGCTGTTCGCTCCACCTCTTCCAACCGCCCGCGCAGGCGGCTGAGCGGCGTCCGCAGATCATGGGCTATGTCACAAGACACCTGCCTCAGATTATCCATCAGCGACTGGATGCGATCGAGCATGCTGTTCAGGATCATGGCCAGCCGATCAAATTCCTCGCCCGATCCATTGTGGGGCATGCGGCGCGACAGATCTCCGGCCATGATCGCTTCCGCCGAATCCTCCATGGTCGAAAGACGCGCCCCGACAAGCCGGCCCAAGCCGACCACAGCTGCGGTGCCCACCGCCAATATCAGTGCAAAGGCGCAAAGAAACAGCGCAAGCAGTTGAAGGTCCATCTGATCGACTATCGCCCGGTCGGCCGCGACAACGAGGCGCCCGCCGCCGGGCAGCGGGGTGTTGATGGCCTGGGCCATGGCGGACGTCCCATCGGCAGCGCGAAAGGGAACGAACTCGCTCCATCCAGACCGCGGCACGCTGGCTTTCAGCGATCCCGCTCTGCGCCGTCCGGAGGCATCGGTCACGATATAGCCCATATCTCGCCCCCTGCTGTCGGCCCCCTCCAGATAGCTTTCATCTTCCGGCCCGGGACGATGATCGAGGGTATTGACCAGATCGACCAGCGCGGCAAAGCCGTGCTGCCGGTGATGGGCAAGCAGGACATCGGCCTCGATCCTGATCCGCTGGTTGATCTGGCGTTCGATCTCCTCATGCACGAAGACGTAGGTGGCGAGACCCAGCAGTGTGACTATCAACCCAGACGCCAGTGCCACACTCAATGACAATCCCCTGATGGATCGGGGCATGAACCTAGGAGGCACTGCTGTCGATCATATAGCCGGCGCCGCGAATGGTTCGGATCGCATCATTGCCGAAACCTTCGTTGAGCTTGGCTCTCAGCCTGCTCATATGCGTCTCGACGATGTTGGTCTTCGGATCGAAGCCGAAATTCCAGACTCGGTCGAGCAGCATCGTCCGCGTCACGACCCGATCGGCGTTGCGGAGCAACTGCTCCAACAGGCTATATTCGCGAGGTTGAAGGTCGATGGTCCGGTTGCCCCGGCGCACCTCGCGGCGCAGCAGGTTCATGCTGATGCCGCCCGCCTCCAGCATCGTCACGGTTTCGCAGGATGGGGAACGCCGGCCCAGCGCGTTGAGGCGCGCGACCAGTTCCACAAAGGCAAAGGGTTTGACGAGGTAATCGTCCGCTCCCGCCTCCAGCCCGTCAACTCGATCCTCGATGGCCGACATGGCCGTCAGCAGTAGCGTGGGCGTCTGGCATCCCTGTGACCGTATCATGCGCAACAGGGTAAGACCGTCCAGGCTGGGTAGCATCCTGTCGAAGATCAGCACATCGAAACCGCCCGTCAGAACCACGCTGATCGCCTCCGTCCCGTCGCCGAAACATGCAACCTGATGCCCCATTTCCCGCAGGCCCCGCGCCACATAGTCGCGTTGTTGCCGATCATCCTCCACCAGCAGCATTTTCATGGCCTGCCCCCGACGCCGCACGGATGTCCCCATCGGGATGACGCATGGATTACCATTTCTATACAATTTCCCAATGTTGCCATTCCGTGATGGACCGACTCTATAGCAAAGCGTTAGCGGCGCAAATGAGAACTGTTAGCATTTGCATCAAAGGGGTCGCATATGATGGGAAAGAGGATAGGAAGTGCCGCTGCCTTGGTCGGGGCCATGGCTTTTTCAGGCCCGGCCATGGCTGGTGAACCACTCTTCGGCTATGTTTACACGACCGATGTCATGCCCAAGGGCAAGACCGAGATCGAACAGTGGGTCACCCTGCGCGAGGGACAGGCCAATGGCCATTTCCATGACGTCAAGCTGCGCACCGAGGTCGAGCATGGCATCACCGACAATTTCCAGATCGCCGGTTATCTGAACAGCAGCTACATCTCCGCGAACCGGAACAGCGTCGCCGGAACCACCGAGGGTCTGGACATTCCGCCCGCCCATGATCCGGCGCGCCCTTACAATCGGTTCCGCTTCGACACCGTATCGGCCGAGATGATCTGGCGGGTGATGAGCCCCTATAAGAAGCCCTTCGGCCTCGCCTTCTATGTCGAGCCGGAGATCGGCCCGCACGAACGAGCGATCGAATTGAAGGTGATCGCGCAGAAGAATTTCCTCGATGACCGTCTGGTGCTCGCCGCCAACGCCTTTGTCGAGTTCGAGCGTGAGCATCAGGACGGGGAAACCGAAAAGGCGACCCAGCTGGAATTCGATGCGGGCGCTTCCTACCGCTTCCGCCCGAACTGGTCCTTTGGCCTCGAATATCGCAACCATAATGAATTTGTCGGCTACACGCTCGGCCATGGCAGCCAGGAGCATACGGCCCATTTCGTAGGCCCGAACATCCATTATGCGAACCAGAAATGGTTCTTCACCCTCTCCGCGCTCTACCAGATCCATGCCAAGGGCTATAATGACGAGCAGCGCGACAATATCGTCAATGGCCGCATCTATGGCGACGAACATACAAGGTGGGATGGCATCCGCCTGAAGGTCGGGAGGGTGTTTTGATGTCGGCACCCCGCGCATCTTTGCTGGCGCTGGTTCCGGTGGCGCTGGTCGCGCCGCCGGCCCATGCGGCCACCTATCTCACCGTCGAGCAGGCGCAGGCCCTGATGTTCCCCGGCGAGACGCTGACGCCCGCGTTCCGCACGCTGAGCAACACGGACGTTGTCGCGATCCGTAAGGCCAGCGGCGTATCACCGCTCAACCGCCAGCTGAAGGCCTGGCGGTCCGCCCGCGGTGGCTGGCTGATCGTCGATCAGGTGGTCGGCAAGCATGAATATATCACCTTCGCCGTCGCGCTCGACGCTTCGGGCGCCGTGCGTTCGGTCGAGATCATGGACTATCGGGAAAGCTATGGCGATCAGATCCGCAATCCCAAATGGCGCGCCCAGTTCGCCGGCAAGCGCAATGGCGCCACGCTGCAACTCGACAAGGACATCAAGAATATCTCGGGAGCGACGCTTTCCTGCCGGCATGTCACGGACGGAGTGAAGCGTCTGTTGGCGACCTATAATGTTGTCCTTGCCCATCAGGGATAAGCTTGTCCGGCGCTGTCGGCCGCTGCTCGGGACCTATGTCGAGATCAGCGCGCCCTGCATGGACGCGATTGCCGCAGGTTTCGCGGCAATCGCTGAAGTACAACAGTTGCTGAGCGCGCATGATGACAGCAGCGAACTTGCCGCCATCAGTCGGCTCGCTCACCGACAGCCGGTTGCCATAAGCGCGCTGACCGCGACGGTACTCGACCGGGCCCTGTTCTGGGCAAAGGAAAGCGCAGGCTCCTTCGATCCGACGCTGGGCAGGCTCATGGCAGCGCGCGGATTGCTGCCGCAAGACGACAGCCTGCCATCGGCCGACCACCACGCGAACTGGCGCGATGTCGAGCTGGACGAGCGATCCGTGCGTCTGGCGCGTCCCCTTCGCCTTGATCTGGGAGGCATCGCCAAGGGCTTTGCCGTGGACCGTGCGGTCATCGCGATGCGCACAGCGGGCGCCTCTTGCGGGCTCGTCAATGCAGGAGGCGACATCAGGGCCTTTGGTTCGTCGCCCTGGAGCATCACCATTGCCGCTCCCGGATCGCGGTTGCCGCTGGGCACGGTTGAGCTGCTCAATGCCGCCCTGGCCACAAGCGCCGACCATGGTGAAGCCACAGCTATCGGTTCGAAGCATCTGGCGGGCGCTTCACCCATGCTGGCATCGATCAGCGTTGAGGCAAGTTCCGCAATGGACGCCGACGCGTTGACAAAGATCCTTATGGCGGACAGTCCCCATGCTCGCCATTGCCTGCGTCAGGCTGACGCAACGGCCCTTCGCATATTCCGCGACGGGCGCATCATCCCCTATGATTCGAGGCATCCGGCACCATGAGCAGGCGCGCACCCCAATTTTCCACCCGCCTTCCGATGTGGCAAAAACGGGCTCTTTACACGAGCTTCACACTACTCGCGACCGCCGGGATCTGCTGGCTGGTCTTCGAATATTTCGTCCGCATCGAGGGAGAGTTCGGCCCTGAGCACAGCCCCTGGCAAGCCAAGGTGCTGATGATTCATGGATTTGCCTGCTTTGCTTTCCTGGTGTCGATCGGCGCGATGCTCCCGGTCCATGTGCGTCTTGGCCTTTTGGGCAAGCGAAGCCGGAAGAGCGGCTATGCCACGGCCGCGATCGTGCTGTTCATGGCGCTGACCGGCTATGGGCTCTATTATATTCCCGATGACATCATCCGTGGCTGGGCCAGCACCATTCACTGGATCGGCGGCCTCACCAGCATCGCCACAATCAGCAGCCATGTCTGGCTGGGCTCGCGATCTCCCAAGGCCAGAAAATCCGTCAAAAAGCCTCCTCTTCATAAATGGGAGGCCCATGCAAATGATCCGGCCCTCCAGCCGGAATTGCAGGCGGCTGAGTAACGACAGATCCGGGGAACACCGCCTTTGGAGCGTTTGCCCGTCCTGCGTGGATAGATTCAGCGAGCCAATGCGGTTGGAATAATGCGGCCTGCTTGCCATGCCGGCACTTGTATCGGGCCGGAACGAGCGGCAGGTTTCAGGCTCGTCATTTCAAGGCGGGAACGACCGGGAGTGGCGCGTAGCCGCCGGGCAAATTTACGAACGCTCAGGCTACCGCGTGATGGGCGGCTTGCAGTTCACAGACAGGAGTGCCTTTTGGCGCTTGAAGAACCGCGAAGCTGCCCGATAGCCCAAGAGAAACGTCATCGGCATGGGGTGAGCTGGCGGCGGTCGCAAGGCGACGCCTCCTACCCCACCACCGAGCGTTTCCTGATCCGACAGGCGGCGCAGCGAATTAACCGAGAATCGAATTTACCCTGCATATGGCAACATTCGAAGATCGCTGGGTAAACGTTGCAATATCTATATTTACCCCGCATATGCAGACAATCTAGAATTTGCAGGGTAAATCCATGACGATTCAATCCTTCTCTGACGAACAGGCACGGGTGATCGTCAATCTCGAGCAGGCTTATCAGGTCTGGATGGAGGCCCTGCGTACGCTCAATGACATGCCTTATAACATGCGGATCAAGGAGGTCTCCGGGCGGGAATATCTCTACGAAGTGACCGACCGGCTCGGGAATATGAAAAGCAGGGGATTGCTCGACCCCGGAAAACAGCTACGGTTCGACCAATATAAGGCTGAAAAGGCTGAACTGAAGGACCGTCTTGCGCAGAGCAAGGCCACCCTCAAAGAACAAGGGAGCCTCTACCGTGCGCTGCGTCTTCCTATGCTTCCGGTGGAAGCGGGCAAGATTCTGCGCGAAGCGGATCGCATGCGCTTTTTAGGTGAACAGGCGATGGTCGTGGGAACCAATGCGCTGGTCGCCTACGCGCTGGAGGCAAATGGTTTCATACGCGATGCCCCCGACACCACTTTCGATTTCGATATGGCTCTGACCGCGATCGAAGCCGATGAAGACCGGCCGACATTGTGGAAGGTCCTCAAGGAGGTCGATATGACCTATTCGGTCAATGCCGAACGACCGTTCCAGGCGCGCAATGCCAAAGCTTATGAAATTGAGGTCCTGTCGGCTCCCAGTCGGATTGGCGGGCAGATTGCGCGTGATAAGCCTCGCCCCGTTCCTCTCGCCGAGCAGGAATGGCTTCTCAACGGTCGCCCGATCGATCGAGTGGTCGGCGTGCGCGACGGCGAAGCGGCGCGACTGGTGGTCCCTGATCCACGATGGTTTGCTCTTCAAAAACTTTGGATGGCAAAGAAACCAGGGCGCAACCCGCAGAAAAAACCGAAGGACCGCAAGCAGGGCATCGCGATACTCAACGCCGTCTGGCAAACCATGCCGCATTATCCGCTCGACACCGCGTTTTATGGTCAGCTACCTGACGAACTGAAGCCGCATTTTGACCATTGGAACGCTCAGAAGCCAGCGCGATAGGCACTCGTGCCATATGCGGCCCGTTCGAACTTTCCCTTGAGGGTACCGCCCTATAGCGCGACGATCTGGGTGAGA
>NZ_ASTG01000009.1 GCF_000412635.1 Sphingobium bisphenolivorans
CTCTCCCAGCTGAGCTAAGGCCCCAAGTCCAATTCGGCGCCGTTGGGTCCGGCGCCTCGGAGGTCGCTGCCATTAGGTGGCAGCTTCCTCCTTGGCAAGCAGAAAATTCACTTAATTGTCGTCGTCACCGTCGTCGCCGCCGGCATCGACGCCAAGATCATCGTCGCCGCCGAGATCGACGTCGTTATCCGGCGAGTCGCCGTCATCATCTACGTCCAGGTCGATGTCCAGATCGTCGTCCGCAGCCTCCAACTCGCCGTCGGCGGTTTCGATCACCTTCTTGGGCGCTTCCTCGTAAGGCAGCGGCTGCTTCGACTTCAGCACCGGCTCAGGCTCCCAAGCCGTACCGCAGTTGATGCAGGTCACCGGGTCTTCCTTGCCCAGGTCATAGAAGCGCGTGGCGCATTTCGGGCAGGTACGCTTCGTGCCCCATTCAGCCTTGACCATGTCCGGCCTTGTCCTTCTCGCGAGTGCTCAAAATGGATATTACGCAGCACGACAGGGTCGCCCGCGAAGAGACGGCGCCTTGCCATAGCGAAACGGCGCTGTCAAAAGCCGGTGCGCAATTTTTCAGTTCTTCGCAACGGATTTCCGGTGACATCTTCTTCCGACTATCCCCGCCCCATGACCTTCACCGCAGCGCCCGCGCTTTCCGGTTCCGTGACCGTGCCCGGCGACAAGAGCATCTCGCACCGCTCGCTCATGCTGTCCGCGCTCGCGGTGGGGGAGAGCCGCGTCGAAGGCCTGCTGGAGGGCGAGGACGTCCTGGCAACAGCCGCCGCGATGCGCGCCATGGGCGCCGACATTCGCCGCGACGAAGACGGCATCTGGCACATTCATGGCGTAGGCGTCGGCGGCCTGCTCCAGCCCGCAGGCGCCCTCGACATGGGGAATAGTGGCACGTCGACCCGCCTCCTCATGGGCCTGATCGCCAGCCACGCGATCACAGCGACATTCGTGGGCGATGCCTCCTTGAGCAAGCGCCCCATGGCCCGCGTTACTGAACCGCTTTCCCGCATGGGCGCCAGCTTCACCAGCAGCCCCGGCGATCGCCTGCCGCTCACCATGCGCGGCGCCTGCCCGGCTGTCCCGCTAGATTATCGTCTTCCTGTCGCCTCCGCCCAGGTCAAGTCGGCCATTCTGCTCGCAGGGCTGAACGCGCCAGGCATCACCCGCGTCGTAGAACCAATCCCCACTCGCGACCATAGCGAGCGCATGCTCACAGGCTTTGGCGCCGACCTGACGGTGGAGGTGGAAGCCGGGGGCACCCGCATCATCACCTTGAGGGGTGAAGCCGAACTTCGCCCGCAATCGATCATCGTGCCGGGCGACCCCTCGTCCGCAGCCTTTCCGATCGTCGCCGCGCTGCTGGTACCTGGCTCGCAGATCACGATTTCCAATGTCGGCCTCAATGCGACCCGGGCCGGCCTTATCGATCTGCTGCAGGAGATGGGCGGCAGCATCGTCATCGAGAATCCTCGCGAAGTCGGGGGTGAGCCGGTGGGCGACCTCGTCGTCACCGCGTCGGCACTCAAGGGCGTCGAACCCGACCCTGCTCGCGCGCCGTCGATGATCGATGAATATCCGGTTGCGTTTATCGCCGCCGCCTTTGCCGAAGGGCGCAGCACCTTCCGCGGCCTTGAAGAACTGCGCGTCAAGGAGTCGGACCGGATCGCCACCATGGCGGCCGGCTTGCGCGCTATCGGCGTGGCCGCCGAGGAACTGGAAGACGGCATCGTCATCGAAGGCAGCGGCGGGGCTCTCCTGCCAGGAGGAGGGCCGATCGCGACCAAGCTCGACCACCGGATCGCCATGAGCTTCGCCATTGCCGGCCTCGTGTCGAAAAACGGCGTGACGATCGACGATATGCGCCCGGTCGCGACCAGCTTCCCCGGCTTTACCAGCCTGCTGCAAAGCCTGGGCGCGATGGCGTGAGCCTGGACCTCGCCAGCATCATCGGCCTGATCGGCAGCGGATTGATGGTCATAGCCTATGCCTACAGCAACATGGCTAAAGTGCTGAACTTCACTCTGTTCAACCTGCTCAACCTGATCGGTGCATTACTGCTGATCTATTCGCTGACCGTTCACTTCAACGTCGCATCCATGGCGCTGGAGATCGTCTGGGCATTAATCGCCCTGATTGGCCTCGCCAAGGCGCTGCAAAAAGGCAAAGCATCATGATTATCGCCGTGGATGGTCCCGCCGCATCCGGCAAAGGCACCATCGCGAAGGCGCTGGGGCAGCATTATGGGATGCCTGTGCTCGACACCGGGCTACTTTATCGAGCCGTGGGCCTCGCCGTCCTCAAGGCCAGCGGTGACCCGGACCATGAAGCCGACGCCCTGGACGCCTGCGAGTTCGAAGACACCTTCCTCAACGATCCAGCGCTGCGCAGCGAAGCGGTCGGCTCCCTCGCCTCACGCGTGTCCGTCCACCAAAGCGTCCGGCAAGCTTTGGTCAAGCGGCAGCGGGACTTCGCCACCCAGACGGGCGGCGCCATCCTGGACGGCCGCGACATCGGTACAGTGATCGCCCCGGATGCCGACGCGAAAATCTTCGTCACGGCGAGCGTTCATGTTCGCGCCCAGCGCCGTTTCCAGGACGCGCTGTCGCACGGCGGCCATCCCGACATGGACAGCCTGATTGCCGACATTCAGGCGCGCGACACGCGCGACATGAGCCGCGACCATGCGCCGCTCCGCATGGCCGATGGCGCGGACTTGCTCGACACCAGCAATTTGACTATAGAAGCCGCCGTCCAGCAGGCCATCGCGCTGGTGGACGCCCAGTTGGAACGTCGGCGGAAGAGCTGACACGGTAACGGCGTAGGGACTCCCGGGCGCCCTTTTCGCTTTTCTCCTGAGCGTCATCCTCGCGCATGGCCGACGGATGTTCGCGCGGTATTCGGCTGCGCGGGCGGTTTGGCCTGAAAGACCACCGGATACAACCGGTAGGCCAGCAATGACGAGTGAAGGAAACTTTTAATGGCCTCTACGGCATTCCCCTCGCGCGACGATTTCGCCGCGCTGCTCAATGAATCCCTCGGTGGCGAGGATGGCGGCTTCGAAGGCCGCGTCGTCAAGGGCACCGTTACCGGCATCGAAAACGACATGGCGCTGATCGACGTCGGCCTGAAGTCGGAAGGCCGTGTGCCGCTGCGTGAATTCGCCGCGCCGGGCCAGAAGGCTGAGCTGAAGGTCGGCGACGAAGTCGAAGTCTATGTCGACCGCGTCGAAAACGCCCATGGCGAAGCCATGCTGTCGCGCGACCGCGCCCGCCGCGAAGCCGCCTGGGACAAGCTGGAGTCCGAGTTCACCGAAAACGCCCGCGTCGAAGGTGTCATCTTCGGCCGCGTCAAGGGTGGCTTCACCGTCGATCTCGACGGCGCCGTAGCGTTCCTCCCCGGCAGCCAGGTCGACATTCGCCCGGTACGCGACGTCACCCCGCTGATGGACATTCCGCAGCCCTTCCAGATCCTCAAGATGGATCGCCGTCGCGGCAACATCGTCGTGTCCCGCCGCGCCATTCTGGAAGAAACCCGCGCCGAACAGCGCAGCGGCCTCATCCAAACCCTGCACGAGGGCCAGATCATCGAGGGCGTCGTCAAGAACATCACCGACTATGGTGCGTTCGTTGACCTGGGCGGCATCGATGGCCTGCTGCACGTCACCGATCTCAGCTACAAGCGGATCAACCACCCGAACGAGATGATCAACATCGGCGACACCGTCCGTGTCCAGATCATCCGCATCAATCGCGACACCCAGCGCATCAGCCTCGGCATGAAGCAGCTGGAGAGCGATCCGTGGGAAGGCGCCGCCGCCAAATATCCGGTCGGTGCGAAGCTGTCGGGCCGCGTTACGAACATCACCGAATATGGTGCGTTCGTCGAACTGGAGCCGGGCATCGAGGGCCTTGTCCACGTGTCGGAAATGTCCTGGACCAAGAAGAACGTTCACCCCGGCAAGATCGTTTCGACCAGCCAGGAAGTCGACGTCATCGTCCTCGAAGTGGATCCCGAGAAGCGCCGCATCTCGCTCGGCCTCAAGCAGGCCCAGAACAACCCCTGGGACAGCTTCGCCGAACGTCACCCGATCGGTTCGACCGTCGAGGGTGAAGTCAAGAACGCGACCGAGTTCGGCCTGTTCATCGGCCTGGACGGCGACGTGGACGGCATGGTGCACATGTCGGACATCGCCTGGGGCATTTCGGGCGAAGACGCGCTGGCTCTGCACCGCAAGGGCGAGACGGTCCAGGCCGTCGTTCTCGACATCGACGTCGAGAAGGAGCGCATCAGCCTTGGCATGAAGCAGCTTGAGCGTGGCGGCCCGGCCGCTGGCGGCACCGCTGCTGCGGCTGCTGGCCTCAACAAGAACTCGATCGTCACCGTGACGGTTCTGGAAGTGCGTGACGGCGGCCTGGAAGTCCAGGCTGGCGAAGATGGCGCTGCCGGCTTCATCAAGCGCAGCGACCTTGGCCGCGATCGCGACGAACAGCGTCCGGAACGCTTCCAGGTTGGCCAGAAGTTCGATGCCATGGTCACTGGCTTCGACCGCGCCAAGAAGCCGACCTTCTCGGTGAAGGCGATGCAGATCGCCGAAGAGAAGCAGGCCGTTGCCCAGTACGGCTCGTCCGACAGCGGCGCGTCGCTGGGCGATATCCTTGGCGAAGCGCTGAAGGCGAAGAGCGAAGGCTAAACTGCTCTTTCGATATCTATCCAAAGTAATAGAGCCCGCCGGAACTATACTCCGGCGGGCTTTTTCATTCCCAAAATGGGAAAAAGACCTACCGATATTGGCTCATTGTCAGAACCAACGGGATTCACTATAAATTAATTGGGAGCCAGAAGGGGGGAGCTGGAGGACCAATGATACGCTCGGAACTAATTCAGAAGTTGGCGGAAGAGAATCCGGCCCTCAGCTCGCAAGAGGTGGAGCGGATCGTTGATCTCTTCTTCAAGGAAATCGTCGATCGCCTGTCGAACGGCGGACGCGTGGAGTTGCGCGGCTTCGGCGCCTTCACCACACGCCCGCGTGAAGCGCGCACGGGCCGTAATCCGCGCACGGGGGAACAGGTGCCGGTTTGTGCAAAGCGCGTACCTTATTTCAAGCCGGGCAAGGAGATGCGGGAACGACTGAACGTCAAGGCCGAGCATTGATCGAGATATGGCCTTGACCGCTGCGCTCTAAGCTTTCAGGGGATATCGCCACGCGGACGTGGCGAAATCGGTAGACGCAGCGGACTTAAAATCCGCCTCCCCCTGGGAATGCGGGTTCAAGTCCCGCCGTCCGCACCAAGCATCATCTAGTTGAAATCAGCCTGCTCATGAGACTGGCTATTGGTGCGGATTGTCGCGATGATGCATTATGGCAGGTGCGATCAATCCTCAAAGTTTCAGCGATTCTCTGGTCATTCTCGGCGCTGCCGGCCTTGTCATCCCCGGCTTTGCGCGACTGCGCATCAGTCCCGTCATCGGATTCATTCTGGTCGGGTTGGCCGTGGGCCCGTCCGGTCTTGGTGCGCTGGTCGGCGAATATCCGTGGCTCTATCACGTCACTATCTCCAACAAGTCAGCGATCGAGCCCTTTGCTGAGCTGGGCGTCATATTATTGCTGTTCTCCATCGGCCTGGAACTGAGCTTCCGCCGCCTGTGGAGCATGAGAGCGCAAGTATTCGGCGTCGGCGCGGCCGAATTACTTGGCAGCGGCATATTGATTGGACTTGGCCTCTACTTTCTAGGCCAGCCAGCGGGGGGAGCCATCGGCCTCGGCCTAGCGCTTGCGCTGTCCTCGACGGCGGTTGTGCTGCCCATGGTCGGTACCGAAAGTGCCGTTGGCCGCGCGGCCTTTTCCATGTTGCTGTTCGAAGATCTGGCACTGGTTCCCATCATCTTCATGCTCGGCGCCCTTGCCCCTTCCGTCGCGGCAAGCCCCGAAGGTCCCTGGAACGAACTGGCCGACATCCTGCTGAAGAGCGGGATCACCATCGCCGTAATGCTGGTGCTGGGCCGCCTGTGCCTGCCGCATATCTTCAGCCAGGCGGCGCGGACGAAGAGTCCCGAGGTCTTCTTGGCGGCGAGCCTGCTGGTCGTCATCGTGTCCAGCCTGGCGACGTCGATCGCCGGCCTGTCTCCGATCGTCGGCGCCCTGCTCGCGGGCCTGCTAATTGCCGAGACCGACTATCACGGCGAAGTCGAGGTGATGACCGCGCCGTTCAAGGGGCTGGCGCTCGGCGTCTTCCTGATCACCGTCGGCATGGGCCTGGATGTGCGGGTGATCATCGCCAACTGGCCCAATCTGGTGCTGGCGGTGGCTGGTGTCGTCCTCACCAAGATCATCGTCACCGCCGCCCTGCTCTATCTGTCCGGCGCTCGAAAGGGCGTTGCGATGGAAGTCGGCGTGCTGATGTCGAGCCCTTCGGAAACGACCCTGATCGTGCTGTCCGCCGCCGCGGCTGCGCAACTCATCCTACCCTCGACCGCGGCCTTCTGGCAGATCGTCACCGCCATCGGCCTCACCATCACACCCATCCTTGCGCGGCTCGGCCATGACATTGCGCGGCGGTTGGAAATGGCGCTAGGCGAGGAAACGGCCGAGGCAAGCCAGGAGCATACCGAAGCCGCCGCCGTCGTGATCGGCTTCGGCCGTGTCGGGCGCATGGTTTGCGATCTTCTGACGGTGCACAAGCAGCGCTTCATCGTCGTGGAGTCGGATCCTGACATGGTCGCTGAGGCACGGCGTTCGGGCTATCCCATTCTCTTCGGCGACGTGTCGCGCGCAGAGATGCTCGACAAGCTGCGGCTAGGCCATGCCCGGGCCCTTATCCTGACGATGGATGATCCGGTGCTGTCCGTCCGCGTGACGAAGCGGGTTCGCGGTTGGGTGCCCGATCTGCCGATCATCGCGCGCGCCCGCGATACCGATCATGCCGCCCAGCTTTATCGCGCGGGGGCGAGTGACGCGGTTCCCGAAACGCTGGAAAGCTCATTGCAGCTTGCCGAAACTGCGCTGGTCGACCTCGGCGTTGCAATGGGTCCGGTGATCGCGTCCATCCATCAGACGCGCGAGGATTTGCGGATGGGGATCAAGGATGCGGCTCAGTTGGAGACGGCACCCAAGCTGCGGCGGCTGCGGCCGGACGAGGTGCCTTGAGCGCGAGTCGGAAGCCGAACACCGTCTTCCGACAGGTAAAATAACTCGGTCGGCATAGCGGATTTGGCGCGCTGTAGGACAGCGAAGGTTCCGGCGGCCTGTCCCGTCCGAAATCCCAGCTTTCGCTGGGATGAAGGAGGCGATGAGGCGGAGTTCAGACGGCTTGGTCGCCCCCTGCCCCTCCCCTTTGCCCTTAAGCCGGAACGCTGGCGAGCGCAGCCTTGACGGCGTCGATCGCGGCGCTGGCCTTGTCGCCATCGGGACCGCCGCCCTGCGCCATGTCCGGACGGCCGCCGCCGCCCTTGCCGCCCAGCGCCTCGACACCGGCGCGGACCAGTTCGACAGCGCTGATGCTTCCCAGCAGGTCGTCCGTAACGCCCACCGCAATGCTCGCGCGGCCGTCGACCACGGCAAGCACGGCGGACACGCCGCTGCCGAGCGTCGCCTTGTTCTGATCGACAAGACCGCGCAGTTCCTTGGGATCGAGCCCGTCGATCACCTGACCGATGAAGTTGATCGCACCGACCTTTTCCGGGCCGGCCGCCTGAGCAGAGCCGCCGCCGCCCAGCGCCAGCGCTTTCTTCGCCTCGGCGAGTTCGCGCTCCAGCTTACGGCTTTGTTCGACCAGCGCGGCAATGCGGACCGGCACTTCCTCCGGCGTGGTCTTCAGGGCAACGGCCGACTGGCGCAAGCGATCTTCACGATCCGAGAGCCAGAGTCGCGCGGCTTCGCCGGTCAGCGCCTCGATACGGCGAACGCCCGACGAAACCGCGCTCTCTGACACGATCTTGAAGAGCGCGATGTCCCCCGTGGCGCGGACATGGGTGCCGCCGCACAGTTCGACGGAATAGCTGTTCGCGTCTCCCCGTCCCATGGAAAGGACGCGCACTTCGTCGCCATATTTCTCGCCGAACAGCGCCATGGCTCCTGCCTGGATGGCGTCATCGGGAGTCATCAGGCGGGTCGTCACTGCTTCATTGTGACGGATCTGCTCGTTCACGTCCGCTTCGATGGCGGCGATCTGGCTGTGGGTCAGCGCTTCGGGATGCGAGAAGTCGAAGCGCAGCCGCTCCGGCGCGACGAGGCTGCCCTTCTGCGTGACATGCGCGCCAAGAGCTTTGCGCAGCGCCGCGTGCAGCAGATGGGTTGCGCTGTGGTTGGCGCGAATGCGGTCACGACGGCTGACATCGACGCTGAGGTGAATGGTGTCGCCGACCTTTATGCTGCCCGAGCCGATCTTCGCCTTGTGCGCATGGAGGCGGCCAAGCGGCTTGGCGGTATCCTCGACATCGGCGACGAGGCCGGCCTGCGAGGTGATGGTGCCGGCATCGCCCATCTGACCGCCGCTTTCGCCGTAAAATGGCGTCTGGTTGGTGACGATCAGGACCGTCTCACCAGCGGTTGCGCTGTCGAAGTTCACACCGTCCCGGACGATCGCCACGACTTCGCCCTCACCCTCGGTCGAGCTGTAGCCGATGAATTCGGTATTGCCCGCCTTTTCAGCGATATCGAACCAGATTTCGTCCGACGCCTTTTCACCTGAGCCCTTCCAGGCCGCGCGCGCGGCGGCCTTCTGTTCCGCCATGGCGGCGTCGAAGCCGGCCCGCTCGACGGTCAGGCCACGCGAGCGCAGCGCGTCTTCGGTGAGGTCATAGGGGAAGCCGTAAGTGTCGTAGAGCTTGAACGCGGTTTCGCCGGGCAGCGTGCCGCCATCGGCGAGGTCGCCGGTCGCTTCATCAAGCAGCTTCAGGCCCTTTTCCAGCGTCTGACGGAAACGGGTTTCCTCCCGCCACAGCGTTTCCTCAATCAGCGGCTGGGCGCGGACCAGTTCCTGATAGGCTCCGCCCATTTCGGAGACGAGGCTCGGCACCAGTCGGTGCATCAGCGGCTCCTTCGCGCCGATAATGTGCGCGTGACGCATGGCGCGGCGCATGATGCGGCGCAGCACATAGCCGCGGCCCTCGTTCGCGGGCAGCACGCCGTCCGCGATCAGGAAGCTGGTCGAGCGAAGGTGATCCGCGATGACGCGGTGGCTGGCCTGATGCTCACCGTCCGTGGCTGTCTTCGTCAGAGCACTCGATTCCTCGACGAGCGCCTTGAACGTGTCGGTGTCGTAATTATTGTGGACGCCCTGCAGCACGGCCGCGATGCGCTCCAGGCCCATCCCGGTGTCGATGCTCGGCTTGGGCAGTTCGGAGACGATCTCGTTCGCTTCCTGCTCATATTGCATGAAGACGAGGTTCCAGATCTCGACAAAGCGGTCGCCATCCTCCTCCGGGCTTCCCGGAGGGCCGCCCCAGATATGATCGCCATGATCGTAGAAGATTTCTGAGCAAGGCCCGCAAGGACCGCTATCGCCCATGGCCCAGAAATTATCCTTGGTCGGGATGCGGATGATCCGCTCTTCGGGAAGGCCCGCAATCTTCTTCCAGAGGTCGAAGGCTTCATCGTCGGTGTGATAGACGGTCGCGGTCAGCCTCTCTGCCGGGAGCCCCCATTCCTTGGTCAGCAAGGTCCAGGCGTGGGTGATCGCCTGTTCCTTGAAATAGTCGCCGAAGCTGAAATTGCCCAGCATTTCGAAGAAAGTATGGTGGCGCGCGGTGTAGCCGACATTGTCGAGGTCGTTATGCTTGCCGCCGGCGCGGACCGACTTCTGGCTGCTGGTCGCTGTGGAATAAGGCCGGGATTCAAGGCCCGTGAAGACATTCTTGAACGGCACCATGCCCGCATTGACGAACATCAGCGTGGGGTCGTTGTGCGGCACCAAAGGCGCGGACGGAACGATGGTGTGGCCGCTGGCCCCGAAATAGTCGAGGAACGAGCGGCGAATGTCGTTGGTCGATGTCATGGGGGCGATTTAGTTGGAAGCGTCCCAACGCACAAGCGGGGCTTTTCGTCGTTTATTGGATTATCGGCTGATAGGGTTTGGAGTGGGACGGGTGGCATTGGTGCCCCCCCCTCCCCTCATGTCCATCAGGCGAGCGCCTTCGCCAGCGCCCGATACTTGTGCAACAGCGGCTCGGTGTAGCCGTTGGGCTGGGCGACACCCTCGAACACCAGCGCCCGCGCGGCCTGCCACGCGAGGCTGTCCGGGTTGCCGCTCATTGGGCGGTAGAGCGGATCGCTGGCATTTTGCGCGTCGACCTTGGCGGCCATGCGCGTGAAGGCGGCGTCGATCTGTTCCGACGTGCACACGCCATGGAGCAGCCAGTTTGCCATATGTTGAGAGGAAATGCGCAGCGTGGCGCGGTCTTCCATCAATCCGACGTCGTGAATGTCGGGGACCTTGGAGCAGCCAACGCCCTGATCGATCCAGCGTACAACATAGCCAAGGATGCCCTGCGCATTATTGTCTAGCTCCTCCGCAATCTCTTCCTCGGACCAGTTGCGGCCCTGCGCGACGGGGATCGTCAGCAGCTTTTCCAGCGGCTCCACCGCCTCCGCCCTGCGCTCGGCCTGGCGGGCGAAGACGTCGATGCCGTGATAATGAGTCGCGTGGAGCGTCGCGGCGGTGGGTGACGGGACCCATGCGGTGTTCGCTCCGGTCTTCGGGTGGCCGACCTTCTGGTCGAGCATGTCACCCATGCGGTCGGGAGCAGCCCACATCCCCTTGCCGATCTGCGCGCGGCCCGAAAGTCCACAGGCAAGGCCGATCTGGACATTGCGGTCTTCATAGGCCGTGATCCAGTTGGACGTCTTCATCTCGCCCTTGCGGATCATCGGACCCGCGCGCATCGATGTGTGCATCTCATCGCCTGTGCGGTCGAGGAAGCCCGTGTTGATGAAGACGATGCGGTCCTTGACCGCTTCAATGCAGGCGGCAAGGTTGACGGAGGTGCGGCGTTCTTCGTCCATCACGCCGACCTTCAGCGTGTGGCGGGCAAGTCCCAGCAAATCCTCGATCGCGTCGAACAGGCGGTTGGTGAAGCCGACTTCCTCGGGACCGTGCATCTTCGGCTTGACGATATAGATGCTGCCGGCGCGGCTGTTGCCGCCTTCGCGCTTCAGGTCGTGCAGCGCGATAAGGGTCGTGACGATGCCGTCAAGAATGCCTTCCGGAGCCTCCGCGCCATTGGCGAGCAGGACAGCCGGTGTCGTCATCAGGTGGCCGACATTGCGCACGAACAGCAGGCTGCGGCCCGGCAGGGTGAAGTTGCTGCCATCGGGCGCCGCATAGCTGCGGTCCGGATTGAGCGAGCGCGTCATCATGGCGCCGCTCTTTTCGAAGCTGTCGGTGAGATCACCCTGCATCAGGCCTAGCCAGTTGGCATAAGCGGCAACCTTGTCCTCCGCATCGACGGCAGCGACCGAGTCCTCCAGATCGCAGATTGTCGTCAGCGCGGATTCGAGAATGACGTCGGCAATGCCAGCGGGATCGTCCTTGCCGATGGGATGCGAGGGATCGAAGACCACTTCGATGTGCAGCCCGTTGTGGCGGAAGAGACGGCCCTTCTCGCTGCTACCACGATACTGGCTGGGGTCGGCGAGTTGAATATCGTCGCTGCTCAGTTCTGTCCATGAGCCCCTCGCGAGCGGGACGGCTTCATCGAGGAAGCTTTTGGCCCAGGCGATGACCTGCGCACCGCGCTGCGGGTCGTAGCCCTTTCCTGCCGCCGCGCCGGAAATGGCGTCCGTGCCGTAGAGCGCGTCATAGAGGCTGCCCCAGCGGGCATTGGCCGCGTTCAGCAGGAAGCGCGCATTGAGGATCGGCACGACCAGCTGCGGACCGGCGAGACGGGCAACCTCATCGTCGACATTCTCGCTGCCGATCTGGAAGGGCGCAGGCTCGTGAACGAGATAGCCGATCTCGCGCAGAAAATCCTGATAGGCGGCGCTGTCGAGCGGCTGCCCTGCCCTTTCCTGGTGCCAGGCGTCGATCCGTGCCTGGATCGCGTCGCGCTTGGCCAGCAGCGAGGCATTTTCCGGCGCGAACTGCGCGAAGATGGCCGCAACGCCCCGCCAGAAGCTGGCCGCGTCAATGCCAGTGCCGGGAAGAGCGCGTTGCTCGACGAAGGCGGCAAGCTGCTGCGCGACCTTCAGGCCGGCGCGGTTGGTCATGTTGGTCATGTGACAATCTCCTTTGGAGAAGCTCATAAACCGTCAGCATTATGTCGGGTAGCATCCATTATCAAAATTCAGTATTTCTTCCTGAGAAATTAACAAGCGGATTTTGTCGGAGTATTTTTTTCCCAAGGAGCCGAACCATTGCTCGCGCCGTCAACCGGTTCTAAGGGGCCCAAATGGACGAAAATACGCGCCGCGCCGCCCTCGACTATCACCGCTATCCGCAACCCGGAAAGCTGCGGATCGAACCGACCAAACGCATGGTCAACCAGCGCGACCTTGCGCTGGCCTATTCACCCGGCGTGGCCGCGCCCTGTCTCGACATCGCCGAAGATCCCGAAAAGGCGATGGACTATACCGCGCGCGGCAACCTGGTCGCGGTGATTTCGAACGGCACGGCGGTGCTCGGGTTGGGATCGATCGGCGCGCTGGCCTCCAAGCCGGTGATGGAGGGCAAGGCGGTCCTCTTCAAAAAATTCGCCGATGTCGACGTGTTCGACATCGAAGTCGATACCACCGATCCGGAAAAATTCGTCGAGGCCGTCGCCCTGCTGGAGCCGACCTTCGGCGGCATCAATCTGGAGGATATCAAGGCGCCGGAATGTTTCGCCATCGAGGCGGAACTGAAGAAGCGGATGAACATCCCCGTCTTTCATGACGACCAGCATGGCACGGCCATCGTCGTCGCGGCGGCGGTGCGCAACGCGCTGGTGCTTCAGGGGAAGACGCTGGCCGAAGCGCGTCTGGTGACGTCCGGCGCGGGCGCGGCGGCGCTTGCCTGCGTCGACCTGTTGGTGAGCATGGGCCTGCCCGTCGACAATGTGACGCTGACCGACAAGGATGGCGTGATTCATTCGGAACGCGAAGGCATGCTGCCCAACATGGCCCGCTATGCGCGCAAGACCAACGCGCGCACGCTGCCCGACGTCCTGCCGGGCGCCAACCTGTTCCTCGGCCTATCTGCGCCGGGCGTGCTCAAGCCCGAATGGCTGCCGCTGCTGGCGCCCAATCCGCTGATTTTCGCGCTCGCCAATCCCGAGCCGGAAATCCGCCCGGAAGTGGCGCGGGAAGCGCGGCCCGACGCGATCATCGCGACCGGCCGATCGGATTATCCCAATCAGGTGAACAACGTCCTCTGCTTCCCCTATATCTTCCGGGGGGCGCTGGATGCACGGGCGACAGAGATCAACGAAGCGATGAAGGCCGCGGCGGCCGAAGCGATCGCCGCCCTCGCCCGCCTGCCTGCCCATGACAGCGTCGCCCATGCCTATGGCGGACGCAAGCTGGTGTTCGGCCCCGACTATATCATCCCCACGCCATTCGACCCGCGCCTGATCGCGGAGATCGCCACCGCCGTCGCCAAGGCCGCGATGGACAGCGGCGTCGCCAAGCGACAGCTAGATCTCGACAGCTACAAAAGGCAGCTGGCGCAGCAGAACACCCGCTCTGCTCAGCTCATGCTGCCCGTCTTCCAGGCGGCACGCGGCACGCAGCGCCGCATCGCCTATGGCGAGGGCGAGGATGAACGCGTGCTGCGCGCCATCCAGGACGGGCTGGACGAGGGGATCGTGCGCCCCGTCATCATCGCACGGCGCCGCATTCTGGATCAAAAGCTGCCCAGTCTTGGCCTCCGGTTCAAGTTGGACCGCGATGTGGAAGTGATCGATCCGGAAACCGATCATCTGCTGATGGGTGAATTGGTCGAAGCCTATCGCGCTATCGCCGCGCGCAAGGGCGTTTCCTCGGCCGAGGTGACGCGTCATGTCTACAGGCGGCCCAGCGTCACAGCCGCGATGCTGCTGCGTACTGGCCGCGTCGATGCGGCGCTGGTCGGCGGCAACAGCGACTTTTGGGGTGAGGTCGAGCACGCGCTGCGTATCATCGACCGCGCGCCCAACCATAGCCGCGTCTATGCGCTGTCCGGACTGATCCTGGACGCGGGCGCGCTGTTCATCACGGATACCCATATGGTGCCTGATCCCACGCCTGCGCAGATCGCCGAAATGGCGGTGCTCGGCGCGACGGAGCTCAAGCATTTCGGCCTGACGCCGCGCGTGGCGCTGCTGTCGCACTCCAATTTCGGCGCATCGCACAGCCCCAGCGCGCGCAAGATGCGGCAGGCGTTCCAGTTGGTGAAGGAAGCCGCTCCCGACCTGATGGTGGATGGCGAAATGCATGCGGACGCGGCGCTCAGCCAGTCGCTGCGCGAACGGCTGGTCCCGGATTCGCGCTTCGAAGGCTCGGCCAATCTGCTGGTCATGCCCAATCTGGATGCGGCCAACATCACGCTGACGGCTCTGTCCGCATCGTCCAGTTCGCCGACGGTCGGGCCTATGCTGGTCGGCCTGGCCCAGCCGATCCACGTGCTTACGCCCGGCGTGACGGCGCGCGGCATCTTGAATCTCACCGCCATCGCGGCGGCCGAGGTGGAACGGGAAAGCTGAAGCTGAAGCTTAACCTTTTCCTGCCATAAACCGGCGACGCAGCAAGGGCAGGAAATGGCGGAACGTATTTCGACGGGTACGAAGCTGGCGATCGGCGGCGGAGCGGCTGCCGTGATGCTGTTGCTCGCTCTGTCGATCGGACGGGGCCGCGACCTGCCTGCGGAAAATGTACCCGCGCTTGCCCCCGACGCTGCTCCCGCTCACGTCAAGAAACCGGCGGAGCGAACCCGTGCGCAGCCCGTGGCAGTCGATCCCCGCGCGCTGGTGGTAAAGCGCGTCCTGCCCATCCAAACCCCGTTCCGGCATGGCGACTATGTGTGGGACGAAAGTGGCGCGCCTGCGACGGGACAGTTGATCGTGACAGTCGATCTAAAGGCGCAGACGCTTTCCGTCTTCCGCGCAGGCTATGAAATTGGCGCGGCCGTCATCATCTACGGGGCGGATGACAAGCCAAGTCCGCTGGGCGCCTTTCCCATCACCGAGAAGGACGCGGACCATGTCTCCAGCCTCTATAATGCCGCGCCCATGCCCTATATGCTGCGGCTAACGAATGACGGCGTCGCCATCCACGGCAGCGATGTGCGCTGGGGCAATGCCACACATGGCTGCATCGGCATACCGACCGCCTTCGCCAGGAAGCTGTTCGGGGTAGCACGACTGGGCGACATCGTGGTCATCACGAGCGGCAAGATGCTCGACACGAGCCACGTCAAGGCCGCCACCTAAATCGATGTGCACCGGTTGCGTTCGCCGGCCGTGCAACTGCAATAAAGTCATGCCATCGGTGGCTTGACCGGAGGGCGACGCGCCCCCACTTGTCGGGACCATTCTTCCGCATTGCACAATGGAGCAACCGATGGCCAACGCCAGCCGGGCGGTGCACCCCGCTCTCGTCACGTTCGCGTTGGCCATGGGCGCCTTTGCCATCGGGACGACCGAATTCGCGGCGATGAGCCTGCTGCCCTATTTCGCGGCCGATCTCCGGATCAGTGAGCCGACGGCCGGGCACGCCATCAGCGCCTATGCCTTGGGCGTGGTGGCAGGCGCTCCGCTGATTGCGGTGCTGGGCGCGCGGCTGCCGCGCCGCGCCCTGCTCATCGGGTTGATGGTCATGTTCGCCATCGGCAATCTCTTGAGCGCCATCTCGCCCAATTATTCGATGATGCTGCTGTTCCGCTTCCTGAGCGGCCTGCCTCATGGCGCTTATTTCGGCGTGGCCGCGCTGGTTGCCGCCTCGCTGGTGCCGAGCGACCGGCGCGCCTCAGCGGTTGCGCGCGTGATGACGGGTCTGACGGTGGCGACGGTGATCGGTGTTCCCGTCGCCAACTGGATGGGTCAGGTGCTGGGCTGGCGGTCGGGCTTTGGCGTCGTGGCGCTGCTGGCGGTCGCCACCATCACCCTCGTCGCCTTGTTCGCGCCGAGGGATGCGGGCGATCCGGATGCCAGCCCGATGCGTGAACTCGGCGCCCTGCGAGAACCCCAGGTATTGCTGACGCTGCTGACCGGCGCGATCGGCTTCGGCGGGCTCTTCGCGGTCTACACCTATGTCGCCTCGACAATGCTGACCGTGACCCATGTGTCAGCGCATTGGGTGCCGGCCATCCTCGCAATCTTCGGTGTCGGCATGACCATCGGCAACCTGGTCGCGGCCTCGGCGGCGGACCGGGCGCAGAGCCGCACCGCTATCTTCGTGCTGCTGTGGAGTGCGGCAGCACTCGCGCTGTTCCCGTTGGCGGCTAGCCAGCTCTGGAGCTTGTGCGTCGTCATCTTCCTGATCGGCTGTGGCGGGGGCTTGGGAAGTGTTTTGCAGACAAGGCTGATGGATGTGGCTGGCGATGCCCAGACGCTGGCGGCTGCCGCCCACCACAGCGCCTTCAACATCGCCAATGCCTTGGGGCCGTGGTTGGGCGGGATAGCGATCGCATCGGGCCATGGACTGACCTCGACCGGCTGGATCGGCAGCGCGCTTGCCCTCGCCGGTCTGGCCGTGTTCCTTTTCGCGCTTGCGCTTCAGCAGCGCGCGCTCGCGCTTACAATCGCCTGCGAATAGATCAGTCGGGCTCGCACAGGCTGCTTCCATCACTGTCCTGCACGCGCAGCGCCGCCGCTGCGTCGCTGGACAGGCGCGGGAAGCTGACGCCCTCCAGTGAGCCGCGTCCTTCGCAGAGGCCCGCGCATTTGAGATCGACCACGCCGGGTAGCGCTATCTGATCGCCGTCATATTGGGCCACGACGATGCAGCGGTCGCCGCCGGAGAAACTGAGGATCAGTTTATCGCCCGTCCGCCGGGCATGGCCTTCGCCGTGACAGGCCTGCCCCTCCCCGAACTGCGCTTCCAGACCGAAACGCATCCGGCCCTTACTGGCGGGGACGATGCATAGCGTGTCGCGCCCCGCTTCGTGGCTGCGCTGATAGAGGCCCACGGCAGACGTCCGGGCCGGGTCAGCGATGGCTCCCGCCGCGATAGCGGCACGCTCAAGGCTTGAGCCGATCTGAGTGCCACGATCGGCAGAACGAGCGGCAGGGGGCTCAGCCCGCTGACAGGCGGCGAGCAGGAGCAGCGCGCTAAGGCTAGTCAGCCGCATCGACGAGCGTGAGGCCGTCCGGGCCAACGCGGCGGAAGAAGCAGGAGCGCGCACCGGTATGGCAGGTCGGGCCTGCCGGCACCGCCTTTACCCAGACCGCGTCCTGATCGCAGTCGATGCGGATATCGCGGACCTCAAGCATATGGCCGGAGCTTTCGCCCTTCTTCCAGAGCGACTGGCGGCTGCGCGACCAGAAATGCGCAAAGCCGGTGTCGATCGTCAGCCCGAGCGCCTGCGCATTCATATGCGCGACCATCAGCACTTCTCCGCTGTCCACGTTGGTCACTACCGCAGTGATCAGCCCGTCACGGTCATATTTGGGATTGAGGGTCAGGCCCTTGTCGCGCGCTTCGTCCATAAGCCGCCTATAAGGCGCCAGGCGCGCCCTGCGAAGCCCCGATCAGCATGGATGAAAGCAGAAAATGGGGCGATCGACGGGATCCGAACCCGCGACCTCCGGTACCACAAACCGGCGCTCTAACCAACTGAGCTACGATCGCCACAGGGGCTGTGCCCCGTAAGAGAAGGGCCACATATGCGCCCAATCCTTGGCCGTCAAGCGCGGGGAAGCAGGAAAATGAAAGGCTGCGCAAAAAAGAAAAGGAGCGGACGGCACATGCCCCCGCTCCCGTCCACCTGTTGCTTATCGGCACAGTCCGCGGGTCTTGCCCGCTGCACCCTCTCCTCAAAAACTTCTACCTGCCGCGATACCGATGAGATCAAGAAATGCGTGTGCGCCCCGATCGAGGAGCGCCCTTCGCGCTCTTAGTTGACCGAATCCTTCAACCCCTTGCCGGGCTTGAACTTCGGCTGGGCCGAAGCCTTGATCGTCATGGTTTCGCCGGTACGCGGATTGCGGCCGGTCGAAGCCTTGCGCTGCGAAACGGAGAAGGTCCCGAAACCGACCAGGCGCACTTCGTCGCCCTTCTTCAGCGCGCCAGTTATGGCGTCGAACACGCCTTCCACCGCCTTGGTCGCGTCACCCTTGCTAAGCCCGCTGCTCTCAGCGACGGCGCCGATCAGATCCTGCTTGTTCATGCCTTGGGAACCCCCTTCTAGCTGCTTGGATAACTTAGGAATCGCGTAGGCGGCGCAATAAGGCTCAGCTTTTTACCCTTGTCAAAGAGAAAGCGGCGCGGCCGGGGGGTCGCCCGGGAATTTACCCTCTTTATGGGAAAAATCCCCGGTGATTAGACGCAAACGCGCCTTATGGAGCGCCCCGTCAGTGCCGGATCGAAGCGTCCCCATCACGCCCCTGCGCCGGATTCGGCTGGGCCGCGAGGTCATCTTCCTCGGTCCAGGCGATCGCCTCCGGAGTCGAGACCAGCGCACGCGCAAGCACCTCGTCCACATGGCTGACGGGCACGATTTCCAGCCCTTCGCGGATATTGGCGGGGATCTCGGCCAAATCCTTCTCATTTTCCGCCGGGATCAGCACCGTCTTGATGCCGCCGCGCAGCGCCGCGAGCAACTTTTCCTTGAGGCCGCCGATCGGGAGAACCCGGCCGCGCAGCGTCACCTCACCGGTCATCGCGACATCCTTGTGAACGGGGATGCCGGTCAGGGTCGACACGATCGTCGTCACCATGCCGATGCCCGCCGACGGACCATCCTTGGGCACCGCGCCTTCGGGAAGGTGGATGTGGATGTCCTTGCGGGTGAAGATGCTGGGCTTGATCCCGTAGCCGGGCGAGCGCGCCTTCACATAGGAGAAGGCGGCCTGGACCGACTCGTTCATCACCTCACCGAGCTTGCCGGTGGTTTTGATCATGCCCTTGCCCGGGACCGTCACAGCTTCGATGGTCAGCAATTCGCCGCCCACTTCGGTCCAGGCAAGCCCGGTAACAGCGCCGATCTGATGCTCCTCCTCGCCCACGCCATGGCGGAATTTCCGCACGCCGGCATAGTCGGCGAGGTTCTCAGGCGTGATCGTGATCGTCTCGTAAGCGCCTTCCAGGATCTTGCGCAGCGCCTTGCGGGCGAGACGCGCAATTTCCCGCTCCAGCGTGCGGACGCCCGCCTCCCGCGTATAATAGCGGATGAGGTCGCGGATCGCCGGTTCGGTGACGGTAAGTTCGCCTTCCTTCAGGCCGTGCGCGTCGATCTGCTTGTGCAGCAGGTGACGCTGCGTGATCTCGACCTTCTCGTCCTCCGTATAGCCTTCGAGCCGGATGATCTCCATGCGGTCGAGCAGCGGCTGCGGCAGGTTGAGGGAGTTGGCCGTGGTCACGAACATCACGTCGGAAAGATCGACGTCGATTTCCAGATAATGGTCCTGGAACTTGCTGTTCTGCTCGGGGTCGAGCACTTCCAGCAGAGCCGAAGCGGGATCGCCGCGGAAGTCCTGACCGAGCTTGTCGATTTCGTCCAGCAGGAAGAGCGGGTTCATCGTCCCAGCCTTCTTGAGGTTGGTGACGATCTTGCCCGGCAGCGACCCGATATAGGTGCGGCGATGGCCCCGGATTTCCGCTTCGTCGCGCACGCCGCCCAGAGACTGGCGCACGAACTCACGTCCGGTCGCCTTGGCGATCGAGCGGCCGAGCGAGGTCTTGCCGACGCCCGGAGGGCCGACCAGGCACAGGATCGGCCCCTTTAGCTTGTTGGTTCGCGCCTGCACGGCGAGATATTCGATGATCCGGTCCTTGACCTTCTCCAGCGCGAAATGATCCTCGTCGAGAATGTCCTGCGCCTTTTTGAGGTCGTTCTTGACCTTGCCCTTCTTGCCCCAAGGCAGGCCGAGCAGCACGTCGAGATAATTGCGCACGACCGTCGCTTCGGCGGACATGGGCTGCATGCCCTTGAGCTTCTTGAGCTCCGCCGTCGCCTTGCTGCGGGCTTCCTTGCTGAGCTTGGCCTTGGCGATCTTCTCGGTCAGTTCGGCAAGCTCGTCGCCTTCCTCGCCCTCGCCATTGCCCAGTTCGCGCTGGATCGCCTTCAACTGCTCGTTGAGATAATATTCGCGCTGGGTCTTTTCCATCTGCCGCTTCACGCGGCCGCGGATCTTCTTTTCGACCTGAAGAACGCCAAGCTCGCCCTCCATGAAGGCGAACACCATCTCCAGCCGCTTGACCGGATCAGCCTCGACCAGCAGCGACTGCTTGTCGGAAACCTTGACGTTGATGTTGGCGGCGACGGCGTCAGCCAGACGTCCCGCATCCTCGATCTCCCGCAGCTGGACGGGCGTTTCGGCCGGCAGCTTCTTGTTGAGCTTGGCGTAGTTTTCGAATTGCTCGGCAACCGAACGCATCAGCGCCGCCGCCTCGGGACCTTCGACCGCAACTTCCTCGATCGCGTCAACATGCGCGACCAGATGCTTTTCGGCATTGTCTATGCCGCCCAACTGCGCGCGCTGCTTGCCCTCCACCAGCACGCGGACGGTGCCGTCGGGCAGCTTCAGCAGCTGCAACACGACAGCGATCACGCCAGTGTCGTACAGCGAGTCCTTGCCCGGATCATCCTCAGCAGGGTCGAGCTGGGAAACGAGGAAGATTTCCTTGTCGCCTTCCATCGCCGATTCGAGCGCGGCCACGCTTTTGTCACGGCCCACGAACAGTGGCACGATCATCTGCGGGAACACGACGATGTCGCGGAGCGGAAGAAGAGGATATTGCGTGGTCATTGACTCTCCGGGGCGATCTTTCTTGCCCAGTCATACGGTTCATCGCCTTTATGGGGAGAGTTACCGCATGGTTCAATCATGCCTTATCCGACCGGGTTGATGAATAAGGACAGATACGGCCGTAAATTCCGGTCAGAAGGGGAGCTTGAAGCCGGGGGGCAGCGGTAGACCGGCCGTCATCTTGCCCATCTCGGCATTCGATACTTCATCGGCCTTCTTGCGTGCGTCGTTGAAGGCGGCGGTGATGAGGTCCTCCAGCATCTGCTTTTCGGACGGGGCGAGCAGGCTGTCATCCAGCGCGACGCCGAGGATGCGTCCCTTGGCCGAGGCGCGGACCTTGACCAGGCCGCCGCCGGCCGTGCCCTCCACCTCCAGCTTGTCGAGATTGTCCTGCGCACGTTGCAGTTCCTCCTGCACGCGGCTTGCCATGCCCAATATCTCGTTCAAATCCTTCATCGCTCTGCGCTCCATGGTTCGAGCTCATCGCTAAGCTCGGCATCGGGGAAGGCAGCGAGCGCCGCCTTGACCACCGGGGTTTCCATAATCTGCGCGCGAATATCCTCGCGCTGCTGTTCTTCCTGCGCCATCAGCGTCGGCGCAACCGGTCCTTCGCCCTGCCGCACCTGCCATGTAACGCCGGTGATGTCCTTAAGGGCCCGCGCGACCTCGCGGAAGAAATCGCCCTCGCCATGCCACGGGTGGGTGAGACGAATTTCGAGCAAGGGGGGCGCGAACTGCGACAGGCCTGCGCAGTCCTTGAGATGCTGGGACAATTGCCCCCTGCCGCGGGTGTAGAGCAATTCGATCAGATCCTCGAAACTGGTCGGCAGTTGGGAGACCGATTTACCGGAGGCGGCGGATGCTTGCAGTGCGGGCACAGAAGCGCCCGGCGCTCCTTCGCGAAGGAGACGCGCGATCTCTCCGGGATCGGGCATGGTCGCGGCATGCATGACGCGCAGCAGTGCCATTTCGCAGGACTCGATCGGCAGCACCGCGTTTGCGACCTCGTCATGTCCCTTGAGCAGCAGTTGCCAGAGACGATGAAGCGGCGCGAAGCCAAGCTGTGAAGCCCATTCGGCCAGCGCCTCGCGTTCCTCGGCGGACTGGCCCGGATTGGAGATGTCACGCCCGGCCTTCACCAACGTGACGGCGTGAACCAGTTCCAGCAGGCCGCGCATCAGCGACAGCGGTTCTACGCCCAGCGCATATTGATCGCGAACAGCGCCGAGCAGCGCGCCGGTATGGCCCTCAAGCAGGAGCGCGAGCAGGCGGCGGGTCGAACCACGATCCGACAGGCCCAACATGTCGCGCACCTGAGCCGCGGTGACCAGCGGGGCGCCCTCCCCCATCTCGGCATGGGCGATGGCCTGGTCGAGAATCGAGAGGCCGTCGCGCGCGGAGCCCTCGGCGGCTTGCGCGATGAGTGCGAGCGCGTCGGGCTCGGCGGCGACCGACTCCGCCTCCACCACATGGGCGAAATGAGCCGCGAGCAACTCAGCCGGGATGCGGCGGAGGTCGAAGCGCTGGCAGCGGGACAGGACGGTCACCGGCACCTTGTTCACTTCGGTCGTCGCGAAGAGGAATTTCACATGCGCCGGCGGTTCCTCCAGCGTCTTCAAAAGCGCGTTGAACGCGTTTTTCGAAAGCATGTGCACTTCGTCTATGATGTAGATTTTGTAGCGCGCCGACACCGCGGCGTAGCGGACCGCCTCAATGATCTCGCGCACATCGTCGACGCCGGTATGGCTCGCAGCGTCCATCTCCACGACGTCGATATGCCGCCCCTCCGCGATGGCCGTGCAGGGTTCGCAGACACCGCAGGGGTCGATGGTGGGACCACCCTGGCCATCCGGCCCGACGCAGTTCAGCGCCTTGGCTATCAACCGCGCGGTCGAGGTTTTGCCGACGCCCCGAACGCCGGTCATCAGGAACGCATGAGCGAGCCGGCCTCTGCGGATCGCATTGCCGAGCGTCTGGACCATCGCGTCCTGCCCGATCAGCTCCCGAAAATTGCGCGGGCGATATTTGCGCGCAAGGACGCGATAGGGCTGAGGTGAATCGGACATCGGTGCAGTCTAGCGGCTAGTTGCGAGGCTGTCGAAGCCGGAAAGCTGGATGGAGGTGGGAGCCGGAACGACCCGCAGCGAAATCACTGTGGCTGCTTCCGTCAGGACCTGACCAGGTTCGCGACGACTACGTCCGCCCGACTCCCGGCGCGGCATATGGCGAAAGGCGGCGGCGATGGCAAGCTCATCGTGGGCGAAGAACGAGCAGATACAAAAACGGTACTGCTACGAAGGCAGGAGCGGCGTTCTATGAGGCCTCTGCTATCGCAGACCCGTCTTCTGCGCCTTGCCGACGAAATCCAGCGCGGCGCTCGCGGTTTCGGCGATGGCGGCTTCGGCGGCCTTGGAGTCCACCCTTGGCCGGTCGAGATAGATGGCGAGAATATATTCCTCTCCCGAGGGCGCCTTCACCAGTGCCACGTCATTATAGGCGGTGCCGCAACTCCCCGTCTTGCTGCCGGAGGTCCAGCCCTTGGGCAGCCCCGCCTTGATGCGGTTGGCACCCGTGCTGCTGGCGTTCAGCCAGCCGCGCAGCTTGGCAGCGCTGTCCGGCTTGAGGTCGCGGAAGATCAAGCGCGCCATCAGGCCAGCCATGGCAGCGGGGCTGGTAGTGTCACGCTCGTCGCCTGCCGCATTCTCGTTGAGAGAAGGCTCGGTCCGGTCGAGGCGGGTAACTGTGTCGCCATGCGCGCGGATGTAACGGGTAAGGCCTTCAGGCCCGCCGATCATCGGCAGCAGCAGGTTGGCCGCGCTGTTGTCGCTGAGTTCGACAGCGGCAGCGGCCAGTTCATCCATCGACATGCGGCCGCGTTTGAGGTTCTTTTTGACGGCGGGCGCATGTTCCAGGATGTCCGCCTTGCCGAAGCTGATCTCGCCTTCAAGCCCGAACTTGCCGCCTTCCGCGCCCGTCAGCACGGCTGCGGCAAGGGGGGCCTTGAAGGTCGAGCACATGGCGAATCGCTCGTCGCGGTTGAAGCCGAGGATGAGCGCGCCGCGGCTGTCCACCAGAGCAACGCCCAACCGCCCACCCGTCTCAGCCTCGATCTGCTTGGGATTACGCACCGAGTTCATGGCGGATTGCGTTACGGTGTAGCGCGGCGGCGCCGGCAGCAGCGATTGGCGCGAGGGACTCTCCTGCGCCACGGCAGGTGCGGCAAGGACCAGCACGGCGAGGGCCGGCAGAAAACGACTCGGCATCAGCGTGACTACATCCCCTGCATATTGTGGGATTCGCCGGGAATGCGCACCGTCAGACTGTCCAGCCGTTCGTCGAGCACGATCTGGCACGAAAGGCGGCTGGTGCGGGTCGCAGCGGCGGCGAGGTCGAGCATATCCTCTTCATCCTCCGAAGCCTTGTCCAGCTTGGTGAAATCGTCCGCCTCGACAATGACATGACAGGTGGAGCAGGCCATCTGCCCTTCGCACGTGCCCTCCAGCGGCTGGCCATTGGCCTGCGCGACGTCCAGCAGAACCGAGCCAGCCGGCGCATCAACCTGCTGCCGATGCTCTCCATCGGCGCTGATGAAGATTACCCTGGTCATAGTGCGACTTCCCTACTCACGACGCTGCTTTTGCAGCTGCCATTTCCACCGTCCTCGCAGCATCCTCCAGATCGGTCAATGTCGTGTAGCGGCCAAAGCCGATCCGCACCGATCCCCGCGCCTCGGCATCCGAGAGGCCGAGCGCGCGCAGCACATGGCTAGGCCGTCCCGACCCGCTCGCGCAAGCGCTGCCGAGCGAAAATGCGACATTGCGGCATTCGGACAACAGCCGCGCACCATCAACACCCTCCCGGCGAAGGTTGAGATTGCCATGATAGCGCATGTCGGCGCTGCCGTTGAGCGTCCAGTTATGAAACAGGGCGATGGCGCGGGTCCAGAGCTGCTCGACATGCGCATGGTCTGCATCAGCGCGTTCGCGCATCAGGCGGGCAGCGGCGCCGAACCCGGCACATAGGGCGGGCGACAGCGTACCGGACCGCAGCCCAGCCTCCTGCCCCCCGCCATGGATCAGCGGCGTAAGCGCCAAGCCGTCCCGCAGCCAGAGGCCGCCTATGCCCTTGGGCCCGTGAACCTTATGGGCGCTGATGGCGATCATGTCGCATTGGTCGGGGATGGGCACGCGGCCGTAGCCTTGCACGGCATCGCAGAGGAACAAGGCACCGGCGCGATGGGCAAGCTCCGCCAGTTCGGCAATCGGCTGGATCACGCCGATCTCATTATTGACCAACATTGCGGCGACCAGCGCAATGCCTGGACGGATGGCCGCGGCTGCGGCAGTCAGGTCGACCAGACCGTCGCCGCCGACGGGCAAAATGGTGACGGAGCGACCTGCCCGGCCCATCGCCTCCACCGTGTCGAGCACCGCCGCATGTTCGGTAGCAACGGTGACGAGGTCGCCAGCCGGGGCGCCCTGAATCGCCATGTTCAGCGCTTCGGTCGCGCCGGACGTAAAGAGCAGACGGCCGCCGCCAGGAAGCAGCTTGCCCACTTCGGCACGGGCAACCTCCACATGGGCGGCGGCTGCACGGCCAAGGCGATGGGCGCTGTGCGGATTGGCGAACTGATCCCGCAGCAGCGGCACCATTGCCTCAAATGCTTCCGGCGCGAGCGGCGTCGTCGCCTGATAATCGAGATAGATGGTCATCGGGTGCGCGCCGCCATCTGCGTCCATGCTGCGATGAAGCGGTCGATGTCGGCCTCGCTGGTGGTGGGGCCGAAGCTGACGCGGATGACTTCGGCCGCCTGGGTTTCGCCCCAGCCCATGGCTTTGAGGACATGGCTGGTCTTGAGCGAGCCGGAGGAGCAGGCGCTTCCGGCAGAAACGGAGATGCCGGCGAGATCGAACTGAATAAGCTGCGCACGGGCGGACACGCCGGGCATGCGGTAGCTGGCGATCGAGGGAATGCGCGGCGCATCGCGCGCGACAATCTTTCCACCCGCAGACTCGATGGCGACATCAAGCTTCTGCCGGAGTTGCGCGGCGGCGGTTAGCCAGTCGGGCCGCATTTCGAGCGCTGCGGCCATGGCGAGAATAGCTGGCAGGTTCTCGGTACCGGCGCGATAGCCCTGCTCCTGACCGCCGCTGGGATGGATCAGGGCCAGGTCCTTGATGAGCAGGGCGCCGATGCCGGGCGGGCCGCCGAACTTATGCGCGCTGATGGCGATCATGTCGGCGTCGGGCAGCGGGAGCTTGCCGGCGCTCTGCGCGCAGTCGGCGAAGAGGATGATGCCGGCGCGGTCCATCTGTTCGAGCGGCTGGATGACGCCGGTTTCATTGTTGACGTGCTGGAGGGCGAGGATCGTACCATCTTCGTCATTCCGGCGAAGACGGGAATGACGGACGAGGCCATCGCCGTCCACCTCCAACCGCTCCGCTGTCGGCGTCACCCGCAACACCGCGTCATGCTCGATCAGTGAGGTGAGGGTTCGGTTCGCCTTTGCGCGCGTGAGGCCGATCGCGATGGCTTCGCTGGCGCCGGAGGTGAAGATGACCTGCCCTGCCCAGCCGAGCGCCACGGCGATGCGTCGGCGGGCGTCCTCCAGCGCAGCGCGGGCAGCGCGGCCGTCGCTGTGCGGGCTCGAGGGGTTCGACCAGCGGTCCAGACCCTCGATCATGGCCGCCTTGACCGCAGGCAGCACCGGGGTGGTGGCGGCATGATCCAGATAGAGACGATCGGAAGCCACGGGCAAGGATTACTCATTGATTGCGGAAATGGTGGCGACTTCTATATAGGCGGTTTGCCGCGCAGCGCCAGCCTTGGCCGCTGCGCACCCCCCTTTGCCACCCCCCCTTGTTCAGGGGGACCGGCCCAGAACCATAACAGGTGCCATGCCCGACGTTATCTTCCCCGGACCCGAAGGCCGCCTTGAAGGCCGCTTCAGCCCCCCGCCGCGTCCCCGCGCGCCCGTCGCGATGATCCTGCATCCGCACCCGCAGGGCGGCGGCACGATGAACGACCGGATCACGCAGGCGCTCTACAAGACCTTCGTAAGGCGCGGCTTCGCGGTACTGCGCTTTAACTTTCGAGGCGTGGGACGAAGTCAGGGAACGTTCGACAACGGCATCGGGGAATTGTCCGACGCCGCCGCTGCGCTCGACTGGGTGCAAAGCTTCCACCCCGAAGCGCAGACGACCTGGATCGCCGGCTTCTCCTTCGGCGCCTGGATCGGCATGCAACTGCTGATGCGGCGGCCGGAAATCCGGGGCTTCATCTCGGTCGCGCCGCCGGCCAACATGTACGACTTCTCCTTCCTCGCGCCCTGCCCTTCGTCGGGCATCATCGTCCAGGGAACGGCCGACGAGGTGGTGACTGCCAGCGCCGTGCAGAAGCTGGTCGACAAGCTGCGCACCCAGAAGGGCATCACCATCCATCACGACGAAATCCGTGGCGCGAACCACTTTTTCGAGCATGAGCTGGACCAGCTGATGAAGTCGGTCGACAATTATCTCGACATGCGCCTGTCGCCGGACTCGCCGATCCGCTGAGCCGGAACACAGATGACCAAATGGGACTGCCGAGAGGCGGTCCCTTTTTCTTTGGAGCGAAGCTGATTTCGGACGGCCAAGGAAATTTCCGCTTGGCCGACGCCCCTCCACCTTTTAGCCGCTGCCCGCGATGCATGATCCCAAGCCAGAAGTCCGCCTGACCTGGAGCCGCTATTACAGCGCCTTCATTCCGGCCCAGCCTGCCCCGAACCTGTTCGACCGGCTGAAGGCGGCAAGCGGCGCGATCGGCGGCATTGCCGTGACAGGCCTGCTCTGCGGGCTGATGCTGGGCAACGGCCTCGCTCACCCCTTGCTGGTAGCTCCCATGGGCGCGTCCGCCGTATTGCTGTTTGCCGTGCCAGCCAGTCCGCTCGCCCAACCCTGGTCGGTTTTGGGCGGCAATGTCGTGTCGGCGCTGGCAGGGACGTTCATCGCGCTCCTCATCCCCGATCCGACGCTCGCGGCGGCGATGGCTGTGGGACTGGCGATCGTCGCCATGTCGTTGTTGCGCTGCGTCCATCCCCCTGGCGGCGCGGTGGCGCTCTCTGCCGTGCTGGGGGCTGCCCATGCGCCGCCCAGCTATATGTTCGCGCTGGTGCCGGTGGGGGTGAACACCGCTCTGCTGGTTGCTGCCGCCATCCTTTTTCACCGGTTGGCGAAGCATAACTACCCCCATGTTCCGCCTGCCCAGCCCCCCGGCACGCACGGAACCAGCGACCCCGCGCCTGTCTGGCGCACGCCGTCCCAGCAAGACATTGAGGACGCGCTCGCCAATTTCGGCGAGACGCTAGACGTGGATGCCACCGACCTGCAGGCGGTGCTGCACGACGCCGAACTGCGCGCGGCGGAACGGAGCCATGGCACACTGACCTGCGGCGCGATCATGTCCCGCGACGTGATCAGCGTGCGGGATGATCAGCCTTCGTCCGATGCGGGAGCCGTGCTCCATGAACGGCGGTTGCTCTCACTTCCGGTGTTGGGCAAGGACGGGCGGGTGCAAGGCGTGATCGGGCCCCTTGACCTAGCGCGGGCAGGTTCTTTGGTGCGCGACATCATGTCGGAAGCCATGTTGGTCATGGAGGATACGCCGGTCGCCCGGCTGCTCCGTCCGCTCACCAGCGGCGAACGGCGCGAGGCCATCGTGATCGACGCGGATCATCGCCTGCGCGGCCTCGTGACCCAGACGGACCTGCTGGCGGCAGTCGCGCTCAGGGTCTAGCGGCTTTCCTGTTCCAATGCTGGCAGATCGGGACCAGGGATCGCCGTGATGGCGACATTGGCGAACATGACAAGGCCCGCGATGATCATCAACGTGCCCCGCTTGCGATCTCCGCGCCTCACGATCGAATAGATGCCTCCGCCCGTGAGGAGAACTCCGGCGAGCATCAGGATGGATAATATTGTCCCTGCCATGAAGCAGGCCATAGGCTGGCAGGTGGACGGTGGCAATTGCGCAGCGCAGCCCGTAAGAGGCGCGAGAACGAATCACCTTATTCCGTGACAGGACGATATTGTCGTGAAAATCGCACTCGCTTCCGATCATGCCGCCGTTGATCTGAAGGCGGAACTTGCAGACTGGCTGCGCTCCGAAGGACATGAGGTCGATGATCTAGGGCCGGCGACTGCCGACCGCGTGGATTATCCCGATTTCGGCTACAAGCTGGCAACGACCGTCGCAACCGGCGCGGCCGAACGCGGTATTGCCCTGTGCGGATCGGGCATCGGCATTTCCATCGCCGTCAACCGCAATCCCGCCTGCCGCTGCGCCCTGGTGTCGGAGCCGCTTTCCGCCGCGCTCGCCCGTGAGCATAATGACGCCAATATTCTGGCACTCGGCGCCCGCCTGACCGGTGTCGACATGGCTAAGGCCTGCGTCACGGCTTTCCTCTCCACCGATTTCGGCGGTGGCCGCCATGCCGGCCGTGTCGAGAAACTCTCCCAGCCCGCGCTCTGAAAGGACTTGAGATGAGCACCGAAACCCTCACCCAGCCCAAGCTGTCCGACATCCGTTCGGAAGGTTATTTCACGCGCAACCTGGCCGACGCCGATCCGGCGGTCTTTGCTGGCGTCACCAAGGAATTGAAGCGCGAGCAGAACCAGATCGAACTGATCGCGTCGGAAAATATCGTCTCCAAGGCGGTGCTGGAGGCGCAGGGTTCGGTCTTCACCAACAAATATGCCGAGGGCTATCCGGGCAAGCGCTATTATCAGGGCTGTGCGCCGTCGGATGAGGTCGAGCAGCTGGCGATCGACCGCGCGAAGCAAATCTTCAACTGCGGCTTCGTCAATGTGCAGCCCCATTCGGGCGCGCAGGCGAATGGCGCGGTGATGCTGGCGCTGACGAAGCCTGGCGACACCATCATGGGCCTGTCGCTCGACGCCGGCGGTCACCTGACGCATGGCGCCAAGCCGGCGCTGTCTGGCAAATGGTACAATGCCGTGCAGTATGGCGTGCGCGAGGACACGCACCTCATCGACTATGACGCGCTCGAAGCACAGGCGATCGAGGCCAAGCCGACCCTGATCATCGCCGGCGGTTCGGCCTATCCCCGTCACCTCGACTTCGCCCGTTTCCGCGCCATCGCGGACAAGGTGGGCGCGTTGCTGATGGTCGATATGGCGCACTTCGCCGGTCTGGTCGCCGGTGGCGCGCACCCGACTCCGTTCGGTTTCGCCGACGTGGTGACCACTACGACCCACAAGACCCTGCGCGGTCCGCGCGGCGGCATGATCCTGACCAATGACGAGGCCATTGCGAAGAAGATCAACTCTGCGGTGTTCCCGGGCCTTCAGGGCGGCCCGCTGATGCACGTCATCGCTGCGAAGGCGGTCGCGTTCGGCGAGGCTCTGCGCCCCGAATTCAAGACCTATGCCCAAGCGATCGTCACCAACGCCAAGGCGCTGGCCGCCAAGCTGGAGCAACGCGGCCTGGCGGTCGTGTCGGGCGGCACAGACACCCACCTCGCGCTGATCGACCTGCGGCCCTATGGCATTTCCGGTAAGGACGCGGACGAGGCGCTGGAGCGCAGCTTCATCACCTGCAACAAGAATGGCGTGCCCGGCGACCCGCTGCCCCCGACCAAGACCAGCGGCATCCGCGTCGGCTCACCCGCCGGAACGACGCGCGGCTTCGGCGTGGCCGAATTCGAGGCGATCGGCGACATGATCGCGGACGTTCTGGAAGGGCTGCGCGATCATGGCGAGCATGGCGATGCCGCCGTCGAAGCCAAGGTGCGCGAGCGGGTTTCGGCGCTGTGCGCCCGCTTCCCCATCTACGAGGGGTAAGCCTCTTTGCGTTGCCCCTTCTGCGCTCATGACGACAGCCAGGTAAAGGACAGCCGACCGACGGAGGATGGCGCCGCCATCCGCCGTCGCCGGCAATGCGAGGCCTGCGGCGCGCGTTTCACGACCTTCGAGCGCATACAGTTGCGCGACATCTGGGTCGTGAAGAGCGAGGGTCGCAAGGAAGCTTTCGACCGCGACAAGCTCGCCCGCTCGATCGGTATCGCCTGCCGCAAGCGGCCGATCGATCCGAGCCGGCTGGAAAAGCTGATTTCCGGCATCCAGCGTCAGCTGGAGACATCGGGCGATGGTGAGGTGCCCGCACGCGCGATTGGCGAGATGGTGATGGAGGGACTGAAGCGCCTCGACAGCGTGTCCTATATTCGCTTCGCCAGCGTGTATAAGGATTTCACCGACGCGCGGGATTTTGAGGATTTTGCTTCGACGGTGAAGGAGGTCGGGAGTGAGTGAGGTCCCAGCTTAACTGGCTGCGACAACCTTAGCTCTTACACCTTCCCGCCTCCGTTCGGTTCGAGCTTGTCGAGAACAAAGCACAGCATGAGTTTCTGGGTTTACATCCTTCGCTGCAACGACGGCACCTATTATACCGGTCACACGGATGATCTGGACCGTCGCTTTGCTCAGCATCAGGCAGGCGAGATTCCAGGCTATACCCACGACCGCCGGCCGGTCGAACTGGTGTTCAGCGAGGCTTTCACCGACAGGATAGACGCGCTGGAGCGGGAACAGCAAGTGAAGGACTGGTCACGCAAGAAGAAGGAGGCGCTGATCCGCGGGGATTGGGCGGACGTTTCCGAGGCTGCCCGTTCTCGACCGCGCGTCTCGACTTCGCTCGACACTGGCTCGAACCGAACGGAAGATAAAGAACTGGCCCAGCCCTCCCCCGTCATCGTCCTCGTCCGCCCGCAGCTTGGCGAGAATATCGGCAAGGCGGCGCGCGCCATGCTGAACTTCGGGCTGACCGAGATGCGGCTCGTATCCCCACGCGACGGTTGGCCCAATCCCGACGCGGGGCCGTCGGCGGCTGGTGCTGATGTGGTGCTGGACAAGGCGGAGTTGTTCGAGACGCTGGCCGACGCCGTGGCCGATTGCGCGCATGTCTATGCGACCACCGTGCGCAAGCGTGGCGTGACGAAGCCGGTTGTGACACCCGAAGAAGCCGCTCGGGAGATTCATGGCGCCACGGGCCGCTCCGCCTATGTGTTCGGGCCGGAGCGGTCGGGGCTGGAAACGGAGGATGTGGCGCTCGCCCGAAAAATCCTGACCGTGCCGATCAATCCGGAGTTCGGATCGCTCAATCTGGCGCAGGCGGTGATCCTGTGCGCTTATGAATGGTCGAAACAGGCTTCACTGGAACAGCCTACCCTGGTGGATTTGGGAGAACCTGCGCCGCAGGCGGAACTCGAAGGGATGATCGAGCAGTTCGAGACGCTGCTGGAAGGTGCCGGCTATTTCTTTCCGCCCGACCGCGCACCCGCGACGAAGCGGACCTTGCGCAATCTGCTGACAAAGCCGGGCTGGAACCATCTGGAGGTCCGCACCCTGCGTGGGGTGTTGTCGGCGCTGGGCAATCCTCGGTCGCGCTGACTCCTCGCTTTCCTCCCGATCAGCGCGATATTATCGAGAACTCGGCGGGGCGCTCGACAAGATCGAACCGAACGAAAGTGGGGAACTTAGGAACTCCTCAGCCGGTCGAATTCCGCCATCTCATAGGCGATGGAGGCTTCGACCAGTTGCTCCCACAGCCCGGCAATCACACCAGCGGGCGCACCCAGCCGTTCCGCCTCGGCTCCAGCGTTTGCGATCACCTCAGCCTTCCGCCCTTCATCCCGCACCGCACCGCGTTCCGGCTTGATCCGGGCAGCGGCGCGCATATGGGCGAAGCGCTCAGCCAACAGCGCGACAAGCTGGCGATCGAGTTCGTCCACGCCTGCGCGGACTTCGGCCATGGTCGTATAGCTTTCGGGGTCCATGCGCACGCTGCCTAAGCCGCGAAACCGGCCCTGTCGAGGGTTGACATGCATCCTTCCCTTCTCCATAGGCGCCGCTTCGCAATTGGCTCCGCATCCCGGTGAAGCGGTGGCCCTGCCCCTGAGACATGGACAGCAGGCGATGACCGGGAAAGACATTCACCCTTCCATGGAGGGTGAACAGACGTTGTTAGTGATTGTAAGGAATTATCATGTCGAAGCGTTCCAGCGCCAAGTATAAACTCGACCGCCGCATGGGCGAGAATATCTGGGGCCGCCCGAAGAGCCCGGTCAACAAGCGTGAATATGGCCCCGGTCAGCACGGCCAGCGCCGCAAGGGCAAGATGTCCGACTATGGCATCCAGCTGCGCGCGAAGCAGAAGCTGAAAGGCTATTATGGCGACATCACCGAAAAGCAGTTCAAGAAGAACTATACCGAGGCTGCCCGCATGAAGGGTGACACCGGTCAGAACCTGATCGGCCTGCTGGAGCGTCGCCTGGACGCCGTCGTCTATCGCGCCAAGTTCGCTCCCACCATCTGGTCGGCGCGTCAGATCGTTTCGCACGGCCACATCTATGTGAACGGCGTGAAGTGCAACATCGCCAGCCGTCTGGTGAAACCGGGCGACGAAATCACCCTGGGCAAGAAGGCGCAGGAAATGGCGCTGGTTCTGGAGGCGCAGAGCCTGCCCGAGCGCGACATCCCCGATTATGTTTCGCCTGACGGCAATGCCAAGGTCACCTATGTTCGCGTGCCGTCGCTGGACGAGGTGCCCTATCCGGTGAAGATGGAACCGAACCTGGTCGTCGAATTCTATTCGCGCTGATCGATCGGTCCTACGAGACAAATGGAAAGGCGGTCCTTCGGGGCCGCCTTTTTCGTTTGTGCGTGTGACAGGCTGCTGGCATCAAGCTCTATCCTGTCTTTTCAAGGCCCTTGCCCATGCGCGCATTGCTCATCCCCTCCCTGATCGCGCTTTCTGCCGGTGGAGCGGCAGTGGCCGCGCCGGTCGGCAACGCCCCCTCCATCGAGACGATGAAGCAGGTGGTGAAGGAGATATCCTCCGACGCCTATGAGGGCCGGGCACCCGGAACAGCAGGAGAGGAAAAGACGCTCGCCTATCTGGTGCAGCGGTTCGAGGCTTTGGGCCTGAAGCCCGGCAACAAGGGCAGCTGGTTCCAGGATGTGCCGCTGGTGGAGATCGACGCGAAGAATGTCTCACCGCTGACCTTCACGGGTGGAAAGACCGCCGTCTCCGCTATCTATGGATCTGAAATGGTGATCGCCACCCACCGCACCGGCCAGGCGCACATCGACGTGAAGGACAGCCCGGTTATTTTCGTCGGCTATGGCATCAACGCGCCGGAAAAGAAGTGGAACGACTATGCCGGCGTGAATGTGAAGGGCAAGACCGTCATCATCCTGGTGAACGATCCGGATTATCAGGCGCCGACCCTGCGCGGGCCCTTCGGCGGACGCGCCATGACCTATTATGGGCGCTGGACATATAAGTTCGAGGAGGCCGCGCGGCAGGGCGCCACGGCGGCGATCATCGTGCATGATACCGTGCCGGCCGCCTATGGCTGGAACGTCGTGCAGTCGAGCTGGACCGGGGCGCAGCATGTTGCCGACAGCGCCAACGGCAATGCCGATCAGTCCGCCGCGATCGGCTGGATCCAGAAGAGCAAGGCAGCGGCGCTGATGGCAAGCGCGGGGCTCAACCTCGACGCGCTGAGCGCGGCGGCGAAGAAGCGCGGGTTCAACGCCGTGCCGCTGAAGGGCGTGAAGGCCAGCATCTCCTTCGACAACGCCATCCGCAAGCATAGTTCCAAGAATGTCGTCGCGCTGCTGCCCGGCAAGGCAAGGCCGGACGAATATGTGCTCTATGCCGCGCACTGGGATCATCTCGGCCGGTGCGAGGCCGCGCCCGATGGCGACGACATCTGCAACGGCGCGATAGACAATGCGACCGGGACGGCCGCGCTGGTGGCGCTGGCGGAGGCGAATGTGAAGGCGGGGCCCACCGACCGGAGCCAGCTGTTCCTGGCGGTGACGGCGGAGGAATCCGGGCTGCTGGGGTCAGCCTATTATGGCGACCATCCCGTCGTGCCGCTGGGCCGCACCGTGGGCGGCGTCAATATGGATGCACTCAGCATGGCGGGTACTGCGAAGAATGTCGTGGTGATCGGCAAGGGCAAGTCGCAACTCGACGCCTATCTCGACCGCGCACTGACCGCTCAGAAGCGCGTCGCCAGCATGGAGCCGACGCCCGAAAAGGGATTTTACTATCGATCGGATCATTTCAGCTTCGCCAAGCATGGCGTGCCGATGCTCTATTTCGAAGGCGGGCAGGATCTGGTGAAGGGTGGCCCCGCTGCCGGCGCGAAAGCGGCGAAGGACTATGAGGAGCATCGCTATCACGGTCCCAAGGATGAATATGATCCCGATTGGGACTGGAGCGGGGTGAAAGCCGACCTCAAACTCTATTATGATGTCGGCCGCGCCCTCGCCAACACGACCGACTGGCCGAACTGGGTGCCGGGCGACGAATTCCGCGCGATCAGGGACCGGAGCCGAGCGGGCGTGAAATAGCCTAGGTCAAGCTTTTGCCGCTGTCATCGCGACCATGTTCCTGTAGAGGGCAGGCAAGCATCCCGCAGACAGGAGCAAGCCCATGACTTTCCGTATGCCTGCCGAATGGGCACCGCATGAATGGACCTGGATCGGCTTCCCGACCTATCCCGACGAGTGGCCCGGCGCATTTGACGAGGCGCGGCGGCAGATCGCCGACTTCGCGAGCGCCCTTCATGCCGACGGCCGGGGCGAAGAGGTGCGGCTGGTTGCTGCGAATGAAGCGGACGCGGATGTCGCGCGCCGTCTTGCGGCGCCAGGCGTCACCATCGTCGTGCAGCAATTGGGCGATGTTTGGCTGCGCGATACGGCGCCTATCGCGGTGCTGCGCAGGTCGGAGCGGGCGCTGGTGGACTTCGGCTTCAATGGCTGGGGCGGCAAATATCAGATGCCGGGAGACGAGGATATCGGCGCGCGGCTGGCCGCGACGACAGGCCTGCCCACCTCGACCCAACATTGGGTGTTCGAAGGCGGCGCGGTGGACACGGACGGCACCGGCCTGTTCGTCACAACCGAGCAATGCCTGCTCAACCCCAACCGTAATCCGGAACTGGACCGGGGCAAGATCGAGACGCTGCTCGCCGGATCGCTGGGCCTCTCGGACATGCTGTGGCTGGGCGACGGTCTGCTGAACGACCATACGGATGGCCATGTCGACAATCTCGCCCGGTTCGTGGCGCCCGGCGTTCTCGCGCTGCCCGAAGCGAGCGCGGAGGATGACCCGAATGCGGCCATCTATGCCGACGCACGGGCGCGGGCGAAGGCGCATGGGGTGGAGGTCGCGTCTATCCCCTCCCCAGGCCGCGTCGTCGTGGACGGCGAAGTCATCCCGGCGAGCTACATGAACTTCTACGTCGGCAATGCCGCCGTCATCGTGCCGATCTATGCGCAGCCCAACGATCAGGCGGCGCTGGATGCGTTCAGGCCCTTCTTTCCGGGGCGGGAGATTATTGGCCTGCGCAGCGACGCCATCCTGTCCGGCGGCGGCAGTTTCCATTGCTGCAGCCAGCAGATGCCGCTGCCTGGATGAGCGCAATGCTGGCGCTGCGGGCGCTGATCTCCGGCATCATCATCGCCATCGTCTCGGTCGTGTCGCGCCGCTATCCGGGGCTGGGCGCGCTGATTGCATCGCTGCCGCTGATTTCCGTACTGGGGATGATCTGGCTCTGGCACGACCGGCCCGATCCGGAGAATATGGCGCGGCATGCGGAGGCGACATTCTATTATGTCATCCCGTCGCTGCCGATGTTCCTGATCATCCCGGCACTGCTTCGCCGGGGAATTTCCTTTACGCCGGCGCTGATCGCCGGTTGCGCGCTGACGATCCTACTCTATCTCCTCACCGTAGCCATCGCCGCCCGCATGGGCATCCGCCTCTAGGGACCCGAAGTTCATGACCAAAGTGACCGTCGCCGCGCTCCAGCTCGCCTTTTCCGACGACCGCGCGGACAATATCGAGATGGCCGCGGGCCATGTCGTCAAGGCCGCGGCAAGAGGCGCGAAGATCATCCTGCCGCCCGAACTGTTTGAGGGCCCCTATTTCTGCAAGGTCGAGGAGGAGGCGCTGTTCGCCAACGCGCTGCCGCTTAACGAACACCCCGCCGTGCAGGAAATGCGCAAGGTCGCGAAGGCGGAGGGTGTCTATATCCCGACGAGCTTCTTCGAACGCGACGGGCAGCATCATTATAACTCGCTCGCCATGATCGACGACGAAGGCGAGGTGATGGGCGTCTATCGCAAGAGCCACATTCCCGACGGGCCGGGATATGAGGAGAAATATTATTTCCGGCCGGGCAATTCGGGCTTCAAGGTGTGGGAGACGAAGGTTGGCACCATCGGCGTCGGCATCTGCTGGGACCAATGGTATCCCGAAGCCGCCCGCGTCATGGCGCTGATGGGTGCGGAACTGCTCTTCTACCCGACCGCGATCGGATCGGAGCCCTATGACGCCGACCTCGACACAAGCCGCATGTGGCGCCGGGCGATGCTGGGGCATGCCGTCAGCAACTGCATGCCGGTCATAGCCGCAAACCGCATCGGCGAGGAGGACGGGCAGAAATTCTATGGCCACAGCTTCATCAGCGACGAATGGGGCGATTTCGTCGCTGAGGCCGACGCAAGGGACAGCGGCGCGCTGGTCGCGACGCTTGATCTGACTCAGGCGCGCAAGCACCGCGCAGGCATGGGCTTCTTCCGCGACCGGCGGCCGGAGCTCTACGCCCGCATCGCTCAGGACATCTGAGCGGCAAGCTCCACGGCGCGCGCTATGACGGTTTCGAGCATGTCGGCAGTGAGCCGACCGGTATTCTGGTTGTAACGCGAGCAGTGATAGCTATCGATGACCATCTTGCCGCTCGGCATCCGATGCTCGGCCCGATGAGCGAAGCGCGCCTTGGAAAGCTTGCCGCCCAGCGCCTTCACCGCCGACTGGTGCGCGATCTGTCCGAGGGCGATGAAGACGCGCGCCGGCGTCAAATCGGCCATTTGCCCCTTCAGGAAAGCGCGGCAATTGTGGATTTCATCGGGGTTCGGCTTGTTCTGCGGCGGAAGGCATTTGACTGCGTTGAGGATCACCACGCCGCGCAGCTTCAGCCCGTCATCAAGCCGCTCTTCATACGTCCCTTCGACGAGGCCGAACTTTGCCAGCGCCGCGAAGAGCATCTCGCCCGCATAGTCACCGGTGAAGGGCCGCCCCGTGCGGTTGGCGCCCTGCTTCCCCGGCGCAAGGCCGATGATGGCGATGCGGCCACCGGGATCGCCGAACGCGGGCACCGGCGCATTCCACCAATCCGGGTGCTCCGCCCGGCATTCTTCACGCAGCGCGACGAGACGCGGGCAGAGCGGACAATCGGGCGAGGGTTCGCTCTGCGGGAGGGGGCTTTGCAGCATCATGAAGACTCGATAGGCGCTGGCCGATGAGCAAGACAAGCCCGCCGCACATCTATGCCCTTGCGCTGGGATCGAACCGGCCGCTGTCGGCACGGCAGACTCCGGCGCGACTGCTGGACGAGGCGGCTCGGCTGATTGGCGATCTCGGCGATGTGCTGGCGGTCGCACCGGTGGCGATTACGCGACCGGTCGGGCCGTCACAGAGGCTGTTCGCCAACGGCGCGCTTGTCGTGCGAAGCTGCCTGGCGCCGGAGGATATGCTGCACGCGTTGCAGCGGATCGAGCGTTCGCTGGGGCGGCGGCGCTATCGGCGCTGGGGCGCGCGGAGGCTTGATATCGATATCATCCTCTGGTCGGGCGGACGCTGGAACAGCCGGCGGCTGGCCATCCCGCACCCGGCCTTTCGGGTCCGCGATTTCGTTCTCGGTCCGCTCGTCAGCATCGCCCCGCGCTGGCGCGATCCGGTTTCGGGGTTTTCCCTCCGGCATTTGCAGGCGCACCTCAGAAAAGCGGCTTGAGGAGGTTGACCCGCCGCACCACCGCCTCTAGTGCGTGCGGACCTTCAGACATGAGGGCCCTTAGCTCAGTCGGTAGAGCAACTGACTTTTAATCAGTAGGTCGCTGGTTCGAATCCAGCAGGGCTCACCATCATGTCAGGATCGACACCAGCAGCGCAGCGCCGCACCAGATCTCGATCGACAGCAGCAGGCCGAACAGGATGCCCACCGCCGCGGGCGGTTTGATCGTGTCGTGCATCCAGCCTCTCCTATTCTTGCTGTAGGATGAACGACTTGCGCCTCTATCTGGTTCCCTGAACGGTTGGACGCCTATCCGTCTGGCGAAATCGGCAGGATTGAACGCCGGGCGACCTCGTGGCCTGCCAGGCGAAAAGGCTCCGCCGCGCCGTTGACGCACAGGGTAAAACCTGTGTCGCGGAAACGAAGGACGAGCCGTTTTCGCGCCGGATCTTGCCATTGCGACGGACTGAGCGGCCTGCCCTCCTCATCCAGCCATTCCACATCAGCATCGGTCAGCCAGTCCGTGCCCGAAAGCTCAGGATGCGCTGCCCGCATCTGCGCGAGCGCGAAGGCATGCGCCTCCAGTTCATGGTTGCGGCCCCTCCAGTCGATCCAACTGATCGCATTGTCCTGCGCATAGGCATTATTGTTGCCCTGCTGGGTGCGCCCGAACTCATCGCCCGCCGTCAACATGATCGTGCCGCGCGAGCAAAAGAGCGTGGAGAGCAGCGCCCTTATGTCGTGGATGCGGGCGGCCTGCACAGCCGGATCGTCGCTCGGCCCTTCCACGCCGTTGTTCCAGCTAAAATTATCGCCGTGGCCGTCCCGGTTTTGCTCGCCATTAGCTTCATTGTGGCGGTGCTCATAAGCGGCCAGGTCAGCGAGCGCGAAGCCGTCATGCGCCGCGAGGAAGTTGACCGTGCGCGTTTCGCCCGTGCCGCCGAACAGGTCGGAAGAGCCTGCAAGGCGTGTGGCGAGGCTTCCCAATGTGCCCGGATCGCCACGCCAGAAGCGCCGCACATCGTCGCGATAGCGGTCGTTCCATTCGAGCCACCCTTCCCCAAATTGGCCCAGCTGATACCCCCCCGGCCCGATGTCCCATGGCTCGGCGATGAGGATACGGTCCGACAGGATGGCGTCTGCCCTCATTTCCCGCAGCAAAGGCGCCTGCGGGTCGAACCCCTGCGGCAGCCGGCCGAGCGCGGGGGCAAGGTCGAAGCGGAAGCCATCGATGCCCGCGCCCAGAACGAAATGGCGCATCGACGCGAGGATCATCTGCCGCATGGCGGGGTGATTGCAGTCGATACTGTTCCCGGTGCCGGTATCGTTGATCAGGCGGCCATCCGGCTCATGCCGGAAATAACTGCGCGCATCGAGCCCGCGTAGCGACAATGTCGGGCCGAGGGCGTCACTCTCTCCGTCATGATTATATACCAGGTCGAGAATGGCGCCGATACCCGCTTCATGCAGGGCGGCGATCGCGGCACGCAGTTCCGCCATGCCGCCAGGCGCCAGCCGGGGATCGAGCGCGAAGAAGCTGACGGGATTATAGCCCCAGGCGTTGGACAGGCCGAGCGGCCGCAGGTGGCGCTCGTCGATCCAGGCGGTGACCGGCATGAGTTCGACGGCGGTGACATGCAGGCGGCGCAGATGGTCGATGATGGCGGGATGCCCGAGCGCGGCGATGGTCCCGCGCTGCTCCGGCGCTATATCGGGATGCAGCATGGTAAAGCCGCGGACCTGAAGTTCGTAGATGAGGCCGCCCGCGCGAAAGACCGGCGCGCGTTTCGGGATCGGCGGCAGAGGGGTTTCCACGATCGCCTTGGGGACCAGCGCGGCGGTATCGTCCCCTTCCCCGCGCCGTGCGGCAAGAGCAGCGTCATAGCGAAAGGGCTGATCGATCGCGGTAGCATAGGGATCGAGCAGCAGTTTGTCCGGATCGAACCACAGCCCTGCGTCGGGATCATAGGGTCCGTCGGCGCGCACCCCATAATGGGCGCCCGCTGCCAAGCCCGCTATATCGACGGTCCAGATGCCGCCTTCGCCCCATGCCATCGGGTGCCTTGTTTCTCGGTCCTGCGCGTCGAACAGACACAGCCATAGCTGGCTCGCATCAGGAGAGCGGACGCGGAAGCGGACCCCGGCGCCGGACAATATCGGTCCGAGCGCGTCTTCGCTCATGCCGCGTCCTGCACCAGCGTCCGGAACAACGCGGCGTAGCGCGCTGCACTGTGCGTCCAGGAGAAATCGGCCTTCATGCCTGCGCGCTGCATCGCCTGCCATTGCCCCTTGTCGCGATGCAGATGGATGGCACGCGACAGCGCCCCATGCAGTGCTGCGGGATCGGAGGGGGCGAAGACCACGCCCGTCGCGGCCCCGGAGGCGACCGCCGCCTCATTGGCGTCGATCACCGTATCCGCCAACCCGCCGACACGCGCCACGACAGGAACGCAGCCATAGCGCAGGCCATAAAGCTGGGTGAGGCCGCAGGGCTCGAAACGCGACGGGATGAGGATCGCGTCGCCGCCTGCCTGCAAAAGATGGGAGAGCGGCTCGTCATAGCCGATCTGCGTTCCCACACGTCCGCGATGGCGGTCGGCAGCGGCGAGGAACGCGCCCTCCAGCGGATGGTCGCCCGATCCCAGCACCGCCAGCTTGCCGCCGAGCGCGACCAGATGATCGACCGCGCCGGCGACCATGTCCATGCCCTTCTGCCATGTCAGCCGGCTGACGATGATGAAGAGCGGAGCATCGTCATGATCGAGGCCGAAGCGCTTTTCCAGAGCACGCCGGTTGGCAGAGCGGCCCGCCAGCGCCCTTGCGCTGAACCTTCGGGCGATCAGCGGATCGGTGGCCGGGTCCCATATGGAGGTATCGACCCCGTTCAATATGCCGTGCAGCCGATCCGCGCGGCCATTGATCAGGCCATCGAGCCCCATGCCATCGGCGGGGCGGCGGATTTCCTCGGCATAGGTGGGGCTGACGGTCGTAATGGCGTCGGCGGAAACCAGACCGGCCTTCAGATAGCCGGTGCCGCCGTAATATTCGACACCGTCCACGCTCCAGGCCTCGGGCGGAAGGCCGAGGCTGGCGAAAATGTCCCAGCCGAAGCGGCCCTGGAAGGCGAGATTATGGATCGTCACCACTTTGGGGATCGCGCGCGCGGGACCGAAGCGCATATAGGCGGCGGTCATTGCCGCCTGCCAGTCATGGACATGGACGAGATCGGGCTGCCAGCCCTTCAGCCCCTCGGCCGCTATGTCGGCGCCTGCCCGTGACAGGGCAGCGAAACGCCGCCAATTATCCGGCCACTCGCCCCCGGCCATGTCGCCATAAGGTCCGCCCTCCCGCGCGAAAAAGTCCGGGCTATCGAGGACCAGCAGGTCGAGTTCCTCGATTTTGGCTGCCAGCACGGCTGCGGGCGCGCCGAACAACGCCTCATAGCGCCGGACGACCTTTGCCTTGCCGAGCTTCGCCAGGACGGAGGGATAGCCCGGCACCAGCGTGCGGACGGCGATGCCGTGGTCGGCCAGCGCTCCGGGAAGCGCGCCCGCGACGTCCGCCAGCCCGCCCGTCTTGATCAGCGGGTAGATTTCTGACGCAACGGACAGCAACTGCATCCTGTCGGTCTTGCTCAAGATGGTCAGCCCGCCAGTCGTTCGATCATATATTGGGTGATCAGGCATACACCGCTGTCAGTGCGGCGGAAACGCTGCGCATCATGTTCCGGATGTTCACCGACGATCAGGCCGGGCGGAATGATGACGCCGGAATCGAGCACGCATCGATGCAGCCGCGCACCCCGGCCGATCTGGCAGTCCGGCATGATCACGCTTTCCGTGACGGAAGAGAAGCTGTGCGTGCGCACGCCGGAGAAGAGCAGGCTGCGGTGCAGGGACGAGCCGGACACAATGCACCCGCCCGCGACCAGCGAGGATGTCGCAGAGCCTCGCCGCCCATCCTCATTATGGACGAATTTGGCGGGCGGCGTGACTTCCGAATAGGTCCATAGTGGCCAGCTGCGGTCATAAAGGTCGAGCGAGGGGACGACATCGGTCAGGTCGACGCTGGCCTGCCAATAGGCATCGATCGTGCCGACATCGCGCCAGTAGGGCACTGGCTCGCTTTCCGCACGGACGCAGCTGTTGGAAAAGCGATGGGCCACCGCTTTGCCGTGCTCGACGATATAGGGGATGATATCGCCGCCGAAGTCGCGCTTGCTGTTCGGGTCGTCGGCATCGCGCCGAAGCTGCTCGATCAGGAAGCGGGTGCGAAAGACATAGATGCCCATGGACGCGAGTGACACACCGGGCTGACCCGGGATGCTGGGTGGGTCCTTGGGCTTTTCCACAAAGGCTGTGATCACGTCCTGCTCATCGACATGCATGACGCCGAAGCCGACCGCCTCCTTCCGCGGCACCTCCAGGCAGCCGACGGTGACGTCCGCTCCCGTGTCGACATGCTGCTGGAGCATCAACTCATAGTCCATCTTGTAGACATGGTCGCCGGCCAGGATCACCATATATTCCGGAGCATAGCTTTCGATGATGTCGATATTCTGGAATACAGCGTCCGCCGTGCCCTCATACCACTGGCTTTCCGAAACGCGCTGGCTGGCGGGTAGAATGTCGAAGCTCTCGTTGCGTTCGGGGCGCAGGAAGTTCCAGCCGCGCTGGAGATGGCGGATGAGGCTGTGCGCCTTATACTGGGTGGCGACGCCGATGCGGCGGATGCCGCTGTTGAGCGCATTCGACAGCGCGAAGTCGATGATGCGCGCCTTGCCGCCGAAATGGACGGCGGGTTTCGCGCGGCGGTCAGTCAGTTCGGCAAGGCGGCTGCCCCGCCCGCCCGCCAGAACATAAGCCATTGCATCACGCGCGATGGGCTGGTGTCTGGATTGCATCGGCTTCATCTCCTTCACGCCCGCGAACGCATGATCCCGTTCGTCGGTCTTAATAGTCCAGTTCCAGCATCAATGTACCGAGCGGCGGAATGGTGAGCGATGTCCACCCCTCCTCATCGGCCGTCACCACGCCCTGATTGCCAGCGCCGCTCCCGCCATAGTCGGTGGCATCGCTGTTCATGACCTCCCGCCAGCGCCCTCCTGAAGGCAGGCGTAGCCTGTAAGACTGACGAGCGACCGGGGTAAAATGGCTGATGATCACCATCGGAGGCTGCTGCGGCGCGCGCCTGACCCACGCGAAGATGGAGTCCTTCGCCGCATCGGCCAGCACCCACTCGAACCCTTCCCCTTCGCAGTCCCGCGCGTGCAGGGCGGGACGGACGCGATAGAGGCGGTTGAGGTCGCTGACAAGGCGCTGCACCCCTTGATGCGGCGCATGGTCGAGAAGGTGCCAGTCGAGCGCCCGCTCCTCGCTCCATTCGCCACGCTGGGCGAATTCCTGCCCCATGAACAGCAGCTTCTTGCCGGGATAGCCCCACATCAGCCCATAATAGGCGCGCAGGGTCGCGAATTTCTGCCAGTCATCGCCCGCCATCTTGTGCAGCAGCGAGCCCTTGCCGTGCACGACCTCGTCATGGCTGAGGGGCAGGACGAAATTTTCGGTAAAGGCGTAATGCGGGCCGAAAGTGATGTCGTCATGATGATGGGCGCGGTGCACCGGATCGCGGGCCAGGTAGCGCAGCGTGTCGTGCATGAAGCCCATATTCCATTTGAAGCCGAATCCAAGGCCGCCTTCATGGACGGGCTGGGTCACCTTGGGCCAACTGGTGGATTCCTCGGCGATCGTCATCACGCCGGCATGCGTGCCGTAAAGCGCCTTGTTCATCTGCTGGAGGAAATCGACCGCTTCAAGATTTTCCCGCCCGCCTTGGGCGTTGGGTATCCACTCCCCTTCCTTGCGCGAATAATCGAGGTAGAGCATCGAGGCGACCGCATCGACGCGCAGGCCATCGACATGATAGCGCTCGGCCCAGAAGAGCGCGTTGTTGATGAGATATTGCGCGACTTCGCGGCGACCGAAATTGTAGATCGCCGTGTTCCAGTCGGGGTGGAAGCCCTGGCGCGGGTCTTCATGCTCGTAGAGGGCCGTCCCGTCGAAACGCGCAAGGCCGTGCGCATCGGTTGGGAAATGCGCCGGCACCCAGTCGAGGATCACGCCCAGGCCCGCGCGATGCGCGCCATCGACAAAGCGGGCGAATCCTTCCGGATCGCCGAAGCGCGCGGTGGGCGCGTAGAGGCCGGTGGTCTGATAACCCCAGCTCGGGTCATAGGGAAACTCGCTGATCGGCAGCAGTTCGATATGGGTGAAGCCCATGCCGACGGCATAGGGGATCAGCCGGTTCGCCAGTTCGTCCCAGCTGAGAAAATTGCCCTGGTCGTCCCGCTGCCACGATCCGGCATGGACTTCATAGATGGAGATCGGCTGACGGCGCGGATCGACCTGCGCCCAATGTTCGCGATGCCGGTCGTCGCCCCACTCATGCTGCGGCGGATGCGCGACGATCGAAGCGGTTGAAGGGCGCAGTTCGGACTGGAAGGCGTAGGGGTCGGCTTTCAGCGGAAGTGGTCCGCCGTCCGGCCCCAATATCTCATATTTATAAGCTGTTCCCGCCCCCACTTCCGGCACGAAGATTTCCCAGACGCCCGTATCCTGCCGCCGCCGCATCAGCCCGCGACGACCATCCCAAAGGTTGAAGTCGCCCACCACCGACACGCGCATGGCATTAGGCGCCCAGACCGCGAAGTGCGTGCCGGTGACGCCCTCATGCGTCATGAGGTGCGCGCCCATCTTGTCGAACAGGCGGCCGTGCGAACCTTCGGCAAAGAAATAGTCGTCCAGCGGCCCCAGCACCGGCCCGAAGCTATATGGATCAACGAACCAATATTCGTGCCCGTCGGCATAGGTCGCGCGAAAACGGAGCGGCTGGCGCGTATCGATCTCCACCTCGCCGGAGAACAGGCCACCCGGATGAACCGGTTTCAGCGTGCCCACCTGTTCACCGCTCAGCCTGTAAGCCTCGACGCGCGCGGCGCCGGGCAGCAGGACGCATGCCGAATAACCTGCGTTAGCGGGATGGACACCTAATGTAGCGAAAGGATCGTCTTCGCGCCCTTCCAGCAGCCGGGCAATCTGTTCCGACGTCAGCACGTTACCCTTGCGGCCCCTTCATCACGGCACCTTCCAAATGTCGGCGGCATATTCCCTGATCGTCCGGTCGGACGAGAACCAGCCCATGCGGGCAACGTTGTGGACGGCCATTTCGATCCATCGAGAAGGCTCCTGCCACAGGGCGTCGACCCGACGCTGAGCCGACGAATAGCTTTCAAAATCGGCGGCCACCATGAACCAGTCATGGTCGTAGATGCCCTGCACCAGATCCTTGTAGCGGGTGGGATCATCCGGCGAGAAGACCCCGCTGGAGATCGCCGCCAGCGCCTGCGCCAGTTCGCGGCTCTGCGCTATGACCTCACGCGGATCATAGCCCTTGGCGCGGCGCTCATTCACTTGCGCGGCGGTGAGACCGAAGATGACGATATTCTCCTCGCCCACATGGTCGCGCATTTCGACATTGGCACCATCGAGCGTGCCGATGGTGAGCGCGCCATTGACGGCAAACTTCATATTGCCGGTGCCGGACGCCTCCATGCCTGCGGTCGAAATCTGTTCCGACAGGTCGGCAGCGGGGATCATCATCTCGGCCATGGAGACATTGTAGTTGGGGACAAACTGGATCTTCAGCAGTCCCTGCACCGCCGGATCATGATTGACCGCCCGTGCTACGTCATTCGCCAGCTTTATGATGAGCTTGGCGTTATGATAGCTCGACGCCGCCTTGCCGCCGAACAGCTTGACGCGTGGCACCCAGTCCTTCTCCGGGTGGGACCGGATCTGGTCATAGAGCGACACCGCCTCGATGATGTTGAGAAACTGCCGCTTATATTCGTGGATTCGCTTGATCTGGATATCGAACAGCGCGCTGGGATCGATCCGGGCGTTGACCCGCTGCCGCAGCAGATTGGACAACGCGGCCTTGTTAGCGTGCTTTACCGCGGCGAACTTGTCCTGAAAGGCGCTATCGGCCGCGAACCTGTCGAGCTCGCGTAAAGCTTCGGGATCGTCCATGAAGCGGTCGCCGATCGCTTCCCGGATCAGTTCGAACAAGCCGTGGTTGCACTGCATCAGCCAGCGGCGGAAGGTGACGCCATTCGTCTTGTTGTTGATGCGCGCCGGGTAGAGGCGATGCAGATCGGCGAACACGGTCTGCTTCATCAAATCGGTGTGAAGCGCCGACACGCCGTTGATGCTGTGCGACCCGGCGAAGGCGAGATTGCCCATGCGCACCCGCCGCTCGCCGCCCTCGTCGATCAGCGAAATGGTACCGATGGCATGATCATCGAACTTGCCCGATCGGCGCGCTTCGCCGAGCAGGCGGCTGTTGATGGCGTAGACGATCTGCATGTGCCGGGGCAGCAGCCGCTCGAACAGCGGCACGGGCCAGCTTTCCAGCGCCTCGGGCAGCAGCGTGTGGTTGGTGTAGCTGAACGTGCGGCGGGTGATATCCCAAGCCTCGTCAAAGTCGAGCCCATGGTCGTCCAGCAGGATCCGCATCAGTTCGGCGACAGCAACCGCTGGATGCGTATCGTTGAGCTGGATCGCCGCCTTTTCGGGAAGGGTGTGGATGTCGCGGAAATATTGGACGTGCCGCCGGACGATGTCCTGCAACGACGCCGAGGAAAAGAAATATTCCTGCCGCAGCCGCAATTCCTGGCCGGCGGGCGAGCTGTCCGCCGGGTAGAGCACCCGCGTCAGGGCTTCGGCGCGATTGCTCTCCGCCAGTGCGCCCAAATGATCGCCAGCGTTGAAGCGGTCGAGCAGGATGGGATCGATGGGCTGCGCTTCCCACAGCCGCAACGTATTAACCCGCCCGCCGCGCCAGCCGACGATCGGCGTGTCGTAGGGCGTCGCGATCACCCGTTCGGCCGGGCGCCAGCGCATCTGGTGCAGGCTGGCATTTTCGTCCTCTGATGGGTCGACCCGGCCGCCGAAGCCGATCTCATAGCTGGCTTCGCGCCGCTCGAACTCCCAGGGATTGCCGTGAGCCAGCCAGGTTTCCGGAAGCTCGACCTGCCAGCCTTCCGAAATCTCCTGCCGGAACATGCCGTTGACGTAACGAATGCCATAGCCGTAGGCGGGCACGTCCACCGTCGCCATGCTCTCCATGAAGCAGGCCGCCAGCCGTCCGAGCCCGCCATTGCCGAGCGCCGCGTCGGGCTCCAGTTCCGCGATGATATCGAGATCGACGCCCAGGGAATCCAACGCTGCCTGCACATCGTCCAGCATCTCCATGTTGGACGCGGCATCGCGCATCAGGCGGCCGATCAGAAATTCAAGGCTGAGATAATAGACCCGCCGACCCTGCTCCTCATAGGTTTTCTGCGTCGATTTGATCCATGCATCGATCACCCGGTCGCGGATCGAAAGGATGACGGCGTGCAGCCAGTCATGCGGCTTGGCGGCCGTGGCGTTCTTGCCGATCCGGTAGGTCAGCCGCTCAACGATCTCATGGGCAAGCGCCTGCGGATCGACTTGCCGGGGGGCGGGCATCGGAAGCGGGGCTTTACCCTCAAGGTTCATCGCGCTGATCCCCTATGACTGAGTCCGCAGCCATGATTGCACGCTGTTCGCGCGCCCGCCAACAGCTTTTTTGCAGCGCAGCAATCAAAGTGCGGCAGGCACATCGCGCCATTCACGGATCGCATCCCGAATGCCACGTCGCAGCTGGGGTCGGATGGGATAGATGCCCGAGGGAAAATGCTGCGCCATCAATATGCCAATGATCCGCTCGACCGGATCGATGAAGAAGAAGGTCGAGAAGACCCCGCCCCAAAAATATTCCTGCGTCCGCAAATCCATGGCGAAGCCGAGGCCGAAGCCTACACCTGCATAATCGGCTTCGCTGAACATGGAGGACGAAAGGCTCGCCAGGTCACCGCCGCCCGGCAAGTGATTGGCATGCATCGCTGAGATCGTGTCGGGCTTCACCAGGCGCACCCCGTCCAGCTCCCCACCGCGAAGAAGCATGCGGGCGAAGCGGTGATAGTCCGCTGCCGAGGAAATTAGCCCGCCGCCGCCCGACCGAAACCGCAGCGGTCGGCGCCAGCCGCTCTTCGCGCCCCTGTCGTAAAGGGATAGTTGACCGTCGGCGCCATATTGCCATGCGTCCGTCATCCGGTCGATGCGGTCTTCCGGCAGTTCAAAGAAACTGTCCCTCATGCCGAGAGGTTCGAAGATGCGGCTGCGGAAAAAGCTTTCCAGATTCATGTCGCTCAGCCGCTCGACCACGACGCCCAGAACGTCGGTCGATACGGAGTAATTCCAGCGCTCCCCCGGGGAAAATTCCAAAGGCAGCGCGGCAAGGGCGGCGATGAACTCGTCGGAACTGCGCTTTTGCTGAAACTCGTCCAGGCCCAATTCGCGGTAGCGCGCGTCGATGCGAGTCTGACGTTGGAGGCCGTAGGTCAGCCCGGACGTATGGCGCAGCAGGTCGATCATCTCCATCGGCCTATGCATCCGCCCCTTGCTATCCTCCCCCACGGCAAGATCGGCGAATTCCGGAATGACCTCTGCGACCGGGTCCGTCAGGCTCACCAGCCCCTGCTCCACCAGCATCATGAAGGCGAGCGACGTCACCGGCTTCGTCATGGATGCGATGCGGTAGAGTGCGTCTTCCCGCAGCGGCTCACCGGACGCGCGGGCGATGCCCCACTGGGCGGCGACCACCGGCTGCTCATCGCGGGATACTAGCAACTGGACATGCGGCAATTTGCCCGGCTCCACATAGGTTTGGCGGATTTGGTCCGTCAGCGTCTGCAACTTCGCGCCGTCCATGCCCGCCGCCTTTGCCGCCGCCATGTCCACCGCCTGACCGTTCGCCTGCATCATGCCTCCTGCCGGTATGCCGCCCTCTGGCTAGAGCAGGCGGCCACGCAGGACAATGGCGTTGCCACGCTGGCGGCCGCCCTCTATGGCAACGCGCCTGATCCCACTGGACGCATCTTTTCATGGCAACCGGCCTTTCCGCCATCTTCCTTGAAAATCGCCCCGCCCTGCTTCGCTTTCTTCGAGCGCGCGGAGCGGGAGAGGATGCGGAAGACCTGCTGCAGGACATGTGGATGAAGCTGGAGGCGAAGGATCTGGGTCCGGTCGCCGATCCCCTTCCCTATCTCTACCGCATGGCGAACAATCTTATGCTCGACCGCTATCGCTCCGGCACGCGGCGAGCGCGGCGGGAACAGGACTGGGCGGAAGGCGCTGGCGGCGTCATGGCGGACTCGTCCGATGATACCGCCATCGACGAGCGGCTGATCCTGGCGCAGCGGCTGGACGAGGCACGCGCCGTCCTGCGCTCTCTGGGGCCGCGCGTCGAACTGGTGTTCCGCCGCTTCCGGATCGAGGGTGTCGGGCAGCGCGTGATTGCCGAGGAACTGGGCGTCAGCCTGACCACCGTGGAAAAGGACCTGCAAAAGGCCTATCGTGCGATGGTAGCCCTCAAGCAGAAGCTGGATACGGAATGAGCACGGCCGCGTCGTCTAGCTGGATAGGCCTCCGGTTCGACAGGGGCATGGAATGACAGGGGCTGAGGCCATGTTGCATGAGGAGGCGCTCGGATGGGTCATCCGGACGCGCGATCCTGAATTTGCCGATTGGGAAGCTTTCACCGACTGGCTGGAGGCCGCGCCCACGCACGCTTCGGCCTATGACGCGCTGATGGTCGCGGACGCGGACCTTGCCCTGCTCGTTCCCGCCGAGCCGGTGACGATCGGAACACCCGCCAATGATGCGGGCGAGCAGCGCCGGCGACCAATAGGCTGGATCGCGGGCGGCGCGGTCGCGGCGATGCTGGTTGCGGCACTGTCGATCGGCATCGGGAGGCGCGGCGACATCTACACCGTCACCACTCGACCGGGTGAAAAGCGCAGCATCGCGCTGGACGACGGCACGCGCATTGAACTCAACGGCGGCACGACGATGCGGCTCGACCGCAACAACAGCCGCTTCGCCGCACTGGACAGCGGAGAGGCCGCGTTCACCGTTCGTCACGATGCGGACAATCCTTTCCGCGTCGCCGTGGGCGATGATCTGTTCGAGGATGCGGGGACCGTCTTCAATATCGTCCGTAGCAAGGGCGCCACCCGCATCGGCGTGTCAGAGGGCAAGGTGATCTACAATCCGAAGGCGGAGGCGATCATGCTGCCGGCCGGCAGGGGCCTGAGCGAAGACGCGTCGGGTGTGCGGGTCATGGATGTCGCGCCGGGCTCGGTAGCGAGCTGGCGCGAGGGGCGGCTCACCTACGCGAACGCACCCGTCACGCAGATCAGCGCCGACATTGCGCGGTCCTTGGGTGTGGAACTGTCCCCGACACCGACAGCCGGCGCGATGCGCTTTACCGGCACCATCCGGCTGGAGCCTGACCCGGAACGCTTCTTTGCCACGGCCGCACCGCTGATGGGACTTTCCGCCGTCAGACAGGGTGGTGCCTGGCTGCTGAAGGAGGGGGATGACCCGGCACGCTGACGTCCTTTTCGTCGCCGCCCTCGCCATAGCGGCCGCCTCACCCGCGCGGGCGGCGGACAGACAGTCCATCAGCATCGCCCCCGGCCGGTTGGGTGAGGCGGCGATCACGCTCGGCCGTCAGACAGGCGTCAGCATCGGCATGTCGGACCAGTCGCTCGCGGCACTCGCAACGCCACGGGTTCAAGGGCGGATGAGCATTGAAGGCGCGCTGAAGCGCCTCTTGAAGGGAAGGGGCGCGGAGGCCCGGCGCATCGATGCCATGACTTGGCGCATCGTGCGCGTGCGCCGCGCGCCTTCCCCCGGCGCGGTTCCGCTTGCGGCAGCGATCTCGCAACCCGCCCAGGAACCTGCCGAGATCATCGTCACCGCATCGAAACGGGACTTGCCCTTGCCGCGCTATGCCGGGATGGTCGAGGTGGCCAGCGACAATGGCTTTCCCAGCGGAGAGGCGGCGGGCGGCACGGCTAGCCTGCTGTCCCGCATCGCCAGCCTAAGCTCGACCCACGCCGGTGCGGGCCGCAACAAACTGTTCATTCGGGCCATCGCCGATTCAGGCGTGGCGGGACCGACGCAGGCGACGACAGGCCAGTATCTGGGGGACATGCGGCTGAACTATGCAGCGCCCGATCCCGATCTAAAGCTTTACGACATGCAGGGCGTCGAGGTGCTGGAGGGTCCGCAGGGAACGCTGTACGGCGCGGGATCGCTGGGCGGTGTCATCAGGATGATCCCCAACCCTCCCAATCTGGGAGCAGCGGGCGGGCAGATTTCCGCAGCCCTGTCGACGACCTGGCATGGCGATCCGGGCGGCGACCTGGCGGGCACCCTCAACCTGCCCATCATCCCTGAAAAGCTGGCGCTGCGTGTTGTCGGCTATGGCGTGCAGGAGGGCGGTTACATCGACGATGTCGGCCGTCGCCGCGATGACGTCAACCGCACCCGCACCTATGGCGGTCGCGCCGCGCTCCGTTTCGCTCCGGACGAGAACTGGACGATCGATCTCACCGGCGTCTATCAGCGGATCAGGGGCGACGACGCACAATATGCAAGCAGGGCGACGGGCGCACTGGAGCGGGCGTCCAGCATCGCTGAGCCCTATTTAGCGGACTATGCCCTCGCCAATTTGCGGGTGGAGCGGCAGTGGGACGATCTGCGTTTCGTTTCCTCCGCTGGCTATGTGCGCCATGTGCTGGCCGAAAGCTATGACGCGACGCAAAGCGGCGGTCCGCCCGCGCTGTTCCGGCAAAGGAATAGCATCAACATCTTCTCCACGGAGAACCGCCTGGTTCGCGACCTCGACAATGGGCTGGGCTGGATCTTGGGCGCCTCCTATCTGGAGAGCAGTTCGGAGATCAGGCGCTCGCTCACATCCTATGGACCGGCTCCCTCGGAGCCCGTCATCCCCGGCGTGCCGATGTACGGCCGGGGCATGCCCGCAACCGCAACGGGCGTACGCAACCGCATCCATGAGGCAACGCTGTTCGGCGAAGCGTCGTTCGAGCCTGTGACAGGCCTGATCGCGACAGCGGGCGGACGGCTGACGAACAGCCGCCTGACCGGTCAGGCGCTCGATCCGATCGCCCTACTATCCGCCAGCGTCCTTGCCCGGGCCGAAGCGCAGGCCGACCGAAATGAAACGATCTTCCTCCCCTCCTTCTCGCTGTTGACAGATCGGCTGCCGGGCATGACCATCTACGCGCGGTTTCAGCAAGGGTTTCGGCCCGGCGGGCTGGCCGTCGACGATCTGCATGTCCAGCGCTTCCGCAACGATCGCGCTTCCACGATGGAACTCGGATTCCGCAAGGGGCGGCCGGGCGTTGACGGCATCGCGCTGGCCGGTAACTTCGCCTATACGAACTGGAAGGACATCCAGGCGGACGTGACAGACCGGATCGGCCTGCCCTCCACCGCCAATATCGGCGACGGACGGATCTACACGCTGGAAGGCCGGATCACCCTGCGTCCCGCCTCCTGGCTGACGCTGGACGGCAGCATCATCTTCAATGACAGCCGGCTCAGCCGCCCGGCGCCGTACGTGCGCATGCTGATGGATGAGGCTGGCTCGCTCAGCCTGCCCAATGTCGCCAATCTGGGCGGAAGGCTAGGCTTCGATTATCAGGCGCCACTCGGCGACATGAATTTCCGCCTGACCGGGTCGGCGCGTTATGTCGGCAAGTCCCGGCTCGGCGTGGGCCCGATCCTGGGGCGGACGCAGGGTGATTATATCGACACGCAGTTGAGCGCGAGCCTTGCGCGCGGGCCGGCGCAACTGTCCCTTTCCGTCGCCAACCTGCTCAATAGTAGCGGCAATCGTTTTTCGCTGGGCACGCCGTTCGATCTGCGCGGCGACTATGTGACGCCGCAGCGGCCGCGAACAATCCGCGTCGGGATGGATTTCGCCTTCTGATCCTGACGGGAAAGTTGATCCTGCGTCGTCTTGATCATGAATTGGCGGGTTGACCCCATAGACCCCTCCTGGCCCGCCAGTCAGCTATGACCGCCGGCTCCCGGCTTCATGGCGCAATGGAAAGGGGCGCTGCTTCCCCCGCAGCGCCCCTTTTTTAAGTCAAGGGCGAACGGCGAAGTCGAAGATGCGCGCGCCGCCGGTGCCCCCACCCCACATTCCAGGGCCGGACCCCGCGCTCACCGAATAGAGGAAGCCATATTCGCCCGCCTCCAGGTCGGCCTTGGGCGACACTTTGAACACGCCGGGCGCGACCTGCTCATAATCGAAGCCGATGCGATCCTTGTCCATGACACCGGTTTTGGCTCCACCCAGGTTCATGCTGCCCACCCGGGTTTCGCGCCGATCCTTTTTCACATCGAACTGGATCAGGCTGAACTCGTTAGGCGAGGTGATCGCACTTGCAGGCCCGGCCAGCCAGAGCGAAGGCGTGCCCGCCTGCGAAAGGCTCCGATTGGCCTCATCGAAATAGAAGTAGAAGGTCGGGCGCGCCTGGGGCGAGGCGACGCGGGCGCTGACATTGGGAATGACCGCCTTGATGCTGAGCGAGGCGATGCCACCGGTGAAAGCATAACCCAATATGCCGCCGGTCTTGCTCTGGTTGGAAATGGTCGGATCGATGCGCGCCATGCGGGTGGGCTGCGCGCCCTGCATCAGCATGTAGATGCCCGATGGGTGAGGTACCATCGGATCAGGCGAGTCCGCCGACATGGCGGCCTTGGCCGAGGTGATGCCTTCCGATCCCGCCGCGATCATTGCCGCGATGACTGGCCCGGACACGCCCTTCTTCTTGAGCTGGATCAGGTCGTCGGTGGACAGCTTATATTGAGCGGGCGAAGCCTTGATCTTGGCGATCACCGCTTCGTCGCCGAGCCCCGCCCCGACCAGTGCTATCACGCTGTTATTGTTGAGCGTCTCCGCCTGTGCTTCCGCAGATGCGGTCAAAAGCGCCGCGACGCACAGCGCCGCCGTCCAGAATCCCTTCTTCATGTCCACCCCCCTGAAGAAAAGCCCGGCATGCCCCTGCCGGACTTCTCGATTTGCCTTAGCTCAACGCCCTACGCACCAGTTCGTTTACGACCTGCGGATTGGCCTTGCCCTGCATCGCCTTCATCGTCTGCCCGACGAAGAAGCCGAACAGCGCTTCCTTGCCCGCCTTATATTGCTCAACCTTGTCGCCATTGTCGGCCAGCACCTTGGCAACCGCCGCCTCGATGGCGCCGGTGTCGCTGGTCTGCTTCAGCCCCTTTTCCTCGACGATCGTCGGCGCGCTGTCGCCGGTTTCGAGCATGATCTCGAACACCTGCTTGGCGATGGTGCCGGAAATGGTGCCATCCGCCACGAGAGCGAGCAGCTCCGCGCCCGCCTGCGGACTGACGGGGCTGTCCTCCAGGCTCTTGCCGAGGCGGTTGAGCGCGCCATAAAGTTCCGAGAGCAGCCAGTTGGCCGATGCCTTGGCGACATCGCCATCGCCCTTCTTCTGAATGCGCGCGCCTTCCGCCAGAAGTGCCTCGAACCAGCGCGCCGTTTCGGCGTCGGCGGTCAGCGTCGCTGCATTGTAGGCGCTGAGGCCAAGCTGCTCCTCATAACGGCGGCGTTTGGCGTCCGGCAGCTCGGGCAGGGACTGGCGGCATTCATCCAGGAAGGCGTCGTCCAGTTCCAGCGGCAGCAGGTCCGGATCGGGGAAGTAGCGATAGTCGTGCGCATCTTCCTTCGAGCGCATGGAACGGGTTTCGTTCCGATCGGGATCGTAGAGGCGGGTTTCCTGCACCACCTTCCCGCCAGCCTCCAGCACGTCAACCTGGCGGTTGGCTTCATGCTCGACCACCGCCATGACGAAGCGGACCGAATTGACGTTCTTCGTCTCGGTGCGGGTGCCGAACTCTTCACCGGGGCGGCGGACCGACACGTTGACGTCGGCGCGCATCGAGCCCTGATCCATATTGCCGTCGCAGCTACCGACATAGCGCAGGATCGTGCGCAGCTTCGACAGATAGGCGCCGGCCTCGGCAGGCGAGCGCATGTCCGGACGCGACACGATCTCCATCAGCGCGACGCCCGATCGGTTCAGATCGACATAGGAGCGCGTTGGATGCTGGTCGTGCATCAGCTTGCCGGCATCCTGTTCCACATGGATGCGTTCGATACCGATGGTCTTGGTGCTGCTGCCCGGATTCTTCTCGTCCAGCACGATCTCAATCTCGCCCTCGCCCACCAGCGGATGATAAAGCTGGCTGATCTGGTAGCCCTGCGGCAGATCGGCGTAGAAGTAGTTTTTCCGGTCGAAGCGCGACCATTTGTTGATCTGCGCATTGATCGCCATGCCGGTGCGCACCGCCTGGCGGATGCACTCGCGGTTCGGCACGGGCAGCATGCCGGGCATGGCCGCGTCGATCAGGCTGACCTGCGTGTTCGGCTCCGCACCGAAAGCCGTGGCGGCACCGGAAAAGAGCTTCGCCTGGCTGGTCACCTGCGCATGGACTTCCAGGCCGATCACGACCTCCCACTCGCCGGTTGCGCCCTGAATGCGATAGGTTGATTCAGTCATTTCTCACACCGTCATCCCAGCGAAGGCTGGGATCTTTCTGAATGTCGTGCCACGTCGCCCGAGATGCCAGCCCACGCTGGCATGACGGAATGAGTTTACCACCACTTCTCCGGCCGTGCCGTGAAGCCAGCGCGCTCCTCGATCGCAAGACCGGCGTTCAGCACGCTTTGCTCGTCCATGGGCTTGCCGATGATCTGAAGGCCAAGCGGTAGCCCCTGGCTGTCTAGCCCGCCCGGAACCGCCATCGCCGGCAGGCCCGCCAGCGATGCCGGCACGGTGAAGACGTCGTTCAGATACATAGCCAGCGGATCGGCCTGCTTCTCGCCCAATGTGAAGGAGGCGCTAGGTGCCGTCGGCGTCAGCAGCAGGTCGACCTTGTCGAACGCCTGCTCGAAATCACGGGAGATAAGCGCGCGGACCTTCTGCGCCTGGGTATAATAGGCGTCGTAGAAGCCGGCCGACAGCACGTAAGTGCCGATCATGATGCGGCGCTTGACTTCCGGGCCAAAGCCCAGAGCACGCGTCGCGGCATACATGTCCTGCAGGCCCGCGCCATCGGGCAGATCGCGCTGGCCATAACGCACCCCGTCATAGCGCGCGAGGTTCGAGGAGGCCTCGGCGGGCGCAATGATATAGTAGGTCGGCAGCGCATATTTCGTATGCGGCAGCGACACCTCCACCACTTCGGCGCCGGCATCCTTCAGCCATTCGATGCCGCGATCCCAAAGCGCCGCGATTTCGGCATTCAGGCCATCGGGGCGATATTCCTTGGGAATGCCGACCTTCTTACCCTTGAGATCGCTCGACAGATTGGCTTCCCACTGCGGGACGGGCAGATCGAGAGAGGTCGAATCCTTGGGGTCGAAGCCCGACATCGTCTCCAGCAGGATTGCATTGTCGCGCACCGTGCGCGCCATCGGCCCCGCCTGATCGAGCGAGCTGGCAAAGGCGACGATGCCCCAGCGCGAACAGCGGCCGTAGGTCGGCTTGATCCCCGAAATGCCAGTGAAAGCGGCAGGCTGGCGGATCGAACCGCCGGTATCCGTACCGGTCGCAGCCGGGCAGAGCCGCGCGGCGATCGCGGAAGACGAACCCCCGGAAGACCCGCCGGGCGCTAGTGCGGCATTATCGCCGCCGCCGCGCCGCCAAGGCGAGATCACATTGCCGAAATAGCTCGTCTCGTTGGAGGAGCCCATCGCGAACTGGTCGAGGTTGAGCTTGCCCAGCATGCCGGCGCCCGCGTCCCAAAGCTTCTTCGAAACGGTGGACTCATAGGTCGGCGTGAAGCCTTCCAGCATGTGGCTGGCGGCCGTGGTCTGCACGCCTTCGGTACAGAACAGATCCTTCATGCCGATCGGCACGCCGGCCAATGCGCCCAGCGTTTCGCCCGCCGCCTTCGCCCTGTCGGCCGCGTCGGCGGCTTCCAGAGCCTTTTCCGGCGTTTCGACGATGAAGGCGTTCAGCGCCTTGGCAGCCGCGACATTGGCGTTGAACGCCTCCGCCACTTCGCGCGCGGAAAAGTCGCCGGCGCGGAAGCCGTCGCGGATTTCGGCAACAGTAAGATCAGTTAGATTGGTCATGCCCCAACTTCCGTTCGCCCTAAGCCTGTCGAAGGGCTGCACTCGTCTTCAAGAAAGAACTGGGCTTCGACCAGCTCAGCCCAAACGGGTGAAGTGAATTTCACTCAATCACCTTGGGCACCGCGAAGAATCCATGCTCGGCCTGCGGCGCGTTCGCCAGCACCTTGTCGCGAACATCGCCGTCAGTCACGGCATCCTCGCGCAGGCGCAGCTTGTTCGGGATCACGGCGGTCATCGGTTCGACGCCGCTCACATCGACCTCACCCAATTGCTCCACCCAGCCAAGGATGTTGTTGAGTTCCGGCACCATCGCTTCGGCTTCGGCGTCGGTCACCGAAATGCGCGAGAGGCTGGCGATCTTTTTCACGGTCTGAAGGTCTATCGACATGGAGCGCCGCTACCATCGGCGCACTTATGCTTCAAGTCCTTGCGCGCATGCTGCGCTTCCGCCAGACAAAGCGCCGCGAGGCACCCGGCCTCGCGAACAGTCGCATGGAGAGCAGCGCTTGGCCCGCAAATTCCTCTACGTCATCACCGCCCTCATCGTGCTGGTGATCGCGGCATTGCTGGCCTACCGCATCTGGGGAATGCAGTTGATCCGCGCGGTGATGGTGCCGCGAGAGGCTTTCTCGGAAATTTCGCCGCTGCCCGCTGACACCTATGACGATCCGAAGATGTGGATCGCGCGCCCCGACATCATGCGGGACAATCCTGCCCTGTGGCTGCCGCAAGGCGTCAGGAACACCCCTGCGAACACGCCGAAGGCGGCGATATTCTTCATCCATCCGACCTCCTACATCACCACCTTGGGCGATGCGCACTGGAACATGCGCCTGGACGACAGGGAAGCATTCGCCACGGCGCGCAGCTTCGTCCAGAACCAGGCGAGCGCGTTCAGCGCCGCTGGCAATGTCTGGGCACCACGCTATCGCCAGGCGAATTACGGCGCGTTTCTGACGAGAGAGAAGGCTGGCGACAAGGCGCTCGCCGCCGCCTATCGCGATGTCACTCTGGCGTTCGACGCCTTCCTGAAGGCGAATCCCGCCGGCCCGCTGATCCTCGCCGGGCATAGCCAGGGTTCGCGCCACCTCGTGCAGCTTCTGAAGGATCGGGTGGCCGGCAAGCCCGTGTCGGAGCGGATCGCCGCCGCCTATGCGGTGGGCTGGCCGATCTCCGTAGAGGCTGACCTTCCCGCCCTCGGCCTCCCCGCCTGCGCGCGGCGGGACCAGGCGCACTGCATCGTCAGTTGGCAAAGCTATGCCGAACCCGCCGACCCCTCCGCCGTTATCGAGAGTTTCGAGCGCAAGCCGAGCTTCACCGGGAGGCCGCACAAGGGCACGCATATGCTCTGCACCAATCCGATCACCGGTGCCTTCAACGGCGCGGCGCCGGCCAGCGCCAATCGGGGCACGCTGGACGCGCGCGAAGCGGACAAGCCGACGCGTCTGGTGCCTGGCCTCGTGCCCGCTCGCTGCGACACCAGCGGCGTGCTGATGATCGGTGAGCCGATCAACATGGGGCCCTTCACCTTGCCGGGCAATAATTACCACGTCTATGATTATGCCCTGTTTTGGGCTGATGTGCGCGAAGACGCACAGCAGCGGCTCGCCGCCTTTCTGAAGAAGTGACCATGTCCATCATCACCGCCGACCGCGCGGTTTTCCGGGAAGCCCTGCCAGAGGGAGGCCGCCTGATCGGCCTCGACGTCGGCACCAAGACGATCGGGTTGGCGCTCTGCGACGCGGGCTGGTCGATCGCCAGCCCCGCCCATACCGTGTCGCGCGGCAAGTTCAGCAAGGACAAGATCGCGCTCGGCGCCTTCATCGGGCAGCAGCAGGTGAAGGGCGTCGTCATCGGCCTGCCGCTGAACCTCGACGGCAGCGAGAGCCCGCGCAGCCAGGCCAGCCGTGCCTTCGCCCGCAACATCGCTGATCTGGGCCTGCCCATCCTGCTCTGGGACGAGCGCTGGTCGACGCAGGCGGTGACACGGACCTTGCTGGAGGTCGACGCCAGCCGCGCCCGCCGTGACGAACTGGTCGACAAGCTGGCGGCGAGCTACATCCTGCAGGGCGCGATCGACGGGCTGATGGCCGGCTTCTAGCCCGGCTGCCCTTCAAATGCCGAGATGATCGGGCAAGGCCCCTGCTCGGAGGCATGGCAGGCGCTTGCCAGCCTTCGCAGCGAATCCCGAGCCGCCTGCAACTCCGCGATCTTCTGGTCCAGCGCGAACAAGCGTTCAGCCGCCAACTCCCGCGCGCGCTTTCGATCCTGCCCGGCATCGAGCCGCAGCAGTTCGCCGATCTCTTCCAGCGTGAAGCCCGCCGTCTGCGCCGCGCGGATGAATTTCAGCCGCCGCACATCCTCCTCGCCATAATGGCGAACGCCGCCGGAAAGGCCACCGCCTGCCGGCCTCTCCGGCGTCCCGAGCAGGCTGCGGCGCTGATAGAAGCGCACCGTCTCCACACCCACGCCGCCAGCGCGAGCCAGACCAGAAATCGTCATCGCCATGCTTGACTCCGGACCATGGTACAGAACCCATATGGGCGGCATCGGACTTCATTCCAAGGGAAGACGCGATGACAAGCTCCGCGACCACCGCAACGGCATCGGGCAAAACTGCCACCCTTTATCGGATGGTGATGCCCGGGCATGTCTGCCCCTATGGCCTCAAGGCCCGGTGGCTGCTGCGCAGCAAGGGCTATGAGGTGGAGGACCGGTGGCTCACCACGCGCGCGGAGGTTGACGCCTTCAAGGCTGCGCATGATGTCGGGACGACGCCGCAAATCTTCATCGACGGGCAGCGGATCGGCGGGCATGACGACCTGCGCCGCCACCTCGGCCTCAACGTGGCCGATCCGAAGGCGACGACCTACACCCCTGTTCTTGCGGTGTTCGCGGTGGCCGCCCTGCTGGCACTGGCGACGGGCTGGCTCACCGCCATGCCGCTCCTCAGCATCATGACGGTGGAGCGGTTCATCGCCGTCAGCATGATGCTGCTCGCCATGCTGAAGCTGCAGGATGTCGAGCGGTTCGCGACCATGTTCCTGAACTATGATCTGCTTGCCCGCCGCTTTGTGCCCTATGGCCGTCTCTACCCGTTTCTGGAACTGGGCGCGGGCGTGCTGATGCTGGCAGGCGTGCTGAACTGGCTGTCGATTCCGGTGGCACTGTTTATTGGCGGCATCGGGGCGGTGTCGGTGTTCAAGGCGGTCTATGTTGAGAAGCGAGAACTGAAATGCGCCTGCGTCGGCGGGAACAGCAATGTGCCGCTCGGTTTCGTGTCGCTCACGGAGAATGTGATGATGGTGGCGATGGCGCTCTGGATGCTTGTACGGGTTATGAGCGCCACCTGAGCACCGTTCAATCTCCGATCCCGTCCCGCCCATAGACGTCGGGCAGGAACTGCACCCCGCCAGCCGATGGCATCGCCGTGAGGTAGGTCAGATATACCGGCACCGGCTGGGGCAGCGGCACATGCTGCTCCGGCTTGCCGCTTTCTGCCCGCAGCGGCTTGCCGAAGAACCAGCGGCCCAGCCTCGCTGCATCCTCCAGCCGCACGCAGCCATTGCTGAACTGCCGCGCCGGCTTTGCCAGCAGATCGCGCGCGGGCGTGTCGTGCAGATAGATGCCCAGATCGTTGGGGAACATGAACTTGACCTTCCCCATCGCGTTATTGCCGCCCGGCAACTGACGCACGCGCAGTTCCGTTCGGCCATCGGCGACCGCCTGCCAGTCGATCGTTCCGGGATCGAGCGGTCGAGGATTGGCGCTCCAGTCCGACAAAGCTTCGTAGCGCAGCTTGGTCAGGGACGCGCCGTCCAGGATGCGCGGCGCGAGCTTGCGCTGCACGAGATCGTAGGGAATGTTCCAATAGGGATTGACGGTCGCATAGCGGATCATGCCGGCCATCATCGGGGTCTGGCTCTCTTTCGCGCCGACGACGACCTTCATCGTCCCGTCCTGCTGCCCCTTGCCGAAATACCAGAGGCGCGCGGACGCCGCGTCAACAACCACATGCCGCACCCAGGGGCTGGGCAGCAGCCGCAGCCGCTCCAGATTGAGCGCGATAAGCCGCGCATAATAACCGTCGCCGCGATTGAGCGCTTCGACGGTCTGCGCGCCAGCAACGCCATCGGGCTTCAGGCCATGATCGGCCTGGAACGCCTTGACCTTCGCCGCCAGTGCCTTGTCATAGGCAGCGCCCTCTGTCAGCCCCAGCCGACGGCGCAATGCCGAGGCGCCGGACTTCATGCCCGGCCGCAGCTTCAGGTCCGCAGGAACCTGCGTTTGCGGCAGGCCGCCCCAGCGCTTGTCGAAGGCAACACGGGCGTCGCGCAGCTTCACATAGAATGGGTTCATCCAGCCGACCGACCGGACATATTCGGCAAAGGACGGTGCCACGGCAGCGCTTCGCAGAATCTCTGCTGGCGCCAGAGACTGAGGCTGCACCTCCGGATCGAGATAGCGGACCTTCACCTTTTTCGAAGGCTTGCGCATGTCATCGACCAGCGCGGAGAAGGCCTTCGATAACGCCAAATCCGTGCGCGCCAGCAGCCTGGGATCGCTGCTGCCCTGCGCTTGCCGGATCAGGTCCCTCAGTGGATTCGGATCATAGTCGCTAGGCTTCAGCCCATCCGCATCGGCGGTTTCGATCAGGTTCAGAAGCGCGCCCGCCTGCGGCCCCACCTTCCCCTGCTCGACCCAAAGCGGCCAGTAGCCGCGCGGGCCGTAAAAGTCGCGCAGCTTGCCGCCGACAGAGGAGCGGATTTCCGCCGCAATGCTGTTGCGGGCAGCGTCCTGAACAGTCCCGACCTGAGCCGCCGCCGGCATCGGAGCGGCAGCCGCCAAAAGGCAGACGGGCAACAATATCGAGCGGAGCATTTGGGCGCGACGAAGCCGCCGCGCCCCAGAAGCTGCGTGTGTCAGCCGCGTTCTCCACGCCGCGAGGGCATAGGCGGAGGCGGCGGCGGGCAGGGAGGACCCTCGACCGCATGATAGAGGCCGTCGGACGAATAATAGCCGTCCACGATGCCATCGCCATTGCGGTCAGCGGCCACCGTGCCGACGATGGCGCCCGGACCGACTGGCGGCGCGGGCGCGATGGGCTCATCCCGCGTCGAGGCGCATGCGCTCAGGGCAAGCGCCGTGCCGCCGAGAAGTGCCAATAACCTGATGTTCATACCCTCTCCTTGGCGCGACGAGGACCGTGCGCCGGTGTTGAGCGTTCTCGAAACAGGCGAGCGCCTGCTGACTTGCGAAAACGCGGCCATCGAACCGCCTTAGAGCGGCGAGCCGCCTTAAGACCGTCGCTGCGGAATGCAGCGCAAGGGTAACTACGAAGCATCGGATTTGATTCCATTGCTCAGCCGGAATGACGATGAAACGTGCTTAAGCAGAGACTAGCTGGAGGCTAAATCAGCCCTCGACCCATTCCGCCGACGCTATCCCCTGGGCGTAGAGCAGGACAGACAGGTCGCCATGGATGATCTCGGCCGCCGCCGCTTCCCGCGTCTTGGGCTTGGCATGATAGGCAACGCCAAGGCCGGCTCCCTGGATCATGGGAATGTCGTTGGCGCCGTCCCCCACCGCGAGCGTAAGGGCGCGGTCGATGCCGCCCTCGACCGCCGCTTCCAGTTCCGCCCGCTTGCGTGTCGCGTCCACGATCGGCAGCGTGACCGTGCCCTTCAGGGCGCCATCCGCTATCTCCAGGACATTGGCGACCGCGCTGTCGAAGCCGATTTCCTCCGCAACTGGCCCTGTGAAGCGGGTGAAGCCGCCCGATACTAGCAGCGTCTTCGCACCCCTCGCCTTCATGGTGCGCACCAGCGCGCGGGCGCCGCCCATGATCTTCACGCGCTCGGCGCGGCACCGGTCGATGGCGGCGTCCTCCAACCCCTTGAGCAGCGCCACCCGCTCATGCAGCGCGCCGGCGAAATCCAGTTCGCCGCGCATCGCCCGCTCGGTGATCTCGGCGATCTGCGGCTTGATCCCGGCATAGTCGGCCAGTTCGTCGATACATTCGACCGTGATCATGGTGGAATCCATGTCGGCGATCAGCAGCTTCTTCTCGCGCCCCTCCGTTGGCTGGACGATGACGTCGACCTTGTCGCCGATCGCACCCAGAGCCGCGCGGGCCGCAACCGGATCGTTATCAAAGAAGATGTCCGCAGCCTTCTCCTCGTCCAGCCAGACGCTCGACGTCGGTGCGCAGCCTGCCTCGATCAGCCGCCGGGTCGCTTCCGCAATATCCCCCTGACTCAAGGCCGCACTTGCCACTAAGGTCGCAACGAACATGGATACTCCCGAAACATCACCGAGCGAATCCCGCCCGCGCGTGGCGCTTATTGCCGGGCCGACCGCCAGCGGCAAGAGCGCGCTTGCCATCGCCCTTGCCCGCGCGGCGAACGGGGTTGTCATCAACGCCGATGCGAGCCAGGTCTATGCCGACCTGCAAATCCTCTCCGCCCGGCCGAGTGCGGAGGAAATGGCGCAAGCGCCGCATCGCCTGTTCGGCCATATCGACGGCGCCGAGGCCTGCACCGCCGCCCGCTGGGCATCGGAAGCGCGCGCCGAGATTGCCAGCGCGCACGCGCAGGGGCGGTTGCCCATCCTTGTGGGCGGCACAGGGCTTTACCTTCGAACCCTGCTCGACGGCATAGCGCCGGTCCCCGACATCGACCCGACAATCCGCGCGCAGGTTCGCGCCCTGCCCGTGGCGGAGGCCCATGCGGCTTTGGCAGTCGAAGACCCGGCAGCGGCCGCCCGGCTAGCCCCGGCCGACACCACCCGCGTGGCGCGTGCGCTTGAAGTCCTGCGCTCGACGGGGAAGCCCCTGTCGGAATGGCAGAAGCACAAGAGCGGCGGCATAGCGGACCAGATCAGCCTCTCACCGCTCATCCTGCTCCCGCCCCGCGAATGGCTGATCCAGCGATGCGACGATCGGTTCGAGCAGATGGTGGACAGCGGCGCGGTCGCGGAGGTCGAGGCGCTGCTCGCGCGCAAACTGCCGCCTGAACTTCCCGTCATGCGCGCCATCGGCGTTCCTGAAATCGCCGCTTGGCTGGACGGGACAGTGTATCGTGAAACCATGCTCGAGCGCGGACGGATTGCTACCCGGCAATATGCCAAGCGCCAATATACTTGGTTTTCGCGACAGCCTCCATTGGACTGGCCCCGCGAAGCGCAGCCCATTGATGATAAAATTATGGGCCTTTGGGCAAGAAAGTTACAATGCTAACAGTTGACTAGCCATTTTATGTCGAATAGAGGCACCTGCCTTGCCATTGCTTCGCTTCTGGAGCAGAGGGCGCACCTATTATCCAGCGGAAGGATTTATCGTGGCCGAAAAGAGCGGCGCGGACATATTGGTTGAGTGCCTGATCGACCTGGGGGTCGAGGTCGTGTTCGGCTATCCGGGCGGCGCGGTGCTGCCCATCTATGACGCACTTTTCAATCATCTCAAGATCCGCCATGTGCTGGTCCGGCATGAGCAGGGCGCGACGCATATGGCGGAGGGCTATGCCCGTTCGACCGGCAAGCCTGGCGTCGTGCTCGTCACCTCTGGCCCTGGCGCCACCAATGCGGTTACCGGCATCACCGACGCGCTGATGGACTCCATTCCGATGGTCGTGATCACCGGCCAGGTCCCGACGCAGTTGATCGGCACCGATGCTTTCCAGGAAGCGGATACGGTCGGCATCACGCGCCACTGCACGAAGCATAATTATCTGGTGAAGGACCCGCGCAAACTGGCCGGCGTCGTTCATGAGGCGTTCCACATTGCAACCACCGGACGTCCGGGTCCAGTCGTCATCGACATCCCGAAGAATGTCCAGATCGCGACAGCCCCCTATGCGAGGCCGGAAACGTTCGAACATGCGAGCTACCGCCCGCAGACGAAGGCTGATCCTGTCGCCATCGCCGCTGCGGTTGAAATGCTGGCGGCTGCCGAGCGGCCGATCTTCTACACCGGCGGCGGCGTCATCAACTCGGGACCGGAGGCCTCCGCGCTGCTGCGGGAGATTGCGGGCCTGACGCGTGCGCCCGTCACTTCGACATTGATGGGCCTTGGCGCCTTCCCCGCCGCTTCGCCGCAATGGCTGGGCATGCTGGGGATGCACGGCACCTATGAAGCCAACTGGGCGATGAACAAGGCTGACCTGATCATCTGCGTCGGCGCCCGTTTCGATGATCGCGTGACCGGGCGGCTGGATGCCTTCGCTCCCAACGCGAAGAAGATCCACATCGATATCGACCGCAGCTCGATCAACAAGACGGTCGAGGTTGACCTGCCCATCGTCGCCGACGTCGCGAGCGCCCTGACCGACATGATCGCGCTCTGGAAGGATCGCGGCCACAAGGCGGCTGATCTGTCCGAATGGTGGGCGCGAATCGACGGCTGGCGGGCGCGCAACAGCCTCGCCTATCCCGAAAGCTGCGAAGAGATCATGCCGCAGGAGGCGATCGCGCAGCTTTACAAGGCGAGCCGGTCGGCGAAGGACGTCATCATCACGACGGAAGTGGGCCAGCACCAGATGTGGGCGGCCCAGCATTTCGGCTTTGAAGAGCCGAACAAGTGGCTGACCTCCGGGGGTCTTGGCACGATGGGCTACGGCTTCCCCGCGGCCATCGGCGCCCAACTAGGCAACCCGGAGAGCCTTGTCGTCTGCGTCGCGGGCGATGCCTCGGTGCAGATGAACATTCAGGAGTTGGGGACCGCCACGCAATATCGCCTGCCGGTCAAGCTCTTCATCCTCAACAATGAATATATGGGCATGGTCCGTCAGTGGCAGGAACTGACCTATGAAAGCCGCTATTCGAACAGCTATTCGGACAGTCTGCCGGACTTCGTGAAGCTGGGCGAGGCCTATGGCTGGACCGGCATCCGGATCGAGAGTCCGCGGGAACTGGAAGCGGGCATCCGTCGGATGATCGAGACGCCCGGCCCGGTCATCGTGGATTGCCGAGTCGCAAAGCTTTCCAACTGCTTCCCGATGATCCCCTCGGGCGCGGCGCATACGGACATGCTGCTCGACCCGAGCCAGGTCGAAGGCATCATGTCTGACGAGGCAAAGGCACTGGTGTGACCGCTCACCTCAAGCTGTGCATCCATGTGAGCGAGCCGTTCGATTTCGAGCGGATCGCCGGCACCGCCGACCTTGCCGGTTGGACGGTCGATCATGTCGATGCGGAGAATGAGGATTGGGAGGTCCATCTCGACCAGGGCTTTGACTTTCACGACCGCCATGTCGGCCGCCTGCTGATCAGCCCGCGCTATGTGGGCGAGCGTCTGGCCCGGATGTTCGATGCGATCGCGGGCTTTCCCGTCCGCATCGCCCATCGGGACGACGGCAGCTGGCACTACGCCTTTACGGGCATGATTTCGCAGCGCCATGAGCGCGAAGAACCGGATAACGGAAACGTCTGATGCACATTCAGGAAGAATATAGCGAGCGGCACGTCCTGTCGCTGACGGTCACCAACGAAGCGGGCATCCTGGCCCGCATCGCCGGCCTTTTCACCGCGCGCGGCTATAATATCGATAGCCTGACCGTGGCGGACATCACCGCGGACCACGCGATCAGCCGCATCACCATCGTCACCAACGGCCCGCCCAAGGTGATCGACCAGATCATCGCCCAGTTGGATCGGCTGGTGCCCGTTCACAAGGTCACCGACCTCACCGAAAACGGCCCCTTCGTCGAGCGCGAACTGGCGCTGGTCAAGGTGGCAGGGGTCGGCGAAGATCGGATCGAAGCGCTGCGCCTGGCAGACGTGTTCCGCGCCAAGGTGGTCGACACGACGATCGAGAGCTTCATCTTCGAGATCACCGGCACGACCGAGAAGATCGACAATTTCGTCGGCCTCATGCGTCAGATCGGCCTAGTCGAAGTCGGGCGCACCGGCGTCGTCGGCCTGATCCGCGGCAAGGAGCCGAATTAAGTTCAGCCCCTCTCCCCGCCGGGAGAGGGAGGGGCCCGCCGCCAAGCGGTGGGAGGGTGAAGGTCACGCAAGCGCGTCCTTTCCCGGTGGTTCCCCCTCACCAACTTCGACGAGGATCGGATGGTCCAAGTCTTCGTATCCTCTCCCTCCAGGGAGAGGGTTAGGATATGAAAAGGAACGGCAAATGAAGGTTTATTACGACCGCGACGCGGATATCGGCCTGATCAAGGGCAAGAAGGTCGCCATCCTGGGCTACGGCTCGCAGGGTCACGCCCATGCGCAGAATCTGCGCGACAGCGGCGTCGCCGAAGTCGCCATCGCGCTGCGCCCCGGCTCGGCATCGGCCAAGAAGGCTGAAGGCGCAGGCTTCAAGGTTTTACCGAACGCGGAAGCCGCCGCATGGGCCGACGTGCTGATGATCCTCGCCCCCGACGAGCATCAGGCCGCGATCTACGCCGACGACATTCATGCCAATCTGAGTCCCGGCGCCGCGCTCGCCTTCGCCCACGGCCTCAACGTCCATTTCGGCCTGATCGAGCCGCGTAAGGACGTCGACGTGATCATGATCGCGCCCAAGGGCCCCGGCCACACCGTGCGCAGCGAATATCAGCGCGGCGGCGGCGTGCCCTGCCTGATCGCCGTGGCGCAGGACGCGACGGGCAACGCCCATGACATCGCCCTGTCCTACGCCAGCGGAGTCGGCGGCGGCCGCAGCGGCATCATCGAAACCAACTTCCGCGAAGAATGCGAAACCGACCTGTTCGGTGAACAGGCCGTGCTGTGCGGCGGCGCGACCGCGCTGGTCCAGGCGGGCTTCGAAACGCTGGTCGAGGCCGGCTACGCTCCGGAAATGGCCTATTTCGAGTGCCTGCACGAATTGAAGCTGATCGTCGACCTGATGTATGAGGGGGGCATCGCCAACATGCGCTACTCGATCTCCAACACCGCCGAATATGGCGACATCAAGACCGGCCCGCGCATCATCACCGAAGAAACCAAGAAGGAAATGAAGCGCGTTCTGGAAGACATCCAGTCCGGCCGCTTCGTCAAGGACTTCGTGCTCGACAACCGCGCCGGTCAGCCGGAACTGAAGGCCAGCCGCCTCGCCGCCCAGCGTCACCCGATCGAGGAAACGGGCGCCAAGCTGCGCGCGATGATGCCCTGGATCGGCGCCAACAAGCTGGTCGACAAGGACAAGAACTAAGCCCCTTTTCTCTCTGCCTTGCGCAAGGCAGAGAGATTTCAAACGGTAACGCTTTGTTTCCGGTTACGGCTATGGAACAATCAGGGGGCGTCGCATATTGTGCGGCGTCCCCTGATCGCTTTTGGAGAGCCGTTTCCATGCGTAAAATTCTGATCCCCGCCGCCGCCCTGATCGCCCTGGCTGGCGGCAGCGTCGTCATCGCCCAGCAGATGCCAGCCGCGCCCGGCGCCAAGGACCCCGCCCGCGTGACCGGCGGCACCTATCAGATCGACCCTGGCCATACGCAGATCGTCTTCGCCTATGATCATATGGGCTTTTCCAACAATGTTGGCGTGATCTCCGAACCGACGGGCACGCTGACGCTCGACCCCAAAAACCCCAATGCAGCCAAAGTGTCGGTCGAGGTTCCGGTGACTAATATCAAGACCGGCATCGCGAAGCTCGATGAGCATCTGATGAAGGCGGACTTTTTCGATACGGCCAAATTCCCGAAAGCCAGCTTCGTGTCGACGGGTGTGAAGGTGCAGGGCACCAGCGCCGAGATTAACGGCAATCTCACCATCAAGGGCGTGACCAAACCGGTGACGCTCGACGCCGATTTCTACGGCGCTGGCAAGGCTCCGGCGATGGCTGGCGGCAAAGAAAATATCGGCTTTGTCGCGACCACGCGGATCAAGCGCAGCGACTTCAACATGGGCTATGGCGTGCCGATGGTGGGCGACGCGATAGAGTTGAAGATCGTCGCGGCGTTCCAGAAGTAAAGCGGTCGATGCCTCCTTCCTCTCCCCTTGTGGGAGAGGAAGGAAGCCGTGCGATGCACGGCGGAAGGGTGAGGGGCGGCGCTGCGCTCCCCCCCCCTCTTCCAACTTCGCCTAGCTTCCCCCGGCTCAAGGGCGGGGTTAGCAAGGCGGCGTATCCTTCTCCCATCAAGGGAGAAGGAATATTGCCCCGCTCCCCAACCCTTGCGCTCCGACCCCCAAATGGGCTAAAGCCATCCCATCATGCAGCGCGCGCTTCTTCCCCTGCTACGACTTACACGCCCTTGAGCGTGATTTTGGTGCTGCTCTTCGCTTGAACGATGCGGCCATACGCTTAAGGGCAATTCCAACCGATAGTCGTTCCACCGGGCAGGCCAGCGCCGCCCGACCGCAGAGAAGTAATTTCGCCATGATGTTGACCGATCCTTCGCAGAAGTACCGCCCCTTTCCCCAGGTGGACCTGCCCAACCGCCAGTGGCCGGGTGCGGTCATCACCTCTCCGCCGCGCTGGCTGTCGACCGATTTGCGCGACGGCAACCAGTCGTTGATCGACCCGATGAATGCGGAAAAGAAGCGGCGCTTCTTCGACCTGCTGCTGAAGGTCGGCGTCAAGGAGGTCGAGATCGGCTTTCCCGCATCGGGCGCGACAGATTTCGACTTTATCGCCGGCCTGGTGCGAGATGGCGCGATCCCCGACGATGTTTTTCCGCAGGTGCTGACGCAGGCGCGCGAGGATCTGATCGCCACCACCTTTGAATCCCTGCGGGGGTCGAAGCAAGCCATCGTCCACGTCTATAACGCCGTGTCGCCGGCATGGCGCAACATCGTGTTCCAGATGGACCGGCCGCAGATAAAGGAGATCGCGATCAACGCGGCCAAGCTGCTGCGCGACAATGCGGCGAAGCAGCCGAACACCGACTGGCATTTCGAATATAGTCCGGAAACCTTTTCGACCGCCGAACTGGATTTCAGCCTGGAGTGCTGCGAAGCGGTGATGGACATATTGCAGCCGACGCCGGAGCGGCCGCTGATCCTGAACCTGCCCGCCACGGTTGAGGCGGCGACGCCCAACATCTACGCCGACCAGATCGAGTGGATGTGCCGCAATATCAGCAAGCGCGACAGCGTCGTCATCTCACTGCACACCCATAATGACCGGGGCACCGGCGTTGCCGCCGCGGAATTGGGGATGATGGCGGGCGCGGACCGCGTCGAGGGCTGTCTGTTCGGCAATGGCGAGCGTACCGGTAATTGCGACCTGGTGACGGTCGCGCTCAACATGTACACGCAGGGCATCAATCCCGGGCTGGACTTCAGCGACATCGACGAGGTCATCCAGACCGTCGAATATTGCAACCAGCTGCCCGTTCACCCGCGCCATCCCTATGCCGGCGAACTGGTCTTCACCGCCTTTTCCGGCAGCCATCAGGACGCCATCAAGAAGGGATTCGCTGCGCAGGAGACGCGCAACGACCAGATGTGGGACGTGCCCTATCTGCCGATTGATCCCAAGGATCTGGGCCGCGACTATGAGGCAGTCATCCGTGTCAACTCGCAGTCCGGCAAGGGCGGCGTTGCCTGGGTGCTGCAGCAGGACAAGGGGCTGAAGCTGCCCAAGCGGATGCAGGCCGATTTCTCCAAGGTCGTGCAGGCGCTGGCGGACGAGAGCAGCCGCGAACTCAACGCCGCCGACATCTGGATGGCGTTCGAGGATCATTACCGCCTTGCCGGCGACCAGCCCTACCGGCTCATCGACTATAATGAGACTGGCCATGCCGGCGACCGGATCTTCACCGGCAAGATCGTCCACAAGGGCGGAGAGCGCTCCATCTCGGGCCGCGGCAATGGCCTCATCTCGTCGGTTCTATCGGCGCTGCGCGACGATCTGGGCGTCGACCTGGAGGTTGCGGACTATAATGAACATGCGATCGGCGCGGGCACGGATGTCGCGGCGGCAGCCTATGTCGAATGCCGCACGCCCGATGGCCGCACGGTCTTCGGCATCGGTACCGACACGGACGTCGCGACCGCTTCGGTTCAGGCCGTCCTCTCCGCCGCCAACAGCGTGGCTGCGGGGCGCTAAGCTCGCAGCACCTCCACCCCGCACCGGGTGGAGGTGCTGACTGATTATCGCCGCCGAAAGAATTGCTTGCGCGTAATCCCGAGTGCGGCGACCGATATTGCGGTTGTCGTCCGGGGATACGCGCCATGACCTTGCACTATCGCAGTTTCGGATTTCAGGTGCTCGCCGGCATGGTGATCGGCCTGCTGCTTGGCATCACCGCAAGATCGATCGGTGCCGACGCCCATGGTGGGCTCAACTGGCTGGCGACAGCGCTCAAGACCATAGGAGCGATTTTCGTCTCGCTCCTCAAGGCGGTGGTGGCGCCGCTGATATTCGCCGCGATCGTCGCGTCCATCGCCAACTTGCGTGCGCTGGACAATGCGGCGCGGCTTGCTGGCCAGACGCTGCTCTGGTTTGCAATCACCGCCGCCCTTGCCGTCACCATCGGCCTGGTCATCGGCCTTGTCGTTCAACCGGGGGTCGTGCTGCACGGGGCTGTCCTGCCGGCGCAACAGCCAAGCTCGTTCGGCGGCTGGCTCGATTTCCTGAAGGGCCTCATCCCCGGCAACGCGCTGGCCTTGACCGCCAGCACCCAGGTCGATCAAGCGGGGGCGACGACCAGCCTGTCGTTCAACATTCTTCAACTGCTGGTCATTTCCATCACCATCGGCCTTGCGACCCTGAAGGTCGGTGAGAGAGCAGAGCCCTTCCTCGCTTTCGTCCGCTCGCTGCTCGCCATCATGCGCGCGATCCTCGGCTGGATCATTCGCCTGACCCCGATCGGTTCGGCGGCGCTGATCGGCAGCGCCATAGCGACCTATGGCTGGGATGCGCTTGGACGGCTGGGTGTATTCGCCGGGTCTGTCTATCTGGGCCTCACGCTGGTGCTGCTTGTCGTCTATCCGCTGCTGCTCCTCGCCAGTGGGCTCAAGCCCCTGCCCTTCTTCGCCAAGGCGTGGCCGGCGATCCAACTCGGCTTCGTATCGCGCTCCTCGGTCGGCACCCTGCCCGTGACCGAGGCGGTGACGGAGCGGCTCGGCGTCGATAAAGGCTATGCGGCCTTTGCCATCCCGCTTGCCTCCACGACGAAGATGGACGGGTGCGCCTCCATCTATCCCTCACTCGCCGCCATCTTCGTCGCGGGCTTTTATGGCATACCGCTTCATGCCATCGACTATCTGCTGATCGCGTTTGTATCGATCGTAGGATCAGCGGCGACGGCGGGCCTCACGGGCGCGATCGTGATGCTGACACTCACCCTCTCCACCCTGGGCCTGCCCTTGGAGGGCGCGGGACTTCTGCTCGCGATCGATCCGATCCTCGACATGGGACGCACGGCCGTCAATGTCGCGGGACAGGTGCTGGTCGCCACCATCGTGGCGAAGCGGGAAGCCATGCTGGACGAGAGCGCCTATTATGGCGACGGCCCGCTCACGACCGGCGAAGCAGCAGCGTAGCCGATCGCAAAGCCGGCATGGCCGGCGATTTTTCCCTCTCCTTTTCCCCCTTTTTGACCTACATGCCGCCCGCACAGCATGAACGGAAGAACGAGCAAAGTGGCGGAGCATCAGGTTCATATCATCGGCGGCGGCCTCGCGGGATCGGAAGCTGCCTGGCAACTCGCCCAAGCGGGGGTCAAGGTGCGCCTGTCCGAAATGCGCGGATCGGGGGACATGACCGCCGCGCACCAGACCGACGGGCTTGCCGAACTGGTCTGCTCCAACAGCTTCCGTTCGGATGACGCGGACAAGAACGCCGTCGGCCTGCTGCATCAGGAGATGCGGCGCCTGGGCTCGATCATCATGGCGCAGGCGGAGCCGGCCAAGGTGCCCGCCGGATCGGCACTTGCCGTCGACCGCAATATCTTCTCTCAGGGCGTGTCCCGGACCCTGGCCGATCACCCCAATGTAGAGATCGTCCGGGAACGCGTCGACAGGCTCCCCGACGCGGGCATGACCATCGTTGCGACAGGGCCGCTCACCGCTCCCGCGCTTGCGGCCAGCATCGGACAGGTTGCGGGCATGGATCATCTCGCCTTCTTCGATGCCATCGCGCCAGTGGTGCATTTCGACAGTATCGACATGGATAGATGCTGGATGGCGAACCGCTGGGACAAGATCGGTCCCGGCGGCGGAGAGGGTAAGGATTATATCAACTGCCCGATGAACCGTGACCAGTATGAAGCCTTCGTACAGGGGCTGCTCGATGGCGAAAAGACCGAGTTCAAGGAGTGGGAAAAGGACACGCCCTATTTCGAGGGCTGCATGCCGATCGAGGTGATGGCGTCGCGCGGACGGGAAACGCTGCGCCATGGACCGATGAAGCCGATGGGCCTCGACGATCCGCGCACCGGGCGCTGGCCCTATGCCGTGGTGCAGTTGCGGCAGGACAATGCGTCCGGCACGCTATGGAACATGGTCGGGTTCCAGACCAAGTTGAAACATGGTGCGCAGGTTGAACTGTTCCGCACCATCCCGGGGCTGGAAAACGCCGAATTCGCGCGGCTGGGCGGGCTGCATCGCAATACATTCATCCAAAGCCCCAAGCTGCTGGACGGCACGCTGCGCCTGAAAAGCGCTCCGCATATGCGCTTTGCCGGGCAGGTCACCGGCTGCGAAGGTTATGTCGAGAGCGCGGCAATCGGGCTGCTCGCCGGCCGGTTCGCGGCGGCCGAGTTACTCGGCTACACCCTGCCTCCGCCGCCGCCCGAATCCGCCTTGGGCGCGTTGCTGGGCCATGTCACCGGCAATGTCGAGACGGCCGACTATCAGCCGATGAACGTCAATTTCGGGCTGTTCCCACCGATCGATGACGTCAAGAAGAAGCAGCGCAAGGAGGCGATGACGGCCCGCGCTCGGGCTGCGCTGGGCGAGTGGCTGGGCGCTCTTCAGCCCGCCTGATCAGCATTTGCAGCGCGGCGCGGCGGCCTTTTTCGGGGCGGTGGTGGCGAATTCCGCTGGCGTCAGCTTGCCGTCGGCATTGCCGTCAGCCGTGGCGAAACGGTCCGATGTGGTGACGGCCCACTCCTCGAACGACAGCAGGTTGTCGCCATCTTTATCGAGCGCCTTGAAGGCCTTCACCCGGCTGCCCATCATTTCGATCCGCGTGATCACGCCATCGCGGTTGCGGTCATAGCGGGAAAAGCGCTTTTCCTCCCGGCTTTGCGGCGATGCTTCAGCGGGCATGGGTGGCGGCGCTCCGGCGGCATCGGGGTCGCCTTCCGGCAGCGTGTCGATGGCGGGCGGAGGCGGCGCCCCGATCAGGGGCGCCGGCAAGGGATCGCTGCTCGCCCTGCCCTGCCACCAGAATAATCCACCCGCAGCCAGCAGCAGCGCCGCCATGGCGCCTGCAAAAACCCGCCCCACTTGTCGTCCCCTTCATCGCCCCGTCAATGCGATCCGTATCAACTTCAGATAGAGGCCCGGCGTCAATCCCGCCGGTGCATGGCGGCTGCGGACGATGTCGTCGCGCGCGAGTTGATAGGCGATCCGCAGAGGCCGCCATTCACGCGGCCATCGCACCTCTTGACCGATAAGATGACGGCGGGCGAGCGCCAGCGCCTCACCAACTAACTCTGCGTTGCCGGTATGACCGGACAGGTCCCAAAGCGCCCAAGCCGCGCCTGCCGAAGCGAGCCAGTCCGGAATATCTGCCCTACTCGCGAGCGCACGGAAAAGCCCGCCGCCACGACCTTCTGCATAGGCAACAAGATCGATCTCGCCTGTCATCGCCTCCCAGCCGTCGAGCCATTGGTCGAGCCCCGCTACAGGTAGCGCGCCTGCAAGGCGCATCGCGTCGATCAACGGTTCGCCGCGTCCCTTCACTCCGCTCTCATCCGTCAGCGCATTATTCCACCAGGCGAGCCGCAACGCCCCGATCATCGCGTCGCTCGTCGTCGCTGCCAGACGCGCGAAACGCGCATCCAGCGCCCAGATCAGCCGATGCCGCTCCCTCTGTTCGCCCGCATAGGCGCTCAGCAAAGCGGGCAGCCCGCCCACGTCCTCATTTTCCACGCCCGTCGTCATATGACCTTAGAAATAGAAAATGCGCGAAATTATCCGCTTCTTAACCACGGCCGACATAGTGATCTCACAATCTGCCCTTCGTCGGCAGCGGGTTGCCCTGCCCGAAATCAGGGTGCGGGGCAAGTAAAGGTGTGTGCGGGCATGGGCGATCGGTTCAGACGGGCGCTGTTTATCTTGATGCGGCTCTATCATAATCAGGCGGGGAACACGCTTGCCATCGTGGCAGCAGCGATGATCCCGTTGGTAGGCATGGTGGGAGCCGGGGTGGACTTCAGCCGAACCTATCTGGTGAAAGCCCGCATGCAGCAAGCATGCGACGCCGGCGCATTGGCCGGGCGCCGATCCATGAGCGGCACCGTGCTGACCTCTGCCGACAAAGCGGAAGCACTAAAATATTTCAATTATAATTTCCCCAATCAGTTGATGGGCGCCGCAGCCATGTCCACCACGGACAGCAATGCCCTCAACCGGGTGACGACCGAGTTGGAGAATGGTCAACTTCGGATGAAGGCGACGACGGCCGTTCCTACCACTCTGCTGAAGGTCGTTGGCATCAATGAAATGCGCGTAAATGCCGAATGTTTGGGCGAAGAATATTATGTAAACACGGATTTGATGCTCGTCCTCGATACGACGGGATCGATGAATTGCTATTTGACCGATGCGCTGTCTTGTTCCCAAGAAACAGAAAAGCCTACGAGCGGAACGAAAAAGTCCAAGATGCTTGAAATGCGCGAAGCGCTAAAGACGCTATATTCAAATTTGCGCCCTGCCCAAGTCGCACTTGAAGCCAAAAATTTGCGTATGCGAATAGGGTTTTTACAGTTCTCCAGCACGGTGAACGTCGGCAAGCTCATTCGGCAGGTCAATCCCGCCTATGTTCGTTCGACTTATGCTTATAGAAATTCCAGCGGCAGTCTGAAATCCGCCACGGATTGGAATGCTTATTCGTCCAACTGGCTGGATATTAGTTGGGAGGGCTGCATCGAAGAACGCGGAACATCTACCGCGCTTACAGCCACTACCACCTCCATCCCTTCCGATGCATGGGACCTCGATATCGCCAAGATTCCTGACAGTGATACGACCAGGTGGGCTCCTTATGATTATCAGGCGACTAGCGGGTCCACACGCATCAGTGAAGAATCGATGGGTTCGGTGACTAGCTCAAACTATTACAAAGCCGCTTGTCCCAAACCGGCCGTCGCACTGCAAAAATGGGACAGCACAACAGCCTTCAACACACAAGTCGATAAGATCGTCCAGGGTGATGGCCCGACGTATCACGATTTGGGGATCATCTGGGGCCTACGGATGATTGCGAACAATGGGATTTTCGGGGGAAACAATCCAGATAAGTTCAACAATGTTAAGGTGAGACGTACCATCGTCTTCATGACTGATGGCTATATGCAGCCATTTCGCAATGCTTACAGTGCATATGGCGTCGCGCAATATGCCGGCAGAACGGCTTCAACCGGCACGTCTGACGCCAGCCTTGAGGACATCCACAAGCAGCGTTTCAAGCTAATGTGCGCCAAAGCCAAATCCGATCCATATTATGTCGATGTCTGGGTTATCGCAGTATTGTCGGGCCAGGCCATGGATGCCGAGATTTCATCCTGTGCATCTAACAGCAGCCAAGCAATCGCGGTGAGCAATTCCACCGATCTGGCGAACGCATTCAAGCGCATCTCGGACAAGGTCGGCAATTTGAGGATAGGGGCGTGATCCTCGCTCGGCTCAGGCGACTGGCAGCTAACCGCGATGGTGCCACCATCGTCGAGTTCGCAGTCATCATCGGCCCGTTGACCGTCTTGATCCTGGGTGCTCTTGATCTGGCTTATCAAGCCTACGCCACGGCCGTCGTTCAGGGAACGGTGAACGCGGCCGCCCGGCAGGCGACATTGGAAGGCGCTACCGACGCTACCGTTGAAACCTATGTCCGGGATCGGCTCAGCAGCATCGCCAGCGGCTCCAATATACAGATCACGGCATCAAACTTCCTCACCTATAATAAAATCGGGAAACCTGAAAAGCTGACCACCGACGTCAACGGAAACGGCCTCTACGACAAGTCGGGGCCCGACTGCTTCATCGATGACAACCGGAGCAACAGTTATGATGCGGCCAGCCAGGGTGCTTCCGGCATCGGCACTGCCGAAGATGTCGTGCGTTATCAGGTGAACGTAACTTACAAGCGCCTATCCCCTGTTCCCCAGTTTGCCGGAATGGGAAATTCGGTGACCATTTCCCGATCGACCTTCATGCGCAACGAACCCTATGCAGGCGTTGTAGATCCGCCTGTGAAGTGCGGAGTCTGAAAATGAACATCGCACCAAAATCTGATCGGGCCAGCCTGTATATCGGCAGGTTCGCCCGATTGATCCGGAATTGCGAGAACGGCGTCGCCTTGGTCGAGTTCGCCTACGCCCTTCCGTTCTTGATCCTGCTCATTTTCGCGGGAGCGGAACTGGCCAACCTCGCGATTGCCAATGCACGCGTCAGCGCGATCACCAGCATGGTCGCGGATGGCGCTGCTCGCGTACGGGACAGGATTGATGAAAATGATGTCAACGACATCATAATAGGCGCAAAATACGCTGGCGAGTCCCTCGACCTGACATCGCGGGGCCGGATCATCATTTCAACCTTGGAAGACAATGCAGCGACAACCTCCACCACCGATCAGGTTATCACCTGGCAGCGATGCAAGGGCATCAAAAGCATTGCCAGCAGCCAACTTATCGGCAGCGAAGGCCAGGTGCTTACAACAGGAATTGGCGCGTCAGGGAACCTGTCAGCTACTCCGGGGAACCCTGTCGTAGTCGTCGACATCTTCTATGACTACAGACCGATCATGTCTGATAGATGGTTCGGGCCGATTACCCTCCACTATTCGTCAGCATTTTCGGTCCGGGATCGCACCCTCCAGACCCTGCAGAATGCCCAAAATCTATCAGGAACCGCCAAAGCCACCTGTAATTATTATTCAGCCTGAAGTTCGCTTGGCCTGCCCCTCTCGTAAGGCGCAGATGGTCAACAAGAAGGGGCAGCGCGACAAGCTGCCCCCGTCTCTTTCACCTATAGCAAACCTTCTTCGCCGCCGCGACGACGCGGGCGGAGTCGATGAGTGCGGCTTTCTCCAGGTTTGCCGCATAGGGTAGCGGCACATCCTCGTTCGTCACGCGCAACACCGGGGCGTCGAGATCGTCGAAGCCCTGCTCCATGACGACGGCAGCGATTTCCGACGCGATCGAGCAGGTCGGCCAGCCTTCCTCGACCACCACCAGCCGGTTGGTCTTCTTCAGGCTTTCGAGCACCGTCGCCGTGTCCAGCGGGCGCAGCGTGCGCAGGTCGATGACCTCCGCGTCGATGCCTTCCCCCGCCAATGCCTCGGCTGCTTCGAGAGCGAGGCCGACGCCGATCGAATAGCTGACCAGCGTCACGTCCTTGCCTTCGCGCAGGACGCGGGCCTTGCCGATCGGCAGCACATAGTCGTCAACCGTGGGCACGTCGAAGCTGCGGCCGTAGACCAGTTCGTTTTCCAAGAAGACGACCGGGTCCTCGCATCGGATCGCAGCCTTCAGCAGGCCCTTGGCGTCGGCCGCATCATAGGGCGCGATCACGATCAAGCCGGGGACCGATGCATACCAGGGGCCGTAATTCTGGCTGTGCTGCGCGGCGACGCGGCTCGCTGCGCCATTGGGGCCGCGGAACACGATCGGGCAGCGCATCTGGCCGCCGGACATATAATTGGTCTTGGCGGCCGAGTTGATGATGTGGTCGATCGCCTGCATCGCGAAGTTGAACGTCATGAACTCGATGACCGGCTTGAGGCCCCCCATCGCCGCGCCAGCGCCGATGCCGGCAAAGCCATATTCGGTGATCGGCGTGTCAATCACGCGGCGGGCACCGAATTCTTCCAGCAGGCCCTGCGTGACCTTGTAGGCGCCTTGATATTCGGCGACCTCTTCGCCCATGACGAAGACGCGTTCGTCACGGCGCATTTCCTCGGCCATGGCATCGCGCAGCGCTTCGCGAACGGTGGTCTTCACATAAGCGGTGCCTTCAGGCAGAGCCGGGTCCTTGACCGCTGCCCTCGCCTCGGTGGCGAGCTTGGACGTTCCGCTCTCCGCCTTCTTCGGCGCTTCGGGCGCAGCCTCGGACTTGGCGGGAGGAGCTGACTCCTTTGCCTTGGGTGCCGGCGCGGCAGCTTCACCGCCCTCGCCCGCCATGGTCGCGATGACCGTGCCGACCTTCACGCCTTCAGTGCCCTCGGCCACCATGATCTGACCGATCTTGCCTTCATCGACCGCTTCGAATTCCATCGTCGCCTTGTCGGTTTCGATCTCCGCCAGGATGTCGCCCGAGCGTACCTCGTCACCTTCCTTGACCAGCCATTTCGCCAGCGTGCCTTCCTCCATCGTCGGCGACAGCGCCGGCATCTTGATTTCGATACCCATCAATATTGCTCCACCAGCACGTCGGTATAGAGTTCAGCCATGTCCGGCTCAGGAGAAGTTTCAGCGAAATCGGCAGCGTCGCTCACGACCTTGCGGATGTCCTGATCGATCTTCTTGAGCTCGTCTTCGCCGACGCCGGCTACCGTCAGATATTTCTTCACACCCTCGATCGGATCCGACTTGTCGCGCATCGACTGCACCTCCTCGCGCGACCGGTATTTGGCCGGGTCGGACATGGAGTGGCCGCGATAGCGGTAGGTCTTCATTTCCAGCAGGATGGGGCCATTGCCGCCCTGCACCCATTTCAGCGCTTCCTCGGTCGCGCCGCGCACGGCGAGCACGTCCATGCCGTTCACCTGGATGCCCGGAATGCGGAAGCTTTCACCGCGGCGGTAAAGCTGATCCTCCGCAGACGAGCGGTTGACGCTGGTACCCATGGCATACTGGTTATTCTCGATCACGAAGATGATCGGGAGCTTCCACAGCTCGGCCATGTTGAAGCTTTCGTAGACCTGGCCCTGGTTCGCCGCGCCGTCACCGAAATAGGCGACGCAGACGCCACCGTCATTGTTGTACTTGTGCGCAAAGCCAAGGCCCGCGCCGAGCGACACCTGCGCGCCGACGATACCATGGCCGCCATAGAATTTATGCTCGACGCTGAACATATGCATCGAGCCGCCCTTGCCGCGCGAAATGCCGGCTTCGCGGCCAGTAAGCTCGGCCATGATGACGTTGGGGTCAATGCCGTAGGCGAGCATGTGGCCATGGTCGCGATAGCCGGTGATGACGCTGTCCTTGCCGGGCTTGAGCGCCGACTGGATGCCGACGGCCACCGCTTCCTGCCCGATATAAAGGTGGCAGAAGCCGCCGATCAGGCCGAGGCCGTACAGTTGCCCCGCCTTTTCCTCGAACCGGCGAATGAGCACCATCTGCCGGTAGAATTCCAGCAGTTCTTCCTTGCTAGCCTTATAGTCAGTGGGAGTATCGGGGCGAGGCCGGTTGTGGTCCGCGCTGGCACTGTCTGCTGCCGTCGCACGAGCAGCCGCGCGTGCCGGGCTGACCGCCTTTGCGCGTGAAGGACGCGGCGTCGTTGATTTCGCCAAGGCTCTTATCCTTTTGCGTGGGTGAGGATGGAAGGAAGGCCGATATAGCGGCAGAACGCCCCAAAATGCAACGCAGCAGGGCGTATCAAATCATGGGCGACGCAAGTAGGCCACCGCTGGCACTCAGGACATGCCTGACACCCAGATCAGTTCAGGGGAATAACGACCTCGTCGTGGTGAACCACCCCGAGCTCACGGCGGATCAGTTCATCGCTAAGGTCGGGGTCGACGCGGCGCGGATCGAGCAGATCGACCTTGTTTTTCAGCTCCTGCCGCGCGGCCTGGACCTGCTTCAAGTCGGCCTGCGCATGGTGCAATTGCCGCTTATAATCACCCCATGCCAGGATCCCGTTCGATCCCAAGACGACATAGCCAGCGAAAAAAAGAAGAAGCAGCACCGCGATCGCCGGCCCCAGAGCCGAAAAGAGCAACATGCGAAGTTTAGCGATATGCGCCATGGACAAGTTGAATCACAGGATCGGGCCGGCCGCAAGCGTAATTTACTATGCTTGCGGCCGACTGCCGGAAATTTAACTTAGCGGAAGATGGAGCGCCCGGCATAGAGCGCGACATCGCCAAGCTCTTCTTCGATGCGGATCAACTGGTTATACTTCGCCAGCCGGTCGGAGCGCGCGAGCGAACCCGTCTTTATCTGGCCGCAGTTGGTGGCAACGGCGAGGTCCGCGATGGTCGCATCCTCCGTCTCACCCGAACGGTGAGACATGACCGCGGTATAGCGGGCGCGATGGGCCATATCGACAGCAGCAAGCGTCTCCGTAAGCGAACCGATCTGGTTCACCTTCACGAGGAGCGAGTTGGCAAGACCCTTGCCGATGCCCATTTCCAGCCGCTTCGGATTGGTGACGAACAGGTCGTCGCCGACGAGCTGCACCTTGCCGCCAATCTTGTCGGTCAGCGCCTTCCAGCCTTCGAAATCATCTTCGCTCATGCCGTCTTCGATCGACTTGATCGGATAGTCGGCGCACAGAGCCGCGAGATAGTCGGCCATCTCCACTGGACTGAGCGACAGACCCTCGCCCGAGATCTCATATTTGCCGTTCTTGAAGAATTCGGTCGCGGCGCAGTCCAGCGCCAGCACCACGTCGTCGCCGGGCTTATAGCCCGCCTTCTCGACCGACAGCATGATGAAGTCGAGCGCATCGCGGGTCGAGGCAATGTTCGGAGCGAAACCGCCTTCGTCGCCCACCGAAGTGGCAAGCCCCTTGTCATGCAGGCCCTTCTTCAGCGTGTGGAAAATTTCCGATCCGATGCGAACCGCATCGGCGATGCTCTCCGCGCCGACCGGCATGATCATGAATTCCTGAAAGTCGATCGGATTGTCGGCATGTTCGCCGCCGTTGATGATGTTCATCATCGGCACGGGCAGCACATGGGCGTTGACCCCACCGACATAGCGATAAAGCGGCAGGCCGCGCGCATCGGCGGCAGCCTTGGCCACGGCCAGGCTGACGCCCAGGATCGCGTTGGCGCCCAGGTTCGACTTGTTTTCCGTGCCATCCAGCGAGATCATGGCCGCGTCGACTTCCGCCTGATCTTCCGCGTCGAGGCCGATGATCTGCTCGGCGATCTGGTCGTTGACCGCCGCGACTGCCGCGAGCACGCCCTTGCCGAGATATTTGCTCTTGTCGCCGTCGCGCTTTTCCACCGCTTCATAAGCGCCGGTCGAGGCGCCCGAGGGCACGGCCGCACGACCGAAGCTGCCGTCTTCCAGCATCACATCGACTTCGACCGTGGGATTGCCGCGGCTGTCCAGAATCTGGCGGGCGTGAATGTCGAGAATAGCGGTCATGATCGCTCCTTGAGAAATGGGCCGGGCGCCGTTTTGCGCTCCGCTTAGCCAGCACCTCTGCGATTGGCAATGCGGGGGCTTGCAAGGATTTCAAAAATGCCGATGCTCAAAATAGTAACGGCAACGGAACTGTGTCCAGCGCGAAGCATTAGGAGGGGAACCGCCACGCCGCTTCACGATGGCTCACCGTATCTTGAGGAGACTAGAAGGATGGTCGATACCCCGGAAACGCCCGCACCCAAGGGCCCCAAGAAAACCGGTGCGAAAGCCGACGAGGGCCAGGCCGCCGACACCGCATCGACATCGACGCTGGTAGAGGCCGAGCCTGAAAAGATCGCAGCCACCCGCTCGACTTCTACGGGCAATGCCAACGGCGACGGCGCCGCCTCGCACGGCTGGGCCGCGCAGATCGCGCCCTTGAAGGCGCAGGCTGAAAAGGCGGCAAAGTCCGCGGCCGAAAAGTTCAATGCCGTCGATTGGAAGACGCATCTTGATCCGCTGAAGGATCAGGCTTCGCAGACCGCCCGATCGGCCGCGGGTGTCGCCAAGGACAAGACGGGTTCGGCGATGCAGAGCCTTGCCAAGCTGATCACGGACACGGCTGGCACGGTCGATGCGAAGCTTGGCCCGCAATATGGCGATTATGCCCGGCAGGCGGCGGAATCGGTCGCTGGCGCGGCCAAGTCCCTGGACAGCAAGGATGTCGACCAACTGATGGACGAGGCGCGCGATTTCGTGCGCAAAAGTCCCGCCGTCGCGATCGGGGCAGCCGCTGTCGTCGGCTTCGTCCTGATGCGCCTTGCCAAGGGATCGGACGAAGAGTCCTGAGCATCACGGTGACCGACCCCCATGCAGGTCCCCTTTCCGGGACGGAGGAAATGTTGACAGAGGATGCGACCCTAGTGGCAGAGGCGCCACAGCTCGACGGGCAGGATGACTCCGTCAAACAGGTTCTTTCGCGCCTCTACGCGGATGGACGGGCCTACGCCGAAGCGGAGATTGAAAAGCAGAAGCTGCGCGCGGGCCTGGTCACGACGGGCGTGCGCAATGCAGCGATCCTTGCCGTCCTTGGCGGGGCGCTTGCCTTTGCCAGCCTGATCGCTCTGCTGGTGGGCGTCGTGCTGACGCTTGCGCCCCTGATTGGCGCTGGCTGGGCCACGCTCGCCGTTGTCGGCGGCGCCCTGGTGATAGCAGTGATCCTGCTGCTCGCCGCCAAATCGCGCATCGATCATATGAAAAGGTCGATACGATCATGAGCCAGGAAGAACTGTATCGGCAGGCGTCCGTCCGGGCTGACGAGCGGAAAGCAGCGTTCCTGTCCGCCGCCCAGGTGGCGAAGGCGCGCGTTGCCCCCGCCCGGCTGAAGCAAGATGTGAGGGCAAAGGTCAGCGGCACCGTTCAGAATGGGGCGGCTTCCGCCGTCGCCAAGGTGCAGGAGCGACCGTTCGCCGCCGCTGCGGCTGGCGGCGCGCTGGGAATCTACCTGTTCCGCCGGCCCCTTTGGGCATTGTTACACCGCCTGTATGTTCGGGCACGAAATAGCACACCGGAAACTTCGGAGAAGGACGATGGCTGATATCCGCTCTCAACTGACCAGGGCTCGCGATGCGGCCAATGACATGGCCGAAACGGCCTCGGGCAAATTCAGGGACTCCCGCGACAGGGCGAAGGAAGGCGCGACCGAGCTGATACAAGCTGGCCGCGAGCGCGCATCCGACGCCCGCGAACGCGCAAGTGCCGCCTATGACGATGCGCGCGATCGCTCGCAGCGGATCGCGACGCGCGCCAATGAAATTGTGCAGGAACATCCCATCGCGGCTGTTGCCGGCGCGGTGGCTGCCGGCGCGGTGATCGCCTGGATGTTCCCCAAGAGCCGGGCGGCGATGAAGGCACTTCCGGCGATCGTCTCCACGGCCGGAGCCCGGCTTGCCGAGGCTGCGGTTGCGGCGCGGGAGAGTGCGGCCGAAAGCGCCCAGCAGCTCAAGAGCAGCGCAGGCGACGCGCTCCATGGCGCGAGTGAGAGCGTCAAGGACACCGCCGCTTCCCTCACCAACTCGGCGAAGTCCGCTGACATCAGCGGCAATGCCTCGCGCCTCGCCGATGAGGTCGTCACGCTGGTGTCGGACAAGATCGACGCGATCGGCGAAGCGTTGAAGGCCCGGTTGCCGAAAAGGTAATCGGCCTGCCGGTAATAGCACGCCATATCCGCCGCCGGCACGCTTGGAGCTGTGCCGGCGGGCTGCTATCACCGCCGCTCACTCAACAGGAGATAATCAAGCTACCATGAGCAAGCTGCACTTGGTGATGGGCGGTCGCGTGAAGGATCCGCAGACGCTGGAGTTCGACGATTTGAATTCCATCGAGGTGGTGGGAATATTCCCCGACTATGCTTCGGCTGAAAATGCCTGGCGCGGGGCGGCGCAGCGCACCGTCGATGATGCCGAGATGCGCTATGTGATCGTGCATCTGCATCGCTTGCTGGAGCCCGACCTGCCGCCGGCCAAGTAACAGTCAGTCAGGATTGGGGCTGCGACTTCTTCCGGAAGCGCCACAGAAGCAGCGGGCGCGTAAGCGCAAGCCCCACCAGAAAGCCGCCAATATGTGCGGCGATTGCGATCTGACCCAGATCGCCCAGACCGCCTCCTGCTCCGCCGGAAGTAGCCAGACCGATCATCAACTGAATGCCGATCCAGCTTGCGGCGAGCCAGAGCGCGCGCACGAGATTGGCCGAGAGCGGTCCGATCCTTCGCACATTCTGCTGGCTGTAAAGCAGCGCATAGGTCGCGATGATGGCGGAAATGGCGCCGCTCGCGCCAACCATGGGGTTGGGGGAATGGGGATCGATCGCCCATTGCAGGGCCGTCGCACCATAGGCGCCTGCGACGTAGAGGATGAGCGTCGCGCCCTTGCCCAGCACTTGCTCCACCTGCCGGCCGCAGAAAAGGAACATGAACAGGTTGAACCCGACATGCAGCCAGTTTGCATGAACCAGCGTGCAACTGATCGGGGTCAGCCAGACCGGCACTGCCGCCATTCCGGCCAGAAGAGCGCCATCCTCGATCCGCGCCGGGATGAAACCGGCGATGATCGCGGCATTATCCACCTGCCCTGCCAGATAGATCAACAGGAAGGCGACGAATGTGATCGCCGCGATCCCGTTGGTCATGCGGCCAGCAGGCAGCTTCATGGCATCAAATGAAATCGATTTTGTCGACCAGGTAGAATTTGTCCCCCGAAGGAACGGACACTTCGACCTCTTCACCGATCTGGCGGCCGATCAGCGCCCGGCCGAGCGGGCTGTTATAGCTGATCATGCCAGCCTTGGCGTCCGCCTCGGCCTGACCCACGATCTGATATTTGACCGGCTTGTCGTCCTCATCGAGCAGCGTGACCGTCGCGCCGAACACGATCTTGTCGCCCGACAGCGTCGTCGGGTCGATGATCTGGGCGCGGGACAGCTTGTCTTCCAAGTCGGCAATGGTCGCCTCTACTTGGCCCTGACGTTCCTTGGCCGCATGATATTCGGCATTTTCGGAAAGGTCGCCATGCGCGCGGGCTTCCTCGATGGCGTCCACGATCAGGGGCCGCTCGGCCTTCAGTTCGCGGAGCTGCGCATTGAGCTTGTCATAGCCCATTTGCAGCATCGGCATCTTCTCGACGGTCGCCATTATTGCAAATCCTTCGTCAAAACTTCCCTTTGGCGGCCCCGACCTTGGAGCAACCCGCAGCGTGCTTCCTTGTGCAGGGGATCAGGCTTGCGACACGGGATAATAGGACTGGAGCGACCGCACTTCAAGGGCATGCCCCCGAAGAGCTTCGATCGCGTCCGCCGCAGCAAGGCTCGCGGCGGCGGTGGTGAAGCTGGCGACCTTGGCACGCAGCGCGCTGGTGCGGATCGCCTTGCTATCCTTGAGCGACTGCCAGCCCTCCGTCGTATTGAAGATCAAATCGACATCACCGTCGGTAATCTTGTCCACGATGTGCGGGCGTCCTTCCGCCACCTTGTTCACGCTCTGCACGGCGATGCCCTGATCTTCCAGATAGCGCGCGGTGCCGCCGGTCGCGATGATGGTAAAGCCCATCGCCGCCATCTTCTGCACGGCGGGCAGGACCACCGGCTTGTCGCTGTCCTTGACCGATACGAAGACCGTGCCGCTGGTCGGAAGCAAGGTGCCGCCGCCGAGCTGCGACTTGGCAAAGGCAGTAGCGAAATCGCTATCGATTCCCATAACTTCGCCGGTACTCTTCATTTCCGGCGAGAGGACCGGATCGACGCCGGGGAAGCGCGCGAAGGGGAAGACAGCTTCCTTGACCGCGATGTGCTTGATCGCGTTGCGGTCAATCTTCGGCAGGTCCTTGAGCTTCTCGCCCGCCATGACGCGGCTGGCGATCTTGGCGATAGGCGTGCCGATCGCCTTGGCGACGAAGGGCACCGTGCGGCTGGCGCGCGGGTTGACCTCGATAAGGTAGACCACGCCGTCCTTGACCGCGAACTGGATGTTCATCAGGCCACGGACGGACAGGGCGCGCGCAAGCACGTCAGCCTGGCGCTCGATTTCCGCAATGATCGCATCGGACAGGCTGTAAGGCGGCAGAGAGCATGCAGAGTCGCCCGAGTGGACACCCGCTTCCTCGATATGCTGAAGCACGCCCGCGACCACCACATCATCGCCGTCGCAGAGCGCGTCCACATCCACTTCGGTCGCGTCGCGCAGATATTGGTCGATCAGCACCGGGGAGTCGCCCGACACCTGAACCGCAGTGGCGATATATTCCTCCAGTTGCGCCTGACCGTCGACGATCTCCATGGCGCGGCCGCCCAGGACGTAGGACGGGCGCATCAGCACCGGATAGCCGATGCGGTTGGCGACGGCGATCGCCTCCTCCCGGCTGCGGGCGATGCCGTTGGCGGGCTGCTTGAGCTTGAGCTTGTCGATCAGCGCCGCGAAGCGCTCGCGGTCCTCGGCCAGGTCGATCGCGTCGGGCGAAGTGCCGAGGATGGGCACGCCCGCATCCTCCAGCGCCTGTGCGAGCTTGAGCGGCGTCTGACCGCCGAACTGGACGATGACGCCCGCGAGCGTGCCAGCCGACATTTCTACGCTCAGGATTTCCAGCACGTCCTCGGCTGTCAGCGGCTCGAAATAGAGGCGGTCGGACGTGTCATAGTCGGTCGATACGGTTTCGGGATTGCAGTTGACCATGATCGTCTCATAGCCCGCTTCCGCCAGCGCGAAGCAGGCGTGGACGCAGCAATAGTCGAACTCGATGCCCTGGCCGATGCGGTTGGGGCCGCCGCCCAGGATGACGACCTTCTTCCGGTCGCTGGGCTGCGCCTCATTCTCCGCCTCGCCGAAGATCGGCGCTTCATAGGTCGAATACATGTAGGGCGTCTTCGCCTCGAACTCGGCGGCGCAGGTGTCGATGCGCTTGAAGACCGGACGCACACCCAGCTTGTGGCGTAGACTACGCACTTCCTTTTCGGTGACGCCGCCCGTCATCGCCTTGACCGCTTCGTGGATCAGGCCCGAGCCCCGCGCGATGCCGCGTTCCATGCCGCGCAGATTGGCGGACTTGAGCGCGAGATGAGCAAGACGCTGGTCGGAAAAGCCCATCGCCTTCAGACGGCGCATGCCATCGGCATCCTGCGGCAGGCCGTTCGCGAGCACTTCCGCTTCCGCGTCGATGATTTCCTTGATCCGCTCAAGGAACCAGGGATCGAACTTGGCGATGCTGTGGATTTCGGCGACGCCGAGGCCCTCGCGCAGAGCTTGGGCGGCAACCAGCAGGCGATCAGGCGTCGGCTGCGCCAGCGCGGCGACGATGTCGTCCTTGGGCGCGCCTACAAGATGCGCCACCTCGTCGAAGCCGCAGAGGCCGGTTTCGAGTCCGCGCAGCGCCTTCTGCATCGATTCATGTATGTTGCGGCCGATCGCCATCACCTCGCCCACCGACTTCATCGCGGTGCCGAGCAGCGGCTCGCTCCCCTTGAACTTTTCAAAGGCGAAGCGCGGGATCTTGGTCACGACATAATCGATGGTGGGTTCGAACGACGCGGGGGTGGCGCCGGTAATGTCATTCTCGATCTCGTCCAGCGTATAGCCGACGGCCAGCTTCGCCGCGACCTTGGCGATGGGGAAGCCAGTCGCCTTCGACGCCAGCGCCGAGGAGCGCGAGACGCGCGGGTTCATCTCGATGACGATCAGGCGGCCGTCCTTCGGATTGACTGCGAACTGTACGTTAGAACCGCCTGTCTCGACGCCGATTTCACGCAGCACCGCGATGCTCGCGTTGCGCATGATCTGATATTCCTTGTCGGTCAGCGTCAGCGCGGGCGCGACGGTGATGGAGTCGCCCGTATGGACCCCCATCGGATCGACATTCTCGATCGAGCAGATGATGATGGCATTGTCGTTGCGATCGCGCACAACCTCCATCTCATATTCTTTCCAGCCGAGGAGCGACTCTTCGATCAGAACCTCGGTCGTAGGGGATGCGTCCAGCCCTTCGGCGACGATCCGCTTGAACTCTTCCTTGTTATAGGCGACGCCGCCGCCGGTGCCGCCGAGCGTGAAGCTGGGGCGGATGATGGACGGCAGGCCGGTGAACTCCAGAGCCTCCAGTGCTTCTTCCATAGTATGGGCGATGCGCGAGCGGGCGGATTCCAGCCCGATCTTGTCCATCGCATCGCGGAATTTCAGGCGATCCTCTGCCTTGTCGATGGCCTGTGCGTCGGCGCCGATCATCTTGACGCCGAACTTGTCCAGCGTGCCGTCATTGAACAGGGCCAGCGCCGTGTTGAGCGCCGTCTGGCCGCCCATGGTCGGCAGCACCGCGTCAGGGCGCTCCTTCTCGATGATCTTCGCCACGATTTCGGGCGTGATCGGCTCGACATAGGTGGCGTCGGCAAATTCCGGGTCGGTCATGATGGTGGCCGGGTTGGAATTCACCAGGATGATGCGATAGCCCTCTTCCTTGAGCGCCTTCACCGCCTGCGTGCCCGAATAGTCGAACTCGCAAGCCTGGCCAATGATGATCGGGCCAGCGCCGATGATGAGGATGGAGGAGATGTCGGTGCGCTTGGGCATTATTCGGCCTCTGGTTTAACGGTGGAAGGCGCTGGCGCGCACAATGGACGAAATGGCGATCAATGAACTTGTCCGGACCGGACCTCGCAGCCCCAGCCGTCATATTCGACGCCGCAGAGGATTTCGATCTGGAGGCACTTCTTCGTCAGGGCGCGGATCGACTGTTCATCGACCGGCTGCACGCATTCGAGGAAGAGGAACAGGTCGCCATCTTCATCCTCTTCGCGATCTAGTTCGATGAAGCCAAACTGGCTGGCGATCGTCAGGACGCGCTTGAAATCCTTTTCGCTGCCCTTGAAGCTGACGTCGACCGGCCGCGCGATGCGCGCCACGTCGCCATTCGCCGCGAGATTGGCGAGGACGGACTTGTCCGCCTCCCACTCTGCCGCGAGGCGGGCTTCGTCAACGGGGGGCAGGTCGAGGCTCACTTAAGCCCCTCGACGAAGCGCTGGAACAGGTAGAAGCTGTCCTGAGGGCCGGGCGAGGCTTCGGGGTGATACTGGACCGAGAAGGCCTTTTTATCCGTCAGTTCGATGCCGCAGTTGCTGCCGTCGAAGAGCGACACATGGGTCGGCTTCACATTGGCGGGCAGCGTGTCGGCGTCGACCGCGAAGCCGTGGTTCATCGATGTGATCTCGACCAGACCGTCCGACAGGCGCTTGACCGGGTGGTTGGCGCCGCGATGGCCCTGGTGCATCTTGATCGTCTTCGCGCCGGCGGCGAGCGCCAGCATCTGGTGGCCGAGGCAGATGCCGAAGACGGGCTTGTCGGCTTCCAATACCTTCTGGATGACGGGGACGGCATGTTCGCCGGTCGCGGCCGGATCGCCGGGGCCGTTGGAGAGGAAGACGCCGTCGGGCTGCTGTTCCATCACCTGCTCGAAGCTGGCGGTGGCGGGGAGCACGGTGACGCGGGCGCCGGCCTTTACCAGATTGCGGAAGATATTGTTCTTCGCGCCATAATCGATCGCGACGACATGGGGGCGGCTATCCTCTGCCTCATCCTTGCCGTAGCCGAAGCCCAGCTTCCACACGCCGTCCTTCCAGAGGCGGCTTTCCTTGGCGGAGACTTCGATGGCGAGGTCCATGCCTTCGAGGCCCGGCCAGGCCGCAGCCTTGGCAGCGAGGGCGTCGAGGTCGAACTTGCCTTCGGGATCATGGGCGATGACGACATTGGGCGCGCCCTTCAGGCGGATCAGCCTAGTCAGCGCGCGGGTGTCGACACCGGCGAGGCCAATGCGGCCATTCTCGCGCATCCACTGGTCGAAAGGCTCGACATTGCGGAAGTTGCTGGGCGCGGTCACGTCCTGCCGCACGATGCAGCCGAGCGCGTGGGGCAGGTCCGCCTCCACATCGTCCAGGTTCGTGCCGACATTGCCGATATGTGGGAAAGTGAAATTGATGATCTGGCCCGCGTAGGAAGGATCGGTCATGATCTCCTGATAGCCGGTGATCGAGGTGTTGAAGCACAGCTCGCCCACCGCTTCACCCACCGCGCCGAACCCGCGACCGAAGACGGCCGAGCCATCGGCAAAAACCACCACCCCTGTCGCTCCTTTGGGCACAATGAGGGTCTTGGCGTCAGCCATGGTCATATCGTCCTTTATGCTTTTGCGGGAACCCGTCTGGAGCGGGTTAAACGGCCGGTCACCTATGCCCTGCGCCCCGCGCGGTCAACCGCTGTTAAAAATCTCTTTTGACGTTATATCTGATCCTTTCCCGACAGACAGGATTCATTCGCCTATGATTCGCGATGCTATCAAGAGTGCGCAGGTAGAAGCCATGAAAGCCGGCGAGAAGGATCGCCTGGCCGCCGTGCGGCTGATCCTCGCCAAGCTCAAGGACCGCGACATCGAACTGCGCACCGCCTCCAGCGTGCCCGAAGATGACACTATCGTGGTCGAGGTTCTCCAGAAGATGGCGAAGCAGCGCCGCGAATCCATCGAAATGTTCCGCAATGGCGGGCGCGACGAACTGGCGGCCAGGGAGCAGGCGGAACTGGATGTGATCGACAGCTTCCTGCCGCAGCAGCTGAGCGAGGGCGAGACCAGGGCCGCGATCGAGGGGATCAAGGCCGAGGTGAATGCCGCGAGCGTCAAGGATATGGGCAAGGTCATGGCCGTGCTCAAGGAACGGCACGGCTCGGTGATCGACATGAGCAAGGCCAGCGGGTTGGTGAAGGCAGCGCTTTCCTGAGATTAGGAACTTCGTGAGTCTCTCCCCCGCCTTCCTCGATGAACTGCGCGCGCGGACGTCGCTGTCCACGCTGATCGGTCGCTCCGTGAAGGTGCAGAAGGCGGGCCGCGAATATAAGGCGTGCTGCCCCTTCCATAACGAAAAGACGCCCAGCTTCACGATCAACGACGAGAAGGGCTTCTACCACTGCTTCGGCTGCGGGGCGCATGGCGACGCGATCCGGTGGATGACCGATCAACGCGGCCTGCCCTTCATGGAGGCCGTGAAAGAACTGGCGCAGGCAGCGGGCATGGACGTGCCCGCGCCCGACCCGCGCGCAGCGAAGCGGGCGGAGCAGGCAAAGGGGCTGCATGATGTCATGGCGGCGGCGCAGAGCTTCTTCGAGGATCAACTCGGCGGGATCGATGGAGCGGAGGCGCGGGATTATCTTGGCCGGCGCGGGATCAGCGATGCGACGCGGCGGGCATTCGGCTTTGGCTATTCGCCGGATTCGCGCGGCAGGCTGAAGACGGCGCTCAAGGACTTGGGCGAGCCCATGCTGATCGAGGCGGGGCTGCTGATCGACCCGGACGGCGAGCGCGACAGCTATGACCGGTTTCGCGGGCGGCTGATGCTGCCGATCCGGGACATCCGCGGGCGGGTCATCGCTTTTGGAGGGCGCATATTGGGCGCGGGGGAGCCCAAATATCTGAATTCGCCGGACACGCCGCTCTTCGACAAGGGACGGACGCTCTATAATATCGATCGCGCCTCGCCTGCCAGCCGCCAGACCGGCCGCGTCATCGTCGTCGAAGGCTATATGGACGTGATCGCGCTGGCCCAGGCGGGCTTCGGGGAAGCCGTGGCGCCCCTCGGCACCGCGCTGACCGAGCATCAGATCGAGCGACTGTGGAAAATGGCCGATGTGCCGCTGCTCTGCTTCGACGGGGATGCGGCCGGGCAGAAGGCGGCGATCCGGGCGGCGACGCGCGCCCTGCCCCTGCTGCGTCCTGGAATGAGCCTGGCCTTCGCGACACTGCCGGCGGGGCAGGACCCCGACGATCTGATCCGTGCGGAGGGCCCAGGGGCGATGGAGGCAGTCCTCGGCGCGGCCGAGCCGCTGGTCGAGCGGCTCTGGAAGTTCGAGCAGTCCGCCGCTCCGCTCGACACGCCGGAGCAGCGGGCGGCGCTTAAGCAGCGGCTGTCCGCCATCACCGAGGCCATCGCCCATCCCGATGTGCGGGCGCATTATGTCCATGCTTTCCGTGAGCGTTATGACGCGCTCTTCTTTGCGCGGCCGGCCTATACGCCCCGGCATCAGCGGATGACGGGGGCGCGATCCGGCTGGCAGCGCGACCGGCGCGGCAACTGGAAACCGCCCCTCCCCCCCGCCGGCAACGAAGCGCGGGCGATCGGCGCGAGCGGAATGGAACAGCGGCTGCTGCGGGCTATTCTGGCCAGTCTGCTGCGGCATCCAGAGCAGATCGCGCTCCACCGGGAAATGCTTTCCGGGCTGCGAATCGGCGACCCGCTGCTCGCCGAACTGCTGGCCGCGATGATCGCGGCGTCCTTCGGCAAAGAAACAGTTGAAACCGGTGCCCTCCTTACCATATTGGGCCAAGGTGAAGTGTATAATATGGCGAAGGGGATGCTTCGGGCCGACACGTTCACATTCACCCCTCATAGGATGAAAGCCGATGCCGGTCGCGTGCAGCGCGATCTGGACGAAGCCATCCGCGTGATGGCGCAAGGACCGGAGCTGGAGGCGGCGTTGGCGGAAGCCACCCGGCGGGCGAGTGACGATCTCAACGAGGAAACCTTTGCCGAGCAGCAAAGGGTCCGTCAGTTGAAGCTGGATCATGATCGCCGCCTGGCGGAACTGGCGCAGTCCGAGGACATTGTTTGATTTTGGACCAGCCCGGAAGGGCCGGCGCAGTTAAGGCGATTAAATGGCGAGCAAGGCGAACAGCAAGGGTGCGGGCGAGGATGCGGATACCGGCGATGCACCGCTGCTGGATCTGAACGAGGCGTCGGTCAAGAAGCTGATCGCCCGCGCAAAGAAGCGCGGCTACATCACTTATGATGAGCTGAACGATGCCCTGCCGCAGGACCAGATGTCGTCCGAGCAGATCGAGGACATCATGTCCGCGCTCAATGAAATGGGCGTGAACATCGTCGAGAATGAGGAAGTCGGCGAGGATGGTGAGGATCAGCGCGACGATAGCGACGATGACTCGACCGACGATGGTGCCGAGGATGATGGCGCGCCCAAGCTCGTCACCGAGAAGAAGAAAGAGACGGTCGATCGCACCGACGACCCGGTGCGGATGTATCTGCGCGAAATGGGCGCGGTGGAACTGCTCAGCCGTGAGGGCGAAATCGCCATCGCCAAGCGGATCGAGGCCGGTCGCGACACCATGATCCTGGGGCTGTGCGAGAGCCCCACGACCTTCAACGCGATCATCGAATGGTCGACCGCCCTCAACAATGGCGAGATGCAGCTGCGCGAGATTCTCGATCTCGACGCCATGTTATCGAAGGACCCTGCGCCTGAAAATCTGGAGGAAGGCGCCGAGGACGACGATGGCGAGATTAGCGAGAAGACCGCGGGTCCCAGCTTCAAGGAAGAGGAGGAGCCCGAGGAGGAATCCGCCGATTCCGACGAGGAAGAGGACGGCCTGACCGAACGCCGCGCCCGCCGGATGGAAGAGGAAGAAGAGGAGGATAACACCCTCTCCCTCGCCCAGATGGAAGAGACGCTGAAGCCGATGGCGCTGGAGAAGTTCGCCGCCATCACGGAGATTTTCCGCGCTTTCTCCAAGGCGCAGGAAACACGCATGATCGCCATGGCGATCGGCGAGACGCTGAGCCAGCAGGACGAGGACGAATATCAGGAGCTGCGGGAGCAGCTGACGGCCGAGGTCGAGAGCGTCCAGTTCCACCAGCAGAAGATCGAATATCTGGTCGACCAGCTCTATGCCTATAACCGTCGCCTGACGGCGCTGGGCGGGCAGATGCTGCGGCTGGCCGAGCGGCACAAGGTCAGCCGCAAGGATTTCCTCGACCGCTATGTCAATCATGAGCTGGACGACGGCTGGATCGACAAGGTGTCGGGGCTCGACAAGAAGTGGGCTGCCTTTGCCGCTGCCGAGGGGCGTGCGGTGGAACGCATCCGTGTCGAAGTCAGCGAGATCGCGCAGGCGACCGGCATGTCGCTTTCCGAATTCCGCCGCATCGTCAACATGGTGCAGAAAGGCGAGCGCGAGGCCCGCATCGCGAAGAAGGAAATGGTCGAAGCCAACCTGCGCCTCGTCATCTCCATCGCTAAAAAATATACGAACCGCGGCCTGCAATTCCTTGATCTTATTCAGGAAGGCAATATCGGCCTGATGAAGGCGGTCGATAAGTTCGAATATCGCCGCGGCTACAAGTTCAGCACCTATGCGACCTGGTGGATCCGCCAGGCGATCACCCGGTCGATCGCGGACCAAGCGCGCACCATCCGTATTCCGGTCCACATGATCGAGACGATCAACAAGCTGGTTCGCACCAGCCGCCAGTTCCTGCACGAGCAGGGCCGCGAGCCCACGCCCGAGGAAATGGCCGAGCGTTTGTCCATGCCGCTGGAGAAGGTGCGCAAGGTGATGAAGATCGCCAAGGAGCCGATCTCTCTCGAAACGCCGATCGGCGACGAGGAAGATTCGCACCTGGGCGATTTCATCGAGGACAAGAATGCGATCATCCCGGTAGACGCCGCGATTCAGGCGAACCTTAAGGAAACCGTCACCCGCGTCCTGGCATCGCTCACCCCCCGCGAGGAACGCGTGCTGCGCATGCGCTTCGGCATCGGCATGAACACCGATCACACGCTGGAGGAGGTCGGTCAGCAGTTCAGCGTTACGCGCGAACGTATCCGCCAGATCGAGGCGAAGGCGCTTCGCAAGCTGAAGCATCCGAGCCGCAGCCGGAAGATGCGCAGCTTCCTCGATCAATAGAGGCCGGGACGCGACGAGACGATGCAGAGGGGCGGCTTTCGGGCCGCCCTTTTTCATTGGCGTAAACCCCTCTTTTACCTCGAATGCCTAGTGTCGGGGAAAGGGGTGAACGGCCCGGTTGGGCCAAGGGACGGATCGATGAGCGAAGCAGCTGCACGCTACCATTATGGCAACATATCGCAGGTGCTGGAGGCGCTGGTCGCTGCCGACGGCACCGCTGGCCATCCCTATCCCAGCGGTGCCCGTATCGGATTTGGACGCGAAGCATCGGTGATGCTGCCCGATCTGGCCGATGCCGCCCATTATCTCTGCATGCTGCACGGCCGCCATCCCGGCGTCGTCGATTATGCGGCAACCCGGTCCGCCGACAATTCGGCTCGCAACTGGCTGATCCAGGCAGCCGACGGTTTTGCCCGCGAGCGTGCTTACCTCGCTCAGGTGACGGTGGCGGTTGGCCCCGCGCCGAGCACCGCCGGACAGAGCGACTGCGAAACCGTCGTCAGTCAGCAAAGGCACGCGCTCGACATGCTGGCTCAGTCGGACAGGCGGGGCTGCGCCATGGGCGCGGCGGTTGCGCTGGTGCTCGACTGGCACGCAGTGCGCCATGTGCTCGACATAGCAGCGATCCGGGTGGGGCTGGAGCCGCATCGCAGCGACTTGCCCGACCGCGCGGCTACGTTGCAGGTCGCTGAGGCGATAGGCGGCGATGATGCCATCGACCGGGCGATCCAATTCGGTGCGCGGCAGTTGCTTAATCAGCATCGGGGCTTATGGGACCTGCTTCAAGCCCGCGCACGAATTCGCGCCGTCAGCCCCGATAGACACGCATAAACGCATTGCGCTGACCCGCCTCTTTGCCATAGTTCGGCCCGATAAAGAGGAAGGCAGCCAGGCTATGCGGTTTGAAGGTACGAAGGATTATGTCGCCACCGACGATTTGAAGGTCGCTGTCAACGCCGCCGTGCTGCTGCGCAGGCCGTTGCTGGTCAAGGGCGAGCCTGGGACCGGCAAGACGGTGCTCGCGCAGGAAATCGCAAAGGCGCTCGACGCGCCGCTGATCGAATGGAACGTCAAATCCACGACCAAGGCGCATCAGGGCCTTTATGAATATGACGCCGTGGCGCGTCTGCGCGACGGGCAACTGGGCGACCCGCGCGTTCACGACATCAGCAATTATATCCGCAAGGGAAAGCTGTGGGAGGCGTTCACCTCGCCAAAGCTGCCCGTCCTGCTGATCGACGAGATCGACAAGGCCGACATCGAATTTCCCAACGATTTGTTGCAAGAACTCGATCGCATGGCCTTCCACGTCTATGAAACGGGTGAAACGGTCGCGGCGCAGGAACGGCCCGTGGTGGTCATCACCTCGAACAATGAAAAGGAATTGCCGGACGCCTTTTTGCGCCGCTGCTTCTTCCACTATATCAAATTCCCCGATCGCGAGACGATGCAGTCGATCATCGACGTGCACTTCCCGGGTATCCAGAAGATGCTGGTGAGCCGCGCGATGGACATCTTCTATGAGGTGCGCGAGGTTCCCGGCCTCAAGAAGAAGCCGTCGACCAGCGAGTTGCTCGACTGGCTGAAGCTGATCCTGAACGAGGACATGCCGCTGGACGTGCTGCAGGAGCGCGACCCGACCAAGGCGATCCCGCCGCTTCACGGTGCGCTGCTGAAGAACGAGCAGGACATCATGATGTTCGAACGGCTCGCCTTCATGGCGCGCCGGCAGGGGCGCTGAACCATGGCGCATGGTGCGGGCTGCCTATGCGGTCAGGTCCGCATCAGCATCGATGCGGAACCGATGGCCGCACGCATGTGCTGGTGCCGACTGTGCCAATATCTGGGCGGCGGATCGGCTACGGTGAATGTCTGCTTCCCGGCGGACAAGGTGACGACCACCGGTACTGTGCAATGGCATGCCAGCACCGCCGACAGCGGCAATGCGATGCGCCGCGGCTTTTGCCCGGAGTGCGGGACGCCCCTTTTCAGCCTGGCCGAATCGCGGCCGCACCTGACCTTCATTCGCGCGGGCGCGTTGGACGATCCGGAGCTTATGGCGCCCCAGGCGATCATCTGGACGGAAGCGGCGCCCGCTTGGGCGCATTTCGATCCGGATCTGCCTCATTACCCAGCGCAAATTCCGCCGGTCGCCTGAAAAGCCCGCTTGCCTAGTGCCTGCAATTAGGCTCAACTTCCCGTTCTGACGTTCAAGCCGCGCAAAGACGGTGCGAATATGGGAAGGATGCCAATGCCGAAGCGTGCGTTGTCTATTCTGTCGGCCGTGCTGGCTCTGTCGGCACCTGCGCTTGTGCGCGCGGCGGAGGAACAGGAAGCCTGGACACCGACCACCACCGCCCTGCGGGCCGATGCCGCCGGGATCAGCTTGCCCCAGACGGTAGGCGGGCTGTCACTCTCCAAAAGCGGGGAATTGTCGAAGGGCGGCCGGGGCGTCGACAATTACGCGCAATATTTATCGGACGATGGCGCAATTCAGGCGACGCTCTACGTCTATCTGCCCAGCTATGCCGACGCTTCGCTCGCGGCTTATATGACGGACAAGGCCATCATGGCTCGGTTCGGATCGAAGACGCGCCGGACGGCCTACGGCAGCGTTCCCGTTGCGGGGCGGAGCCACGGCGCGATCCGCGCGGTCTATGACGATGCGGCGGATGGCGCTCTGACGACGGCTGCGGCTGTGGTTCATTCCGGGCGGTGGCTGGTCAAGCTGCGGATTACCGGCCCTGCGGACCGGCGCGGCGAGGTTGTGAGCGGGCTTGACGCGATGATCGGCGGATTGAAATTCGACGATGCTGGGGCGATCCGGGCGGCGACACCCGCCCGATTCCCTGCATGCCCGGTGGCAGACAAGGGCGACGCACGACTGACCGAACCATCGAGCCCGGGTCGGGCAGCGCGCCCGGCCTCCCATGATGGCGGCGCGCATTGCGTCCGGGGCAAGGTGGAGGCTGCCGAGGGCAGCTACGACATTCTGCAGCAGGCCGGTGTGCAGGACGGCGCTGTAATCGTGCCGGTCGATGATGCCGGAACGGTGCTGGCGTTCGACCCGGCGGACGCCAGCAAGGGCTATCGATTGTCGATCCATTCGGTCGGGCAGACCGATCTCTACGGCGTGTATGACAAGGTGCCCAGCGCGCGGCAGATCGCCCAGATCATCGACGGCAAGGACCCGCAGACGGCGCAAGCCGGCGCTGTCGCGGCCTTTGCTGCCAGTGGAGAGGTAACCGTTCGAAAGGGAACGACGACGACGACACAGTAACCGCTCGACGGGTTGTGCTCAGATCAGGTAGCCGACCTCGTACAAGCCCCAGCGGCGTCCGCGGAAATGAAGCGGCACGAACACGCTGCGCAGCGCGCGGTAGCGGCCTTCGCCCAGATCCTGCCGGTAGGTGAAGAGGAAGAAGTCGCCTTCCCCATCCAGTGCCCTGCGCGTCTGGTTGTCCATGAAGATGCGGCGGTTACGCGCATGCTCCATATTCCAGAGCAGTTGTCCTGCGCGCTGGGGATGCGAACGCTCCGTAACATGGGTCGGCAAATAGCCGTTCATATCGACAAGGCAACAGCCGACGATCGCCCGATCCTGCGCCGTGCGCCGATCGAGCAACGGCCGTAGGGCAGCGTCGGCGAAATGCGTGAAGCCATTCTCGAATTGCAGCGGCTCCGACCCTGGAATCGGGCGATAATCCGTGTCGAACAGCGCGGCCATGTCGATCTGTTCCCGATCGAGCGCCTGTTCGATCAGCGACATGACCTCTGCTGCTCCCTCCTCCGCCAGGGCGATGTAGCGGCTGTTGCGCGTGACGTGGCCGGACCGCGCCGTCCGGTTCAGCATGTCGTTCGCCATGCCCTCCAGCGCTTCCAACTGGCTCCGCGCAGTCTCTACCCTGCCCGCGCTTTCGGCGGCGGATCGGCTGAAAAGGGAGAGCCCCTGACGGAGCGCGGCGACATCCCCATCAGCCTCCGCCGTGCAGGTCACGATCGTTTCCGACCGGGCGCCGAACTGGGTGACCAGCGACGCAATCTCGGCCATGGCGACCCGCAGCGTATCGATGTGAGAGCCTACGTCCCGCCCACGCCGGATATTTCCCTCCACACCGCCGATAAGCTGGCGCGCATCGCGGTCGAGTTGGCCAAGCTTGTCACCGACGGATGCGGCGGATTCGCCGGCCTGCCCGGCGAGCCTGCGAATCTCGTCCGCCACGACAGCAAAGCCCTGCGTCGCCTCACCCCCACGCGCAGCCTCGATCGCCGCGTTGACGCCGAGGAGGCGGGTTTGCCGCGCGATGGCGCCCAGTTGCCCGGATATGTCGCCAACAGTCTCGATCACCTGAAGAAAGCGCCGAAGATGCTCGTCAAGCCCTGTGACATTCTCAACCAGCTCAGCGACTTCCCCCAGTGAGCGGCTGATCGCCTCATGCCCCTCGGCAACGATTTTTCCGGCCCGGCTTGCCGTCAGGCTGAGTTCCTGCGCAGCCACGACGCTTTCCCGCTGACTGACCGTCAGCGCCTCCATGTTCGACTGCAACTCGCCAAGCCGTGCGGAATCAGCGGAAATGCGGCGAGTAAGTTCACTGAGATAGCCCGCAGTCTCGCTGCAGTGCAATGCAACGTTGCCGGACCTTTCTCCTAGATCAGCTAGTAAATCGCTGTTTTCCAATGCTGCCCCGCTTGATGTTGTCGAAATGGATAGTGCCTCGTTAACCTTGCATTGCAACAGCTAAGATTTTGCGAATGCAAAACCTGCCTTCCAACTTGCGTCGCCATGAAAGCTGGCCGACAAGGGCGGCGCCATGATGCTGAACTTTCTCGACGCCCTCCGCGCTGCTGGCATATCCGCCAGCATCAAGGAGCATCTGCTTCTGCTCGAAGCGCTCGACCATGAGGTTATCGAGCGCAGAACGGAAGACTTCTACTATCTCGCGCGCGCCACCTATGTGAAGGACGAGGGTCTGCTGGACCGCTTCGATCAGGTATTTGCGCGCGTGTTCAAGGGATTGATCGGCCCCGAGACGGCTGAGGCTGAAATACCTGAAGAGTGGCTACGGCTGGTCGCGGAAAAATTCCTGAGCCCCGAGGAGATGGAGAAGATCAAGTCCCTCGGCAGCTGGGACGAGATCATGGACACTCTGAAGAAGCGCCTGGAGGAGCAGAAGGGCCGTCATCAGGGCGGCAACAAGTGGATCGGCACCGGCGGCACCTCTCCCTTCGGCCACGGCGGCTATAATCCCGAAGGCGTCCGGATCGGCGGCGAGAGCCGGCACAAGCGCGCGATCAAGGTGTGGGAGAAGCGCGAATTCGCCAATCTCGACAACCAGAAGGAACTGGGCACGCGCAACATCAAGATAGCATTGCGGCGGTTGCGGCGTTTCGCGCGCGAAGGCGCTGCCGATGAGCTCGACCTTGATGAAACGATCCGGGGCACGGCACGCCAGGGCTGGCTGGACATTCGGATGCGGCCGGAGCGGCACAATGCGGTGAAGCTGCTGCTCTTCCTGGACGTGGGCGGATCGATGGACCCGTTCGTTTCGATGTGCGAGGAGCTTTTTTCCGCCGCGACGAGCGAGTTCAAGAATCTTGAATTCTTCTACTTCCACAATTGCTTGTATGAAGGCGTGTGGAAGGACAACCGCCGTCGCTCTTCAGAGCGGACGCCAACCTGGGACATTCTCCATAAATATGGGCATGACTATAAGGTCGTTTTCGTCGGCGATGCGGCGATGAGCCCCTATGAGATCACCCACCCCGGCGGTTCGGTGGAGCATATGAATGAGGAAGCCGGCGCGGTTTGGCTGAACCGGGTGCTGCATACTTACCCCGCCTCCATCTGGCTGAACCCGGCGCAGGAGAAGCATTGGAATTATAACCAGTCCACCAAGCTGATTCGCGAGATCATGGGCCAGCGCATGTATCCGCTGACGCTGGAGGGGATTGACGCAGGGATGCGGGAACTCACCCGGAAGCGCTGAGGCTCTTCAAACATCGTCAAGCAGGTTCGAACAGGACTCCGCCTGTCATCGGCGCGGGTGCGCCGGTGGTGCCGGGAAAGCTGATCGGCAGGCCCAGCAGATGGCGGACCGCCATATAGGCAAAGCCCTGCGCCTCCAGCGCGTCACCGTCCCAGCCCAGTTCATCGACGCTGCGGACCTGCGCGCCGGTGCGGGCGGCGAGCATCTGCATCAGCGTGCGATTATGGCGGCCGCCGCCCGCGACGTAGACATGTGTCGGGCGCTCGGGGAGATGATTGACACCCCGCGCCACGGCAGCTGCGGAGAAAGCGGTGAGCGTCGCGGCACCGTCTTCCAGCTCCATGTCGCGGACGGGTTCCATGGTGAAGGCCTCGCGATCGATGCTTTTGGGCGGAGCGAGGTCGAACCAGGGGTCGGCCAGCATCGCCGCGAGCCGCGATTCGTCGACCGTGCCAAGCGCAGCGGTGGCGCCGCCTTCATCGAAGCCGCGGTCGCTGTGGGTCTGCATCCAATTGTCGATGAGGCCGCTCGCCATGCCGGTATCGAAGGCGATGATGTCCCCGTCGGACCCGATCGCCGTAATATTGGCGACCCCGCCGAGATTCAGGATGGCGACCGGCTTGGGCAGCGCATGGGCCAGCGCCCGGTGATAGACCGGCAGCAGCGGAGCGCCCTGCCCGCCCGCCGCAACGTCGGCGCTGCGCAGATCGCCGACCACCGGGATGCCGAACGCACCGGCGAGTGCGGCGCCGTCACCGATCTGCCAGGTCCAGCGCCGTTCCGGGCGATGCGCGACCGTGTGGCCGTGGAAGCCGATGACCGCAATATCCTGCGTCACATGGCCGCTGCGCGCGAGCAGGTCAGAAACGGCCTCTACATGAAGTTCGGTCAGTTCTTCCTCGACGGCGTGGATCAGCGGTTCGAAGCCGGGCCTCTCCATCGCCATTGCGCGCTGGCATGCTTCGGCCAGGCGAACTCGGAAGCCATCGCTGTACGGCATCGCGTGGAATGCCACGCCGCTGCTGCTGCCCTGCCCGTCGGTTTCGATCAGCGCGGCGTCGATGCCGTCGCGCGAGGTGCCCGACATCAGGCCGATTGCCAGCATGGGGTAACTCTCCGTCAAATATGGTCCTTCCGCTCCGATCAATCTGTGGGGCGGAATGGATCCTGAAACAAGTTCAGGATGAGATGCCGAGCCACGTTCGGGCGCGACTGCTCAACATATTGTTGAGGCCGGGTCACGATGCTACAGGCGCGCAGGTTATGACCAGCTACTCATCCGATCTGCTCCGCCTGCTCGAAACGCGCGGCTACATTCACCAGCTGACCGACGCGGAAGGGCTGGACGCACTCGCCGCCAAGCAGATCGTGCCTGGCTATATCGGCTTTGATCCCACCGCGCCTTCGCTGCATGTCGGCCACCTGGTGTCGATCATGATGCTGCGCCAGTTGCAGAAGGCGGGGCACAAGCCGATCGTCCTGATGGGTGGCGGCACTGGCAAGATCGGCGACCCGAGCTTCAAGGATGAGGCGCGCAAGCTGCTGACGACCGACCTGATCGCGGAGAATGTCGCGAGCATCAAGCGGGTGTTCGAACGTTTCCTGACCTTCGGAGACGGGCCTACCGACGCGATCATGCTCGATAATGCCGAGTGGCTCGACCGGCTGGAATATATCCCTTTCCTCCGCGATATCGGCCAGCATTTCTCGGTTAACCGGATGCTGAGCTTCGATTCGGTGAAGCTGCGGCTCGACCGGGAGCAGTCGCTGAGCTTCCTTGAATTCAATTACATGATCCTCCAGGCCTATGATTTCCTGGAGCTGTCGCGCCGGTCCGGCTGCCGCTTGCAAATGGGCGGGTCGGACCAGTGGGGCAATATCGTCAATGGCGTCGAACTGGCGCGGCGCGTGGACGGAACCCAGGTATTCGGCCTCACCACCCCGCTGCTGACCAATGCGGACGGCAGCAAAATGGGCAAGACCGTCGGCGGCGCGGTGTGGCTGAACCAGGATCAGCTTTCCAACTATGATTATTGGCAGTTCTGGCGGAACACCGCTGACGCTGATGTCTCAAACCGGCTGCGGCTGTTCACCGACCTGCCAATGGATGAGGTGGAGCGGCTGGCTGCGCTGCAAGGCGCAGAGATCAACGAAGCGAAGAAGATCCTCGCCAATGAGGCCACTGCGCTGTGCCGCGGCGCTGAAGCAGCGGTTGCGGCAGCGGAAACGGCTCGCAAGACCTTTGAGGAGGGCGCGTCGGACGCCAACCTTCCCACCGTGAGCCTGGGCGCCGAGGGGCTGAACATCGTTCAGGGCACGACGGCACTGGGCTTTGCCGCCTCCAACAAGGAAGTGCGGCGGAAGCTCGCCGAAGGCGCCATTCGCGTGAACGGCGAAGTGGTGAGCGACCCTGCCCTGACGCTGAAGCCCGGCGACAAGCTGAGCTTCGGCGCAAAGAAACATGGGTTAATAACCGCCTGAATTTATACAGAACTAAGGGCGTGTTAACCATGGCAGGTAAGGAAGACTCTATCTTCCTTACCCTAGACTTTGCTCATGCCATCCGTTCTCGCCAGCCTCGCCCATGTCGCCAAATCCCGCGATCCGGACGTCAACCAGCGACGGGCGCCCCGCGTCCTCGTCGATATGGTCAGCCATGTCGTGGCGCGGGGGCGATCCCAGGGTGTGCGGATCATCAACATCTCGTCCCTGGGCCTGATGTGCCGCACCGACGCGGAACTGTTTATCGGCGAGCGCATATCGGTTTGGCTCCCGATCGTGAAGGAGGTCACCGCCGAGGTCCGTTGGGCTGAGGACGGCCGGGTCGGTGTCGAGTTCATGACGCCGATCGAGCCGCGCATGTACGACGCGATGCTCTCCCTCATCCCGCCGCGACAGACGGCCTGGTAAACGCCTCGGCAAAGCCTTCGCCTGCTTCGAGGCGATGGCGCGAGCGGACCAGCGCTTGCGGCATTTCGGTCCGCAGATAGTTCATCATGACCTCGCGCACCTCGCAGCGCAGGTCGAACGCGATGCCGGCGTTCCGGGCGCTCAAAAGGCCGCGCAGTTCCAGTGCATCGGCTTTGTGGTCGGTCACCTGCAAGATCGCCACCCGACCGTCCCAGCGGCTATTGGCTTTGACCGCTTCGATGAATTTGGCGCGGATCGGCTCTATGTCGGTCGCCGGGTCGACATAGAGGAACACCGTGCCGAGCAGGTCGGAGGTCTTGGTCGTCCAGTTCTGGAACGGCTTTTCCAGAAAATAGGAAACGGGCACGACCATGCGCCGATCGTCCCAGATGCGGACGACGACATAGGTGAGCTTGATATCCTCTATCCGGCCCCATTCACCCTCCACGATCACGACGTCATCAAGGCGGATCGGCTCTGAAAATGCCATCTGGATGCCCGCGATGAGGTTCTTGAGCGCAGGCTGGGCGGCAGCGCCGACGGCAAGACCCGCGAGGCCGGCCGACGCCATCAGTGTAACGCCGATGGTGCGCACGCCGGGTATGGCGATCAGCATCAGGGAGAGGATGATGAAGCCGATCACGCACTGCGCCACCCGGTAGAGGATACGGATGCGGGTGTGCTGCCGCCGGGCCTTGAGATTGTCCTCGACTGTGATGTCGCTGCGCCGCTCCAGCAGGATACGGCTGGCGCGCATGGCGGCCAGGATCAGCCAGCCCATCAGCAGGATGAACAGCATCTTGGAGCCGATGGACCAGATCGCTTCGATCCTGTCGCTGAAGGTTAGCGGCTGAATGCCGGCCGCGAGCGCCATCAGCACCACGATCCACCGTGTCGGGTGATAGATGGCGGGAAGGATCACCGGATCCATGCCGATGCGGCGTGCGATGCGGGTGGCTGCCCAATAAGCAAGCCAGTGCAGCACGAAGGCTATGGCGACCGATAAGGCGACAGAGATCGCGGCGGCTGGCGTGATGGAATGCAGGCTGATGTCGGATTGCATGAGATCGGCAACGACAGGGCAGCGCGATGGTTTCGCAGGTGCGGTAGGGAGCCGGGGTGAGCCGTGTTCCTGCGAAGGTAGGAACCCACTTCGCGGCTCCGGCCATGCGGCTAACGCCTCAACTGGGCTCCTCCCTGCGCAGGAGCACGGCAGCCTCTATCCGCTGCGGAGCAGGCCCACAGCTGCGTCGCGCTCGAAGAGATAAAGGCAGGTGCGGGCCGCCGCCCCTCTAGCTTCGGTGAGGCCGCCGTCCCGGTCAATCAGCAGATGCGCGTCGTCGCGGGCGGAATCGAGCAGGGCGGCGAGATGTTCAGGCGTCGCAAGCTTCAGCTGCTGCTCACCCGACTGGCGCGTGCCGAGGATTTCGCCGGCGCCGCGAAGGCGCAGATCCTCTTCGGCAATACGAAAGCCGTCATTGGTTTCGCGCATCAGGGCAAGGCGCGCGCGCGAGGTTTCCGAAAGCGCGCCGCCCCGCAGGAGGATGCAGACGCTATGATTCTGCCCGCGCCCGACCCGCCCCCTCAGTTGATGCAGTTGGGCAAGGCCGAAGCGGTCGGCGCCTTCTATGATGATGAGGTTGCTGTTGGGGACATCGACGCCCACTTCGATGACGGTGGTGGCGACGAGTATCTTGGTGCGGGCGGATGCGAAGGCTTCCATCGCCGCATCCTTTTCCGGTCCCTTCATGCGGCCATGGACGAGGCCCACCAGATCACCGAAACGCGCCTTGAGCGTCTCGGCACGGGCTTCCGCGGCGGCCAGGTCGCTGCTTTCACTTTCCTCGACCAGCGGGCAGACCCAATAGGCTTGTCCGCCGCCCTCGACATGGCGCACGAGCGCATCGACTACTTCATCGAGGCGGTTCGCCGACATGACGACAGTCTGGATCGGCTGGCGCCCGGGCGGCATCTCGTCCAGACGGGACACGTCCATCTCACCATAATAGGTGAGCGTTAGGGTGCGCGGGATCGGGGTGGCGGTCATCACCAGCAGGTGCGGCGTGCGCTCGGCCTTGGCGGCGAGCATCATGCGCTGCGCCACGCCGAAGCGATGCTGCTCATCGATCACCGCGAGGGCGAGATTCTTGTAGCGGACGGCTTCCTGAAAGATAGCGTGGGTGCCGACGAGAATGTCGGTGCTGCCGTCCGCAAGCCCCATCAAGGTGGACTCGCGCGCCCTTCCCTTCTCGCGACCAGTGAGGATCGCGATGGTGACGGGCAGGCCCGACGCCATCTTGCGCAGCGTCTCGAAATGCTGCCGGGCCAGGATTTCCGTGGGGGCAAGGAGCGCGCCTTGGGCTCCCGCCTCCACCGTGTTGAGGAGCGCCATCAGCGCCACCAGTGTCTTGCCAGAGCCGACATCGCCCTGGAGCAGGCGGAGCATGGGCACCGGCTGGGCCATGTCACCCTCGATCTCACCCGTGGCCCGCCGTTGCGCGCCGGTGGGCGCGAAGGGTAGTTTGAGCATGGCGCGGAGGCGGCCGTCTCCCTCGATCGGGACGCCCCGGCGCTTGCGGGAGGACTGCCGAACCAGCATGAGCGCCAGCTGGCCGGCGAAAATTTCATCATAGGCCAGCCGCTCGCGCGCCTTGGCGTCGCTGGGATCGGCGTGGATGCGGGTGAGCGCTTCATGCCAGCTCGGCCATCCCTTTCGCGCGAGCAGGCTGGGTTCGATCCATTCGGGCAGGTCGGGCGCGCGGCTCAGGGATTGCGCGACCAGATCGCGCAGGCGATTATTGGTGAGGCCCTCCGACAGGCCATAGACCGGCTCGCGCGCGGGAATCGTCGCGGCTTCTTCCGGGGCCAGCACATGATCCGGATGAACGATCTGGAGATTGTCGCCATAGGCCTCCAGCTTGCCGGAGATGAATTTGGGCTCGTTCAGCGGCAGCAGCTTGCGCGGCCAGGCGCTGTTGCGGCCGAAATAGACGAGCGCGACGCTGTTGCCATGACGGTCCTGCGCGATCACGCGGAAGGGCGCACGCGCGCTCCCCGATGCGCGATAGTCGGTAGGCGTGAGCGTGATGCCGATAACGCGGCCCGAATCGCTCAAGCTCAGCTCATCGACCATGCGGCGATCAATGAAGCTGACCGGCAGATGAAAGGCTACGTCGACGGCGCGGGCAAGGCCAAGGCGCTCCAGCGGCTTGGCAAGCGCGGGGCCGACGCCTTTCAGCGCTTCGATTTCGGTGAAGAGTGGGTTGAGGATATCCGGGCGCATGTCTATCTGACGCGCTCTACCTCAGCCGGCACGGTGGTTCAAACATCCGATCGGCGTTTCTGCCATGCCTGCGCAAGGAACATAATGTGAACGAAGACCCTCGCATCCGCCGCCTCCAATTCCGGGCCTGGCATCGCGGCATCAAGGAGGCAGACCTGGCGGTGGGCGGGTTCTTCGATCGCTATCATGCGGACTGGTCGGAAGAGGATGTCGACTGGTTCGAGCGGTTCATCGAGGAACAGGATGCGGACATCATGGCTTGGGCCTTGGGCACACTGCCGCTGCCGGACGAGTGGCGTGGGCCGATGTGGGACAAGTTCGTGAAGATGGATTTTGTCGAGATCGGGCGGAAATAGGCGCCTTTTCGGTCATCTCCGCGAAGGCGGGGATCCATCTCATGACGGGGCATCCAGACTCAAGGCACGGGAGACGAATTCCCGCCTTCGCGGGAATGACGTAGAAAATGACCGACCTTCTCAAAATCCTGAAAGCCGCCTCGCCGATCACCCTCTCCGGGGTGCCCGCGGGATTTCAGCCATGGCTGCTGGCGGACATAGCGCGAGCGGCCCCTTCGCGCGCTCTGTTCGTGGCGCCCGACGAACAGCTCATGCGGGCGGTGGCGGACACGGCGCATTATTTCGCGCCGGAGATCGAGATTGTTGAAATTCCTGCCTGGGACTGCCTGCCCTACGACCGGGCCAGTCCTTCGCTCCGGTCTGCCTCCGCCAGGCTGGCGGGACTGCATGCGCTGCAGGCCAAGCCCAAGGGGCCGCAGCTGGTCCTCACCACCATCAATGCGCTGACGCAACGGACACTGACGCCCTTTCGCGTGCGGCAGCTGGTGGCGAAGCTCGCGCCCAAGGAGCGAATCGCGATTTCCCGACTCGCCGAGATGTTGCAGGCGAACGGCTATGTGCGCACCGATACGGTGCATGACCGCGGCGAGTTCGCCATTCGCGGCGGCATCGTCGACCTGTTTCCGGGGGGCGAGGAACAGCCGCTGAGGCTCGACTTCTTCGGCGATGAGATCGAGACGGTGCGGCGCTTCGATCCGGCCGACCAGCGAACCAGCGGGAGCGTCGAGGGCTTCACCCTCCTCCCCGCGTCCGAGGCGCTGCTGGACGAGGAGACGATCAAGCGGTTTCGCGGGCGCTATCGCGAGACGTTCGGGGCAACGGCGACGGGCGACCCGCTCTATCAGGCGGTGAGCGACGGGCGACGGCTGGCGGGCATGGAGCATTGGTTGCCGCTGTTCGAGGAACGGCTGGTGCCAATGACCGAGCATCTGGGCGACGACACGCTGGTCGTGCTGGATCATGGCGTGGCGGGCGCGGCCGAAGGCCGGTTCGAGGCGATCCGCGATTATCATGCCAATCGCGTGCAGGCGAAATCTTCCGATCCGGGGGCGTATCGGCCTCTGGAGCCGAAGGCGCTCTATCTGGATGCCGAGGAATGGGCCGGCATCGCCCGTGACTGGCCGATGCATCAGACGACGCCTTTTCATGAGCCGGAAAGCGCCTCCGTCCTCGATTTCGCCGTCGACGGCCCACGCGATTTTGCGCCGGAGCGGGCGCAGAACGTTAATGTCTATGAGGCTGTAGGAAAGCATATCACCTCCCTCCAGCGGGCAAAGAAGAAGGTCGTCATCGCCAGCTACTCCGGCGGCGCGCGCGAGCGGCTTTCCGGGCTGCTGGTCGATCATGGGCTGAAACGTATCGCGGCGGCTGACAGTTGGCAGGAAGCGCTGGGGATCGCAGCTGGCGGCAGCGCGGTGCTGACCGTCCTGCCGCTGGATCATGGCTTTACTGCGCCGGATGTCGCCGTGCTGACCGAGCAGGATATGCTGGGCGACCGGCTTGTGCGGCGGGCCAAGCGGAAGAAGAGCGCGGACGCCTTCTTGGCTGAACTGGCGACGCTCTCCCCGGGTGATCTGGTCGTGCATATGGACCATGGCATCGGCCGCTATGAGGGGCTGACGCAGATCCCGGTCGCCAAGGCGGCGCATGACTGTGTCGCGCTGGAATATGCGGGCGGCGACAAGCTCTATGTGCCGGTGGAGAATCTGGAAGTTCTCTCCCGCTATGGTTCCGACAGCGAGGGCGTGAGCCTCGACAAGCTGGGCGGCGAGGCGTGGCAGCGGCGCAAGGCGCGGATGAAGGAGCGCATCCGCGAGATTGCGGGCGAGTTGCTCAAGACGGCGGCGGAACGTGCTTTGCGGGCAGCGACCGTGGCGGAGCCGGACAGTGCGGGCTATCCCGCTTTCGTCGACCGCTTCCCCTATCAGGAAACGGAAGATCAGGACCGAGCGATCGGCGACGTGATCGAGGATCTGGGCGCCGGGCGGCCGATGGACCGGCTGGTCTGCGGCGATGTAGGCTTCGGCAAGACGGAAGTCGCCCTGCGCGCCGCTTTCGTAGCGGCGATGGCGGGGATGCAGGTGGTGGTTATCTGCCCCACCACCCTGCTCGCCCGCCAGCATCATATGAATTTCGAGGAGCGGTTCCGGGGCTTTCCGGTGAATATCGGGCGCTTGTCGCGGCTGGTGCCGGACAAGGAAGCCAAGGCCGTGAAGGCTGGGCTCGCCGATGGCACGATCGACATCGTCGTCGGCACCCATGCGCTGCTTGCCAAAGGGCTGGAGTTCAAGCGGCTCGGCCTTGTCATCGTCGACGAGGAACAGCGGTTCGGCGTCACGCACAAGGAGCGGCTGAAATCGCTCAAGACCGATGTGCATGTGCTGACGCTGACAGCGACGCCGATCCCGCGCACATTGCAGATGGCGATGTCGGGCCTGCGCGAGCTGTCCGTCATCCAGACACCGCCCGTCGATCGTCTGGCGGTGCGCACCTACATCATGCCGTGGGACGGGGTGGTGATCCGGGAGGCGCTGCTGCGCGAACATTATCGCGGCGGACAGAGCTTCTTCGTCGTGCCGCGCATTTCCGACCTGACCGAGGTGGAGGAGTTCCTCCGCACCGAGGTGCCGGAGGTGAAGCCCGTCGTCGCGCATGGCCAGATGGCGGCGGGCGAGGTCGAGGAACGCATGTCGGCCTTCTACGACAAGCGTTACGATGTGCTGCTTTCTACCACGATCGTTGAGAGCGGCCTCGATATCCCCTCCGCCAACACGCTGATCATCCATCGCGCCGATCGGTTCGGACTGGCGCAGCTCTATCAGTTGCGCGGGCGCGTGGGCCGGTCGAAGACGCGTGCCTATGCCTATTTCACCACGCCCGCGAACAAGGTCATCACCGAGACGGCGGAAAAGCGGCTGAAGGTGCTGTCCGACCTGGATACGCTGGGCGCCGGTTTCCAACTGGCGAGCCACGACCTCGACATTCGCGGCGCGGGCAACCTGGTGGGCGACGAGCAGTCGGGCCACATCAAGGAAGTCGGGTTCGAACTCTATCAGTCGATGCTGGAGGACGCGATCCTGGAGGCGAAGGCTGGCGGCGCCGGTATAGAGAAGCGGGAGAGCTTCTCGCCGCAGATCAGCGTGGACGCGCCGATCCTCATTCCGGAGGATTATGTGCCCGACCTCGACCTGCGCATGGGCCTCTATCGCCGCCTCAACGAGGTCGAGGATCGGCAGGGGCTGGAGGCGTTCGCGGCCGAACTCATCGATCGCTTCGGCAAGCTGCCCGGTCCGACGCAGAACCTCTTCAAGATCATCGAGATCAAGCAGAATTGCGTTGCCGCCAATATCTCGAAGATCGACGTCGGTCCGAAAGGCGCGCTGGTCAGCTTCTTCGAGGATCGCTTCCCGCGCCCCGAAGGCCTGGTCGCCTATATTCAGCGGCTGAACGGGGTGGCGCGGCTGCGGCCCGACAGCAAGGTGGTGGTGAACCGCGCCTGGGCCGATCCGGCTGCGCGGCTCAACGGGGCGCTGCAGCTGTCGAAGGGGCTTGCGAAGGCCGCAGGCTGATGTGCCGCCGCCGCGTTAAACAGCACCGCTTTGTCGCCAGCCAGAAAAAGGGCAGCAACAGTCGCGATTTACATCCGCCCTTGATGACCGGGCAGCAAAGCACGGCATCAAGCAGGAGAATGACATGAGTTTGACCCTCATCGCGCTGGCGGCGACTGCGGCGCCGCTCGCCACGCATCATGTACAGATCAATCATGGCGGCGCGCCCGTGCAGGCGACCTATAGCGCGCGGGCGGATATCCGCAGCAAGACCGTGGGCACGAAAGCGCCGACCCGCATGGACATGCAGCGCTGTCGCTGGACGGCGATGATCGTGGTGGACCGCGCACTCAGCCACACACCGGCGCTGGCTCGCACCGTATCAAGCGATCACCGCCTATCTGGGAGCGACCACGGCGCTTGCCCGCGCGGCGACATTGATGGTGCGAGTAAGCTCGCCCAGCATGCCGGCAAGATCAGGGAGCACCTGGTGACTGTGGCGGAGCAGGATCGCGCTCCCTTGCTCGCTGAACTGGACGCGGTGCGCAATCTTGCTTCCAATTAGAACAAGCGCAGCTCTGGCGGGGGCGATGTTCGCTTCCGTCAGCGCTCAGCCCGCCCTTGCCCAATATGCGGACGGGGTGTCTGCCACAGTCGAGCTTGCCAGTGAGGAGCGCCGACGCGGGCTTGGCTGGAGCGATGGCGATCCCGTGGTACGCGGCACACTGTCGATCCCGATTGTCGAAGGGCTGAGCCTGGAGGGCACGGCTGTGTCATTATGGCACAGCAGCCGGCATGGGGGCGCCGACGCAGCTATAGACTTGGGCGCGGCCTATGTGCGGCAGATCGGCGGCTGGCGCTTCTGGGCAGAGGGGCGCTATCATCTGTTCCCCGGAGCCTCCCATCAAGGCTATGGCGAAGCAGGCGCTGGAGCCGGATTCCTGATCGGACCCGCCGCTATCGATCTCAGCGGCAGCTATGCGCCGCGTCAGTCGGCGATCGGCGGCGACAACCTCTATCTCGCGGCATCGGCGGCGATGGGGCTGCCCGGAACGCCGCTGACCGTTTCGGCGCGGATCGGGCGCTCCTCGGGCGATGTGCGCAATCCGGTGAGCGCGATGCGTCTGCGGCCCGATGGTGCCTATTGGGACCATGGCGTCAGTCTTGATTATCTGAAGGGACGCTGGTTCGCCGGACTGCGTTACGCCAACAGCAGCATCGATGGACCGGGAGCAAAGCATGCCGGCGCTAGCCTTATCGGGCGAGTGGGCTTGAGCCTCTAAACCATCGTCATCCTCGCGAAAGCGGGGATGACAAAGATGCCTGATACGTGGCGCTTCACGCCTTCAGCGCCATCGTCACCAGATCAGCGGAGGACACACCCGCCGAGCGCAGGAAGCCCTGATAATAATCGCACCCCTCCCGCGTCAGCAGGTCTAGCTGCTGCTCTGTTTCGACGCCCTCTGCGATCACCTTGAGGCCGAGCGATTTCGCCATGTGGATCACGCCCCGCACGACGATGCGGTCGCGGGCGGTGCCCGCGATATCCTGGGCGAGGCCGCTGTCGATCTTCAGATAATCGAGCGGCAGGCTCTTGAGGTAAGCAAGGCTGGAATAGCCCGTACCGAAATCATCGACTGCGACCGCCAGCCCCTCGTCGCGCAGCGCGGTGAGGAGGGTGGCGGCCGCCCCGACATCTTCGATCAGGCCGCTTTCGGTAATCTCAACCGTCAGGCGGGAGCGGGGAAAGCCGCTGGTGTCGATTAAATTCAGGAACTGCGGCATGAAACCGGGCTGCGCGATATCCGCCGCCGTGACGTTGATCGACAGGCGAAGATGGGACAAGGCTCGCGGCCAGCCCGCCGCCTGCCGCAACGCTTCCGCCTGGATGTGGGCGGAGAGCGGCAGCATATAGTCGGACCGCTCCGCCGTCGCGAACAGCATGCCGGCACCCAGCGAGCCATATTGTGGATGATTCCAGCGGGCGAGCGCCTCTACGCCGACCACCGCCTCACCCTCGACGGCATATTGCGGCTGGAAGACGATCCCGATCTCGCCCCGATGCAGGGCGAGGCGAAGGTCGGTTTCCAGCTGGTCGGCATCGACCTGCCGGCTGCGCTTTTCGGCGGAGAAGATGCGTATCCCCTCGCCGCCCGCCTGCCGTGCGTCCGACAGCGCGGTCCCTGCTCGGCGCAGGAGCGCGGTCGCATCATCGTCCGCCCGTGACTGGGCTATGCCGCAGCGCGCCGTCAGGCGGATAAGATGATCGCCCGCGCTGAACGGACGACCGATGGCGCCGATCAGCTGGCGCGCGAGGAAGGTTGCCCGATCGCTCGTGGCAGCGTCGCCGACCAGGCCGATGAGAAATTCGGTGCCGGCGATCCGCGCCACCATCGCGTCAGGCGCGGCATCCGCCGTCATGCGCTCGATCCGGCGGGCGATGCGGCCAAGCAGGGCATCGCCGACGACCTGGCCATAGGCCGCGTTCATGCGGTCGAATTGACTGATCGACAACAGCAGCGCCGTGGTCGCCAGCCCCTGCCGGCGGTCGAGCCAGTCGAGCGCCGCCTGCCGCGAGCGCAGCCCGGTCAGTTCATCCCGGCCGGCCGCTTCCCGTCCATGCGCTTCCGACAGCCATTCGACATCGGCGGCGACCAAGCCATCGATCAGGCGCAGATGGTGGACGAGCCGATCGCCCGGCTGACCAGGCGCCGCGTGGGCGAAGGCTTCGGCCCGGCCCGATCGCATCATGCCCCTCAAGGCCGCGATCACGGAGCGCCGCTCCGGCCGGGGCAGCCGGCGGATGAAGCGTGCAGTACTGATGCGATCCTGCTCGACGCCCAGATGACGCGCCAGATTGTCGCTGAGGCGGATGGTCCCGCAACCAGGTTCCATTTCCCAGAAGAGCGCGTCGCCGCGCCGGATGCGTTGCGCCCGCGCGCTATGGGTGACGCCGCCGCCCAGCCGATCGACAAGCCGCTGCGCGGAGGCAAGCGTGGCGCGCATCGCCTCCTGCGTGAAAGGCGCGCCCAGGAAATGGGTGGCCCCCGCCGCGAGCAGGGCCGGCACGGCGGCGAGTTCGCGCGCATCCACCAGAGCGACCAACGCCCCGCAGCCGGCATCGACCGCCGGCACGATGGACGCGATCAACCGAATGTCGCCCTCCGCGACGCCGCGCATGTCGACCAGCGCGATCTGCGCGTCGCTGTGCAGGAAGCGCTGCGCCGCATCTGTTGGCCGCCGAGCCGCCATCGCCCGCCAGCCCGCCTCGGCCGCCGCTTGGGAAAGACCGTCGCGATCGCCGGGGGAGAGGATGAAGAGACTGCGCTGGCCGTCCAGTGCGGTTCGCCCGCTCACAGATGATACTCCTTGGGACGGCGCATGGCCGATCGATAGCAGAAATCGGTTACCGACCTGTTCACGCTCCTGCAAGCCGCACTGTGATACTTGCGCATGACGGGGTCATCGCCTAGCTTCCGGCCGATGGAGACGGTCACCCTTCCGCGCAATATGCTGACTGATGCGCTTGGCCGACGGATCAGCTATTTGCGGATCTCTGTTACGGACCGCTGCGATCTGCGCTGCCGTTATTGCATGGCGGAGCGCATGACTTTCCTCCCCAAGGACCGTGTGCTGACGCTGGAGGAGATCGCGCTGCTGGCCGATCTGTTCATTGCGCGCGGCATCCGCAAGATCAGGCTCACGGGCGGCGAGCCGCTGGTGCGCCGTGACATCACCGACCTTGCCCGCAGGATCGGCCGGCATCTGGGCGACGGGCTGGAGGAGTTGACGCTCACCACCAACGGGACGCGGCTGGCTCAGCATGCTGACGATCTTTACGACGCCGGGATCAGGCGCATCAATGTCAGCCTCGACAGCCTCGACCCCGATCGCTTCGCCCATGTGACGCGCAATGGCGACATTCGTCAGGTGTTCGAGGGTCTGCGCGCCGCCCGATCGGCCGGACTGGCGGTCAAGATCAACATGGTGGCGTTGAAGGGCATCAACGAGGATGAGATCCTGCCGATGATCCGCTGGTGCGACAGCCAGGGCTTCGACCTGACGCTGATCGAAACCATGCCGCTGGGCGACACGGGCGAGGACAGGACAGATCATTATCTCCCGCTGACGCAGGTCGCCGACATGATCCGGCAGCATCATCCGCTGACGCCTGTCGGCCATCGCACGGGGGGCCCGGCGCGCTATCATTCGGTCGCGGGGATGAACGCCAGGCTCGGTCTCATCACCCCGCTCACCCAAAATTTCTGCTCCGACTGCAATCGCATGCGCATAACGTGCGAGGGCAAGATTTTCATGTGCCTAGGCCATGACGACCATGTCGACCTGAAGACGGCCTTCCGAACGGGCGGCCTGGGCGCTGTCGAGCCACTGATCGACCGGGCGTTGCGGCTCAAGCCCGCGAAGCACGACTTCCAGATCGGCAAGGGCCTGCAGCCTGCCGTTCGGCGCCACATGAGTTCCACCGGCGGATGAGCGTCGAAGTGCGGCGCGCCCTGGTCGCGTCCCCTACTCCCCCCGCCAAGGCGGCGGAAGATCGGCTGCGCGGAGCCTATGACTTCGTGCCCGTAGAGCAGGCCGACATGGTGATTGCGCTCGGCGGTGACGGCTTCATGCTGCAGACACTGCATTCGATGCTGGAGGGGCGGCGCATCTTGCCCGTTTTCGGCATGAACCTGGGCACGGTCGGCTTCCTGATGAACGAGTGGCGGCTGGAGCGGCTGGAGCAGCGGATAGACGCGGCCAAGCATTTCAAGGTCAATCCGCTGCGGATGACGGTGGATACGGTCGATGGGGAACGCTTTTCCATTCCCGCGATCAACGAGGTGTCGCTTCTGCGCGAAACGCGCCAGACGGCGAAACTGGAGGTGAAGGTCAACGAGCGCACCGTACTGCCCGAACTGGTGTGCGATGGCGTGCTGGTCGCAACCCCTGCCGGATCGACCGCCTATAATCTTTCCGCCCATGGCCCGATCCTGCCGCTGGGTTCGGCCCTGATGGCCTTGACGCCGATCAGTCCCTTCCGTCCCCGCCGGTGGCGCGGCGCAATATTGCCGGAAAATACGATCATCGAATTCTCGGTACTCGACCCGGTCAAGCGCCCCGTCAGCGCGGTAGCCGACCAGCGTGAGGTGCGCGATATCGCGCATGTGGAAGTCAGGATCGACCGCGCGACGCCACTCACCCTGCTTTTCGACCCGGAACACACGCTGGATGACCGCATCGCAGCGGAGCAATTCATCGCCTGAAAAAAAGTTGAATTTGGCGCTTGCCAACAGGAAAATCTGGCTGCATATGCGCGGCCTGCCCGGCGCAAGTCAGGCTGCTCCCCGATAGCTCAGCGGTAGAGCATTCGACTGTTAATCGAATGGCCGTAGGTTCGAATCCTACTCGGGGAGCCACTATTACCCTTTCCGGCGGGTACAAAAATGGCCGGACTTCCGATAGTTGAGATGCGCGGCGGCAGGTACGCCGCCATGTTTTCGTATACGCTGATGATGTTGGTGGCTTCACCTCACCGCGGAAACGCCCACGAGCAACCAGGTTCCTGGCCCCGCCCCCACGCACGACGTGCCAAAAGGAAAAGGGCGGCACCCGCAGGTCCGCCCCCCTCTTCATAGGCTATAACGGCGTCTTCGCCGCGCCCCAGCTCAGCGCGAGGCAAGCTGGCGCGGTCGAGCGGTGAGCGCCCAGCGCTGCGGGGCTGCGTCCGGCGCATTTTCGCGCACGAAACATTGGCCTCTGCGCGTCTTGATCGCGCGGCAGAGGGCCACGGCCTCTGCACGATCGTCGAAGCCGCTGAGGGCAAGGCGCGCATAGGTTGCGCCATTAACGGTAATCTGGCTGGTCACGACGGGCAGCGATGCGATCATGCTGTTGCTGCGCGCCATGGCATACCATTTTTCCTTGGCAATCGCATTATTGTCATAGGCGCCTAGCTGAACCACCCAATGGCTGTTACCCTTGCCCGCAGGCCTGAACGCAACCTGATGTGCGCCCACGGGAGCAGCGCTGCGCCGCAGGGTAGCGGCCGGGCGGGGAGCGGCGATGCGCACCGCCTCCGACACCGGCGCGGACAGGGCCTGGATCACCGGAGCAGGCGCGGCAATCGGCTCGACAGCCGCCATCTCAGCAGGCGATGCTTCTGTCGCTGGTGGCGAAGACACTTCCTCGACCGGCGCCGCTTGCGCCATCTGCACGGGCGCCGTTTCGGGCGCGAGCGCAAGAGCCACCGGCTGGCCGGCGTCCGCCGCATCGATCGTCACGCCCATCAACGCAGCCACCCGCTGCGGCGCAGCGCCGGGCGCAGCGGTCTGGGCCCATTGCGCAACACGCTGGTTGGCGGCGAGCGGTTCCAGATCGAAGCCCGCCATCACGCGCGCATCCTTCCATCGTCCCGCCAGCGCGTAAGCATAGGCGAGGTTTTGGCGCGTGCGCGCGGTGGCGGAAGGATCGTGGATCATTTCGGACAGGATGCGCACCCCTTCATCGGGGTCGCCCGCCATCGCCATGGCAAGACCATAGTCTCCCGCAGGCACATTGTCCGCATTCGCGCCAAGCAGCTGGCGCGCTGCCTCATTCTTCCCAAGCGCCGCCTGCACGAGTGCGAGGCTGACGATGGTCGATGCGTCCTTGCTACCCAGCGTCATGGCGTCGGTCAGCGCCGTTTCCGCCGAAGCGAAGCGGCCCGCAGCCATATATGCTCGCCCCAGCAACTGACGATAGCCAACGTCGCGCGGCGCGGTCTGAACCGCCGCCTCGGCCGCCGCGATTGCTCGGCCAGTGTCATGATCGGCCAGTGCCTTCTGCGTGGCGATGGCGAGCCGATCCGCGCTGTTCTCGCGTTGCGGCGCGATGGCGGAGGGGCGGAAAGCGGCGCCGGTGCATCCCACCATGGTCGTTCCGACGATCAGCGAGGAAATCGCCGCCTTCGTGAAAGCTGTCCGCTTCATGCTGCTGCCTCTGCTCAATTCTTGTCGCCACCGCGCGGCAGTTGCTGCGCCAGACGATCGATCTCGGGAATGCTGCTGAGGTACGTGTCGAGCGCCTCTGTCACGATCTGCTGCGCCGACCGGCGCGCGACCGCGCTGGCAAGGCGCAGCTTCAAATGCCGGTCGCCATCCAAGCGCAGGGTGAACGCCGCCTTGCGGCCTACCGTGACGGCTGCGGCCTCTATCTTGGACGGCTTGTTCGCCTTTCGGACTTTCTTCGGCGGAGCCGGCTGGGCGATCCGCTCCGCCAGTTCCTCCCGCTCGGTCACCACCGGCGGCACCGGCGCAGCGGCGGGGATCGGCGTCATGGGCGTCAGCCCCGCCACGGAGCGCGCTTCAACAGGCGCAGGCTCGGGCTGGGTGACGTCAAATCCCATGTCGTTCCAGCCAAGATCCTCCTGCAATGCGGTCGCGCCAGCTGTCATGCCAAAGCCCATCATCGGCCGGCGCATTGCAGGCGATGCCGCGCCCTTGCGGGCGAGAAGGCCGGAGGTCAGGGAAGCGAGGGGTTTCGGTTCAGCCATGATGTCTATCCCCCTCACTGGCCCATGACGCGGCGGCCGAAGCCGCCATTCGCGGGTCGGACGGTGCCGGCCGTGCCCACGGTGCCGTGCGGCACGGAGAAGACGGTGCGGCGGAAATTCTTTTCGAGCCGATCCGACACATAGGTCCACAACTGCGTGACTTCGCCTGCGGAGCGGCCGTTGGGGTCCACCTCCATCACGGTGCGGCCGTCGATCATCGACGCGGCGAAGTCCGTGCGGTGATGCAGCGTGACCGGCGCCACCGTCCCATGTTGGGACAGCGCAACCGCTGCTTCGGACGTGATCCGGGCCTTGGGCGTGGCGGCGTTGACCACGAAGATCAGCGGCTTGCCCGCGCGCTCGCACAGGTCGACCGTAGCGCCAACGGCGCGTAGATCGTGAGGGCTTGGGCGGGTGGGAACGACGATCAGTTCGGCAACCGAAATGACACTCTGAATCGCCATGGTGATGGCGGGCGGCGTATCGATGACCGCCAGCTTGAAGCCCTGCTGGCGCAATATCTCGAGGTCTGCGGCGAGCCGGGCCACCGTGGTCTGGGCGAACGCGGGAAGTTCGGCCTCGCGCTCGTTCCACCAGTCGGCGAGCGACCCCTGCGGATCGATGTCGATCAGCACGACCGGACCCGCGCCCGACAGCTGGGCCTGAACGGCCAGATGGCCTGACAGGGTGGTCTTGCCCGACCCTCCCTTTTGCGATGCCAATGCAAGAATCCGCACGCAACTTCCCCCAGAAAATTCAATTCCCTGCCGGATTGCCATGGCCCCGCCTAAGATTTGGTTAACGTAGCCGACAGGTTCGCAGCCCTTCGGTAAAGGGCTGTTATTTGCGCTAAGTCGCTATTAACCTCGTTAAGTCATAGCGTGCGTCGAACCTGTCCGTGAGGGAGCGTGTACATGAAGCGTTTATGGGTTGTGCTGGCCGCCGGGACGGCGCTGGGCATGGCGCAGCCTTTGCTGGCCGATGTAAAGACGGGCGTCGATGCCTGGCAGCAGGGCGATTATGGCAAAGCGGTCGCCGAATGGCAGCCGCTCGCCCAGGCGGGCGATCCCGACGCGCAGTTCAATCTGGGTCAGGCCTATAAGCTGGGCCGCGGGGTCAAGGCTGATCCGGACACCGCGCTGCAATGGTATCGCAAGGCCGCGGCGCAGGGCCATGCACGGGCGGAGGATAATCTTGGCCTGTTGCTCTTTCGTCAGGGTGATCGGGCCGGCGCCATGCCCTATCTGGAGCGCGCCGCCGACAGAGGCGAACCGCGCGCGCAATATATTGTGGGCACCGCCCTCTTCAACGGCGATCTGGCGGCCAAGAATTGGGTGCGGGCCTATGCGCTGATGACCCGCGCGTCCCAGTCCGGGCTGGCGCAGGCGACGCGCAGCCTGACGCAGATGGACAAATATATCCCGCAGGATCAGCGCGAAAAGGGCACGGCCCTGGCGCGTGGCATGGCGGCAATGCCGGGTGGTGAGCCCGATGGCGGGACTGGCGTTACCCGTCCCGCGCCCGCGCCGATCAGAACTGCCGAGCTTCCCCCTTCCGCAGCGGGCGCGCAGCAACCCGAGGCCGTCACCCCGCCTCCGCCAGCGCCAAAGCCAAAGCCGAAGCCGGCACCCGTCAAAACGGCGGCTCCGCCCGCCCCTCCTGCGGTCAAAAGCGCCGGAAATTGGCGCGTGCAGATAGGCGCGTTCAGCGCGGAAAGCCGGGCGCGGACGCTGTGGAGCCAACTGCGGGCCAAGGTCGGCGGGCTGTCCGCCTATCAACCCTATATCACGACCAGCGGAGGCATTACGCGGCTTCAGGCAGGCCCATTGTCCAGCAATGCCGAGGCGGTGAGGCTCTGCGGCGCGATCAAGGCCGCCGGGTCCGAGTGCATGCCCCGCAAGATGTGAGTCCCGGCAAGGCTTGGAATTTTCTACGCTCCGCGCGATAAGGATGGCGTCCACAGGAGGCCGTAAATGCCCGAGGCAATGATCAGCGCCCTGCTGCGAGCCACACCGACAGGCCGGGCCGACCGGACTGCGATCGACGCGCTGGACATCGATCCGGTCCTGCTCGCAGAGGCAGGTCCCGATGTTTCCCGGGCAGCCTTTGCCATGGCGCTCAATGTCGCGCTTTTTGCCGGTTTGCTGGAACGTGTTCCGAGCGGCGCAGCTTATGTTGCAGAATTGACGGCGCGCGGGGGCAAGGTCGTCTTCGACCATGGCGCGCTGCGCACCGTCCGATTGCCGCACGGTCCCACAGGTGCCTTGCCTCCCGGCCAAGAGGCCTTCACCCGCATCCTTGAACCGCTCGGCTATGAGATGGCGGCCGTCTATCCGCTGGACCGGCTGAAGATGACGGGCCGCGCCTACCGGCACCGCGACTTTCCGGAAGCCATCCCGCAATTCTTCCTGTCGGAATTGCATGTCGGCCGGTTCGACCCGGAATTTGCCGAGGTGGCAGCGCGTGTCTTCGGGACGTCGCGCGATCCGCTGACGCCGGAGGCAACGCGCATTCTCGACAAATATGCGGAGGACATACCCGTAGGGCTCAAGGAGGCTGCTGCCGCATTGCCAGTCATCGTCAGCGCCTTCTCCAGGCAGCATGAGCCAGCGGACGTAGCGGATTATGAGTTGCTGCTAACGCGCTCACACGAGGCGGGATGGATCGCGACAGAGGGCAATGCCTTCAATCATGCGACCGACCGGGTGGCGAATGTTGCTGCGCTCGCGGAGCGGCTGAAGGCCGAGGATTGGCCGATCAAGGAAAAGCTGGAAATCTCCAGCACCGGCCGCGTGCGCCAGACCGCATTGCGAGCAGATACGGTGGAACGGCTGTTTGCGAATGATGAACTGCGTATGGTGCCCGGTTCCTTCTACGAGTTCATCAGCCGGGACATCGACCCCGCCACGGGCAAGCTGGACCTCTCCTTCGACACCGCCAATGCCACCGGCATCTTTGCGATGACCAGCGCGGGACAGTCGCAGCAGCGGTAACGGGTTGATCAGCAACCCGGCTTAAGGCAACACCCAGCGGCAAATGCGGGGAAGCTGGTGTTGAGCAAGGCGATTATTCCATCCTGGGTGTTGACCCTGGCCTGCGCCGATGGCGTCGGCATCGTTGCAGCGGTGAGCCAATTTCTGGCAGAGCGAGGCGGCTTCATCACCGACAGCCAGCAATATGCTGATCGGGAGGCTGGCCGTTTCTTCATGCGCGTCGCGTTCGAGGCGACCGATTCGCGGATCACCGGCACCGAGGAACTACGCCGAGCCTTTGAAGGGGTGGGCGCCCGCTTCGGCATGGACTGGCGGCTGACCGGGGCAGACGAAAAGCCGCGCATGCTGCTGGCGGTGTCGAAGGGATCGCATTGTCTGGCCGATCTCCTCCACCGGTGGCAGACCGGAACGCTGGGGGTCGATATCATGGGCGTGGTGTCGAACCACCCGGACATGCGCCGGATCACTGAATGGCACGGCATCCCCTATCACGAACTTCCCGCGAACGGCGAAAAGGCTGCGCAGGAAGCGATGATCCTGGATATTTTCGAACGTACCCGCTCGGAATATCTGATCCTTGCACGTTATATGCAGGTGCTGTCGGAACAGTTGACGGAGCGGTTGGCCGCGCGCTGCGTCAACATCCATCATAGCTTCCTCCCCGGCTTCAAGGGAGCGCGGCCCTATCACCGGGCGCATGAGCGCGGCGTGAAGCTGATCGGCGCGACCGCCCATTTCGTGACCGCCGACCTCGACGAGGGCCCGATCATCGAGCAGGCGGTGGAACGCATCGACCATCGCGCCACGCCTGAAGACATGATCCGCATCGGTCGCGACATCGAAGCACAGGTGCTGGCGCGCGCGGTGGGATGGCTCGCCGATCGGCGCGTGCTGGTGAACGGCGGCAAGACCGTCGTATTCCGGTAGAGCGCGCGATACGTCCCGGGATCACCTCCCTCCCGTTCGGCCACCTTGTCGAACACTGTCCTGATCGCCTGCCTTGGCAGGGACTCCAGGCGGCCCCCTTTCTCATTAAGAAAAGGAGTGGGCTTCGACAAGCTCAGCCCGACGGTCCTTATTGCAGACTCGATACTCTAGGGGGGCAGTCGTCCTGCCCGGAGCTACAGGCCTAAGCGGCTCCAGAATTCCTCCGGCGCCAGTTCCGCCGCGACGTCGGAGCGCCCCGTTCCGCGCGCCCATGATGAATGCGGAAGGCGGGCCTGCTGGCTGGCATGGACGCGGCTTCGGCGATGGCGGGCAATCACTGATTTTCTGGTCATCGTCTTCTCCAATTTGGGGAACACGAAACCTTGCGTAGCCGCATCAGTACCGTGCGCTTTAGCCGTTGTTGACGCGGAGCAAGCTGACATCCTTCAAAAGCCGCGGAGCGTTGCGCTCACGATCTCTCTACTTGCATGATAGATATTTAGGAAGATAGCTTTGCTTGAGAGCAGCCGATGCCAGCTTTCAAGAGACAAGGGCGACGATACGGTGCCACGGCGGACCACCGGCCGAGAGCAGTATCAGCCTGGAGAAGAGGAGCAGTTCGTCAGAACGCTACATCGTAGATGAACCAGCCGACGATCAACAGGCTGGTCACGATACAAAGTCGATCACCAAAGATGTCGATACGGGACATCATCTATCCTTCCTCTCCATAACGGTCTTCGCCGTTCTTCAGAAAGGATAAACCATCCGTACGGAAAAAGGAATAGCCGACCTGCGATGAAAGTAGGTGGAAATCCGCCGAACTGCCCGCCGACTCAGCGACCTAGGCCAAACCGCGATGTTTGAGGAAGGAGCGCGTGGCCTCTTCAGGCCCGCGATAGGCCTCCTGGAATTCCGCGCTCCAATATTTCAGGTCCTCAAGGTCGATGCGCGCGCCCGAGACGGCGCAAACCACGAACTGGCCAGCCCGCACGATCTCATAATGCGGTGTGTCATAGCGCAGCACCGCAAGTCCTTGAATTTCCGCCATCAGTGCCCGGTCAGGATGCGGTCAACGAGTTGCTTCACCGTCGGCACGAACCCGTTCGAGTAGAAGGGGTCCTGCTTGAACTTATAGGCGCCATGGCCGGCGAACAGCAGATTCTTGTCGAGGTCGCCACCATGCACTGCTTCCTGAAGCGACTTCTGGATGCAGAAGCTGCGCGGATCGGCGAGCCGGCCGGTCGAGTTGGTTTCGCTGTCCATCCAGCTGGAGAATGCACACTGGCTGAGGCAGCCCATGCAGTCGGTCTGGTCCTTCTTGATCTCCGCCCGTTCTTCCTCGGTCACGAACACCAGCGTGTTGTCCGGCGTCTTGAGCGCGGAGGCAAAGCCCTGCCCCACCCATTCGCGGGCGCGCAGCAGGTCGTTGCGGGTCACCCAGAAATTCTTGCCCTTCACGCCTGCGTCAAGTTGATGCGTGTGATCGCCCGCCTGCTCGGTGCTGAAGGCGATCTGCCGTTCGGATCGCGCTTCCAGTTGGCGCAGGAAAGGATTGCGAACAGCCGAACTGTAGAAGCCCGTCGGCGAGAAGCGGTGGAGCAGCACGTCACCCGGCTCCAGCTGCGTCAGGCGCTCCTTCCACTCCTGCGGAATGGGGCTTTCCTGCGTCAGCAGCGGACGGGTGCCGAACTGAAAGGCGATGGCGCCCAGTTCCGGATTGTCGATCCAGTCGTTCCAGTCCTTCAGATGCCAGACGCCGCCGGCCATTACGATCGGCACATCGTCGGAAATGCCGCCTTCGCGCATGGTCGCGCGCAGGTCGCGAACGCGCGGATAGGGGTCCTGCGGCACTTTGGGGTCTTCGGCGTTGGAGAGGCCATTATGCCCCCCCGCCAGCCACGGGTCTTCATAAACCACGGCTGCCAGCCATTCCGATGCCTTGGAATAAGCCCGCTTCCACAGCGCGCGGAAGGCCCGGCCGGAACTGACGATCGGCAGATAGCTGACACCGTAGGATGCCGCGATTTCCGAGAGCTTGTAGGGCATGCCAGCGCCGCAGGTCACGCCCGCAACCATGCCCCTGGTCTTTTCAAGGACGCCATGCAGCACGCGCTGAGCGCCGCCCATTTCCCACAGCACGTTGATGTTGATCGCGCCCTTGCCGCCCGCGATTTCGAACGCGCGCTTCACCTGCTCGACCGCGCCGTCGATGGCATAGGCGATCAGTTCCTCATGCCGGTCGCGCCGGGTGCGGCCATGATAGATCTGGGGAATGATGTTGCCGAAGCTGTCATAGCTGTCGGCGTTCACCGCCGAAACGGTGCCGATGCCGCCCGCCGCCGCCCAGGCGCCGGAACTCGCATGGTTGGACACCGCAACGCCCTTGCCGCCCTCGACCAGAGGCCAGACTTCCCGGCCGCCGTAGATGATGGGCTTCAGACCCTTGAACAACGCAATCTCCCGCGCAAAAGCTCTTAGCCCCCCGCCACATAAAAGCCGCGCTATAGCAGCTTTGCGGTCGGAAGACGAATATTGGCGCGCGCCCTACCGCAAAATATGGGGGCTGGATAGTGCCTGACCGTAAAGCGCTGAATAGGCGGCAACCATCGCCTCTTCGGTGAAGTCGCGCCGGGCGCGGTGGCGATTGGCCTCCCCCAGTCGATTGCGCAACGCAGGATCGGCCGCCAAAGCGCCGAGGGCGTCCGCCAGAGCCGGCTCATCCGGTACGACGAAGGGACGGTTTTCCGGGGCCACCATCGTGGCCACATCCCCCACGTCGGTGGAGGCGATCGGCAGGCCCGCTGCCATCGCCTCCACCAGCGAAATGGGAAATTGCTCGCTGTCGGACGACAGGGCGAAAATGTCGAACAGGCCGATAAACCGCCACGGTTCGCTAAGGAAGCCAACCATGCAAATGTCGTCGAGCCCATTCGCCTGGGCTTCGGCGAAGATGGCGTTGCGCTCCGGCCCCTCGCCCACCACCACCAGTTGCAGCCGGTCACGATGAGCCGCGACGGCACGGACCAGACGGGGGATGTTCTTGACCGGGCGCAGTCCGGCCAATGTACCGACCACCAGCTTCCCCGGCGTGCGACCAAGGCCCGGAATTGCATCGCTGGCGGGGGTCTCTGCATAGCGCGCGGTGTCGATGCCGTTGCGGATCAGATGCACCTTGCTGGCCGGCTGCCGCCAGGTCTTGCGCGCGAGATGTTCCAGTTGGATCGAGGGAACGACCAAGGCCTCCACCCGCCGCAATGCGAGACGCCGATAGAGGTTGCGTCGGGCCTTCAGCCCGTTCGCCTCATCGGCGTTGAAGCCGTCTTCATGGTGGATCAGCGGCGGCAGCCGGAGCGATTTCTGATGCAGGCGATGCGCCATCACGGCGTCCATCGCGCCCCAATTATAGCTGAGGATCAGGTCGAAGCCGGAGAGGAACTGCGCAATGGCCTTGTAGCGGCCAAGCGCAGGCTTCCCCGCCATCGGCGGCGGATCGGGGAACTCGACTTCGATTGCCGGATCGATAGCATCCCGCGCGCTCATCAACTGCGGCGCGGCGCTGACGATGCTGTGATGCGCGCGCTTGCCCCACAGGTTCATCAGCCTGACGGCGCGTGCTTCCTTGCCGCCCAATGAAAAGCTGCCATGAACATGAAGCAGCCGGGGCGGCCGGCGATCCGCTTCAGCCATTGAGAACCCGGGCGAGCAGCCGATCGATCGCGGCTACGGACTCCGGCTCGTCCAGCACCGGGGGGTGGCCGACATCGGCAATGGTGGCGAGCTCGGCAGTCTCCCCGATCTCCTGCACCATGCGCCGGGCCGTGGCATCGCTCAGCAGGTCGGAGCGTTCGCCGCGCAGGATCAGCGTGGGGATGCCGCAAAAGGCCTGCATCACCGGCCACATGTCCACAACCGCCTCGCCGCCCGCAACGCGCAACGGCTCAGCGATCCGCATGTCATAGTCGAGAACCACTCGCCCCGCGCTGTTCAGGCGATAAAGGCGCTTGGCCATGGCCAGCCACTGCTCAAGGTCATAGCGAGGGTAGATGTCGCTGTTCGCCTCCTCGAGAGCGCGGGCGGCATGAACCCAACTGGGGTGCGACTGACCGTTGCCGACATAGGTGCGGATGCGCGCCAGCCCCGCCTCTTCCAGCGTCGGCCCGACATCGTTCAGCAGCGCGCCCGCCAGCCATTCACGATGGGTCGCAGCCATCAGCATGGTGATGAGGCCGCCCAGCGACGTGCCGATGGCGACGAAGCGGGGAACGGCCAGGTCCGCAAGCAATCGGCTGATGTCCTGCAGATAGGTGAGCGGGACATAGGTCATCGGGTCCTTGGCCTGCGCGCTTTCAGCGCGGCCGCGCATATCGGGGCAAATCAGCCGCCATTCCCTGGCGAGACGCTCGGCCAGCGGCTCGAAGTCGCGGGCATTGCGGGTCAGCCCCGGCAGGCAGAGCAGCGGCGGACGGTCATTCCCTCCCCCGGCATAGTCGCGATAATGAAGGCGCAACCCGTCGGGCGACCACCAATATCCGTCGGTGTAACTGCTCAATCCGCTTGATCCTTCCACCCTGCCCCCCACATATCGCCGCATGCGCTCTCCCCTGCAACCCGCCAAATTCAGCCCCGCCAATGATATCCTGGCCTTACAGCCTGATTTTGCCGATCCGGTGACAGCGGCGGATTTTCCACAGACGATCCTGCGCTTCCGCAACGACCGCTGGGCGACAACGGTCGGACTCGAAGGGCTGAGCGACGACGATTGGCTGCGGCATTTCGGGCGGTTTGCGCCGCTCGACGGCTCCCTGCCACAGCCTTTGGCGCTGCGTTACCACGGGCACCAGTTCCGCGTTTACAATCCCGACATCGGCGACGGGCGCGGCTTTCTCTACGCCCAATTGCGCGACGGCGCGGGGCGGCTGCTCGACCTTGGGACCAAGGGGTCGGGGCAGACGCCCTATAGCCGCTTCGGCGATGGACGGCTGACGCTGAAGGGCGGCGTGCGCGAGATATTGGCGACGGAAATGCTCGAAGCACTGGGCGTCAACACGTCCAAGACCTTCTCGATCATCGAAACCGGCGAAGCGCTGGCGCGCAATGACGAGCCGTCGCCTACCCGCGCTGCCGTCATGGTGCGGCTCAGCCATTCGCACATCCGCATCGGATCGTTCCAGCGTGCCGCCTATTTCGATGACAAGGCCCTGCTGGAGCGGCTCACCGATTATGCGCTGACGAAACTCTATAAGGAGACACCAGGCGAAAACCCGCCCGCGCAACTGCTAGGGCGCGTCGTGGAGCGGGCCGCCGATCTGGCCGCGAGCTATATGGTCGCCGGCTTCGTGCACGGCGTGCTCAACAGCGACAATATCAACGTGACAGGCGAGAGTTTCGACTATGGCCCCTGGCGCTTCACGCCACTGTGGGAGCCGGCCTTCACCGCAGCCTATTTCGATCATGCGGGCCTCTACGCCTTCGGCCGGCAGGCGGAGGCGATCCATTGGGACGTCGCGCAACTGGCAGTTTCGCTTCGCCCGATCGTTGAGGCCGAGCCGCTGATCCAGCAGTTGGAGCGGTTTCCGCAGTTGTACGGAAAGGCGATGGTCCGGCGCTTCTGCTGGCGGCTTGGCGTCAAGCCCACGGGCGACGCCTCGCCCATGATCGAGGCAGCAGTGCGCGGCTTGGCGGCGAGCGAGACGCAGATCGACCGCTTCTTCCAGGATTGGCGGGGTGGCGACCCACGCGCTTGCTCGGATTATGCGGGAGAAGCATGGGCGCCCTTCCGGGACGCGATCAGCGACTTTGAGGAAAGCCAAGTGAAGGATCATCCTTATTGGTCAGACGCTTCGCCCTGCTCCATGCACATCGATGAGGTGGAGGCGATCTGGAGCGCAATCGACAAGGACGATGAATGGGCGCCGCTGCATGCGAAAGTGGCCGCGATCCGGCGCATGGGGGATGCACTCGGCGATGCCCCGCCCCTTCCCTAACGCGCAAACATCCGCCATATCCAAACCATGTCCGCACAGCTGACTTCCACGGAACCTGCCACTGGCGCTCTCTTGTGGCAGGGGACTGCCAGCGACGTGGAGGCGGAGGTCGCCCGCGCCTGCGCCGCATGGCCGCGATGGGCGGCTCAGCCGATCGCTTACCGCATTGAAACGCTGCGCCGCTTCGTCAACGTCGTCCGCGCGAACGAGGAAGCGCTGGCCGACCTGATCGCGCGCGAAACCGGCAAGCCGCTGTGGGACGCGCGAACCGAAGTTACCGCGGTGATGAACAAGGTCGACATATCCGTGTCAGCCTATTCGGAGCGGACCGGACAGCGGCGACTTGAAGCGGCGATGGGCGCGCGGCAATCCGTCCGGCATAAGCCGCATGGCGTGATGGCGGTGCTTGGCCCCTATAATTTTCCGGCGCATCTGCCCAACGGCCACATCGTTCCTGCCCTGCTCGCGGGCAATGCGGTGCTGTTCAAGCCGTCCGAAAAGACGCCGGCGGTGGGCGAGATGCTGGTGCGCTTCTATCATGAAGCAGGCGTTCCGGAGGACGTCATCAGGCTGGTGTTGGGCGGACCGGAGGAGGGCAAGGCGCTGGCCGCCCATCCCGATGTCCGCGGCGTGCTGTTCACAGGATCGGCGCAGACCGGGATCGCGATCAACCGCCAGTTCGCGGCCAATCCGGGAAAAATATTGGCTCTGGAGATGGGCGGGAATAATCCCGTCGTCGCTTGGGACACCGCCGATATGGCGAGCGCGGCGGCGCTGATTGTGCAATCGGCTTTCCTGTCGAGCGGCCAGCGCTGCACGGCGGCGAGCCGGCTGATCGTGAAGGAAAGCCTGGCCGACACACTGATCGCCGAGGTCAAGAAGCTCGCCGACCGGCTGATCGTGGGTCATCCCCATGCCGATCCGGTTCCCTATATGGGACCGGTGATCGACAATCAGGCGGCGGACCAGCTGACCGAAAGCTTCCTTTACCTGATGAGCAACGGCGGCAAGCCGATCAAGCATATGGTCCGCACGACGAAGGGGCTGCCGTTCCTGACCCCGGCGATCATCGACGTGACCGGCATGGCCGAGCGGCCGGACATAGAGCTGTTCGGACCCTTGTTGCAGGTGGTGCGCGTGCCCGATTTCGAAGCCGCCATTCGGGAAGCGAACAACACGCGCTATGGCTTGTCCGCAGCGCTGGTGGGCGGAACGCCGGATCAATATAACCAGTTTTGGGCCAATATCCGCGCCGGGATCGTCAACTGGAACCGGCCAACGATCGGCGCCTCCTCCTCCGCACCCTTCGGCGGCGTGGGGATTTCGGGGAACCACCGCCCCAGCGCCTATTATGCGGCCGATTATTGCGCTTACCCGGTCGCTTCCGCGGAGATGGAGCAGCCGCGCGCGACGATCGGCGTCGGCTTGAAGGACGTCGACACCAGCCGCATGGGTGATTGAAGCGCGCTTTTAGTCACACGGATCAGCGCCGTTCGGGCCTGCCCCTTCCGCCCCAAATTTTCCTACGGCCCGGCAAAAGCATTCTGAATTGAAACTGCTCGCCCTTTTCGCCATCTGGCCGGCATGGCTGAAAAAATCCCTGCTACCGTCTACCTCGTCGGCGCGGGTCCGGGCGATCCGGAACTGCTGACGCTGCGCGCCGCCCGGCTGATCGGCGAAGCACAGGTGATCGTGCATGATGGCCTTGTTTCGGCAGAGATTTTGGCGCTGGCTTCCCCCGAGGCGGAACTGATTTCCGTCGCCAAGCAGCGCAGCCGCCATTCGGTGCCGCAGGACGGGATCAACGCGCTGCTGGTCGATCTTGCGCTGACGGGCCGGATCGTGGTGCGGCTGAAGGGCGGCGATCCGTTCATCTTCGGCCGTGGCGGCGAGGAAATGGAGGCCTGCCGCGCCGCGGGCGTGCCGGTGGAGATAGTACCCGGCGTCAGTGCGGCCGTCGGCTGCGCAGCGCAGGCGCAACTGCCCCTGACGCATCGCGATGCGGCGAGCGCGGTCAGCTTCGTCGCGGGGCAATGCAAGGGGCTGACCGATCAGGACTGGTCAGGCCTCGCGGGCAAGGGCCGAACGCTCGTTATCTACATGGGCGTTGCTACCGCGAATGATATCGCCGACAAGCTGATCGCCGATGGCGTGTCGCCGGCCATTCCTGTCGCCGTGCTGGAAAATGGCACCCGCGCCGACATGCGCACGTTGCGCACCTTGCTTGCCGATCTGGGCAATATGGTCGCGCGGGAGGGAGTTAAAAGTCCGGCCCTTATTGTGGTCGGCGAAGTCGCGGCCTATGCGCTCGCGCAGGATGTGCTGGCTGCATTGCCTGCACAAGGGAATATTGGGGCGGAGATGCATTCGTGAAGATTTTGACCGGCAATGACCTCGGCACCGGGGACGTGATCTGGTGGGCGGGCGACGGTTGGTCGCGGCATGTCGGGGAGTCTGTCGACGTCGGCCAGAAGGGCGAAGAACTCGCCCGTTCGGAGGAAGCCGCTCTGCGCGTCGTCGGCGCCTATGTGATCGATGCGACGGTGACCGATGAAGGCGTGCGGCCCGCACATATCAAGGACCGCATCCGCGCGTTCGGCCCGACCGTGCGCCCCGACCTGACGCTGAAACCGAATGACGCCGATGCCGGCAATTGGGTGATCTGACCATGTATCGTTATGACAGCTATGACCAGTCCATCGTCGACGCGCGCGTCGAGGAATTTCGCGATCAGGTGCAGCGCCGCCTGAGCGGGCAACTGACCGAGGATCAGTTCAAGCCGCTGCGCCTGATGAACGGCCTCTATCTGCAGCTGCACGCTTATATGCTGCGCGTCGCCATTCCCTATGGCACGCTCTCGGGCAGGCAGATGCGCAAGCTGGGCGAGATCGCGCGCAAATATGACAAGGGCTACGGCCACTTCACCACGCGCACGAACCTTCAGTATAACTGGATCAAGCTGGCCGACGCGCCGGACATTCTGGCTGAACTGGCGACGGTCGAGATGCATGCCATCCAGACCAGCGGCAACTGCATCCGCAATATCTCTTCAGATCAATATGCGGGCGTTGCGGCGGATGAAGTGACCGATCCCCGCCCCTGGGCCGAACTGCTGCGCCAGTGGTCGACCTTCCATCCCGAATTCACCTATCTGCCGCGCAAGTTCAAGATTTGCGTGATCGCGGCTGAGGAGGATCGCGCGGCGATGCGGCTGCACGATATCGGCCTCAAGCTGGTATCGCGCGACGGCAAGATCGGCGCGGAAGTCTATGCCGGTGGCGGCATGGGCCGCACCCCCATGGTTGCGCCTCTTATCAATGACTTCGTACCTGAAGATGAGATCGTATCTTATCTGGAGGCGTGCCTGCGCGTCTATAATCGCTATGGCCGGCGCGACAACAAATATAAGGCGCGGATCAAGATCCTGGTCCACGAACTGGGCGTTGAGGAATATAAGCGCCAGGTTGAGGAAGAATATGCGCATATGCGCATACTGGGCCTCAATCCGCCTACCGAGGAACTGGATCGCATCCGCCCCTTCTTCGCAGGTCCCGCATATGAAAGCGGCCTGTCGGATGAGATCGATCGCACCGATCCGGCGTTCGCGCTGTGGGCCGATCGTCAGGTCGCCGCGCATCGGCAGCCCGGCTATGCCATCGTCAACATCAGCCTGAAGCCGCGCGGCGGCATTCCCGGCGACGCCTCGGCCGAGCAGATCGAATTGGCGGCTGATCTGGCGGAGCGCTACAGTTTCGACGAACTGCGCGTCACCCATGCGCAGAATCTCGTCCTGCCGCATGTGAAGAAGGCTGATCTGTACGCGATCTGGCAGAAGCTGGACGAAGCGGGCCTGGCGGAAGCCAATCTGGACCTCATTACCGACATCATCGCTTGCCCCGGCCTTGATTATTGCAGCCTTGCCAACGCACGGTCGATCCCGCTCGCACAAAAATTGTCTGAACGGTTCGGCACGGCGGAGCGGCAGGCGGACCTAGGCGAACTCAAGATCAAGATTTCCGGCTGCATCAATGCCTGCGGCCATCATCATGCCGGTCATATCGGCGTGCTGGGCGTCGACCGTAAGGGCGTGGAGAATTTCCAGCTCTCGCTCGGTGGCTCGGGCGCGGAGGATGCCTCGCTCGGTCAGATCACCGGACCGGGCTTTTCCGAGGATGGCGTGGTTGATGCGATCGAAAAGGTCACCGACATTTACCTCACGCAGCGAGAGGAAGGCGAGCGCTTCCTCGATACCTACCGCCGCATCGGCATGAAGCCCTTCAAGGAGGCGATCTATGGTTGAGTTCCTGTCTTTCCGCGACGGCGAAGCCGCGCAGGAACCGGCCGTAACCGTCGAATCCTTCACTGGTCAGTCCAACTCGACCGCAGTGCGGATCGAGGCAGGCGAGGATGCGCGCGAATTGCTGCCCTATCTCGACCGCCTGTCGCTGGTGGAGGTGAACTTCCCCGCTTATGGCGACGGACGCGGCTATTCGGCGGCGCGCATTTTACGCGAGGCCGGCTATGTTGGCGAATTGCGCGCGGTGGGTGATGTTCTTGTCGATCAACTGTCGGCCATGCGCCGCTGCGGCTTCGACAGCTTCCGGCCCGACAAGGCGCTGGACGACGCTGCGGTTGAGCGTGCCCTGAACCGCTATGCCGATGTCTATCAGAAGACTGTGGATGGCCGCAGCCCGGTTTGGGCAAAGCGGCATCCGGAGAAAATAAATGGCTGAACCTGCCCGCCAACTCGATGTGATCGATGCCCGCCCTGCCTTCACCCAGGCGGACGCGGATGCACTCAACGCGCGCTTCGAGGGCATCGACGCTTTGACGATGCTGAAGACGGTCTTTGCGGAGGGCTTGGAGGGGAATGTCGCCGTCGTGTCCTCGTTCGGCACAGAAAGCGCCGTGCTGCTCGATCTCGTTGCGAAGGCGGACCGGACAGTGCCGGTGATCTTCGTCGACACGCTGAAGATGTTTGCGGAGACGCTCGGTTATCGGGAAACGCTGATCAACACGCTCGGCTTCACCGACAGTCGCGCGGTGGTGCCCAATGCGGACGTGCTGGCGAAGAAGGATGAGACGGGCCTGCGCTGGTCTTACGATCCCGACGGCTGCTGCGAAATCCGCAAGGTGGAGCCGATGGCACGCGCGAAGCAGGGGCTGGACGCGTGGATTTCGGGGCGGAAGGCTTTTCAATCCGTGACGCGCCAGAACCTGCCGCGCTTCGAGATCGAGGATGGCCGCCTGAAGATCAATCCGCTGGGCGACTGGACCAAGGACGATCTGGAAGCCTATTTCGAGGCGCATGATCTCCCGCGGCACCCGCTGGAGGCGCAGGGCTATTTGTCGATCGGGTGTGAACCGTGCACGTCCAAGGTGCTGCCGGGTGAAGACCCGCGCGCGGGCCGTTGGCGGGGCTGGGACAAGGTCGAATGCGGCATCCATTCCCCTGTTTCCCCGCTTCCCGAACCTGCGGTCGATCCGGAAGACCCGGCCAACCAGCCGGTTTTCTGAAGGCTTTAGCGCCTTCCGCGATCCTTCTCCCTTGATGGGAGAAGGATACGGAGCCTTGCTCGCGCAGCGAGTTAGGCGAAGTTGGTTGAGGGTGCGTGCCCCTTGGGCCAGCGTTACCCCTCACCCCCTCACCCTTCCGCCGCGCCTCGCGCGGCTCCCTCCCTCGCCCACTGAGGGGGAAGAATAGTTTATGGTGACGCCGGGCATCTTCCGGGCGTAGGATCGCTGCGTCTGCATCCTGCTGCGAACAAAGGGGAATATGATGGCGGTCGAACTGAGGATCCTTGCCTGGAGCTGTGTGCTGCTGCTCGTTCACATTTTCGCCGCCGCGCACCTCAAGACCAAGCAATATGGCACCAAATGGAATATGGGCGCGCGGGACGAGAGCCTTCCGCCGCTTGACCCGGTGACGGGACGCTTCGTCCGTGCCCAGGCCAATTTCCTCGAAACCTACCCTATCGCGATCATCACCCTGATCGGAGTGGTGATCGCCGGGCGGACCAGCGAATGGACCGCGATCGGCGGATGGCTATGGTTGGGCGCGCGCGCCGTTTATCTGCCGCTCTACGGCATTGGCGTGCCGGTCGTCCGCACCATCGCCTATCTGGTCAGCATGATCGGGCTGGCGCTGATATTTCAGGCTTTCGTCTGAAGAAGATCCCGCAGCATCGCCAGACAACGCTCTAGAAACAGAAGCTATTACTCATAATCGTCAAGGTAGCTGCCTTCCGCCAGATCGGAGAAGCGAGTGATCTTGGCGTCGAACTTCATCCGGATGCGGCCGGTCGAACCATGGCGCTGCTTGGCGACAATCACCTCGGCCAAGCCGTAGATGCGCTCCATCTCCTGCGCCCATTCGAGATGCTCGGCGCTCTCCTTGTTCCCCGGCTCCTTGGCGGCGACATAATAATCCTCGCGGAACACGAACCAGACCATGTCGGCGTCCTGCTCGATCGAGCCCGATTCACGAAGGTCGGAGAGCTGCGGCCGCTTGTCCTCACGCTGTTCGACGGCGCGGCTGAGCTGCGACAATGCCAGAACCGGGCAGTTAAGTTCCTTCGCCAAGGTCTTCAAACCACGCGAAATTTCCGAAATTTCATTGACGCGGTTGTCCCCTTTCCCGGTGCCTTGCAGCAGTTGGAGATAATCGACAACGACGAAGCCGATGTCGTGACGGCGCTTCAGCCTGCGGGCCCGCGTCCGCAGCGCAGCGATCGTCAGCCCGGGCGTGTCATCGATGAAGAGCGGCAATTCCTGCAACTCACGCGCCGCGCGGGAGAGATTCTGGAAATCGGCACGGCTGATCTTGCCCATGCGCAGCGCTTCGCCGCTGATGCCCGACTGCTCGGCGAGGACGCGGGTTGCCAACTGGTCGGCGGACATTTCCAGGCTGAAGAAAGCGGTCTTGGCCCCCATATTCTTTTCCGGCGGAATGCCGTCGGCATGGTCACGCAGCCAGCGTGAGGCGGCATTATAGGCGATGTTGGTGGCGAGCGACGTCTTGCCCATACCCGGACGACCCGCCAGGATCATGAGATCCGAATTATGCATGCCGCCGATCTTCTCGTTCAGGCTGTTGATGCCGGTGGTGATGCCCGAAACATGGCCGCCGCTGTTGAGCGCGCGCTCCGCCACCTGAACCGCCATCGTCGTCGCCGTGGCAAAGCTCTTGACCGAGCCGGTTTCGCCCTCGCCTTCAGAAACCTTGTAAAGAGCGACCTCTGCCTGCTCGATCTGCTCGCGCGGATTGACATCCTCACTGGTATCCAGCGCATTTTCAACCAGTTCGCGGCCGACATGAACAAGCTGCCGCAGCAGCGCGAGGTCGTAGATCTGGGTCGCGAAGTCACGCGCGCCCAGCAGCGCCGCACCGTTTCCGGTCAGTTGCGCCAGATAGCCGATGCCGCCCAGTTCCTTCAGCGCCGGGTCCTGCTCCATCATGGGCTTGAGCGTCACCGGATTCGCCACCATGTCACGCTCGACCAGGCGCATGATCGCTTCATAGACGCGGCCATGCAGAGGCTCGAAGAAATGCTCCGGCTTCAGCTTCAGTTGGACATCTTCGGCGATGCGGTTGTCGATCATCAGCGCGCCGAGCAGCGCCGCCTCCGCCTCGACATTGCGGGGAAGTTCGGGGATGCCAGCTTCTGCGGCAGGGTTGATTTGTACCAGTTCGACCATTGCCCCCTCATCGCTTCCGGTCCGCACCGGCGCAAGGCTCAAGGTTGAAACGATTGGGAAAAGCTGTGGAAAGAAGTACCCTCCCTTTTCCCGGTTGCTTTTCCACCGGCGCCGCCGCACTGACCATAGCGTCCATGGCTGATCCGCGCATCATCGATATCACGCTCGACGAGCGGACGATCCTCTGGCGCAATGCCGATGTCGAACAGGAACGGCGTATCGCCATCTTCGACCTGCTGGAGGACAATTATTTCGAGCCGCAGCGCGTGCATGAGGATGGCTATGCCGGCCCCTACAAGGTGCTGTTGCGGGTCGAGGAAGGCCGGTTGGTCATAGAGATCAAGCGGGACAATGGCGATCCGCTGGAGGCAATCATCCTGAGCTTGGGCCGCTTCCGCCGGCCGATCCGGGATTATTTCGCCATTTGCGACAGCTATTATCAGGCGATCAGCAACGCGTCGCCGGCACAGATCGAGACAGTGGACATGGCGCGCCGCGGCATTCACAATGCGGCCGCGGAAACGCTGATCGAGCGGCTGGAAGGCAAGATCAAGGTCGACTTCGACACGGCCCGTCGCCTCTTCACGCTCATCTGCGTCCTGCATATCAAGGGGTAAGGGGCATCCGTCAGTTGAGTATCGGCCAGTTGCTGGCGCGTATCTGCGTGGGGTTGATCATCCTGGGTGCCATTGGCGTCGGGGCGTGGCTCTATGCGCGCGACTGGGCGCCTGCGCGCGATAAGTTTCCGACCCAGGGCGTGTCCGTGACGGCGGATAATGGCGCGATCGACTGGGCCACTCTTGCCGCGCAGGGAGCGGACTTCGCCTATATGCGCGCATCCAAGGGGGCGGCCTTTCGCGACCCCAGCTTCGCCCGTAACTGGCGGGAAGCGCGCGCCGCAGGGTTGCGTTACGGCGCCACGCTCGACTTCAGCCTGTGCGCCCGCGCGACCGATCAGGCGACGCGCTTCATCACCACCGTTCCACGCGACAATGCCGCACTACCCCCGGTCATCAGGCTGGCGATCGACCCCGCCTGCACAGTCAGTCCCGGTCGCGATGCGGTGCTTTCCGAACTGAACACGCTGGTCAATCTGGTCGAGAGTCACGCAGGCAAGCCAGTCGTACTCAACCTCTCGCGCGAATTCGATGAGCGCTACGATATTTCTTCCGGGATCAACCGGACGCTGTGGCTGGAGCGGAATTTTCTGCCTCCCGATCCCGACGCGCGCAAATGGGTGATGTGGACAGCCAGCGACATGCGGCATATCGACGGCGTCGAAGGTCCGGTGCGGTGGGACGTGGTGGCGCCATGAACAGGACGACAGAACTGATCCAGGCGGCGCGCAAGGCGATGACTAACGCCCATGCGCCCTACAGCCGCTTTGCCGTAGGCGCGGCGGTACGGCTGACCGACGGCACGATCGTCACCGGCTGCAATTTCGAGAATGCGAGCTATGGCCTGTCGCTCTGCGCCGAAGCGGTGGCATTAGGGAGCGTCAATGCGCTTGGGCGCCTGCGCGACGTGGAAGCCATCGCGGTGGCCGGCGGGCCCGTTGACGCGAATGGCGGCGTTTCGGGCACGGGCATCGTCACCCCTTGTGGCCGTTGCCGTCAGATTTTGAACGAAGCGGAGCAGATGGCGGGCCGCCCCCTTGCCATACACTGCGCGGCGGCCGAAGGAGACGCCATGGCCGAACATAGGGTCGCTGAACTATTGCCTTTTGCCTTCGGTCCGGCCGACCTGAACATCTCAGCAGGGAAGAATTGAACTACAATGTCCATATTGTCGGATAAGTGGATACGCGAGCAGGCCCAGCAGCACGGCATGATCGAGCCCTTCGTCGAGAGCCAGCGGCGCGACGGGTGCATCAGCTATGGCCTCTCCTCCTACGGCTATGACGCCCGTGTGGCCGACGAGTTCAAGATCTTCACCAATGTCGACAGCGCAGTGGTGGACCCCAAGGATTTCGCCGCGAACAGCTTCGTCGATCGCAAGACCGACTGCTGCATCATTCCGCCCAACAGTTTCGCGCTCGCCCGAACGGTCGAATATTTCCGCGTGCCGCGCGACGTGCTGGTGATCTGCCTCGGCAAATCCACCTATGCGCGCTGCGGCATCATCGTGAACGTCACCCCGCTGGAGCCGGGCTGGGAGGGCCATGTAACGCTAGAATTTTCCAACACCACGCCGCTTCCTGCCAAGATCTACGCCAATGAAGGCGCCTGCCAGTTCCTTTTCCTCAAGGGAAATGAACCGTGCGAGACGAGCTATGCCGACCGGGCGGGCAAATATATGGGCCAGCAGGGCGTGACATTGCCGCGCCTCTGAGCCTGTGCAACATTGCGGAAATGATCGGCAGATTGCCCGCCTTGCTGACGCCCTTTCGCCGCCGGAAGGCCGCGACTGAAGAAGAGCAGGCGGTGCTCCCCGACGTCAGCGAAGCGCTGCGCATCTATGCGATCGGCGACATTCACGGGCGCGATGATTTGCTGGCGGAACTGCTGGCGATGATCGAGCAGGATGAAGCCAGGCGCCCGCCCCTGCCTCGATTGACAATCCTGCTGGGCGACCTGGTCGACCGCGGTCGACTGTCGGCACAGGTGGTCGAGCGGGCTATGCGCCTCCCGCAGTCTGGGGGCGATTGGCGTTTCATCAAGGGCAATCATGAGGAAGTGTTCATCGCAGCCGCACGCGGAAACGTTCAGACGGCTCGCTTCTTCCGGCGCATCGGCGGTGTCGAGACGCTGCTGAGCTACGGATTGAGCGCGGAGGAATGCGCCGCGATCAGCGATGAGGATCTGGCACGCTGGATGCTGGCGAACATTCCGCGCGACCATGTGGATTTTCTCGACGGCTTTGAAGACCGGCTGATCATAGGCGGCTATCTGTTCGTCCATGCCGGCGTCCGGCCGCATATTCCGCTGGAGGCGCAAGACCCTGCCGACTTACGCTGGATCAGGCAGGATTTCCTGTCGCATCGCGGCGATCATGGCCGGATGGTGATCCACGGCCACAGCATCCGGGAAGACATCGATATCCGCCATAACCGGATCGGCATCGACACCGGCGCCTATCGCACCGGACGGCTCACGGCGATCGGTCTGGAAGGAACGGAGCGCTGGTTCGTCCAGACCGAGGGCTGATTCATCAGCGCCAGCCCTTGGCCCGCGCCTCTGCTTCCTGGCGTGCATCAGCGGGCGCGCTCGCCATCAGCGCCTCGACCGTTGCCATGACCCGGCTATCAGCCGAGGATGCCTGGCGATAGGCGCCGCTCTGCCCGCTTCCCGGAACCAGCTGCTCCACCTTCCAGCCATGCTCGCCCCGGCAGGCGACGCCCGAGGCGGCTTCGCCTTCGAAGCTGCGGCACCACCCGCCGCCTTTTCGCTGGAAGCTGAGGCCGATGCGCAGTGGAGCGCTCTCCTGAGCAGAGGCAAGCTGCGTCTCGAGCGCCGACGCAAGCGGCCCTTGCGCCACCATGACGCCACTGCGAACGCCCACCGGCCCGACCGGATCACTCGCCAGCCGGCCGATCCCGAGGCCCAGCACAAGGCTGGCGGCAATAGCGGCGCCCGTTCCCCAACTGCGCCAGCGCGATGCACGGGGACGGAGCGGAACGACCCTCTCCTCTTCCTTGAGCAGCGCGCGCATCGACGGGGGGACAGGTTCGGCCTCGATCGGCGCATAATGCCCGGAAAGCCGCTCGCGCAGGCGGCGGTGCATGTCGAGCCGGGCCGCCAAGGCCGCATCCTCTGCTACGGCACGGTCGACCCTTCGCCGCGTGACCTCGTCCAGTTCGCCATCGACCCAGGCGATCAGCGTTGCTTCGTCAATATCCGTCATGCGGCTTCCCCGAGCAATTCGATCAGCGCCCCCCGCCCGCGCACCAGGCGAGAGGTCAGCGTACCCATGGGTATCGCCAAAATCTCAGCCGCTTCCTTGTAGGAGAGCCCTTCCACCAGCACGAGGGCGATGGCCTCGCGCTGTTCGTCCGGCAGAGACTGCATGGCGCGGTCGACGTCGGACAGCATGACGTGCGCCTCTACATCGCGGTCGCCGGCATGGCCGATATGCTCGCCAGCCTCTTCCGGGGCGAAGGTGCGCGCCGCACGCTGGCGAGAGCGGCCCTCGTCTATCCACAGGTTACGCATGATCCGATACATCCAGCTGTCCAGTCTCGTTCCCGGCTGCCACTGGTCGCGCGCGCGCAGCGCCTTTTCCAGTGCAGCCTGGCACAGATCATCACCATCGGCACGATCCCGCGAAAGGCTGGCCGCAAAGCGCCGCAGCCGGGGCAATAACGCCAGCAGGTCGCTCTCGAAGGACATTCACGCTCCATAACTGTGCCGTCGAAGGATGAAACGTTCATCTCGTGTCGTTTAATCCGTGAACGCCGACTGATATCGGAAATTTTCGGATGATGAATCATTTTGCAAGCGAAAGGACTGCTGCCCGGTCCTCTCGCGCCAAAGAGGTCGAGATGAAATTGCCACGCAAATGGATCGCCGCCGGCCTGCTGCTAACCGCTTCAGGCGTTCAGGCCCAACTTCTTCCCTCGGCGGGAGAAAGGCTGGGGCAAGTCGGCGGCGAGGTCGGCAGAGTGCTGCCGGGCCTGCTGGACGGGGTCCAGGGAGCACTCGACCGCAGTCCCCTGGAGCGCCTTTCCCCTTCCCGGCTCATCGCCGCGCGGTCGGCACGGATCAGCGACCTGCTCCGCCGGCATGGCGACATCATCGAACTGGATGACCGCCGCGAGCCGGCCAGACGGGGTCTGATCCTGCTGATCGGCGCCAAGGCGCAAAGCATCGAAGCGCTACGATCGGCAGGTTATGGCGTGGAAAACACGAATATCGAGGGGTTGGACCTACCCGTCACGCGCCTCGCCGTCCCGAAGGACCGAAGCCTTGCGAAGGCGCTGCGCCATGTCCGCTCGGTTGCGCCCGAGGCGAAGGCGAGCGCCGACAATCTTTATTTCCCGAGCGGCCATGCCGTCAGCCTCGCCGCATCGGCTCTAGCGGGTAGCAGCAGGGTCAACAGCCGCTCTGCGGGGCTTATCGATGGCGGCGTGGCCCGGCACCCCGCGCTGAACGGACCGCTCGAGCAGCAAGGTTTCGCCAAGGGCGCGCCCCGGGCGAGCGCCCATGGAACGGCCGTCGCCTCGCTGATCGCCGGGTCAGGCACCATCCGCGGGGCCGCCCCCGGCGCGCCCTTGCTCGTGGCGGATGTTTATGGCGACGACCCCGCCGGCGGTAGCGCGTTCGCCATCGCGCGGGCATTGGGATGGCTCGCGGCACGCGGATCGAGCGTCGTGACGATCAGTCTGGTCGGGCCTGACAATCCGCTGTTGGCGGGCGCCATCCGGCTCGCGCGGGAGAAAGGTGTCACGGTGGTTGCCGCAGTCGGCAATGACGGCCCCGCCGCTCCCCCCGCCTACCCGGCTTCTTACCCCGAAGTCATTGCAGTCACCGGCGTGGATGCGCGCGGCCGCCCGCTGCCGGAGGCCGGCCGGGCGCGCCATGTCGACTTCGCCGCGCCCGGAGCGGACATGAACGCAGCCCGGATGGACGGGGGGAAGGGGCCGGTGCGCGGCACATCCTTCGCCGCCCCTCTCGTTGCAGGGCGGCTGTTCGAAGCGGGCAGCCTCAGCACGCTGCGGGCAGAGGCGAAAGCCGCGGGCCGAGCAGCAGGCAATGGCATCATCTGCGGGTCCTGCAGAAATATCGGTTAACTCTCAGTATGTTATTAGTTTTTTTCTGTGGTCGGGGATTAAAGTCGGTTCGGCTCCCGTTGTCCCATCATCGGATCGACAACGAACAAGGAGACGATCGATGAAAGTGAAGTTCATTCTTGCCGCCGCCTGTCTCGCAGCCCTGACTGCGGCTCCTGCCTCGGCCCAGTTGCTGGGCGGCGGCGGAGGCGGCGGTCTTGGCGGCGGCCTGGGCGGCGCGTTGGGCGGCGTCGGCGGTTCGCTCGGTGGCAGCCTGGGCGGCTCGGGCGGCATCGGGCTCGACCGCAGCATCGATCTTGAAAATGGCCGCGTCGGCGCGAGCGGATCGGGCCACGGACGCGCCAGCGGCGACGCGAGCGGCTCGGTCAACCGCCATGGCAAGAAGCGCAGTGGCAGTGCCGCCGGCTCGGCAGGCGGGTCGGCAAGCGGCAGCCTGACCGCTGACACGCTGGGCACCAGCGACGTGCAGAGCGCGGTCGGCGGCCTGCGGGATCAGGCGGGCAGCACTGCCGGCGCCGTTCGGGACCGCGCTGCCACCGCTGCCGGCAACGCCAGAGCACGGGGTGAAGCAGCGGCCAGTGCCACCCGTGACCGCGCCGCCTCCGGCCTGTCCAGCGCCAAGTCGGCCGCAGGCAGTGCAGCCGGCAGCGCATCGGGCACGCTGGGCGGAGCGGCTAACGCGGCTAACGGTGCGGCCTCCATCGATGCCGCCGGTCAGCTGTCCGGCAGCGGACAGGCTTCAGGATCGAACAACTCCTCTTCGGATCAGGCGGCACAATAACCCCACCAGGAGCGGTGCCCCCCGCAACGGCTTTCAGCCATCTCACCGCTCCTCCGCCTGACCGAACAAGGCCGGCGATCGCCATGATCGTCGGCCTTCCTCGTCTGCGCGACTCGCATTGATTTAAGCAGGTTAGCCCGCTCCCGCTTTTGTTTATCCCCCATCTGGGGTACATGCCTGTCAGCTTCAGCGGTGCGGTACCGCTGAATCGGCCACCATCGGGATGCAGAGAACTGATCAAATCGATGAGTGGAACTGAACCGGACTTTTCTTCCAAGCGCTCCCACGATCGGCAACGCCGTCTGTTGAAGGCCCGCATGGCACATCCTCGTCACGGGCTGATCGACATCCTGGTGCGTGACGTGTCGGAGCGCGGAATGGGCGGCAAGTGCGAGGCGCCTCTGATGGTCGGCGAGAGCGTTACGCTCCACCTGCCCGACAGCCCGGCGGTGCAGGGCAAGATTGCTTGGGCCAAGGGGCAATCGTTCGGCGTTGAGCTCGAGGGTGAGATTGATCCCGAAGCGGTCAAGAGTCGGGCCGAGCGATCGTCCGAGAGCAGCTATCAGGTACCGCCGCAATATCAGCCGTCGAAGGACAGCAGGCGGCCCGGCTTCCGCACCCTTCAGAAGACCGTCTCGAAATGGCCGCCGCCGTCCTGAAACGTGGCGGCAAGTAAAAGGGCCGGAAATCCTCTCGGACCGGCCCCTCGCTGTTTATTGCGCGTCACGCGGATCAGGCGACCTTCGCCGCCAGCTCCTCCGCCTCATCGGGATCGCGCAGCACATAGCCGCGGCCCCACACGGTCTCGATATAATTCTCGCCGCCGCAAGCCAGCGCCAGCTTCTTGCGCAGCTTGCAGATGAAGACGTCAATGATCTTCAGTTCCGGCTCATCCATCCCGCCATAAAGATGGTTGAGGAACATCTCCTTGGTGAGCGTCGTGCCCTTGCGCAGCGAGAGCAGCTCCAGCATCGCATATTCCTTGCCCGTCAGATGCACCCGATTGCCATCGACCTCGACGGTCTTCGCGTCCAGGTTGACCGCCAGCTTGCCGGTGCGGATGACCGATTGCGAATGCCCCTTCGAACGGCGCACCACAGCATGGATGCGCGCGATCAGTTCTTCGCGATGGAAGGGCTTGGTGACATAATCGTCGGCGCCGAAACCGAAGGAGCGCACCTTGCTGTCCATTTCGGCGATGCCCGACAGAATGAGCACCGGCGTTTGCACCTTGGCGGCACGCAGCTTCTTGAGCACGTCGTAGCCATGCATGTCCGGCAGGTTGAGATCCAGACAGATGATGTCGTAGTCGTAGAGCTTGCCCAGATCCAGGCCCTCTTCGCCGAGATCCGTGGTGTAGACGTTGAACCCCTCGGTCGTGAGCATCAGCTCGATCGCCCGGGCAGTCGTCGGTTCGTCTTCGATTAGCAGCACGCGCATGTGTGAGCCCCTTTGCGTAGCAGGTCCGTTCACCCCCACAGAACGGCTTCCGCACCAAATCATTAACCAAAAAACTTCTGAAGGACAAAGGTTAATTTTTCGATAACCCGCAGGAATCCACGAGTCGTGCGGTTTGAATCACTTTGGCACGTTTCACGGTCGAAATGATTCAGAACGAGTCAAGGCCGATTTAATCGATATCATCAATCAACAGCCGTGGTGCTGCGCGATGAAGTCAAGCAGCGCATCCACCCGCGTAGGTCTCAGCCGGGAGGGGGGCGTTACTAGATGGATGCCGAGCGGCGTCGGGCGCCAGTCGGCGAGAAACTCCTCCAGTTCGCCCGACGCGAGATCCTTCCCCACGATGAAATCTGGCAATCGGGCAACGCCGACCCCAGCACGCAGCGCGGGCAGCATCGCTTCCCCACTGTTCACGGTCAGGCGGGCGCGGACCTTGACCGCCACATTCTGCTGCCCAGGCCCTGAAAAGCGCCATACGTCGGGCGTACTGACGTTCGAATAGCACAGGCAGTCATGCCCGCTCAGGTCCGAGGGATGGGCTGGCCGGCCGCGCTCCGCCAGATAGGCAGGGGAGGCGACGACGTGCATGTTGACGTCGGCCAGACGGCGTGCCCGCAGTGAACTGTCGGGCATCTCGGCGATGCGGATGGTTGCGTCCAGCCCCATCTCGACCAGGTCGATGCGGGCGTCCGACAGGTGCAGGTCGATATCGATCAGCGGATTGAGATTGGTGAACTCGGCGATCAGGGGCGCGATGCGGAGCAGGCCGAACGTCATCGGCGCCCCTAGTCGCACGGTGCCGGAAAGCTCCGCCGTCTCGTCCCTCGCCGCTTCCTCCGCCGCCTGGCCCTCAGCCAATATCCGCGCCGCATGATCGGCAAGGCGCTTGCCGCTCTCCGTCAGGGCCAGGCGGCGGCTGGTGCGGCTGAACAGGCTGGTGTCGAGATGCTGCTCCAGCCGGCTCACCGCCTTGGAAACGGTAGCCTTGGAAACGCTCAGCGCCTTGGCGGCGTCGGTAAAGCTGCGATGCTCGACGACCGCGGCGAACATCGCCCAGGCTTCGAAATCAGGAAGTCGCATAAGTGAAACAATCCGTTTCAATGTCGCTTGTTTAAGAAACGATCCTGATCGCTAGATTGGCGCAATGCAAGCCGGAAGCTCCGGCAAGATGCAAGATTTGAAAGGAATGCGTCATGAGCACGACCGTCGGCAGCCGCATCGAGCGCCGCCCCTTCGCGTCGCTGGGCCATGCCGATCATGGCTGGCTGAACGCCCGGCATCATTTTTCCTTCGCGGACTATCATGATCCTGCCCGGATGAACTGGGGCGCCATCCGCGTGTGGAACGACGACGAGATCGCCGCCCGCTCCGGCTTCCCGCCGCACCCGCACAGCGACATGGAGATCATCACCTATGTCCGCAAGGGCGCGATCACGCATCAGGACAGCCTTGGCAACAAGGGCCGCACCGAAGCCGGCGACGTGCAGGTAATGAGCGCCGGCACCGGTATCCGCCACGCCGAGTATAATCTGGAGGATGAGACGACCACTCTGTTCCAGATCTGGGTCATCCCCCGCGAGACAGGCGGGTCGCCAAGCTGGGGTGCCAAGCCCTTTCCCAAGGGCGATCGCTCCGGAAAGCTGGTGGTGCTGGCGAGCGGCTATGATGAGGACAGGGAAGCGCTGCGCATCCGTGCCGATGCCCGACTGCTGGGCGGCACGATCAAAGCGGGTGAAACGGTAACCTATGACAGCGGCGAAGGTCGTCATCTCTACCTTGTCCCCGCGACGGGCCGGATAGAAATTGATGGCCAGCTGTTTGAGCAGAGGGATGGTGCTGCGATCCTGGGCGGTCGGCAGCTGACCATCACTGCGATCGAGGACAGCGAGATCGTCCTGGTCGATAGCGAATAGACCCGTCCTGCTCCTCCCCTGGACGGGTCTTCGGCCGCCCGCGTCGAAGCGAGTTCCCCCCTGCTCGCTTCACTGCCTCCCCCCGATGCGGGCGGCCAACCTCTCGCTGAAACTTATTTCGTATCAATACATTAAGCTGATTGGAGACATTCATGGCGAAGGTTCTGGTTCTCTATTATTCCTCCTACGGCCACATCGAAACAATGGCACGGGCTATAGCGGAGGGCGCTGCTTCTGCCGGCGCGCAGGTCGACATCAAGCGCGTGCCTGAAACCGCGCCGCTGGAGGTCGCGCGAAACGCCGGGTTCAAGCTGGATCAGGACGCGCCGATTGCGGCCGTGGCGGATCTCGCGGAATATGATGCGATCATCATCGGCACCGGCACGCGCTTTGGCCGCATGTCTAGCCAGATGGCCGCGTTCCTCGATCAGGCCGGCGGCCTGTGGGCACGCGGCGCGCTTAACGGCAAGGTCGGCGGCGCCTTCACCTCCACGGCGAGCCAGCATGGCGGGCAGGAAACCACGCTCTTCTCGATCATCACCAACTTGTTGCATTTCGGCATGGTGATCGTTGGGCTGGACTATGGTTTTCAGGCGCAGATGGGCGTCGACAAGGTCCGCGGCGGAGCTCCCTATGGCGCAACGACGATCGCCGATGGCGACGGCAGCCGCCAGCCGGGGGAAGAGGAACTGGAAGGGGCACGCTATCAGGGCCGCCGGATCGCGGAGACGGCGATCAAGCTGCATGGATAAAGCATCGCTGCCTCGTCCCTGACGATGCAGTTGTTGAGCCTTGGGTCGCAAGGCATCAACCCGCGGGAGGGGATCGACGCATCGACAGCGTCGGTCCCTTTCTGCCTTCGCACCTCGATTAAAGAAAAATGCGCCGCGCGACCGGTATCGATCGGATCAGATAATAGGCGCCAATCGGCAGCAGCAAGGCCGCCATCAGCAGCCATAATTTTGCGGAATATGGCGAGAGATAGTGGATGACCGCTACATGCAGATACATGATGACGAGCGACGCTCGCCCGATCGCCGAGAGCCACCCGCCAAATGGCGCCACCCTCACCGACAGGCGGAGCAGCAGCAGGCAGGTCGCGACGGCGGCGGCGATCGATAGCAGCGGCCAGCCATAATCCCCCGCCTTCATGTTGAGCGGGGGCATCAGCGTCAGCCCGGCCCCCGACAGCAGGGTCAGCGGCCCCCACATCCAGCGCCGCCAGGCCACCCGCTGCCAGGCCGCGCCAATCCAGAGCAGGAACAGCGCCATCGGCACCGCCAGCAGCCCCAAGGGCGAGATATCGGTCAGCGCTCCAGCGACATGGGCGATCAGCAGGCACAGCGGCATCGCCACAGCCCACTGCCAGCCGACCGGATCGGGCCAGCGCGACAGGGCCATGTTGAACAGGACGCGCCCCGCCATCAGGCAAGGCACGAACCAGAAGATGGTATAGGGGCCGCGCAGCCAGCCTCCGCCTAACAGGATAGGCAGCAGATCGGCGGGCCAATCGTCGAATATCGGCCGTCCGCCCTTCATCGGCTCGATGATCTGATCCGCTACGATCAGCAGCAGCAGAAAGGCGGCGTAGGGACGCATCTGCGTCGTCAACTGACGCAGCGCGAAGGCGGCAACCGGCTGCGGCCGGGTTAGCAGGCCCGACAGCAGGAAGAAGAGCGGCATGTGGAAACTGTACATGGCGTCGCGCAGCGGACCGCGCGTCCACACATGGCCGATAACGACAGCCAGGATGCCGATGCCGCGCGCGACATCGATCCATTCAAGCCGTCCGCCGCCGGGCACCCATTGCGATGGCGCCGAGATCGGACGCGCGCTGTCCCCCCTGTTGTTCATCGGCTCCACCCCCTATAGGAAGGCGCACGCGCGTCAATCGCTCCCCTGATCTACGGACCTGCCCATTGAGCCTGCTTCACGACCGAGTAATTTTCATCGATGGCGAGGCGCTCATCATCGACAAGCCCGCCGGATTGCCGGTCGATGCGCCGCGCGACGGATCGCTGAGCCTGGAAAACCATCTCTCGTCCTTGACGTTCGGCTTTCAGCGATGGCCGCTGCCGGTCCATCGGCTGGATCGGGACACCAGCGGCTGCCTGCTGCTCGCCCGCAATCCCAAGGCGCACAAGCGCTACGCCGCCGCCTTTGAAGCCGGGACCGTTTCGAAGCGCTATGTCGCGGTCGTGGATGGCGTGCCGGAGGAGGAAAGCGGCACGATCGAACTGGCGCTCAAGAAGATCAGCAGCGCGGCCAAGGGCTGGCGCATGATCCCCGCGCGGGAGGGTAAGGCGGCGGCGACCGACTGGCGCAGGATCGCGGTCAGGGGCAGCCGCGCGCTGATCGCTTTCACTCCACGGACCGGCCGCACGCACCAGATCCGTGCGCACGCCCTGCATGGCCTCGGCTTCGGCATCGTCGGTGATCCGGTCTATGGACAGGGCAGCGAAACCATGCTGCTCCACAGCCGCTTCCTGAGCATTCCACGCGGCGAGAAGCCGCCCGCGGAGGCCACCGCGCCCCTTCCGCCGAGCTTCGCGGCGGCGGGCTTTGGCGCGGAATATCTGGACGAAGCGGGAATCTGACCGCTTGGCCGCGATCCCGATAACCCGCACCATCTCCATAGACAGCGACGAACTGTCGGAGAGTTTCGTGCGGTCGACCGGCGCGGGCGGCCAGCATGTGAACACGACCGACAGCGCGGTTCAACTTCGCTTCGATGTCGCGAACAGCCCTTCCTTGCCGGACGCGGTCAAGCACCGCCTTACTGCCATTGCCGGCCGGCGGATGACCGCGGAAGGCGTGCTCATCCTCCGCTCCGAAGGTTCACGCTCCCAGTTGATGAACCGGCAGGAGGTCGTCGCCCGCCTGGTAGATCTGATCCGTGAGGCGACGATCGTTCCCAAGCACCGCAAGCCGACCAGGCCGGGAAAGGCGGCCAAGGCGCGCCGCGTCGACGCCAAGAAGGCACGCAGTTCCGTCAAGGCTGGACGCGGCAAGGTCCGGTTCGACTGACGCCACTGGCCGCGCGCGAGGCGGCGCCCTATATCGCGCACCATGTATGATTTCGCGCCCGCGGCCAATGCCGACAAGTCGACCCTTTATGATGACCTGCGCGCCGCGGCCGAGGCGATCACGGCTGGGGAGTCCGACGGCATCGCCAATATGGCCAATGTCGCGGCGCTGATCTGGCAGTTTCTGCCCGATCTCAATTGGGCCGGATTCTACCGCATGGCGGATGACGAACTGGTGCTCGGCCCCTTTCAGGGCAAGCCCGCCTGCATTCGTATCCCGGTTGGCAAGGGCGTCTGCGGCGCTGCGGCGGCGAGCGGCCGGACACAACGGGTGGAGGATGTCCACGCCTTCCCCGGCCATATCGCCTGCGATGCCGCCAGCGCCTCCGAGATCGTCGTCCCGGTGATGCAGGACGGCCGCGTGATCGCCGTTCTCGATCTCGACAGTCCGCTGCGCGCCCGCTTCGACAGCGAAGATCAGGCTGGGCTCGAGGCGCTCGTCAGCGCCCTCGCCAGCCGCCTCTACCGATCCATCCTGCCCCGTTTCGAGACAGCCGAAGCGCCTTCCGTACGTGGAACGGTGCGGATCATCATGCTAAACAGGCGTTAACCACGCAGCGCGTTGAGCAGGCGGCGGGTGGCAGGGAGTTGAGCATGAGGTTCTGGAGCATCCTTCTGGTGGGCACGGGCCTTACCCTTGCCTGCTCGGCGCCGGCCTCGGCCGAACGCGCTGCCTGGTCCGGCGCTGCAAGGCCCGTCTCAATGGGAACTGGCCGAATGATCGCGCACCGCTGGGGACCGCTCCAGAATGGCCGCTGGATCGCGGGCTGGCGCGCCCCGGGCGGCTGGGCCGCCTACCGCCGCCCCGTCGTCGGCTACGTCCTGCCGCGATACTGGATTAGCCCCGCCTACGGCATCGCCAACTATGGCGCCTACGGCCTGCCCGTTCCGGCGAGCGGCTATGGCTGGTCGCGCTATTATGACGACGCGGTGATGACCGACCGGTACGGCCGCGTCAGGGAGGTGCACAGCGACATCGCCTGGGATCATCCGGATCAGGATGCTCCGCCTCCGTCCGGCATCGGCTATGATGATGAGGTTACCGCCCCCGACAGTCCGCCTTATGGCTATGAAGGCCGCTGGACTGGGACATGGCGCGATGAAGATGGCAGGGTCCGGAGCGGAGAATATGAGGGCCGCTTCGAAGGGCGCGTCAGCGGCGGACCCGGCGTCGATTATGATGCCCCGCCCTATGCGGACTCCCGTTGGTCGCCCACTCCCGCTAGGCCGGGCGACCCGTTAGTTACTACGACGCATGCGCCCGGCTATATCGCCGGGGGCTATTATCATCCGGGTGTCACGACGACGGTGGTGATCCAGCCTGCGGTCACGACCACCACCAGCTATGTCACCGAGAAGGTCGCTCGCCGTAAAGGCGGTGCGCGGCGCAGCTGCCACTGCAAATAAGCGGTGCGGCACAAGGGAACGAGAGCGGCCTCGCGATAGTCTTACCCGCGCGCCTCGGGCGCTTGCCAAGGGAGGAAGCGGATGATCCATCATGTTTCAGTCGGCTCTAATGATATCGAGCGGGCACGCGCATTTTACGATCCGCTGATGGCGCTGCTCGGCTACCGCAGCGTACGCGATTATCCTCATTCACTCGATTATGGCGTGAACGACGTCATCTTCAGTGTGGAGACGCCGGTCAACGGAGAAGCAGCCAGCGCCGGAAATGGCGTCCATATCTGTTTCGAGGCAGGCGACCGCGAAGCCGTCCGCGAATTTCACCGCCTCGCACTGGAACTGGGCGGCACTGACGCAGGGGCGCCGGGCGTGCGCCCCAATTATGATGCGCATTATTATGGCGCCTTCGTCTTCGATCCGGACGGCAACAAGGTCGAGGCGGTCACCCTCTCCGCCAAATAGGCCGCCCTGTCAGGCCGCCACTGGGCGCCCCAGCGACCAGGGCTGCGGCCGGCCCAGCAGGAAGCCCTGCCCGATCGCGCAGCCACAGGCCAGCAGGCGCTGACGCTGCCCCCCCGTCTCCACCCCCTCCGCCACGACTTCCATGCCAAGGCTGTTGCCAAGCCGAAGGATCACGTCGACGATCACGGCGTCCCCCTCGTCCTGCTCGATATTCCTCACGAAGCTCTTGTCGATTTTCAACACGTTGACCGGATATTGCTTCAAATGGCTGAGCGACGCATATCCCGTGCCGAAATCATCCAGCGCGATGCGGACGCCCGCGGCCGAAAGGCGGTGCAGCGCCCGCTCCACCTGTTCGGAGCCTCTGCCGAGGAACACCGTTTCGGTGACCTCCACCTCGAAATGCTGCGGCGGGATTCTTTCCCGCGCCAGGCAGTCGAGCACATGCCCGGCAAAGTCGCGCTGCATGAAGTCCGCCGCCGACGCGTTGATCGCGACCCGGCCCGGATCATGCCCGGCACGCAGGCAGCCGCTCACGTCCCTGACGACCGCCGCCAGCATCCGTTCCGTCAGTTCCACCGCTATTTCGGCATTGTCGAACGCCGCAGAGATACTGGACGGCAGTTGCACGCCGACACGTGGATGGTTCCATCGCAGCAGCGCTTCATAGCCCAGGATCGCCCCGCTACGCATGTCGATCTTCGGCTGGTAATAGGGCACGATCAGCTCGTCCTCGATCGCCTGCCGCGCCATGCGGATCATGGAGCCGCGCTGCTGCGCCTCCGCGCGCAGGCTCGAATGGAACATCGTCAGGCGACCGCGTCCGGTCGACTTGGACGCATAAAGCGCCAGATCCGCCGCCTTCAGTACCTCTGTCGCATCATCGCCATGTTCACCGAAGACAACGCCGCCCATGCTGATGCCACAGTCAAGGGAACGACCATTGTGCATGTAGGGCGCACGCACGTCGCCCAGCAGTTCCGCGCTCCACGCTGCGAGCGCGGCGCTTGTCGTCAGCGACGGCGCGATCATGCCGAACTCGTCCCCGCCCAGCCGTCCGACGATTGCATCCGCTGGTGCCGCCGCAGTGAAACGGTCGGCGAAACCGCACAACAGAGCGTCGCCCGCATCATGACCCAGCGTGTCATTGATCCGCTTGAGATCATCGATATCCACCAGCACCAGCCCGAAGCTCCGGCCCGTCTTGATCGCCTCTTCCGCCAACTCCTCCAGCGTCGCCTGCCAAAGCGCCCGATTGGGCATGCGCGTCATGGGATCGTGGGTCGCGGCCCAGCGTATCCGCTCCTCGCTTTCATGCTCGTCCGTCACATCCTGGAAAGTGACTATGACCCGCAGCGGGCGGCCGGATTCGGTACAGGTGCTCCAACCGATGCTCCTGATCCACCGCATCGCCCCCGTATCGGCACGGAACACCCGCAAAGTGGCCTCGAAATGCGGTGGCGTCTCGCCCGCAGCCACGGCATCGATCATCGCCGCCAGACGCGGGCGATCCTCGGGATGGACCAGGCGCAGAGCAAGTTCGCTCGTGGCCGGCTCCGTGTCCGACAATCCCAGCATCTCGCGAAATTCACGTGACCATGTCCGCGTCCGCCGGAAAGCATCGAAATCCCAGATGCCAAGCCGCGCCGACTCCACGGCGCGGCGGAACCGTTCCTCGCTATCCGCAAGTTCGCGCTGGGCGAGCTTTTCTGCGTTGATATCCTCCAGCGTGCCATACCAGCGGACGATCTCGCCCTGGGCGTTTCGTCGCGGGGCGGCGCGCGCCCGCATCCAGCGATAGTGGCCGTTGAAAAGGCGTATCCGATAATCGACGTCGACCGGCTCGCCGGAATGCAGCTTCTCGGCCCATGCGGCCAATGTCCGCTCGACATCATCGGGATGCAGGGCCTTGAGCCATCCCTGCCCCCGTGCCTTCCCAGCCGGCAGCCCGGTCAGATCGAACCAGCGCGGTCCCACCTCCTCGATATTGCCGCGCGGATCGGCGGTCCACGGCACCTGCGGACTGAGTTCCACCGACCAGCGATAATGTTGCTGGCTTTCGGTCAGGGCGCTAGCGAGCGAGGCACGCTCATGATCGTAGCGGTCCTGCACGTCCTCGATCGTGCCGTACCAGACGGGTTGCTCGTCAGGCTCCGCTACCCGCACCATTCGCACGATGCCGCGGCGCAGGTCACCCGTTTGCGTCCGCATCTGAACCATCAGCGGTTCAGGTTCGGTGGATTGAATCGCCGCCCTTGCGAGCGCAAGGCGATCGACTCGCTCGATCAGCCGCCGCCACTCAGATCCCATCATGTCCGATGAGAAATGACGGGCGAAAAGGTCGGAAGCGATCTCGCGTGCAATGACGCTTCCCCGTTCATCGGCGATCCAGCGGATCAGGGGCGGCGAAACCCGCAGGAAAACCGGCGAGAACGACAGTTCGTTCCGGTAATGAAATGAATCCCAGTCTTGCGCATCGCGCGCCAGTTCCGCATCCCACTGCCCAAATCGTCGGTCAGCAAAACGGTCCATAAGGCGTCCCTGGTCCCTGTTTATCTTTTCGCTGCATCAGGATGCAGTAGCGGAAAAAGTTAAACAAGCTTTCCAATGGCCTAACTTATTCGGTCCGGCGCAAGCCAGCCGGGTTTCGCGGCCCACGCGCGCCGATCGGCGCCCTTGCAGCCCTGAAGTTCGCCCGAAACGAACGCAGTTATTTGCGGAAGATGCCTGCAAGTTCGAGTGGCAGCGGCGGCTCGCTGCCCGTCTGCGTCGCGCCGCGAATGGCCTGTACCTGCTCGTCCGGGTTGAAGCGGATCCAGCCGTTCCGGCTCAGCCTCTCCAGCGGACGGTAGCGAACCTTATATTCCATCCGCTGCGATCCCTCGACCCAGTAGCCGAGATAGACATAAGGCAGGCCGGCCTTGGCGGCGCGCAGGATATGGTCCATGATGATGAAGTTGCCCAGACCCTTGCGCTCTTCATGCTCGGTGTCGAAGAAGCTGTAGATCATCGACAGCCCATCGCCCTGCCGGTCGGTCAGGCAAGCCCCGATGAGCTTGCCGGGCCGCCCATCGACACCCGGTTCGCGATATTCGACGACGTGGCTTTCGACGGGCGTTTGCTCGACCATGTCGGCAAAGTCCATTTCGTCCATCTCGGTCATACCGCCGCCGGGATGACGGGCACGCAAATAGCGCTGCAGCAGGGCGAACTGTTCTTCGGTCGACCAGGGCTTGCACGCCGTGATGACCAGATCCTCATTCTTCCGCAGCAGCCTGCGCTGGGTGGCATTAGGCTCGAATTCATTCGCCACCACGCGGACCGATACGCAGGCGGAGCAATCGGCGCAGCTCGGACGATAGGCGACATTCTGGCTGCGACGGAACCCAATACGCCCCAAAGCGTCATTAAGCTCCGACGCGTTGTCCCCGGACAGCTCGGTAAAGACCTTCCGCTCGCTCTTGCCCGGCAGATAGGGGCACGGGCTGGGGTTGGTCACGAAGAAACGTGGAAAGCGGAATGGCGCGCTCACGCTTCCATCTCCCTCACGATGCTGAACGGCGGTCGATTCATGGATAGACTATGCCGCTCGCCGGCCCCTGTGCAAAGTTTATTTACCACGAAAATAGGGCGCGGATGAGGTAATCCCGGTCAGGCGACCTCGATCGGGGCGACCTCATATCCGACGGCACGCAAAGCCGCTATCAGCCGCTCCAGATGAGCGCCGTCCCGCGTCTCGCACTCGACGTCCAGGCTGAGGCCCTTAGCCGGCAGATTGGTGAAAATCCGCTGGTGCGACAGCTCCAAAATGTTGACCGCTTCCTGATCGAAGATGCGGGCGACGTGGAAGAGCGCGCCCGGCCGATCCTGCAAGATGATGCGCAGCCGTGCAAGCCGCCCCGACCGCGCAAGATCGCGCAGCAGGACGTTGGCGAGCAGCCTGGTGTCGATATTGCCGCCGGTAAGGACCAGGCCCACATTGCGGCCGGCGAACAGCTCCTTGTGGGTGAGCAGCGCCGCGACGCCCGCCGCGCCCGCGCCTTCGACCACCGTCTTCTCGATCTGGAGCAACAGGCTGACGGCCTCCTCCAGATAGCGTTCGCTCACCAGCAGCACGTCGTCGCTCAGCCGCTCCACGAAACGGCGGGTGAGTTCGCCCGGCTCGCGCACGGCGATGCCCTCCGCCAGCGTGTCACCGTCGCAGGGCAGCTTGGCCGCCTTGATATGGCTGTACATTGACGGATAAAGCTCCGCCTGAACGCCGTAGATGCGGATGTCGGGCTTCATCGCCTTGGCCGCGGTCGCCATGCCCGAAAACAGGCCGCCGCCGCCGATCGGGATGATCAGCGTGTCGATCTCAGGCGCGTCTTCCAGCATTTCGAGAGCAACGGTGCCTTGCCCCGCCATGATGTCCGGCTCGTCGAACGGGTGAACGAAGGTCAGCCCCTGCTCCACCTCCAGCAGCCGTGCATGGGCGTAGGCGTCATCGAACTTCTCGCCATATTGGACGACCGTCGCACCATGGCCCTGCGTCTGCGTCACCTTCACCGTGGGGGTGGTGGTGGGCATGACGATGGTGACCGGCACGCCCAGCCGCCGGCCATGATAAGCAAGCCCCTGCGCATGATTGCCCGCCGAAGCGGCGATCACGCCCTTCTTCTTCGCTTCTTCGTCCAGCTGGAGCAGGCGATTGAGCGCGCCACGTTCCTTATAGGCCGCGGTAAACTGGAGATTTTCGAACTTCAGGAACACCTTGCAGCCGAACATCTGCGACAGCGTCTGGCTGACCAGCGTCGGCGTGTGCACGACCGAGCCTGAAATACGCACGCGCGCCGCCAATATATCGTCAACGGATATGGGCAGCGGCATGGCGCTTTCGATCTTGCTCAGCGTGTTCATGCGCCGCGCCCTAGCCGAAAATTGCGGCGGAAGGAACTGGCACTGATGGAAAACTCTGCCTATGGCTGAAGGCCACGCACTTAACTGCATGAGGCATATGGCACATATCGCTTTTATCGGCCTGGGGGTCATGGGCGGCCCGATTGCCGGGCATCTGGCAAAGGCGGGGCATCAACTCACCGTCTATAACCGGTCGATCGGAAAGGCGAAGAGCTGGGCGGAAGTCTATGGCGGCGCAGTCGCGGTCAGCCCCGCCAAGGCGGCCGAATTTGCGGATATCGTCATTAGCTGCGTGGGAACGGACGATGACCTGGCGCAAATCGCGCTCGGCCGCGACGGCGTGTTCCGGGTGATGAAGCCGGGCGGCCTGTTCATCGACCACACCACTGTTTCCGCCCGCATCGCGCGCCAGCTGTTCGTGGAGGGCGAGAGCCTGGGCCTTCATTGCGTCGATGCCCCGGTCTCCGGCGGACAGGCCGGGGCGGAAAACGGCCGCCTCTCCATCATGTGCGGTGGGACCGAGCCGGCGGTGGATGCCGCCAAGATCGTGATGCAGGCCTATGCCGCGCGCATCGTCCATGTCGGCGGCGCTGGCGCGGGCCAGACGACCAAGATGGTGAACCAGATCTGCATCGGCGGCGTGATCCAGGGCCTGGCCGAGGCATTGCGCTTCGCCCAGGCGGCCGAATTGAACCTCGACAAGGTGTTCGAAGCGATCTCCGGCGGCGCGGCGCAAAGCTGGCAGATGGACAATCGCTGGAAGACGATGACGCAGGACAGCTTCGACTTCGGTTTTGCGGTGGACTGGATGCGCAAGGATCTGGGATTGGCGCTGGAGGAAGCGCGGGCCAATGGCGCGACGCTCCCGGTGACCGCGCTGATCGACCAATTTTATGCCGATGTTCAGGCAATGAGCGGCAGCCGGCAGGATACGAGCGCGCTGGTGCGGCGGATCACGCGCGCATGAAGTCTGGACTGCTCGCGGCGCTCGCCGCGCTCGCTCTGCCCGCACCCGCCCTTGAGGCGGGTGTCATCGACAATGTGAACGGCATCGCGCTTGACGCCAACGGCAGGCTGGTCCGCTTCGGCGCGCTGCTGATCGATGACGAAGGCAAGGTCGAAAGGCTGATCCCCGGCCGCTATGAGGCGCCGGCACAGGCTCGCCCGAAGAAGCGCCGCAAGAACGACCCCTTGCCCACACAGCCCAAGGGGCTTGCCTTCAAGCTGGACGCAGGCGGCAAGACGCTGCTTCCCGGGCTGATCGACGCGCATGCGCATGTGATGAGCTATGGCCTCTCCCATATCACGCTCGACCTGTCCGGCACCCGGTCGCTAGCGGAGGCGCAGGCGAAGATCCGGGCCTTCGCGGCAGCCAATACCGGCCGCAAGTGGATCATCGGCACCGGCTGGAATCAGGAACTTTGGGGGCTCGGCCGCTTCCCCACTGCGGCAGAACTGGACGCGGCGGTCAGCGATGTTCCCGTCTGGCTGGAGCGCGTGGACGGTCATGCGGGCTGGGCCAACACAGCGGCGATGCGCGCGGCGAACGTCAGCGCAGCCAGCAAGGCTCCCCCCGGCGGCCGGATCGATATGGCGGCCGGCACGCCTTCGGGCGTGTTCGTCGACAAGGCGATGGACCTGATCCAGCGGGCGGTGCCCACGCCCGCTCCGAAGGACCGGGACATCGCGCTGGAAAAGGCGCAGCAGGCGCTGCTCCGTCAGGGCGTCACCGCCGTCGCGGACATGGGCACCAGTATCGAGGATTGGCAGGCCTTCCGCCGCTCCGCCGACCGGGGCGCGCTACGGGTGCGGATCATGGCTTACGCCGCCGGCATCGACAATATGGTGCTGATCGCCGGGCCGGAGCCGACGCCGTGGCTCTATGACGATCATCTGCGCATGGGCGGCGTGAAGCTCGGCCTCGACGGTGCGCTGGGGTCACGAGGCGCCTGGCTCAAGGCGGACTATGCCGATGCCGCAGGCCAGCGCGGCCTGTCTCTTATCCCGACCACGCAGCTCCGCAACATCATGAGCCGCGCGGCGATGGACAATTTCCAGGTCGCCGTGGACGCGGTCGGGGATGCAGCGAACAGCGAGTTGCTCGATGCGATCACCGAACTATCGCAAACCTACAAGGGCGACCGACGCTGGCGGATCGAACATGCGCAGATCGTCGATCCCGCCGACCTGCCGCGCTTCAGCCAGAACGGCATCGTCGCATCGATGCAGCCCGCCCATGAAGCATCGGACTGGCGCATGGCCGTGGCGCGCATGGGGGAGGCGCGGCTGAAGGGCGCCTACGCCTGGAAGGCGATGCTCGACAACCGCGTCCCGCTCGCCTTCGGGTCGGATGCTCCGGTGGAAAGCCCCAATCCCTTCCCCGGCATCGCCACCGCCATGACGCGCGAGGACCGCTCCGGCCAGCCCGCCGGCGGCTGGACGCCCGAACAGCGGATCAGCCTGGAGGCGGCGCTGGACGGCTTCACCCGGCAGGCCGCTTACGCCGCTTTCGCGGAAAAGCGTTTCGGCAGCCTCATTCCGGGTCAGCGCGCGGACTTCATCCTGATCGACCGCGACATAACCACCGCACGCCCCGTCGATATCAGCACGACGCAAGTGCTGGAAACCTGGATCGGCGGCAAGCGCGTCTACATGAAGGGCCAGTGAGGGCCGTTACAGCACGTCGCCCGCTGCGTTGAAGGCTTCTTCAGGCGTTGCGGGCAGCGGTGGCTGTACCGGCTTGTCGCACTCCGCTTCCTTCATATGGGCGCGCAGGGCGTCCATTCGGCCCAGGTTCCAACGCGCCAGCGGCACCCCAAGCGGGCGGAACTCGGCGCGGTCGAACAGCTCCACCACATAGTTTCTGCACAGCGCATCCACCTGATCCAGCGTCAACATGCCAAGGTTCATGACCATAGGCTTGCCGGGCACGCCATTGCGGCCGCGCACGAGGTCGGTGACGTAAAGCCCGCCGCGCGGATCGACCAGCACGACATCGGCTTGCGATGCATCGATCATCCGGTGGCTCGCGGCATAAGGCGCGACGAACATATGCGTCCGCCACACCAGATAGGCGCTCACCATCAGGGTGATTCCAAAGCCTAAAAAGACGGGGCGCATCGCAGCAGTCCGAAAACGCGCCCAGCCCAGCCCCGCCAGCAGGCAGAAGGGTCCGATAAAGCCATGGGCGTAGCGATAGCCCCAGCCATAGCCCTGCGCCAACGCCAGCGCGCAACCAGCAAAGCAGCCCAGCGCCAGCGGCAGTGCGATCTCCTGCCCCCTGATCGCTTGCCGCCAGCGCATCGCGAGCACGCCAAGCGCCGCCAGCGGCACCATCAGGATGTTGTTCCAGGCAGCAAAGCGGCTGAGATTGACCAGCGGCTGCCAGCGGTCGCCGAGCCGCTCGAACAGGCTGCCCACCTTGTCCGCCACACCCGCTGACGGGCGAACGTCCGTCGGCTGCCCCAGCACATGGATGAGGAAGGCGGGCCACAGCTTCGCCCAGATGATGACGATGCCGACCAGCACCAATATGTGGAACGCCGCCGCCTTCCACCGCCGGCCAAGCAGCATCCACAGGACGAAAGGTCCGATGAAGATGGGCGGGAAGTGCCATTGGTGAAGCCCTGCCGCGGCGAGCGCCACCACGCCCGCGCTGACATGCCCGGCCACGCCGCCGCGAAGCACCAGCGCCAGCCATACCATGTTAAGCGCGAAATGCCCCGTCATCGCATAGGGCGTCATCGCCGTCACCCAAAGCTGGGTCGATGAAAGCCCCAGCAGCATCGTGACCCACACGGCGTCCGGCCGATCCGGAAAGAGGTGCAACGCCACGCGCCAGAGCGCGAAAAGGCCCAGCATCAGCAGCGCGGGGCCCGCCAGATTGGGATCGCCCGCTTGCCAGAACAGCGCCTGGATCGCGCTGTTCACCGGCAGATAAGCCGCCGTCCAATAATCGGCCGCGCCGAAGGGAGAGAAGAATTCGGGCATGATCGCCCGCCGATATCCCTCCCATTCCATCGGGATCGGCCGGGCCAGGAACCCCTCCCGCATATAGGCAGCGGCAAAGCGCGCGACCTCCTCATCGCGGGAGATCGAATAGTCCTGAAACAAGAGATAATGCCCGGCCCATGCGATCAGCCCGAACAGGACGATCACCGGCACCATCGTACGCGCGCGCGGGAGCGGCAGGCGCCAGCCGACCCCTTCCGCCCAGGGCGCGGCGAGCGCCAGCAGCAGTACCGCACCGAGCAGAACCGGAAAATCCTGATCCAGAAAGAGGATGACCGCCAGGCTGATGCCATGACGGTAGGTGACGTGCCACAGGAACGTCGCCCCCAACCACAGCGTCAGGCCGATCGCGCCTGCCAGAAAGAGGCGGCGGGCGTCGATCAGTCGCGTCCCCTCCCCCATCATCGCGCCTGCGGCAGCAGCGCCTGGTTGATGAAGATGCCATCCATCTCCACCAGCAGGGGGAAATGGCCCTTGTTGTTGGCGAAGAAAGCCGAAGGCACGAAGTCGCGCTCGGCAAGCCAATCGATCATCGCGCGATAGCTTGTTCCGCCCTCATAGATCGGCCGCACGCCGAGTTCCGTCTGCACCCCCCACATCTGCGCGAGGGCGGTTCCTGCCCCTTCGCAGACGGACAGGTCATGGCCCTGCGTGTCCATCTTGAGGAAAGGCCGAGCAAAACCATGGGTGCGGCTCAGTTCCGAAAGCAGGCTCTCCAGCCGGCGGCATTGCATCTCAACCGTGCGCGTCACCTTGTTCCGCTCGGTGAAGATCGCGTCCTGCTGCTGCGAGGGAGCCTTCAATGAACTGAACTGATCGGCCGCCATGATGTTGAAGCGCGCCGGGCCATCGAAGTCGGAAAGCGCCATGTTGAACACATGCCATTTGCGATCCGACGCCGCCCGCTGGCCGAGTTCGGCGAATATATCCGGGTTGGGCTCAAAGGACAGGATCGTACCCCGGAAGCCCGCATCCTTGCGCAGCATCGTCGCATATTGGCCGCGATTGGCGCCCACGTCGAACACGCAATCGATGTCAAACGCGGTAAGGAACCGGCGGAGCGCCTGAACCTCGGGATATTGGTGAACCCGTCCCCTCAACGCCAACCGGACGGCCAGCGCGCGATCCCTCAGCTCACGGGCATGACGGCTCATGCGCGTGCCGCCAGCACGGATCGATAGATGGCAATCGTCGCCAGCGCCATGTCCTTCCAGCTACCCATTGATTCCCCATATGCCCGCGCCTGTGCGCCCAGCGCCTGCCTGATGGCCGCGCTTTCTACGAGGGGCAAGAGCGCTTGCGCAAGCGCGGCCGCATTTCCAGCGGTCACTCGCGCGGCTACGGCTTCGGGCAGGCTGGCGAACATGCCGACATCGGACACCAGCATCGGTTTGCCATGATGCAGCGCCGACAGAAAGGCGCCGCTGGAATCGATATGGCGATAAGGGAAGGCCAGAATGTCCGCCTTGCTCATATGCGCGCCCAGCCGGGGTTCGGTGAGGAAGCCGAGATCGGTGATCAGTCGCTCACCAAAACCCGCGGCACGGACGCTGTCCAGTAGGGGCGCGATGTCCATGAAGGGCTTGCCGGCGAGCGCGAGTTCGAACCGGTGACCGGTGCGCCAGAGCGTGAGGCAAGCTTCGATCAGCAGATCCACGCCCTTATAGGGGCGGATGGTGCCGAAGAAGAGGATGCGCGGCACGATCGGATCGGGCACCTGCGCCAGATCGGCCGTGCCCGCCGGAGCCAGTTGCATCGGCGGGTGGGGCGTCACATGGATGCGGCCAGCCTCCAAGCCCTGATTGAGCAGAGCGGCGCGCGTCGTTTCGCCATGCACGATCAGCGCGTCGAACATGTCGAGCAACGCGCGATAGCCCCTGCCCTGCAGCCCGGCGTCGGCATGATAGGCGTCTGCGTTATGGACGGTGTGAACCAGCGCGGTCCGACCCTTCACACGCTTCAGCAACATCCGGTCGGCCGGCGCCAGTGGCAGCCACTGGAAATGAACCACGTCGGTTTCCGCGAGCGGGCCTATGCTGCCGAAGGCGCAGCCCAGCCCATATTCGGCCGCCTTGACCAGGCGGAAAGCGCGACCCTCGCCCAGGCGGCTGCGTAACGCTTCGCTGCGGCGGAAGAAGTGGGGAGCATAATCATAAGCGTGGGGCGTGATGGCATCGGTCGGCCGCGTCGGCCGGGCCAGCAGCGTGGTCTCGACCCCCGCTGCGCCCAGCGCCCGACAGAGGCTGTCATCATAGCGCCCGGTGAAGAGCGATGGATCGCACATCACGACCTTCATGCCGCCGCCCTCATCAGACGCCGCAGCGACACGGAATGCAGGCAGGCCGCCACCACCAAGGTCAGCGTGTAAAGGCTGAGGAACGGCAGGTCGAACGCCTCCCCCGCCACGATCCGGGCAATCGGCACGCTCAAGAGTGAGCCGGCAAGGAAAGGCAGCGACCGTTTCAGCAGATGGCCAAATCGCCCCAGCGCGGCTTGCACATAAACCGAGACACAGATCACCGCGAGGGCGATCAGCGCCCCATCGATCAGCAGCAGGTCGATCCGTCCGATTGCCGCCCGGCCAGCGAACAGCCGTTCGAAAATCCAGCCGCCAAACAGCAGCAGCGCGGCGGAAGCGCCTGTGGCGAAAAACAGGGCCATTCCCAGTGCGCGGAGCATCAACTGACGCAGGCGCGCCCCCTCTTTCGCATGATAGGCGCGGGTGATGCGCGGCAGCGCTGCCTCTACCGTGGCGCGGACCAGCATCGAGAGCGCGCGCGACATCTTGAAGAAAAAGTCGAAGATCAGCATCGGCCGCGCATCCTGGGACGCCAGCGCGATGGTGAAATAGGGGGCGTTATAGGCGACGATGTCGGACAGGGTGAAGGCCGCCGATGCGCCGATATCGCGCAGATAATGCGCGCGCACATGCCCTCCGCCGACGCGGAAGGACAGCCAGTGCTCCACGTCCATGCGCAGCCGCCGATGAACGAGCGCGATCGCATAGCCGATCACCGCAATGCTGACGACGAGCTGCAACGCCACCGACACGCGCGCATCGAGGCCGCGCAGGATCAGCAGCAGCAACGCGATGGTGATCACCCGCCGCAGACAGTCGAGCGCCTCCCACAGGAAATTGCCGTCCACCGCCGCCAACGCCCGCTTGGCGAGCAGCGCGGGCAGGTTGAGGCAGGCCGAAAGGAAGAACAGCAGGAACAGCAACGGCATGCCCGTCTGCAAAGCGCCAGCCGCCAGCGCGATCACCAATATCGCCAGCCCGCCGAGGATCAGCAGCGCCAGGAAGAGGAAGAGCACACCCATCTCCTCCAGCCGGAAGCCGCCCACATCCTCCTTGCCGAGGCCGAGCCAATGCCGCCGCAGCCGCGCATAGATGATGCTGGTCAGGCCGAATTCTGCCGAAATGGTGAAATTGCCGAACGCAACCAGCAGCAGGAAAGCTTGAAACTCCCCCAGGGGCAAGGCGCGCACGAACACATAGGTGACGGCGAACCCCCAGATCAGCGTCAGGCCGACATTAGCGAGCTTGATCAGCGCGAGGACGCGGGCCGAACCTTCCATCCGGCCCAGCGCCCTGCCGAGCGGCTTGCTCACTGCGCGGCTGTTCCCAGCGGCTTGCGAGCGCGGAACAGCCGATCATCCAGCGCGAAGAAATGGCGGACGTCGGGATCGATCCCGCTAGCGTCGATCTCTTCCAGTTCGAAGCCGGCTGCCCGGATACGGTCGGCAAAGTCCAAACCATATTGGCGCACATGGTCCCACTGGCCGAAACGCCGTTCGCGCTCGCGCGGGGGAATGTCGAAGCTTCCGTCTTCGGTCGGCCTGTCCCATAATGGCACGATCAGCCACGCCTCCCCACCTGGCTTCAGCGCGCGATGAATATTACGCAGCACCGCATGATCGTCCGGCACATGCTCCATCACATGGCTGGCGTAAAAGAGGTCGTAGCGCTCCTTCTCGGCGAGCGCCATCAGGTCGACGCGGCGCATGTTCGGCACCTGATAGCGCGCCGGGTCGAGATCGGCCGGTGTATAATCGGCGGCGGCGGAGAAACGCCGCACCAGGCTGCCTTCATTGGGCGCCATGTGGAGCACGGCGCCCTGCTCCGGCACTATCAGCACCTTACCCTCGATCAGATGGTTCATCAGCCGCTCGCGCGGGGAAGCGCCGCAGCGCGGGCAACCCCATTCGGCATTGTCGCCATAGCGGAAGAAGCCGACCACCGCCTGACCGCAGGCGGGACAGCCTCGGTTCGCCCGGGCGCCCAGCGCCTTGCGCACGGCCAGCAGGGTGCGGGTCAGATGCTTGCCGGCGGCCTTCGCCACCCGCTGGAAAGTGATCACGCCATCGGCTCCGCTCAATCTTCGGATGCGCCTATACAATATGCCGCCGCTTTGGCGAGAGGGATCAGCGCGACTTGGCCGGATTCCAGATGGTGACGGTCCGCCCGCTCATGCCCTTGACCACGCCTTGCAGGGTGGCGGCATAGGCGATCATGATGTCCACCAGTGCCGCAAAAGGCCCGCTTTTCGAACGCAGCCCGATCCACAGCACGAAGACGATGCCGAGGCCCCCCACCATGTAAAGCGCGGGCGAAATGCGCATCGCCAATGTTCCCGCCGCCACTGCGCCGGTCAGGATGAATAGGCCGCCGAACCAGCGCACGATCTTGCGCGAGGCATATTTGAAGCGGTCGATGCCTGCCATCTGCCGCAGTTGCGGCCTCAGATGCGCATGGGTGTGCCAGCTGCGCGCCGCGATCCTGACCTTGCGCCGATATTCGTCACTACGCCCCGCCACCAGCCGCTCGCGCGCGATGACATCTTTCGCTTTCACCAACCGCCCGCCGGCAAAGACGACCGCCATCGAGACGGTGAGGTCGTCAAGCACGCTGTCGGGAAAGGATGGATAAAGCGCGCGCCTGATCGAGAAGATCGACCCATCCGCGCCCAGCACATTGCCGGTGCGCGATTCCTCGTCCTTCAGCCGCTCCTCGATCCGCCAGTAGAGCGATCCAACCGACGCGGTCGCGCTCTCCCCCTCCCCGATATAGTGCAGCGACCCCAGCACGCCGCCAATCTCGGGATCGGCATAGCGAGCCAGCAGATTGTCAATGGCGTCGGCGTCCAGCAGCACATTGGCGTCGGTGAAGATCAGCACTTCACCCCGCGCCCGCGCCGCAAGCTGCTTCATCCCGTGCGCCTTGCCGCTCCGCCCCGGCCCTTGCACCAGTGTCACCAGATCGCCGCGCGCCCTGATCTGCGCCGCCGTATCGTCACTCGATCCGTCATCGAAGGCCAGGATTTCCAGATCGGGGTGCCGCGCCTTCAGCATGGCAAGATTGGCCAGCTTCTCCGGCATCGCTGCCGCCTCATTATAGGCGCAGAAGAGCAGCGAGGCGGTCGGCGCCGCACCCGCGAGCGGATGTTCAGCCCGCGTCGGCAGCAACCGCAGGATCAGCGGATAGAAGAGGAACGGCCAGGCCACCGCCGCGAGCGACAGCAGCAGGACGCCCCCCGCGATCAGGTCGATGCCGCTCATCAATAGGCCTTGTGATGGACCAGCACGCCGATGGTCGCGACGATGATCCGCAGGTCGCGCCAGATCGACCATTTGGTGACATATTCCAGGTCCGACTGGAGCCGATCGATCAGGTCCTGATGATGATCGGTCGATCCGCGATGCCCTCGCACCTGGGCCAGCCCGGTCATGCCCGGCTTGATACAGTGCCGCTCCCAATAACGGTCATCGACCTCCCAATAGAGGCTGTCGCCCGCCTTGGCGGCGGCCGCATGAGGGCGCGGACCGACGATGCTCATGTCGCCGCGCAGCACGTTGAACAGCTGGGGCAGTTCATCGATGCTGGTCTTGCGCAGGAAACGTCCGACCGGCGTCACCCGGTCATCGTCGCGCGCGGTCAGCCGGTCTGCTTTGCGATCGCTCACCTCCACCCGCATCGACCGGAACTTGTAGATGTGGAAGGGCGCCGCATCGCGGCCGATGCGCGGCTGGCGGAAGATGATCGGGCCGGGGCTGGTCAGCTTCACCGCCAGCGCCGCCGCGATCAGGACCGGCGAAAGCGCCAGTGTGGCGATCGTCGCCACGACGATGTCGAAGAGCCGCTTGATGATGCGATCGCGGAACTGGAAGGGGCCGCCCGCTACGATGATCGTCGGCTGGCCGCCAAACTCATCCACCCGCGCGGGCGCGAAGCGAAGCAGTTCGGGCACGACGATCTCCCCCCGCGCGGAGAGCGACTTGAGCGCCACCGACCAGTCGCCCATCCGGTCCACCGGGCAGGCGACGATCACCCGCTCGGCAAGGCCGACCGCCGCCGCGAGACGGGCGGCCATGTCAGCATCGTGCCGCTCCGGCCGCAGCCCCGCTGCATCCGCCTCTATCACGTCCATATGTGGGCGCGTCTCGATGGTCACGCCGTCCATGATGACGGCGGTAAGATGCGGCACCTCCCCCAGCAACCGCGCCCCCAGCCGGTCGATCGCCAGCCGCACGATCGCCACGCTGACGGCGGAAAAGCACAGCCCCACCACGAAGGTCAGGCGCGACAACTGCTCCGCGATCTTTCCCAGATAAACGATCAGCAGCATCAGCATCGCCGCCTGCGCAAGGGCCAGCAGCCCGCGAAAAATTCCGCGGCGCACATCGTCCAACATATGGATGCCATAAGCGCCGCCCTGCACGCCCAGCAGCACATAGATCGGCGCGATCATCGCGAACATGACAAGGCCGTGGGGCTTGCCCGGCTCACCCCATAGCGCGCCCAGCACGAAGAAGTTGGCGAGCAGGAAGGACAGGAACAGCCCCGCCATGTCCCCCAGCAGACACAGCAGATAGAGCCGCAACCGGACAATTTCCTTGGAGACTGACACTTTGCGCCTTGCTTGCCTTTGCTTGGCAGCCCCGTTGGCACTGTGCGACATGGCTTGCAAGGTTGAAATCCGCCCTGTTCCCGCGAAGGCAGGAACCCCGTCCCGCCATTGCCCATTCCGCACTTGCTTCGAACGGGGCGCCTGCGATCGAAGGAGCACGCAGCTCACATCGCGAAGAGCCGCGTCAGCGCCTTGTCGAGCATCAGCAACTGCCACAGCAGCCGGCCATGATCGGCAATGCCAGCTCTATGGTCAGCCGCTACCTTGCCCAGCATCCGGGTGTCGAACCAGCCGGTCTTCGCCAGCGCCGATCCACCCGCGATGGCCGTCGCCTCTCCCGCCAGCGCACCCCGGAACCAGTCGCTGATCGGCGTCACGAAACCCATTTTCGGGCGGTAGAGGATATCCTGCGGCAGGAACGGCTCCATCGCCTTCTTCATCAGATATTTGCCGCTATTGCCACGGATACGCTGCGCCACGGGCAGCTTCGCCGCGAACTCCACCAGGCGATGATCCAGCAGCGGCTCGCGCGCCTCCAGGCTGACGGCCATGCTCATCCGGTCGGTCTTGGTCAGGATGTCGCCGGGCAGCCAGATCCGCAGATCGGCATATTGCGCCCGGTCGAGCGGATCGCGCGCGGGTGCCTGCGCCATCATCCTGACGTAGCGGTCCTCGGCCCGATAGCCGCCGAGCCGCGACTTCATATCCTGGCTGAACAATCGCTGCCGCAGCGCATGCGGCGTCACCCCAACCGAAGCCGCATAGGCTTCCCCGCCCTCGCCCGCCAGTTCCAGCAAGGTCGATTTGGCGCGCAGGGGACGCGGCGCCCAATCGGCCTTGGGGTAATAGCGGCCGAGCGTGCCGAACAGCGGTTCCCTGACCGACGCCGGGATCAGGCCGCGCAGCCTCTCCCCCTGCATCTGGAAGCGGTGCCGCCGATAGCCGGCAAAGGCCTCGTCCGCGCCGTCGCCGGACAAAGCGACGGTCACCTGCTCCCGCGCCAGTTCGCATACCCGGTAGGTCGGCAGCGCGGACGCATCGGCGAAGGGCTCGTCGAAATGCAATGCCAGCGTGTCGATCAAGCCATAATCATCGGGCGAGACGATCCGCGTGCGATGATCGGTCGCGAAACGGCGGGCGATCCGGTCGGCGTAGGCCGTCTCGTCGAGCGCCGCGACATCGAAGCCGATCGTGCAGGTCTTGACCGCCTGTTTGGAAGCCTCGGCCATCAGGGCCACGACACTGCTGCTATCGACGCCGCCCGACAGGAAGGCACCGAGCGGCACATCGGCCACCATGCGGGATCGCACCGCCTGCCGCATCAGGGCGACAAGCTCCTCCTCCAGCGCTTGCGGCGACGACTTGCTGCGGTCGGCGAAGCTGATGTCCCAATAGCGCTGCGGCTGTGGCAGCGGTCGTCCCCGCACGACACGCAGCGTCTCCCCCGCGCCGAGCTTGCGCACCCCCGCCACCATGCAGGCATCGTCTGGCACATAGCCGAGGCTGAGATAATCCTCGACCGCCGACAGGTCCGGCGCACGGCGCAGCAGGGGATGCGCGAGCAGGCTCTTCAGCTCCGACCCGAAGATCAGGCTGCCGTCCGACAGCAGCGCATAGTGAAGCGGCTTGACCCCCAGCCGGTCGCGCACCAACCACAGGGCCTGCGCCCGCGCGTCGAACAGGGCGAAGGCGAACATGCCGTTGAACTTCTCGACGCAGGATTCGCCCCATTGCCGGTATCCGTGCAGGATGACTTCCGTGTCGCTATGGGTGCGAAAGACATGGCCCTTGGCCTCCAGCTCCGCGCGGACTTCCCGGAAGTTATAGATTTCGCCGTTGAACACGACGGCCAGGCTGTCATCCTCCGTCAGCATCGGCTGCGCACCGCTGCCGAGGTCGATGATCGACAGCCGCAAATGCCCCAGCCCCACACCGGGCGCAGTCCAGATGCCGCTGTCGTCCGGGCCGCGCCAAGGCATGGCGTCCAGCATCATGCCGACCCGCGCCGGATCGACGGGCTTTGCCGTTTCGAGGTGGAAGATGCCCGCTATGCCGCACATGCGAAAGGGCCCTAAAGCATTTTGAAGTCGGCTGGAACTGCCGCTAGTGCGCAAAATACGACCATCACGACCTAGCTGGTCCCGAGGCTGCGCTCGGCCAGGTCCTTCACATTCCCCATGTCGCGCAGGAAAGCGGCGATGGCAGCGCCTGCGGACTGGCCGCCGCGTTCCTCCGCCGACACCAATATGGCGGCCGCGCGCTGGTCGCGGTTCAGCAGCCGGGCAGCCATGGTCTGAAGCTTCACCCGGTGGGCGCTGCCCGTCGGCTCACCCTCGCCCACCACATAGAAACTGACCACCTGCCGCACGGCCTTGCCGGGCGCGGTGATCTGTTCCCCCCGGCCATAGGGCGGCGCCGGGGCGGGCTGGGTCCAGGTCCAGCCGCTGTTCGCTCCAGCGGCCCCCTGCCCGAAGCCGACCAGTTCGCGGCCTTCCTCCTGCCGGTCATAGGTTATGATGGCGAGGTCCACGACCTGGCCGGCAGCGCTGCGATACCGTGCCATGCCCTGATAATCCGCGCCGTCAAAGCGCGGCTTCCACGGGGTAAGCGGCGCTGTGTCGCTCCGCGTCCAGCCCCTCACGATCGGCATCGCCGGCGCGCCAAGCAGCGGCTGCCCCGCTGCGGAGCTGGCCGCCAGCCACAGCGGGGCCGCCATGATCAGCGCCAACGCGCCTAGAGCGATGGAAGCAAGCTTGGATCCTCGTGGAGCCTGCGGCTGCAATCGCTGAGGATCGAACCAGGGATCACCCGGCTTCCGGTCGAAAAAGGGCCAGGCCGCAGCCATCACGACTGTCATGATGACAGCGAAGAAGACCCAGCCATAAACGACATGATCAAAGCCCGCCGCCGCATCGATCGAGGTCATCTCCGCCAGCCAGATGGTCGCAAAGGCGCGCACGCCGTTGGCGAGAATCGAGAGGCAGAGCGCCCCCGCCAGAAACATGACCCGGCGCGACCAGCGCGAAAAGCAGAGGTTGCAGACCAGCATGCCGTAGGCCGTCATCGCGATCACGAACTTGGCGCCCGAGCAGGCCTCCGCCACCTCGAAATAGCCGCCCGGCGTCGTGATGAAAATGCCCTGCATCTGCGCCGGGACGCCCGCCGCCGCCAGGAGGGCCATGCAGATATGCGCCGTCACAAGCTGGAGCGGCGCGACGATCTCCTCCCCGAAGGGGATCATGAAGAAGGCGTAGAAGAGCGGAAAGAGCAGCGCGCGCGCCACTACCCGCCCCAGCAGAGCGATCACCGCCCCCTGCATCATCAGCACCAGCGCGCCATGCCGCACGACTGCGACGCCGGCCGCTGCGCCCAGCATCCATGCCAGCGCCCCCAGCGCCAGCCAGACAAGCCCCGGCGGCCAGGCTACTGGCTCCAGTTGCTTCAATCCCGGCAGACGCTGCTGCACCAGCCATGCGATCAGCAGCGGAATGAACAGGCAATGGCCGTAAGTGGACGCATTCCACCAGATCGACACCATGGCCTGCACATCGCGATGGAACAGCGCGACGATGACAAAGCCGACGATCGCCAGTGCGGCCAGATGCTCGCGCCAGCCGGTCAGTTGGTGATCCCGCGCCCTCGCAGCCGCCAGCAACTGGCTCATGCCGCCCTGGCGTCTCTGGCTGGTCCGAACAGCATGTTGGGCAGATCGCGCAAGGTTGCGGACCAGCGGTACCGCTCCTCCATCCGCGCGCGCGCCGCGATCCCGAGCCGCTTTGCCCGATCGCGATCGGACAGCAGTGCGGAAACCTGCCGCGCCTCGTCGGTCGGATCGCTGGCGACGATCAGATGCTCACCGTCACGCGCATCGATCCCCTCGGCGGCCTGGGGCGAAGCGACGACCGGCCGCGCCATCGCCATCGCTTCGAGCACCTTGTTCTGGATACCGCGCGCGATCCGCAAGGGAGCGACGACGACATCCGCCGCCACCAGCCAGCCTCGGACATCCGGCACGCCGCCTGTCACGATCACGCCAGGCAAGCCGGCAAGCGCCTGAACCTGCTTCACCGGATTGCGGCCGACGATCGCAAAGCGGGCGTCGCCGTGGACCGCGCGGATCGCGGGCAACACTTCCCGCGCAAAGCTTTCGACCGCCTCGACGTTCGGCCGATAATCCATCTGGCCGGTGAAGACGATCAACGGCCCCTCGCCTTGCTCGGCCCTGTCGAAATTCGCCTCCGGATCGAAATAGTCGAGCGCGACGCCATTATCGATGGCGACGATCCGGTCCGCGCCAAGGCCGCTCGCCTCCCGAAACAACGCAGCCTCCGCCTCGCTGACAAAGGCGCACAGGTCCGCCCGATCCGCCACCTTGCGTTCGAAATCCAGCAGGACCCGCGCCTCGCGCCGGTTGATCCACGCCATCGGCCCGCTCCCTTGCGCGCCATAGCTCGCATATTTGGCAGAATCGAAATCCACGAAATCCATGACGAAGCGCGTCTGGGACGGCAGCACCGGAACGAAATGCGCCATTTGCGCCGAATAGGTGACGACGGCGGAGATCGGCCGTTCCGCCAGCATGCGCGCAACCCAGCGATGCAGCCCTGGATGATCGAAAAGCGATACCAGCAGCGACTGGCCCGTCGCCAACCCCTTCATCCCCGCCATGAGGCGCGAGCGGTTTCGCATCAGCACGCATTGGCTGGCGGTCATCTGCGCCATGTCGAGCGCGAAACCCATGTCCCGCGCATCGTCGGCAAAGCAGCCGACATGGACGGGCGCCAACTCAGCCATCCTCTCCAGCAGATGGTAGGATCGGATCTTGTCTCCCCGATCGGGCGGGAAGGGAATGCGGTGGCAGAGGAAAAGTATCTCGCCGCTCACCCCAGTCCCCTCGCGATGAGAGGGCCGATCAGGTTGGCGACCGGCAGCGGCAGCTTCTTCCAGAGCTCCACCCGGCGCTGATATTGCGGGCTGGTGGGGCTGATGTCTCGCCGCTCTCCGGTTGCGGACCAGCTATGGTAGGACAGCGGCACCGGATCGAAGCCGAAACTCTTTTTCCACGCCGCCTGCCCGCTGCCCGTCTTGGAACGGCCGAAGTCGAAGACATGCATCCCGCGCTCCCGGCCATGCCCCATCAGTCGGTAATACATCAGCTCATTGGACCGCAGCCGCCGCGCATCGGCGATGCCGCCGCCCCAGAAGGGCATGACCCGGCTGGCATGATAGAGCGTCAGCACCGCCGAAACCGGCCGCTCGCCCTCATAAACGGCCAATATATCGGCATCGTCGCCGAATTGCGCCAGCACCTCCCGGAACAGGCGCGCCGGAAAGACCGGCGTGCCCAGATTGCGCACGCTTTCCGAATAGACCCGATAATGATCGCGCAGCAGTTTGTTCGACCGGCCGACCTCCACCCGCAGCGCGGGGTTGGCGAGTGCCTTGCGCAGCTCCGCGCGGTGCTTGCGCGGCACGGCGAGCAGTTCCGCCTCGTCACCCGCCGCAATCGGACGCGTAAAGCCGAGATGGGTCCCCTCATGCCGCTGCCAGTCTCCCCCCGGCATCGCTCCGCCGCGCAGTTCGATCGAGCCGATAGCCTTGTCCCGTGCCAGCCCCTCCGCCGCGCGGACGAGGGCGGCCGCCGCAGCCGGATCATGCGCCAGCACCCCGCCATCCACCGCGAAGCCCGACGATACCAGCGCCTGCCCGAACAACATGCTCTTCACATGATGGAGCGGCAAAAGGCCCACGATCTGCCCGGAAGGTGCCACGGCGGCGAACAGATGCGCGCGATTGCCGGTGCTGCGCTCTACCCCCTGCAGCCATGCCGGCCGATGAAAGGGCGTTCCCGCCTCCTGCGCCATGACGAAGCTGTCCGCCGCCCGCCCCTGCTCCGCATCCGCCAGATCCAGCGCCGTGACCATGATCCCGGTCGCCGCACTCACGATGCCCGCTCCGCTTCCTGGCGCACCAGGGCATCGACTCGCGTCCATTCGAAATCCTGCATCAGGCGGCGCAGCTTGCCCGCCATGGCCGACAGCCTGCTATAATGGCGCAGCCGTGATCGCAAAGGCGCGGCATCGACGCGGGGCTGATCCGGGTCGATCTCCCACGGATGGAAATAGACGATCGCCGGCCGCTGCTCCTGCCCGTTCACCTGGCCGATCGCCCAGCGCGAAAAGCGATAGGGCAGCAGCCGGAAGAAGCCGCCGCCGCCTGCCGCAAGCGTTCGCCCCGCCAGTCGCGCCGTCGTCACCGGCAGCTCGACCAGAGCCGATCCCTCGACCGGCCTCCAGGCAAAGCGCGGGCTTTCCGGCCAGCCATAATGATCGTGTCGGACAGGGGCGACGCTGCTGGAATAGGCATAGCCCTCCTCCGCCAGCACCGCATGCGCCCATGGCGTGCGCCGGTCGATCGAAAAGCTCGGCGCGCGATAGCCGATCACCGCCTGCCCGCTCGCATCCTCCAGTACCGCCCGCGATTTGCGCAGGTCGTCGCGAAACTGTTCCGGCGTGAAGGTGAAGACGCGGGCATGGTCATAGCCATGGCTCGCCACCTCATGGCCAGCAGCGGCAATCCGCCGCATCAGCGCCGGATAGCGCTCCGCCACCCAGCCCAGGGTGAAGAAGGTCGCCTTCACCCCCGCCTCGTCGAACAGCGCCAGCACCGCGTCGGTGTTTCGTTCGACGCGATGGCCAAGGCTCGCCCAATCCTCGCGCCGGATCGTGCGCTCGAACGCGCCGACCTGGAACCAGTCCTCTACATCGACGGAAAGCGCATTGCGCATAGGCTTCGTCAGGCGGCGGCGCTGTGCGGCGCGTCGCTCATCCGTTCCTCACGCTCCACCCATTCGACCAGCAGCGTCAGCACCCGACGCAGCGCCGTATCCTGCTCCGTCACGCGAAATTCCAGGGTGGAAAGCCGCTCCTCGACCAGCGCGAAACAGTCCTTCACGGCTTCGGGATCGACGCTCGGCACGACCCGCGCGAAATCCTGCTCGGCCCGCAGCGTTTCAATCTCCGCGCGCAACGAAGCGATCTCTTCCCGCAGACCAGCGGCGGGTTCCGGCCGAGCCTTGCGCATCGCGTCAATCTCCGCGCGAAGCGCCGTCACTTCACCCGAAAGCGCCGGGTCAGCCGCGACTGGCTGCGGCGCGGCAACCAGCTCGACCAGTTCCTCGGCCTCGTCCAGAACCGAATGCGCCATCGGCTGCGGCGTCACATCGGCGTCCGCCCCCATGTCCGCGACCACCGCATAGACCGCATCGGCATCGATCACCGACAGCTGGTCCAGCGCGCCCAGCAGCAGCACCCGGCTGGTCAGCACGTTGATCCGGCGCGGCACGCCGCCCGTCGCGGCATAAATGGCGTTGAAGGCTTCGGCCGTGAACTGCGGCTCCCCATTCCAGCCGACCAGCGACAGGCGGTGGAGGATATAGGGCTCGACCTCCCGCCGCATCATGGGATCGAGATGGTGGGTGGCGATCACGCGCTGGCGCAGCTGCTCCAGTTCCGGCGACTTCACCAGTTCGCGAAACTCCGGCTGTCCAAGCAGGAAGATCTGCAACAGCGACTGTCCGCCCAGCTGGAAGTTGGAGAGCATGCGCAGTTCCTCGATCGCGGAGATCGGCAGGTTCTGCGCCTCGTCCACGATCAGCAGCGTGCGCTTGCCGGCGCGCGCCTGGGTGTGCAGATAGCCCTCGATCTGGCGCAATATCTGCGCCTTGGGCATGCCGTCGACGGCAAGTCCGAAGCTTTGCGCAGCAAGGCGCAGCATGTCGTCGCCCTCGACCTGCGTCGACACGATCTTCACCGCCGTCAGCCGCGCCGCATCGACCGTGTTCATCAGGTGCCCGACCAGCGTCGTCTTGCCCGCGCCGATGTCGCCGGTGATAACGATGAAGCCCTCCCCCTGCGCCAGGCCATACCCCAGATAGGATAGCGCCTTGCGGTGGGTCGCGCTTTCGAAATAGAAATGCGGGTCCGGCGTCAGCTGGAACGGGCGTCCCTGCAAGCCGTAGAACTGATCGTACATACTCTATCTCTCCACCCGACCGGGCATTTGCTTAGAAATTGTAGCGCAGGCCAATCTGGCCCATGGCACTGATCACGGTATCCAGGTCGTCGGCCTTAGCACTGTCCACGCCGACCGACGCCGATGCCTGAAGGTTGCGGCTGACCAGCCGGTAATAGCTGGTGAACGCGCCAAGGTTCAGCACGTCGAGCCGCGCGCCGCTGGCGTCGAAATAATTGACATAGACCGCGGTATCGATGCTCGACTGGCGGTCGACATGATAGGTAAGCGAGGCGTTGCCATACCAATTCTGGTCCCGCGTTCCGCGCACGAAGACCGTCTCGCCCGAAGGTGTCACGAACTTGCGCTGCGAATAGCCAAGGCCGACCCCCATCGCCCAAGGCCCCCGCTCCGCCGCATATTGCATCGCGACGCCGCGATAGCGGAAGTTGGCGGCGGTGATGCCCGACAGGGCGTCGTTGAAGCACTGCCCACCGCCCGTGACGGAGAAGGCGCAGCCGGTGAAATCACCAGTGAAGGGATTGCGGACCACATTCAGATCGCTTCCCGACACCGACGCGACATTGGAGGTGATGACCCGGCCGAAACTGTCGATCCCGTCGAACACCACCAGCGCCAGGGACTGGTTGCGGCCGTGCCAGATGAAGCTGCCGGAGTAGGTCATGCCGCCATAGCGCTCCCCGACCCGCGCTTCGAGCGAAGTGCGGCGGCTGGGGCGCCAAAGGACGCCAACATCCCATATGATGTCATCGAATTCGTAGATCAGCTGCCGGGGCGAGCTTTCATCGGTGACATAGCGGCCGCTGGATGAGATCACCGGCGCGCCATTGCTGTCGAGCAAGGGGGAGCGCTGGCTGATCGCAATATCCTCATAACCGACCCCGCCGACCAGTGCGAGCGTGGGCGATATCGGCAGTGTCGCGTCGAGCCGGCCCCATTTATCCTCGAACCGCTGGTCGAGCTGGCTCGCCTCCTCACGGCTGTAGCCTGCGCTGGCGACGAGGCCGAGCGGCATCCAGACACCGGGAGAGACGCCGACAGATCCCATCAGGTCATGCGTCCAGGATTCAGCGAAACCGCCACCGCGGAACGGGCCGACATTCACATCATCATCGACGCGGGCGTAGCCGAGCCGGTAGCTGGCGTTGACATTGAGATCGCCCACCCGCCCGGCATAGGACGGCCCGAAATAGGCGGCATAAACCTGACTGGTGAGATCGTCGTTGCGGACCGCCGCGCCCGACAGACCATCCGTCCGCACGCGCGTCGCCATCGCCCCCGCGTTCAGCGCAAGGCCCGGCGCGACCGCCAGCCGGCCAGCGACGATGCCGCTGATGACGTCCTGATCGCTCAGCTGCTCGCCCCAGCCGAAGCTGTGATTATATTGAACGTCCGCGCCGACCTCCAACCGCCGCGTCTGCACGCTCGCCGTCACGCCCGCCGTGACATTGGTGTAGGTCAGCACGTCGCCGCCGCCCTCGATCGGCGCGACTACGACCTGGTCGATGCCGAGATAAGGCGCGACCTCCACCTTTCGCCGCTCCTGCGCGTGGGCGGGAACGGCAAGCAGCCAGAAGCCCACAGTGCTCATCAGGAAATGGGAAGCACGCATCAGTCGGCCTGCCCCTTGGCATAATAGCTGCCGAAGCGCCGTCCGCCACTTGCGAAACGCACCCCGTTGATCAGCAGCCTGACGTCCGGCCCGCCTCTCAACATGGCCGCCGCCTCACGCAGCGCACCTTCCGCCGTGCGGTCCGCCCGCACCACCAGCAGCGCGATGGCGGCATGGCTCGCCAGCACAGACGCCGCCGACGCCGCCAGCAAAGGCGGCGAATCGAACAGGATGATGCGCTCGGGCCGCCCCTCGGTCAGGCGACCCAGCAGCATCTCCGTCCGCGCGGAGGAGAGATATTCGGTGTCGTTGTTGCTCCGCTGACCGGCAGGAAGAACCGAAAGCGACGGGATATCCGTCCGCAGCACGCAATCCTCGATCGTGATCGCAGGATCTGCCAGCGCGTCCATCAACCCCGGTCCGGCGGTAAGGCCCAGTGCTTCAGGAATGCCGGGCTTGCCGAAGTCCGCATCGACCAGCAGGATTTCCCGGTCCTTTTCCGCCGCTAGGCTGAGCGCCAGATTGATCGCGGTGAAGCTCTTGCCATCTCCGCTATGCGCCGAGCACACGAGCACGCGATTGCCCCGCGCATGGCCCGCCAGCGCGGCGAGCAGATCGCGCTTCAGCAGCCGGAACTCCTCGCTCATGGCGGTTACCGGCCCGTCCGGCAGCAGATAGCCCGCCTCGACCAGCGCGATGCGGTCGATCGGCTGCACCGGGCCGCTCCAGTCGGGCGCGCGATAGCCGGTTTGCGCAGCAGCGATCTCCGGTGCTTGCGGCGCAAGCTCCACCAGCGCCTCGTCTTCCGGCACCTCGACCGCCGGCGCCGCACGTCCCTGCAGCGCCGCGTTGAAGTCGTAAATCTCGGTCGCGCGCTCGATCAACGAGCCGCTGGACAGGGACTTATGCTTGTTCATCCGTCGTCCCCTTTCAGGCCAGTCCGCGCTGGACAAATTCGATGACGATCAGCAGCAGGCACAGCCCCGCCAGACCGCCACTCGCGCTGGCGAACCATTTCATGCGCTGCCGTTCGGCGGCGACCTGCGCGGCATTCAGCGTCTGGCTGATCGATCCGATGACCGGCACGCCCATCGCCTTCTCCAGCCGCGCCGCATTGGGGAAGCTGCCCTTCAGCTGCGCCACGGCGAAGGCAGTGCCGATGCCCGCGCCGACAGCCAGCACCAACACGCCCAGCAGCAGCAGCGGCCGGTTGGGCGCGGCCGGCGCGGTCGGCAGGCTGGGCGGATTGATGACGCGGAACTGGATCGCCCCCGCCTCCGTCTTCACGTCGCCGCGCAGCCGGATTTCCTCGCGATCGGCCAGCATCTTGTCATATTGCGTCTTGAGCAGCTGATAATCGCGGTCGAGCCGCTCCTGCTCGGCTGCAAGGCCGGGTTCGTCAGTCTGCCGCGACATCATGGCATTGAGGTCGGACTGCAACTGCGCCTTGCGGGCCTGAAGCCCCTGCACGGTCGCGGCGCGTTCCGCCTGCATCGACTTGATCGAGAGCCATGCCGGGTTAGGCGCGCCACCCGCGCCGCCGCCCGACTGCCTCCGCAGCAGATCGACCTGCCGCTGCGCCGCAATCACGTCGGGATGGTTGCTCGTATAGCCGCGCGCCCGCATGGAGGCGAGGTCCGCCTGCACCTGCGCCAATGCCGAAGGACCGCCCGAAGCGCCCGCTCCCGGCAACGTCTGCGGCGTGCCGGCCAGCTGGCCATTCATGGCGCTGAGGCCGCTCTGCGCCTGAATGAGTTGCGAGTCGATCGTGTTGATTTCCTGCCGCGCGGCATTCATCCGGTCGCCGATCGAACCGGCGCCCGGCAGCACGGCCGCATAGCGCTGTTCGAATTCCACCCGCTTCTGCTCGGCGGCGGCGAGCTGCTTGCCGCGCTCGGCCAGCTGCTGGTCGAGGAAGGCAAGGCTCTGCCGCGTCTCCACCTTGTCGCCGGACAGATTCGATTCCTGGAAGATGTCGATCAGCTTCTGCGCGATCTGCTGCGATATGCGCGCATTGGCCCCGTCGGAAAGGCCCGCGTCGGCCGAAGTCGCGCTGATGTCGATCATGCTGGGATCAAGCTGCGCCATCACGGTGATGCCTTCGCGCAGCATCGTGATCTTCGCCGCCAGATCGCGCGGGCCGCTGACGGTGCGGGCCAGGTCGGTTTCCTTGACCACCCGCTCCAGATTCTCCGTGCTCGCCAGCGTCTGGCGCGCCCGATCCAGCGCCTGCTGCGACTGGACCTGGGTGATGCCCACCTTGTCCTCCAGCAGCGACTGGGTGTTCACATACACCCGCGCCTTCGATTCATAGCTGTTGGGGATCAGCGCGATGCCCAGCCAGCCCAGCATGGCAACGCCCCACGCGACCGCCAGCGCCAGCCAGCGCCGGTTCCATATGCCGTGCAGAACGACCAGCAGCTCATCGACAAGCGCGGCCATGGTCAGAACATGCTTTCGGGGATGATGATGACGTCGCCAGGGGCCAGCATCACATTGGCCTTGCTGTCGCCGCGCTTCAGCAGATCGCCGATGCGGACATTATATTCCTGCTGCTTCGCTGTTTCCCGGTTGAACCGCACCAGCCGAGCCTTGTTGCCCGCCGCATATTCGCTTAAGCCCCCGACCGAAATCATCGCATCGAGCAGCGTCATGTTCGCGCGATACGGGATGGACGCCGGCTTTTCCGTCGCGCCGACGATCCGCACCTGCTGGCTGAACGTGCCGGAGAAATTGTTGACGATCACCGATACCAGCGGATTTTCGATATATTTGGAAAGCGCGGTCTTCAGGTCGTCACCCAGTTGCTTGGGCGTCTTGCCCACGGCCGGCATGTCGGCGATCAGCGGCGTGGTAATGCGCCCGTCGGGCCGCACCTGAACCTTCGCGCCCAGTTCGGGATTGCGCCACACGAAGATGGTGAGGTCATCTAGCGGGCCGATGACATATTCCTCACCCGGCCCCTCCTGCGTGGAAACGAAAGAGGCAGGCGGCAGTTGCGCCCCGCCGCCGCCACCCGAAGCGCAGCCCGAAAGGGCGATGGCCGGCAAGGATGCGCCGATCAATGCCCGAGAAACCGACAGGAAACGCATATCTTCATCCCTCACTTGCGGCTGCGCTGAAGGCCCCCGCCAAGGAGGATGGACGGCCGTCGAGCACATGGCTTCGACCGCCTTCTTGCCCCCAAAGGGTAAAGATACCGTTAGTTGTTAAGTTGCTGGCAAATCAGCCAAGTAACAGTTCGTGCGCGGGAGGATGTCCGAGGAAGGCGGCAGGACTTGCCGACGCCCCGTAGGCGCCCGCAACGAAGATCGCGATCACGTCGCCCTCATTGACTGGCGGCAGCCCAACCTTGTCCCCCAGGCGGTCGATCGGAGTGCAGAGACACCCCACGACGGTCACCGCTTCCTGTGCGGCAGGTGCGCCATAGCGGTTGGCGACCGCGATGGGATAGTTACGCTTGACCACCGTGCCGAAATTGCCGCTCGCCGCCAGTTGATGATGCAGCCCGCCGTCGACCACGACGAAGATTTCGCCCTGGCTCTTCTTAACGTCTATAACGCGCGTTAGATAAACCCCCGCCTCCCCGACCAGCCAGCGGCCGAGTTCGATGGCGAACTCGCTGCCCCTCAAGATGTCGACGCGCTCATCCAGCACTCGGCCGAGCGCATCACCTATTGGCCGGATGTCCAGCCGCTGGTCGCCCGGAAAATAGGGAATGCCAAAGCCGCCGCCCAGATTGACCAGCGGCGGCGCCGCGCCCACGGCCTCCGACAGGCGAGTGGCAAGCCCGATCGTCGCCGCCTGCGTCTCGGCAAGGGCGTTCGCGTCCAGCGCCTGACTGCCGGCAAAGATATGCCAGCCCCGCCAGTCCGCGCCGGCATCGATCACCCAGCGCGCAAGATCGGCGGCGCGTTCCGCATCGACGCCGAAGGGCTTGGCCCCGCCGCCCATCCGCATGCCGGAGCCCTTGAGGTCGAAGTCCGGGTTGACGCGCACCGCCAGCTTGGGTCGACGGCCGCGTTTTTCGGCTATCGCGATGGCGCGGCGGGCCTCCCCTTCCGACTCCAGATTGATCGTGGCGCCGCTATCGATGGCGAGCGCCAGTTCATCGTCGCGCTTGCCCGGCCCGGCAAAGCTCACATGCGCTGCGTCCATCCCGGCTTCCAGCGCCCGCGCCAGTTCGCCGCCGGACGCCACGTCGAACCCATCGACCAGCCCCGCCATGCGCGCCAGCAGCGGGGCGTAAGGGTTCGCCTTCACCGCATAATGGATCGACAATTTCGCCGGCATGGCGTCGCGCAGCGCGCGTATCTGCTGCTCGACCACGCCCATGTCATAGACGAACAGCGGCGTGTCGCCCGCCTCATCGATCAGGCTCGCCGCCCCGCATCCCCCGATCAGCAGCATGCCCTCTTCGCCGCTGAAGAAGGGCGGGATCGGACCCATCGGCTTCATGCGGCATAGTCCCGCGCCAGCGCCACGCGATCGGTCTTGCCATTGGGATTGCGGGGAAATTCGGTGAGCATGACGATCTCGCGCGGCTGCATGAAGTTGGGAAGCTCGGCCTTCAGCCGCGCCTCCACTTCCGCCTTTAGCTCCGCCGACGAACCGCGCAACAGCAACAGCACCGCCTGCCCCAGCCGGTCATCCTTGACGCCCAGCGCGACCGCCTCCGCCACGCCGGCGACCGCAACGGCGGCTTCCTCGATCTCGGTCGGGCTGATGCGGTTGCCGGCGGACTTGATCATCGCGTCGTCGCGGCTGACGAAATAGAGCAGACCCTGCGCATCGCGGCGCACAGTGTCCCCGGACCAGACCGCCGTGCCGCCATAGCGCGAGGCCGGCGGCGCGGGCTTGAACCGCTCGGCCGTGCGCGCAGCATCGCGCCAATAGCCGTGCGCGACCAGCGGCCCGCAATGAACCAGCTCACCCGTCTCATCATCGTCGGCAAGGCTGCCGTCAGGGCGCACGACCAATATCTCGGCATGCGGGATCGCCGACCCCATGCTGTCCGGATGACTCTCCACCAGCGCAGGCGGCAGATAGGTGGAGCGGAACGCTTCGGTGAGGCCGTACATCGGATAGAGTTCCGCCTGCGGAAACAGCGATCGCAGCTTCGCCACCAAGGGCCGCGTCAGCGCCCCGCCGCTATTGGTAAGCCGCTTGAGCTTGCTCGCCACCTCCTCCGGCCAGTCCAGCTCGGCCAGCTGCACCCAAAGCGGCGGTACCCCGGCAAGAGTGGTGATATCGCGCCGGTCGACCGACTTCAGCACATCGCGCGGCGTCAGATAATCGAGCGGATAAACGCAGCCCCCCGCAACCCATGTCGAAAACAGCTGGTTCTGCCCATAATCGAAGCTGAACGGCAGCACGCAGAGGGTCCGGTCCTGCGCCGTCATTCCGAGATATCCGGCCACGGACACCGCGCCCAGCCAGAGATTGGCGTGGCTCAGCATCACGCCCTTGGGCCGCCCTGTCGACCCACTGGTATAGAGGATCGCTGCCAGATCATCAGGGCTGGCGTTCGAGGGAGGAAGCGCCGTTCCCCCGCTCATGGCGGCGGCGGCGTCATCCTCGCGATGGACCTCGCAGGCTTCGGGCATGTCCTCGGGCGCGAGCGTCGCAAGCCGGCTCGCCGTGCCGATCAGCAGCGCCGCGCCGCTATCCGCTAATATATGGGCGACCTGGGCATGTTTGAGCAACGGATTGATCGGCACATGCACCAGCCCGGCGCGCGGCGCGGCAAGCGGCATCAGGGCCGCGACGGGTCCCTTGGCGATCCAGCTCGCCACGCGCGCGCCCTTCTCCAGTCCAAAGCCCGCCAGCCACCCCGCGAGCCGCCCCAGCGTCAGTTCCAGTTCGCCGAAACTCTGCAAGCCCGACCGGCCATCCAGCGCGGGCCGCGCTGGCTCACCATGCAACAGCACATGATCGATCGGCAGCACGGCCGCACCGTCGATCACGCAAGGAGGCAGCGCATCAGCCATGGGATCGCTTAACTCCATCTCCAGACTTTTCCTCTACGGTCATGATGCTCCGGGGAGATAGTGCGTTGCTCGTCACAAGGGAATATCAGAGCTTGGCCCGCGCGCGCGAAGCAATTGGAACCCGCCTCGATCGTGGATCCACCGCATCGCTGTTCGACCGGATCGACTGGCTCGAGTCGCTGCACGATCATTGTTTCGACGGCGTACCGGTTCGCATCCTGCGCGCGATGGAAGATGAAGCGGAAGCCTGGCTGTTCCTCCTTGCGCCCGATCAGCGGCGGCTGAGTGCGCTCGCCAACTGGTACAGCTTCGAATGGGGTCCGATCTTCTTCGGTTCGCCCGATGCGCTCACCCGGCGGCGTTTGGTCGAGGTGCTGGCGCAAAATCTGCTGAAGGACGGTGCTCAGGTCGATCTCTATCCCGTGACGGAGGATGCAGCGCTGCTGATTGACGCATTCCGCCGGGCCGGATGGTTCGGCCTCAAGCGGCCCATGGGCGGCCGCTATCTGCTGCGCCCGAATGGCCGCAGCTTCGCGGAATATTGGGCGGCGCGCCCCGGCCGCCTGCGCAACCTGGTCCAGCGCAAGGCGCGCGCCAGCCGCTTCACCCTCAGCATCGGCCGAGAACTGACGGACGCGCTCTGGCGTGACTATGCCGCCGTCCATGCGCGCAGCTGGAAACAGCCCGAACCCAATCTGAATTTCCTGCGCACCTTGGCCCAGCGGGAAGGCGCAGCGGGGACGCTGCGTCTGGGATTTGTCCGGCTGGAGGATCAGCCTGTGGCGGCGCAATTCTGGACGGTGGAAAATGGCGTCGCGCTGATCCACAAGCTCGCCCATGACCAGGCCTTTGACGGCGCCTCCCCCGGCACCCTGCTCAGCCACGCCATGTTCGCCGACGCGATCGATGGAGATCGGGTCGCACTGATCGACTATGGCACCGGCGACAATGGGTATAAGAGCGACTGGATGGAGGAGCGGACGACGCTGCATCGGCTCGACTTCTTCAACCCGCGCTTCGCCTCAACCTGGCTGCCTGCCGCGCGTACCGCCATTTCCGCGCTTGTAGGTTGAGCCCGAAACGACTAGTAGGCGCCCACCATGCGGGCAGGAAATTCTCAACTGGTCGACCAGCCAATGAATATCGAAACGCGGATGCGCAGCTTGCTGCGCGACGTCCTGTCCCTCTCGCAGGAGCGCGTGGACGGGTTCAATGCCGACACGCCGCTGTTTGGCGCTCTGCCGGAGCTGGACTCCATGGCGGTCGCCGGTCTGCTTACCGAAATGGAAGACCGCTTCGACATCCTGATCGAGGATGACGATATCGACGGCGACACGTTCGAGACATTCGGAACGCTGGTCGCGTTCGCGAAGGCGAAGGTAGAAGGCTGAGGTTAGGGCTCCGACGGCTCCTGCAGCGTAACCAATCTTCTTTCGTCATTCCCGCGAAAGCGGGAACCCATCTCCCAACGCTGCATCAGGCGCTTCGGCCGGGAGATGGATCCCCGCCTGCGCGGGGATGACGAACCTCATAATCTCAAACGGCCTTCACTCCGCCGCAACCGCCTCGAAGTCCGCCTCCGCCAGGAACTTCTCGACGTCCAGCGCCGCCATGCAGCCCATGCCGGCCGCCGTCACCGCCTGACGATAGATTTTGTCGCTGACGTCACCCGCCGCGAACACCCCCGGAACGGCGGTCTTGGTGGTGCCCTTCTCAACCAGCAGATAACCCTCGTCCATCGGCAGCTTGTCGACGAACAGCTCGGTCGCCGGCTGATGCCCGATCGCGACGAAGGCGCCATCTGTTTCGACATGCGACCTGTGGCCGGTTACCGTGTCGATCAGATCGACGCCGACCAGCCCTTCCGGATTGCCGCCGCCGACAAAGCGCTCCACCGCCTGGTTCCAGAGCACCTTGATATTGGGATGGGCGAACAACCGCTGCTGCAGGATTTTCTCCGCCCGCAGCGAATCGCGGCGATGAATCAGGGTCACGTCATGACTGTGATTGGTGAGGTACAGTGCCTCCTCGACAGCCGTGTTGCCGCCGCCGATCACCACCACCTTCTTGCCGCGATAGAAGAAGCCGTCGCAGGTCGCGCAGGCCGACACGCCCTTGCCCTGCAGCAGCTGCTCGCCCTCGGCGCCCAGCCATTTCGCCTGCGCGCCGGTGGCGATCACCAGGCTGTCCGCGAAATAGCGCGTGCCGCTGTCGCCGGTCAGGCGAAAGGGCCGTTCCGACAGATCGACATCGACGATCTGGTCGTACATCATCTGCGCGCCGACATGCTCGGCCTGCGCCTGCATCTGCTCCATCAGCCAGGGCCCCTGGATCACGTCGCGGAAGCCGGGGTAATTTTCGACATCGGTGGTGATGGTCAGCTGACCGCCCGGCTGCATCCCCTGCACGACGATCGGCGCCAGACCCGCTCGCGCGCCATAGATGGCGGCCGACAGACCCGCCGGGCCGGAGCCCAGGATCAGCATGCGAGTGGAATGGGTTGCGGTCATCTGATGTCCCCGGCCTGTAAGATTCGTTCGTCGCGATGAAATAAGGCTCGGGGCTGAACGCGCAAGCCCATCGTCCCGATGGATTTGCTTGGGCGTCGGGAAGTGGGTCTGCGTCGAGTGGCCCGCCAATTTGGCAAAGCCTGCTCCTGCGCACGCAGGAGCAGGCATTCTTCAGGTTCGCCATCCCGACTGTCGCCGGTACGACGAAAACAGCTCAATCGATCACGTTCGGCAGGTCCTCGAACCCGCGCCGCAGTGCCGCCGACCAACTATGCGAAAGCAGCTGAAACTCCTCATTGTCCGCCTCGATCCGGGTGCGGGTACGGAAGTCGAACTTGTCCCGCTCGATCACCGTCAGGTCCAGCGGCATGCCGACGGACAGGTTCGATCGCAGCGTCGAATCCATCGACACCAGCACCGCCTTGGTCGCGTCCTCCAGGCTGGTGCCGCGCTTGATGATCCGGTCGAGGATCGGCTTGCCATATTTATGCTCGCCGATCTGGAAGAAGGGCGTGTCCTCCGTCGCTTCGATGAAATTGCCGGCGGAGTAGATGAGATAGACGCGCGGCTTGCCCCCCTTGCGCTGCCCCGCCACCAGAATGGAGGCATCCGCGCCCGAACCCTGCATCTCGATCGTGCTGCGATAGATGCCCTGCATGGTGCACATGCCCTCGCCCACGATCTGCGCGACGCGGTGCATCGTCGGACAGTTCAGGATCGTCTCTATGTCCGGGTCCAGCTGTGAATCCTTGATCGCCCGGCCCAGCATCGCCTTGACGCCCTGCGTAATGGACAGGTTGCCCGAACACATCATCACGATCGCGCGCTCGCCTGGCACGCTGTAGGTGAAGCTCTTCCGAAAGCGGGCGATATTGTCCATTCCCGCATTGGTGCGGGTGTCGGACAGCATGACCAGCCCCTCATCGACGCGCACCGCCACACAATAGGTCATCGCCCGCCGGGCTCCCTGTCGTTCGTCACTCCAGCGCGGTGGTCAGCCGGGCCATCTGCTGCTGCTGCTGTTGCAACTGGCGCTCTTCCACCCCGTCCTCCGCCTGCGCGATCCGGACGTCGGCGTCAATCCAGATCTCGCCGCCTACCGTGACGCATCCGCGGATCGGCGCAGCGTCGTCAGCATCAAGGCCGGACGCCAGGCGCAGATAGCGCTCCGTCACGCAAACCCCGTTGGAGGGATCGAACCCTACCCAGCCAAGCTCGGGCACCAGCGCCTCCGCCCAGGCATGGGTTTCGTGCAGGACATTACCTTCCTCCGCGAGCAGATAGCCCGAGACATAGCGGGCAGGCAGGCCCATGGCACGAGCGCCGGCGATGAAGACCTGCGCATGGTCCTGACACACCCCGGCCCCCAGTGCGAAGGCCTCCGAAGCCGTCGTCATGCTGGTCGTGACTCCGCCTCGATAGGCGACCGCCCCGCGCACCGCGGCAGACAGGGCATGAAGGCGCGCCAGCGGTCCTTCATCGACCGCAAGTCCGCCCACCATAGCTTCGATCGCGTCGGAACTCTGCGTCAGCCGCGTCGCGCGCAGGAAGTAGCGCGGATCGACGGCGCAGTTCAGCGATCCCAGCACGCCATGCCGTTCCTGCGTCTCGACCAGCCCTTCCGCGACGATGACGGCATTGTCGATCAGGTCGTTCCTGATCCAGATCGCCTCCATCTCGCCAAAGCTGTTCAGGCGAAATCCCTCGACCGGCTCGTCATTGATGCTGACCTGCCAGTTCAGCACCTGCTGTGCGGGAGTGTCGACCGGCATCAGCTTCAGCCGCATCGCCAGCCGCCCGGCTACCGTCTGATAACGGTAGATCGTCTGATGCCGGACGAGCAGTTTCACCTTGCCCTTACCTCCTCAACCAAAATGATAGGCCTGGGCGACTTCCGCCCCCAGCCGATTGGTGGCCGCTAGGCCATTCTGAATGGTTTCATGCAGGCCGATCCGGAATATCTCTCCGCTGTCCAGCTTCTCCAGGTCCGTCACCATCTGCCGCACCGTGTCATGGCAAGCCGCGCGCGCGTCGTGCCAGCCCGCCAGCCGGTTGAGCCGATAGGCCAACTGGTCGTAGCAATAGGCCACGCTGCGCGGAAAAAGCCGGTTCAGCATCAGAAAATCGGTGATCTGCCAGGGCGTGTAGGCCCCGCCATAAACATGGTGGAAAGCCCGCGCCCCCGACAGCGCGTAAAGCACCGACGTCCACTGATAATGGTCGCGATTGCCGCCCACCACTTCGGTTTCGGGCAGCAGCACATAATATTTGACGTCCAGCAGCCGCAACGTCATCTGCGCCCGCTCCAGCGCGGAGCCGGTGCGCAGGAAGTCATGGCCCTCATTGCGCAACTGCCCCGAATGCGCCGCGCCGCGAAAGGTCATGACCCGCGTCTTCACCCAGTCGATCAGCACCGGAAGCTGCTGCCGCGCTTCCGCCACGTCATAGCTGTCGAGCTTGCGCCAGCCCTCATTCAGCGCCTCCCACATGTCCTGCGTCAGCATCGTTCGCGCGGACTTGGCGTTGGCGCGGGCCTTGAGCAGGCAGGAGCGGATCGAGGAGGGATTGTCCAGGTCGAGCATCAGGAACTCGACCGCGTCACTCTCCGTCACCTGCCGGTCGTCCGGAAAATGATTGAGCGCGCCGGTCGCCCGCACCACGGATCGCCATTCCTCTCGATGATGCGCGCCGGGCAGGATCGCCATGCGCTGCCCCATGGTGAGCAGCCGCGCCGTCGCCTCCGCCCGCTCCATATAGCGCGCCATCCAGAAGAGATTTTCGGCGGTCCGGCTCAGCATGCGGAGTTTCCTCCCCTCCGTTCGGGCTGAGCCTGTCGAGGCCTTTCTCGCCCATTCAAGAAAAGAAACCCCTTCGACAAGCTCAGGGCGAACGGATGTCGGCGGGGCGTCCCCATGGATGTGCGTAGATTTGCTTCAGGAGGAGGCGAAAACGGTGCTGTTTGAGAACCGGAGCGCAGCGTGCTCATGGCACGTGAGCACCGGAAGCGCAGAACAGTGCCATTTGCAGCCCCTCCTGGAGCAAATATGCGTGCGTCCATCCTCATTCCTGCAACACCCACGTATCCTTGACCCCGCCCCCCTGGCTGGAATTCACCACCAGCGACCCTTCGGTCAGCGCCACCCGCGTCAGCCCGCCGGGCACCAGCCGGATCTGCTTGCCCACCAGGCAATAAGGCCGGAAATCTGCGTGCCGCCCGACGATAGACGCCGGCCCCAGCGTCGGCACGGTGGAAAGGTCGAGCGTGGGCTGCGCGATGAACTCGGCCGGATTGGCCCTGATCCGCGCGGCATAGGCATCTATCTCCTCCCGCGTGGATTTCGGCCCGATCAACATGCCGTAACCGCCCGATCCATGCACCTCCTTGGCCACCAGCTCTTGCAGATGCTCCAGCACATAGGCGCACTCGTCAGGCTTGCCGCACTGCCATGTCTGGATATTGTCGAGGATCGGCCGCTCGCCGAGGTAGAAGCGGATCATCTCGGGCACATAGATATAGACCGCCTTGTCGTCCGCGATCCCCGCTCCCGGCGCCGACGCCAGCGTCACCCCGCCATTGCGATAAACGTTGAAGATGCCGGGAATGCCGAGCAGGCTGTCGGGCCTGAACACCAGCGGATCGATATATTCGTCATCGATCCGGCGGTAGATGACATCGACCGCTTTCGGTCCCAACGTCGTCTTCATCCACACCCGGTCATCGTCGACCAACAGGTCCGCCGGCTCCACCAGCTCCACGCCCATCAGGTCGGCAAGGAAGCTGTGCTCATAATAGGCGCTGTTGAGCGAACCCGGCGTCAGCACCACCACCACCGGATCGCCCTTGCACGCAGGCGGCGCGACTTCCTTCAGGCTTTTCAGCAATTCGGCGGGATAATCATCGACCGGCGCGACCAGCCCCTGTCCGAACAGTTCGGGGAACATGCGCGTCATGATCTCCCGATTTTCGAGCATGTAGGAGACGCCCGATGGCGTGCGGCAATTATCCTCCAGCACCTCAAACCGTGCTGGTCCGGTGCGCACGATGTCGATGCCGACGATATGGCTATAGACCTTCCCCGGCGGCGTGAAGTTCGCCATCTCCGCCAGATAGGCGCTGTTCTGGTAGATGATGTCGGCCGGAATGATCCCCGCCTTCACGATCTCTCCGCGATGATAGACGTCGTGCAGGAAGGCATTGAGCGCCCGCGCCCGCTGCTTGATGCCCCGGTCCAGCACCCGCCATTCCTGCGCGGTGAAGATGCGCGGCAACAGGTCGAACGGGATCAGCCGCTCCGGATCGCCGCCCTCACCATAGACGGCAAAGGTGATGCCGATCCGCCGGAAGATCGCCTCTGCCTCATCCAACCGACGATTGAGCCCGGCGATGCCGGTCCGCTCCACCCAATTCTGCACTTCCGCATAGCAGGGGCGTATCGAACCATCAGGCTCAAACATTTCGTGGAAGGGCAAAGCGTCGATCCTCCCTCGGGGCTACCCCGGTTGTGCATTGCAACATTAGTGCAACGTGGGCCTTTGATTGCAAGCGCAAAAAGCGCAGTAACCATCGTGCCGCGCATATTTTCCGCGCCCTTGTGAAAAGCATGCCGGCAAAGAGATTTATCGACGGCGCATCAAACCCCGTTGACCGGCCCGCTCCCGCTGCTTATAGCGCCGCCTCACCGCAGGGCATTGCCCCTCGCGGGTTGCCCATGGGGCGGAGTAGCTCAGCTGGTTAGAGCAGCGGAATCATAATCCGCGTGTCG
>NZ_ASTG01000010.1 GCF_000412635.1 Sphingobium bisphenolivorans
CCGCTTCAGGCCCGAAGCTGCCCGCAGCCACCGCATCGGTGTCGGGGAGTGCCTGCGGCCTGTCGTCTACGATGGCGATGCTGAGCGTCGTCGAGGCCGGATCGCCATCGCTGTCGGTCACGGTCACGGCGAAGTCGTCATGCCTGTTGTCGCCCGACGTGCTCGTTTCCAGCGTGTAGCTATACCCATAGCCGGCCGCCGGCGAACCGGTCACCGCCAACGTGCCGTAAGCGCCCTTCACCACGCCGCCGTTGGTGACGTCGACACCGCCCACCACCAGCGATCCGACGCTGTCGTTGCCGGTCGTCACCACCAGCGCGCCGGTCGCCGTTTCCGCATTGGAGGCAGCGTTTGAGCCGTTCGGGTTCAGCGCCGCCTCATCGACTTGCGTATCGGCCTCCGCGCCGACCTGCACGGTCGGGGTCGAGTCCGGCTGGAGCGTGATGGTGACGGTGGCCTGCGACTTATCGCCATCGCCATCCTCGATCTGATAGACGAAGCTTGCCGTGCCTTCCTGGCCAGGCGCAGGCGTGAAGGTGAAGAGCCCGGTCGATGCATCATAGCTGACGCCGCCTGCGGCAGGGCCGCTGACGATCGTGACCTTCGCCGCATTGTGCGTGTCAACGCCGTCCGCGCCGAACACGTCGTTGGCGAAGACATTGATGACGACCGGCGCGTTTTCGGCCTGCTGCTGGACCACGTCGTCCTGCGCCGTCGGCACGTCGTCCTTGATGGTGATAACCAGATCGGCCGGGGCAGACTTGTCGCCATCGACGTCGGTCACCACGACGGTGAAGCTGTCGGTGACGTTATCGCCCGCCGTGTTGTCGGTTACCGTATAGCTGTAGGTGATCGATCCCGGCGCGATGCCCGTGATCGTCAGCGTGCCGCTCGTGCCGCTGATCTGCTGGCCCACGGCGGTCACGGTCACGCCGTTGATCGCCACCGTCGCCGGCATGTCGGGCGCAACATAGGTGATGGTGCCGCTGGTCGTCTCGATCAGCGCGGGCGCGTTGGAGCCGGGGGACTCGCCCGGCCGATTGTCGGTGCCCAGCCCCGATTCATCCACCAGCGTGCCCGCGCCAGAGGTCGGGACGGAGGTGATCATCGAGCCGCTGTCACCGATGTTGATCGTCAACGTCGCGGGCGACAGGTCGCCGTCGCCATCGCGAACCGTATAGGTGAAGCTGTCGCTGACACCGCCGGGCGTGCCGGCTGACCGGACATAGTTGTAGCTGCCGTCGCTGTTCAGCGTCAGCACGCCATATTGGCCCTGAATGGCGCGGCCCACCGTAGTGGCGCTGTCGATCGCCGCCCCGCCGGAGCCCGCCGCCACGCCGACCACCGCCCCCGCCGCGGCAAAGCCGTCCGCGCCGCTCACATCGGCGCCCACAGCGCCCGAGGTCGTGCCCGCGCCCGTCACGACATTGCCGATTTCGGGGCCATAGGTGCCCGCCGCCACCAGATCCGTATCGCTCCGCGCCTGCGGCGCATCGTCAGCGATCGCGATGCTGAGCGTGGCGGTGGCGCTGTCGCCATCATCATCCGTCACTACGACCGTAAAGACCTCGGCCGGCGGCGCACCAACGACATTGTCGCTGAGCACATAATCATAGCCGATCGCGGCTGGCGTGATGGAGGTGATGGTGAGCACGCCCAGCGGCGTCGTGATCGTCTGGCCGACGGTCGTGATCGCCACGCCATTGATGGTCATGCCGGCAAGGCCGTCCTGCGCCGTGATCTGGATCGTGCCGCTGGTGCGTTCGCTATCGGTTGCGGCAGCCGTACCGGCGGGCTCGCCGTTACGCGCGGGCAATCCTGCTTCGCTGACACCTGCCGTCGCGTCGATCGCGCCGGCTGGCTGGTTAGGCGTGACGATGACCACTTCCGGCTCGCTGCCGGGTGCGAAGGGCAGGATCTCGCGCTGTTCGGGCTCGCTGAAGACCAGCTCGGTTGGGGGCAGCAGGTCGCCCAGCCCATGCGGGTCGCCCACATCTCCATCGGGCCCGATGAAATTCCCGCCGGAACTGCGCGCCGGACCTGCGGCGGGCTGCGGCTCTTCCCCGATCAGCAACGCGGCCAGGTTCACCGCCGGAATTTCAACATCGCCCACCACCAGGCGCGGCGTGAAGACCGCGCCATCCAGGATGACGAGCTCCGTGCCGTCGGGCAGATGGACGATCAAGTTGCGGCCAGCCACTTCGATCTGGTTGATGTCGGTGCCGGCGGGCAGCACGACCACGCCCGAGGCATCCGGCGCCACGGTACGCATCGTGCCCGCATGTTGGGCGCTCGCATGGTGGATGTGCTTGGCCTTCGGAGCCGCAGCCGCTTCCGGATGCAGCGCCTGCTGGCGGTCGGCGTCGCCCTCGGCATTCCAATCGCGCTCGAAATCCATTGTCCATCCCCAACTTGTCGCCATGGGGCAGGAAGACGCGCGCAAGGAAGCATGTCCGAAACGCCATTTCCGCGCACGAACCTTGCCTTCCCAGACATCATGGCATTAGCGGATCAGCTAGTGCCCGTTGTCAGCAATCTGCCGCTGCCGGACGTATTCAGCGTCCGACACCACCCCGGTTAATCATCAAGATTTTTATCTACTGACCCGATGCCCGGTTTTATTCTTCGGTCCCTAAATGAGTCACGAAGTTTCAACTTTTGTTAACCATTTTAATGCTGTAGACGCGAAAAAATAACTTTGGCTCTATTACGAACGTTATAGTTGGAAGCGCCGGTCTATATCGAGCCGCCTATGCCGCGAACTTAATCCAGTTAAGCTTGATGGTGAACGACAGGCCCGACTCGATCGACTCGGCGGTTTCGTGGGCGGCGTTTCCGATGGCGAGTTCGCCCGTTTCGATGGTTGCAATGATGTCCAATCAGCCGGCATGTCATTCCCTACGGGGCAAGCTCAGCAGTCTCATAAGACATGTCCCGCTTCGTCACCCCGGACTTGATCCGGGGTCCCGCTGCTCAAGGCCGGTGACGATCGAGCCTGCCGATGACGAAACGGGCGACCGGCATGACACCGGCCGCCCGCCCTTTGCGACCCATAGGCTTATCGTTCGGAGCCGTCTCTCACTTCCAGGCTTCGACAGGTCGATCGACCAGCGATAAGCTATGGAAACTTCAGTCCCCCTCCGATGGGCGCAGCAATAACGATTAACTTGCGGCTCACAATTGCACAGATGAATTATAACTTTGGTTAATAATGCCCCCTCTGGGAAAAAAAGCGCCGTTTCACGGGTCTTTACTGTTGGGCCGAATTCTTGGTCGTCGTCTTTTCCACCGTGTTTTCCACGGTATTGGGCAAGGACTGTCCCACTTTCTTTTCTTCGGAAGCCTCCACCCGTCCACTTTCCGCCTTGGGCAGCGACGCGATCAGCTTTGCCATCCGCTGGCTGCGCTGGCTCTCCTTACCGGTCGTCCGACGAAAACTGCTCAGCGCATAGTCGGCGAGCGGCGCCGCCATGTCATAGCGTTTGCGCGCGATATAGAAGTCGATCAGATTTTCCAGCGCCAGCTGGGTCGTGGGATCATCCTCTCCCCGCGTCCGACGCGCGCTCTCAAATACCCTTCGCAGCAGGCCTTCAGACTCCCGAACACGGCCCGTTGCTTCCAGCTGCAGGGCAAGATCATTGGCGGAAACCAGCGTGCGCGGGTCGTCAGGGCCGAACAGATTCTCGGCAATCGCCAGCGCCATGCGCGAGCTGTTCACGCCGCTTGCGTCGCCAGCAGCATAGGCCGCCTGCGCCTCGGCCACGAACTGGCGCCATTGCTTCTCCCGCGCCTCGGTTACGTCGGGGATGTAGGGGGCCTGCGCCTGCAAAGGCGAAGCGAGCCCGAGGAACAGCCCAAGGCCCAGCGCCGCTCCCTTCCTGCCGCGAAAGATCATTTCCCCTCCTCCGCATCATCCGATCCCGGACGCTCATCCGCCGATCAAGGGCGTTCAGCTGGTCAGAGCGTCGACCAGGGCCTTGACCTTCTTCTGGCGCCATTGGGGCAGAGGCGCGATCAGCCAATAAGCGAGCGGCGATGGCAGCGCATCCCCGATCTGCCGCACACGTCCGCCAGCAATGTCGGCCTCCGCCAGCAGCATCGGCACGCAAGCGCGCCCAAAGCCGTTTGCCGCCGCCTCGATGGCAAGGCCCGCGTCCGCCACCCGGATCGTCGCCGCGCCGTCGGAATCTGGGCACCCTGGCCAGTCGATCCGATGCTCAGGCCCGCCGGCCGCTGCCTCCACCGTCACGAATGCGGCTTCGCCCAGCTTGATGCCCTCATGCTCGCCCGCTCCGTCGGCCAGGCGCAACGCTATGTCGAGATTGGCCTCGGTAAAGTCCAGCGTCTCGTCCGCCGCCACCAACGCGAATTTGAGGTCCGGCTGGCTGGCCGCATAGCCGGCGAGGCGGGGCTGAAGCCATTTCGCGGTGATGTCGCGCGGCGCGGCGATGGTGAGCGAGGAGCTGGACTGGCCCGCCTGCATGGCGCGCACCGCCTCCTCGAACTCCAGGAAGCCCGCACGCAGGGCGGCGAGGCCCGCTTCGGTTTCCGCCGTCAGTTCCAGCCCCTTTGGCGTGCGGCGGAACAGAACGACGCCCAGTAGGTCCTCCAGCGCACGTATCTGTTGCCCAACGGCGGCCGGCGTCACCGCCAGTTCGTCCGCCGCGCGCGTGAAGGACAGGTGCCGTGCCGCCGCATCCAGCACGCGCAGGCCGTTCAGCGGCAAATGGGTACGCTTCATTCGGCCACCGCCGGCGCGATCAGCGCGAAATGCGGAATGGCGATGTCGAACGTCTCGCCGCTGGCGCCGATCATGTGATAATGGCCCTTCATCGAGCCGGTCGGCGTGTTGAGCGGGCAGCCCGACACATAGTCATAGCTTTTGCCCGGCTGCACCACTGGCTGTTCCCCCACGACCCCGTCTCCATCGACCCGATGCTGCGTGCCGCGCCCATCGGTAATGACCCAGTGACGGGTCAGCAGCTGGACCGGCTGATCCCCGTCATTCTCTATGCGGATATGATAGGCCCAGAACCATCGGCCCCGGTCCGGCTCCGACTGTTCAGGCAGGAAGGTGACGGCGACATGCACGTTGATATCGCGCGTGGTCGCATGGAAGGGGAAAAGTGCGTTCACGACGTCAGAAATGCGCTTTCTCCCCCTAATTCGTCAACGCCCTATCGACTTCAGCGCACGATCCAGATCCTCGATCACATCGTCCGGGTCTTCAAGGCCCACGTTGAGGCGCAGCATGTCCTCGGTGATGCCCACCTCCAGCCGCGCCGCTTCCGCCATGCCGAAATGGGTGGTGGAGGCAGGATGCGTCATCAGCGATCGTGAGTCGCCGATATTGTTGCTGATGTCGACCAGTTCTAGGCCGTTGAGCAGGCCATGCGCCTCCGCCCGTCCGCCGCCGACATAGAGCGAGAAGATAGGGCCAGCCATCTCCATCTGCTTCATTGCCAGCGCGTGCTGCGGATGGCTCTCCAGTCCCGGATAGAGCACTTTCGCCACTCGGCCCTCCAGGAATTTCGCGACCTTCAGCGCATTCTCGCTCTGGCGGCGGATACGCAGGTCCAGCGTCTCCAGCCCCTTCAGCACCACCCACGCGTTGAACGCGGCAAGCGTCGGCCCGGTGTTGCGGTGGAAGGGCAGCAGCGTGTTGATGATGAATTCTTCGGTGCCACAGATCGCGCCGGCAAGGACACGGCCCTGCCCGTCCATCATCTTGGTCGCGCTATAGGCGACGACATCCGCGCCGAACTCCATCGGCCGCTGGAGCGCGGGCGTCGCAAAGGCATTATCGACCACGCTGACGATGCCATGCGCCTTGGCGATGCCGCAGATCGCCGCCATGTCCGCCACGTCCATGGTCGGATTGGCCGGCGTCTCGAAGAAGAAGACCTTGGTGTTGGGCCGGATCGCCGCTTCCCAGGCCGCGTTGTCGGTCGCATCGACGGTGGTCGTCTCGATCCCGAACTTGGGCAGCAGCGTGTCGGTCAGCCAGCGGCAGGAGCCGAACAGCGCCTTGCCCGCCACGACATGGTCGCCCGCGGACAGCTGGCAGAGCAGAGCCGCCGTCATCGCCGCCATCCCGCTCGCGGTCGAGCGGCACGCCTCCGCCCCTTCCAGCAGCGCGATACGCTTCTCCAGCATCTCCACCGTCGGGTTCTGGAGCCGCGAATAGGTCATGCCCTGCTGCTCGCCAGCGAAGCGGGCGGCGGCGTCCTCGGCCCGGTCATAGCTGTAGCCGCTGGTCAGGAACAGCGCTTCGGACGTCTCGCCATATTCGCTGCGCGCGCTGCCGCCGCGCACCGCCAGAGTGGCCGGACGCCAGTTCTTCGTGATCTCCGGGTCCTGCCCGCTCTTGCGCTTCATCGCCTGTTCCTTACGCGAGCGCCGCCAGCACGGCGTCGCCCATTTCAACCGTGCTCATCGTGCCGCCCAGGTCAAAGCTGCGCGCGCCGTTGGCAAGCGCCTTGGCGACAGCCGCCTCGATCCGGTCAGCCTGCTCCGGCATGCCCAGCGAGTAGCGGAGCATCATGCCCGCCGACAGAACCGTTGCCAGCGGATTGGCCTTGCCCTGCCCGGCAATATCCGGCGCGGAGCCGTGGATCGGTTCATACAGACCCTGATTGCTGTCGTTGAGCGTCGCCGATGCGAGCATGCCGATCGACCCCACGCACATGCTCGCCTGATCCGACAGGATATCGCCGAACATGTTGCCAGTGACGATCACGTCGAACTGGCCCGGATCGCGCACCAGCTGCATCGCCGCATTGTCGACATACATGTGGCTGAGTGCGATATCCGGATAGTCTTCCGACACCTCGATCACCACGTCGCGCCACAACTGGCTCGTCTCCAGCACATTGGCCTTGTCGACCGAGCAGAGCTTGCCCCGGCGCGCGCCCGCCGCCTGGAAGCCCTGATGCGCGATCTTGCGCACCTGCTCCTCATTATAGGACATGATGTCATAGCCCTCGCGCAGCCCTTCCGGCGTCTTGCGCATGCCCTTCTCGCCGAAATAGACGTCGCCATTCGTCTCGCGCACGATCAGGAGGTCGATGGCGCTCGCCACCTCCTTCTTGAGCGCAGAGGCGTCCGCCAGTTCGGGAAAGACCTTGGCCGGACGCAGGTTCGAAAACAGCCCCAGTTCCTTACGCAAGCCAAGGATAGCCTGTTCAGGCCGCAGATGCCGCTCCAGTGAGTCGCAGCTCGGATCGCCCACCGCCCCGAACAGGATCGCATCGGCGCGCTTTGCCAGTTCCAGCGTCTGGGGCGGCAGCGGATGGCCCACCGCCTTATAGGCCGCGCCGCCGACCAGCCCCTCCTCATAGGTGAGGCCGGGGATCGCCAGCGCGTCCAGCACGCGCTTTGCCTGCGCGACGATCTCCGGGCCGATACCATCTCCGGGGAACAGGGCGATCAACATGGGGCAACTCCTTCCATCTCGTGCCCGCCCCTTATGAAGCCCCCGCCGCGCGCGCAAGGGTTTAGGCAACCGCTCTCTTGAGCCGATCGACCAGCCGTTCCCGCGCCGCCAGCACATCGGCGCGCCAGTCGGTCAGCACAGACCGCTCCAGAAAGAAGCCGGTGAGCCGCAATCCGTCGAGTATCGCGGGCCAATCCCCGCCGCCGCCCTCCAGCAGGAAAGCGGGCAGCGGCAGTAGCCGATCCTCATAGCCGGCCGCCCCCTCGCGACTGACCGCCGCCGCGCTGCGCGGGCTGACATAGGCCAGATCGCCCTGCCTTCCCGTCGCCGCGCAGCGCCCAAGGTCAAGGCCAAAGCCAAGCTCCGCCAGCATCAGCAACTCATATCGGATCAGCGCCACCGCCCAGCCCCGCGCCGCCGGAGCCGCCTCCACCGCGCCCAGCACGCCGTCCAGCGCCTGGTACAGCGCCGGATAGGGAGTCCCTTCCGGCAGCGCCGCCGCCGTCAGCGCACAGGCCCAATCGATCGCAGCGGCGGGCAGCGGCTCGGCCAGCAACGGGGCGCGGCTATGCTCCAGCTCGACCGTCAGCCCGGCAAGCTGCTCCTCGGTACGCGCGCGAAACTCCGCCTTCACGGCATTGCCCGGCAGCAGCACGGGGCGCAGCGCCCGCGACCGCCCCCCGCGCACATAGCCCGCCGTCAGCCCATGGTCGGGCGTCAGCAGGCGCGCGATCGCACCATGCTCGCCATGCGCCCGCAACGCACAGACAATGGCCGGGGTGATGAGCGTCGCCATGAGGCCACCCTTATCGCCCGAAAACAGAAGGCGCCATCATCCCATCTGTCCTGAAATCGGGCGGAACAGCCGCGTCATGACACCAATATTGGTTGCTTTTCGCCCCTGTCCATGCGCAAACTTTTTTGACGTGGGAGCTGTCGGGGGACAAATTTCACCATGACTGGAATGCCCTTGGCGACCACATCCATGATGGATCGCCTGGTGCTATGGCTGGGACGTTCGCCGACGCTGGGATTTGCCATCTCTCGCGTCGCCTTTTGCGCTGCCGCCACATGGCAGGTCGGCGCGATCCTCGGCAACGAAGCCGATTTCGCGGAAGTCTCGCTGCTGCTGAAAAGCGGCATCTGGATCTGGGCGGCGATCAGCATCGCGCAGCATTCGCTGACGCCCCCCTTCGGCCTGCTGCTGCGCCCGCTGTTCCTGATCCTCGATCTCATCATCTTCCTGACGGTGATCGCGCTCTGCGAACCCCTGCAGATCGCCGCGCTCGGATGCCTGTTCTTCGTCGCATGGTCCGCGTCAGACCGTTTCGGCCGGGGCGCCATCGTCGTGATCGTCGCCTGCCTGATGTTCACCTTCATGGCTCGAGGCTATTATGAGGGGTGGAGCTCGGCCCGACATCTCGCCGGCACGGATCGGGCGGTGGACAGCCTCACCGTCCTGATCGGCTGCGTCATCGCCGCGTCGATACTCAGCATGTCCATCCTCGAACAGCGTCTCATCAGCTGGACGGAACGTTTGCAGGGCGTGGGCCTCTCCTTCCAGAAGTCGCTCGAACAGTTCATCATCGAACAGGTGTCGCAGCTGATGGCCGCCCGTTACTGCGCCTTCCTGTGGGAGGATGCGGACGAGGATGCCGTCCATTGCGTGCTCGGCGATGCCGACGGCGTGCGCCACCTCACCCTGCCGCAAAAGCAGGTCGACAGCCTGCTCGGCGTCACCCCGCGGGAGGCGCCCTTCCTCTACGCCACCCACAGTTCGCGCCTGCTGCTGCGGAACCGGCTGGGCATCCTGCGGCATGAACGCTCCGCCGACCTCGCCGATGCCGTGCTCGACGTGTTCGGCGCCGGTCAGGGCTCCAGCTTCTACGTGCAGGCCGGCGAGTTGCGCGGGCGCCTGTTCGTCGGCACCAGCCATGGCTGGTCGCCCGCCCTGCTGCTGCGATCCCTGCGCATACAGGAGGGGATCGACCTGTTCCTGGAGCGGCACTTCTTCTTCCTCGCCTGGCGTGAACGCACTTTTGTCGAGGCGCGTCAGGCGCTCAGCCGCGATCTGCACGATAGCGTGCTGCAGACATTGGCCGCGCTGCGCGTCCGGCTGGTCACCACCATTCACGGCCTTTCCACCGCCGCCGATGCGCCAGAACAGCTGGCGGAACTCAAGTCGATGGAAGAGCTGGTGACGGCGGAACAGGCACACCTGCGCCGGCTGCTCAGCGAGCATAAGACATCGTCGGAAAGCAGCGTCGATCTGGTCCGCGAAGTGGAGCGCTGCTGCCGCTTCATCGCGCTCCAATGGGCGATCGACTGCCGCCTCAACCTCACCGAACGCTCGATGATCGTGTCCGCCGAAACCGCGGCGGAGGTCGAATATCTGATCCGGGAGGTCGCGGCCAACGCCGTCAAACATGCCGGCGCGCGGCACATCACCGTCTCGATCGCGAAGGTAGATGAAGAGATTTTGATCGCGCTAAAGGATAATCCCGGCCCCAGGGCGCCTGCGCGGGAAAGCTATACCGGTGATTTTGAGCTTCAGTCTCAATCGCTTACAAAGCGTCTCACCAAAATTGGTGGCACGGCCTATTTTCACAATTTAAGCATGAATTCACTGATTTCCATCAGACTACCCTCCTCCTTGCCAAGGTCCCCAATATGATGGCCCAGATTGCGATAGTCGACGACCACCCCATCTTCCTGGACGGCATGGCCCAGTTCCTGAGTTCGCAGGGGCACGACGTGCTGTTCTGCGCCCGTTCGGTGGAGGAAGCGCTGGAACGGATGCAGACGGGCGAACCGGACCTGCTGATCCTCGACGTCAGCATGAAGAGCGGCGGCGGCCTCGCGATCCTGACGGCCCTGCGCAACAGCGGCAGCACCGTCCCGGTCATCTTCATGACGGTGCATATCCGTCCCGAACAAACGCTGGAGGCGATCAAGCTCGGCGTCGATGGCGTCGTCCTGAAGGACAGCGATCCCAATGAACTGCTCACCTGCATCGATCAGGTGATGAGGGGCAACAAGAGCATCGCACCCTTCGTCATGGAGCAGGCGCTGGTCCACAGCATCTCCTCGCCCGCCAACGAGTCAAACGTGCTGGATGCGCTGACCGAGCGCGAACTGGAGATCGCCGGCCTGATCCGCTCCGGCCTGCGCAACCGGGAAATCGCCGCCCGCTGCGGCCTCACCGAAGGCACGGTCAAGGTTCACCTGCACAGCATCTTCCAGAAGCTGAACATCAAGTCGCGTTCCGAACTCATCATCATGATGATGTCGATGGACAGCGACATGCCCGCGGTCGGCATGGGGCGCTGAACAAGACTAAAGCCTCTCCTGTGAAGGAGAGGCGAGACTAACGAAAATCTACAACGTCACCCCGGACTTGATCCGGGGTGACACATCCACAAGCAGCGCCAAAACTCGCAGACCGTTATAATCCCTGCACAAAATCCGGCAGCCGCGCCGCACCGCTCGGGTTTGGTCCCGCCAGATACAGCGCCATGATCGTTCCCGCCGCGATCGCGACACCATAGGGGATCGGCCCCTTGGGCGCGAAGATCGCCAGCGAACTGCTGCTGCGCACCGATTGCGGCACCATGCGCCGCCCCGCCATGATCAGCAGCGCCAGCAGGCCGCCGCCCATCGTCACATAGACGAACCAAGGCAGCACGCCCGCCCAGTCGAACCAGACCGAACAGGCCGCCAGCAGCTTGACGTCGCCCCCGCCCATCCAGCGCATCGCGAACAATCCACAGCCGAGCGCGAAGACGGCGACGAACACCGTGCCGTTGCGCCATATGTCGCTTTCCCATCCGACCACGCCGACCCAGACTGCGAAGAGGCCGAGCACCAGCAGCGGAAAGATGTTCGATATCCGCAGGCGTGCCATGTCCTCGACTGCCGCTGCGGCAAGAACGAGCGAAACGGCCAGCAGCATCAGTTCCTTGGTCATGGCTTCTGATTTCCCATTTTGGCGAGCGCCGCCGCCGCCTTCGGCGCGAAACTGTCGGCCTCCGTCACCGCGCGGCTGAAATAAGCCTGCGCCTTCGCCGCTTCGCCCATTTCCAGCGCGACCTGACCCGCATGGCTGAGGCGCTGCGCCCACTCATCGGCGCTGTCGCCCGGGCGGCGCGCGATTTCCTGCCCCGACCGCACATAGGCGGCATCCAGATTGGCGATAATGCGCGTGTCGCCCGGCGCCAGTTCCCGCGCCTTTTCGAAGATCGCCGCGGCCTTCGCCGGCTGATCCTGCTTCAGCAGCGACTGGCCATAATTGTTCAGCACCTGCGCCGGCTTGTCGGTCAGCTGAAAGGCGCGCTCATAGGCTGCGGAACTCCGGGCCCATGCCTGTTGGGTGTCATAGGCGACGCCCAGCGCATTCCACGCCCGCCAGCGGTTCGCGCAGGCGGCAACGGCGCGGCTGAGCGGCTCCACCGCCTCCTGCGCCCGGCCGAGCCGCAGCAACGCCACGCCCCACCCCTCATCGGCACGACAGTCGCTCGTTCCGGCCGCGCTTAGTGCCGCGAAACGAGCGGCGGCTTCCTCATCCTTATGTCGCTCCAGCGCGAGCCGGGCCGTGACCACCTCGATTGCCGGCTGCTCTGCCGGTCGAGGGCCGCTGCGCCATTGCGCCAGCATCGCCTGCGCCTGGATGATCCGCCCCCCATCGATGGCATCGTTGACAAGGGCGGCATAGTCGATCGCCGGCGCTGATGCGGGCGCAGGCGCCGGTCCGTCAGCCGCTGCAGGGACGGCCGCTGCCAGCAGGAGCGGCCAGATCATCCCCGCGCGTCTTTCCGCATGCGGGCAGCACCGCGCGCATCCCCCCCGGCCAGCGCCGCGCACGACGCCGCGCTGGTACGCATCTTGTCGCTTGTCAGATCGATCGAAAGGCCCGTAGCTGGCAGCCGCACCCGCGAGGAATCAGCGCCAGCAGCGCCTTGGCAGGCGAGCAGCCTGTCCAGCGCCACCGACGGCAGCTTCTCGCTCTTGCGCGCCCGCGCGACCTGCGACGTGGCAACCGTCTGGATGGCTGTCGTCAGCCCCGACGCGGCTAGCCTGGCCTGCCCGCCAGCACTATCAGCAACGACGATCCGCGCGGTCAGTTGCGGCGCCCCCGTCCGCAGCCGCACTTCGCTGAGCGACATGCGCTCCAGTTCCGGTTGCGCCAGTCCGGCCACGCGGACAGCCGCTTGCCGCACGCCCTCCATCGCCAGCTGCGCCAGCGTCGGCCGCGTTGCCTTGGGCACGCCGGCTGCCGATCCCCCGGCGGCCAACAGCGCCTGCGCCTCGCTACGCAGTCCCTGCGCTTCCAGGCTTCGCGCGAAATTGCGGCTGATGCGGCCGTCCTGCGGCGCACGGGCCAGCGCCAGCTCGAAATATTCGCGGGCCAGATCATGGCGGCCCATCGCGGCATAGCTGATCGCGACACCGTTCAGCCCATGCGCATCATTCGCGTCCTGCCGCACCGCCTTGCGGAAGGCGTCCAGCGCCAGCGCATACTCCCCGCGCGAAAACAGCACATCCCCGCGCGCCAGCGCGTCACCCGCACCTGACGGCTGATCATTGACCGCCTTGACCGACAGCACACCGGTCCGGGGCGCGCTGCAAGCCGCTGTCGCCGCGATCAGCGCGACTGCCAAAGTCCATTTCCTCACGCCCCCGTCCCCCTCGCTATCTCGTCATGACAGGCAGGATTTCCCGCACCACCCGCACCACCGCCGGCAGCATCAGCACGCCGATCATCACCGGCAGCATGCACGCGACCAGCGGCACTGACAGCAGCACCGGCAGTCGGTGTGCCTTCTCCTCCGCCCGCATCCGCCGCTTTTCCCGCATTTCGGCGGCATAGACACGCAGCGTCTGCCCCACGCTCGACCCCAGCTGGTCCGACTGGATCAGCAGCGTCGCGAAGGATCGGATCTCGTCCACGTCCACCTCATCCGCCATCCGCCGCAGCGCATCGGCCCGGCTGCGCCCCGCGCGCAGTTCCAGCACCACCTTGCCCAGCGTCGCCGACACCAGCGGATGCGCAAGCGCCAGTTCGCGGCCCACACGGTCCATCGCCGCCTCCAGCCCCAGCCCCGCCTCGACGCACACCAGCATCAGGTCCAGCGCGTCAGGAAAGCCGTGGACGATCGCCTCCTGCCGCCGCGCCGCCTTGGCCGAAATGAACAGGTTGGGCAGGTACAGCCCCAGCACCGCGATCGATACCGCGAAGAAGTAGAGCTTCATCGGGCTCGGCGGCTCGGGCTTGCTCAGCGCCAGCGTCACGAAGAGAGCCGGCAGCACAAAGGTCAGCACCAGCCGGATGAAGGTGAATATCTTCGGCGCTTCGGGCGAGCCATAGCCCGCCGCGATCAGCTTCTTGCGCAGGCTGTCATTCTTCGTGTCGACCAGCGAGATGCCCATCTTCTCGATGCCGTCGACCAGCTTCTTCCATTCGCTATTGTTGCGCTCGCCCCGCAGGCTGTGCCCGCTCCCCTGCGCCGCGCGCGTGCCGTCGCTCACCACGTCGAGCCGGCTGCGCACCTTGGCATTGCGCGCGATCATCTCCGATATGCCATAGACCAGCGCGACGATGCCGATGAACAGCAGGATCAGCAGCACCGGGCGCAACTGGGCAGTAAGGGCGAAGTTCAACATCAGATCAAACCTTCAGATCGACCATGCGGCGAATGGTGACGAACCCGATCATGTAGAGCATGATGAGCCCGGAAAAGCCGAAGATGAACATCTTGTCCTGCGCCACATCCAGGTAGAAGGCCGGGTTCAGCAGGAACAAGGCGACGAACGCGAGGATCGGAAGCGCGGTCAGCATGATCGCGGTCATCCGCCCTTCGGAACTCAGCGCCCGAACCTTCATGAACAGGCTCGCCCGCTCGCGAATGACGCCGGAGAGGTTCTCCAGGATTTCCGCCAGATTGCCGCCCGTCTCGCTCTGCACCGACAGCGAGATCACGAACATATGCATCTCGTTCATGTCCCACCGCTCGGCCATGCGCTGCAACGCATCGCGCAGGTCGGAGCCGTACGTCACCTCATCGACCACGATGCCGAACTCGCTGCCGATCGGGTCGCGCATTTCCTTGGTCAGCAGTTCCAGCGCCGCCGCGATCGGATGCCCCGCCCGCAAGCCGCGCACGAACGTATCGAGCGCGACCGGAAACTGCTCCTCCATTTTCTTGCGCCGCCGCTGGCTGAGCCGCGAGAGCACCATCATCGGCAGCGCGATGCCCAGCGCGCTCGCAAAGGCCAGCGCCATGATCAGCATGCCCGACGTCACGCCATAGCCCGCCGTCATGCCCCCGATCATCACGATCAGGAACAGCACGCCGGTCGCGATCCCCATCAGCGTCAGCACCGCGCGCGCCGCGATCGTCAGCCCCGCACCATGCAGCGTCCGCAGCACGCCAAGCCCCATCCGCCCCCATATCGTGGCGGAATTGAAGCTCAGTTCTTCCGAATTGCGCCGCAGCTTCGACAGGACTGTGCTGCGCTCATAACCGGCGGCGATCATCTTCAGCCGCTTGTTGACGACATGGTCCGTGCCCGCCCGCGCGCGCATCCAGCCCGATATGCCCTCGATCAGCAGGATCACCGCCGCGAACAGCAGCACCAGCACGAAAATACGGATATAAAGCGGGTTCATCACTGCACCACCGCGTCGGGACGGAACAGGTCGGGCGGCAGGCTGATGCCGCGGTCGGCCAGTTCGCTCATGAATTTGGGCCGGATGCCGGTCGCCTCGAAATGGCCCCTCACCATGCCGTTCTCCTCGCGCCCCGTCATCTTGAAGCGGAAGATTTCCTGCATGGTGATCACCTCGCCCTCCATGCCCGTAATCTCGGATATGCTCATCAGGCGGCGGCGGCCGTCCGACAGGCGCCCCACCTGCACGATGACGTTCAACGCCGAAGCGATCTGCGCCCGCGCCGACCGGGGCGAGATATCGATCCCGCTCATGCCGATCATCTGCTCGACACGCGAGAGCGCATCGCGCGGCGTGTTGGCGTGAACCGTCGTCATCGACCCGTCATGGCCGGTGTTCATCGCCTGCAGCATGTCGAACGCCTCCCCGGCGCGCACTTCGCCCACGATGATGCGATCGGGCCGCATGCGCAGCGCGTTCTTGACCAGATCGCGCTGAGTCACCTCGCCGCGTCCCTCGATATTGGCCGGCCGCGTCTCCAGCCGCGCGACATGGCGCTGCTGCAGCTGAAGTTCCGCCGAATCCTCGATCGTCACGATCCGCTCATGCTCGTCGATCGCCGCCGACATGGCGTTGAGCAGCGTCGTCTTGCCGGAGCCCGTGCCGCCCGAAATCAGCACATTGCGCCGAGCCGCCACCACCGCCGCCAGCACCTGCGCCATCGGCGCGGGCACGCTGCCGAACTCCGTCAGCCGCGCCATGCTGATCGGCACCTTGGCGAACTTACGAATCGAGAGCAGCGACCCATCTACAGCCAGCGGCGGTACGATCGCATTGACGCGCGACCCGTCGGCAAGCCGCGCATCGACAAAGGGCGAAGCCTCGTCCACGCGCCGTCCGACCGCCGCGACGATCTTCTGGATGATGCGCAGCAGATGCTTCTCATCCTTGAAGCGCGTCGCCGTTTCCACCAGCCGCCCGTTGCGCTCGACGAAGACCAGCTTGTGGCCGTTCACCAATATGTCGGTGACGCTATGATCCTTCAGCAGCGGCTCGAGCGGCCCCAGCCCCAGCAGCTCGTCCAAAATATCGGACACCAGCCGCCGCCGTTCTTCAAGGTTCAGCGCATGCTTCTGCAACGCCAGCTGCTCATGCACGATCTCGCCGACCTCGGCCTCGACCTGCGCACGCGACATATTTTCGAGCGCCGACAGGTTGATGATGTCGATCAGCTTCTGGTGCAGCGCGACCTTCAATTCGGTGTTGCGGTCATCCTCCCAGGGGGACGTCACCTCACCAAAGGCGTCCTCGCGCGCGTCTTCCCGCCCCTCGCTGCCCTTTTCCTTCCGGATCTGCCACATCAGCTTTTCTCCGCCTGGGTCGAGGCCGCAGCGGCCTCAACGCAGCAATCGACGATATCCTGCAAATCCTTGCACACCTTGCTGCGCGCCTTCAGCTCCTGGATCAGCACGCCCTGATCCAGCGCCGAGCTCACCAGCGGAAAGTCGTTCGCGATGCTGAGCGACACCGGATGATCCAGCGCCGCCGCCGCATCCTCCAGCCCGATCGCGCGGAAGAATTTCTTCTCCACGCGATTGGCGATCACATGGATGCGCGACGGGTCGATATCCTGGCTCTTCAGCAGCGCGATCTGCCGCCGCGCCTGCCGCAGGCTGGCGATGGTCAGCTCGACCACCAGGAAGATCACTTGCGAGCGCGCCACCAGCGACATCGACCAGTTGGTCCAGTTGCCAGGCAGGTCCAGATAGACGGTGTCGAAGCTGCGCTGCGCCAGTTCGATCACGCGGAACACCTGATCGGGGTTCACCGCCTCGATCGGCATGATCTCGGCCGGCGCCGTCACGACGCGCAGGCCCGTGCTTGCCTCCACCGTCACCGTGCGCAGCAATTCGCGATCGACCCGGCTCCCGCTCGTCAGCAAATCCGCCAGCGTCAGCGGCGAAGTGATGCCCATGAAGGTGCCCGCATTGCCGAACTGTATGTCGAAGTCGAACAGGCAGACTTCGCCGCCCTCCTTCTTGACCGCCTGCGCATGAAGGCTCGCCGCCTGCGTCGCGATGGTCGTCGCGCCGACACCGCCGACGCTCTTGATGATCGACACCAGCTGCCCGGTCTTCACCGCCGCGCCGTTGTCGGCCGCAATCGCCGCGCGCAGATCGTCCAGGATCGCCGTCAGCTCGCTCGCCTGCAACGGCAGCGACACGACGTCATCGATCCCGCTCCGCAGCAGCGCCCGCACGACCGGCACCTGCGCATCCCGCACCGCCGCCACCAGCTTGAGCTTCGGATGCCCCGTCCGCAGCGCGATCAGCCGCTTCATCGAAGCATCGCTGTCCGGCTCCACCTCCAGGATGATCGCCTTCGCCTCCGCCACGATCGGCGCCGGCAAAGCCGCATCGGCCGGCAGCATGGAAAGCGCCAGGGCCTGCCCGCTCAACCGATCCCCCAGGATATCGGAAGCCTGCACCTCGCGCTCGGAGAGAATGAGGTGGATCCCCTCATCCCCGACATTGAGGGTCCAACTCTCCGCGGGTTCCGCTGCGTTCGTCACGATGCCCAAGATCTTGTTCCTCAATTTGAGCTTAAGCCACGGCTATCTTCGAGCGTCAGCGCTGAACTAAAGCTCGGCAACGTTAGCTGACCCCCAAAAAGTTGTAATAAAGTAGGCGTGAAGGTGAGGTTTCTGACTTCCACCGTCACGATCGGTGCTATGTCGGCTCCGTTCGGATCACCTGCATATCCCAAGCCGGACGGCTTATACGCAATGCGGATGTTGTTTGCCGTTAGCTCGGGAAAGAAAAGATGCATGCGGTCAGCAATGCGAGCGAACGGGCTGGTGGTGCCGGAAGCGGCTGTTGCCCCCCAGGGGCAACTACCAGATGTGCAACTGCACGACACAGCCACGCTAGTGCCTGAACTCGTGCACGTCATCGTACCGTAGGCCGTCGATGGGATAGCATCGCCCTGTGTCAGGCCGCCCGTCCCCACGAAGCTGAAGGTGGACAAGCCGCTCGGCACCGGATCGGTGACGACCGCGAAGCGCGCTCCCATCTGCGTTGCCTTCTCCGCCCTGTTCCAGGTCCACATGAGCCGACCGACATCTAGTATGCCGATCAGGAAGATAAGGAGTAGCGGGAGGACCAGCGCGAATTCCGCGGCAGAACTACCGACGCGATTTCGGCCGAGGCGATACAGGAAATCGCTCATAGCCCAGCCACCGCAGCCTGTGATTCTGCATTCAAGGTGAGGTTTGAACCCAGTATCCCCATACTCTGAAACAAGGAACTATAGGCGAGATTGGATACTGACACTCTGACCCGGGGAACGAAAGCCTGACTTGCATAGACCCCAGCATAGTCCGCATTGCCATTCGTCGTCACGCAATCATAGGTGACAGTGATGCCCGTATTGCTCTGCCAAGACGGCAGGCGCGGACTGCCGCCAGAAGTTACTTGGCCGGTGCGTGTAAGAGCCTGCGTATCCGCAGTCACCGTGCCGCCTGGAGCGAGCCCTGTTCCCGCTGATGAACACGGATAATAGCTGAAGCTCTGTCTTGATGCGTAACGTGCGCCATCGCGCACCGCCTTCACGATCACATGCTCGTTGAGGAAATAATTTCCCAGTTCGAACGATCCGAACATGAGCGCGACTAAGAACGGCAAGACAAGCGCCATCTCCGCGGCGGCAGCTCCACTCTCCGATTTCAAGGCGTTCACGGGTTGCACGATCGCTTACCTCAGCAAATAGGGCACTGCGCGCTGAATGACCTGCGCCTGCGTCTGACCATTGGCACCTGCAGACGTCAACTCGATCGGCTCGACGTAGACATCGCCCGCACTTGTGCGGCTTCGACTTAGAGATGGCTCAACGAGAAACACGTCCATCCATTCCTGGACAGGTACGTTCGTGGAATTGCCGTGAACATTGTTCGCCGTGCAATTGACGACAGCGACCGATATCCTGCGCCGATCCACCGCCGTTCCGCCAGGTATGATGCCGGCGCCATAGCCTTCAGACGAACTGCATACAGGTGCATCATAATCCGTCAGCGCATTGGCTCCGCTGCCCGAGGCCACGCGCGAGCCCAAAATCGTTCTGCCGCCGATATTTTGTCCACGGTGCGCAATTTCCCAGGCATAGACATGGTAACGGCTAGCGTAGTTGGATGCTGTCGGCAAAACTGCTGCCGACAAGCCGGTATTGGTCGGCCAATCCGTGGAACTCCAGCCATAATTTGCTCTGAAATACGCGTCGCGGTCCCACGCTCCATTTCCGATCGGACCAGAGCAGTAGCCCGTGGTGGAAGAATCCACTGCATGGCACATGTCCCGCGGGTGCCCCATGGCTAAGGGCGTCATCGTGGACGACAGAGGCGACGTCGCTGAGCTAGGCAGATACCGGCCGGACGAAGCCACTTCCTGCCAGCCCTGATTATGGATCGCGCAGGCGTTGTTGCCGCTTGCGTTGGCGGGACGAACCACATCCTTGATCGAGTTGATTGAAGCCGGGCAGTTCCCCCCCGTCGGACACGACACATTGCTATCGTAGATGTCGAACCGGGTGTTCAATGCATCGGTCACACTGACCGTAGCCCCCGGCTTGGTGTCAACTCCCGTTGCTTCTACGCAATCTCCAGGGGGTGCTGTCCATCCCAATGCCTCACGCAGCCCGGGCGCACCGTTACTGCCTCCACCAGTGTTCAAGTAGCCGAAATTCCCTGGCGCCCAGCCGCCATTTCCACTGCCTACGGACACAAGCTTCAATCCCCTGCCCACAAGGGTCGATATATCGAATGTCGAATTGCTGCCCGTTTCCTGGGGATTGCAAATCATCACGGGGGGAACCTTGCAGATTGCTTCCCCAAGCCCTGCTACTGCCGAAGCATTGATCTGACCCGACCGGAACATCTGCACGACAGGTGTCAGAGTGTAGAATGCTTCGCGGGGGCCGACCGAAACTTGCACAAACTTCGCCGCGGCTGGGCTAGTTGTCGTCGTGCCCACATCCGTATCCTGATTATAGGAAGAATAGAATATCAGGTTCGGGATGGTCACGGACCTTCCGGCACTGTTTCCGTCATTGGCGAAGAGGGTTCTGTTTGCGATCAATGCCTGGGCGGCGCTCGTCGCGCGGGTGATTGACGTGGCGCTACCGTCCAGCTGCGTCGCCGCCGCCAGGGCAGCCTGGTCCGCAGCGCTTTGAAGTTCACTGTCCATGCTCGCGAGGCGAGAGTAATCGAACGCGATCCCACCCGCCGCGATCAGTCCAAACAGCGAAAGGGCCACCGTCGGCGCCACTGCACCGCTGGTTGACCGTAGCAGGCTTTTCCGACGGGCGAACATGGCTGCCTTCTCCCAGTTCCGTTACTTACCGCCGCCTGAGCCCGAACCGCCGCCGCTGCCGCCCTGCGTCGTGCGGATGGAGCGCGGCTCCTTCACCTGGCCCTTGCGGTAGCGCTCGACGGCGGCGGCGCTGTGCGTGCCTTCGCCGCCCTCGACCAGAACGCCCTCATGATGCGGGTCCGGGTTCACGACCTGCAGCGCATAGTTGCTGCGCACCGCGCCGCCCATCGTCGGATCGTTGGGCGTGCAGCCCGCCAGCACCGGCATCAGCAGCATCGCGCCAAGGGCTATTCCCCGCATGCTCACACTCCTGCTCATAGCTCATACCCGCTCTGGTTCGCCCCGGCCGGAGCCGCCGGCGAAGGCGCGGCCGGCGCCGGCGCAGCCTTGGGCGCTTCGGGCGGCATCGCGTTCGGATTAAGCGGGTTGATGCCCACCGCCTTGTCGGTCCGTCCCATCAGGAACAGGTCGAGCTCATTGGGATTGCCCACCCGATCGGTCGGCAGCCGCACATCCTCGGCCCGCATCGGCTTCACCAGCCGCGGCGTCACCACGATCACCAGCTCGGTGTCCTGCTTCTGGAAGCCGGTCGAGCGGAACAGCGTGCCGATGATCGGCAGCGATCCCAGGATCGGCAACTGCCGCACCGTGTCCTGGAAGTCGTTGCGCAGCAGCCCCGCAATCGCAAAGCTCTGCCCGTCGCGCAGTTCCACCACCGTCTTCGCCCGCCGCGTCAGCAGGCCGGGAATGACGAGGCCGTTGATCGTCACCGAAGCGGACGGATCGATCGAGCTCACTTCCGGTTCGACCGACAGGCTGATGATCCCGTCGCTCAGCACCGTCGGCGTGAAGCCCAGGCTGACACCGAACGGCTTGAACTCGATGGTGATGCCGTTGCCGCCACCATTGCCCGTGCCGCCGCCACCGCCGCCGCCATTGCCCTGCACCACCGGGATCGGGAACTCCCCGCCCGCCAGGAAGGAGGCCGTCTCACCCGACAGCGCCACCAGCGTCGGCTCGGCCAGCGTCTTGACCAGCCCCTTGCGCTCCAGCGCGTCCAGCGCCGAAAAGACGTTCAGGCTCCCCAGCTTATAGGCCCATGTGCCCACGCCGAAGGTGTCAGTCAGCCCATCAAGCATGATGGTCGGGTTCCGGCCATTATTGGTCGGAATGATCGAGTCCGCCGCCAGATTGCCGATGCTGCCCGCCGTCTTGTTGCCGGTGAAGCTGTGGTTGAGGCCGATCTGCTTCGCCGCCTGCCGGTTCACTTCGGAGAAGCGCACCTCCAGCATCACCTGCTGCGAAGCGCCGACCGACATCATGTTGACGACCTTGTCCTCGCCGCCCGCATAGGTCCGCGCGACCTGCACCGCCCGGTCGATCGCCGCGGCGTTCGACACCGTGCCGGTCAGCACGACCGCGTCATTGGACATGCGCGCGCCGATCTGCTCGCCGGGGATCAGTTCGGACAATTGCCGCTTCAGCGTCACCACGTCCGGCCCGACCGCCACGTCCACCACCGCGATCAGCATGTTGCGCCCGTCATACAGCGTCAGGCTGGTCGTCCCGACCTTCTTGCCCAGCACATAGAGCGAGCGGTTGGTCATCGGCAGGATGTCGGCGATTTCCTGATTGCCCACCAGCGCCTTGGCAAAGGGGCGATCGACCGTCAGCACCTGGCTCTTGTTCAGCGGCACGTCCAGCTGCCCGGCATGGGCGGCGTTGCTCGTGCTGATGGAGGCCGTTTCGGCAAGAGCGGGCGCGACCGGCATCGCCACCCCGGCGGCGAGCGCCGCCACCAGCGCCATCAGGCGCACGGACTTAGCGGGAACCATAGCGCTTCACCTCATAGCTGGTGCCGGTCGTTCCGCGCACGATCTCGATCGAGGAGGTCGCGGACAGGGCGGGCATATTCTTGGGAACCACGCGGCGCGCCACCGGCATCACCGGAGCAGGACGCGCGGGCAGATAGGCCAGGTCGGCGACACGGGCGCGCGGGCCGGCAAAGCCGCCCACATAGGCGCCGTCGCGCAGATCCTCCATGCCCACCGTCTGCACCGCCGGATTGGGCTTGTCGGTCACATTGCGCAGCACCAGCGTCAGCTGCCCCACCTGCTGGCCCAGGACCAGCTTCTGCGCGTCGACCTGGTTGACCTCCAGCGTGGCGGTCTTGCCGACCGCCGGGTCCTTCGACGCGTCATTGGCATTCTGGTCGATGGCGATGACGCGCGTCGCCTGCAGCAGCACGTCGGTGACCTGCTGTGGCTGCTCTCCTTGCATCGCGGGCATCTGGCGCGTCACGAAGACATCGACGGTATCGCCCGGCAGCACGAAACCGCCCGCGGCCGCGACATCGCTGACCCGGACGGCCACGGCACGCATATCGGGGCGCAGCACACCGGACATGGTGGCCCGCCCGCCTTCGGCCGACAATTTGGAGGTAAGAATGGGCTCACCCGCCTCGATCTGGCGCAGCACGACGCGCTGCTTGCCCAGGGAGGTCAGCTGAATAGGATCGCGGAAAGCGCCGGGCGGCACCGATGCGGCGGGCCAGTCCACCACCTTTAACTTCTCAGCCGTGACTTGCGTACCATAGGCGAGCGGCATGGATGCCACAACGATTTTAGCGGTGCCTCCGGGCACAGCAGCACGTTCGTTCTCAGCGCGGCTCAAATAAGCGTTAGCAACGAACACCGCCGCCAAACCAAGAATAACCGCAAGACTAAGAATTATAAGAGATCTACGTCGCCCCACGACACCCCCCCCAATTTTAGAGGTGTTGGAGGCTGGCATCGCTTCCAGCCTCCAACATCTCACAACTAGCAGTTACCCGTCTGAGAATTATTGATGCAGTTCGTGGCAGTGCCCATGGCACCTGTGATCGCGCCGCCCAGCGTAAAGGCAGCGGCCGCAATACCCGTACCGACAATCGCCAGGATCAGCGCATATTCCGCCGCCGAAGCACCGCTCTGGTCATTCCACAGATTCTTGAAGAAGGTCATAGCTTTTACCCCTATTGCGCCGGAAACCATTTCCCGGCCCTGCTCTTGCAAAGCTCTGCGGTTGGGGCCTAGCCACCTCGCGACCCCAGCGGAGATTTTCACTCTCCCTCGCCAGGTAGTTGGCTTGTTCCCGAAGAACTTGAAGCCAAATTGACTTAAAGCCGGAGCAAGTCAACAAGGTAAAAAAAGTCTAAACTTCTCAGCATCTTATGGTCATTTGTTGTTAACCATTTCTGGAAACCAGCTTCATTTCCATAAGTAAACAAAGCCGAAATTTGATATATCCTTGGTTATATATCCAATAGATTTACCCGCTTTATCTCGGCTTTACTTCAATAATTCTTTTGTTCCCGACTAGTAAATCGAACTTAATTTTCGATTCACCAAATTCCATATTGCCGCATTACTTCTTTAGAAAGAAAGTAATATATCGAACTTTCGTTATAAATCCGGACGGAATACTCGTCCTCCGCCCCACCAATTTTGAGCAGAAGAGAAGATGCCGGAAGGGCTTTTTCACCACCCGCCCGACGCTCGACTTTGGGTGCGCGCCTGAGCGGAAAGCGTCGACTCACCGCGAATCAGGAGCGACTCGCCGCGCCGCGATCGGCATGAAATCGGTTCGGCCAAGCGCTGCTGAGGGCCGGTTGAGGCAATAATATGTTCTGCTCAAATGGTTAATCGCAGCGCGCCCCGACCGCCTGCCCTCACCCTCGCCGGGGCGGGGACGACTGATGGTACCCAACGCCAATCCAAAAAGGCGGGACCGGCGCATGACCGGCGTACAAGAACGAAAAGAGCACCCCACCGTCACCCCGGACTTGATCCGGGGTCCCGCTACCTTCGGTCCCACAGCCCTACGATAAGCCGAACGCCGACAGCCCACCCCCACCAGCGCGCGCCCAGCTCTGAAAAGCGGGACCCCGGGTCAGGCCCGGGGTGACGAAAAAGAGGAGGTAATGATGGTGACTTCGACCACGCTGGAACCCCGGACCTAATCGAAGGTCCCGCTACCCTTTCACGCACTCGCGCGGCAGCGGAAGGTCACATTCACCCGCTCCGACAGCAGCAGATAGGGCAGCCAGATCGCCGCGCTGATCAGCACCTTCTTCACATTGCCGGTCAGCATGTCGGCCATCGCCATCTCCACCGCATGTGGCGTATCGCCCACCCCGGCCACCAGCCGCGCAATGCCCAGCTGCGACACAAGGTCGACGCCCCACACCATCACCATGAAGCGCGGGAACAGCGGCACCATGCGCAGCGCCATGGCGAAGGCGAACATATAGAGGCTCGAGAGGATCACCACATCGGCCAGCATCACCGCATAGAGGCTGACGAACCAGCCGGGCGCGAAGCTGCCCAGCGCGGGAATGGCGGTCAGGAACTCCATCGTGCGGACCGGCACGTTGAGCGCGATCCCGACCAGCAGCGACGCCATCAGCCCATAGACACCGAACTGCGACATCTCCCGCGCCTTCAGGCAATCGATCTTGCGCCAGCGCCCGACCTGCGCCAGCCTTATGCTCGGCTGCGCATGGACCTGTCCGGCCGGAAACAACTTCAGCCCCAGCAGCAGGCTGCCCACCGGCGCGCCCACCACCAGCAGATAGGGCAGCAGCCCCGCCCCGCTCGTGAACGGCGTCGCGGCATAGGGGGTCGCGGGAAAGGCCAGCCGCAAGCCGCAGGCAAAGGCGGCCAGCACCACCCACGCCACCAGGATGCGCGGCAGGTTGACCTGCATCGACAGCACCAGCGCGACGCTCTTGCGATAGAGCCGATCCTGCACCGCTCGCACCATGGAAACCGGACCTCCCTGCCGAATGTTCTCCGGGACGGACTATGGGATATGTTGGTAAACGTGTCGTAAATGTCCAGCGCGGCGAAAGGTTCAGGGCTTGGCGACGCGATCGCAAATAGGCGGGACCCCGGCTCAAGCCCGGCGCGACGGGTAGGAGAGGTGTGTTCCTGATACGCGTCACCCCGGACTTGATCCGGGTTCCCGCTAAACCCTCAAACCAGCAGCTCGAACATATCCTGCCAGTCCGGGTTGCCACGTTCGATCAGCTCGAACTTCCAGTCACGCCGCCAGCGCTTCAACCGCTTCTCCTGCTCGATGCAGCTCATCATGTCATCGCCGCGCTCGGCCCACACCAGACGCGCCAGCCCATAGCGCGCACAGAAGTCAGACCCCGCACCGGATCGATGCTGATGAACGCGCGCGGCAAGATCGGCCGTCACGCCCACATACATGGTGCCGCGATACCGATCGGCCATGATATAAACCCAGCCGCCCTGCCGTTCCCGTTCCATCGCTCTCATTTCAGGGTAAGCGGGACCCCGGGTCAAGCCCGGGGTGACGGAGCAGGAAAGGTTTGTTGTTAATCTCGTCACCCCGGGCTCGACCCGGGGTCCCGCTACCTGTCAACAACAGCAGTCAACTCCCCACCCCAGCGAGCATCACGCAACCCGCCCCAACACCCGCGTCACCCCGGACTCGATCAGAAGTCCCACTACCCTGAAATATCAGCAGCCAATCCCCCCACGCCAACCAGCATCAAAGCGACCTCCCCCAACACTCCCGTCACCCCGGACTTGATCCGGGGTCCCGCTTCCTTCGGCCAAGCGCCGCCCTCACCCCGCCAAGCTCCGTCCACAGCAACGCTCCTGCGCGCCCCGCCTTCAACCCCATCCCCGTCACTTGCGCGGTATCGTGATCCGGATCGTCGTCACCCCGCCGATGCTGCGCAGGAACAGTTCGCCGCCCAGCATCTGTATCCGCCGCATCAGCGAGCGCGACGGCACCGCCTCGCTCGACCCCAGCCGCGCCATGTTCGGCACGCCATTGTCGCTCACCTGAAGGGCGATGCGGTTGCCGTCCGGCTCCAGCACGAAGTCGATCGCGCTGGCGCGGGCGTGGCGGACGGCGTTGGAGACGATCTCCCGCACGGCGAAGCTCAGTTCGCGGCCGATGATCGCGCTCGTCGCGCAATTGCCGTCGCGCACCTCCAACTCGCAGCGCACGCCCCATTGCTCGCCCAGCGATCGCACCACCATCGCCAGCGTCTCGGGCAGATAGGCGAAGTCCTCCTCGTCATTTTCGGGATGGATGATGTAGCGCAACGTCGCAATCTGGTCCTTGGCGATGCGGTCCACGCCCTCGATGGCGGCGCGGTGCGGCATGTCGCGGTGCCCCAGCACCGGCGCCAGCTGATAACGGATGCTCGCCAGCGCCTGCAGCACGCTGTCATGCAGTTCGCGTTGCAGCCGCTCGCGCTCGCGCGCGCCGGCGATCACATGCGCCAGGTCCAGGCTGTGCCGCATCATCAGTTCCTCGCACGCGCTTTCGAACACGCGCTGCGCGATGGCGGCTCTGTCCTCTTGGCAGGGATCGTCGAGATGCGCGCCGCCCACGGCCTCGAACCCGCCCCGGCGCACCCCGATCGTCAGCACGCTGTCGGCGCCCAGCATGTCCGCCCAGGCCTCTCCCGCCGGCGAAAGCCTGCCCAGCATGAACACGCCCTGCGGGGAAAGGGTGATCGAAGCATCACGCCGCCGGTCGTGCCAGCCAGTACCCGCCGCCGCGAGCGCCTTATGGGCAGCCGGGCCCGCTCCACCGCCGCCTCCCGCAAAGCGCAGCGGCTCCTGCGCCGCGGTGCGGAACAGCACGGCCCGGGGCTCGGCCCCCGTCGCGGCCTCCAGCGCCTGCAACAGGAACTCGCCCGGTTCGCTGGCGCTCGCGGGCAGGTCGCCCTCCACCAGCCGCCGCATCCGCTCCCGCTCCAGCAGCGTCTCGCGCCGGGGGCCGAGCAGCATGCCCGTGGTCAGGATCGTCACCAGCAGGAAGCAGATGCGCAGCGCCGTCCGCTCGCCATCCGGCTCGGGCGGCAGCGCCGCGACCTCATCCACCCAGTTGAACGCCAGCGCCGCCGCCACCGCGCCCAGCGCCAGCAGCAGGTGAAACCGCCGCCCGATGATCAGCGCGACCTCGATCACGATGAAGAAGATTCCGGGAAAATAGGGGCTGTTGGGCGGATCGGTCACGATCAGCAGCGCGGAAAAGAGCAGCGCGTCGATGATGATGACGGGCTTGCGGATGCGCATGGCGACGACCCAGGACCGCGACGATTCCACCGCCGCCGTCACCGCCAGCGCCAGCATCAGCAGGACGAGGATATGCTCCGCGTTGTCGGCCCAGGACCGGTCGCTCGAAAAGGCGAAGGAGCCAGTCGTGTAGATCGCCGCCAGCAGCAGCCGGGTGAAGTCGACCGCCTGCCATGGGCGGAGCGGCGACAGGGCAAGGCGGCTGTTCCACCTCTTCACCCAGCCCGTCTTCTCGCCGCGCCCCTGCATCGCGTGATCACACTCCCAAGATGCGCGCGTTCCAACTCTTTTATGGAATCCCTTATGGGAAGGAATTCACTCCCGCGTCAAATCCGACTTCTTCTCGCAACTTCCTTAATGGAAATAGTCATAAACCTGCTGAGCCACCGCCTTCGAAACACCCGGCGCCTTCAGCAAATCCTCCAGCGCAGCACTTTTCACCGCCTTCGCCGTTCCGAAATGCATCAGAAGCGCCTTCTTCCGGGAAGGCCCGATCCCCGGCACCTCGTCCAGGGAACTGACGGTGATCGCCTTGCTCCGCTTCTGCCGATGCGCCCCAATCGCAAAGCGGTGCGCCTCATCCCGCAACCGCTGAAGGTAGAACAGCACCGGATGATTGAGCGGGAAGGTGATCTCCCGCCCATCGGGCATATGAAACACCTCACGCCCTTCCCGACCATGATGCGGCCCCTTGGCGATGCCGATCATGCAGACATCCTCGATGCCCATATCTTCCAATATGGCCCGCGCCGACGACAATTGCCCCTTGCCCCCGTCGATCAGCACCAGGTCCGGCCACTCACCGCTGTCGCGATCCGGATCCTCGCGAGCGGCCCGGCCAAAGCGCCGTTCGAACATCTCCCGCATCATCGCGAAGTCGTCGTTCGACGTTTCGGGATTTTTCATGTTGAACTTGCGGTAGGCGCTTTTCCGGAAACCCTCCGGCCCGGCGACGACCATCGCCCCGAGTGCATGACTTCCCTGAATATGGCTGTTGTCGTAAATCTCTATGCGGTCCGGTACACCGTCCAGCCCGAACGCCTCTACCATCTCCTCCAGAACCTTGGCCTGCGTCGTCGTCTCGGCCAGCCGACGGTCCAGCGCTTCGACCGCATTGCGCTGCGCCTGCTTAATGAGGCGGGTGCGGTCGCCGCGTTGCGGCACCTCAATCCGCACCTTCGACCCGATGCGCTCGCCCAGGGCCTGCGCCATCAGTTCGCATTCGGCGGGCGCGCGATCCGACAGGATCAGCTTGGGCGGCGGCACTTCCTCGTAAAATTGCGCCATGAAGCTCGCCAGCACCTCATCCTCGGCAACCTCCGCAGTATGGACCGGGAAAAAGCTGCGATGCCCCCAATTTTGGCCGCCCCGGATGAAAAAGGCCTGGATACACATCGACCCGCCCTTGGTCGCAAGCGCAAAGACATCGGCATCCCCCAGGCCCTCGGCATTGATCGCCTGGCTGCCCTGGATGAACGTCAGCGCCTTCAAGCGATCGCGCAGCACCGCCGCCTGCTCGAAGTCCATCGCGTCAGACGCCGCCTGCATCGCCTCGCCCAGCTTCTTCTGTACGGCAGTCGACTTGCCGCCGAGGAAGTCCTGCGCATCCTTGACCAGTTCCGCATAGCTCGACCCGTCGATCCGCCCGACGCACGGAGCCGAACAGCGACGGATCTGGAACAGCAAACAAGGGCGCGACCGGTTCGCGAAAAAACTGTCGGTGCAGCTTCTCAGCAGGAACAGCTTCTGCAGCGCGTTGATCGTTCGCGTGACCGACCCTGCACTGGCGAAGGGGCCGTAATAGCGGCCCTTATATTTGCGCGCGCCGCGATGCTTCTGCACCCGGGGATAATCATGATCCTCGCGCAGCAGGATGAAGGGGAAGCTTTTGTCATCGCGCAGCAGCACATTATAGGGCGGCCGGAACCGCTTGATCAGCTGCGCCTCCAGCAGCAGCGCCTCCGCCTCGCTATTGGTCGTGACGATGGTCATCGACCGCGTCTGCGCGACCATCCGCTGCAATCGCTTTGGTAGCCGGTCGACCTGCGTATAGTTGGTCACGCGATTTCGCAGCGCCCGCGCCTTGCCGACGTAGAGCACGTCGCCGCGCGCATCCTGCATGCGATAAACGCCCGGCCGCGTCGGCAGTGTCTTCAGCGTCGTCCTGATCGCCTCCACGCCTGCCTCTATGTCGGGCTGGCTCCCCGTGACGGTGAAGGTGGCCTTGTCTTCGTGAAACCGGTCTGGCGATTGGGGGCGCGACATGCGGCAGAGATAGCGGCACGGGAACGGAGCGCAATGGGAGGGACCTAAATTCTGCGGCCCTGTTGATCGTGAACCGCCGCTTCCTATCTGTCATCCGCCGCCTTCTTTGCTGCGGCAATCATTCCTTCCCTCGCGCTCCCTTCAGGGAGGCCGCTTCTCAATGAAAGGGCCCACCATGGTCGTGAAAGCCTATGGCGCTTATGCAGCCGACAAGCCGCTCGAACCGATCGATATCGAACGCCGCGCCGTCGGCGCTCAGGATGTGCAGATTGCGATCGCTTATTGCGGCGTCTGTCATTCGGACCTTCATCAGGTCCGCTCCGAGTGGGGAGGGACTCGCTACCCCTGCGTGCCCGGCCATGAGATCGTCGGCCATGTGACCGCCATCGGCAGCGAAGTCAGCCGCTTCAAGGTCGGCGATACGGTCGGCGTCGGCTGTATGGTCGATAGTTGCCAACATTGCTCCCCGTGCGACGAAGGGCTTGAGCAATATTGTGCAAACGGCTTCGTCGCCACCTACAACGGCCCGACCCAGCACGCTCCCGGCCATACTCTCGGCGGCTATGCGCAAAGCATCGTCGTCAGGGACAAGTTCGTCCTGAAGATCAGTCATCCCGCGGAGCAACTCGCGGCGGTCGCACCCCTGCTCTGCGCCGGCATCACCACCTATTCACCTTTGCGTCACTGGAACGCTGGCCCCGGCAAGAAGGTAGGCATCGTCGGCATCGGCGGGCTCGGCCATATGGGCGTCAAGCTGGCGAGCGCAATGGGTGCCCATGTCGTCGCTTTCACCACGTCAGAAAGCAAGCGGCAGGACGCGCTGGACCTCGGCGCCGATGAGGTCATCATTTCGCGCGACTCCGCGCAGATGGCGGCGCACGCAAACAGCTTCGACTTCATCCTGAACACAGTGGCCGCCAGCCACAACCTCGACGCGTTCACCAGCCTGCTGAAGCGCGATGGCACGATGTGCCTCGTCGGCGTGCCGGAACATCCGCACCCGTCGCCCAATGTCGGCGTGCTGATCTTCGGCCGCAAATCCATCGCGGGATCGCTGATCGGCGGTATTGCCGAGACGCAGGAGATGCTCGATTTCTGCGCAGAAAAGGGGATCACGGCGGAGGTCGAGATGATCCCGATGCAGGATATCGAATCCGCCTATGACCGGATGCAGAAGAGCGATGTCAAATATCGCTTCGTCATCGACAACGCGACGCTCGCGAACAGCTGAGCATTGAGCCAGCGCCCCTTCTGGGGCGCCGGACGAGATGAGTGAGCCAACAAAAAAAGGCCGGCGCGAACGTCGCACCGGCCTTTTTTCGTAATCCGACAGGCCCGTCAGGCGCTAGCGCCCAGTCCGTTGATCGCGCTGTTGACCAACGCCTTGTCGGCATTGGCATCGTGGCCTTGTGCAATCAGCGTCGCCGCCGCGCTCGTCGCAGCCGTCACAGCCTTGGTGCGAATATCGGCGATCGCCGCCCGTTCAGCCGCGCCGATCTTGTCTTCGGCCATCTTCTGACGACGCACCACCAGCGCAGCGGCGTTGGTCTTCGCGTCCTCCAGCAGCGTGACGGCTTCATGTTCGGCCGACTTGCGCATGGCCTCGGCTTCGTTCGCAGCTGCCGCGAGTTTTGCCTCATATTCCGCCTTCAGCGCTTCGGCTTCCGCCCGCAGCTTGGAGGCTTCATCGAGTTGCGTCCTGATCTGTGCGATCCGGCCGTCCAGCGCTCCGCCGATCAGCCCCGGAACCTTCTTGAGAAGAAGGATGAGGATGAAGACGGCCATTGCCAGGCTGACCCAAGCTGTCGCGTCCATCCCGACCGCCTTTGGATCGGTGTGCGGTACGACGCCTTCATGGGCGACCGTGCCAACCGGCTCTAGTCCTTCGGAATGGACCGCTTCGTTCAGATGCGGGGCTCCCGCCTCGCTATGCTGTGCTGCTGCCTCAGCCATGGGCCAGTGCCGCCTTTACTGCGTTGCGGGCTGCTTCATCCGACGCGCTGACGCCGGAGATGCGAGCCACCATGTCACGCGCTGCATCAGCGGCGACGGTTTCAATCTCTGCCATGGCTGCCGTGCTTGCAGCCTTGATACGTGCTTCGGCCGCGCTGATCCGGCCAGCGATTTCCGCGTCGGCGGCAGCCAGCTTCGCCTCCGAAGCCTTGGCCGCTTCCGCTTTCGCCTTTGCCAGAGTGGCTTGGGCAGCGGTGCGGTTTTCAGCGTCGCGGGTGCGATAATCTGCTTCGGCTTCATCGGCGCGGGCGAAGGCCGCCTTGGCGGCATCCAGATCGCCGGTGATCTTCGCGTCGCGCGCATCGGCCGTCGCCTGGACCTTTGGCACCATGCCAAGGCCGATGACGAAGAAAACGAAACCGAAGGTCAACAGCAGCCAGAAGATCTGCGATGAATAGGTTTCGGCAATTTGCGCGATTTGAGGCATTTTTCGGTCCGTCCGATCAGGCGCGTCAGTCATAGGACGGGCATGGAAGGCCGCTTGGCCGACCCGCCCGTCCCAAAGCGGCTTTTAGGCCACGAACACCAGGATCATGGCGATAACGAACGCCAGCAGACCCAGAAGTTCCGCAGCGGCGAAACCGATGAACAGACGGCCCTGCTGACCGTCAGCAGCACCCGGATTGCGCAGCGCGCCTTCGAGGAACGAGGCGAAGACGTTGCCCACACCGAGCGAGGCGAGGCCCGCACCGATGGCAGCCAGGCCAGCACCGAGCAGCTTTGCGGCTTCTGCGTCCATGTCGTAAACTCCCTTTTCTAAATTCAGGTAACGTTGAAGAAATAACGGAAACTCAGTGCAGGTTCTCGGCGTCGTTGATGTAGACCGAGGTCAGCAAAGCGAAAACATAGGCCTGGATCACCGCCACCAGCACTTCCAGGGCGCTGATGCCGATCATCAGGATGAAGCTCGCAGAACCGACCGTCAGGCCATAGCCGACCCCTGCATTGGAGCTATTGATAACGAAGCCGGCCAGCACCTTCAGCAGCACGTGTCCGGCGGTCATCGCCACGAACAGTCGCAGGCCAAGGCTGAACGGCCGAACCATGAACGACACCAGTTCGATCGGGAAGATCACGGGGATCATCGGCAGCGGCGTGCCGTGCGGAACGAACAGCGAGAAGAAGTGCAGGCCGTGCTTGGAGAAGCCCACGATCAGCACGATCGAGAAGCTCAGGATGGCGAGCACGCCGGTCGCGGTGAAATGGCTGGTGAAAGTGAAGGGGTGCAGGCCGATCAGGCCGAGCGGCAGGAGACCGAGCAGGTTCGCCAGCAGGATGAACATGAACAGCGAGAACACATAGGGAATATACTTCTTGCCGCCCTCACCCACATTGGCGATCAACAGGCTCTTGATGAAGCCGGTCATATATTCGACCGCCATCTGCCAGCGGCCGGGAACCAGCTGACGCTTCATGCCGCCGACGACGAAGACCCAAAGCACCACAGCGGCGGCCACCATATAGAGCGCGCTGTTGGTGAAGGCGATATTGTAGCCGCCGATCGACAGATGATCCGTACCGAACAGCGGTTCGATCGCAAACTGATGCATCGGATCGATTTTGCCGGATTCTGCCACGTTGGACCCCTGTAACGTCTAAACCTTCGGACTATGACAAAAGCGCCCCTATTGGTCGGGACGCTTCGTCGTCGTCAATCTGATGATGTTCCTGAAAGCAACCACGATCCCAAGACCGAGGAAGGCAAGCAGGAGCCATGGGGATGTCCGCAGAAAGTAGTCCAGAGTACCACCCACTACGGCACCGCCAGCAAGACCACCGATCAGTTCCGCGAGTACCCTGTTGCCCAGGCGCGACCCATCGTCCGCCTGCTGCACCTGTGTCCCCTGTCTGACCTTTTCGGCTTGTTCGGCTTGCGCGATCCGCTCCTCCAAAGAAGTGATCCGCGCGTCCTCCCCCGCCGGGTCGTCCTGCCCGGGTGCATCGCCTGCCATCAGCCATCCTTTCCGTACGGGCTTGAAACCCAACGTCAGGCGGCATGGCGCTTGCGGCTGCACCCGTCAAGGCGCGGCCCGTTTAGAAAGGGCATCCCGGAGTGTCAACCGTCGTTGGGCAGGAGATTTTCCGTCTCAACGAAGCCGCGGCCAAACTCCGCCAGCGCGGGGAAATTACCCGGCGGTGGCGCAATAGGACGGCAAGGCGATTGGCGCGGCGCCCTTGGTTTGCCAGCTTCCGGCGCCAACGCGATAGACCTGCCCCTGCTTCACACGGCTCGTCAGCGTCTGGCAGCCCGTGGCGGCGGCGACATCCTGCACCGTGACGCCGCGCTTGCTGGCAAGGTCGGTGTAAGCGGCGCGACGCTTGATGTTGATCGATTCGACCTCGGATCTCACCGCGTCGCTCACCGCGCCCGCTATGCCCAGATAGCCATCGGCCTGCTCGCCAACCTTGCCGTCGGCCATTGCGGCAGCCACGGCGCCGGACTGCGCCTGAGCCGGTGACACCATGGTCAGCCCGGCCGCGAGGGCGACCGCTGCTGCGGCGGCGATCATCAAAAACTTGCGTGTCATTGCGGGAACAACTCCGGGTTATTCTGGATCAGGTCCTTGGCGTCGCGCTGCAGGCGAACCACCACTTCCTGCTGCACCTTGACGTTGAGGTTGATTTCGATCGGCTTCTCAGGCGCCTTCACCTGAATACAGCCCCCCAGGGCCAAACCGGCGAAACCCGCCGCCATGATTGTTCGCTTCGTCATTTCTGCTCCCCATTTCGCATTATGTCGCTTTCGGCAGGCTGAACTGCAAGCCCGTCCTGGATCATTTTAGCCCGCATCTTCTCCTGCATCTGATCGCCGATGCTATTTTGTATGAGCGTTGATGGATCGATGAAGGATTTGGCGGTTCCCAGCAGCCCCCGAAATGGCGCCGCGATCCGCACGTTGAAAAGGAAGGGCAGCCCGGTGAAGTTCTTCGCCAAGCCGGCAGGCGCCCCGCCGATCTGACCACGATTTACGCCGTTGAAGACGACGTTCGTCACCATCTCGCCGTCCAGCGCGCCGTCCATCAGAATGGTGAGGCATTTATATTGCAGATTCTTGAGCGCATCGAACGCCAGCCGGCCCATCACGCCCAATTGCTCGTTCGACACCGGCCCCACATAGGATAACGTGCCCGACTGACGCCTGGGGTCGCAGGGAATGGTCGGCAACACGCCCTCCGGCATCACCAGGGGCGGCATGCCCTGTTGGCGGGCGACCAGCACGCCGCCAGCCACACGCCCACCCTGCGCGTTGAAGATCAAAGGCATGATGCCGTCGAAAGTGCCTGTGGCCGAGATATTCTTGAGGTCCATCGCCTGGATGAACGCCCCCGCATCGAGTCCCAGCACCCGGAAGGTCAGATAGCGATCGACATCGGCGCTGAAGTCCATCGTGGTCGGCAACAGCAGCAGCTGCCCGCCGGAAAAGGGCCAGCCGCCGCCTTCTATATGCACCTTCTGCCCGCGCTCCAGCCGGTATCGGACAAGCCCATCCCGGACCTCGACGCCGGGATTGATCGACCTGATTCGCACCTGCTGCCCCGGCGCGCTCTCCAGGCCCAGCAGATCGGTGAACCGCAACTCGCCGGACAATCCCTCCACCGGTCCGAACGCCGCTGCAAGGTTCGCATCGTCGGTGCGGAAAACGCCGTCGCTCGACACGACGGAACCGTTCCAGCGGATATGTCCTTCGCCACGCACGGTGCCGTTCACATTGGCGACGACGCCCAGAGCGAGGCGGGTCACGTCCTCCGGCTGCAACGTCGGTCCGAAAACCAGACCCGGCACGTTCAGGTCGGCCCTGCCCCGTCCGCTGCCCAGATCATGCGCGATATCGGCGTGGGCGACCACGCCGTCATTGCGCCGTGCCCGCAATGTGCCCGTGGCCGCGATACGCCCGCCCTTCATCGTCAAGGCGAAGTCGGGCACGTTCAGCGGCTCGAACCGCCCTGGCGACATCGCGTCGCGCACGCTCAGTCGCGCTGAGAGCCTCAACACGCCATCCGTAAAGCGCCAGTTGCCGCTGCCTTCCTCGACGATCAGCGGCACCGCGCCGATCTCTCCGCCAGCGCCCGTCAGCGTCCCGCCGATCCCCTTGTCCTCTATCCTGCCACTCAGCGCGGCCGCGGTCAGCCTGACCGGCGATGCTTCCGCCCCGATCATCAGATCAGCGTCGGTCAGCGTGAATCCGGCCTGCCCCATCGCCACTCGCAATCTGCTCGCCTTCAGCCGCATCGGGCTGTCCCCGCTCCGGCCGGCGAGCGAAAGGCCGCGTATCTCGGCGCCACCACTTATGCCGTTAGCACCTGCAGCCAGCAGCGGCCCGCCATTGATCGGGCACAGCGTCTGCCGGGTTTTGCCGATGGAGAAACTGCCATAGCGCGCTTCCGCCACCGCGACCGGCACGCAGCGTCCATTGAGGACAAATGTTCCGCCCGCATTGACCCGCCCTTCAACCGGTATCGCCAGTCCGCGCACGCGCCCGCCGGGCAGAGGGCCGTCCAGCTGCAATTGCGTGGAAAAACGCGTTTCCCCGGTGGGTCCGGCGACGAAGCGCACAGGCTCGATAGACAGCCGGGCGTCGCCGGCAGAATAGGGGTCGAGGAACAATTGCCCGCCAAAGCCGCCGCCGGCGCGACGCGCGAGGCGCAGCGCGGCACGAGGCAGCCCGCCCCCTTCCATCGTGATCGAGCCATCCAGTGCCCAGTCGATCGCTGCCCCCTCCTTACCGGGCCAGGCGATCGTCACTCGGCCGTCGCCCGGGATCGACGCTCGGGCGCCACTGCGCGCGGCAAAGCGCGTGCCGGTGAGGACGAGGCTACCGCCTCCATTCCGCTGCGCCAGGGCAAGTTCGGTCTGCAGCACATTATCTTCGCCGGCCTGCTGCACGGCTTGCGCCAGCTTGGCCGCCAGCGGACCGACTGGCGTCCCAGCGGTAGATGCGCGCAGCCCCGTCAGCGGATCGCGGCCGGCCACACGCAGCTGATGCGCGGACAGCCGCCCCTGCATCCGCGCGTCCTTCTTGCCCACATGCCAAGCGCCGTTGAGCTCCGTCTGCCCAGCCTGCACGCCCATGGCCGACAGGGCCGCCGCAGTGATCCTTGCTCGGCCGCTGGTGCTGGCAGCGCTGCCGTCGAAATCGATGCGGCCAGACGGCCGCCCCAGCACGACCCCGTTCGACTTGAGCCCCACGCCGGTCAGGTCGACCCGGCCGGACCAGCGATCCAGCGCCTTGCCAAGCCGTAGATCGACATCGGCCACCGGCTTGGCGATCGCCGTCGCGATGCTACGGCAGGACAGGGCCTCGGCTTGAACAGGTCCCGACAAATGAGGCTGCTCATTGCGGATCGCGACAGCCAGATCAGCCTTCATCCCGGCCAGCCCGCATCCAGCAAAACCCGCATTGGGCATCACCGCGGCTACCTTGCCACGGAAGGCGGAGCGGAGATTACCACTCCCGCTGAGCCGCATGCCAACCGGTCCCGCATCTGTCTCCAGCCGCAGGGTCGTATCACTCAGGGCAAGCGCGATATCGGGAAGGCTGAACGGCGCGTCCGAGGAAGGATCGCGAAATTTGTCGAGCTCGCCCAGCTTCAAGGCGCCACCATGCAGTGAACCGCGCAATCGCACGCCGCCGGCGCGGACTGCCGCGACATGGGGCGTCACGCCGGCAAAGGCGATATCCACTTCCACCCAACGGGCGGTCAGATCCGGGCGCGCCGGATCGCCAAGCACGATATTTTCGATGCGCTGGGTGCGGAGGCCGATTTCGGTAAGATCATATTGCGCCTGAACACCGCGCCGGTTCAGTTCCCGGCCGATAAAATTCTCGGCGAGCGGCGCCCGCTGCGTCCAAAGCGCTACCAGGACCAGCGCCAGCGACCCCGTTCCGACGCCAAGCCAGCGCAGCCATCCCCGGCGAAGCTCCTTTTCGCCGTCATCTTCATCCATGCCTATGGCCAACCCCGGCTTTCAACGCGCTGTTTTAGTCCGTAACGCCTTCATAACGTCTCAGCACTCCTAAATATCCTTGCCGCCAAAATCCGCAACGAATAGCGTCCGTCCCCGCGAACGGGGACTGGTAAGCATTGACGCAAAAGGGTGAGAAGGGCGAGCATGACGGTGCCGGGCACCGGGCGCGCCTGCGGCAGAAGCTCGCGGGGAGCGGCGGCGATGCGCTGCACGACCATGAACTGATCGAATATCTGCTCGCTCTCGCCATTCCCCGCCGCGACACCAAGCCGCTCGCCAAGGCGCTGCTGCGGGAATTTGGCGGCATCGGCGGGCTCATGACGGCGGAGTGGGAGGCGATCGGCCGCGTGCCCGGCATGGGTGACACCAGCATAGCCGCGATCAAGATCGTCCAGGCCACCCTGCTCCGCATGCTGCGCAACGAGGTCGCCGAGCGGCCGGTGCTTGCCAGTTGGCAGGCGCTGCTCGACTACCTCCGCGCCGACATGGCCTATTTGTCCGTCGAGCGCGTTCGCGTCCTGCATCTCAACAGCCGCAACATGCTGATCCGCGATGAACATATGGGCGACGGCTCGGTCGACCAGGCCGCGATCTACACGCGCGAGGTGATCCGGCGGGCCATTGATCTCGGCTCAGCCGCGCTGATCCTGGTCCATAATCATCCCAGCGGCTCGCCCGAACCCAGCCGTCAGGACATCGAGATCACGCGCCACATCGCGGAAGCAGGCAAGCGCCTGAACATCGCCGTGCACGATCACATCATCATCGGGTCGCAAGGCCATACCAGCCTGCGGGCCAAGGGGCTCCTATAGCGCACGGAAACAGCAGGACGGCAGCCGCCCCCCCCCCAGTCGGTCAGGCGGCGAAGCCCACCGAGAGAAATTCCGGCACGGGTCCGTTCCAGCCCTCATCCGGACCGTCATCGACGGCTTCCACCCGACGCGGCCGCCCGCCATTGACGTCCGGACGTGCCGCACGCGGCTCCTCCCGGCGGCGATCATCCCTGCGCTGATCCTTGCGCCGGTCCCTCTCGCCCCTGCGCGGCTCCTCCGCCGCCTTCTCTGCCGGTGCGGCAGCGGGCGGAGCGATCGACTCGATCTTCTGCCCGATCAGTTTCTGGATATTGTCGATCGCCTCGGCATCTTCGCTGGTGACGAAGGTATAGGCCACGCCCTTCGCGCCCGCGCGGCCCGTTCGGCCGATACGGTGGACATAATCGTCAGGATGCCAGGGCGCGTCGAAGTTGAACACATGGCTCACGCCCTTGATGTCCAGCCCGCGCGCCGCGACGTCCGACGCCACCAGAATATTCACGGTGCCGGCGCGGAACCGCTCAAGTTCCGCGATACGGGACGCCTGATCGATGTCGCCGTGGATCTCGCCAGACTTGAAGCCGTGCCGCTGCAGGCTCTTGTTCAGCTCCCGCACCGTAGTCTTGCGGTTGCAGAAGATGACAGCGCTCTGCACCTCCTCCCCCTCCAGCATCGCCCGAAGCGCCTCGCGCTTCTTGCGCGAATCGACCTTCACCAGCCGCTGCGTGATGTTGGTCGACGCCGTCGCAGGACGCGCCACTTCAATCGACTTGGGATTGGACAGGAAGCGATCCGCCAGCTTCTTGATCGGCGCGGGCATCGTTGCCGAGAATAGCAGCGTCTGCCGCTGTGCCGGCAGCTTCGTGCAGATTTCCTCGATGTCCGGGATGAACCCCATGTCCAGCATGCGGTCGGCTTCGTCGATCACCAGCATGCTGCAACCGTTGAGCAGGATCTTGCCCCGCTGGAACAGGTCCATCAACCGCCCCGGCGTGGCGATCAGCACGTCGACGCCCTTCTCCAGCGCCTTCACCTGATCGCCCATCTGCACGCCGCCGATCAGCAGCGCCATGGAGAGCTTGTGATATTTGCCGTATTTCTCAAAATTCTCGGCCACTTGGGCGGCCAACTCACGCGTCGGCTCCAGGATCAGCGATCGCGGCATCAGCGCACGCGCACGGCCGTGAGCAAGAATGTCGATCATCGGCAGCACGAAGCTGGCCGTCTTGCCAGTCCCGGTCTGCGCGATGCCAATGATGTCCTTCATCATCAGCACGGGCGGGATCGCCTGCGCCTGGATCGGCGTGGGCGTGTCATATCCGGCCTCATTAACGGCCTTCAACAATTCATCGGATAGGCCGAGGTCGGCGAATGTCATTCAGTTGTCCGGACAGGAGGCAATCCCCGGATCGGAAGACCGGAGAAATCGCGCGCGCATTGCGGAAATATCGGCTTCTTGTCAAGGAAATCGCGTCGCAAGCCCCTCACGCTCCCCTTAATCGTCGCGCTCCGTCTCCTCCAGCCGGCGGAAGCTGTCGATTGCGCAACTGGCGCCGCTTCGCGCCTGCAACTCGTCGCGCCCCGAGCAGAGCGAGCCATCCTCATCCGGCTCAACGTAGAAACCGGAGTAGAATCCCATGGACCGGCATCCCCGCTCCAGCCTCGCGCGATAACGGTGATTATCCGCCAGCAAAAGGTCTATAGCGTTTTCCATGATGATGCTGGCCGAGCGAATGGAGCGTAGCGCGATGCAGCGCGGCCCCTTCTTCTCCTTCCACGCCGCCCGACCTTCAGGATCGGGACGCGCCGGGGCACGGCCCTTCTTCGCCATGGGTACGCGGACGATCACGCGCTGTTCTATGGTCAATTGTGCCCATTGGACCGGCTCGGCTGCGGGCGCGGCAAGCAACGACATCGGCAGCAGCAGAACGGAATGAAGCAAATCGAACCCCTTTTGGGACGCTGACGCTATGGACCAATGGTTGAACCGTCGATGAATTCCAAGGCATAGGACAGTCCCATGATAGGACAAGAGATTATCGATCGCTTTCAACGCCTCCTCGGGCCGAAAGGCGTCATGACCGATCCGGACGACATCGCCCCCTGGGTGACGGACTGGCGCGGCCGATATCATGGCGCGGCCGCCGCAATGCTTCAGCCGGAAACGACCGAGCAGGTCGCAGCGGCGGTCAAGCTGGCGGCGGAACTTGGCGTGGCGATCGTACCGCAAGGCGGAAACACCTCCATGGTGGGCGGCGCGACACCGCCTGCGGACGGATCAGCCCTCATCCTCTCGCTACGGCGCATGAACCGGATTCGCAGCCTTTCGGCGGCCGACAATCTGGCGGTTTGCGAGGCGGGCGTGATCCTCGCCCATCTGCACGAAGCCGCCGCACAGGCAGACCGGCGCTTTCCCCTCAGCCTCGGCGCAAGAGGGTCAGCAACCATCGGCGGCCTCGTCTCCACCAATGCCGGCGGCACGCAGGTTCTGCGCCATGGCACAATGCGCGCGCTGGTTGAAGGGATCGAGGCCGTGCTGCCCGACGGCAGCATCTTCGACAGCCTCGACGCCCTCAAGAAGGACAATCGCGGCTATGACATCAAGCAGTTGTTGGTCGGCGCGGAGGGAACGCTGGGCATTGTCACGGCAGCGTCCTTGCGCCTCGTCCCCGCGATCGCCGCGCGCGCGGTCGGCTGGGTCGGCGTGAAGTCCCCGGCTGAGGCGCTCGCGCTTCTCCGCCTTGCGGAAAGCAAGCTGGGCGACAGCGTGGAGGGCTTCGAAGTGATCGCCGACGACGGCCTCGGCCACGTCCTGTCGCACATTCCGGGCACCCGTTGCCCGATCGAGAAACGCACCCCTTGGCATGTCCTGATCGAGATCGACCACAGCGACATGCGCGAGCCCGGTCCCGCCGAACGACTTGAAGTCGTGCTGGCGCAAGCCCTGAAGCAGGGCCTGGCGGAAGACGCCGCCATCGCCGCCAACGATGCGCAGGCCGAGGCCTTCTGGCGCATCCGCGAATCGCTTTCGGAATCGGAGCGTGCGCAGGGGCCCGCCCTGCAATATGATATCAGCGTGCCTGTCGCGCGCATGCCCGCCTTCATGGTCGAGGCAGCCGCAGCGGCAGAGCAGGCTTTCCCCGGCACCACCGCCTCGTCCTTTGGTCATCTGGGCGACGGCAACGTCCACTTTCATGTGCGCGCGCCCAAGGGGACGAGCGACGGACCGGCCTGGATCGCCGCTGAAGGACAAGCGATCAATGCCTTCGTCCATGACGCTGTAGTCGCAGCCGGCGGATCGATCTCGGCCGAGCACGGCATTGGTCAGATGAAGCGCGCCGAACTTGGTCGCCTCGCCAGCCCTGCCCGCCTTCATGCCCTGCGCGCGATCAAGGCCGCTTTCGATCCGCACGGGATCATGAACCCGGGCAAGCTCATCCCCAATCCGGAGGAAGGCTGAACCGCTCCGGCGCCCCCATCGCTTCGACAAAGCGATTGCCTCCCGCTCCCAAGGCCTTTAATCCCCTCCGCCCAGTAATCAGGCCCTGCGGCGCGCAGCCATGCGTCGCTTTTTGAGAGAAATGGACTAGATCATGGCAAGCGCGCCCGCCAACGGCCTTCCGGTTTTCTATAACGACCTTATCCCGCTGAGCAGCGTCGATCATGCCAATTACAAGAGCCGCTCGGTCGATTCCGCGCCCTTCCTGACGACGCAGCACGCCATTCCGCTGACCGTGGACGAGTTCGTCGCTGCCCAGCGGTTCGTGCCGATCATCTTTTCCGTCGGCGAGGAGGCCGTTCCGCTCGCGTTGATGGGCCTCAATGAAGGCGTCAACACTTTCCTGGATGATGAAGGCAAGCTGCGCGGCCCGGCCTATGTTCCCGCCTATGTCCGCCGCTATCCTTGGATGCTGGCGAAGCTGCGCCCCGACAGCGACGAACTGTCGCTCTGCTTCGACCCCACCAGCGACGCGGTCGGGGAGTTCGAGGACGGTCAGCCGCTCTTCGAAGACGGCAAGCCCAGCGAACTGACTCAGGGCGTCCTCAAATTCTGCGAGGATTTCGAGCAGGCTGCCGCGCGTACTGGCCAGTTTATGAAGGATCTGAACGATCTCGACCTGCTGATGGACGGCGAAGTCGCCATTCAGGTGCCGGGCAATGAACAGCCCTTCGTCTATCGCGGCTTCCGGATGATCAATGAAGAGAAGCTGCGTGACATGCGCGGCGACCAGCTGCGCAAGATCAACCAGAACGGCATGCTGCCGCTGATCTATGCGCATCTTTTCTCGCTCCAGCTGATTCGGGAAGTGTTCGAGTCGCAGGTTGCGCAGGGTAAGGGTCCCATCCCGATCCCGGCTGCACCGCAGGCGGCGAACGCCTGACAGGGAATTTTTCGTTACGGAACTGAGACTTGATAAAAAAGGTTGCACCCTGCCACTTGAAAGGGCGTCCGACCTGCTTTATCTATCGAACATACGGCGCACCTGCCCCCCTTTCGGGTGTGTCGTATGGGCGCCTCCCCCTTTGGAGGCGTCTCCTCCCTGAACCTTGGCCACCCCATGCGAACCGCGTGGGGTGGTTTTTTATAGGCCGCAGGTCGATGCGGTTTTGCTTGACGGCGGGCCGACGCCCACCTAAAGGCGTCCGCCTGCCGGCCGCTCATGCGGCCAGTGGCCCCTTCGTCTAGCGGTCAGGACGCGGCCCTCTCACGGCTGAAACACGGGTTCGATTCCCGTAGGGGTCACCATATCTCCCATATCGAACGTGCATAGCGCTATGCAGCCGCGACTCTCGGTCGGGGCTTGAAAGGCGCCGCTTTGCCGACCATTTGATCGGCGGATTTTACTGGGAGGACGCTGTAAACATCATGATGACGACCGACGCTGCGCCTGAAACCCGTTCATTCGAGGCCGACGTAGCCAGGCTGCTGCACCTGATGGTGCACGCGGTCTATTCGGATAAGGATGTCTTTCTTCGCGAACTGATCTCCAACGCCGCCGACGCCTGCGAAAAGCTGCGCTACGAATTGCTGAGCGATCCGTCGCTCACGGGCGAGGACGCCGGCCAGCCGCGCATCACCGTGACGCTCGATGCCGACGCGCGTCAGCTCACCGTCGAGGATAACGGCATCGGCATGAGCGAGGTCGACCTCGTCGAAGCGCTCGGCACCATCGCCCGATCCGGCACAAAGGCCTTCATGGACCGGGTGGCCGCCGCCAAGGAGGGCGAAGGAGCGCAGTTGATCGGTCAGTTTGGCGTCGGCTTCTACTCCGCCTTCATGGTCGCCGATCGGGTCGACGTATTCTCGCGCCGCGCAGGCTCCGGTGCTGCCGCGCATTGGTCTTCGGACGGCCTTGGCACCTACAGCGTCCAGCTGGTGGAACCCAGCGCGGCTCCCGCGCGCGGCACTCGCATCATCCTTCATCTCAAGGAGGATGCAGCGAGCTACACCGAACCTCATGCGACGCAGCGCATCATCACCGCGCAGTCGGGTCATGTCGCCGTACCGATCTTCCTCAAGGACAAGCCGGATGCGGAAGCCAGGCAGATCGCCGATGGCGTCGCGCTCTGGACCCGGCCCAAATCGGAGATCACGGCGGAGGAATATACCGACTTCTATCGCAGCGCGGCCGGTCAGTTCGATGAGCCGGCGCTGACGCTCCATTATCGCGCCGAAGGGCTGCACGAATATTCAGTGCTCGCCTTTCTTCCGCAGATGCGTCCGTTCGACCTGTTCGATCCGGATCGCAGCGGCCGCATGAAGCTTTATGTTCGCCGCGTTTTCATCACCGACGAAGCCGAAATCCTGCCGCGCTACCTGCGCTTCATGCGCGGGCTGGTGGACAGCAACGATCTGCCGCTCAACGTCTCCCGCGAGATGATCCAGGAAAGCCCTGTACTGAGCGCTATTCAGAAAGGCGTCACCAGCCGCGTCCTTGCCGAGCTGGAAAAGCTCGCGAGCAAGGATGTCGACGCCTACCGCGCCTTCTGGGAGAATTTCGGTGCTGTCCTCAAGGAGGGCCTGTATGAGGACTTCGCTCGTCGGGAAGCCCTGCTCGGCCTCGCGCGATTCAGGTCGACCGCGTCGGGTGAGGGCTGGCGCTCGCTCGCCGACTATGTGGGTGCGATCAAGGACAATCAGACCGCCATTTACTATGCGACCGGCTCCGACCTCGACCGCCTCGCCTCCTCGCCCCAGCTGGAGGGGTTCCGTGCGCGAGGGATAGAGGTGCTGCTGCTCACCGATCAGGTCGACAGTTTCTGGGTGACGGCCGGCATCGATTACCAGGGCAAGCCGTTCAAGTCCGTGACGCAGGGACTGGCCGACCTCAGCCTGATCCCGCTAGCCGACGGCCACGGCGCGGCCGCGCCGGCGTCGGAGGAAGTCGGCGGCTTCATCGCCTATGTGAAGGCTATGCTGGGCGATGAAGTGGCGGACGTCCGCGTGTCTGAGAGGCTGACCGAGAGCGCGGTCTGCCTGGTCGCTCCCGACAATGCGATGGACCGCCAGCTGGAAAAGCTGCTCGCGGGGGCGGGACGCCTCGATGCTGCGGCCAAGCCTGTGCTGGAGATCAATCCTCGGCACGAACTGATCGGCAGGTTGAGCGCCTTGGCGGAAGACAGCGCCCTGCGCGAAGACGCCGCGCGGCTGCTGCTGGACGAGGCGCGCATCGCCGATGGCGAGCTGCCGTCCGATCCGCGTGCCTTTTCCGCCCGCCTTGCCCGCGTGATCGGACAAGCCGCGGGCTGAAGGCCATGCCGGCGGCCGGGCTAGCGCTTGGCCGCTTGCTTGGTAGCTTTGGGAATGAGTCGCGACTGCTCGGCCTCGGTGGGCGGAATGAAGCTCACCTGCGCGACGCGCCAGGCACGCTTTTTGTCACCCGGCCAATAATGCCGCGGGTGGCGCACCTCCGCCGGCGGCAGGGTGTCGTGCACCTCCGCCCGGATCAGCCGCCCCGTCTCGCGAAGGCGCACCGTCGCATCGGGAAACTCCTGCCGCAACCGGTCGCGCAGCCGCAGGGCATCCTCTGACAAGCTCGCGCTCGACAGCGCACGCGGCGTCCCATCGACCAGTTCGGCAGTGGAAGAGCGTAGCGCCTTGATCCCGTCATTCAGCACGTCCAGCGAGATAAGCGCAGCGGCGAGCGAGTCCGCCCACCACCAGCCCAGCCCCAGCCCGATCACACCCGCCAGACCGGCGGCGCCCGTCAGCCAGTTCGCCTTGTTCATCAGCGCATCGGTATGCAGCAGCTTGTCGTTCAGCTGCTCGGCAAGCGGGAGCTCCTTGCGTCCGATGATGAGCGGCGGCACCAGCGCATAAAGCTGCGCCGCGATCATCAGCCAGCCGAGCCAGATATCCTGCCCGAGGATGACGATCGATCCGACCGTCGCATGTTCGGCGCGCGCCAGGGCAATCGCCGCATTATAGAGGAGCAACGCGCCCACCGCGGTCAGCGCGACGGCAGCGACGAAGAAGCCGAGCCCGTTCACACGGTCGAAGCCATAGGGAAAGCGCTCCGACGGCGTCCCGCGCCGCTCCATATGCGCGGCGATCAGGAACATGATCGGCGGCACCAGGCCCAGCGTATCCTCGACCCAGGCGGTCTTCATCGTCTCGCTTTGACCAAGTACCAGGCCCATGGTGACGATGATCGTCAGCGTCCAGAAGATGTTCCAATATTCCAGGCGGACGGCCTTGTTCAGGCTCTCGTTCAATTCCGGGGGAAGGCCATTGTCTCTCATTGCGCCCTCGCCTCTGCGGAGATGGCGCGGCTGGCGCGTTCCACCGTCATGATCCAGCGGTTCTCGCCATTGCGCATCGCCGCCTTGAGCTCGATGGGTTCTTCGCGGCTGCCGGATGTTTCGAGCGGCGGCCCTAGCGCCACCTCGCTCGTCCAGGGGCTTTCCCGACTAAGGCGGCCAAGAGCAAGATCAAGCTCTCCAGCCTTGAGCTGCGTGAGCAGCGCCTCGCCCGAACCGGGCCGCCACTCGGCACGCGCGCCTGTTCGCTGCTCGATGTTGCGGATCAGTGCCGACAAACGTGCGTCAGTGCGCAGATCGGGATCGACCAGCCCTACTGAAAAGCGGCGGCTCGACTCGATCCGTTTCGACGTGTCGGCCGGGTCGCGCGGTAAGGCGTCGCACCCAGCAAGAAGAAGAAGAAGGCCAATTAGAGCAAGCTGCTTCATTACGCCTGTAAAACATCTTCACCAGCATCAGGTTCCCTTCCCGTCAGGGTCCGGCCGCCCCTCGTCGAGCAGTTGGCGGGATTCTGCTTGCTCCCTTGAGCGAACCACGCCATCAGCGGCAAAATGCAGAGTGAGGGGATTGTTCATAGATGAGCTATTATGACGTCGTGATCGTAGGCGCTGGCCATGCCGGCGCTCAGGCAGCCATTGCCTTGCGCCAGCACGGCTTCGAAGGCTCCGTTGCCATGATCGGCGATGAGAAGGACCCGCCCTACGAACGCCCGCCGCTGTCGAAGGAATATTTCGCCGGCGACAAGAGCTTCGACCGCATCCTGATCCGCCCGGCCAGCTTTTGGGAAGAGCGCAAGGTGGACATGCTGCTCGGCCACCGCGTCAAGGCGGTGGACCCTGCGGCCAAGTTCGTCACCGTGGGCGATCGGGAAATCGGCTATGGCAAGCTGATCTGGTGCACCGGCGGTAGCCCGCGCATGCTGACCTGCAACGGTGCTGACGCTGAAAATGTTCATGCCGTGCGCCGCCGCGACGATGTCGATGCGATGATGGCGAAGCTTGACCAGATCAACCACGTGACGGTGATCGGCGGCGGCTATATCGGGCTGGAGGCGGCCGCGGTATTGTCCAAGTTCGGCAAGAAGGTAGTGCTGCTCGAGGCGCTCGACCGCGTGCTGGCCCGAGTCGCGGGCGAGGATCTGTCACGCTTCTACGAGGCGGAGCATCGTGCTCATGGCGTGGATCTTCGCACCGGCGCGCGGATGGACTGCATCGAGGTTACCGACGGCAAAGCAACCGCCGTGCTGATGGCCGATGGTGAGCGCATCGAAACCGACATGGTGATCGTGGGCATCGGCATCATCCCGGAAACCGGCCCGCTGATCGCGGCAGGCGCAGCTGGCGGCAACGGCGTGGATGTCGACGAATATTGCCGCACCAGCCTGCCCGACATCTATGCGGTCGGCGACTGCGCGGCCCATGCCAACCGCTTCGCACGCGGCGCGCAGATCCGACTGGAGTCGGTGCAGAACGCCAATGACCAGGCGAAGACCGCCGTGGATCACATACTGGGCAAGGCGCAGCCCTATGACGCGGTGCCCTGGTTCTGGTCCAACCAATATGATCTGAAGCTGCAGACCGTCGGCCTTTCGACCGGCCATGACCAGACGATCCTGCGCGGCGATCCGGCGAGCCGCAGCTTCTCCGTCCTCTACCTCAAGGCCGGCAAGCTCATCGCGCTCGACTGCGTCAATGCGATCAAGGATTATGTGCAGGGCCGCGCCCATGTGGTATCCGGCGCCCTGCTCGATCAGGCACAGCTTGCGGACGCCGGCATCCCGCTCAAGGAAGTCGGCCTCGCCTGAAGCGAACGATCAACCGCGGAAGCTGGCTTTCAGGGCCAGCTCCCATGGGCCCTCGCGATAATGCCAGGCAGCAAGCCCGGCGATCGCGAGCGGCTTTGGACGGAAATCCTGCCGTAAAATCTGGTAGAGCGCCCTCGCTTCGCCGGGCTCGACCTTGTTCTGCACAGTGATGTGAAAGCGCGGGCGCCCCTGATCCTGCGGCACCAGCAAGCCGGTGAACGCCTCGGCAAGCTCGTCGCGGATTGCCATGAGTTCAGCGCTTTCCACCCGATAGGCGACGCCCCGCCCCAGCAGCATCACGTCGGAAATCATCGCGGCGGGTGCAGGGCCTGCACAGAGACGCTTCAGCCGATGCCTCAATTCCTCCAGTAAAGAGGGCGGCAGGTGATGGAACAAGGTGACGTGCGCGGGAACCTGATTCCGCTCGGGCGGAAAATGCGCGCGCCGCATCCCCTCCGCCCATGCGAAATCGGCTGCGCCCATCAGCGCCGTCACTATGATCGGCAATCCCGGCCTGTCGCTCAATGCACGCTTCCCTCTGCCGGCTTTCCCAATTGTACGACAGGCCCTATCATACCGCGCGCCGACGGGGGGCAGCGGAAGGGGAAACGATCATGATCATTTCACGATCCACGCAGTTGGCAGGCATCATTCTTCTGCTCTGGAACCTGATGGGCGTTGGCGCCTTCGTCATGCAATATGGCACCGATCTCCAAAATCTGGCGAAGAGCGATCCCTATACGGCGCGGATTTTCGCCACGATGCCGGCCTGGGCCTGGCTGGCCTATGGGGTCGCGGTGGGCGCGGGCACGCTCGGTGCGATCCTGCTGCTGTTTCGCAAGGCCGCTGCCGTACCGCTCTTCCTGCTTTCGATCAGCGCGGTGATCGTCCAGTTCGGCTATAGCTTCCTCGGCACGGACCTGATTGCGGTAAAAGGCTTCACGGCGGCGATCTTTCCAGCCGTGATCCTGATTGTCGCCATTGCCCAATGGCGTTATGCCCGCCATCTGACAGCCCGAGGCGTCTTGCAATAAGGGCAGCTATCAAGCCGCAGAACGCCAGCCCCCGCTTCCATCGCTCTCCTCAAGAACGAAAGGCGCGGTCTGATAAATTTCGTTGATCCAGTTGCCGAACAACAGATGCGCATGGCCTCGCCAACTGTTGATCGGCGCCTGTGAGGGGTCATCGCCGGGGAAGTAATGCGCCGGCATTTGTCCAGCCCCATCGCGGGCAAACTCCGCCGCCAAGGTCAGCGTGTCATATTCCAGATGGTTGAACATGTGCAGGAAGCCGCGTGCCGGATCATCGATCAGGCACAGGCCGGACTCCTCGCTGTCGGCCAGCAATTTGAGCCCGCGATCCGCCGGCAGATCATCCCGGCGCACCTCTGACCAGCGCGACACGGGAACGCAGAAATCGTCGGAAAAGCCGCGCAGATAGGGAGATGAAGGCACATGGCTGCGATGCCTGAACACTCCGAACGCCTTGCGGTCGAGCGAACGCTTCTCCACCCCATGAAAATGCTTCAGCGCAGCTTGCGCGGCCCAGCAAATGCTGAGCGAGCGATGCACATGCGTCTGCGTCCAGTCGAAAATCGAGCGTAACTCGTCCCAATAGCTCACCGCCTCGAACGGTAGATGCTCGACCGGCGCGCCGGTGATGATGAAACCGTCGAACCGCTCGTCCCTGACATCACTCCAGGGCCGGTAGAAGGATGCCATATGGTCGGCGGATGTATTGCGCGAGACATGGTCGCTGATCCGGACCAGCGTCAGTTCGACCTGCAAAGGCGTCGCGCCCAGCAGCCGCGCCAGCTGCGTTTCGGTGCTGATCTTGTTGGGCATGAGGTTGAGCAGCGCGATGCGGAGGGGACGGATGTCCTGCCGGACCGCATCCGCCTGCCCCATGACAACGACCCCTTCGGCCTCCAGCGTACGGCGGGCGGGCAGGTCGTCGGCTATCTTGATCGGCACGTCACGTCATTCCTTGCTGGGGAGCGACGATCAACAATGTGGCTGAGGTCCGTTGGATTGCCGGATCGGCCACATCCTCCTTGATGGAGTGCCACCTTGCCCGGATCGGCAGGTTGGCGTCGGGCGTCGTCCCAACTCTTGATGCTGCCGGTCATTTAGGAGCGCCGAGCAGATATTGCAACCGCTGCTTTTGAAGAGGAAAGGAAGGCTTTGGGCGGCCGGGTGCGACCAGTCGCAGACCTAACCAACCGTCACCCCGCACTTGATCCGAGGTCCCGCTTCTTCACCGCCGCAGCTGTGTTCAGAGAACAGCGGGACCCCGGCTCAGGGCCGGGGTGACGAGTGTCGGAATGGCGGGAAACCACCCTGGTATGACATTCCTTCTCTCTTGGAGGGGTACGGGGCCCTGCTGAGCGGATTGAAGCTGGGGGAAGTTGGATGAGGGGAGCGACTACGCGCCAGCCTTCCTCCTGCATTCCCTCACCCAGCCAAGCCAGGCAGCAAGCTGCCAAGCCTGCCGAACCCTCTCCCTCCAGGGAGAGCGAAAGCTCGATTGTCGGCTCACCGCCCACGCCAGTCCCGACGCAAGCTTAGAGCTCGCCCCTCGCCCGGCGGATCTCGAACCATTTCCGCACATTCTCATTATGCTCTTGCAGGGTGTCGGCGAAGATATGGCCGCCCTTGCCGTCGGCCACGAAATAGAGCGCCTTCGTCTCCGCCGGGTGCAACACCGCCAAGATGGAAAGCCGGCCCGGATTGGCGATCGGCGCCTTGGGCAACCCTGTCATCGCATAGGTATTATAGTCGTTGACCGCCGCAATCTCAGACTTCTTGATCCGTCGCCCCAGTGGCTTGCCCTTGGTGATCGGATAGATGATGGTCGGATCAGCTTGTAACATCATCCCCGCCTTCAGGCGGTTGCCATAGACGCCCGCCACCGTCGGCCGCTCTGCAGGCACGCCGGTTTCCTTTTCAACGATGCTGGCAAGAATGATCGCCTCACGCGGCGATTTGGGCACGCTCTTCGGATCGCGCTCCGCCCACAGCTTCGTCAGGGCGCGGCTCATCGCTTCCTGCATGCGCTTCAGGACGGCCGCTCGACTCTCTCCCTTGTCGAAGGCGTAGCTGTCCGGCAGCACGCTACCCTCCTCCGGTACCGGGATTTCCCCGGTCAATTCAGGATTAGCCATCAGCCGTTCATAGACGAGGATAGAGGGCATCCCCTCTGGTATGGTGACGAGCCGGGTCAGCGTTTTGCCGCCTTGCAGGATCGAGAAAATATCCGAATTGCTCGCGCCTTTCGGAATCAGAAACTCACCTGCCTTGATCGACTTGCCGCGGCCGAAGATTTTCGCTCGCGACAGGAAGGCGTCGGCCGAGCGCACCGCGCCCTTCTGCTTGAGCAGCACCGCAGCATCAGCAACGGTCGCCCCATCCGGGACGACGATGGTCACGTCTTTCGTCGCCGGTCCCGTCTCGGTCCATCCATAGACAAATCGGAAAGCGACGAAGGCCGCGACGGCCAGGCCGATCAGCAATAGGCTACAGCCAAGCCGCCGCATATCTCGTATCTCAGATCGCCTTCATGATCAGCGAGGCGTTGGTGCCGCCGAAGCCGAAGCTGTTGTTCAGCACCGCGCGCACCTTGCGCTCCTTGGCGACATGAGGGACCAGGTCGACGCCCGCGCAGCTTTCGCTCGGCTCGTCCAGATTGAGCGTCGGCGGCACGATCTGGTCGCGCAGCGCAAGGATGCAGAAAATGCTCTCCACCGCGCCCGCGCCACCCAGCAGATGGCCGATGGCCGACTTGGTGCTGCTCATCGACATGGTGGAAATATTGTCGCCGAACAGCCGCTTGACGGCGCCCAGTTCCAGTTCATCGCCCAGCGGCGTCGAGGTGCCGTGTGCGTTCACATAGTCGATGTCCGCCAGCGACAGGCCCGACTTCCTCAGCGCCATTTCCATCGAGCGATAGCCGCCATTGCCCTCCGGATGGGGCGCGGTGACATGATAGGCGTCACCCGACAGGCCGTAGCCGATCACCTCGGCATAGATATGCGCGCCGCGCTTCCTGGCATGCTCATATTCTTCCAGCACCACCACGCCTGCGCCCTCGCCCATGACGAAGCCGTCACGGTTGACGTCATAAGGCCGCGACGCCTTTTCCGGCTGATCGTTGAAGGCGGTGGACAGCGCGCGCGCCTGAGCGAAGCCGGCGATACCGATCGGGCAGATCGCACTTTCCGCGCCGCCCGCCAGCATCACGTCGGCATCATCCATCGCGATCATGCGCGCAGCGTCGCCGATCGAGTGGGCACCGGTCGAGCAGGCGGTCACCACCGCATGATTGGGTCCCATCAGGCCATATTTGATCGAAACCTGACCCGAGATCAGGTTGATGAGCCGGCCGTGGACGAAGTGGGGCGAGACGCGACCCGGTCCCTTGTTCGCCAGCACCAGCGATTCGCTTTCGATGCCTGGCAGGCCGCCAATGCCCGAACCGATCGAGCAGCCGGCGCGCAGCCGCTCCTCCTCGCTCATATTGTCGAGGCCCGCGTCACGCAGCGCCTGGCTGGCGGCGGAAATGCCATAGACGATAAACGGATCGACCTGCCGCTGGATCTTGTGATCGACGTCCAGCCCCGGATCATAGCCATATTCATGGTCAGCCGGCTTCACCTCGCAAGCGATGCGGCACTTATATTCGCTGGCGTCGAAGCGCGCGATCGTCGCCGCGCCGGACTTGGACGCGAGGATATTCTTCCACGTGGTTTCGACATCTCCGCCCAGAGGGCTCACCATGCCGAGGCCGGTTACGACGACGCGACGCATATATCTGCTCCGAAAAACTTCTTTGGCTTGTGCCGTCCCTTAACCGCTTCAAAAGCGCTTGTGAACGGTCGCCAGATACGAAAAGGCTCCCCAAGACCCGGTCTGCCCGGACAGGAGGAGCCATTTCATTCAAACGCTTCGGCCCTCGTCACAAGGAAGGCCGTCAAACGCTCTTACTGCTTGCTGTCGATATAATCGATGGCATCCTTGACGGTCGCGATCTTCTCAGCCGCGTCGTCGGGGATTTCAACGCCGAATTCTTCCTCGAACGCCATCACCAGCTCAACGATGTCCAGGCTGTCAGCGCCCAGATCGTCGATGAAGCTCGCATCCTCGGTCACCTTTTCGGCTTCGACGCCCAGATGCTCGACGACGATTTTCTTTACGCGATCCGCGGTCTCACTCATGAGTGGTCCTTTTTACTGGGTATCGTTGATAGGTCTGAATATTTGTTAAGGCATGCCCTAGTGGCAAGCTTTCAGCGAGGCAAGAGGCAAGAGACATTCGGGAAACACATTCCCGGCGCCCGCATTCGCCTGCCGCGCCTCGATGGCACAAGGCAACGGCTTTGCAAATGCCCAAAATGCGCGGGCGCGTAGGATTACGCCCGCGCGCCCACCGGGATCAGATCATCGCCATGCCGCCATTGACGTGCAGCGTCTGGCCGGTGACATAGCCCGCCTCCTTGCTCGCCAGATAGACGACGGCCGCCCCGATATCCTCGCCAGCGCCCAGGTCGCCAGCCGGAATCTTGGTCAGGATCGCCCCCTTCTGCGCATCGTTGAGGGCATCGGTCATGGCCGAGCGGATGAAGCCGGGCGCCACGCAATTGACGGTGATACCGCGGCTCGCCAGTTCCTGGCCCAGCGACTTCGACATGCCGATGATGCCCGCCTTGGACGCGGCGTAATTGGCCTGACCCGGATTGCCGGTCACGCCCACCACGGATGTGATGGAGATGATGCGGCCGAACCGCGCCTTCATCATCGGCTTGGCCGCAGCGCGAGCCAGCCGGAACGCCGCCTCCAGATTGACGGAGATGACATCGGCCCACTCATCATCCTTCATCCGCAGGATCAGATTGTCGCGGGTGATGCCGGCATTGTTGACCAGAATGTCGAGCTTGCCGCCAAGCGCTTCCACCGCCTGCGGCACCAGCGCATCGACAGCGACCGGATCGCTGAGGTTGCAGACCAGTGTCTTGTGACCGCCGCCCAGTTCGGCCGCAAAGGCCTTCAGCTTCTCCTCATTGCTCCCCGAAAGGGCAAGCGTCGCCCCCTGCGCGGCCAGCCCCTTCGCAATAGCTGAGCCGATACCCCCCGAGGCGCCCGTGACCAGTGCCGTCATGCCTGTCAGATCGAACATGTCTCTTATCCTTATTTGATCAAAAAGCCGCCAGAGCCGCCTCGATATCGTCCATCGTCACGATGCTGCGCACGGTCGCATCGGGTGCGATGCGCCTGACCATCGGGCCCAGCACCTTGCCGCCCAATTCGACAAATTCCGTCACGCCGGCATCCCACATGGCGGAGACGGATTCGCGCCAGCGGACACGGCCCGTCACCTGCTCGACCAGACGCTGCTTGATCTCTTCCGGATCAGCGATCGCGCTCGCCAGTACATTGGCATAGACCGGCAGCAGCGGCGTGTTGATCGCCGCCTTGCCCAGCGCTTCTTCCATCGCCTCCGCCGCGGGCTGCATCAGGGGGCAATGGAAGGGCGCCGACACCGGCAGCAGCACGCCGCGCTTGATGCCATGCTCCTTCACCAGCGCCACCGCCCGTTCGATCGCGCCGCGATGGCCCGAAATCACCACCTGGGTCGGATCATTGTCGTTGGCCACGGTGCAGACTTCACCCTGCGCCGCCGCATCGGCCAGCGCCTGCGCCTTCTCGATGTCCGCGCCCAGCAAAGCCGCCATCGCGCCCTCGCCCACCGGGACCGCCGCCTGCATCGCCTGGCCGCGCAGCTTCAGCAGCCGCGCGGTGGTGCCGATGTCGAACGCCTCCGCCGCACAAAGCGCGCTATATTCGCCAAGGCTGTGCCCGGCGACGAAATCGCCCTTTTCCGCGAGCGAGAAGCCGCCCTCCCTCTGCATCACGCGCAGCGTCGCGAGCGCATTCGCCATGATCGCGGGTTGGGCATTCTCCGTCAGGGTAAGGTCGCTCTCGGGGCCTTCCACCATGATGCGGAACAAATGCTGCGACAGAGCGTCATCGACCTCCTGAAACAGTTCCTTCGCTGCGGGGCTCGCCTCGGCCAGCGCCTTCCCCATGCCGACCGACTGGCTGCCCTGACCCGGAAAAAGAAATGCCCTCATCATCCACCTTCTGACCCATGCGCGCTCAGGAAAGCGCAATTTATCAAAGCCGTTACACTTTGAGACACAAATGCCGTTGAGGCATCCGGGCTGTTCCGGCAGTTCTCCCCCACTGGACCAGCCCGCCTGAACAGTGGCGGCTCCTTTAACGACGACGGAGTGCAAGGAAAAGGTGCGATATCGTCTGGCATGGATCACGGGAACGACGCTGGCCCTGTCCGCCTGCGCGGCCGGCCCGGATTATCGTCCTCCAGCATCGGCGGCTCTCGGCGTCCCTGCCGCCTACAGCCAGGGCAGCGGCGCACCGATCAGCGAAGCCGAGCTTGCCAGCTGGTGGACGCGCCTTAACGACCCGACGCTCAGCGGCCTTGTCGAGCGAGCGGTCGCCAACAATCTCGACATCGTCCAGGCGCAGGCGCGGCTGCGGCAGGCACGGGAGTCTCTGCGCCAGGCCAATGCGGCGTTCCTGCCGCAACTCAGCGGCTCGGCGAACGCCGGCAAAAATTATCGCAGCCAGGCCGGCGGCAGCCGCGTCGAGAATGGCGTTGTGGTTCCCACCGGCGGCAGCAACTGGTCCAACAGCTATTCCCTCGCCGCCAACGCCAGCTGGCAGCTGGACCTGTTCGGCGAACTTTCCCGATCGGCCGAGGCCGCCCGCGCCGATCTTGCGGCATCGGGCTATGATCTCGCCAATGTCCGCGCGACGATCATTTCCGAACTTGTCACCAACTATGTTCAGGCGCGCCTGGCGCAGGAACAATTGCGCGTTGCCCGCGAAACCCAGGCGGTTCAGCGGGACAATTACAATATCGCCAACTGGCGGCTACAGGCCGGCCTCGTCTCCTCCCTGGACGAGCAGCAGGCGAAGGCGCAATTGGCTCAGACCAATGCCGCCATCCCGCAGCTGGAGGCGAGCCTGCGCGGCAGCCTGAACCGCATCGCCGTCCTGACCGGACAGGCGCCCGGTGAGGCCACCCTTATGCTCGAAACGCCCGCGCCCCTCCCGACGGCCTCAACGCAGATCGCCACGGGCATCCCGGCCGACACGCTACGCCAGCGCCCGGACGTTCGCTCGGCCGAGCGCGCGCTCGCGGCCGCCACCGCGCGGATCGGCGTGGCGCAGGCGCAACTCTACCCATCGCTCGGCATCAGCGGAAACATCGGCACCACCTCCAACAGCTTCAAGGATCTGTTCAGCCTCATCACCGGCGGCGTCTTCGCCAATATCGCGCAGGTGATCTTCGACGGCGGCCGCCTCGCCTCTCAGGTCCGCTCGCAACGGGCTGCCACCGACGCCGCCTTCGCCGCCTACAAGCAGACCGTGCTGACCGGCCTTGAAGATGTCGAAAATGCGATGGCCTCGCTGACCAACGCCCGTGCCCGCAAGGCGGAATTCACCACCGCCTACGACGCGTCCAACAATGCGGCGATCCTCGCCCGCACCCAATATCAGGCGGGGCTGATCGATTTCCAGACCCTCTCGCAGACCGAAAACACCCTTCTGAACGCGCGCAACAGCCTTGCCGCCGCGCGGTCTGATGAGGTCCTCGCCATCGCCCAGCTTTACAATGCTCTGGGCGGCGGCTGGCAGAATATGGAAAACCGCCCGCAATGAGCAATGATGTGACGACGGATCAGGACCTGAACGACTTTCTGGGCGAGAAGCCCCGCAAGCCTTGGCGCAAATGGATCGTCCGAGGTGCCGTCGGCGTAGCGCTGCTCATCCTCATCCTTCTGATAGCGCGCTGTTTCGGCGGCGATGACACACCTAATTATGCCACGCGGGAAGCGCGGACCGGCGATCTTACCGTCTCCGTTTCGGCCACCGGCAACCTCAAGCCCGTCAACCAGGTCGATGTCGGCTCTGAACAGTCGGGCAAGATCACGGCCGTCTATGTCGATGTGAACGATCGGGTGACCAAGGGGCAGAAGCTCGCCGAACTCGACACAAGGCGTCTCATCGATACCATCAGTCAGAACCGGGCGCAGGTTGCCTCTTCTCAGGCCGGCGTGGCGCAGGCGCAGGCGCAGGCGGCGCTCGCCAAGGCCACGCTCGACCGGCAGCTCAATGTCTATCGACTCTCGGGCGGCCGCGTTCCCGCGAAGACCGAGCTGGACACGGCCCGCGCCGATTACAGCTCGGCGCTTGCCAATCTCCGCTCGGCCCAGGCGCAGGTCCGCGTTTCCCAGGCGCAATTGTCCACGGCCCAGACCAATCTTTCCATCGCGCAGATCGTCTCGCCGGTGACGGGCGTCGTCCTCTCCCGCGACATCGAGCCGGGACAGACAGTCGCCGCCTCGCTCAACGCGCCGGTCCTCTTCACCATCGCTGAAGATCTGACGCAGATGGAAGTCGAAGTCTCGGTCGACGAGGCCGATGTCGGGCAGGTTAAGGAAGGGCAGACCGCCAATTTCTCGGTCGATGCCTTCCCTGGCCGCACCTTCCCGGCTCGCGTGACGCGGGTGAATGTCGGATCGAACAGCGCCAGCAGCAGCTCCTCTTCCTCCTCATCGGGCAGCAGCACGGCGAGCAGCACCAGCGGCACGGTCGTCGCCTATACGGCGGTGCTGTCGGTCGACAACAAGGACGAAATCCTGCGCCCGGGCATGACGGCGACCGCCGACATCGTGACGCAGGAGCTTCGCAACGCCCTGCTGGTCCCCAACAGCGCCCTGCGTTTCAAGCCCAGCGCCGGCAACAAGGATGGCGGCATCACCAGCCAGATCGTTCCCGGCCCGCGCCGCTTCCGCCGCGGCAACCAACGCCAGGTGAGCTTCGGCATCGGCAGCAGCCAGACCGTCTATATCATCGGGCCGGACGGCAACCCGAAGGCGGTGCAGGTCATTGTCGGCGCCAGCGACGGCGCCCGCACGGCGATAACGGGCGGCGACCTAAAGGCCGGCATGCGCGTCATCACCGGCCAGCTCGCCGCCGGGCAGCAGGCCCCGGCCGAAGACCAGAATGGCGATGGCGCCCCTTCCCGCGACCGCAGCCGTTCCCCCGGCGGCGCGCCCCCGTCGCAGGGCCGGAACACCGAATCGCGCGGCACCGCCCGGCAGAGTGGAACCTGACGCCGTGCCAAGCGACCCGATCATCTCCCTGCGCGGCGTGACCAAAATATACGGTTCCGGCCCGACCGCGTTCCAGGCGCTGAAAGGCATCGACCTCGACATTGCGCAGGGCGACTTCGTGGCGGTCATGGGGCCGTCCGGGTCCGGCAAGTCCACGACGATGAACATATTGGGCTGCCTTGATGTCCCTTCCGGCGGAGAGTTCCTCTTCAAGGGCCGTCATGTCGAAACGCTCGACCGCGACCAGCGCGCGCTGCTGCGCCGCCGCTATCTCGGTTTCGTCTTCCAGGGCTTTAACCTTCTCTCCCGCACCACGGCGCTCGAGAATGTGGAGCTCCCCCTCCTCTACCGGGGCGAGGACAAGAAGGCCCGCTACGATTCCGGCATGGCCGCTCTCGACAAGGTCGGCCTGAAAGATTGGTGGGACCACACGCCCGCCGAACTTTCCGGCGGCCAGCAGCAGCGCGTCGCCATCGCCCGCGCCATCGTGACACAGCCCGACGTGCTGCTCGCCGACGAACCGACCGGCAATCTCGATTCGGAACGCTCGATCGAGATCATGGAGTTGCTGACCGACCTTAACCGCAACAGCGGCATCACCGTGCTGATGGTCACGCACGAACCCGATATGGCCGCCTATGCGCGCACCATCGTGCATTTCAAGGACGGCCATGTCGAACGCATCGAGGAAGGGGTGAGCGCGTGAAGACTGCGTCCTCCCACCCTTCTCCCTTGATGGGAGAAGGATACGAAGCCTTGCTCGCGCAGCGAGTTAGGCGAAGTTGGATGAGGGTGAGAGGCTGTGCGTCCACACCTCACCCAGCTCCGACTAGGCGGCAAAGCCGCCAAGCCTTCGCAACCCTCTCCCACAAGGGGAGAGGGAGAGCCATTGCATGCTAGGCACCACCGTCATCCTCGCCTTCCGCGCGATCAACCGGCACAAGCTGCGCAGCTTCCTGACGACGCTCGGCATCATCATCGGCGTCGCGGCGGTCGTCACCATGGTGACGCTGGGCAACGGCGCCACCGCGGCGGTGCGGGAGCAGATCAGTTCGCTGGGCGCCAACGTCCTGCAATTGCGCCCCGGCCAGGGTTTCGGTCGTGGCGGCGGCGGCCCGCGCCCGCCAGACTTCAAGCAGGCCGACCTTGCCGTCATCGAAAACCAGCTGACCGGCGTGCGCGCGGTCGCGCCGATGGTCCAGTCCAGCGGAACCGCCATTTATGAGGGCAGCAACTGGTCCACCACCGTCTACGGCACCACCGCCGCCTATTTCGAGGTGCAGAGCTGGAAGGCCGACACCGGCCGCCTCTTCATGCCGGAGGAGGAGGAAGCGGGGAAGCCGGTCTGCATCATCGGCAACACCGTGCGCACCAACCTCTTTCAGGGCAACGACCCCGTCGGCAAGCGGATGCGCATCAAGGGCGTCTCCTGCCAGGTGATCGGCGCGCTCGCCACGCGCGGCCAGGGCGGTTTCGGCGACCAGGACGATGTCGTCGTCATGCCGATCAAGTTCGTCCAGCGCCGCTTCACCGGCGACCGCGACATCAGCCAGATCATGGTCGCGGTGGACGACGCCTATGATACCAGCACCGTCCAGGCGAGCCTTGAGGAACTGATGCGCGAACGCCGCAAGGTAAAGCCGGGCGCCGAGGATAATTTCAACGTCTTCGACACCAAGCAGATCAGCGACACCTTGACCGGCACCACCACCATCCTCACGCAGATCGTCGCGGCGGTGGCGGCGATCTCGCTGCTCGTCGGGGGCATCGGCATCATGAACATCATGTTGGTGTCGGTGACGGAGCGGACCCGCGAGATCGGCATCCGCCTCGCTATCGGCGCGGTCGCGCGCGAGGTGCTGATGCAGTTTCTGGTGGAGGCGATCGTCTTGTCCTGCCTCGGGGGCCTGATCGGCCTGCTGCTGGCGCTGATCGCGTCCATCGCCATCGCGCCGCTGATGCAGGTCCCCTTCATCTTCGACGTGAAGGTCAACGCGATCGCCTTCCTCTTCTCGGCCGCGATCGGCGTCGTCTTCGGCTATTTCCCCGCACGCCGCGCCGCCGCGCTCAACCCCATCGACGCGCTGCGCCACGAGTGAGGCGTTACATTTTCCGACATTTGCCATAGGAACGCGGCACAAAGCTGCGACAGATGCTCCCTAATCCCCTCCCATCGCGCCAGCCCGGCGCCGGAGGTAGCATCTCATGAAAGCCATCGCCCTTAGCCTCACCGGCAGCTTGCTGCTCCTCGGCATCATTCTCACGCCCTTCACCTTGACTCAGGCACCGATCCTTGAAGGGAAGGACCACCCGATCTTGCTCAAGCGGATGGTCGTCACAGCGACCGCCCTTCCCCGCTGATCGTCCGCCAGATCGCACCAGCAGCCCCGGAAACCCCCGGGCTTTTCCTTGTCTCGCCCAAGCCACTCAAATCGGCAAATTTCTGAACAGCGGTTCAGCCTGAATCGGCCTCCGTTACAATTTCCGACATTGCTCCATCGCCCTTGGCACAAGCCTGCGACAATTGCGCCCTATCTCTGTCTTCAACGCCGGACAGCGGCAGATGATTTGAAGAAGGAGTATGAAGATGTTCAAGAAATTCCTGATGGCCCTGACCACCGCCAGCCTGGTCGCCAGCCCGATGGTCGCCGCTCAGGCGCAGGCCGCCGCGCACCGCGAGGTTCACCAGACGGTGAAGCAGGGCCCGCACGGCCGCACCGTGACCCGCACGACCGTGATCCGGAAGGATGACCGGCGCGACAATCATCGCCGCTGGGCCAAGGGTCAGCGTTTCGACCGCCGCTATGCGAGCAACTACCGCGTGATCGACAATTATCGCGGCTACCGCCTGAACTCCCCGCCGCGTGGCTATCATTGGGTCCGCTCGGGCAATGACGCGGTGCTGGTCGCAATCGCCAGCGGCATCATCGCCACCGTCATGGCCGGCGCGATCCGCTAAAGCTCAGCCGCCCCGGGATGCTCTTCCCGGGGCGTTTCATGATCGAGGTTAATCATGAAAAATAAAGGCTCACGGGAGCATAGAGGTACCAGAGCGGCTCAAGTCAGTTCACAGGAAACCTCATGCCCCTTCACCAGATCATGTATATCAGCAGCGCGCATAGCCCTGTGACCGCGACCCAGTGCGCCGCCATCGCCCGCGCCGCCGCAGAGCGGAACAGCGCGGAGGATGTGACCGGCCTGCTCCTCTTCAACAGCAGGCGCTTCCTCCAGGTGCTCGAAGGCCCGAGGGAAGCGGTCCAGCGCATCTACGAACGGATATCGAACGACGGCCGGCATTGCGCCATCGTCAAGCTGCGCGAGGGCGAAGTGGAAGCGCGCGAATTCGGCCATTGGGCGATGGCCTTCGATGATCCCTTCCGTCCGTCGCAATCGCTCAAGGAAAAGGTCGCTGCCCTGCTCGAGCGGGCTGGCGCGTCGACCCGCGCCCATTTCATCGGCACCGCCGAAATGCACCGCGACTAGACCAGTCCCGTCAGATAATAGACCGCAATCACCAGGAAGACCGTCAGCGTCTTGATCAGCGTCAGGGCGAAAATATCCTTATAGGCCTGCCGGTGCGTCAGCCCGGTCACGGCGAGCAGCGTGATGATCGCCCCATTGTGCGGCAGGCTGTCCATGCCGCCGCTCGCCATCGATGCGACGCGATGCAGAACCTCGCGCGGGATACCGGCCGCGTCGCCCGCCGCGGCGAACTGCTCGGCCATGGCGGCGAGAGCGATGGAAAGCCCGCCGGAAGCCGAGCCGGTGATCCCCGCCAGCGACGTGATCGTCACCGCCTCGTTGACCAGAGGGTCAGGCACGGCGCGCAAGGCTTCCTTGATGGCCAGAAATCCCGGCAGCGCCGCGATCACCCCGCCGAACCCATATTCGACCGCCGTGTTCATGCCGGCGAGCAAGGCGCCGCCCACGGCTGCTTTCGATCCTTCGGCAAACCCCCGTGCCACTGCCGGGAAAGCGAACAGCAGGATGGTCGCGATCCCCATCAGCAGCGCCCCCTCCACCGCCCAGAGCGCCGCCACCTGCGCCACCTTCACGACGACCGGTTCGGACAAGCCGATGAGGGAGACGCTGATCTCATCCCCGCTCACCCACCGCGGGATCATCATCGTCAGAACCAGATTGCCGACACCCACGACAAGCAGCGGCAGCAAAGCCACGACCGGACGCACCCGGCCCGCCGCCTCGCTGACCGGAGCAGGCTCGTTAACCAGCGTCTCAGGCGCGCCATAGCCCTCACCACCCGCCATCAGCGAACGCTTGCGCCAGCCGAGATAGGTCAGACCCAATCCCATGATGCAGGCCGATCCGATCAGCCCCAGCATCGGCGCAGCCCAGGTCGTCGTGCCGAAGAAGCTGCTCGGGATGATATTCTGGATCTGCGGCGTGCCCGGCATCGCATCCATCGTGAAGGTGATCGCGCCCAAACCGATGGTCGCGGGCACCAGCCGCTTGGGAACATCGCCCTGCCGGAACATCTCGGCAGCGAAAGGATAAACGGCAAAGACCGCGACGAACACCGACACGCCGCCATAGGTCAGCAGCGCGGTCACCAGCATGATCGCCGGGATGGCGTGCTGCGCGCCGACCAGCCCCGTGACGGCCGTGACGATGGCTCGCGAAAAGCCGGAAATCTCTATCAGCTTGCCGAACAGCGCGCCGAGCAGAAAGACGGGAAAATAGAGATTCAGGAAGGTGCCGACCTTCTCCATGAAGAGGCCTGAGAATAGCGCAGGAACGGCGGAAGGGTCGGTCAGGAACACCGCCAGCATGGCGAGCAGCGGCGCCATCAGGATGACGCTCATGCCCCGATAGGCCGCGATCATCAGCAGAATGAGCGACAGCGCCGCGATCCCGACCGCCATGTGGTAACCCCTCCGTCCGGGCTGAGCGAAGTCGAAGCCCTCTGCTGAACCTAGTGAAGTGCCTTCCGCGCCGAGGCAAGCCCTCCGACTTCTCTCAGGGGAAAGACAAAAGGACTGCCCTCTCCCTTGCCTTCATCCCACATTTCCGCCATAGGCGCCGCTTCGCCCGGCCCCGAGGTGACTCGCGGTCGTGCGGATGAATGCTTGAGACGACAGCCGGAGGGGCGTTCCACATGGGGTGGGCGTCAGCGATCGGCCAACAGATGAGGCAATATCCATGGCTCTTTACGAGCATGTGTTCCTTGCGCGCCAAGACCTGGCACAGGCGCAGGTGGACGCGCTGGCGGAAACCGCCACCAAGATCGTTGAGGAAAATGCTGGCAAGGTGACCAAGGTGGAAACCTGGGGCCTGCGCAGCCTCGCGTACAAGATCGCCAAGAACCGCAAGGCTCACTATGTGATGCTGAACATCGACGCCCCCGCCGGTGTCGTTGCGGAACTGGAGCGCCAGACCCAGATCAACGAAGACATCATCCGCTACATGACCATCAAGGTCGATGAGCTGGAAACCGGCCCGTCGGTCATGATGCGCAAGCAGGAACGCGCCGAGCGTGGTCCGCGCGGCGATCGTGGTGACCGCGGTGATCGTGGGGGCGATCGTGGCCCGCGCCGTGAGCGCGAAGAAGCCCCGGCCGCCGAATAAGGAGATCTGAAACATGGCACGCCCGTTTTTCCGCCGCCGCAAGAGCTGCCCCTTCGCCGCCAAGGATGCGCCGAAGATCGATTATAAGGACGTCCGTCTGCTCCAGGGCTTCGTGTCCGAGCGCGGCAAGATCGTCCCCAGCCGCATCACCGCGGTTTCCGCCAAGAAGCAGCGTGAGCTGGCCCAGGCCATCAAGCGCGCCCGTCATCTGGGCCTGCTGCCCTACATCGTGAAGTAAGGGAGAAAGACCCATGGAAATCATTCTCCTTGAGCGCATCGAAAAGCTGGGCGCCATCGGTGACGTCGTCACCGTGAAGGATGGCTATGCGCGCAACTTCCTTCTTCCCAACAAGAAGGCCCTGCGCTCGAACGCCGCCAACAAGAAGGTCTTCGAAGCCAACCGCGCGAAGATTGAAGCCGACAACGCCGCCCGCCGTGGCGACGCTGAAAAGGCTGCCGAAGGCGTCAACGGCAAGCAGATCGTCCTGATCCGCCAGTCTTCCAACGCCGGCCACCTCTACGGTTCGGTCGCCGTCCGCGACGTCGTGGAAGCGCTGCACGCCGATGGCGTCAACAACGTCACCAAGGCTATGGTCGTGCTGGAACGCCCGATCAAGACGCTCGGCGTGTTCGACGTCAAGGTTGCGCTGCACCCCGAAGTCGCGGTGACAATCACCGTGAACGTCGCCCGCTCGCCCGAAGAGGCCGAGCTTCAGGCGCAGGGCGTCGACGTGATGGCCGACCTGTTCGAAAAGGACGAGGCGGGCTTCACCGAAGACTATGATCCGAACGCGGAACCGGGCGAAATCGCCGTGGAAGCCGAAGAAGCCCCGGCCGAAGAAGCCTGAGTTTCCCGACGGAACCAGAGAGAAGCCGCCCCTGACCGGGCGGCTTTTTTCGTTGGTGAGGCCGCCAACGCCCGGGATGGGTGGATTGCGGTCAGGCAGGTCCCGAACGAGCATAGTGGAAAGCGGACACAAAAGCTGGCAGTAATCGGGCATGAAGCACGATCGCCTTTGCGCCATAGGGCATAACCTAGCTGACTCCATGGCTAGCGGTTTAGGGTTCGTGATCGGCTATTTATCCCATGGATATCTTTGGCGAAGCGGCTTCCACTCCCATGGGTGTGATTGAGGTTGACTTCCTCAACGGACATATCCTGCGGGGCGAGGCATCAGATAGCTTGCAAGCCGCTGCCGCGCACTATGCAGAGGCCCTTCCGGAGTTTTGTCGTGCTAACGGGGCAGACCCTGCGGACTTCGAGAATTTGTCCGCAACATTCGACTCAACCGCGCTCGAACGCCGGGTTGTCCTTAAGTTAACAGACCGTCGCGGGCGAAGCTCGACTACGGAATATGTGGGAGTCCCGCTTAAACGTCTGCGAGTGCTGGATAGTCTAGGACGCATTAGGACGACCCCAAGGCGAGCAGGGTTGGCAAGCTAAAGAGCGTCAGATTTTAAGGCATCATTGGGAACATTGAGGCGTCAAGAAGTGGTCGTTAGCGTCCGTCATCATTTTTGCCGCTCCTGCGCGGACGCGATGCACATGAATGTGCTTTGGCAGCCACAGGCTTCTGGAAAAAATGTCCTATTTCTCCAACAAGCCGCAGTCCACCCTGTCCTATTTCACACGGCCCAGCCTATCCTCAACTCCTCTTTGAAACGTCGGGTATGTCACGCCCGCGCGCACACGCGCGCCCGGGCATGCGCGCGCATACACTGTGAACTTCGGGGTCAAACCCGCGCTTTTCCGCCATTTTTGTTACCGCACTTCGATTTCGGCCTTGCCCCTTTCCTACATGCCCCAACCTGCTCTATGGCGGTGCCGATTGTCCCAAGGGGAACGACATCTTGATCCTTGACCTCGCCGCCGCCGCTTCGAGCGCCATTCGTTTCGATCAACTCGGCCTCAGTCCGGTCGCTCTCGACCTCGGCTTCTTTACGCTGAAATGGTACAGCCTCGCCTATCTGGCCGGCATCCTGATCGGCTACTGGTATCTGCTGAAGCTGATCGCGCAGCCCGGTTCCCCCATGGCGCGGCGTCATGCCGACGACATGATCTTCTATGCGACGCTCGGCATCATCATCGGCGGGCGGCTCGCCTACGTCTTCTTCTACCAGCCCGAAATCCTCGCGCACCCCTTGGACATCTTCAAGCTGTGGAATGGCGGCATGTCCTTCCATGGCGGCGCTGCGGGCGTGTCGCTCGGCATCCTCTACATGGCCCGCAAGGAAAAGCTGAGCTGGCTGCGCATCCATGACTATGTCGCCTGCTGCGTGCCCTTTGGCCTTTTCTTCGGGCGGTTAGCGAATTTCGTGAACGGAGAGTTGTGGGGCAAGGAAACCGACGTGCCCTGGGCGATCGTTTTCCCGACCGGGGGGCCCTTCCCGCGCCACCCGAGCCAGCTTTATGAGGCGGTTCTCGAAGGCATCCTGCTCTTCGCCATCCTCTCCTTCGCCTTCTGGAAGACGCGCGCGCGCTATCAGCCGGGCATGCTCGTCGGCCTGTTCCTGCTCGGCTACGGCGCCTTCCGCTTCGGTGTCGAATATGTCCGCGAGGCCGACGCGCAGCTGATGGAGTTCGCCGCGCGCACCGGCCTGCACATGGGCCAGTGGCTCTGCCTGCCGATGATCCTTGGCGGCATCTATCTGATCGCCACGGCCAAGGGCCGCCGCGTCCGCGTCGAACCCATAGCAGGCAGCGCGAGTGTCAGCTGAGCCGCTGACAGTGGCAGAGCGGCTTGGCCGGCAGATAGAATCGGGCGGGCCGATTTCGGTTGCCCATTATATGGCCGAGGCGAACCAGCATTATTACGGCACGCGCGACCCGCTCGGCGCGGCCGGCGATTTCACGACCGCCCCGGAAATCAGCCAGATGTTCGGAGAGTTGGTGGGCCTTTGCCTCGCCGACGTCTGGATGCGATCGGGCAGCCGCGCCGAGGCTTGCTATGTGGAGTTGGGTCCCGGCCGCGGCACTCTGGCGTCGGACGCGCTCCGCGCCATGGGCAGCGCCTCGCTCTCGCCCCGCGTCCATTTTGTCGAGACGAGCCCATCCCTGCGCGAGAGACAGCGGGCGGCAGTGCCACACGTCTTTCACCACGATGCCATATCCACGCTGCCGGACCAAGGGCCACTGCTGGTCGTCGCCAACGAGTTTTTCGATGCGCTTCCCGTCAGGCAGATGGTGCGCATCGGGCAGGAATGGCGCGAGCGGGTAGTCGTCCGCCCCGACCCGGAGCAGCCGACGCGCTTCGCTCCCATGCCGGGCTATCGGCGCGTTGAATCAGGAATACCGACGCTCACCGCAGAACCAGAGGAAGGGGCGATCCTGGAGGTCCCCCTCGCCGGCACCGCCATCGCCCTCGAGTTGGCTCACCGGATAGGCAGGCAGGGCGGCGCCGCCATCATCATCGACTATGGCTATGAAGGGCCAGCAGTCGGCGACACGCTACAGGCCGTCAGGGCGCACCAGTTTGCCGACCCATTTCTGGAGCCGGGTGAGAGCGATCTCACCACCCATGTCGATTTCACGATGATCGGCAATATGGCGCGGCAGGCGGGCCTGCGGGTGCTGGGACCGATCGGCCAGGGCGACTATCTGCGCCAACTCGGCATCGACGCTCGCGCCGCGCAACTGAGCCGCACCACCCCGGCCCGCGCGGTGGAGGTCGAGGCGGCTCGCGAACGGCTGACCGCTGGCGATGCTATGGGCACGCTGTTCAAGGCGATGGCGTGGGTTCATCCCGACTGGGCCGACCCGGCAGGCTTCGAGCAGCAGGCTGCTCAATCTTCCTGATGGTAGCGGCTGAGCTTGCGGATGAAGCCAATAAGGCCAGTCTGCCGACTGCGCTTCATCCGCTCGGCATGCAGGATCGTCTGAACTCTCTGGAAGCAATCCTCCGCATCCACATTGCACAGCACATAGTCGTAGCCGTCCCAATGCGCGATCTCGTTGGCCGCGCGGGACATGCGTCCCTCGATCACTTCTTCGCTATCGGTGTTCCGGCCGCGCAGGCGCCGCTCCAGTTCCTCCATCGACGGAGGCAGGATGAAAACGCGTACCACGTCGCCACCCGCGATCTGGTGCAACTGCTGCGCGCCCTGCCAGTCGATATCGAACAGCACGTCGCGGCCCGACTTCAGCATCGCCTCGACGGGCGCGCGCGGCGTGCCGTAGCGCTGGCCGAAAACGTGCGCCCATTCCAGAAATTCGTGATCGGCCGTCATCCGCCGGAACTCTTCCAGATCGACGAAATGATAATCCTTGCCCTCCACCTCTCCGGGCCGCATCGGCCGCGTCGTCGCGGATACCGACATGGCAAGATCAGGCTCGGCCGCCAGAAGCTTGCGCGCGATGGTGGATTTACCCGCGCCCGAAGGCGAAGAAAGGACAAAAAGGACGCCACGGCGCTTGAAGTCCGGCGTCTCGACGGGGATGCTGTCGGCCATGAGCGCTAGTGACCCCATGGATCGAATTTGGCAAGAGGCTCTCGCAACGGCCGCCCTGAACGGCGTGCCTCAGCTCGTCTGAGCCTTGGACGTTTCATCGATCAGAATGGCATCGGGGCTTTCGTCCGTCAGCGCCTTTGTAGCGCGCTTCCGGTCCACCTCCCGCTTCGCCTCATAGACTTTACCTGCCATATAGGCACCGGTTACGAACAGCGCCCCAGCGGGATGGCGCATGATCAGACGCTTGGCGCCAAGGCCCGCAACCAGACCGATCACGCCCTTCTTGCCGGTAGCGGCCGCCACGCGGGCAGCGACGACAGCCGCGCCCAGGCGCGCGGTCTTGCGCAGCAGACCCGCCTTGCGCGGAGGACGGACAGTGATCAGCGGTTCGCCGGAGATTTTCTTGCTCATGACGGATTAATGTACCGCATGTCGGCAGGTTCCGCTACGTTGATCAAATCAGACCATATCTTGAGGCCGCACCAAGCGATCGAAGGTTGCGTCGTCCACCAGCCCAAGCTGCAACCCCGCCTCCCGCAGGGTCAAGCCCTGGGCATGGGCGTGCTTGGCGATCTTCGCGGCATTGTCATAGCCGATCTCCGGCGCGAGCGCAGTCACCAGCATGAGCGAGCGCTCGAGCAGATCGGCGATCCGCGCCTCATTTGCCTCCAGCCCATCGACGCAGCGCTCGGCAAAACTGTCCATGCCGACGCTCAGAAGATGGACGGAGCGCAGCACCGCAGCGCCGATCATCGGCTTGAAGACATTGAGTTCCAGATGCCCCTGCAAGCCGCCGATCGTCACCGCCTGATGATTGCCGATCACCTGCGCCGCCACCATCGTCAGCATCTCGCACTGGGTCGGGTTTACCTTGCCCGGCATGATCGAACTGCCCGGCTCATTGGCCGGAAGGTCAAGCTCCCCGAGGCCGGATCGCGGCCCGCTGCCGAGAAGACGGATGTCGTTGGCGATCTTGGTCAATGCCACCGCCAGCGTCGCCAGGGTGGAGGACAGGTGAACCAGCGGGTCGTTCGACGCCAGCGCCTCGAACTTGTTGTCGGCGGAGCGGAAAGGAAGGCCGGTAAGCGCGGCGATTTCCTTTGCCACCGCAACGTCGAAGCCCTTCGGCGCGTTGAGCCCCGTGCCGACCGCGGTGCCCCCTTGCGCAAGCGCCGTCATGCCATGCAGCGTCGCGGGCTCGATCCGCTTGCGTGCGCGATAAAGCTGGTGGACGTAGCCGGAAAATTCCTGCCCCAAGGTCAGGGGTGTGGCGTCCTGCAAGTGGGTGCGGCCGATCTTGACGACGGCGTTCCATGCCTTCGCCTTCGCGGCGAGTGCGTCGTGCAGGCGATCGAGCGCAGGAAAGAGCGCGTCGGTCACCGCTCGCGCCGCCGCAATGTGGAGAGCCGTCGGGAAGCTGTCGTTGGACGACTGGCCCATATTCACATGATCGTTGGGATGGACGGGGCTCTTGCCACCACGCCTGCCGGTCAGCGCTTCGTTGGCGATGCCGGCGATCACCTCATTGACGTTCATGTTGCTTTGCGTGCCGCTGCCCGTCTGCCAGATTACCAGCGGGAACTGATCGTCATGGCGGCCCGAAACCACCTCGGCCGCTGCCACTTCAATCGCATCGGCGATGCCACCGTCCAGCCCATGCTGGCGGTTCACCCGCGCCGCCGCCTGCTTCACGACGGCAAGCGCATGGACGATGCCGATCGGCATCCGCTCATTGGCGCCGAACGGGAAATTTTCGATGCTGCGCTGGGTCTGCGCGCCCCAATAGGCGTTGGCTGGCACCTCTATGGCGCCGATGCTGTCGGTTTCCGTCCGGGTATCGCTCAAGGCAGCCACTCCCTCTTGCCTGCGGAGTGCCGCTTATCTGGGAACCGTCTGCTCCCGATACCAGAGGCTTATTTCTTCTTGCCGAAATCCACCGTCACGACGTTCGAGCCGTCCTCGGCCGTCACCTGCGGCGCGTCATTTTCCGCCTCTTCATGCGGTTCGGGCGCGATGTCGGTCTGCGCCTGAAACTGAAGGGCGAAATTCACCGCCGGATCGACAAAGGCGGTGATCGCCGCGAAGGGGATCGTGAGATGCGCCGCGACCTGATTGAAGGTGAGGCTGACGCCGAACTGGTCTTCGCTGACCTTCAGGTCCCAGAATTTATTCTGGAGTACGATCGTCATCTCATCGGGAAACCGCTCGACCAGATGGCGGGGAATATCCACGCCCACCGCCTGCGTCTTGAAGGTGATATAGAAATGATGCGCGCCGGGAAGGCCCCCGGACCGCTCTATTTCGCGCAATACCCGGCCGACCACAGCACGCAGTGCCTCCTGCACGATCTCATCGTAGGGAATCAGGCTGTCGGGCAAATCTTCACTCATGGGGCAATGTCCTAACGGCGCGGTGGCGCTGGTCAAGTGTGGGACGCATTGCAACCCCCGTCCACTTCGCTATAGGGCGCTGGCATGCGCACGGCCGACATTCACCGCAACACGGCGGAAACCCAAATCGACGTGACCGTCAATCTGGACGGCAGCGGCGTCTACACCGTTTCGACGGGCATCGGCTTCCTTGATCATATGATCGAGCAGCTTTCCCGCCATTCGCTGATCGACATGACTGTCAAGACGGTCGGCGACCTGCATGTCGACCAGCATCACACCACCGAAGACACTGCGATCGCCATTGGCGAGGCTGTCGCGAAGGCGCTCGGCGACAAGCGGGGCATATCCCGCTATGGCACGGCTTACGCCCCCATGGACGAGACGCTGACGCGCGTGTCGCTCGATATTTCCGGGCGGCCGTGGCTGGTGTTCAAGGCGCCTTTCACCGTGCAGCGGCTCGGCGAATGGGATACAGAGCTGATCGAGCATTGGTTCCACAGCTTCGCGCAGGCGGCTGGGATCACACTGCACGTCGAAAATCTCTACGGCAGCAATAATCACCATGTGGTGGAAAGCTGCTTCAAGGGCCTCGCCCGCGCGCTTCGGCAGGCGGTGGAGATCGACCCGCGCAAGGCCGACGCCATCCCATCGACCAAGGGGATGCTGTGACCGCGCTCGCGCTCATCGATTACGGCGCGGGCAACCTTCATTCGGTTCACAATGCCCTGCGCAAGGCGGGAGCGAGCGACGTCAGCATTACCGCAGACGCTGACGTCGTCGCGAAAGCCGATCGCATCGTGCTGCCTGGCGTGGGCGCGTTCAAGGCGTGCCGCGACGCGCTGGTCGCCATTCCCGGTATGGTCGAGGCCATGACGGACAGCGTGAACACGCGCGGAACACCTTTCCTCGGTGTCTGTGTAGGGATGCAATTGCTGGCCGAAGCTGGCGAGGAATTCGGGCGTCACGAAGGGCTTGGCTGGATACCGGGAACGGTCAGGCTGATCGAGCCTGCCGATCCGGCCATCAAGGTACCGCACATGGGCTGGAACGATGTCACGCTTCGTCGCCCTTCCCCGCTGCTTATGCCGGGCGAAGCCTATTTCCTGCACAGCTATCATTTCGAGGCGGCGCAGGAAGAGCATGTCGCGGCGGTAACCGAGCATGGCGAAACGCTGGTCGCCGCGGTTGCCCGCGACACCATCATCGGATGCCAGTTCCACCCGGAAAAGAGCCAGAGCTACGGCCTTTCCTTCCTCTCCCGTTTTCTGGAATGGCGCCCCTGAACCCGCCTCTCCTTCGTTCGGATGTTGATATGAGCCTGATCGTTTTTCCTGCCATCGACCTTAAAGGCGGCCAGGTCGTGCGCCTTGCCGAAGGCGACATGAACCGCGCGACCGTCTATGGCGACAATCCCGCCGCGCAGGCTCTGCTGTTCGCCGAGGCCGGCGCGCAGCATCTTCATGTGGTCGATCTGGACGGCAGCTTCGCGGGCCATGCGGTGAATGCCGATGCGGTCGAGGCGATCGTCAAAGCCTTTCCCGGTCATGTTCAGCTCGGCGGCGGCATCCGCAACCGCGAGGCGGTCGAGCGCTGGTTCGACCTTGGCGTGTCGCGCATCGTCATCGGGACCGCTGCGCTTAAGGACCCGGCTTTCGTCAAGGCTGCGGCGCGCGACTTCCCCGGCGGCATCGTCGTGGCCGTCGATGCGCGGGATGGATTTGTCGCGACCGACGGGTGGGCCGAGAAGTCGGACATGCCGGTCGCCGATCTCGCGCGCCGGTTCGAGGATGCTGGTGTCGCAAGCCTGTTGTTCACGGATGTCGGCCGGGATGGGCTGCTGAAGGGCTGCAACATCGAGGCCACAGTCGATCTTGCGCGCACCACCGACATTCCCGTGATCGCCAGCGGCGGGGTGGCAGGGGTCGCCGATATCCGGGTGCTCAGCCTCCACGCCGACGAAGGGATTGAAGGCGTCATCACTGGCCGGGCGCTCTATGATGGGCGGCTCGACCTCAAGACCGCGCTGGCCATTGCACAGGCAGCGGCCTGACGGCGCTAAGATAGGCGAAGCCATGACTGTACGGACCCGCGTTATTCCCTGCCTGGACGTTGCCAATGGCCGCGTCGTCAAGGGCGTGAATTTCGTCGATCTGCGCGATGCGGGCGACCCCGTCGAGCAGGCGAAGATCTATGACGCAGCCGGCGCGGACGAGCTTTGCTTCCTTGACATCACGGCCACGCACGAGGCACGCGGGACCATCTTGGACGTCGTTCGCCGCACGGCGGAGGTCTGCTTCATGCCCGTGACCGTAGGGGGCGGCGTGCGCAGTCCCGATGACGCCAGAGCATTGCTGCTGGCAGGAGCCGACAAGGTCGCCGTCAACAGCGCCGCCGTGGCACGGCCCGAAGTCGTGGCGGAGATCGCCGATCGTTTCGGTAGCCAGTGCGTCGTCGGATCAGTTGACGCGCGGCGGGTGGGCGAAGGCCGCTGGGAAATCTTTACCCATGGCGGACGTAAGCCCACCGGGATCGACGCGCTGGAACACGCCATAAAACTGGCCACACTCGGCGCCGGCGAACTTCTGGTAACCTCCATGGACGGGGATGGCACCAAAGCGGGCTATGATCTGGCGCTCACTCGCGCGATTGCCGATGCCGTTCCGGTGCCCGTCATCGCCAGCGGCGGCGTCGGCACGCTCCAGCATCTCGTGGAGGGTGTGCTCGAAGGCCATGCTAGCGCGGTGCTGGCCGCCTCCATATTTCACTTCGGTCAACACACGATTGCTGAAGCGCATCAGGCGCTGGCAAGTGCAGGCGTGCCCGTCCGCAACTTCTGAACGGCCGATTCAGCCAAAAGCGTCGGTTGCGTTTACATTAACCTTTTTGCGCCAAAGTTGTTAACCACAGCAGGTGGCGCTGCACCAGATTTCAACCGTTCTGGCATGTTCTCTGCACCTCTTCTCTCACCTGACCAATTGGTAAGAAGGGGTAAAAAGATGAATGTAAACAAACTGTTTCTGGTCCTCGGCCTCGTCGTAGCGATCGGTGCCGCTGCGCCTGCCGATGCTGGCCGGAACTGTTGGTGGGGTAAGTGCGGCGGCGGTTCGTCGAGCGGCGGTACCGGAAGTTCGGGCGGCACCCCGACGCCGGTGCCCGAACCTGAACAGATGGCGCTCTTCGGCATGGGCGCGGCAGCGCTCGGCGCGCGCTTTCTGATTGCGCGCCGCAAGCAGAAGTAAGTTTTCATTTGACGGGTCGCATGGCTGGCGCTTGATGGCGCCATGCGTGCGACCCTTTTCGATCTTGAACGAACCATCAGCCAACGGCGGCAAGCCGATCCCAGCCAGTCCTATGTGGCGAAGCTCACCGGCCGTGGCCGTGCCAAGATCGCCCAGAAGGTCGGCGAGGAAGCGGTCGAGACGGTGATTGCCGCGATGGCGTCGGACAAGGACGGCGTCGTGAGCGAGAGCGCGGACCTGCTGTTCCATCTGCTGGTGCTGCTCGCCGACCTCGATATCCCGCTCGACAGGGTGCTCGCCGAACTGGAGCGGCGCGAGAGCGTATCGGGGATCGCGGAAAAGGCCGCGCGCCAGCCGGACTGATCGTCGCCCTCAAGGCCATGGACCCGTCTCACCGGCGAGGCGGATCATGCAGGCGGCATGCCTGCGCGCCACCGCCATTCGGTCCTCGCCATAGCCGCCACCCATCGTGCTCGCCAGCGGGACATGCCGTGCGCGGGCCATCGCCATGACCATGCGGTCGCGTGCTTCCAGGCCCGCGTCGCTCAGCGCCAGGCGCCCCAGCTTGTCGTCGCCGTGGCTGTCCACGCCCGCCTGGTACAGGATGAGGTCGGGCGAAAATTCATCCAGTGCTGGCGGCAGCACCTCCGCCAGCACAGTCATATAGGCGTCGTCTCCGGTTCCGTCGGCCAGGCCGACATCCAGCGTCGAACTCTGCTTGCGCGTCGGGAAATTCTTGTCCGCGTGAATCGAGAGCGTAAACACCTCATCCCGGCCCGCCATCAAGGCGGCGGTGCCGTCACCCTGATGCACGTCCAGGTCGAGGATGAGTATCCGGCGCGCGTCACCCTCCGCGATGAGGCGGTTGGCTGCGATCGCCAGGTCGTTGAACACGCAATAGCCCGCGCCACTGTCGGCCATCGCATGATGACTGCCGCCAGCCGCATTGGCGGCATAGCCCTTGCGCAGCGCAAGTTTCGCCGCCAGCCATGTTCCGCCCGGCGACAGCATGGAGCGGCGCATGACACGCTCCGTTACCGAAAAGCCGATCCGCCTCGTCATTTCCGGGGGTACACTGAGCGTCGCCACCTGCTCAACATAGCTGGCGTCGTGCACCGCCTCTATCCAGCGGCGCGGCATAGGTTCGGGCTTATACACGGTGAATGGCGCCCCGCTTTCCCGCAGTGCCTCCATCACCAGGCCATATTTATCGAAGCGGAAGCGGCTGCCGTCAGCCGCCGGAGAGACATAGGTCGGATGGTGAACGACATGGAGCATCATCATTTTCCGCTATCTTCGAGTTTGAACGATGCGGGCTTTGCGCTATCTGGTCCAGCATGAACCGTTCCCGCCTCATCCGTTTTTCCGTTTCTTCCCTTGCGGCTATGATCGCGGCCCCGCTGCTGGCGCAGCCTCCCGCTGTCGCCCCCACGCTGCCGCCCGCCGCGCCGCCCGTGGTTGCACCGCCAGCCGTCGTGACACCGCCGCCTGTGCCCTTGCCCGCGCCTTCCGCCGCGCAGGAGCGCTGGCTGAACGACTGGCTGAAGGGCGGCGCGCAACAGGGCTTGATGGCGCGCAGAAAGTCTACCGGCCTGCTGAAGGGTGACGCGCTTCTTACCGCCGCGCTCGACCGCGCCAAGGCGTTGAGCACGGGCCGCGTCGATACCGCAGACTTCCTCAACATCTGGGCGCTACGGCCCGCCGCGTTCGACCCCCGGCCGGGTCTGGCGAAGGCGTTGGCGGAAGATCGCCTTCCGCAATGGGCGGCGAGCCTCACTCCGCCTTATTCGGGCTATGACGGGCTGCGCAAAGGCCTCGCCAATTACGAGCGGATAAGGGATTCGGGCGGCTGGCCTACGCTGACGGCCCAGTCCTCCCCCGATTCGGTCCGCGCACGCATCGCCATAGAGGACAAGAGCGTCACGCCGGGCGAAAAGCTGGTGGACGTGCTGCAGCGGGCGCAACGGCGTTATGGCCTTAAACCCACCGGGCTGCTGGACGCCCGCACGCTCAAGGAACTGAACGTTCCGGTCGAAGACCGCATCGCTGCGATCATGGCGAACATGGAGCGTTGGCGCTGGATGCCGCGCCAGTTACCGGTCAACCGCGTTCAGGTGAACATCGCCGCCGCCGTGCTGACGGTGTTCGAAGGGGACCAGCCGGTGACCTCCATGCGGGCGGTGACGGGCGCTCCCGACAATGCGACGCCGATGCTCACCTCCAGCATCCACTCGATCGTCGTCAATCCGCCATGGAACGTGCCTGCCTCGATCGCCAAGAAGGAGCTTTGGCCCAAGGGTCGCGCTGCGCTGGCCCGGCAAGGATATAAGATCGTCGGCACACCTGAAACGGGCGAGCGGATTGTCCAGCCCGCGGGGCCGAACAGCGCGCTGGGCCGGTTGAAGTTCGACTTCAACAACCCTTTCGCCGTCTACCTGCATGATACCCCGGCGCGCGCGAAATTCTCGAGCTACGACCGCCTCGCCAGCCATGGCTGCATCCGGTTGGAAAAGCCGGTGCCCTTGGCTGAGCTGATGCTGGCGGACGACCCGAACCTCGCGGGCAAGGTCCAGTCACTGATCGACGCAGGCAAGACCCAGCGCGTGTCGTTGCCCAAGGAAGTGGCCGTGTATTTGCTCTACTGGACCGCTTTTGCCAGCAACAACGGCACGATGAGCTTCCGGTCAGATCCCTACGGCTGGGACAAGCTGCTCGCCGAGAAAATTGAGGCCGCGAGCCATCGCGTCGACCCGACTGCCGCGCCCGCGGCTTCCATCGCATCCAAGGATTGATCCATGCGCAAGATTGCTCTCGTCGCCCTCGCCGGCGCCCTTGCCCTCGCCGCTTGCGGCAAGAAGGAGGAAGAAGCAGCGCCTGCTACCAACAATCTAGTCGAGCCGCCGGTCGAGAATGTCGTGGTCGAAGAGCCCGATGCTCCGGCTCCGGAGGCAACCAACAATGTCGCGGCGCCAGAGCCTGCCGCGCCTCCCGTCATTTCCGAAGATCAGCAGATCCAGGACGATGCTGCTGCAACCGGAATGACCTCTCGCCTGGAAGCGGGCGAAGCGGCCAATTCGACGGAGTAAGCAACTCCGTCGTTCTGCCTTGAAAATTGGGCAGGACACCGGCTTCGAACAGCGCCGTGCGAGCCGCGGTACGATGGCTGGGGGGCCGCACTCTTGGACCGGCGTCGCACATTTGCTATATTGGCCGCCATGGATCGTCGCAGTTTCACGAAGCTCGCTTTGAGCGGGATCGCCTTTTCATTTCTTGCCGATAGTGTCGGTCGGGCCATGCCGTTGGGCGAGACTCAGCCCGCCGCCCCTGTTCCGCCTCAGCCCCGTCCGGTGGCTGCCGGACCGTTAGCCAAACAGCCCTACGCGCAGTTGCTCGAGCGCGCGAAGGCGGCGCTTGATACGCATGAGCATCGGTTTCAGTTGCGCGACCGTGTCGCCTTGGCCGATTTCAATGCACCCTCGCGGGAGTTGCGATTCCATGTCGTCGACCTGATGGGGGGGCATGCCAGTTCCTATCTGGTCGCCCATGGCCGCGGCTCAGACCCTGCGCATTCCGGTTGGCTTCAGAGCTTTTCCAACGAACCCAATTCGCTCGCCAGCTGTTCCGGGGCGTTCAAGACCGGGGAGATTTATGAGGGGCAGCATGGCCGCGCGATGCGGTTGAACGGCCTGGACCCACAGAACAACAATGCCGAAATGCGCGCCATTGTCGTGCATGGCGCCGATTATGTGAGCGAAGATCATATCGCGACCTGGGGCAAGATCGGACGCAGCGAGGGGTGCTTCGCCCTCGCCCGCCATATGCTCCCACAATTCCTGGGCCTGGTAGGGCCCGGACGGCTGCTTTACGCCGACAAGATCAGGGGCAGCGCCTAACGCCCTGTTCAGTCCCGCACCAGTTCGCAGAAGGTGCAGGCGGTGGCGAACTCCGCGCGACGGCGGGCTGAACGTGCGGCGGCCTCCGCATCCTCGCCCCATTGTTCGACTTCCCACGCCTCGTCTATTTCGGAAGCGGCCCAGATCGCATCCGCATCATGGCCGCCTTCGATGATGGCAAGGCCGCAGATCAGTGAGCCGGACAGGGTGACCAGGGTCGATAAGCCGGCGAGGGTAAAGGGATCGAGGGCAGCGACCACAGCCCCCAACTGCTCCAATGTATGCGCAGGCTGCTCCACCGGAATAATTCCGTGCGTGACATGGAAGGTGACATCGTAGCGGCGCATTGCCCATTCGAGCAGCGGGTTCCACGCAGACTCCTCCCGCTCGATCAATTCCGCCGGCCCTTCCGCCCGGTAGCAGAGCAGATCGCTCTCGCCATAACGGGCTATACTGGCGGCGAAGCTCTCGCGGTTCGGTACGATCTGGTCGATAGCGCCGTTTGCCAAGCCGGTGAATGGCATGGAGCGCGGATCGACCACGTCTCCCTGAGCCCCCCATTCGTCGGCGATCGCCTCCGCAAGCCGGGCGTTGGGAAGCACCAGCGCGGCCCTCGCCGGCGTACGAATGGGACGTCCGTCCAGTTGGACTTCATAGCCAGCGTCGCCAGCGACGATGGCGACATCCTTATAGAAACGCTTCATTGCGGCGGCTTTCGGAACAATGCGAGCAGCAGGCGGGGAACGATCACGAACTGGAAAAGCCCCACCAGGACGAATATGGCGCCCATCGCCTTGGCCTTGCCGCCCTGTACCCAGCTGAAACGCTGCATCAGGACGAGGAAACCAAACATCACCAGCAGGGCGCCTGACAGACGGAACAGGCCGAGCGCGAAGAAGCGTTGACGCGCCACCTTTTCAGGATCGGCGGGCGGGATATGGGGCGTTTCGTTCATCTGGCGAGTATATGGCCATGCAGTTCCGCACTGTCCATCGCGACGCTGGCCGCGCCCGCCGCGATCAGGTCGGCAGGTGGATGGTAGCCCCAGCCGACACCCAGCGCGCGCACATGGGCGGCTGCGGCCATATGGATATCGAAGCTTGTATCGCCGATCATGACGGTCGTTTCCGGAGCAGCCCCCGCTTCCGCAATGGCGGTGAGCAACATGGAGGGATGCGGTTTGGAAGGATGGCGATCGGCTGTCTGCAAGGTGACGAAATGCGCATGAACACCATGGTGGCGCAAGCAGAGATCAAGCCCCCTGTCCGACTTGCCGGTGGCAACACCCAGCAGCCAGCCCCCCGCATCCAGATCGCGGATCAACTCAGCGATACCGGGATAAAGCGGTTCGGAAACCGCATTTTCCCGCCTCAGCTGTTGAAATGCGAGTTTGTAGCTCTCCGACAGATGGAGATGGAAGTCCGCTTCCGCATCCGGCAACAGCCGTGCGATCGCCAGTGGCAGAGAAAGGCCTACAACCGAGAGTATGCTGACGCGATCAGGCGCTACGAGCTTCTCGCCCTCGAATGCGTGGGTCATGGCCGTGCAGATGCTGTGCTGGCTATCAACCAGCGTCCCGTCGCAATCGAACACGGCGAGCCGGTTCGTCATTTCTTGCGAGCGCCCGAGCTTGCACCTACTCCACGCGAACGGCGTTCGCCGCGCCGCTCCTTACGGATCTGCTTGGCATGGGCGCGAGCCGCCTTCTTCTCATCTTCGCGGGTCGGCTTCCGTTCGATCTCCTCGTCCAGCGGCAGGTCGCCAGCAGACAGGTCGAAGCCCAGTGAAAGCAGGCTCGCGGCGAAATGCTCGGGCAGTTCTGCCCGCACATCGACGCGGCCGCCATCGGGATGATCCACACGTATCCGCCGGGCGTGCAGATGCATCTTGCGGCTGATCGTGCCGCTCAGAAACGCTTCCTTGCCGCCATATTTCCCGTCGCCGACGATCGGATGGCCGATTGCCGCCATGTGGACACGGAGCTGGTGCGTACGGCCGGTATGGGGCTGCAGTTCCACCCAGGCGGCACGATTGCCCGCGCGCTCGATCACGCGATAGCGCGACCGGGCGGGCAATCCCTCCTGCTCATCGACATGCATCTTCTCGCCGCCCGTGCCTGGTTGCTTGGCGATCGGCAGTTCGATCATGCCGTCCTCGATAGACGGCACGCCCATGACGATGGCCCAATACACCTTGCGCGCCGTGCGGCTGGAGAAGGCCTTCGCGAAATAGGCGGCCGAGCGCGCAGTGCGCGCGATCAGAAGCGCGCCCGACGTATCCTTGTCGAGCCGATGGACCAGCTTGGGACGCTGGTCCAGTTCGAATTCCAATGCATCGAGCAGCCCGTCGACATGGTCGTCCGTCTTCGTCCCGCCCTGCGTCGCGAGGCCCGGCGGCTTGTTGATGACGATCGCCTGCGCATCCCTGTGGATCACCAGGCCCTGCGCAAACGCGATCTGATCGTCGCTCAACTCCGGGCGAACCCGGCGAGGCCTGGCGGTTTCCACCGGCTTCGGCTCAGCGGGCGGGACGCGGATCGTCTGCCCCTCCGCAACACGATCGCCCGGCGCGGCGCGCGCGCCATCGACGCGCAACTGGCCCGTGCGCGCCCAGCGCGACACGCTGTTAAAGCCGACATAGGGCAAATGGCGCTGGAACCAACGATCGAGGCGAATGCCGTCGTCATCGGCGCCGACACGGAACTGGCGGACGTCCAGCGATACGCCCTTGGCCGGTGAGTGCTTGGCGGGAGCGGCTTTCGGGGCAGCCTTGGCCGGTGTCTTGGGGGCTTCCGGCTTGCGCGCGCGGGCAGCCTTCACCGCGCCACGAGCCCTGCCCTGCGAGGCAGCTCCAGGCTTGCGAGGACCGCGCGTCGGTCCGGTCGATTTCCCCTTCATGCGACGCTCCTCATCAGGGCAAGGCCGCCGAAAAGTCCAGCCACGGCGCCGATCACCGAACATAGCGCATATGCCACAGCCATGCCGGTCTGGCCCCGTTCGATCATCAGCACCGTCTCCAGGCTGAAGGACGAAAAGGTGGTGAAGCCGCCCAGCAGCCCGACGCCGATCAGAAGGCGGACTGGATCGCCGGACGCCAGATGGCAGCGCGCCAGCCACCCGGCAAGCAGGCCCATGGCGAAGCCGCCCATTATGTTGGCCGAGAATGTTCCCCAAGGCCATGCAGCCGCCGGAACCATGTGGCCGGCGAGCCGCCCGAGCAGATAGCGCAGCGCCGATCCGACAGCGCCTCCTGCCATGACGAGAAAGATATTTGTCATGCCGCCCGCCCTAGAGCATTTTCAGAATGATTGGGAAGCGATCATTCTGAAATGCCAGACGGCGCGGCCGGCAGGGCGGCCAGCCTTATCGCCCGTTATCCGCGATCACGTCGACGCTGGTCTTGCCGCCCGGGGCGTCGTTGAACAGCAGCAGGAACGCGCTGCCGTCATCCTCCCGCGTGCCACCGAGGACATGATTGCCGTCCACGACGCTATGTTCCGCATCGAAGCCGGCGCGGCGAGCCTGGGTATAGTAGAAATCCATCACGCTCTGGCGGGGCACAGGCGTCTGGAAGGTCGCCGCGCGCAGGCTGCAGCCATCCTTGTCCGCACCCGCCGCCTCCTTGAGTTCAGCGCCGGGATAGACAGTGAAAGGCTCGGGAAGGCGGCTCGCCCATTGCAGGCCCGATACGAGCTGCTTCCGACAGAAGGCATTTCCGCCGGGCTTCTGCTGTTCGCGAGCAACGGCCGCGAGCGCGTCGGCCGATTCGGCGTTGGCTCCGTTCGCCGGGGCAGGCGTGGCGAGCAATCTGCCGCCCGCAAGCTTAACGGATTGTGCAAGCGCCTTGGCGGCCGGCCCCTGGAGCGAGGGAAGCCGCGCCGCACGCTGCCCGGCGAGTTTTGGGTCTACAACGATCTGGTCGGTCAGCGCGTCGCCGGCATTGTCAGTGAGCTGAGCGTCGAGCGCATTGAGATCATCCTCCTTCTTCTTGCCGCATCCCGCGAGCGGCAGAGCCAGGACAAGCGCGAGCGCGCAGAATGATCGACCAAACGCCATGACTTCACTCCTTCGTAAATGAGGAATGAAGAGCAAAGGTTAATTTTCCGTTAGGGGTTATGGTGAATCGACCCCTTAAATCGACGCTGCTGTTCGCCAATCAGCATCGCTCATCTTGCCGCGGGGCCGACGGAACGCCATCTGTCTTCCATGCTCAACATTCTGTCAGCCCTGATTGGCCTTATCACACTTATCCTGATGATCCCGGCCGTGTTTCCCCTGCTCGGCGCGCTCAACTGGTTGCTGGTGCCGATGGCGCTGGTCGGCGCGTTTATCGGCATGTTGTCGTCGAAGAATGGCGGCCGCAATTTCTGCCTGATCGTCGCAGCCTTCGGCGCGCTCCGCCTCTTCATGGGTGGCGGCATCATCTGACGCGGGACAGGCATTCGCGCCTGTCCCTTTCGCAGGACCGCTCAGGCGAACTCGGTTCCTTCGAAGCGGACCGGTTCGCCCGTGGCTTTGTTGGCAAGCGCATCTTCCCACATGACGCGGTGACCGCGCACGATCGTTCCCACCGCCTTGCCGGTCAGGTCCATACCCTCGAATGGCGACCAGTTGCAGCGCGAAGCAAGCCAGTTGCTGTCGATCGTCCACCGCTTCTTCAGATCGACGACGGTAAAGTCAGCGTCGTAACCCAGCGCTATGCGTCCCTTCCCCACCAGCCCGAAAACGCGCTGCGGGCCTGAAGAGGTCAGTTCAATGAAGCGCCGCAACGACAGGCGCCCCTCCGCGACGTGGTTGAGCAGCAGCGGCACCAGCGTCTGAACGCCCGGCATACCGCTCGGCGATGACGGATAGGGTTTTGCCTTCTCCTCGATCGTATGAGGCGCATGATCGCTGCCCAGCACATCGGGCACGCCCTGGTTGAGCCAGTGCCATAGTCCATCGCGATGCGCCCGCGACCGGATCGGCGGGTTCATCTGAGCGTAGGTGCCAAGGTGCGGATAGGCGTCTTCACCGGCCAGCGTCAGATGCTGGGGCGTCACCTCGCAGGTCGCGATGTCCTTGTTGCGGGCGATATACTCCAGTTCCGCCGGCGTCGTCACATGCAGGATGTGGATGCGCCGACGCGCCTTGCGCGCGAGGTCGATGATCCGCTTCGTCGCAATCATCGCGCTTTCATCGTCTCGCCAGACCGGGTGCGACGCCGGGTCGCCCTCCACCCGCAAATCCTTGCGGGCGTTCATGCGCGCTTCGTCCTCGGCATGGATGGCAACGCGACGCGTGCCGCTCGCCAGCACGCGCGAGAGGGCGTCGTCATCGTCCACGAGCAAGCTGCCGGTGGAGGCGCCCATGAAAATTTTGACCCCGGAGGTGCCGGGGATGCGCTCCAACTCGCGCAGTTGCTCGGCATTGTCGGCGGTCGCGCCCACATAGAACGCATGGTCGCACCACATGCGGTGATGCGCGCGCCTCAGCTTGTCCCGCACCCGTTCGGCGGTGTCAGTATTCGGATTGGTGTTGGGCATTTCGAATACCGCGGTGATCCCGCCCAGCACCGCCGCGCGACTGCCCGACTCCAGATCTTCCTTATGCTCCAGCCCCGGCTCACGGAAATGAACCTGGCTGTCGATGCAACCCGGCAGCACATCGAGGCCGGCGCAGTCGATCACCTCCCCCGCGTCGCCCAGCGACGTCCCGATGGCCGCGATCTTGCCGTTCCGCACGCCCACATCCGCTCGCTCGCTGCCGCCCGGCGTATGGATGGTGCCGTTCTTCAGGATAAGGTCAAAATTCTCGGACATGATGCAGGCACCCTGGTTCGTGGTGGGCTTGGATATGGTGTGGGAGTGTCCTACCTAAAGCCGATGACTGGCACCACCCTTACAGACCGCGCGCTCCTCAGAATTTCAGGAGAGGAAACAAGGTCCTTTCTCCAGGGCCTGCTGACCCGCGATGTGCTGACCCTCAAAGAAGGCGAGCCGCGCTGGACGGCCATGCTGACGCCCCAGGGCAAGGCGCTGTTCGATTTCATTCTCTGGGCCGACGGTGACGACGTGCTGGTCGACTGCGAAGCGACGCAGGCGGGTGCGCTGGCGAAAAGGCTGACTCTTTATCGCTTGCGGCGGAAAGTGACGATCGCCCCAGAAGACGCGCTGGCCGTGCATTGGGCGCCGCATGCGGAGGGCAAGCCGCTCGACCCGAGGCTGTCGGCGCTGGGGCATCGTTGGCTCGCTGAGCCCGATAGCGGCGACGCGGCACCGGCTTTTCGCGCTCATCGGCTGGCGCTCGGCGTATTCGAAGGCGTAAGCGAGCTTGGTCAGGACCAGTTGCTATGGCTGGAAACCAACGCCGAAGAGCTGAACGGCGTAGATTATGACAAGGGCTGCTATGTCGGGCAGGAAAACACCGCCCGCATGCATTATCGGAACAAGGTGAACCGGCGTCTGGTTGCGGTCCCGCTCGCTTACGCCGACGAAAAGCGGCAGAAAGCTGTTCTTTCTGATCTTGGCCTTTCCATCGAATTGCGGCGGGTGGAGGATCTCAATCCCGCCATTCTTCCCGACTGGCTTGCCAACGCCGTTGCGGAACCCGCAGCCGAATGAGCCGTGCCCTGCTGGCGCTGGTGAGCGTGCTGCTGCTGAGCGTCCCCGTCCAGGCGGAGACGGCGTGGAAGCTGGTCGGGACCTACCCCCATGACCCCGCCGCCTTTACGGAGGGGCTGTTTTTCCATGATGGCGCGCTTTACGAGAGCACGGGGCTGGAAGGGCAATCGGACATCCGCAAGGTCGAGTTGAAGAGCGGCAAGGTGCTGAGCCGCCGCATCGTCGCCGAGCCCTATTTTGGCGAGGGAATCGTCAATTGGAAGGATCGCCTGATCAGCCTGACGTGGCGGCACCGCCAAGGGTTCGTCTGGAAATTGAATGACTTCTCCCCCGTTGCGACATTTCGCTATGAAGGTGAAGGCTGGGGCCTGACGCAGGACGGGCGCAGCATCATCATGAGCGACGGCACCGCCCAGCTTCGCTTCCTCGATCCCAACACGCTGACCGAACGGCGGCGGATCACCGTTCGCTGGAACGGCAGGCCAGTCGAGCGGCTCAACGAGCTGGAATATGTGAAGGGCGAGATCTGGGCCAACATCTGGTATGATGACCGGATCGCCCGGATTGATCCGCAGAGTGGCCAAGTGATCGACTGGGTCGACATTGCTCCTCTCGTTAAGGCGCGAGGGACAAAGGAAAGCGAGGCGGTCGCCAATGGCATCGCTTATGACGCCAAGGGCGATCGGATTTTTGTCACCGGGAAGAACTGGACGAAGCTGTTCGAGATCCGGCTTGCACACTAAGCCATCAGCCGTGCGCTCGCTTTCGCCGTGTTTCCCAGCCCTTCTTGGCAGCTGCGGACCGATCAACCGCTGACCGACGCGCGGACGCCGCTCCGCCTTTTCGTCCGCCTTCGCGCGAGGACACATGCGTGTCCGGCTTTCCTCGGCCGGAGCCAGACTTGTTGCCGCCGCCGGATTCCTTGTTCACCGTTGCCCAGGCTCGGCGCTCCGCTTCGTCATGAGAAACGCCGCGCTTCTCATATCCTTCCTCGATATGCTCGGCTTTTCGTTTCTGCTTGTCGGTGTAGCTGCTCTTGTCGCCGCGAGGCATGATGCGTCTCCGTCTTGTGCCCGAGTTTCCGATCAACGACGCAGCGGCCCAGCCGTTCACAACGCTGCGCATCCGTTACGAAATGGAAGGAACAGAGCCGCCGGGCTGGCGTTCAATTGCCATGGAACAGCGCTCCCTCATTGAGCGGCTCGCCCGCCATCTGGCGATGAGCGAGCCCGAAAGTTGGCAGGACCGTGTGGAGGATGCGGCAAGCCTGCTTGCGATCCTGAAGACGCCGGACGACGCCATGCGCGAGGCGGGAGACGACCGGATCTGGCAGGCCATGATCGATGCAGCATTGCGCGAGCGCTGGGCAGTAGCGCCGGCATCTGCCTCCGGCGAGCCGCCCGGCGGTACTGATGAGGAGGGCGAGATATCGCTCCCGCCCCACGGGGTCAGCGGGAATCCGGCCGAATGGGTTCATGTTCACAAGCCGCGGGAGAAGCAGTGATGAAGGGACTGGTGAAATTCGCTTTTGTTGCCGGGCTCGGTGCAGTCGCCTACAAGAGCTGGCAGGACTGGCAGGCCCGCCGCGAAGAGGAGGAAGATCTGGCTTCGCTGGGCCGCTGGCAGGCCGTTCGCGATGCAGGACCTGCGGAACAGCATATCGACGAGGATGGCTGGGATCTTGTTGACGAGCAGGTCGATGAATCCTTCCCCGCCAGCGACCCGCCCGGCAATTATCGCGGCGTTCACTGAGCCGCCCCGCCGCCTTGGCGGCATGATCATCGGCGGCATTGCCCCGCTCCGGACCCGCCTCTATTGAGACGGTTCGGCACTCAGCCGAGCCAACAGGGGAATAGTATCAATGCCTTCGGGTCTGATCGCGCTGCTCGATGATGTAGCGGGCATCGTGAAGCTTACCGCTACGTCGCTGGACGATGTAGCCGCCGCTGCAGGTAAAGCGGGCTCAAAAGCCGCAGGGGTCGTCATCGACGATACCGCAGTGACGCCGCGTTACGTCATGGGACTTACCCCTGACCGCGAGCTTCCGATCATCTGGAAGATCGCCAAAGGCTCGCTTCGGAACAAGCTCCTCTTCCTGCTGCCCGCCGCGCTGGTGCTGAGCGCCTTCGCGCCCTGGCTCCTGCCGCCGCTGCTGATGCTTGGCGGCACCTTCCTCTGTTTCGAGGCGGCCGAGAAGCTGCTGGAGGCAGTGAAAGGCGGTCACGACGTGGCCGATGAGGCATTGACCACGCATAGTTCCAAGGAGCTTGAGGACCAGAAAGTATCAGGCGCGATCCGCACCGATTTCATCCTGTCGGGCGAGATCATGGCGATCGCGTTGGGAACCGTGGCTGCCGAGCCGATTTGGGAGCAGGCGCTGATCCTTGTGGTCGTTGCCATATTGATCACCGCCGGCGTCTATGGCGTCGTCGGCTTCATCGTGAAGATGGACGATATCGGGCTGCATCTGGCGGAACGCTCATCAGCAGGCGTGCGTAGCCTGGGGCGCGGCATGGTCAAGGCAATGCCGGTATTGATGCAGATTTTGGGCGTGGTGGGCACCGCCGCCATGCTGTGGGTCGGCGGCGGCCTTATCGTTCATGGGCTGCACGAATTCCACTGGGACGCGATACCCGGCACTATCCACCATGTCGCGGAAAGCGCTGCCCATGCCGTTCCTGCCATCGGCCCGGTCGTCGAGTGGTTCGTCAACGCGCTCGGTGCCGCTATCATAGGGTTGGTGATCGGCGGGATCGTCGTCGCGGTGCTGCATCTCTTCAAGAAACATTGATGTCCTCGCCCTGGCGCCTGGAGGCAGGCGCGTTGATCGCGCTTGCACTGCCGATGATCGCCGGCAATATCGCATGGGCAGGGATCGCTGCCACCGACCTGCTCCTGCTGGGCCGTCTCGGCGCTGGCGCGGTTGCGTCCGGCGCTCTCGCGATCAACCTGTTCAATGCGCTGCTGATCTTCGGCATGGGTCTGGTGACGGCCGCTTCGCCGCTCATCGCCAGCGAGCGCGGACGCCATCGTCATTCCGTGCGCGATGTACGCAAAACGGTGCATCAAACTTTGCGAGCGGCAACGCTGTTCACCCTGCCGGCCTGGGCGCTGCTCTGGAATAGCGAGGCGATCCTGCTGCTGATGGGTCAGGAACCCGACCTTGCGCGGCAAGCGGGCTCGCTGATGCATGGGCTGCAATGGGCGCTGCTGCCCTTCCTCGGCTTCACCACGCTGCGCAACTTCATTTCCGCGCTGGAGCGCCCGGTTTGGGGCCTCGTCATCATGATCTGCGCCATTCCCTTCAACATTCTGGCCGGGTGGACGCTGATCTTCGGACATTTTGGTTTCCCGGCCTGGGGTCTTTTCGGCGCGGGGATCGCCAGCACGCTCTCCTCCACCTTCCTGTTTTTGGGATTGTTGAGTGTGATCCTGCTGAACCGGAACTTCCGGCGTTATCGTCTGCTCGGACGCTTCTGGACGCGGGATCGTGAGCGGCATCGCGCCGTGTGGACATTGGGACTGCCGATTGCCATCACGCTGGGCTTCGAGACGACGGTCTTCAACGCCTCAGCCTTCCTCATGGGCCTGATCGACCGCGATTCGCTTGCGGCCCATGCCGTCGCCATCCAGATCGCGGCGATGATCTTCATGGTCCCGATGGGCATTGGTCAGGCAGCGACCATTCGAGTAGGCATCGCCTATGGTAGGCGAGACAGCCATGCGATCGCGCGCGCTGGCTGGCTGGCACTGGCAGTCGGCACCGGCTTCGCGCTGGCGGCAGCCGGCCTGTTGATCAGCATTCCGCGGACCTTGGTGTCAGCCTTTCTCGACCTTGGCGATCCGGCAAACGCCCGCAGCGCAGCGCTTGCCGTGCACTTTCTTGCCATAGCGGCGCTGTTTCAATTGGGCGATGCAGCACAGGCAGTGAGCGCAGGGATGCTGAGGGGACTGCAGGACACGAAGGTGCCCATGATATGCGCTCTCTTCGGCTACTGGGTGGTCGGCCTCGGCGTCGGCGTCCTACTGGCCTTTCCAATGGGGTTGAACGGCGTCGGCATCTGGCTGGGCCTGGCGAGTGGCCTTGGCGTGGTTGCCTTGTTACTGGTGGGCCGGTGGTGGGCGCGTGAGCGGCTCAGCCTCCTGCCCCTGCCCCGCTAACACTGCTCATCGCGAAAAATGGCCCGGTTGCACCGCTCGACCATGGTGCAGCGCACAAAGCAATTGAACCGCTCCGACGAATCGCTAATGAACTAGGCGCTATGATTGACCCAGCTATGATCTTTGAAGCCATCGCTTTACAGAAATGCCTCATGGCCACCTATAACAAGATGGTCGTAAAGCTGGCGCCGCACATCCTCTACACGCGCCATGATGAAATGTTCATCGACGCCGTGACGACTGAGCGGGACGGCCGTCCGCCGCGCGAACTGAAGCTCGGCACCTTCAAGCTCGCGGGTTTGAGCGAAGTGAGCCTGCTTGAAGAGAAGTTCGAAGCGATGCACGGACTCTACGATGAAACCGACAGCAAATATAAGGGCGTGAGTCTCTTCGCCGTCGAGCCGCAGAGCGCCGCCGCCTGAGAGGCGTATGAGAGTGCTGGGGATGATGGGCGGCCGTGACAGCCGCCCTTTGTTTTCGCGCACTTATTTCTTCAGCCGGTATCCCGTGCGGAACATCCACGCGATGACGCCCAGGCAGACCGCCAGCATGGCCCCGGCGAACAGCAGGCTGAATTCGATCCCCACATCACCCTGGCCGAAAAAGGTCCAGCGAAAGCCCGAGATCAGGTAGACGATCGGATTGAACAGCGTGATCGTCCGCCACGGCTCGGCAAGCATGTGGATGGAGTAGAATGCGCCGCCGAGGAACGTCATCGGCATGATCAGCAGCAGGGGGATGACCTGCAATTGCTCGAAGCTTTGCGCCCATATGCCGAGGATGAAGCCGAAGAGACAGAAGCTGACGGCGATCAGCACCATGAACGCGACCATCGCAAATGGATGGGCCACGGGCAGGTCGACGAAAAGATGCGCCGTTGCAAAGATGATCGCCCCAACGATCAGCGATTTCGTCGCCGCTGCGCCGACATAGGCGATGACAGTCTCCGCAGCAGACACAGGCGCGGAGAGCAGTTCATATATGGTGCCGGTGAATTTTGGCATGTAGATGCCGAAGCTGGCATTGAAGATGCTCTCCGTAAACATCGACATCATGATGAGGCCCGGCACGATGAAGGCGCCGTAGGGAATGCCGTCGATCTCCGTCATGCGTGACCCGATCGCCCCGCCGAACACGACGAAATAAAGCGATGTCGTGATGACTGGCACCAGTAGACCCGTCAGCAGCGTGCGGCGGAAGCGGTGAAGCTCGAAGGCGTAGATCGACTGGATAGCCCGATAGTTGAACCCGCTCATGCCGCCCGCTCCTGGTGCACAAGGCTCACGAAAATATCTTCCAGACTGCTCTGCTCCGTATTGAGGTCCTTGTAGCCGATCCGCAAATCGCCAAGCTTGCGCAGTAGCGATGACACCCCGGTGCGCTCCGCCTGCGTGTCGAAGACATATTCCATCTCATGTCCGTCGGCCTTGAGGCTGACGCCCCACTCCGCAAGTTCGAATGGCACGGAAGACAGCGGCTCTGAAAGCACGATCGTGAGCGTCTTCTTCCCCAGCTTGCGCATGAGCGCGGTTTTCTCTTCGACCAGGATCAATTCGCCCTTATTGATGACGCCGACGCGGTCGGCCATCTCTTCCGCTTCCTCGATATAATGGGTGGTGAGGATGATCGTGACGCCGGTTTGCCGCAGCTCTGCGATCAGCTTCCACATGTCCCGGCGCAGTTCCACATCGACGCCAGCGGTCGGTTCATCAAGGAACAGGACGCGCGGCTCGTGGCTCAGCGCCTTGGCGATCATCACGCGGCGCTTCATGCCGCCCGAAAGTTCGAGGATCTTGTTGTGGCGCTTGTCCCAGAGCGACAGGTCACGCAGGATCTTCTCGATATGGGCATCGTTCCTGCCCTTGCCGAAAAGCCCGCGGGAGAAGCTGACGGTGTCGATCACCCGTTCGAAGGCATCGGTATGCAGTTCCTGCGGCACAAGGCCGATCGCAGATCGGGCGCCGCGATAATCGCGGACGATGTCATGGCCGGCCACGGTGACGCTGCCGCCACTTGGCCGGACATTGCCGCAGATGATCGAGATCATCGTCGTCTTACCCGCCCCGTTAGGACCCAGCAGCGCGAAAATCTCGCCCTCCTCAATCTCCAGGTCTACGCCCTTGAGCGCCTGAAACCCCGATGCATAGCTCTTCGTAAGACCGGAAACCGTGATGATTGATGCCATGAGCGGCATTGCCCCCTTTGCCTATGAGCGGCAAAGATAGGGCGCCCCTCGCAGAGCGCAACCGGCGCTAATCGCCCTTGCGGAAAAAGCGGAAAACCGTGGCCGGGGGGAAATTCCGCACCGTTTGGCCCGATCGCTCTACGTCGAGGTCGAGCGCGTCGAGCACGTCCCGACTGACCGGCGGCCGCATCGAATAGGTGAACTGGATGAAGTTGCCCCCCGCTTTCAGCATCCGGAAGGACTCCGACAGGATGTCGCCATGCATGCGGCGGTCCATCGCCAGCAGCGGCAGCCCGCTGATCACCGTCTGATATTCGCCGGGCGCCCCGGCCGTGGCCGTCGAGACGATCTGGGCGGGCGTTTCCAGCACAGATACATGCGGGAAGTGCCGCCGCAGGCCACGGGCGAAGGCAGGATTGATCTCCACCACCTCCAGCTTTTCCGGCGGCAGCCCCGTATCGAGGATGGCGCGGGTAAATACGCCGGTCCCGCCTCCCAGCTCGATCACGCGGCCATCGGCAGGATCGATATCCGCCACCATCAAACGGGCCAGATAGCGGCTGCTGGGGACGACGGACGCAGTTTGCCGCGGCTTTTTCACCCAGGCGGCCAGGAAATCCAGATATTCGGTTGCCCGCGCGCGCAATTCGCCATTCGGCATGGCAATCGCCCGGCTGCGCTTCGGCTTATACTGCATGAGCGGACTGCGACCGTTTCCTTTTCATATCGGTTCCCCATACCGGGCCGGACGCGTGACGTCGATTGGCTTTAGGAGCATTTTCAGCGCGCTTTGTCCAAAGGAAGTCGGAACCGCTACCTGGCCTAACGAGCGAGATGCATGAAGTCCTGCTCATAGCTGCGCAGATGAGCGCCGCCGTCGACATAAAGGGTCTGGCCCGTCACCGCGGTCGCGGCTGCCAGAAACAACACACTCTCGGCGATCTGTTCCGCCTGCGGCAGGCGAGCGAGCGGCATCATCTCGGCTAACCGTTCGATCTGGCCTTCGTCATAGTCGGGCGTGGCGATCGTCAGCCCAGGCGCGACGGCGTTCACCCGCACTTGCGGCGCCATGCTGGAAGCGGACAAACGGGTCAGTCCCGCCAGCGCCATCTTCGAGAGGGTGTAGGCCAGTTGGTCCCCGTGCGGATGGTCGATCCGCTGATCGAGGATATTGATGATGCAGCGGTCGCCCGAGCCGGCCGGTACTGTCGCGAAGGCCTTCGTCAGCAGCGTCGGCGCGGCGCAATTCACTGCATAGTGCCGCATCAGATCATCGGCCCTCACATCGTTCAGCCGATCCTGCCCGAAGATCGCGGCGCTGTTGACCAGCACGTCCGGCGGTCGGCCGAACCGCTCGGCCACCAATGCAATCAGTTCCTCCGCGCTTTCCGGATCGGCGAAGTCGGCGGTGAAGCCGTCCCATTCGGTGCCATTCTCCTCCAGCGTAAGGGCAAGCGCGGAGTCTAGCCGGGTATCATGGCTGCCGTGGATGGCGATTGAATAACCCGCGCGCGCGAAAGCGCCGGCAATGATGCCGCCCAGCCGGCGATGTCCGCCTGTAACGAGAACCAACCGCTTCTGCGCGAGGGGAAGAGACCCGCGCGCATCTGCCTTCCTAAACGCACCGCCGAGCGGCCGATAGCCCGGATCGCCCTCTTCGCTCACGAATCGATCAGTTTCAGCACTTCTTCGCGGCTCTTAACATCATCGCGGAAGACACCGAGCATACGACTGGTTTTCATGATGACGTTGGGCGTCCGAACGCCACGGCCAGTCATGCAGCCATGGGTCGCCTCGACCACCACGGCCACGCCTTGGGGCTTCAGATGCTCCCAGATGCAGTTCGCCACTTCCGACGTCAGGCGCTCCTGCACCTGAAGGCGGTTGGCGAAGGCATGCACCACGCGCGCGAGCTTGGAGATGCCCACCACATACTGGTCCGGCAGATAAGCGACATGAGCGCGCCCGATAATCGGCGCCATATGATGTTCGCAGTGCGACTGGAAAGGAATATCCTTCAGCAGGACGATATCGTCATAGCCGCCGACTTCGTGAAATATCCGCGAAAGATGATAGGCGGGATCGTCGTCATAGCCGCGGCAATATTCCTTCCAGGCGCGCGCGACGCGTTCAGGCGTCTCCAGCAAACCTTCCCTTTCCGGCTGATCACCCGACCAGCGGATCAGCGTCCGGATCGCCTCCGCGACATTCTCAGGAACTGGGATCTTGAGCGATTCGCCCACGCTTTCGGCATCAGGGTCATATTCCACGGCCTGCCACTCCTTTTTCTTCGTCACAGCCATATGGCGTGCCGACTTGCGGAGCGCTACCCCTTTAAGTCTGCTCGAGACTTTCCTTTTCGCATCCCCGCAGATGCGATGAAGGAAGACATGGCTGTCGGCAGCCGACAATAAGCGCTAGCTTCCCATCCGCATGCGAACCGAACATATCGCCGCCGTCCTTCTTGCCGCTGGCACATCCTCCCGCTTCGGGGAGGAAGACAAGCTGATGGCGCAGTGGCGCGGCAAGTCCGTCGCCGTCCACACGCTGGAGGCGGTCGCCTCGATCGCCTTTGCCGAACTGGTCGCCGTGGTGCGGCCATTCGCGCAGGCTCCGGAGCTTCATCGCAGGCTGGAGCGGCGAGGATACAGCATCGTCGTCAACGACCGGTCGGAAGAAGGAATGTCCGCCAGCATCGTCAGGGCTGTCCAGCATGTCCAGCCGATCCGGAGATGCCGGGGCATATTGATATGCCTGGCGGACATGCCCGACGTGCCGCAAACCCATTATAACCGCATCTGCATGGCTGCTCAGGACAGTCGATCGGTGGTGGCGAGCACGGACGGATTTTCCTCTTCACCGCCCGCCTTCATCGGTCGCAAGCATTTCCCCGAACTGCTGGCGCTTCGCGGCGATCAGGGCGCGCGCGCGCTGCTGAGCCACGGCATCCAGATCGAGGCCATGACCGCCTGTCTGCGCGACATCGACACGCCCGAGGATCTGCTGGACGGCAAGCCGCTGTAAATCGTTCAGCTGGAGCGGGTCGGATCGGTCAGCGGATCGCCCATCTCGCGCGGGTCGGCGAAGCGGCCGAGCGGCAGAGAACCCGTCTGCCGCTCCAGCATCCGGTGAACCACCAACGGCCTGCTTCCCGAATGAAGCCCCATTAGCGCGTCGGCATTCGCCTGGTCGGCGACGGTGCGCCGGCTATTATGGCGGACATAGTCGAGCCAGGTGGAAACATGGTAGCGCTCGACCCACAATTCCGGATCGCCGAGGTCACGCAGCAGCGACCAGCCATGAGCTCCATCCCGGCGCCTGATCCGACGGCGTTCGCTCATGGCTGCGAGGAAGGGGACCACGGAGCCGCTCGGGATGCGATATTCGATCGTCACCACGACGGGCCCGCTGCGCGGCTCGATGGGCACCGCGGTTTCCGGTTCGCGCCAGAAATGGAGATCGAGATTCTCGTCGCCCGCTTGCATCAATGGGCGGACAAAGCCGATAGCCGCTGCCGCCACTTGCACCCCGCTCGCGACATATAATGCTTCCGCGACACCGTAGCGCTCTGCCAAGTGCCCGAACACCCAGGCCCCGACCGCCATGCCTCCGAACGCCACCATCTGGTAAAGGGCCACCGCGCGGGCGACCACCCAGCGCGGCGCGGACATTTGGACGGAGACGTTGAACGTCGAAAGAGCGATGACCCAGCCCGCCCCTGCCAGCAGCAGGCCGGCAAGGGTGAGCAGCAGCAAGCCGCTGAACCCCATCAACGCGACACCGGCAGCGACCGCGATCGAAGAACAGCGCACGATGGTCTCGATCGAATAGCGCTCGCGCAGTTTTCTGGTGGAAAGCGCGCCCAGCACTGCGCCGAAGCCGAAAGCGCCGCTAAGGGCGCCGAAGGTCAGCGCGCCGCCGCCCAGAAGATCGCGTGCGACCAGCGGCATCATGGCGGAGACCGCACTGGCGCCAAACCCGAAGACGCCGGCGCGAAGCAGGACCAACTGAATCTTGGGCGACATCGCGACATAGCGGAGGCCTGCGCGCATCGCTTCCCCCAGCTTTTCGCGGGGCAGTAGTTTGGGTGTCCGGTCCGGACTCCACCGCAGAAGGACCACGACAAGGCCGATATAGGTCACGGCGTTGGTGAGGAAGGCAGCCGCCGCACCAGCCGCTGCGACGATGATGCCGCCCAGTCCCGGTCCCAGGCTTCGCGCCAGGTTGAAGCCCATGCTGTTGAGCGACACGGCGTGCGGCAGGGACGAACGCGGCACCATGTCCCCGACCGCAGCTTGCCACGCCGGGCCGTTGATGGCGGTGGCGCAGCCGATCAGGAAGGTGAAGCTCAACAAGGTCCAGGGAGTGAGCATACCCCACCAGGCGAAGAGAGCGAGTGTCGCTGAGACGATGAGCATCGCCACTTGGCAGGAGAGCATCACGAGGCGGCGGTCGAGATTGTCGGCCACCGCTCCAGCCCAGAGGGAAAGGAGCATGATCGGCAAGGTGGTCGCGGCCGGAACCAGGGCGACCAGCTGGGGCGAACCTGAAAGCGAGGTCATCATCCAGCTGGCGCCGACCGACTGGATCAGGCCGCCGAAATTCGAAGCAAGGCTGGCGAACCATACCGCGCGAAAGATCGGGATGGAGAAAGGCGACGGAGCGCGGTTTGGGTCGGCCTCTGACACGGGAGCCATCAAGCGGAATTGGGGCGGAGCGTCAATTCCATGAATAAGATGGCGAGGTAAAATATGGGATAGAGCAATGGGGCTTGCACTTTACGTTAACGTAAATACATTGACGGCCAGCGAGAGGAACGAGGCATGGAAGCTTTTATCTACGAGGCTGTCAGGACGCCGCGGGGTCGGGGCAAGTCCGACGGGTCGCTGCACGAGATTACCCCGATCCAACTGGCGACTCAGGTACTGGAGGCGGTGCGCGACCGGACGGAGATCGACACCGCCGACGTGGATGACGTGATCCTGGGCTGCGTCAGCCCGGTCGGCGAACAGGGCGCGGATATCGCCCGCGTCGCGGTGCTGAACGCAGATTATGCGCAAACCGTGCCGGGGGTGCAGATCAACCGTTTCTGCGCGTCGGGGCTGGAGGCCGTGAACATGGCCGCGGCGAAAATCTATTCGGGCGAAGCGGGCCTCGCGATTGGCGGCGGGGTCGAGTCGATGAGCCGGGTGCCGATGGCGTCCGACGGGGGCGCCTGGGCGATGGACCCGGCGGTCGCCTACAAGACCTATTTCGCGCCGCAGGGTATCGGGGCCGATGTGATCGCGACCAAGTTCGGCATCAGCCGCGACGATGCGGACGCCTATGCGGTGGAGAGCCAGCGAAGGGCCAAGACGGCCTGGGACGAAGGGCGGTTCGCAAAGTCGATCGTGCCGGTGCGGGACGTGATCGGGCAAGTGGTGCTGGACCATGACGAGCATATGCGGCCGGACGCGACGATGCAGTCGCTGGGCGCGCTGAAGCCGAGCTTTGCCGCGATGGGCGAGGAAATGCCGGGCTTCGATACGGTCGCTTTGCTGCGCTATCCGGAACTGGAGCGGGTCAACCATATCCACCATGCCGGCAACAGCAGCGGCATCGTCGATGGCGCCGCTGCGGTGCTGGTCGGCAACAGGGAGATGGGCGAGAAATATGGCCTGAAGCCGCGCGCCCGGATCAAGGCGATGGCATCGATCGGGTCGGAGCCGCTGATCATGCTGACCGGCCCGGAATATGTCGCGGGCAAGCTGCTCAACCGGGCGCGGATGAGCAAGGCCGACATCGACCTGTGGGAACTGAACGAGGCCTTCGCCAGCGTGGTGCTGCGCTACATGCAGGCGATGGACCTGGACCATCAGCAGATCAATGTGAACGGCGGCGCGATCGCCATGGGGCATCCGTTGGGCGCGACCGGCGCGATGGTGCTGGGCACGGCGTTGGATGAACTGGAGCGGACCGGCAAGGGCACCGCGCTGGTCAATCTCTGCGTCGGCGCGGGGATGGGCACCGGGATCATCATCGAGCGGGTTTGAGGGGAGCAGGTCGATGGGCGCGCGCGTGCTTCGACAGGCTCGGTACGAACGGAGATCGGGGAAGGCATGCCGTGTGTTGGAGCAACGTTCATTCATTCCGTCACCCCGGGCCTGATCCGGGGTCCCGCTTCCTTGTTCGCCTTGCCGGAAGAAAAGCGGGATCCCGGATCAAGTCCGGGATGACGGCTTTACCAAGGGCAGAATTTGGGCTGGGCGCAGCAGGCGGTTGAGAGGTAGAAAGATCATGAACAGCATCAAGTTCGACGTCGACGCCGACGGTATCGCCACCCTGACCATCGACGTGCCGGATCAGTCGATGAACGTCATCGGCCCGGATTTTCTGGCCGATCTGGACGCGGCGGTCACGCGCATTGCGTCGGAAGAGGCGATCAAGGGGGCGGTGATCGCTTCGGGCAAGGACAGCGCGTTCATGGCTGGCATGGACCTGAAATTTTTCGGCTCGATGCTGGCGAGCGAGAGCGGCAGGCGCCCTGCTCTTGCCGAGATATTCGACAAGGTCTTCGTGCTGAACCAGCTGTTCCGACGTATCGAAACCTGCGGCAAGCCGGTGGCCTGCGCCATCGAGGGCACCTGCGTCGGCGGCGGCTTCGAGCTGGCGCTGGCCTGCCATCGGCGCGTGGTTGGGGACAGTCCGAAGACGCAGCTGGGCCTGCCGGAGATATTGATAGGCCTGTTCCCCGGCGGCGGCGGATCGCAGCGGCTGCCGCGCATCATGGGGGTGCAGGCGGCGCTGATGTATATGTTGCAGGGCAAGCTGTTCCGCCCGGCCGAAGCGGCGATGCTGAAGGTGGTGGACGAGGTGGTGCCGCAGGGCACGGCGGTCGCAAAGGCGAAGGAATGGGTGAAGGCCAATCCGTCGGCCTTCGTGCAGCCGTGGGACGTCAAGGGCTTCAAATTTCCCGGCGGCGCGGGCGGGTTCAATCCGGCGTTCGTGCAGACCATGGCGGGCGCTCTGCCGATGACGCTGAAGCAGGCCCAGCAAAACATGAACGCGCCGATCGCCCTGCTGTCGGCAGTCTATGAGGGCACGTCCCTGCCCTTCGATCGCGCGATCAGGGTGGAGAGCAAATATTTCGCGAAGGTCGCGGCGGATCCGCAGGCGGCGAACATGATCCGCAGCCTGTTCGTCAACAAGCAGGCGGCGGAGCGCGGTGCGCGGCGGCCCAAGGGCCAGCCCAAGGCCCCTACCCGCAAGCTCGCCATGCTGGGCGCGGGCATGATGGGCGCGGGTATCGCCACCGTCGCCGCGCAGGCGGGCATGGAGGTGGTGCTGTTCGACCGCGATCAGGCCTATGCCGATAAGGGCAAGGCCCATGTCGAGGAGCAGCTGAAGAAGCGCATCGGCAGGGGCATGACGCCCGAGAAGGTGGCGGAGGTGCTGGCACGGGTGACGCCGACCACCGACTATGGCGCGCTCGCCGGAGCCGACTTCGTGATCGAGGCGGTGTTCGAGGATGTCGGGATCAAGGCCGAGGTGACGAAGAAGGTCGAGGAGGTGCTGGGCGCGGATGTGATCTTCGGCTCCAACACCTCCACCCTGCCGATCACGAAGCTGGCGGGAGCGTGGTCCAGGCCGGACAATTTCATCGGCATCCACTTCTTCTCCCCGGTGGAGAAGATGCCGCTGGTGGAGATCATCCTGGGCAAGCAGACCGGCCCCGCCGCCATCGCCAAGGCAATCGATTTCGTCTCGCAGATCAGGAAGACGCCGATCGTCGTCAATGACTCGCGTGGCTTCTACACCTCGCGCTGCTTCAGCACCTATGTGCAGGAGGGGATCGAGATGGTGGCCGAGGGGGTCAATCCGGCGCTGATCGAGAATGCCGGGCGGCAGCTGGGCATGCCCGTCGGACCGCTGGCGGTCGGCGACGAGGTGTCGATCGAACTGGGATACAAGATATTGGTGGCGGCCAGAAAGGAACTGGGCGACGCCTATGTCGCGCAGGCGTCCGACGCGGTGATCGAGCGGATGGTCGAACTGGGCCGGCTGGGACGCAAGAATGGCAAGGGCTGGTACGACTATCCCGAGGGCGGGAAGAAGCATCTGTGGCCGGGGCTGCAGGAGATGTTCCCCCATGCCGCCGTGCAACCGGATGTGGAGGCGGTGAAGGAGCGGCTGCTCTACCGCCAGTTGGTGGAATGCGCGCGCTGCTTCGAGGAGGGCGTGCTGGAAACGCCGGAGGATGGCGATATTGGCGCGATCTTCGGCTGGGGCTTCGCGCCCTGGACCGGTGGGCCGTTCAGCCACATGGACACGGTCGGGATCGGCCATGTCGTCGCCGTGCTGGAGCGGCTGGCGGAGCGGCATGGCGATCGCTTCGCGCCCACGGTGCAGCTGCAGGACATGGCCGCGAGCGGCGCGACTTTCTATCACCCCGCTTCGTCTCGCGCTGCGGCGTGAATGGGGTGTCCTTCGGACGATCAGTGGGTTAGGCCTTAGCCAAACAACGTGCTCCTGGGAAAGCAGGAGTCCAGTTCCACCGTTCGGACTGGGCTCCCGCTTTCGCAGAAGCACAATTCAGATAGGTAAGGCCATAATATATGAGCGAAAAGCCGACGGTTCTGGTGACGGGCGGGGCGGGCTATATCGGTAGCCATGCGGTGCTGGCGCTGCGTGACGCGGGCTATGGCGTGGTAGTGATCGACAATCTGGTGACCGGGTTTCGCTGGGCAGTACCGGACGGCGTAGCGTTCGTCGAAGGCGACATTGCCGATCAGCCACTGGTGCAGAAGGCCCTGCGGACGCATGACGTCAAGGCGGTCATGCATTTCGCAGGGTCAGTGGTCGTGCCGGAATCGGTCGAGAATCCGCTGAAATATTATCACAACAACAGCGCCAAGACCCGCGACCTGATCGAAAGCGCGGTGACCGTCGGCGTGCCGCATTTCATCTTTTCCTCGACGGCGGCGACCTATGGCATTCCGGAGGAAAGCCCGGTCAGGGAGACGACGCCACAGCGGCCGATCAATCCCTATGGCATGTCGAAGCTGATGACCGAATATATGCTGCGCGACGTGAGCGCGGCGCACCCGATGAATTTCTGCGCGCTGCGTTATTTCAACGTCGCAGGCGCCGATCCGCAGGGGCGGACGGGGCAATCAACGGCGGGCGCGACGCACCTCATCAAGGTGGCGGTCGAGGCGGCGCTGGGCAAGCGGTCGGCGGTGTCGGTGTTCGGGACGGACTTCGACACGCCCGATGGCACGGGCGTGCGCGACTATATCCATGTCACCGACCTGGCGGCGGCGCATGTGCTGGCACTGGAGGCACTGATGGCGAAACCCGAGCAGAATTATCTGCTCAACTGCGGCTATGGGCGCGGCTTTTCGGTGCTGGAGGTGCTGGACGCGGTCGATCGGGTGACGAACATGAAGATCGAGCGGCGGCTGGAAGGGCGTCGCGCGGGCGACCCGGATTCGCTGATTTCCGATAACCGGGCGATCATGGGTGAGTTTCCGTGGGAGCCGCGCTATGCCGATCTGGATCAGATCGTGACGCACGCGCTCGCCTGGGAGCGCAAGCTGACCGAGATTCGCGGGGCATGAGCGAAGAGTCCGTAAGGGCCTTCTTCTCTGCCCATGCTCCGGACGTCGCGGTCATCGATCAGGGGGTGAGTGTCGCCACCGTGGCCGAGGCGGCGGTGGCGCTGGGCGTCGTTCCGGCGCGGATCGCCAAGACGCTGTCGCTGCGGATCGCGGATGAGGTCGCTCTGGTCGTGGCGCGGGGCGACGCACGGATCAACAATGGCAAGGCGAAGGCTGCGCTGGGCGCGAAGCCGCGCATGCTGGGACTGGAGGAGGTGGAGGCCCTGACCGGGCATCCGGTCGGCGGGGTCTGCCCGTTCGGCCTCGCCTCTCCGCTGCCCGTCTACTGCGATATAAGCTTGCAGGCGTTCGAGACGGTGTTTCCGGCGGCGGGGTCGCGGACGACGTCGATGGAGCTGACCCCTGCCCGGCTGGCGGAGCTGACGGGTGCGCGGTGGATCGACATTTGCACGCTGCCTGACGAGGATTGAGCGACATGCCTACGGAACATCTTTTCATTGATGGCGAACTGGCGGCGGCGGACATGGCGCGGCGAATCGCGGCGCTGCTGGGCGAGGCAATAGCGGCGCGCGGCGTGGCGACGATTGCGCTGTCGGGCGGGCGGTCGCCGCGGCCGATGCTGCAGACGCTGTCGCGGGCGGCGCTCGATTGGGCCAAGGTGATCGTGACACTGGTCGATGAGCGCTGGGTTGCGCCCGACGATGCGGACAGCAATGAGCGGCTGGTGCGGGAGACGTTGCTTCAGGGGGCGGCGGCGGGCGCTCGATTCGTGCCGATGAAGAATGATGCGGCGGATGCCTATGGGGGGCAAGCGGCGTGCGAGGCGGCCTATGCGGCGCTGCCCTGGCCGCTCGACATCATGTTGCTGGGCATGGGCGAGGATGGGCATACGGCTTCACTGTTTCCCGGCGCGGCGGAATTGCCGAAGGGACTATCGACGCAGGCGTTGACACTGGCGGTGACGCCGCCCGCCGCGCCGCATCAGCGCCTGTCGCTGAGCGCTGCGGCGATCTTGAAGAGCCGGCATATTTTTCTTCAGATCGGGGGCGCCGCGAAGAAAGCCGTCTATGATCGCGCGCTGGCGGGCGAGGCGATGGAGGAACTGCCGATCCGGCTGGCGCTGTGCCAGCACAAGGTGTCGGTGGAGGTCTGGATCTCCGAGTGACCCTCAGTCTCTCGGCTTGTGCTTCGAGATCAGATAGCGCCAGACGCCGACCAGGTTGATGAACAGCAGCGCGATATTCTGATAGCCGATGCCTTCGCTGTCCTCCTGAAAGAAGCCCCATCCGATCAGGGCGATCGAGGAGGTGACGAACAGCACGAAGGCCCAGCCGGTGATGCGGCGGCCAAGGTTGAGGGAGACTATCAGGGCGGCGAGCGTGGCTGCTCCGGCGCCATAATATTGGAGGGCGTCGAGGATGGTTTCATTCATCACGGCGCTAACGCGGCAATTGTGACAAGGTTGCGGCGCGCGTAAGAAGCGGCATCATGATTGCGCAGATCGACCCTTTTCACGCCATTGCCATCAGCCGCGAAGCCCATGCCCTGGAGGCGGAGGGGCGCTCCATCCTGCACATGGAATTCGGGCAGCCCTCGACCGGAGCGCCCGCCGCCGCCATCGCCGCGGCGCATCAGGTGCTGGACAGCGATCCGATGGGCTATTGGGAGAGCGCGGCGCTCAAGGCGCGGATCGCAGGGCATTATCGCGAGCGCTATGGCGTGGCGGTGGACGCGGAGCAGGTGCTGCTGACCTGCGGGGCGTCGCCTGGGCTGGTGCTGGGGCTGGGCTGCCTGTTCGCGCCCGGCGCGCGGGTGGCGACGGCGCGGCCGGGCTATGTCGCCTACCGCAACGTGCTGAAGGCGCTGTATCTGGAGGTGGAGGAAGTCGCCTGCGGGCCGGAGGAGCGCTACCAGATCAGCGCGGCGGCGCTGGAGGCGCTGGAGCCGGCGCCCGACGGGGTGATCATCGCCAGTCCGGCCAACCCGACCGGCACGATCATCCCTCCGGCAGAACTGGCGCGGATCGCAGCGGTCTGCGGGGCGCGGGGCATCAGGATCGTGTCGGACGAGATTTATCACGGGCTGTCGTTCGGCGCGCCGGCGCGATCGATGCTGGAGTTCGCGCCCGATGCGGTGGTGGTGAACAGCTTTTCCAAATATTTCTCGATGGCGGGGTGGCGGCTCGGCTGGGTGGTCGTGCCACAGGACCTGATCGACGCGGCGCGGGCGCGGATGGGCAATCTGTTCCTGACGCCCCCTTCCCTCGCGCAGCATGCGGGCCTCAAGGCGTTCGACTGCGTTGAGGAGCTGGAGGGGCATGTCGCGACCTATCGGCGGAACCGCGAGCTGCTGCTGGCGGCGCTGCCTGCGCTGGGGCTGAAGGAGATCGCGCCGCCCGATGGGGCCTTCTACATCTATGCCGATGTGGGGCATCTGACGGACGACAGCCTTGCCTTCTGCCAGAAGCTGCTGCGCGAGACGGGCGTGGCGACGGCGCCGGGGATCGACTTCGATCCCGTCGAGGGGCGGCGGCATATCCGCTTCAGCTTTGCCGTCTCGACCGACCGGGTGGAGGATGCGATCGCGCGGATGATCCCCTGGTTCGCGGCGCAGGCGCGACGCACAGATTGATCCATTATGGATGAAAGTCCCTCGCCTCGCTCTGGACGCCGCGCGCCATTGCTCTAATCGCAGCGCGGCGACCCGAAGCTTTCACGATGTGAGAAGCTGCTCGGCCCGGTAGCTGATGCTGCCGGGCCTTTTTCCTTAGCGCGGGACGAAATGCTTCCAGCTGTCGAGCGTCAGCCAGCCCTGCACGTAATTGGCATAGTATAGGCCGAACAGCAGCGCCGACAGGATCGTCGCGCGCAACGCCACCACGCCCGGCCGGAAGTTGCTGGGCGCGCTGTCGGCCTGCCCCTTGAGCAGCACTTCCCCGGTTTCGTCGGGCGTGCGGATACCGAAGGGCATGACCAGGAACGCGCTGATCACCCAGAACAGCACATAGATGGCGAAGATGGCGTACCAGTTCATGGCAAGCGCTTTAAGCGCGAATGAGCAGCACGTCCACCACCGGCTTCTTTCCGGTCCAGCGGGTGGCGGTGCGGCGAACGGCAAGGCGCACACGCTCGCGCAGCGCTTCCTCCTCCTGCGACCCCTTGGCGATGACCCCGGCGGCTTCCTCAGCCGCTTCCTCGAGGAAAGCGGCCTTGTCTTCCTCGACGGGCACGCCCTGGGTGCGCAGCGCCGGACGGCCGATCAGGCGGCCCTTTCCGTCCAGTGCGACGGCGACGCTGATCTGCCCGTGCAGCGCCACCTTCCGCCGCTCGTTCATGGTCGCGCCGTCGGCCGGCAGGATGACGTCGCCGTCAAGCACCAGCCGCCCGGTGGACTGGCTGCCGATAATCTCTGGCCCATTGGGCGCGAGGCGCAGCAGGTCGCCGTTGGACTGGACGACCGCATGCGGGATGCCGGTGGAAAGGCCGAGCCGCGCCTGCTCAGCCATGTGGCGGCGCTCCCCGTGCACGGGCAGCAGGATTTGCGGGCGGACCCAGCGATACATCGCCTCCAGCTCCGGTCGGCCGGGGTGACCGGAAACGTGGACCTCCGCCTGACGATCCGTCACCATCAGCACGCCCTTGGCCGCGAGCGCATTCTGGATGCGGCCGATGGCGATCTCGTTGCCGGGGATCTGCTTGGAGGAGAAGACGACGAGGTCGCCTTCGGTCAGCTTGATCGGGTGGCTGTCGAAAGCGATGCGGGAGAGCGCGGCACGCGCCTCCCCCTGCCCGCCGGTCGCGATGATCATCACCTCATTATGCGGAAGCGCCATCGCGTCTTCCCAGTCCACGGTGGGCGGAAAGTCCTTCAGATAGCCTGCCGTCCTGGCTGTCGAAATAATGCGGTCGAGCGAGCGGCCGGCGACGCAGAGCTTGCGCCCGACCGCGTTGGCGACTTCGCCCAGCGTCTGAAGCCGCGCCGCGTTCGACGCGAAGGTGGTCACCAGCACCCGCCCCTTGGCGCCGGCGATGGTCGACATCAGCCCTTCGCGCACGTCGCCTTCGGAACCGCTGGCTTCGGGGTTGAAGACATTGGTGCTGTCGCACACCAGCGCCAGCACGCCCTCGTCGCCGATGGCGGTCAGTTCCTCCGGGGTGGAGGGCTGGCCGAGCACCGGCGTCTCGTCCAGCTTCCAGTCGCCGGTATGGAAAATCTTGCCATAGGGCGTGTCGATGAGGACGGCATTGCCCTCCGGGATCGAGTGCGCCAGCGGCACATAGCGGAAGCCAAAGGGGCCGAGCGCGAAGCTGCCCTCATTGTCGATAACGTTGAGCTCGACCTCCCGCGTGAGGCCCTCCTCCTCCAGCTTCAGGCGAATGAGGCCGGCGGTGAAAGGGGTCGCATAGAGCGGCACGCCAAGATCGGCGGCGAGATAGGGAATGGCCCCGATATGATCCTCATGCCCGTGGGTCAGCACGATGCCGAGCAGGTCATCGCGCCGCTCCTCGATAAAGGCGAGGTCAGGCAGGATCAGTTCGACGCCGGGATAGGCGGGATCGGCGAAGGTGAGGCCGAGATCGACCATCACCCATTTGCCCTGGCAGCCGTAGAGATTGACATTCATGCCGATTTCACCCGACCCGCCAAGGGCCAGGAAAATCAGCTCATCACCGGGTGTCATTATGCTTTTGAACTCCGTTCGTGCAGCAGCGCCAGGCCCAGGATGGTAAGGTCGGGCGCAATCGCATCGAAAATATCACTGTTGTCGTCAAAGAGGACCGCAAGGCCCCCCGTCGAAATCACCTTGGCGGGACGGCCGATCTCCGCTCGCATGCGGGCTACCAGCCCCTCCATCATCGCCACATAGCCCCAGAAGACGCCGATATGCATCTGCGCTTCGGTGGTGCGGCCGATCACCGAACGGTTTTCCGGCGGAGCGATCGCGATCTTGGGCAGCTTGGCGGCGGCGGCGACCAGCGCGTCGAGCGACAGGTTGATGCCCGGCGCGATGATCCCGCCCTTGTACGCGCCATGATAGTCGATCACGTCGAAGGTGGTCGCCGTGCCGAAATCGATGACGATCAGGTCGCTTTGATACAGATGGTGGGCGGCGATCGCGTTTACAACCCGGTCCGCGCCGACCGAGGCAGGCTCCGCCACGTCCAGTTCGATGCCCCAATAGACCGGCGCATGCCCGGCGATGAGCGCGGTCGTCCTGAAATATTTCTCGGCGAGCACCTGAAGATTATGCAGCGCGCGGGGAACAACGGTGGCGATGATGACCGCGTCAACATCCTTGAGTGTATAGCCCTCCAGCATCAGCAGCTGGTTGAGCCAGACGGCATATTCATCCGCCGTGCGCCGGGGATCGGTCGCGATCCGCCAGCGGGCGCGGATATCCTGCCCCTCCAGAAGCGCAAAAACCACATTGGTATTGCCCGCGTCGATCGCGAGAAGCATGGCCGGTCCCCCGGATTTCAGATGAGAAGGATGTCACCGGCATGAATGGCACGGCTCTCGCCATTCGCCAAGCGCAGGATCAGCATGCCCTGGCGGTCGAGCGTGTCGAAGGTGCCTTCGATGACGTCGCCATCGGGCGGCACCACGCGCATCGGGGTGCCGGTGGGGTGGGCATTGAGCAGCCAATGGGTGCGGACCGGATCCAGCCCCTGCGCGCGCCAGATGGCAAGCCAGTGCGCAAAAAGCTCCGCCAGCCGTTCGAGCAAGGCGCCGGCTTCCGCAGCGCTGGCCTTCTGCGCGTGAAGGCTGGTAACGGGGCGATCGAGGCCCTGCGGATGGCTGGCCACATTGACGCCGATGCCCACGACAACGGCATCGCCGCTGCGCTCCAGCAGGATGCCCGCGATCTTGGCACCGTCGACCAGCACGTCATTGGGCCATTTGATCTGGGCCTGCCCCGTGCAGAGCGGCGCGATTAAGGCGTGTACGGCATTGGCCGCGACCAGCGCCAGGCTATGCGGCGGGGGATCGGCGGCGCTCAGGCGAACAAGCGTGGAGCAATAGAGATTGCCGTCCACGCTCTCCCAGGAGCGTCCCATCCGCCCGCGTCCGCCGGTCTGCCGCCCCGCGCGCAGCCATGTTCCCTCCGGAACACCCTGCCCCACCAGTGCCTGCATGTCGGCGTTGGTGGAGCCGGTTTCCTCGACGAAGCGGATCTCGCTCAGAACAGCGACGCCGCTGCCGCCGCGCTCGCCTTGTCGAGCGCAGGATTGAGCAGATAACCGAAGACGATCACTGCGGCGCAGGCCGTGAGGATGATATTTTCGACAGCGCCGCCGCGCGCCTCATAGGCCTCCGCCGGCTCATCGAAATACATCGTCTTGATGATCTTGAGATAATAGAAGGCGCCGATCACCGAGGCTGCGATGCCGAAGGCGGCGAGCGCGGTGAGGCCCGCTGCGACGGCTGCATCGAAGACAAGGAACTTGGCCCAGAAGCCGAAGAGCGGCGGGATGCCGGCCATGGAGAACATGAAGATGGCAAGCGCCGCCGCCAGCCCCTTGCGCGAGCGCGACAGGCCCGCAAGGCTGGCGATGGTTTCGACCGGACGGCCCTGCGCGTCGCGCATCTGGAGGATGCAGGCGAAGGCGCCGATCGTCATCACCACGTAGATCGCCATATAGCTCATCGTCGCGGCGACGCCGGCAGGCGTGCCGGTGGCGAGGCCGATCAGCGCGAAGCCGACATTGTTGATCGACGAATAGGCCATCAGCCGCTTGATGTTGCTCTGGCCGATCGCCGCGACCGCGCCGAACAGGATGGAGGCCAGCGCGACGAAGATCACGATCTGCTGCCAGTCGAGCCCGGCGGGACCCAGCGCCTCGATCGCGACGCGGACGGTGAGGCCCATCGCCGCAACCTTGGGGGCGCTGGCGAAGAAGGTGGTGACGGGCGTGGGCGCGCCTTCATAGACGTCGGGCGTCCACATGTGGAACGGTACGGCGCTGATCTTGAAAGCAAGGCCCGCGAGCACGAAGACCAGCCCGAACAGCTCGCCCTTGCCGACGCCATCGCCCAGCGCGACGGCGATGCCGTCGAAGCTGGTGCTGCCGGTGAAGCCGTAGAGCAGCGCCGTGCCGTAGAGCAGGATGCCGCTGGCGAGGGAACCGAGGACGAAATATTTGAGGCCCGCTTCGGAGGAACGCTCATCCTGACGCATGAAGCTGGCCAGAACATAGGCGGCGAGGCTCTGCATCTCGAGGCCGACATAGAGGGTCAGCATGTCGCCCGCCGACACCATCATGCCCATGCCGATGCTGCTGAACAGGATCAGGACGGGATATTCGGGGCGCAGCGCGCCGCCGACGATGAAGTAGCGCGGCGCGAGCAGGATCGCGCCTGCCGCCGCGGCATAGATCAGCGCCTTGGCGAAGACCGAGAAGGCGTCAGCACGGACAAGGCCATCAAAGGCGAGCGGGCCGTGGGCCAGCGAGCAGCTGAGCGCGACGCCGGCCACAGCGAGCGTCAGGACCGAGAGCCAGTTGACGACGCGCGCGGTGGCGTCGCCGCCATAAGCCGCGATCAGCATCAGGATGAGGCCGCCTGCGGTCAGGATGAGCTCCGGCAGAACGGCCAGAAGGGAAGCGGAGTCGATCATCAGTGCGCCTCCCCGTGCGCAGTTGCTTCTTCGGTGTGATGCGCCTCGGCAGCCGGAACGACCGCGCCCATCTTGATCCTGGAGTCTCCGGCCGGAGCGGCCGAGGCGATGCGCGCTTCCAGCGCACGAATGTCGGACCGCATCGGGCTGAGGAAGCTTTCGGGATAGACGCCCATCCACAGCACCGCTGCGGCGATCGGCGCGAGCAGCCACATTTCGCGGCCTGACAGGTCGGGCATCGCGGCTGCGTCGGCATTCTTCTGCTCGCCATAGGCGATGCGGCGGTAGAGGTAGAGCATGTAGGCCGCGCCCAGAATGATGCCAGTCGTGCAGACCAGCGCGACCCAGCTCGACGCCTGATAGATGCCCATCAGCGACAGGAACTCGCCGACGAAGTTGCTGGTGCCCGGCAGGCCGACCGAGGCCATGGTGAACAGCAGGAACAGCACCGCATATTTGGGCATGTTGATGGAAAGGCCGCCATAACGCGCGATCTCGCGGGTGTGCAGGCGGTCATAGATGACGCCGACGCAGAGGAACAGCGCGCCCGAGACGAGGCCGTGACCCAGCATCACCATCATCGCGCCCTCGATGCCCGCCTGGTTGAAGGCGAAGAGGCCAACGGTGACGATCGCCATGTGCGCGACCGAGGAATAGGCGATCAGCTTCTTCATGTCGGACTGCACCAGCGCGACAAGGCTGGTATAGACCACCGCCACCATCGACAGGCCCCAGACCAGCGGCGCTAGCTGCGCCGAGGCTTCGGGGAACATCGGCAGCGAGAAGCGGATGAAGCCGTAGCCGCCCATCTTCAGGAGCACGCCCGCCAGAATGACCGACCCCGCCGTTGGCGCCTGGACGTGCGCGTCGGGCAGCCAGGTGTGGACCGGCCACATCGGCATCTTGACCGCGAAGCTCGCGAAGAAGGCGAGGAACAGCCAGGTCTGGATCTTGGGATCGAAATGATAGGCCATCAGCGTCGGAATGTCGGTCGTGCCCGCTTCATGCACCATCCACATCATCGCGATCAGCATCAGCACCGAGCCGAGCAGCGTGTAGAGGAAGAATTTGTACGAAGCGTAGATGCGATCCGCGCCGCCCCAGATGCCGATGATGAGATACATCGGGATCAGGCCGGCTTCGAACATGATGTAGAAGAGGTAGAGATCCTGCGCCGTGAAGACGCCGATCATCAGCACCTCCATGAACAGGAAGGCCGCCATATATTCGCCGACGCGCTTCTCGATCGCGAGCCAACTCGCCCCGATGCAGATCGGCATCAGGAAGACGGTGAGCGCGATCAGCACGAGCGCGATGCCATCGATGCCGAGCGCCCAGGCGAAGCGGCCGAAGATCGGCGCATATTCCTGGAACTGCCATTGCGCCGCGCCCGCCGACTGGTCGAAATTGATCCAGAGGATGACGCCGAGCGCGAGATCGACCAGCGTCGCCACCAGCGCGATCAGGCGCGCCTGCGAAGCACCTGCGTAGAGACAGGCGATGGCCCCCGCCATCGGCACTGCCATCATCAGGGAAAGGATGGGGAAGCCGTCCATTATCGTGTCATCGCCCAGGTTGCGGCCGCGGCGAGGCCGATCAGCATCACCAGCGCGTAGGTATAGAGGTAGCCGGACTGAAGCCGACGGGTGACTTTGTTGCCCTGCACGACCAGCGCGGCGAGGCCGTTTGGCCCGAAGCGGTCGATGAAGCCGACGTCACCGAACTTCCAGAAGAAGCGGCCGATGGCGAAGGCAGGCTTGACGAACAGGAAGTGATACAGTTCGTCGAAATACCATTTGTTGAGCAGGAACTGATAGAGAACGCCGAATTCGGCGACGAAACGGCGCGGCCAGTCGGTATTCTTGATGTAGCTGAGCCAGGCGATCACGAAGCCCGCCAGCATCACCGCGAACGGCGAGAGCTTGACCCAGGTCGGCACTTCGTGGCTGGCGTGCATCAGATGACTGTCGAAGGCGAGCGCGCCCTTCCAGAACTCGACGCCCCCTTCAGGCCCCACGAACTGATCGTGGAAGATAAGGCCGGCAAACACCGCGCCGAGGCTCAGCACCACCAGCGGGATCAGCATGACCCAAGGGCTTTCATGCGGATGATAGCCGCCAGTGCCGCCCTGCAGCGCATGCGCGTCGGTTTCGTGGCCGTGCGGATCGTGACCCGCATTTTCCTGCGCCGGGGCATTGGCATGCTCCGACCCATGGCCATGCGTCGCATGATCGTCATGCGCCGTTTCCTCGTCCGGCGATTCATGATGGCCGTGGATCGCGTGCTGGATATGCTCCGACGCGGCCCAGCGGGCTTTTCCGAAGAAGGTGAGGAACACCAGGCGCCAGCTGTAGAAGCTGGTGAGCAGCGCCGCGAACACACCGACGAGGAACGCACCGGTGCCGGCACCTCCAGCCGCGAAGGCGGACTCCAGGATCGCGTCCTTGGAATAGAAGCCGGCGAAACCATAGCCGACGAGCGGCAGGCCGACGCCTGTGATGGCGAGCGTGCCCAGCGTCATCGTCCAGAAGGTGATCGGGATCTCCTTACGGAGAGCGCCGTAATAACGCATGTCCTGCTCATGGTGCATCGCGTGAATGACCGAGCCGGCGCCCAAGAACAGCAGCGCCTTGAAGAAGGCGTGGGTGAAGAGATGGAACATCGCCGCGCCATAGGCGCCGACGCCCGCCGCGAAGAACATATAGCCCAGCTGCGAGCAGGTCGAATAGGCGATGACGCGCTTGATGTCGTTCTGCACCGTGCCGACGGTCGCCGCGAACAGACAGGTGGCCGCGCCGATGAAGGTGACGAAGCCGAGCGCCGTCGGCGACACCTCGAACATCGGCGACAGGCGGCACACCATGAACACGCCCGCGGTCACCATGGTCGCCGCGTGGATCAGCGCCGACACGGGCGTCGGGCCTTCCATCGCGTCCGGCAGCCAGGTGTGGAGGCCAAGCTGCGCCGACTTGCCCATCGCGCCGATGAACAGCAGCAGGCAGAGCACGGTCATAGTGTCGAAACGATAGCCGAGGAAGCCGATGGTCGAACCGGCCATGGACGGGGCAGCGGCCAGGATTTCCGGGATCGAGATGGTGTTGAACACCAGATAGGTGCCGAAAATCCCCATCATGAAGCCAAGGTCGCCGACGCGGTTGACGACGAACGCCTTGATCGCGGCAGCGTTGGCAGAGGGCTTGCGGAACCAGAAGCCGATCAGCAGGTAGGAGGCAAGGCCAACGCCTTCCCAGCCAAAGAACATCTGGAGCAGATTGTTCGCCGTCACGAGCATCAGCATCGCGAAGGTGAAGAGCGACAGATAGGCGAAGAAGCGCGGCTGGTCCGGCTCCTCCTCCATATAACCCCAGCTATAGAGGTGGACGAGGCTGGACACGCTGGTGATGACCACCAGCATGACTGCCGTCATCGCGTCGACCCGCAGCGCCCATTGGGCGTCGAACGTGCCCGACTGAATCCAGGTGAAGGCGGGGACGACATAGGCTTCGGCGTGGCCGGTCAGGAAGCTGATGAAGATCGGCCAGCTCATCGCACAGGATGCGAACAGCGCGCCGGTCGTGACGATCTTGGCCGGCAGCTTGCCCAGAGCCTTGTTGCCAAGGCCGGCGATGGCAGCAGCCAGCAGCGGGAGAAGGACTATAAGCTGGATCATGACGAGGCTTTAGCCCTTCATCCGGTTGACATCGTCGACGGCGATCGTGCCGCGAGCGCGGAAGTAGATGACGAGGATGGCAAGGCCGATGGCCGCCTCACCCGCCGCCACCGTCAGCACGAACATCGAAAAGACCTGGCCGACCAGATCGCCGAGGAAGGCGCTGAACGCGACGAGGTTGATGTTCACGCTGAGGAGGATGAGCTCGATCGCCATCAGGATGATGATGACATTCTTCCGGTTGATGAAGATGCCAAGCACCCCCATCACGAACAGGATCGCGCTGACCACCAGATAATGCTGAAGGCCGATCACAGCTCCACCCCCTGCCCCACGGGCTGATTGACGTTGCGCACGGCATCCTGCGGACGGCGGCGGTTCTGCTTCGCGATATTCTGCGGACGGACGCCGCCGCGAGCGCGGTGGGTGAGGACGATCGCCCCGATCATCGCGACCAGCAGGACGATGCCCGCCGCCTCGAAGAGGAAGATGTAGCGGGTGTAGAGCAGCGCGCCGATCGCCTGAATGTTGCTGAGCTCCGGATTGACCGGCGCGGCGCGCTGGGCGAGTTCGATCGGACCCGCGCTCCAGATACCGATGCCGAGTACGATTTCCGCCAGCAGCACCAGCGCGATCAGCATGCCGAACGGCAGATAATCGACGAAACCGGCCCGCAGTTCGGCGAAGTCGATGTCGAGCATCATGACGACGAAGAGGAACAGCACGGCGACCGCGCCCACATAAACGATGACGAGCAGCATCGCGATGAATTCGGCGCCGAGCAGGACCATGAGGCCCGCCGCGTTGAAGAAGGCGAGGATCAGCCACAGCACCGAATGAACGGGATTGCGTGACAGGATCGTCAGCGCGCCGCTGCACACCACGATCGTGGCGAACAGATAGAAGGCGATAACGTGAATCACAGGATCATATTCCCCTTTGACGCGCGCGGCTTAACGATAGGGTGCATCGGCGGCAAGGTTCGCGGCGATGGCGCGTTCCCACTTGTCACCATTCTCAAGAAGCTTGGCCTTGTCGTAGATCAGCTCCTCGCGGGTTTCGGTCGAGAACTCGAAGTTCGGGCCTTCGACGACCGCGTCCACCGGGCAGGCTTCCTGACAGAAGCCGCAATAGATGCACTTGGTCATGTCGATGTCGTAGCGCGTGGTGCGGCGGCTGCCGTCCTCGCGCGGCTGCGCCTCGATCGTGATCGCCTGCGCCGGGCAGATCGCCTCGCACAGCTTGCACGCGATGCAGCGTTCCTCGCCATTGGGATAGCGGCGCAGCGCATGCTCCCCCCGGAACCGCGGCGAAATCGGGTTCTTCTCATAGGGGTAGTTGATCGTCGCCTTGGGCTTGAAAAAATATTTCAAGGTCAAAGCGTGCGCCTTCACGAACTCCCAGAGGGTGAAGGATTTGACATAATAGCCGAGGCTCATTGAGCGCCTCCGTAGCGCGTAAACATGAGGAAGCCCGAAACCAGGAAGACGAAGAAGAGCGACGTCGGCAGGAAGATCTTCCAGCCCAGCCGCATCAGCTGGTCGTAGCGGTAGCGGGGCACCGTCGCCTTCACCCAGGAGAAGACGAAGAAGAAGAACAGGATCTTGGCGAACAGCCAGAGGATGCCGGGCACATAATAGAGTGGCGCCCAGTCGAGCGGCGGCAGGTAACCGCCCCAGAACAGGATCGCGTTCAGCGCACACATCAGGATGACGTTGGCATATTCGCCAAGCCAGAAGAGCGCAAAGGCCATGGACGAATATTCGGTCTGGTAACCGGCAACCAGTTCGGACTCTGCTTCGGTCAGGTCGAACGGCGCGCGGCCGGTTTCCGCCATGGCGCTGATCAGGAACATGATCGCCATCGGGAAGAGCAGCGGGTTGAAGCCGTTGCCGTTCAGGAAGCCATAATAGCCCTTCTGGCTTTCGACGATCGCGGTCAGGTTGAAGCTGCCGGCCCAGAGGACGACGCAGACCAGGATGAAGCCGATCGAGACTTCATAGCTGATCATCTGCGCGCTGGCGCGGATCGCGGAATAGAAGGGATATTTGGAGTTGGACGCCCAGCCCGACAGCACGATGCCATATACGCCCAGCGAGGATATGGCGAGGATGTAGAGCAGGCCGACATTGATGTTGGCGACGACCACGCCGACCTGGAACGGGATCACCGCCCAGGCGATCAGCGCCACCGTGAAGGTGATGATCGGCGCGATCAGGAACAGCGCGCGGTTGGCGGCCGAGGGGATGATGGTTTCCTGAAGGAAAACCTTGGCGCCGTCGGCGAAGGACTGGAGCAGGCCGAAGGGACCCACGACGTTCGGACCACGACGCAGCGCCATCGCCGCCCAGATCTTGCGGTCGGCGTAGATGATCATCGCGACCGCGAGCATCAGCGGAAGGGCGATTACCAGGATGCCGATGATCGTCGCGAGCAGCCAGGCGCCTTCGAAGGGCAGGCCGAGATTCTGGAAGAAAGCGGTCACTCTGCGGCCTCCGCAAAGGTCTCACCGTGGATCAGCTCGGCCGAGCATTGCTGCATCGTCGGGCTGGCGCGGCAGATGGCGTTGGTCAGGTAGAAATCCTTGATCGGCGAACCGAACTCGCCGCTGGCGCCGGTTGGCAGCGACGGCAAGTCTTTGAGGTTGTTTGGCCAGCCATAATCAGCAAGACCGATCTGGCCGAGCGCCGGCACGGCCTTCTCCATCTCGGCGCGGAGCTGCTCGAAGCTGTCGAAGGGCAAGGTCGCGCCGAGCACTTCGGACAGGGCGCGCAGGATCGACCAGTCCTCGCGGGCGTCGCCCGGCGCGAACACGGCTTTCTCGCCCCGCTGCACCCGGCCTTCGAGATTGACGTAGGTGCCGGCCTTTTCGGCATAACTTGCGCCCGGCAGGATCACGTCCGCCGCATGCGCGCCCTTGTCGCCGTGATGGCCGATATAGACTTTGAAGCTGTCCTCGAACGCGGAATAATCGACCTCGTCCGCACCGAGCGAGAAGAGCAGCTTGGGGCTCGCCGCCGCCACCGCCTTGATGCCGCCCTGCGTGGCGTAGCCGAGCATCAGCCCGCCCATGCGCGCCGCCGCGAAATGCAGGACATTATAGCCGTTCCAGCCTTCCTTGATCAGGCCCAGCGTTTCGACCAGCGCCAGCGTATCGCCATGCGCGCCGTCCTTCGCCAGCACGCCGCCGCCGACGATCATCGCCGGGCGCGCGGCCTTGCCGAACGCTTCCACCACCGCTTGCGGAAGCTTCGCCAGCAGCGAGGCGTCATTGCCCAGCCATTCGACCTTGTAGGTAAGGTCGACCTGCGGGCCTATGCCAAAGACCTTCGCGCCCTTCTTGATCGCCTTGCGAAGCCTCGTGTTCACCAGCGGCGCTTCCCAGCGAAGATTGGTGCCGACCAGCAGGATCACGTCAGCGGTTTCGATGCCGTTCAGCGTCGTGTTGAAGTTGACCGCGGACAGGCTCGACACATCATAGGCAAGGCCGGTCTGACGCCCTTCCAGCATGGTGCCGCCTAGCTTCTCGACCAGCGCCTTGCCCGCGAACATCGTCTCGCAATCGAGCAGGTCGCCGGCCAGAGCCGCGACGCTGCCGCCATGCTGGACCGCCGCGACGGCCGCGAATGCCTCGTTCCAGGTTGCCGGAACCAGCTTGCCGTCCTTGCGGACATAGGGCTTGTCGAGGCGTTTGCGTACCAGACCATCGACATTGTGCCGGGTCTTGTCGCTCGCCCATTCCTCGTTCACGTCATCATTGATGCGCGGAACGGCGCGCAGCACCTGACGGCCGCGGCTGTCGAGGCGGATATTGGTGCCGACCGCGTCCATCACGTCGATGGCGTGGGTCTTCTTGAGTTCCCAGGGACGCGCCTCGAACGCGTAGGGCTTCGACGTCAGCGCGCCTACGGGGCAAAGGTCCACCACATTGCCCGACAGTTCGCTCTTGGCGGCATGTTCAAGATAGGTGGTGATCTGCATATTCTCGCCGCGATAGATCGCGCCGATTTCCGGCACGCCCGCGACTTCCTCGGCAAAGCGCACGCAGCGGGTGCACTGGATGCAGCGGGTCATGACGGTCTTGACGATCGGACCCATGTATTTCTCGGTGACCGCACGCTTATTCTCGTCGAAGCGGCTGCCGCCCCGGCCATAGGCGACCGACTGGTCCTGCAGGTCGCACTCGCCGCCCTGATCGCAGATCGGGCAGTCGAGCGGGTGGTTGATGAGCAGGAACTCCATCACCCCTTCGCGCGCCTTCTTCACCATTTCGGTCTGGGTGAAGATCTCCTGATTCTCGGCGGCCGGCAGCGCGCACGAAGCCTGCGGCTTGGGCGGTCCGGGCTTCACCTCGACCAGGCACATGCGGCAATTGCCCGCGATGCTGAGGCGCTCATGATAGCAGAAGCGGGGGATTTCCTTCCCCGCCATCTCACAGGCCTGGAGGACGGTGGCGCCCGCCGGGACTTCGAGTTCTACGCCGTCTACTTTGACCTTCGGCATGGTTACTCCGCTGCCTCCATGACGGGGGCGCTACCCTTGTTCTCGTTGATCCGGCGCTCGATTTCCGGGCGGAAATGGCGGATCAGGCCCTGGATCGGCCAAGCCGCCGCGTCGCCAAGCGCGCAGATGGTATGGCCCTCGACCTGCTTGGTGACCTCGTGCAGCATGTCGATTTCGCCGATGTCCGCCTCGCCCGAGCGCAGGCGCTCCATCACGCGCCACATCCAGCCGGTGCCTTCGCGGCAGGGCGTGCACTGGCCGCAGCTCTCATGCTTGTAGAAGTAAGAGAGACGGCTGATCGCGCGGACAATGTCGGTCGACTTGTCCATGACGATGACGGCGGCGGTGCCGAGGCCGGAGCCGAGCGCCTTGAGGCCATCGAAGTCCATCGGCGCGTCCATGATCTGCTTGGCCGGAACCAGCGGCACCGACGACCCGCCGGGAATGACGGCGAGCAGATTGTCCCAGCCGCCACGAATGCCGCCGCAATGCCGGTCGATCAGTTCCTTGAAGCTGATGCCCATCGACTCTTCGACGACGCATGGCTTGTTCACATGGCCGCTGATCTGGAAGAGCTTGGTGCCCTTGTTATTCTCCCGCCCGAAGCTGGCGAACCATTCGGAACCACGGCGCAGGATCGTCGGCGCGACCGCAATCGATTCCACATTGTTCACCGTCGTCGGGCAGCCATAGAGGCCGGCGCCCGCCGGGAAAGGCGGCTTCAGGCGCGGCTGGCCCTTCTTGCCTTCCAGGCTTTCGATCTGCGCGGTTTCCTCGCCGCAGATGTAGGCGCCCGCGCCGCGATGGACGAAGACGTCGAAATCATAGCCCGATCCGCAGGCATTCTTGCCGAGGAAGCCCTTTTCATAGGCCTGCTCGACGGCGGCGAAGAGAACCTTCGCCTCATAGATGAACTCGCCGCGGATATAGATATAGGCGGCGCGCGCGCGCATCGCGAAACCGGCGACCAGCGCGCCCTCGATCAGCTTGTGCGGATCGTGGCGGATGATCTCGCGGTCCTTGCACGATCCCGGCTCGGATTCGTCGGCGTTGATGACCAGGAAGCTCGGACGACCGTCTTTGCTTTCCTTGGGCATGAAGCTCCACTTCATGCCGGTCGGGAAGCCGGCGCCACCACGGCCGCGCAGGCCCGAGGCCTTGATGCGCTCGATGATCTCGTCCTGGCCGATTTCCAGCAGCTTCTTGGTATTGTCCCAATCGCCGCGCTTGATCGCCGCGTCGATGCCCCAATCCTGGAAGCCATAGACGTTGGTGAAGATGCGGTCCTTGTCGCTGAGAGGCGCAATCACGTCGCTCATGCCCATTCGCCCCGATAGTCGTGATTTTCCTTGACCATGTCCTTGAGGCTGGTCGGCCCGCCTTCGGGGCAGCTTGTCTGACGATCGATCTGCGGACCGATCTTGGGCTGCTTGCCAGCGGCGAGATCGTCGAGGATCGCGCTCATGCTGTCATAGGCCAGGTCTTCGTAATTATCGTCGTTGATCTGGACCATCGGCGCGTTGGCGCAGGCGCCCAGACACTCGACCTCGCTCAGGGTGAACAGGCCGTCGGGAGTCGTGCCGCCCTTCACCAGACCCTTGTTCTTGCAGGCCGAGAAGACATCGTCGGAACCGCGCAGCATGCAGGGCGTCGTCCCGCAGACCTGCACATGATAGCGGCCAACGGGAGCGAGGTTGTACATGGTGTAGAAGGTCGCGACCTCGTAAACCCGCATATAGGGCATGTCGAGCTGGTCGGCGATATATTCCATCACCGGCACCGGCAGCCAGCCCTGGGTCTGCGTTTCCGCGCCGACCTGGCGCTGGGCGAGGTCGAGCAGCGGCATGACCGCCGACTGCTGACGACCGGCGGGATAACGGGCGATGACCTTCTTCGCCTGCTCGGCATTTTCGGCCGTCCACGCAAACGCGCCCCAGCGCGCGCGCGTTTCGGCCTCGTCCGGGATATGAACTGCGTCAGCCATTAGCGGTCACATTCTCCAAACACGATGTCCATGGCGCCCAGGACAGCGGTCGTATCGGCCAGCATGTGGCCCTTCATCATGAAATCCATCGCCTGAAGGTGCGAGAAGGCGGTCGGGCGGATCTTGCAGCGGTAGGGCTTGTTCGAGCCGTCCGCGACCAGATAGACGCCGAACTCGCCCTTGGGGCTTTCGGTGGCGACATAGACTTCGCCAGCGGGCACATGGAAGCCCTCCGTATAGAGCTTGAAGTGGTGGATGAGCGCCTCCATCGAGCGCTTCATCTCGCCACGGCGCGGCGGCGCAACCTTGGTGTCGAGCGAGAGCACCGGGCCTTCCGGCATCTCGTTGAGACATTGCTTCATGATGCGGGCGGACTGACGCACTTCCTCGACGCGGACCATGAAGCGGTCGTAGCAGTCGAAATTGGTGCCGACGGGAATGTCGAAGTCCATTCGGTCGTAAACATCATAAGGCTGCGACTTGCGGATGTCCCAGGCGATGCCGGAACCGCGCAGCATCGGGCCGGAGAAACCCCATTTCAGCGCGTCTTCCTTGCTGACCACGGCGATGTCGACATTGCGCTGCTTGAAGATGCGGTTGTCGGCGACGAGGCTGATCGCGTCCTCGAACAGGCGCGGCAGGCGCGTGTCCAGCCAGTCGGCGATATCGGTGAGCAGCTTGAGCGGCACGTCCTGATGCACGCCGCCGGGCCGGAAATAGGCCGCATGCATGCGCGCGCCCGAGGCCCGCTCATAGAAGTTCATGCAGTCTTCGCGCAGCTCGAACAGCCACAGGTTCGGCGTCATCGCGCCCACGTCCATGACGTGCGAACCCAGGTTCAGCATGTGGTTCTTGATGCGCGTCAGTTCCGCGAAGAAGGTGCGCAGATATTGGGCGCGGATCGGCACTTCCAGGTTCAGCAGCTTCTCGATCGCCAGCACATAGCTGTGCTCCATCCCCATGGGCGAGCAATAGTCGAGCCGGTCGAAATAGGGCAGCGCCTGCAGATAGGTCTTGTACTCGATCAGCTTTTCGGTGCCGCGATGGAGCAGGCCGACATGCGGATCACAGCGCTCGACGATCTCGCCGTCCAGTTCCATGACTAGGCGAAGCACGCCGTGCGCCGCAGGATGCTGCGGTCCGAAGTTGATCGTGTAGTTCTGGATTTCCGTATCGCCCAGCGTCGGATCGTCCGCGCTGACCTTTTGTTCCAGTTCGTCGAGATAGGTGGACATCAGGATTTGTCCTCGGGCTTGGCGGCGCCTTTGCCTTCGTCGGTATGCTCTTCCGGAGGAACCGGAGCGTTGGGCGATTTTTCATGGCCCTTGCTGTTGGCGGGTTCCCCCGCGCCGGTCTGCTCGGATTTTTCCGTAACCTTGGGCGTCGCACCGGCCGGCTCGCCCTTGGGAGCGGCGGGGGGCGGCGGCGGCGCGGCGACAGGTGACGGGGCGCCGGGCGCTTGCGGCGCCTTTTCATCGCCGGGCAGCACATATTGCGCGCCTTCCCAGGGGCTCTGGAAGTCGAAGCTGCGGAAGTCCTGTGCCAGCTTCACCGGCTTGTAGACGACGCGCTTGTCCTCTTCGCTATACCACATCTCGACATAGCCGGTCAGCGGGAAGTCCTTGCGCTGCGGATGACCCTTGAAGCCATAGTCGGTGAGGATGCGGCGCAGGTCCGAATTGCCTTCGAAGATGACGCCGTACATGTCGAACACCTCGCGCTCCAGCCAGCCGGCGACCGGCCAGATGTGCGTGACGGTGGGGACCGGGGTATCCTCGTCGGTCTGGACCTTGACGCGGACGCGATGGTTCCGCGTGACGCTGAGCAGATGGTAGCACACCTCGAAACGCTCAGGGCGTTCAGGGTAATCGACGCCCGCGATTTCCATCAGTTGCTGATATTGCGCGCGGTCGCGCAGCACCACCATGGCGTCGGCTAGCTTCTCCCGCACGACGGTGAAGCTCAGCTCATCGGCCCGATCGACGGTTTCGACCAGCATGGAGCCGAGCAGGCCGGCGATTTCTTCCGCGATGCCGGGGATGGTCGCGATCTTCGGTGCAGAATGGCCCATGTTAACGCTCAATCGTCCCGATCCGGCGAATCTTCCGCTGCAACTGCATCACGCCATAGAGCAGCGCTTCAGCGGTCGGCGGGCAGCCGGGCACATAGATGTCGACCGGCACGATGCGGTCGCAGCCACGCACTACCGAATAGCTGTAATGATAATAGCCGCCGCCATTCGCGCAGCTGCCCATCGAAATCACATATTTCGGATTGGACATCTGGTCGTAAACCTTGCGCAACGCGGGAGCCATCTTGTTGCAGAGGGTTCCGGCCACGATCATCACGTCCGACTGGCGCGGGGATGCGCGCGGTGCTGCGCCGAAACGCTCCATATCATAGCGCGGCATGTTGACGTGGATCATCTCGACCGCGCAGCAGGCAAGACCGAAGGTCATCCACCACAGCGACCCGGTGCGCGCCCACTGGAACAGTTCCTCGGTCGAGGTGACGAGGAAGCCCTTGTCACTGACTTCGCTGTTCAGCGCGTTGAAGAAATCCTGGTCGGGCTGCGTTCCGGCCGGCAGCAGGGTGCCGGGGGCGGGCCGCTCAAGTTCTACTCCCAATCGAGTGCTCCCTTCTTCCACGCATAGACGAGGCCGAGCACCAGCTCCGCTATGAAGATCATCATGGTGCCCCAGCCGGCCCAGCCGATCTGGTCGAGGCTGACGGCCCAGGGATAGAGGAACGCCGCCTCCAGATCGAAGATGATGAACAGGATGGCGACGAGGTAGAAACGCACGTCGAACTGGCTGCGCGGCTCCTCAAAGGCCGGGAAGCCGCATTCATATTCGCTGAGCTTCGCCGGGTCGGGCTGGTGCGAGCCGGTGAGCCGCCCCACCAGCATCGGCAGGAACACGAATGCGCTCGAAAGCAGCAGTGCGATCCCGAGAAAAATCAGGATCGGCAGATATTGGGATAGATCGACCAACGGAATCCCCTGGGCGAATGTGACTTACGGGCGCGCTTTAGGCCTGCCGCATAGGTGAAGCAAGGCCTTGAGCCATGAGAATGATTCGCAACAATCGCGATTTGTTGTACGAGAGTTCAAACAGCGCGGATTAGCGGAGCGCCCCGGCAATGAGCTTGTGCAGCTTGCTGTGGACGGCATCGTTCCCGGCGATCACTTCCTTGCGCTCGATCGCCTGGTCGCCGCCCCGGAAGTCGGTGACGAAGCCCCCCGCTTCGCGCACCAGCAGGATGCCGGCGGCAACGTCCCAAGGTTGCAGGCCGCTTTCCCAGAAGCCGTCGTAGCGGCCCGATGCCACATGGGCGAGGTCCAGTGTCGCGGCGCCGAAGCGGCGGATTCCCGCCACCGAAGGGCCGACCGCGCCGAAGATGCGCGTCCACTCCGCGAAGTTGCCGTGGCCGAGGAACGGAATGCCCGTGGCGATCAGGCAGTCACCCATATCGCGGCGAGCGGAGACGCGGAGGCGCTGGTCATGCCGCCAGGCGCCCCGGCTCTTTTCCGCCCAATAGCTTTCGTCCGTGATCGGCTGATAGATGAGGCCGGTCGTGATTTCCTTCTTACCGCCATAGAGCGGCTCTTCCACCGCAATCGAGATGGCGAAATGCGGGATGCCGTGGAGAAAGTTGGTGGTGCCGTCGAGCGGATCGATGATCCAGCGCGGCTTGCTGGGGTCGCCCTCTATCACCCCGCCCTCTTCGAGCAGAAATCCCCAGTCGGGCCGCGCCTTGCGCAGTTCCTCGACCAGCGTCTGCTCACACTGCTTGTCGGCCTTCGACACGAAGTCGGCCGGCCCCTTGCGGGACACCTGAAGATGCTCGACCTCGCCGAAATCGCGGCGCAGCTTGGCGCCGGCCTTGCGAACCGCGCGTTCCATGACGGTGAGAAGGCCTGAGTGGGATACCATGCAAAATCTCCGCCGCCCCGAGGGACGGCCTTCGCTTATTTCTTGGGGGCAGGCTTGGCGGCGGGTGCAGCAGGCGGGCGATAGCCGCAGGTCCCGGCGATCACCGCCAGCATCTGCGAAGGGTCCTTGCGGTCAACCTTGCCGGCATTGGCCGCGATCACCTTGTCGGTCGCCGCACTGATCTTCGACAGCGGATTGATGTAGAGGCATTCGAAGAGCACATTCTTGACCGGCTGTTCGACCTGCGCCGACTGCAGCGCGCTGCTGATGACGCGCAGCACATAGGCCGCGCTGTCGAGTTGTGCCTTGGATGGTTTGTTAACCGTCTGCGCAGCAAGCGCAGCCGGCATGGCGCCGATCGCGAGAATGGCGGCCGCACCCATGCTGCGCCCGAACCGCATCAGTCGGCCCGCTTCACATATTCGCGCTCATACACGTCGACGACGATGCGCGTGCCGGTGACGATGTGCGGGGGAACCATGACGCGCACGCCATTGTCGAGGATCGCCGGCTTGTAGCTGGCGGAAGCCGTCTGCCCCTTCACCACGGCGTCAGCCTCGACCACGGTCGCTTCGACCGTCTCGGGCAGCTGCACGCTGATCGGGCGCTCTTCATACATTTCGAGCATGACCATCATGCCGTCCTGAAGGAAGGCCGACGCTTCGCCGACCAGATCCTGCGGCAGGTTGATCTGCTCATAGCTTTCCGTGTCCATGAAGACGAGCATGTCGCCCTCGGCATAGAGATACTGGAAATCCTTGGTGTCGAGGCGGATGCGCTCGACCGTCTCCGCCGAGCGGAAGCGGACGTTGTTCTTGCGGCCGTCGATCAGGTTCTTGAGCTCAACCTGCATATAGGCGCCGCCCTTGCCGGGCTGGGTGTGCTGGATCTTAACGGCACGCCACAGGCTTCCGTCATATTCGATGTTGTTGCCGGGACGAATCTCGACGCCGCTGATCTTCATGGGAAGAGCCTGCCTATATGTCTGAGGATGAAAAGAGCCGGCCTGTTGAGGCTGGCGGGCCTTTACCTCGGCAGAGGCCGAAGGGCAAGGGGCCGCGCGTCATCGCGGGCGGACGAGCAGCGGATAGGGATTGATCGGGCGGCCGCCATACCAGGGCTCGCCCGGCTGCATCTCGTGGACCGCGAAATGGAGGTGGGGCGCTGACGGATCGGCATTGCCAGTGCTGCCGACGTTGGCGATCCGCTGACCGCGGCGGATGGCCTGGCCCTCCTTGAGGCCCGGCGCATAGCTGTCGAGATGGGCATAATAATAGACGCGCCGGCCGTCAGGGGAGCGCTGATAGAGGGTGCGTCCGCCGGCATCGCTCCAGAAGATCTTTTCGATCCAGCCGTCGCTGACCGCCAGCACCGCCCTGCCCCGCGCGGCCATGATGTCGATGGCGTCGTGCGGCCGTGCGCCGCTCGCCCGCGCCTGGGTGAAGGTGTCGGTGAGCGCGGTGGGTGGGACGCCCTCGACCGGAATAAGCAGCGGCCCCGTCTCGGCGGAAGCGGGGCGCTGCGGCGGAGACGGACGCGGCGCTTCGTCGGGCACGATGCGGACGCAAAAATGCAGGAAGAGCGCGCAGAGCAAGATGGCGAGGATGCCGCCGCCACAGCCCCGCGCGCTCATCTTCATGCCTGGAACACGGCCTTGACGCCAGACTTCACCATCTGCGCCAGCCGCGCGGCATCCCAGTTGGTGAGGCGGATGCAGCCATGGCTTTCGGTGCGGCCGATGGTCTGAGGCTCAGGCGTGCCGTGGATGCCGTAATGGGGCTTGGAGAGGTCGATCCAGACGACGCCGACCGGGCCGTTCGGGCCGGGCTTCAGCACCGCCTTCTGGTCGTTCGCCGAAGCGTCCCAGAACAGATCAGGATTATAATGGAAGTCAGGATTGCGGCTCAACCCCTTGATTTCCCACGTTCCGAGCGGCAGCGGATCATATTGCGACCCCATCGTCGCGGGGAATTGCGCGATCAGCTTGTTCTGCGCGTCATAGGCACGGAGCACGCCGTCCGATTTGTCGACGACGATATGGTCGGCCTGCGGCTGGTCCTTGGCGACGCCGAGGCTGGCGAGGGTCGTGCCCCAGCCGCGCTCATCACCATCGATCCGCGCCACGGGCTGATTGGCTATGGCGGGCACGCGGATGGTCGTGCCGGCGCCCACCTTCGTGTTGGGGGCGTTAAGCGCGACCAGCACCTCCGGCTTGGTGTGGAAGCGCTCGGCCAGCTTTTCGAGCAGGTTCCGGTAGCCAAGCGCCGGCAGCTTCGCCTGATCGTTGAGGTCCTTGGGCACGTTGAAGAAGGGGCCGCGGGCGAAGCTGTCGGGAATCCTGACCAGCCAGGTCGCGGGTTGCGGCTGACCGTTCAGCAGCGCCTTGGCCGTCGCCTCGTCATAGGTGCCAGTGGCGGGAAGGCCCCTCGCCTCCTGGAAGCCCTTGAGCGCGGCGGTGAAGGACATGCCCTCCTTGCCGTCCAGCACGCCCGGCGAGAAGCCCGCGCGGTCCAGCGCCACCTGCGCCTGGAGAATGGAATCCGTGCGTGGCGGGGCGCCAGTTGGCTCCGGTACGATCGTGAAGTCGGCATCGTTCGCCGCAGGAGCGGCGGACTGCTGCGTCCCCGCCGCCTGCCCTTTCGGCGCGGCGGCGCTGTCGTTGGCGTCGGTGACGGAGACTTTGCACGCGGCGCAGAGCAGCGTCAGGATGAGCATGTGGTTCTTCAAGGCATTCTCTCCCATGTTGCGGCGAGAGAACGCACGGGGCGCGGGAAGGCTGCCTCTCCGCGGGTCGTTACGCGCTCAATATGCGCGAGAAGGCGGCCACACCCGCTTTCGGGCCTTCGACATGGTTCCAGACGGCGCCGCTCACGGCCAGGAAATCGGCGCCTGCCGCCACCAGCGGCCCGGCATTGTCCGCCGTGATGCCGCCGATCGCGACGCAGGGGAGTTCGAACAGCGTCGTCCACCAGCCGAGGATTGACGGGTCGGGGCGATGCCGGGTTTCCTTGGTCGTGGTGGGATAGAAGGCGCCGAACGCGACATAGTCCGCCCCCGCCTCCCCCGCATCCATCGCGAGATGGCGGCTGTCGTGGCAGGTGACGCCGATCTGCACCGAGGGGCCGAGCAGCTTGCGCGCCTCACGCGGGTCGCCGTCATCCTGCCCCAGATGCACGCCGTCCGCACCGAGCCGCTGGGCGAGCGCGATGCTGTCGTTGATGATGAAGGCGACGTCGCGCTCGGCGCAGAGCTTCTGCAACGGTTCGGCCGCGCGGGCGATGGCGTCCTCATCCACACCCTTCAGGCGCAACTGAAATGCGGCGACTTCCCCGCCGTCGAACGCCTGCGCCAGTTTTTCGACGAAACTGTCGTCGATGGCGGGCGGCGAGATCAGGTAAAGCTGGCATGGCGGGCGCCGACCATCGCGCTCGAAGCGGTCCGCGAAGTTGGGATCGAGGGCGAGTTCTTCGTCGGTGAAGTCGGTCATGCCCCTGCCCTTAGCGCTTTTTGGCGGCGCTGGGAAAGATGGGAACCGTACCCCGCCCCTGCCGCGTTGTCCGCCCATGATCCGGATCGGATGCTCGGGATGGAATTACCGCCACTGGCGCGGGCGCTTCTATCCCGAAAAGCTGCCGATGAAGCAATGGTTCGCCTTTTACGCGGAGCATTTCGACACGGTCGAGATCAACAACAGCTTCTATCGGCTGCCAAAGCCGGAGACGGTGGACAAGTGGCGCGAACAGGCGCCGCCGGGCTTCTGCTATGCGGTGAAGGCGAACCGCTTTCTGACGCAGATGAAGAAGCTGAAGGATTGCGAGGAGCCGGTGGCGCGGATGATGGCGTCCTTCCGGCAGTTTGGCCCGACATTGGGACCGATCCTTTATCAGATGCCGCCGCAATTTGGCGTCGATCTGGAGCGGCTGCAGGCGTTCCTGCGCATCCTGCCGCGTGAACAGGTGCATATGTTCGAATTTCGGCATCCGAGCTGGTATGTCGATGCGGTCTATGCGCTGCTGGAGCGCCACGGCGCGGGGCTCTGCCTGCATGACATGGCCGGGTCGGCCACGCCTCGAGTGGCTGTGGGGCCGGTCGCTTATGTCCGCTTCCATGGCAGCGGCGGCCGATATTGGGGCCGATATTCGGAGACGCATCTGCGCGGATGGGCGGAGTGGATGAGGGAGCAGGCCAGCGCCGGGCGGCCGGTCTGGGCCTATTTCAACAATGACCCCGAAGCGCAGGCGATCGAGGATGCGCGGGCGCTGAAGGCGCTGGTTGGGTCGTGACCTGAAAGCAGTCCGATACAGACCATCACCCCGTCATTCCCACGGAAGCGGGAATCCATCTCCCGTAAGAAGCGCCAAGCGGAACGGTTGAGAGATGGGTCCCCGCTTTCGCGGGGATGACGATCTGGATGAAATGGTCGTCAAGGATGAGGCTATCGGCGTTCACCGATAGCCTCCCTTCCATTCACGCCGCCTTCTTGGTCGAGGCGCCGTGGATTTCGTCGATCGCCTGCCCCAGCGAGGCGTTGAACTCGTCGTCGCTCATCTGGTGGCGCAGGTCGTTCAGCAGCGCGCGGCTGAAGCTGGCGATGATGCCGCGATTCTTCGCCAGTTCAGCGCAAGCCTCGGTGCGCGAGAAACCGCCCGAAAGCGCGACGACGCGCAGCACGCGGGGATGATCGACCAGCGGGTCGAACAGACCGGGCTTGGTCGGCAGCGACAGCTTCAGCATGACCTTGTCGTCACCCGGCAGCGCGTCGAGATTCTTGAGAATCTCTTCGAGCAGGATCTGGTCGGCCTCGGCACGCTCGGGGCTCTTGATGTTGACTTCCGGCTCGATGATCGGAACGAGGCCGGCGGCAAGGACCTGGCTGCCGACTTCGAACTGCTGCTTTACGACAGCGGCAATGCCCTCGCGATTGGCGAGGTTGATGACCGAACGCTCCTTCGTGCCGAACACGCCAAGCGCCTTTGCCCGCTGGAGCAGCACGTTGAGGTCGGGGTTCGGCTTCATCAGCTGCACGCCATTCTGTTCGTCTTCCAAGCCCTTGTCGATCTTGATGAAGGGAACGACGCCGCGCTCGATCAGCGCCTGCGGCACCGACTTGCCGGCGACTTCGCCGTCCATCGTGCGCTCGAACAGGATCGCGCCCAGCACCTTTTCACCCGTGAAAGCGGGCGAGGTGATGACGCGGCTGCGCATGCCGTGGATAAGGCCAAACATTTCCTCGTCATTGGCCCAGGCGCCTTCCTCGATGCCATAGCCCTTGAGCGCCTTGGGCGTCGAGCCGCCGCTCTGGTCGAGCGCCGCGATGAAGCCGTTGCCGCCCTCGATCTTCGCCTTCATGTCCTGAAACTGCATCTGCACATACCTTTTCATCTGGGAAGAGCGCCCCCTAGCGGCGGCGCTGTAAGAAAGGAGCCGAAAAGCGGCATCCTGAAAAAGCAAGGCCGCCTCATCCGGGCGGCCTCGCGGTGATTGTCAGGCCAGCAGCGCCTTGACGCCCGGCAGTTCCTTGCCTTCCATCCATTCGAGAAAGGCGCCGCCCGCGGTCGAGACGAAGCTGAAGTCGCCCGCCACGCCCGCATGATTGAGCGCCGCCACCGTGTCGCCGCCCCCCGCGACGGAGGTAAGCCCGCCTTCCTTGGTGAGCGCGGCGGCGGTCTTGGCCAGCGCAACGGTCGCCTTGTCGAAAGGCGGGATCTCGAACGCGCCGAGCGGGCCGTTCCACACCAAAGTGCGGCAGTTCTTGATCGCGTCGCCGAGCGCCTCGACGGCGGCAGGCCCAACGTCGAGGATCATCTCGTCGGCGGCGACCTCATGCACGTTGCAGGTCCGCAGCGATGGCGGGTTAGCGGCGAATTCCTTCGCGACCACCACGTCATAGGGCAGATGGATGGTGCAGCCGGCAGCCTCCGCCTTGTCGAAGATCGCATCGGCCGTTTCGGCAAGGTCCTTCTCGCACAGCGACTTGCCGACATCGACGCCGCGCGCGTGGAGGAAGGTGTTCGCCATGCCGCCGCCGATGATCAGATGATCGACCTTCGCGACCAGATTGTTGAGCACGTCGAGCTTGGTCGACACTTTCGCGCCGCCAACGACGGCCGCGACCGGTTTCACCGGCTCGCCAAGTGCAGCCTGCAGCGCGTCGAGTTCCTTTTCCATCGAGCGGCCAGCGAAAGAGGGCAGCTTGTGCGCCAGTCCTTCGGTCGAGGCATGGGCCCGATGCGCGGCGGAGAAGGCATCGTTCACATAAAGGTCGCCGATCGCGGCGATGGCATCCGCCAGCGCAGGATCATTCTTCTCCTCGCCGGGATGGAACCGCGTATTTTCGAGGATGGCGATGTCGCCGTTGCGCATCACCCTGATACCGTCGGTGGCGGCTTCGCCCTGGCAATCGGGGATGAACTGCACATCGCGGCCCAGCACCGCCGTCAGTGGGCGGGTGATCTTGGACAGCGAATATTCCGGGTTTTTCTGGCCCTTGGGCCGGCCGAAATGAGCGAGGATCAGCACCTTCGCACCCCGGTCGGCAAGTTCGAGGATCGTCGGCATGGCGGCGCGCAGGCGGGTGTCGTCGCTGACCGATCCGTCCTGCATCGGCACGTTCAGATCCTCGCGCACCAGCACCACCTTCCCGGTGATATCCCCCATGTCGTCGAGTGTCTTGAACGGCTTTGCCATAGTGATTTTTCCTTGGCTATTCACATGAAAAACCGTTCGGTTCGAGCAGCTTCGAGCTTGTCGAGAAGCGCCCGTCGAGAAAAATTCCCGATACGCCGTCTCGACTTCGCTCGACGGCTACTCGAACCGAACGGGATTTTTATGGACAAACGGGTTTTTACAGGAACTTCGCCACAACACCGGTGGTGTCGATCATGCGGTTCGAAAAGCCCCATTCATTATCGTACCAGCTCAGTACGCGCACCAGCGTACCGTCGATCACCGCCGTTTCGAGGCTGTCCACAGTCGAGCTGCGCGCATCGCCATTATAGTCGATCGACACCAGCGGCTCGTCGGAATAGCCGAGCACGCCCTTGAGCGGACCATTTTCGGACGCGGCCTTCAGCAGTTCATTGACTTCCTGAACGGTCGTCGCGCGCTTGGCGTCGAACTTGAGATCGACTACCGAGACGTTCGGGGTCGGCACGCGGACCGACGAACCGTCGAGCTTGCCCTTGAGTTCGGGAAGAACCTCGCCCACGGCGCGAGCGGCGCCGGTGGTGGTCGGGATCATCGACAGGGCTGCGGCGCGGGCGCGGCGCATGTCCTTGTGCAGCTGATCGAGCGTGTTCTGGTCGTTGGTGTAGCTGTGGATCGTGGTCATGAAGCCGCGCTCGATACCGATCGCGTCGTGCAGGACCTTGGCGAGCGGCGCCAGGCAGTTGGTGGTGCAGCTGGCGTTCGAGATGACGACGTCTTCGGCGGTCAGCGTCTCATGGTTGACGCCGAACACGACGGTCTTGTCCACGCCGGTCGCGGGCGCCGAGATGACGACGCGCTTGGCGCCGGCGGCCAGATGGGCGCTCGCCTTTTCCTTGTCGGCGAAGATGCCGGTGCATTCCAGCGCGATGTCCACGCCCTGGGCTGCGTGCGGCAGCTTGGCGGGGTCACGCTCAGCGGTGACGGCGATGCGCTTGCCCTCGATGACCAGGAAATTGCCGTCGACGCTGACTTCGCCAGCCCAGTTGCCATGGACGCTGTCGCGCTTGAACAGGAGAGCATTGGACTTGGCATCGCCCAGATCGTTGATGCTCACCAGTTCCAGATCATGGTCGGTACGCGACAGGATCGCGCGGGCGACCAGTCGACCGATACGTCCGAAACCGTTGATTGCTACCTTCGTTGCCACTGCACTAGCCTCCTGATTGGGTAGATTATTCTTAATGATCGAGCGCGGCCGCGACCTGCGGCGCGATCTTTGCGGCGGTCAGGCCGAAATGCTCGTAAAGTGCTTCCGCCGGAGCCGAAGCGCCGAATGTGTCGATGCCAAATCGCAGCCCGGCGATGCCGACATAGCGTTCCCAGCCAAAGGTCGTTCCCGCCTCGATCGATACGCGCAGCACATGATGCGGCAGGAGTTCGTCCTTATAGGCCTGCGGCTGCACATCGAAATGCGCCCAGCTCGGCATGGATACGACGTCGGCGCCGATCCCCTGCGCTTCCAGCAGGTCTGCGGTAGCGACGGCGATCTCAACCTCGGAGCCGGTGGCGATCAGCACCACCTTGCGCTCGCCATTGGCTGCGCGCAGGCGATAGGCCCCCTTGGCGGAGAGGTTCCCGACGGCCTTTTCGGTGCGCAGCTGGGCCAAGTTCTGGCGGGTCAGCGCCAGCACCGACGGACCGTCCTTGTCCTTGAGCGCCAATTCCCAGCACTCCGCCGTCTCGACAATGTCGGCGGGGCGGTAGACGTCTAGATTGGGGATCATGCGCAGCGACATGACATGTTCGATCGGCTGGTGAGTCGGGCCGTCTTCGCCGAGACCGATCGAGTCATGGGTCAGAACATGGATGACGCGCTGCTGCTGGAGCGCGCCGAGACGAATGCCCGCGCGCGAATAGTCGGAAAAGACCAGGAAGGTGCCGCCATAGGGGATGACACCGCCGTGCAGCGCCATGCCGTTCATCGCGCAGGCCATGCCGAATTCGCGGATGCCGTAATAGACGTAGCGGCCCGAATAATCGTCCCTGGTCAGCGGACCGGTCGACTTGGTCTTTGTGTTGTTGGAGCCGGTGAGGTCCGCCGAGCCGCCCAGCGTTTCGGGCAGCAGGTCGTTGATCGCGCCCAGCGTCAGCTCGCTCGCCTTGCGGGTCGCGACCTTTTGCGGATTGGCGATCAGCGTGTCGATATAGGCCGAAAGTGAGAAATCTGCGGGCAGCTCGCCAGCCATGCGGCGTTCAAATTCCGCCTTCTGTCCGTTACTTGCGAGACGGTTTTCCCAAACGCCGCGAACTTCAGCGCCGCGCGCGCCGATCTGGCGCCAGGCGGCGGCGATGTCTTCGGGAATGACGAAGGGTTCGGCCGACCAGCCGAGGAACTCGCGGGAGGCAGCCACTTCCTCGACACCCAGCGCGGAGCCGTGGACGCCCGACGTGCCCGCCTTGTTGGGCGAGCCATAGCCGATCTTGGTGGCGCAGGCGACGAGCGAGGGCCGGGGATCGGCCAGCGCTTCATCAATGGCGCGGCGCACGTCGGCGACGTCGTGGCCGTCACAGGAGACGACATGCCAGCCGGTCGCGGCGTAGCGGGCGCGGACATCCTCGCTGCTCGACAGGTCGATCGAACCGTCGATGGTGATCTTGTTGTCGTCCCAAAGGACAATCAGCCGGCCGAGGTTCAGGTGGCCGGCAAGGCCGATCGCCTCGTGGTTGATGCCTTCCATCAGGCAGCCGTCGCCCGCGACGACCCAGGTGCGGTGATCGACCAGATCGTCGCCGAACTGCGCGTTCAGGTGACGCTCCGCGATCGCCATGCCAACGGCGGTGGCGAGGCCCGAGCCGAGCGGGCCGGTGGTCGCCTCTACGCCGGAAAGCTCGAAATTCTCCGGGTGGCCGGCGCAGGGGCTGCCGAGCTGGCGAAAATTGCGGATGTCCTCGATCGTCGGGCGGGCGTAGCCGGTCAGGTGCAGCAGCGAATAGATCAGCATCGAGCCGTGGCCGGCCGACAGCACGAAGCGGTCGCGGTCGGCCCATTTGGGCTGGGTCGGATCGAACTTCAGATAATCGCTGAACAATACCGTGGCGACGTCCGCCATGCCCATCGGCATGCCCGGATGACCGCTGTTCGCGGCCTGCACGGCATCCATCGAAAGCGCCCGGATGGCGTTGGCAAGCGACTTTTCGGAAACGGTCATCGAAGCGGCGTCTTTCCTGGCTTTGCAGCGGCCCCCTGTAAGGCCTGCGAATCGAGATCGGGCCTCCTTTGTATGCTCAATCCGCATGCGTCAACCATGGCAGGCACCGTGGCTGCGCCAAGCCGCCCAATGACAGCTTTTGCACGGCGAAAACTTTGGTTATGGCAAGGACATGGCAAGTGACCGCATGACGCAGGCGATCGCCACGCTGGAGCGTGCGGTCACCGGGCTCGAACAGGAATTGGGCAGGCTGATGACGACGCCCGCCCCCGAATCCTCCTCCAGCATGGACGAAGGCGCCGCGCGGCAGGCGCTGCAATCGCTCGACCTGTTGATCAACGAACTGAAGGGGCGGACAAGTGGCTGAAACCACGCTGCACATCGCCGGTCGGCAATATAATCTGCGCTGCCGCGACGGGGAGGAAGCGCATCTGGCGCACCTCAGCACGCTGATCGAGCGCAAGGCGCGGCTAGCGCAGCAGAATACGCCGGGCTTGACCGAAGTGCGCACGCTGCTGTTCGCGGCGCTGTTCCTGGCGGATGAGCTCAATGACCTGAAGCGCGAGGCGATCGGGCGTCAGCAGAGCCTGGCGCTCGACGAGGGCGACGAGGTTGCCGCCCGCGCGGTGGAGGCTCTGGCCGGGCGGATAGAAAAGCTGCGCGAGACTCTTGCCGCCGTCGCGCCCGACGCCTAAATTGAGGGCGACGGGTACTGCGCGATACGAGCTTTAGCGAACATCCCTGAGGCGATAATCACATCCACGGGGACTGTCCCTGGGCGGGCTCCGGCCCGATCTACATGGTTCCCACCTGACGTTGAGGCGTCAGAGGATATTCCAGCAAACGGCCGAGGCGGTCCCGTCACCCCCCTCCCCATAAAGCGTGCTGGCTCACAGGACAGGCCGATACCATCGATGAGCGACGATCCCGATAAAGCCACATTGCGCGCCGCTGCCCGACAGCGGCGGCGGGCGTTCGTCGCCTCGCTCGATCCGCTCGCCCACCGGCTGGCTTTCAAGATGATTCCCTCTCCCCTCGCCCGGCGGCTTTCGGGCGCACGGACGGTGGCGCTTTATATGGGGCTGGACGATGAAGCGCCAGCCCAGCGGCTCGCCCCACAGTTGCAGGCGATGGGCCTGACGCTTGCCCTGCCGCGGGTGATCGACCGGCTGGGGAGCATGGATTTCCTGACGTGGAGCCCGGACGACCAGCTTTTCCCGGGCCTGTTCGGCACCAGCCATCCCGAGCCGACGGGCGACCCGGTGGTGCCCGACGTCATCATCGCGCCGCTGGTGGGGTTCGACCGGGCGATGAACCGGCTGGGGCAAGGCGGCGGCTATTATGACCGGGTCTTCGCGCGCTATCCCGACGCGTTGCGCATCGGTATTGCCTGGTCGGTGCAGGAGCATGAAGCGGTGCCTGCCGATCCTTGGGACCTGCCGCTGCACATCATCCTGACCGAGATCGAGCTGATAGAAGGAGACGGGATGTGAGCATCGATCCCCGCCACAGTTATACGCCGAGTTGGCGCAAGCCCGTGGGCATGTTCATCATCCTGGCGCTGATCGCGCTCTGGGCAGTGATGGTGGGGAGCCTCTCGGCGCTGATCGGGCGATTGCCGATGCTGGCGCAGGTACCGGTCTATGTGTTTTTGGGCGTGGTGTGGATCTGGGTGCTGCCGTTGAAGCGACTGATGTCGTGGATGGAAACGGGGCGCTGGCGGAGTTTTTGAGGTGGAATGGGTGGAGACGGCGCTCCCGGCTTGAACGACGTCATCCCGGCGAAGGCGGGGGATCGATCACCCAGCGGAGGGAGCCGCGATTCTCGGATCGCGAGCGCTATTCCACTTGGCGCAGCGCCGGCATGGAGCCACGTCATCATTCTATCATGAAGGAAATGGCGCGAGTGACGGGGCTCGAACCCGCGACCTCCGGCGTGACAGGCCGGCGCTCTAACCAACTGAGCTACACCCGCGCAGGGCGGCATCATGGCGTGACCTGAAACAAGCCACCAGACGATGCTGATCTGGGATACCTTCCACTTCAGGAGAAATGGCGCGAGTGACGGGGCTCGAACCCGCGACCTCCGGCGTGACAGGCCGGCGCTCTAACCAACTGAGCTACACCCGCGTTCGGTGTGGGCGGGCATCTATGCGGGCCTGCCCCTGCTGTCAACTCTCCGTAACATCGCTTTCCTGTCTTTCGTCATTTTCTTTCCGCGGAGTCACGGTGAGCGTGCCGCGCTCGAACAGGAAACCCGCAATATCGGGGGTTCCCGCCGCCGCCACGACGGTCTGGATGATGATCAGCAGCGGTACGCCGAGCAGCGCACCGAGCGTTCCCCATACCCAGCCCCAGAAGGTCAGCGACACCAGAATCAGCAGCGGGTTCATGGTGAGGCGCCGGCCCAGGATCGTGGGGGTCACGAAGTTCGCCTCGACCAGATGGAAGCCGACCTGCAACGCGGCAGGCAACAGCGCCCTCCACACATCGTCAAACACCATGAGGCCGCCCAGCGCCAGCAGCACCGCCGCCAGCATCGGCCCGAAATAGGGCACGAAATTCAGCAGCGCTACGATGCCGCCCCACATGAGCGGCGAGGGCATGTCGATCAGCCAGAGCGCCAGCGCCACCGCCATGCCAAGACACAGGTTGATCGTGGCGATCGTCAGCACATAGGCGGAGGTCGCGTCGACCACATTCTGGATGACGCGCGCGACCGCCATTGCGCCGTCGAAGCTGCCGCGACTGTTGATCGTGCGCCGCCGCAGCCGGGTCCAGCCGGCGAGAAAGAAATAGATGATGAGCAGCGCGAACACCATCTGGATGATGGCCGAGGGCGCGGATGTTGCGGCGAATTGCAGCAGCGAACGGGGCGCCTCTACGGCGGCGGTCTGTGCCGCGGCGACGGGGCCGCTCGCCAGCATCTGCACGGTTTCGTCGACGAAGCGCTGAAGCTGCGAATAAAAGTCGATGATCGGCGCAAGGTTGGTCTGGATCTGCGGCAGGCGCTCGGGCAGCACGCGGAACCAGTCAGCCGCAGGCACGACGATCAGCACGAGCGCGGTGTTCGCGACCAGCAGGAAGACGACCACCGCCAGCAAGGCCGCGAGCGAGGACGGCACGCGCCGCCGCTCCATCCATTCGAGCAGCGGAACCAGCGCGATGGCGATCACCAGCGCAGCGGTCAGCGGCAGGAAGAATTCGGCCCCCGCCCGCAACGCGAAGGGCAAGGCCAGTAACAAGCCGATCCCGGATGTGAGCGCGATGGAGGCCAGCAGGCGATCGCGCCGGCGGATGATTTCCTGTTCTTCCTGGGGTGTCACGTCCGACCTGTTCCTGCGCGCCTGGGCTATCCTGTGCACGTGGCGCCCGAACCCGTCAATTTCCATTCGCTTGTGGCCAATATGGAAAAGCCCGCCTTAACCAAATCTTCGCCCTTCCCCTTCATGCTCAACGCCAAAGGGGGAAATGGCGCATGAGGTTCGGATATTGGCTCGGCGTGAGCCTGTTTCTGACGACGCCGGCAATGGCGCAGCAGGACATCCGCCTGTCGCGGCAAATGTTCGTCGAGCGGGTCGCGACAGACATCAACGGGCGCGAGCGCCGCATTCTCACCAGCGCAGAGCGTCCGCAGCCCGGCGACCAACTGGTCTTCGTCGTCAACTGGCGCAATCAGGGTAGCCAGCCGTTGCACGGTGTCGCGGTGACGGACCCGGTGCCGCGTGGCACGTCGCTCTCGCTCGCCGATCCGATGATGCAGGTGTCGGTGGATGGCGGACAGCGCTGGGGCCGGCTCGAGGAATTATGGCTGCCTACGCCGCTCGGCGGCACCCGACGCGCCACTTCGCGTGACGTCACCCATGTTCGCTGGACGATGCCCGCCCGGATTTCGCCCGGTGAGCGCGGCCGGCTCAGCTATCGCGCCATCATGCGCTGACGCCGCTTAGTCCGCGAACAGCAGCACCGGCGTTTCGAGCAGCTTCTTCACCGCCTGTACGAAGCTGGCCGCGTCCCAGCCGTCGACCACGCGATGGTCGCAGCTGATCGACAGGTTCATGAGCTTTGCAGCCACCACTTCCTTGCCCCGGAAGACCGGCCGCTCGATGATGCGGTTCGGGCCGATGATTGCCACTTCCGGCCGGTTGATGACCGGCGTGGTCGCGATGCCGCCAAGCGGCCCCAGCGACGTCAGCGTGAGGGTAGAGCCGGACAGTTCCGCCGTTTTCGCCTTGCCGGAGCGGGCGGCATCCGCAAGCCGGGTGATCTCCGCCGAGAGCTGCCAGATATTGCGGTCCTGCGCGTCCCGGATGACCGGCACCATGAGGCCCCCGTCCGTCTGCGTCGCGATGCCCATATGGACCGCGCCATGGCGCGTTACCACGCCCGCCTCGTCATCATAGCGCGCGTTCAGCATCGGAAAGTCCGGCAGCGCGCGGCAGATGGCGACGATCAGCAGCGGCAGCAGGGTAAGCTTGGGCTTGTCGCCGCGGTGGGCGTTCAGTTGCGCGCGCGTTTCCTCCAGGGCGGTAACATCGATTTCCTCGACATAGGAGAAATGCGGAATGGCACGCTTGGATGCGGCCATGTTTTCGGCGATGCGGCGGCGCAGGCCGATGACCTTCACCTCCTCATCCGGGCGTCTGACGGAGCGCCCTGCGGGACTGTAGCCCTGTCCCGTCCCATAAAGCAGGAAGGCGTCGAGATCGGCATGCCGGATATGGTCGCCGCTGGGCTTAACTTGCGCGAGGTCGATGCCGAGTTCCCTGGCGCGCGCGCGGACAGCGGGCGATGCGAGGATGGGGGTAGCCCTGTCCACCTTCTCCCCGTTCGAGCCGAGCGAAGTCGAAGCCCCGTGCTGAGCCGCAGGCGATGCTGCCTCGCTATCGGCTCGGCCCGGCCGTTGACCTTCGGTCGCCTGCTGCCCGACAAGCTCGGGGGGAACGGAGGTGGACTCTTCAACCTCGCCCATGGATGAGTTATCGGGCGGAGCAGCTTCTTCCCCCACCGCCTCCATCTCGATCTCCACCAGCATCGAGCCGATCGCCACCTGCTGTCCCGGCTCCCCCGCCAGCCGCATGACGGTGCCCGAAACGGGGCTCTCCATTTCAACGGTCGCCTTGTCGGTCATCATGTCGGCGATCGGCTGGTCCTCCTCGACCCGGTCGCCGACCTTGACGTGCCAGCCGACGATTTCCGCTTCGGAAATGCCTTCGCCGATGTCGGGCAGCTTGAACGTGAAAAGTGCCATGCCCTTCAGTCCCTCATGATCTTCTTGATCGCCTCGCCGATGCGCACCGGGCCGGGAAAATAGGCCCATTCCAGACTATGCGGATAAGGCGTGTCGAAGCCGGTGACGCGCTCGATCGGCGCTTCGAGATGGTAGAAGCAGCGCTCCTGCACCAGCGCCAGAAGTTCCGCGCCAAAGCCGCTGGTCCGCGTCGCCTCATGCACGATCAGGCAGCGGCCGGTCTTCTTGACCGACCGCTCGATCGCATCGATGTCGAGCGGCACCAGCGTGCGCAGGTCCAATATCTCCGCGTCGATGGCCAGTTCGGCGGTGGTATTTTCAACGACATGCACCATCGTGCCGTAGCAGAGGATGGTGAGCGCCTCCCCGGCCCGCGCCACCCGCGCCGCTCCCAGCGGCACGCGATAATAGCCCGCCGGCACCTGCGCCTGCGGATGGCCGGCCCAGCTTCTGGCGGGCGTGTCGTAATGGCCGTCGAACGGGCCGTTATAGATGCGCTTGGGCTCGAAGAAGATCACCGGATCATTATCCTCGATCGCCGCGATCAGCAGGCCCTTGGCGTCATAGGGGGTCGAAGGGATCACCGTCTTGACGCCGGAGACATGGGTGAAGATGCCCTCGGGCGACTGGCTGTGCGTCTGCCCGCCGAAGATGCCGCCACCAAAGGGAGAGCGAACGGTGAGCGGCGCGATATATTCGCCGGCCGACCGGTATCGCAGCCGCGCTGCTTCGGACACCAGCTGATCGAGCGCGGGGTAGATATAGTCGGCGAACTGAATTTCCGGGACGGGCCGCAACCCATAGGCGCCCATCCCCACTGCCACGCCGATGATGCCGCATTCGGTGATCGGCGTGTCGAACACGCGGTTCTTGCCATATTTCTGCTGGAGCCCTGCGGTCGCGCGGAAGACGCCGCCGAAGAAGCCGACATCCTCCCCCATGACCACCACGTCGGGATCGCGCTCCATCATCACGTCGAGCGCGCTGTTGATCGCCTGGATCATGTTCATCTGCTGAGTATCGATGGCCGCTTCCTGTCTGGACGTCTCGTTCACAGCCCGGCCGCCTTCCATTCGTCCAGCATCTTCTGCTGCTGTTCCTTGAGGTGCCAGGGCATTTCTTCGAACACATCCTGGAACATGGTTTCCATGGGGTGGTGCAGGCCATGGCCGAGGATGCCGTTCTTCTCCGCCGCCCGCGCGGCGTCGCGGACCGTCTCGGCCAGTTCCTTGTCCATCGCGGCGTGGCGTTCCTCGTCCCAGATGCCGAGGCGGATGCAGTGCTGCTTGAGCCGGGCGATCGGGTCGCCGAGCGGCCAGTGGCTCGCCTCATCGGCGGAGCGATAGGCGATGGGATCGTCGGACGTGCTGTGCCCCTCGACCCTGTAGGTGAAATGCTCGATCAGGGTGGGGCCGCCATTGGCCCGCGCCCGGTCAGCGGCCCAGCGTGTCGCTGCATAGACGGCCAGCGCGTCATTGCCATCCACCCGGAGGCCGGCAATGCCATAGCCGATCGCCCGCGCGGCGAAGGTCGTGGCCTCGGCTCCGGCAAAGCCTGAAAAGCTGCTGATAGCCCATTGATTATTGACGATGTTCATGATGACCGGCGCGCGGTAGACGCTGGCGAAGGTGCAGGCCGAATGGAAGTCGCCCTCCGCCGTCGAACCTTCCCCGCACCAGGTCGCCGCGATGCGGCTGTCGCCCCGCGCGGCGCTCGCCATGGCCCAGCCGACCGCCTGCGGATATTGCGTGGTAAGGTTGCCGGAGATCGAGAAAAAACTCGCCTCCCGCGCCGAATACATGATCGGCAGCTGACGCCCCTTCAGCCGGTCGCCCTTGTTCGAGTAGATCTGGTTCATCATGTCGATGAGCGGCCAGTCGCGGGCGATCAATATACCCTGCTGCCGGTAACTGGGAAAACACATATCGTCCCGCGCCAGGGCGAGCGCCGCGCCGATCGATACCGCCTCCTCCCCCGTCGACTTCATGTAGAAGCTGGTCTTGCCCTGCCGCTGGGCGCGGAACATGCGCGCGTCGAACGCGCGGGTCAGCGCCATGGAACGCAGCATCTTCAGCAGCGTCTCGGGCGGCAGCTTCGGGTCCCAAGGGCCGACCGCCTGCCCGTCTTCATCCAGCACGCGGACGAGGCCATAGGCAAGTTCGCGAAAGCTTTCCGCTGCCGCCGCCTCATCAGGACGGGGCATGGCGCCAGCGGGAGGAATGGCGAAATCGCTGAAATCGGCATGGTCGCCCGGGCGAAATCTCGGCTCTGGCACATGCAGCCGCAGCGGCGGGAGATTGCGCCCCGGCTGATCCTTTCCAGCGTCGGCAACGGGCCGGTCGCTCATCCTGCCTCCTCTTGTGCATTGCAATATTATTGCTCTAAGCAATTATTATATTACAACGCCGCTTGGAGGCAAGCCCCGCCCGCCTGAAGTCCGTCAGACAGCGACCGGGGCGGAAATATGGGCCTGCGGCGCGTAATCAACCACTTCAAAATCTTCGATCCTGTAGTCGAAAATGGATGAAGGCCGCCCTTTGATCCGCAGTTTCGGATTGCCCGACGGAATTCGGCTGATCTGCTCTTCCACAAGATCGGCGTGGTTAAGGTAGAGATGCACGTCGCCGCCCTGCCAGACCACCTCTCCCGGCAGCAGGTCGCACTGCTGCGCCAGCATGCGGGTGATCATGGAAAGGCCGAAAATGTTGAAGGCGAACCCCAGCCCAAGGTCGCAGCTGCGCTGGAACAACAGGCCGTTCAGACGTCCGTTCGCTACCTGAAATTGATAGGTCATGTGGCAGGGCGGCAGCGCCATTTGAGAGACTTCGGCGACGTTCCAGCCGGTGAACAGCAGGCGGCGGGAGCCCGGCGTAGTGCGGATCGCTTCCACCAGGTCCGCAATCTGGTTGTGCCCGCGCGCGGCGCGGCGATAGAGGCCGTCGCCGACTGGCTCATAGCGCGGCCAGTTCACCCATTGCGCGCCATAGACCGGCCCTAGATCGCCCCAGCGCCGCGCGAAGACCTCATCCTGGATGATCCGCGCCTCGAACGCGTCGCGGTCGATCGCCTCCCCGGTCGCCCTGCGGTAAGCATCGAGCGGCCAGTCGGTCCAGATATGCACCCCCTGCCGCACCAGTTCGCGGATATTGGTGTCGCCGGTCAGGAACCACAGCATTTCGCGCGCGGCGGCCTTCCAATAGACCCGCTTGGTGGTCAGCAGCGGCACGGCATCGTCCGCGAGCGAAAAGCGCATGGTCGCGCCGAGCACTGATCGGGTGCCTACGCCGGTGCGGTCCACCCGCTCGTCCCCTTCGGTCCATATGCGCCGCATCAGGTCGAGATATTGCTGCTCATAATGGGGCGTCATGGGGCCGTCCGGACTTTCATAGGTGGCGAGTCTGCCGATGCTCCATCCGCGTCTAGCGGAGGCGCGGGAAAATTTCGCTGCAAAATGGAGGAGGTTCGCCGCAGCCCGCTCCGCTTCGGACCGGCTTGCGCGCGCCGCGGCCCATGCGCAATCGCATGATTGCGGCATGACGGATACAGCGACATTGCACCTCCTGCTGCTGGATGAACAATGGCAGCCGCGCCGCCGGGTGGCGCTGGACGAAGACTGGCGCGCCACCATGGACATATTGCTGCGCTGCGACAGCTCCTGGCTCGTCATCGAACAGCGGCGCGACGAGGCGGCCGCGCCCTTGCCGCGCTCATCCGACATCCGCCTGACGCGCAGCCTTCGCCGGCGGCTGCGGCCGATGGAGATCCGCATTGCCGACCACATCATCGAAGGCGCACAAGGCCGTTTCAGCTTTCGGGAAGCGGGGCTTTTGTAGCGAGATGAAAAAAACCTGTTCTGCCGCTTGCCAGTGCGAAAAGCCGCCTCTATAGGCTGCGGCCTGCCCAGCGGGACCCTAGCGGAACCGCCGACGGTCGGGGAGTAGCTCAGCCTGGTAGAGCACTGTCTTCGGGAGGCAGGGGCCGGAGGTTCGAATCCTCTCTCCCCGACCAATTTCTTTCATTCGAGCATCATCAGACTGGCATTGCCGCCTGCTGCGGTCGTGTTGATCGATATCGTCCGCTCCTCAAGCAGCCATTCGGGGCGATAGGCCAGCCCTGCTTCGACGTCGGCGGCATGGAGGGGTACGATGGGTCCAGGCAACCGCGCCAGTGTCTCTGCTGCCGTCAGGATGGCGGCCGCATCGCCCTGCACCAGCGCCGCTGCTTGCGGATCCTCATCAGCCTCGAACCGCAGCCCCACGGCAGCCGGGAGGTTGTCGGGCAAAGTGATGCCCTCGGCGCGACCTGTGTTGCCCGTCGCCAGCACGGCGGCCATCTGGGAATAGAGGCCACGCTTGGTGACCGCATGCATTCCGATCAGGCCGCGCGGGTGAAGCGCATAAAGGTTGCGCTCTCCAACCGGTCCGGGCAGTTCCAGCTCGACGCCGAGCGGCGATGCCTCACCATAGCGGCGCGCCTCTGCCGCCGCCGCGCTTTCCCCTTGCGCCTCCAGCCAGTCGGCAAATTGCACGAGATCAGCGTCGGCGCTGGCGGCAGGCGGCAGCGCCAGCGGCGGGGTGCTGACCAGACGGCCCAGATAGAGCGGTCCTCCTGCCTTGGGCCCGGTGCCGGAGAGCCCTCTCCCGCCAAAAGGCTGAACGCCGACTACGGCGCCGATCATGTTGCGGTTCACATAGATATTTCCCGCGCCCGCCTGTGCCGTCACCTGCGCGACGACATCGTCCAGCCGCGTGTGCAGACCAAAGGTCAGGCCATAGCCCGTCGCATTGATCGCACCCACCAGCCGGTCGAGCGCCTCCCGGCGATAGCGGATCACATGCAGCACGGGCCCGAACACCTCCCGTGTCAGTTCGGCGACATCAGCGATTTCGATGATGGTCGGCGCGACGAAGCTGCCATGCTCTGCCTCGACGGGCAGCGCCTTCCGCGCGACCTTGCGGCCCAGTGCGCGCATGGCACCGATATGCGCTTCTATTCCGGCCTTCGCCTCGGCCGTGATGACCGGGCCTATATCCACGGCGAGCCGGTCGGTCCTGCCGATCCGCAACTCGTCCAGCGCGCCTTCAAGCATCGCGAGGGTCCGCTCGGCAACCTCCTCCTGCAGGCACAGGACGCGCAGCGCCGAACAGCGCTGCCCGGCGCTGTCGAAGGCGGAGGCGATCACATCGGCCACCACCTGCTCGGCCAAGGCGGAGGAATCCACGATCATCGCATTCTGCCCGCCCGTCTCCGCAATCAACGGGATGGGCCGGCCATCGGGGGAAAGCCGGGAGGCGAGCTGGCGCTGGATCAGCCGCGCTACCTCCGTCGATCCTGTGAACATGACGCCGGCAATCTCCGGTGCTGCGACCAGCGCCGCGCCGAGTTCTCCGTCACCTGGCAGCAGTTGTAGCGCGTCGCTCGGCACCCCGGCGTCATGCAGCAAACGCATGGCCTCGGCAGCGATCAGCGGTGTTTCCTCGGCCGGCTTGGCGAGCACCGGATTGCCCGCGACGAGCGCTGCGGCAACTTGGCCAGTGAAGATCGCCAGCGGAAAATTCCAGGGGCTTATGCAGGCGATCGGCCCTAACGGCTTCTGCGCGGATCCGAAAGTCGTCCGCGCCTGGGCCGCATAATAGCGCAGAAAATCGATCGCCTCCCGCACTTCGGCGATGGCGTTGGGAAGCGACTTGCCCGCCTCCCGCATGATGAGGCCGAGCAGGATCGGCATGCGCGCCTGCATGGCGTCGGCCGCTCGCTCCAGTGCCGCCGCCCGCTTGGCGACGGGGAGTGCGCCCCATGTCGCGGAAGCGGCCCGACCGGCGGCGGTGGCGGCTTGCGCTGGGGGAAGGTCGATCGCTGTTCCCACCCGGTCGCGCCGGTCCGCGGGGTTCAGGATCGCGCGCTTGGTCCCTTCGCCGCCGTCCGCTGCGGCCCTCCAGTCGAGCGCCGCGCTCTCGCTCAACGCGGCCGTCAGAGCCGCCAGCGCCCCTTCATCGCTGAGGTCAATGCCTTCGGAGTTGCGCCGGTCGGGGTAAAGCTCGCCCGGCAGCGCGATCGCTTCGCTCCGCGCGCCGGGGCATGGCATGGCGCGCACCTGTTCGGCGGGGTCGGCAATCAGATCGTCTATGGGGACTGACGGATCCGCGATCCTATGAACGAAGGAGGAGTTCGCGCCATTTTCCAGCAGCCGCCGCACAAGATAGGCGAGCAGCGTCTCATGCGTTCCCACCGGCGCATAGATGCGGCAAGGCCGATCCAGATGATCGCTGCCGACGACCTGCTCATAAAGCGGCTCGCCCATGCCGTGCAGGCATTGAAACTCATATCGGCCGACCGCGAAGTCCGGCCCCGCAAGATGATAGATGGTCGCCAATGTCTGCGCATTATGTGTCGCGAACTGCGGGAAGACATGATCCGTCGCGGCGAGCAGCTTGCGGGCGCAGGCGATATAGGCGACGTCGGTATGCAGCTTGCGGGTGTAGACGGGGAAGTCCTGCAGCCCGTCGACCTGCGCGCGCTTTATCTCCGCGTCCCAATAGGCACCCTTGACCAGACGCACCATGATCCGACGGCCCGAGCGCTCGGCAAGGTCGATCAGCCAGTCGATCACGAAGGGGCAGCGCTTGCCATAAGCCTGGACGACGAAACCGAGCCCGTTCCATCCTTCAAGCTCCGGATCGAGGGCGAGGCTTTCGAGCAGGTCGAGCGAGAGTTCCAGCCGGTCGGCCTCCTCCGCGTCGATATTGAGGCCGATGTCATAGCTGCGCGCGAGGAGCGCCAGTTGCTTCAGGCGCGGGAGCAGCTGTGCCATCACCCGCTCCGCTTGCGCCCGGCCATAGCGCGGATGCAGGGCCGACAGCTTGATCGAGATACCCGGCCCCGCATAGACGCCCCGCCCGGCAGCGGCACGGCCGATCGCATGGATGGCCTGCTCATAATCGGCATGATAGCGGGCCGCATCCGCCGCCGTCGCAGCCCCCTCCCCCAGCATGTCATAGCTGTAACGAAAGCCCTTCGCCTCCATGCTGCGCGACCGCCTCAGCGCTTCGCCAATGGTTTCGCCGGTGACGAACTGCTCACCCAGCAGGCGCATGGCCAGATCGACACCGCGCCGGATGACGGGCTCACCGACGCGTGCGATCAGCCGGGTCAGGGCAGCAGCGAGGCCCCGGTCATCGACGCTGCCGACCAGCCGGCCGGTCACCACCAGTCCCCAGGTGGCAGCGTTGACGAACAGCGACCTGCCCCCGCCCAGATGGCGGCTCCATTCCCCATCGGCGATCTTGTCGCGGATCAACGCGTCGCGCGTCGGCTCGTCGGGAATGCGCAGCAGCGCTTCGGCGAGGCACATCAGCGCGACCCCCTCCTGACTGGAGAGCGCATATTCCTGCACCAGTGCTTCGACGCCGCTGCCGTTTCGATGAGCCCGCAGCGCCTCCACGAGCTTGCGGGCGGTCCGCGCGATCGCCAGCCGCGTCCGATCCTCCACGCCGGCCGTTTCGAGCAGCGGCCGCAGACACTCGGCCTCGCCCCGCCGATAAGCCTCCGTGATGGCCCCGCGGAGCGGCGATGGCTGTCGGATCGGCGGAGCGAATTGAGCGAAAGGGACCGGCTTTGTCATGCACCTCGCCTTGACGAACGCACGCCGGCACTGCCGGCATCCCTTATTTGGGTGCGCTCAACCGGAACGGCAAATAAATTGCTTCATGAACATGCGTGGATGCCGCTACCATTTACGGCCTGTCCTGCCCTCCTTCTCACCCGCGCGCGAGCATCCGCGCCGCATGAACCGAACCAAGAGGAGGCAGCGCAACGCGCGCACCATCAACGATGTCGCGTTGAAGGCGGGCGTCTCACCGATGACCGTCTCCCGCGTGATCAACGGCGAAAGCGTGGTTCGCGCGCAGACCCGGGAGAAGGTGGAGCGGGCGATCGCAGCGCTGGACTATTCGCCGAGCGCGGCCGCACGAAGTCTGGCGGGAGGGGAGGAAACACGCATCGCCCTGCTGCACAGCAACCCTTCCGCTTCTTATCTCAGCGAATTCCTCGTCGACAGCGTGGATCAGGCGAGCCGCAGCGGCGTCGATCTGGTGGTCGAGAAATGGGACGGGGAAAGCGCGGTAGACAGTTGGGTCAAGCATCTGCTGCGTAGCAGGATCAACGGCGTCATCCTGCCGCCACCGCTCTGCGACAATCAGGGGATGCAGCGCGCGCTAACGGGCGCCGGCATCCTCGCCGTCGGGGTCGCGACGGGGGAAGCGTCGGCCGAGATGTCCGCGGTCAGCATCGATGATCGGGCCGCCGCGCTCACCATGACCCGCCATCTGATCGCGCTTGGCCATTGGCAGATCGGTTTCATCAAGGGCGATCCCGGCCTGAGCGCCAGCGAACGCCGCTTGGAAGGCTACAGGCATGCGCTGAAGGACGCAGGCATCGCGGCCGATCCCGCGCTCGTGACGCAGGGCGATTTCACCTATCGCTCCGGCCTCAGCGCGGCGGAGCGCCTGCTCCCGCTTGCTGAGCGGCCGAGCGCCATTTTCGCCAGCAATGACGACATGGCGGCGGCGGCGGTCGCTGCCGCTCATCGGAGCGGGCTGGAGGTGCCCAGCGACATCAGCGTGTGCGGCTTCGACGATACGTTGCTCGCCACCGCTATCTGGCCGGAGCTGACGACGATCCGCCAGCCGGTCAGCGCGATGGCGCGCGCCGCGGTCGAACTGCCGGTGAAGCAGATCAAAGGCCGCGAGGGTGAAGCCGGTGGCTCGCCCGACCGTCTGCTGCTCGATTATGAGCTGGTCCGGCGACAGTCTGACGGCCGACAACTTCCATTGCGCCGTTGGCGTGGTCCCCGCTGATTACCGCCGCAGCCTTACTCCCCGAAAACCCGGGCGAAGATCGTATCGACCTGACGGAAATGATAATCGAGGTTGAACTTTTCCTCGATCTGCTCGGCGGTGAGCGCGGCAGACACGTCCGGATCGGCCTTCAGCAATTCCATCAGCGACAGCTGGCCGTCGGACTCCCACACCTTCATCGCGTTGCGCTGAACGTAACGATAGCTGTCCTCACGGCTGACACCCGCCTGCGTCAGCGCCAGCAGCACGCGCTGCGAGTGGACTAGGCCGCCCATCTTGTCGAGATTCTTCATCATCCGCTCAGGATAGACGAGCAGCTTGTCGATGACGCCGGTGAGGCGGCCGAGCGCGAAATCGAGCGTGATGGTGGCGTCGGGGCCGATATAGCGCTCGACCGACGAGTGCGAGATGTCACGCTCATGCCAGAGCGCTACATTCTCCATCGCGGGCAGCGCATAGCTGCGCACCATGCGTGCGAGACCGGTGAGATTTTCGGTCAGCACCGGATTGCGCTTATGCGGCATGGCGGAGCTGCCCTTCTGGCCGGGCGAGAAATATTCCTCCGCTTCGAGCACTTCGGTGCGCTGGAGGTGGCGGACTTCGACAGCGAGCCGCTCGATCGAGGAGGCGATGACGCCCAGCGTCGCGAAGAACATCGCGTGACGGTCGCGGGGGATGACCTGCGTCGAAACCGATTCGATGGCGAGGCCCAGCTTCTGCGCGACATGCTCCTCGACGCGCGGGTCGATGTTGGCGAAGGTGCCAACGGCTCCGGAGATCGCGCAGGTGGCGACTTCCTCGCGCGCCGCGACAAGGCGGGCGCGGCAGCGGCTGAATTCCGCATAAGCTTCGGCCATTTTGAGGCCGAAAGTCACCGGCTCCGCGTGGATACCGTGGCTGCGGCCGATCGTCGGGGTCAGCTTATGTTCGAAGGCGCGGCGCTTGATGACTTCGAGCAGCTTGTCGAGATCCTCGATCAACAGGTCCGCCGCGCGGCTGAGCTGCACGGCAAGGCAGGTGTCGAGCACGTCACTGGACGTCATGCCCTGGTGCATGAAGCGGGCTTCGTCGCCGACCTGCTCAGCCACCCAGGTCAAGAACGCGATGACGTCATGCTTGGTGACCGCTTCGATCGCGTCGATCGCGGGGACGTCGATCGCAGGATTGGTCGCCCACCAATCCCAGAGCGCCTTAGCAGCCGATTCGGGCACCACGCCCAGTTCGCCCAGCTTTTCAGTCGCGTGCGCCTCAATCTCGAACCAGATTCGGAAGCGCGCTTCCGGCTCCCAAAGGGCGGTCATTTGCGGGCGGGCGTAGCGGGGGACCATGAAGCGAATCCTGCTTGTGTGAGTGACGATGCTGGCGCGCCTAGCAGCCCGGCCTTGGCGGAGCAAATCGGGACATCGCCGCTGGAACTGACACCGATAGGCAGAGCCCTTCGTCCCAAAATCGGCAGCATTGGTCGATGAATAGACCGAAATCGCAAGACGAACGGAACAATATGAACAAAATGTCAGGAACATTGGCTGCGCAGAGGCTATTCTACTGAGACAGTTGCCGAATGAGCTCAGCGGGTTCGTCGGAATTTCGTGAGGAGATACTGATGATCCGCGCTCTTCTTTGCACTGCGGCTCTTGGCTTGACTGCTCCTGCTGTCGCGCAGACGGCGGCTACTCCTGGGCAGTCCCCGCCGGCCGAGGCGCAGAAGCCGGCAGCGACGGGGGATGCGGTCGCCTCCATCGTGGAGAGTGAGTTCCCTGCCTATGACCAGAATAATGACGGCCAACTCGACAAGGCGGAATTTTCGCGCTGGATGGTGGCGCTGAAGGGTCAGGAGATGAAGGCCGCGGGCACGACTCTCGCGCCGGCCGAGGTGAGTGCCTGGGCCGACGGCGCCTTCGCCACGGCTGATGCGGACAAGAGCGTCTCCGTCAGCAAGCCGGAATTGATCACCTATTTGAGTGGCGGCGCAGTATAGACGCCTTCCCCCGTCGCGAAGGACGGGAATAGAGCCCACAACGGGTCGCATCTCTTGAGGCGGCATGGAGCGAAGGCCATGCCGCCTCATTTTTTTGCCATGGCGTGTGGCTCAGCGACTCTTCCTGTTGGCGTAAAGCAGCGCCGCGACAATAGCGGCGGAACCGATGCCGACAGCAGCGCCCGTCCAGACGGACTTGCCGGCCGAGTTGCGGGCAGCGGCAGCGAGGTTCTTCTGATCCGGGGCGGCGGGTGCGGCGCCGTCGATAGGCGCGTCTTCGTCAGGCTTTGTCATGGTCAAACCGCTATGCCTCAAAGTCGCACGACAGAAAAGACGGCTCAGTAATCCGGCAGCGTCTGGCGCGCCTCCCCCCAGCCGCGCAGATCGCGGGAGGACGCGCGCTCGATGAGAAGCGCCGCATCCTTGACGGTGAACATGCCGGCGCTCTCGACATCGTCCAGTTCTTCCCAGCTTACCGGCGCGGCAACCGGCGCATTTTCCCGCGCCCGCACCACATAGGGCAGGACGGCCGTCGCCCCGCGTTGATTGCGGAGCCAGTCGATGAAGATGCGGCCCTTGCGCTTGGCCTTGCTCATCGTGGCGGTGAAGCGCTCCGGCTCAGCCGCTGCCAGCGCGCGCGCGAAGCGGTCGGCGAAATCCTTGACCTGCGGCCATTCCGCTTGCGGGGTCAGGGGTACCACGACATGAACGCCCTTCCCGCCCGACAGCATCGGGAAGCTGGTGAGGCCGATATCCTCCAGCGTGCGGCGGATGTCGCGGGCGGCGCGCTTCACATCTTCAAAGTCAAGGCCGACGTCGGGATCGAGATCGATCACCAGTCGATCGGCCTTTTCGACGTCCTCGACGCGCGATCCCCAGCCGTGAAACTCGATCGCGCCCATCTGCACGCAGGCAATCAGGCCGTCGGTATCATCGATGTAGAGATAGTCCTCCTCATTCCCATCCTTCTCGCGGATGGGCACATGTTTGACATGATCGCCGAAGCTGCCGCTGTCATGCTTCTGGAAAAAGCATTTCTTCGCGCGGCCTTGTGGGCAGCGGACAAGGCTGATCGGACGATTGGCGACCCATGGCAGCATGACGGTTGCCATGGCGGCATAATAGTCGGCAAGCTGGCCTTTGGTCACCTTGGCTTCGGGGAAGATCAGGCGGTCGGGGTTGCTGATCGTGACGTCGGAATGAATTTCGGGTGCGGGCATGGGCTTCTCGGGGCTGACGTCCTTGGCCGCCTTATCCTCGCGCAGGCCAAGGAAGCTGGCGTGGCGGACGACATTGTCGCTGGTGAATTCGGCAAAGGCGATCTCGGCGACCAGGTCGGGGCGGACCCAGCGCGCGCCACGGCTCTCGCTGTGCGGAACGGTGAGCGGCGCATTCTTGCGGGCGCGCTTCTGGAGCGAGGCCAACAGGGTCGCGGTGTTTTGCGCGTTGAAGCCGGTGCCCACCTTGCCCGCATAAATGAGCCCGTCCGCTCCATTTTGCGCGAGCAGCAGGTTGCGGATAGCGCGGCCGCTGGTGCTGCTGGGGGTCCAGCCGACGATGACGAACTCCTGCCGGCGGGTGCATTTGACCTTCAGCCAGTTTTTGGAGCGCATGCCGCGATAGGGGGCGTCGGCGCGCTTGCAGATGATCCCCTCCTGCCCCGCATCACACATGGCGGCGAACAGCTTTTCGCCAGCGCCGACGACATGATCCGCCAGGTGGATATGCGCCGAGCCATCCCCGATCAGCGCGGACAACTGCTCCTTGCGCGCGATGTTGGGTTGCAGGGTGAGGTCGCTGCCTTCCAGTTCGAGCAGATCGAAAGTGAAGAGATGAAGCTTAGCATCGCCTTCTCCCTTGAGGGTCCGCTGGAGGGTCGAAAAGTCGGGATTGCCCTTCGTGTCGAGGGCGACGATCTCTCCATCGATGAGAGCCGCGGGCAGGTTCAGCTGTGCGGCCTCGGCAGCGATCGGTGCGAAGCGTTCCGTCCAGTCCAGCCCCGAGCGGGTGTAGATTTTGACGTCCCCGCCCGACGCCGCCAGCAGGCAGCGATAGCCGTCATATTTGATCTCATGGAACCAGCCAGTGCCGGTCGGCGCGGAGTCCACGAGGGTCGCAAGTTGCGGCTGCCGGAAAGGCGGCGGCTTCAGCGCCTTGCGTTTGGCGCTCGGCTTCGGACGGGACGTCTGATCCGCCTCCTTCATCGCGGCGTCGAAGGCTTTGCCGCGCTTTCCCTTCAGCGAAACAGCAGGCGCGTTGGTAGCGATTTCTGCCATGGTCCGGCCGCTCTTGATGCTGGTGAGTTCGCGGCCGGTCAGATCCTCCGCGCTGCCGGCATGACCGTCATCGATCTTGCGGAGCAGCCAGTTCTCCCCCTTCTCCCTGCCGCGCGGTTTCAGACGAATGAGCAGCCATTCGCCCTTCATCCGCTTGCCATGGAGGATGAAGTGGAGATGGCCTTTCTCCAGATCCTTGGCGCTCTTGCCAGGAATGGGTTCCCATGTGCCCTCGTCCCAAAGCATCACGGTGCCGCCGCCATATTCGCCCTTGGGGATGGTGCTTTCGAAGGTCGCATAAGACAGGGGATGATCTTCGGTCCGCACCGCAAGGCGCTTGTCGGCAGGATCGAGGCTCGGCCCTCGGGTGACGGCCCAGCTCTTGAGGACGCCGTCCATTTCGAGGCGGAAGTCATAATGCAGCCGGCTGGCGTCATGTTTCTGGACGATGAAGCTGTTGCCCTGCTTGCGGCCAAGCTTGCCTGCCGGCTCTCGCGTGCGTGTGAAGTCGCGTTTGCGGTTGTAGGTCGAGAGGGAGTCTGCCTCGGCCATGGATCAGGCGCGCTTGCGGCTGGTCGTCTTGGCGGGCGCCTTGGCAGGTGTTTTTCGCGCAGGCGTCTTTCGCGCTGGCTCCTTCTTGGGCGCAGCCGTGTCCTTCTGCGGCGCGGACCCGACGGATTTTTTGAGCGCGGCCATTAGGTCGATGACATTGCTGCCGCGGCTGGCCGGGGCCTCATCCTTATCCTCGATAATGCGGCGGCCCTTGGCCTTTTTCTTCTTCTCTATCAGCCGTTCGAGCGCATCGACATAGCGGTCGTGGAAGCTGTCGGGCTTGAAGGGCGCGGACTTCTTCTCGATCAGCGCCTCGGCGAGGTCGAGCAGTTCGGTGTCGGGCTGGGCATCCTCGATCTCACGGAAATAGCTTTGGGCGCGGTTTACCTCGTCGGCGTAGCGGAGGGTTTCCAGGATCATGCCGCGACCGCAGGGCTTCAGCGAGACGATATATTCGCGGCCCCGCATCGCCAGTTGGCCCAGGCCGACCTTCTTCGTGCGGCGAAGGGCTTCCCGCAAAACGATGAAGGCTTCCTCCGCCAGATCGTCGGCCGGGACGACATAATAGGGGCGCTCATAATAGAGCACGTCGATCTCGCTGGCATCGACGAACTGGGTGAGTTCGAGGGTCTTCTTGCTCTCCAGCTTGACCGCCTCGATCTCGTCGGGGTCGAGCAGGACATAGTCGCCCTTAGAAACCTCAAAACCCTTGACTATATCCTCCGGCTTCACCGGACCAAGGCCCGGAACGACCTTTTCATAGCGCACTCGTTTGCCGCTGGGCTGGTGGATCTGGTGGAAGGCGATCTGGGCGCCCGACTTGGTGGCAGAATAGATTTCCACTGGAATGGACACCAGCGCCAGCCTGATCTGACCTTGCCAATATGCGCGAGCGGCCATGTGTCGCCTCCTTCTTGCTCGGGGAAAATGCGCGAGAATGGACGTGAGTTCCGGGGTCGGTGACCGGAGGAAGGGACGCGAGTTGCAGGATATGGTGGGCTGAAGACGAGTCGAAAGCGACGGAATGAGGGGCATAGCCAAAGCGTCATGCGACGAGGCGCTTTCGATCTGCGGCAAAATCGCCTAAGCTGGATCATTCAACAGCTATAGGAGCGTTGATGCAATTTCTGCGGACTGCCTGGTGGGTCGTCATCGCCGTCGCCGCCGCCTTGTTCTTCAAGGCGAATAATCGGCCGGTCGATATCAAGATTTGGGGCGACATCATCTGGAGTACCAAAATCTGGTTTCCAATGCTGCTTGCCTATCTTCTGGGCGCGCTGCCTTTCTGGATCATGGCACGGGCAACGCGCTGGCGGATGAAGCGCAAGCTGGAAAATGCCGAGCGGGCCCTGGTGGCGGCAACCGTCACGCCGAGCGCGCCGGCCTCTTCCGCCGCCTTGCCGGCCGAGCCGACGACTACGCCTTCCCCTTCCCTTTCTGCCACAGGATCAGCATGAGCAGCCCCATCTATGTCGCGATCGACACGCCGGATCTTTCCAAGGCGCAGGAGCTTGCCACGCGGGTGCGCCATCATGTGGGCGGGCTGAAGCTGGGCCTCGAATTCTTCTGCGCCAATGGTCATCACGGCGTGCATGAGATGATGAAGTTCGGGCTGCCGATCTTCCTCGACCTCAAGCTGCACGACATTCCCAATACTGTCGCCAAGGCGGTGCAGTCGCTCCATGTGCTGGAGCCGGCGATCCTGACCGTCCATGCCGCAGGCGGCCGCGCCATGCTGGAGGATGCGAAGGCGGCGGCGGGCGTCAAGACGAAGGTGGTGGCGGTGACCGTCCTTACCAGCCTGGACAATGGCGACCTGCTGGACATCGGTGTAGGCGGCAAGGCAGAGGATCAGGTGGCGCGGCTCGCCGATCTGGCACGGAGCGCCGGGCTGGACGGGATCGTCTGTTCGGGCGAGGAAGTGGCTCTGGCGAAGAGGGCATGGCCGGACGGCTTCTTCGTGGTGCCGGGCGTGCGGCCCGCAGGCGGCGCAATGGCCGACCAGAAGCGGGCGGTGACGCCAAGGGAAGCGCTGGACCGGGGTGCCTCCATCCTGGTGGTTGGGCGGCCAATCAGTCTGGCCGAACATCCCGATATGGCGGCGCGGGAGATCGAGGCGACGCTCTAGGATTGGGGCGTGGATAAGTGGTGCTCCTTAAAGCAGGAGCCCGGGGTGCTTATAAGGACAAGAAAAAGGGCCGGTTCTCGCCGGCCCTTTTCCGTTGGGTCAGAAGCGCCACCCGACGCTGGCAACGACCTGATGCCGATCGGTATCGACGTTGAATTCGCTGCTGGTGGTGCCGTCATCGAAGGTGATGTGCCCACTATCATATTTGGAGTAGCGATATTCGACCTTGGCGAAGCTGTTGGAGGTGAGGGCACGTTCCACGCCCCCGCCCACACGCCACCCGTCCAGCTTGAAGGAGGTGTCGGTTTCCTGATTGGTCGTGCCGGCGAGCACGTCGAGCTTCGTATTGGTATAGCCGCCCTTCACATAGACCAGCGTATTGGGGCTGGCGAGGATACCGGCGCGCGCGCCGATATAGAGGTCGCGGCCCTGCTTCACGCGGCCGAAACCGAAATCGGTGGTTAGGTTGCTGCGGCTGCTCTTGGCGGTCGAATCCGTGAACTCGCCCTCGACGCCGACGACCGCGCTGCCAAGATTGACGTCATAGCCCGCGCCCACGCCATAGAGGAGGCCGTCGATCTTCTGATCGTCGCGGTCATTGTCGTTATCGACCGTGCTGCCTGCGCCGGTATGGTCATAGCCCAGGATCGCCTCGACCCGAGGGCCGGTGAAGGTGGGACCTACGTCCTGCGCCAGGGCCGGGCTGGCGACCGCGCTGCCGGCCAGAAGCGTTGCGACCATGATCTTCTTCATGCGGATACTCCAATCTACTTTTCCACTCGTCCCCTTTGGCGAGGGGTGAGAGGCTCAAGTCGCGGCGCCCCGGGAAGTTGCATGAACGTCAGATAAACGGCTGAATCTGTGGCAAACTTGCCACTGTTCCGCTCGGTCTGTCTGATTGCGGGCGCGGTTCGACCGTAAAGGGGAAAGGATCAATAATCCTTGGAGACGCGCACATTGGCGCTTTGCCGGCCCAGGGTCGAGATCGCACCCAGCAGCGAAAGCCAGCGCGTGACCTGATATTCGATGCGGGTCGCGGAATAGCCCTGCCCGTCGGTGATCAGCTCCACATAGGTCTTGCGGGTGAGATATTTGCCCGCCGCGATCGAGGTCCCCTGTCCCTGCGTCGGATCGGCGGCGATGATCCGCAGTCGGTCGAGGCCCGCCGCCTTGCGCACCGCGTTGATGGGATCGAGCCCGCCCTCCCCCTGCAAGGAGCCGACGGCGGAGGCGAGCTGGATCGCTTCGGGCGCCGAGAGGTTGGTGATCGAGGTGCCGAAAAGGATACGCGAGAGCAGCTCTTCCTGCGGCAGCGCGGGGATGCTGGTGAAGCTGATGACGGGCTTGAGGCCGGTGCCGCCGACATGGATGGTGGCGGTAAGGTCGTTGACGTCGGCCTCCGCATCAATGTCGAGCATGGGGTTGACCGGCGTGCGGCCGTCGAACTGGATCTTGCCTTCCTTGAGGTCGAAGCGGCGGCCGGCAAAGTCGTAGGTGCCGCGCACAAGGTCCGCCGTGCCGCCGATCGCAGGGCTGGCGACGGTGCCGCCAATGTCGAGATTGGCGCGCCACTCGCTCTCGATGCCGAGGCCGGTGACCATCAGGCGGTTGCGGGCGCGTGCCTTGATCGCGAGCGCCCAGGGCGTGCTGGCGCGGGGCCGTTCGATCTCCTCACCGCGGCGGTTGATCTCCACCACCTTGAGTTCGGGGATCTGCGCGACTGCGGCAGCGCGTCCCAGGGTGAAGCGGCTCCGGTTGAGCGTCAGGTCGCCGGCAATGGTGCCGCCGACGCCGGTGGACGTGAGGGTGATAGGGCCGGTCACTGCGGCGGCGATGTCGTCGCGCTCCAACAAGGCGGCGTTTTCGGCCTGGAGGCGAAGGTCCATGCCAACCCCGGCGATGCCGTTGAAGGTGAAGCTGCCGGTGCCGGTGACGGTGCCGCCATTATGCGCGGTGGCGCTGAAGTCCGTCATGACAAGCTGCGCGCCGGAGAAGCGGCCGCGCGCCCTGACGCCGTGCAGGCGCATGCCGGTGACGGGGCTGTTGATGGCTGCGCCGCCGGTGGCGAGCGATCCGCTGATAACCGGATTGCCGAGCGTGCCGCGCGCGTCGGCAGTGACGCCGACCGGGCCGGAGATGTCGACGATCTCCACGCCTGTCAGCCGCCAGAGCGTGTCCGCCGTGCCGCGGAAGCGCAGCTGCGCGAAGAGGCGCGCGCGGTTCAGCCGCTCTACGAGGCTCCCCTCCGTCCCGAGCGGGGTCAGCAGCGCCTGGGCGCGGCCGATCGTCTGCCCATCCGCGAGGAAGGTCATGCGGGTGGCGAGGCGGTCCTGCGTCAGCACGGCATTGACCCCGGCATCGACGGGGCGGGAACTGAGCGACAGGCCGGAGCGCGAGAGGCCGCGCACCCGCAGCTCCGCCTTGCCGGTGGGCATGGCCCCGCGCGTCTGGACATAGCTGAGCGAGCCCGTCGCCGTGCCGCCAAGCCCGAGATTGTCGGAGGCGATATCGAGCAGCGAGAGCGGCAGCTTCTGCATCCGCGCCTCTATGCTGGTGGTCTGGCCGCTCAATTCTCCGCCCAGTTGCAGCGAACCGCCGGCATAGCTGATCGTCACGGGAGAGAGGCGCCAGCCGCCCTCGGTCCGGGTGAATAGCGCGGCGCGGGTCAGACGGATGGGGCGCTTGTCGATGGTGCCGCTGGCCGAGAGGCGGATGCGGTCGGGATCCAGCAGCGCCTCGCCTTGCAGGTCGAACAAGCGGCCACGCTGGCCCGACAGGCTGGCGCGCACCTTGCCGCTGCCGTCCACGAGTTCGGCGTTGGCGGCAAGACGGCCAAGCAGGATGCCGCCGACGCGCAGGCCTCGCGCCTGCACGGTGGCGTTGACGGATGTGCCGGCGGGATCGAGCAGGATCGTCGCGTCGAGCTTGCCCCGGCGAACCCCGATGACGGTGGGGCCATCGAAGCTAGCGTCGGTGGCGTCGAGCTTCAGGACGAGTTGCTGAACGCCCCGGACCGGCGCGAAGCCGATGGTGCCGCTGAGCGGGCCGCTGACCGCCAGCTGCCCATCCAAGCCGCCCTCGACCGGGCGCAGGTCGCCGCTGGCGGTGACGCCGGACGCCGTGACCCGCGCGATGCGGACCACCGCCTGCCCGCCGGGGGGCAGGAGGATGGCGCCGTCACCCTTGAAGGCACCGAGGGTCGATCCGCCCTCGGCCGTAAAGCTGTAGCCACTCGCATCGGGGATCAGATGCGCGTGCATATTGGTGACGCCCAGCGCTTTCAGCGGACTTTGCAGGACGAGATCGATCGTCGGCTTTTCGATCTTGCCATCGAGCACGAGGCGGAGCGGGCCGTAGCTTTTGTGCTGGCCGGTTCCTTCGAAATGGAAGCTGCCGTCGCGGCGGCGATAGCCCGTGGCATTGAGCCCGATATGGGGCGCTTCAAGGCGAAGATCGGTGAAGTGGAGCTGCCCGTCGGGGCCTAGCGACAGGCCGCTGCGCACGACGGGAAGGCCGCCGCCCAGGGACCGCAGGAAGCTGTTGTCGAGCCGCCGCATCCGTGCGACCGCATGGCCGCTGAGCGTGAAGGCGCCCTTGGGTCCGGGAACCGCGCGCAGTTTGGACGACAGATCGACGATCCCGAGGCCGCGAATGGCCAGGCCGTTGATCTGCCCGTCCAGGCCGAAATCATATCGCCCGGTTCTCAGGTTCGCGAGCATGATGAGCCGGCCACGCAGCTTGTCCGACCGCACCGCCATCGGATTGCTGACGATCTGCTGGTCCTTCAGCTGGAGCGTGCCGTCGAGCTGGAAATTGCGGATGATGCCGGCGATGAGGTCGCCATGGCCCTCAAGGCTGCGGGCGCGCAAACGAATGGGAATGATGGCAGGGCCGCCCCGTGCCTTCCATCCCTTGCCATCGGCGCGCACCTCGCGGATGACGGTCTTGCTGAAGGCCAGTTGTTTGGCGGTCAGAAGATATTCGTAGCCGAAACCGGCGAGCGGCCCGTCGAGCCGAACCCGCGCGGCCACGTCGCGGCCGCGCATATTCTTGAGCAGAGCCTGCGGCCGGGCAAGCTTCACATCGACCAGCATATTGTCGAGCGCGTTGTTGCGCAGGTCGATGGCGCCATCCGCGTTCAGGTCGATCGCGGCGGAGCGCAGGGCAAGCTTGCCGTCGATCACCCGGTTGGTCAGCGATCCGCTCGCGGTAACGGCGAGGCGTGGCGAGAAGAGGCGCTTGGCGAGCCCCTGCCCCGCCAGAGCCGCACCCTCAATCGTGCCGGTCGCGGTGTAGGCGCCGCTGCGCGCGGCAAGCTTCAGGTCGATCGCCGGTTCACTGCTGAGCGTGCCAGCGAGCCGCCCGTCCCAGCGGGTCCAGCTGCCCTTGCCCCGAATGCGCAGATTGGCGTCCTGCTTGAGCCCGGCCATCAGCGCGAGCACGCCGCCATTCGGCGCATTGACGGTGACGTCGAGGTCGAACCTGTTATCGTCGGGCCTGCTATCGAGCGCGATGTTCAGCGCGTCCTCGCCATTCAGCACCCGGGCGGACAGATCAATGATCGCGCGCCCTCCGCGAATGTCAGCGTCGCCTGAAAGCGTGGCCTGCTGCACCTTGCCCGTCACGCCCCGATCGATGATGAGACGGCCGACCGAAAACTCCATAAGGCGGATATCGAAGCCCGGCAGGATCGGCCCTTCCCGCTCGCTGGGGTTGAGCTTGGGCAGCTTGTGCAGGGTCGCCTGCGGAATGACGAGCCGGTCGATGTCGAGCCGGTTGGAGAGCCAGGCGAAGGGCCACCATTGAAGCTCCACGCGCGGCGCGTCGAGGAAGCTGCCCTTCGGATCCGACAAAGTGAGGCCATAGAGGACAGCCTTGTGATAGATGCTGCCTTCTATGCGATCGACATGGATGCGCAGGCCCGATGGCGGGCTGATCCGCACGATGCGCGACACAAGGAAGCGGTGGCCGGGGGCCGTGTCGAGCCATACCAGCGCCGCCGCCATGATCAGCAGAAGCAGCGCCACGAAACCCGCCAGCCAACGCTCCCACCGCGCGAATTTCCTGCGGCGGCGTGGCGGCGGCGTGGCGGCTTCGGGCTGGCCTTCGTCCATCAAAAGGCCTGACCCAGCGAGACATAGACGGCGACCTTCGGATCACCCGGCTGGGGATTGAGCGGGGTTCCGACATCGATGCGGATCGGGCCGAAGCTGCTGTAATAACGCAGCCCAAGCCCGGCGCCGATGCGAAGATCCCTGAAGCGCGGCAGGAAGGTCGTGGAGATATTGCCGGCATCGACGAAGGGCACGACGCCGAAATTGCCGAAGCGGATGCGGGATTCGAGCGAAAATTCGGCCAAGCTCTTGCCGCCCACGGGCTTATCGTCCGGGCCGTAGCGCGGACCGATCGCCTGATAGCCATAGCCGCGCACCGACGCGCCGCCGCCTGCGTAAAATCGCCGTGAAGGAGCGATACGATCGACCGTCGAACCGAGTATCGTGCCGAAGCGGCTGCGCGCCGCGATGACGATGCGGTCGCTCACCGGTTGATAGATGCTGCCGTCCAGCTGCACCCGGGCATAGCCGAAACTGCTGTTCTGGAACGAGAGTTCAGGGCTGATGCGGCCGCCGAGGCGAAAGCCCTTCGTCGGATTGAGCAAGTCGTCGCTGCCGTCATAGGTGAGGCTGAGCGGAACGGCGCCGATCAGGAATGTGCGGCGGCTGCCGCCGCTGAAAGCGTCCGCTTCGTCCGACGCGATCAGTTCGGCGCCGATGCGCCACACCCATTTCTTCTGGAAGAGGATGTTGGTCTGCCGCTCCAGCGCGCCCGCCAGCGTGATGGTACGCGCGTCATAGGCATCGCGCTTGATGTTGCTGACCGACAGCAGGCCGGTCAGCACATGGTCCCGCTCCCGAAAATTGTTGCGGCGATAGGTGAAGGAGGCGGTTTGTTCCTGCGTACCGATCACGCCGCGCAGCGTGACCGCGCCTTCGGGCGGGAAGAGATTGCGATGCTGCCAGCTGACCTCCGCGCGATAGCCTTCGCCCGTGCCATAGCCCAGTTCCCCGGCGATGGTGCGCAGCGGCGCAGGGCGCGCCTCTATGGCAAGATCGACATGCTCGCCATCGCCCGCATCCACGGGCGTCAGCGTCAGCGAGGAGACGAGGCCCGTCGCCACCAGCGCCTGCCGCAAATCCTCCACATCCGACGCCATATAGGTGTCGCCCGGTTCGAAGCGGGCGATCCGCTGGACATGGCGCGCGCTGAACAACGCCTCGTCCTTCATGCGGATCTGACCGAAGGTCCGATAGGCGCCGGGCGCGACGATGATGTCGAGATCGCCCTTCCGCTCCTCATGGTCGATGCGGACTTCCGGCTCCTCCACCTTGCCGAAGGGAAAGCCATTTTCGGCAAGCGCGAGGGTCAAGGCGTCCCGGCCGGCGAGGATCGCATCGGCCTCGACCGGATCGCCAGCCTCGACAGGGAAGGCGGCGCGGAGCCGGGGTTCCCGCTCGCCGGTGGAGGCCAAGCCTTCGATATCGACCGACGAAAGGAGGTAGCGGGTGCCAGGCGCGATATCGAAAGTGACGGCAAGGCGGTCGCTCCCCGGCGGGGGTGCAGCGACGCTGCTGCGCACGCGGGCGGCATAATAGCCCTTGGCGCGTAGCAGGCGGTCGAGCAATTCGCTGTCTTCCTTGATGCGGCGGTTGATCTGGGCAAGGTTCGCGGGCTTCCCCTCGCCAAGATGAAGGACCGACAGTTCGTTGAAGCGGCTGTTGAACTGCGCGTCGGCGATACCGTCAAGGCCGGCCAGGCGCAGCGTGTAGCGGCGCTCCTCACCGGTGTCGGCGAAGGTGGCGATATCTTCCTCCGCTGGTGCCGCATCGACCGCTTCGACCGGATTCTCAGCGGGGAGCGGCGCGGCCTCGGCGGCCGGATCGCGTGGCAGCAGGGCGACGTCATCGGGCTGGCCCATATCGGGCCAATCGACGCCGATATCGGGCATAGGATCGAGCGGACTGTCCTGATCGGGCGCGGCCTCAGCCGGCGGCACGGTTTGCGCATAAACCACGGGCGCGAGCAGAAGCAGCGGCGCAAGGAAGAGGCGAGCAGCTTGCGGCATGCCTGAAGTGCGGCGGCTGTTCCGCAAACCGGTGTTCATATGGCTGATCTAGACCAGATATCAGGCAAATGACCAGCCCCGAAGCGGCGGCCGGCCGATCAGAAGGCGGTGTTGAGCCGATCCAGCAGAGCGCGGGCCGGGCTGGCGGTCGGCTGGCTCCTGGGAACGCCCATGCGATCCTGCAGCCGGGCGACCCGGTCGTAAAGATCCTGGCTCGCCTCTATCAGCGCGCGGGCGGCGAACGGGAAGGTCGAGGCGATGGCCGGGTCCGTTCCGGCGGCGTGGCCGAGCCGATATTTGTCGTTGCTCAGCTCATCCGCGCTGATCTCGCCCCGCTGCCATGCGCGCTGGCTGAGCAGCCAGGCGATGATGTGCATGAGGCGGGTCGTGACCTTCAGCGATTCGCATGCGAAGGAGACGCGCCGGATCGGGTCCTCCATCTCCAGGTCGGCCGCTTCCCGCACGTCGAAATAGGCGCGTGCCTCATCCGCCATGACCATGGCTTCGACATAGAGGCCATCGACCAGCCGGGTGTGAAGACCAGGATCAGGAGTGAGGACGGGATACATGCGGCCTGTGTGACATAAAGCGGCCGGAATGTCAGGCCCGATCCCCGGTGTTAACCCCGAATTGTCCCATTCAGGGGCGTGGCGGCGGCCCTGTGCCGAACTTTCTTTCCACTCAGGCGATGATGTCGGGAACCAGTGCATCCTCCAGCATCGTCATCTCGTCGCGCAAGCGCAGTTTGCGCTTCTTGAGACGGGCGACCTGCATCTGGTCGCTCGAACCGGAACCGACCAGCGCGGCGATCGCGCTATCGAGGTCGCGATGCTCGACTCGCAACAGCTCCAGCCGACGCATGATGTCTTCCCGGCTCACCGCACACCTACTTTCACGCTCATCATCTTGCCCCCAAGGCCTTGATAGCCCGCCCAACGGGATCGAACCATCGCAAATTTGGGGACGGCCCGTCGCAAAGCCCGACACGGGCGAAGACATGACACCCGAATCGTGATTTACTCCCTCATCCATCGCCCTCGTAAGGAGAATGTCATGGAAAATAGCCACATTTCAGCTCTTTCAGCCAAGCATGCCGGGCTCGAGGCTCGAATTAAGGCAGAGACGAGTCGGCCGTTGCCCGACGCGATCCTTGTCGCCTCGCTCAAGAAGCAGAAGCTGCGTTTGAAAGAGGAAATGGAGGCGCAACACTGACCCGGTGACGCCTATGGGAAAGGCTATGGGTCAGCGGTGGACGCCGCTGACCCGGCCTGTTCCCTTTTCAGGCAGGCGGCGTGGATGGAGGCCAGCCTGCATGAACCACGAAAGCCCCGGATTCCTTACGGCGCGGGGCTTGTTTTTTCTAGGATAACGGACTTAACGGACTAGGCGGTGCTGGCGCAGATAGTCCGGCAGGGACGGGCGCGAATCGCCGGCCGACACCGGACGGCGCGCGAGTTGCGGATCGATCCGCTCATCGAAGGCAATGCCGATGCGGTCCTCCCGCGACCAGACAACGACACCTTCCACCTGACCGACCCCACGCAGGGCGAAGCTGACCCGAACACCTGATGGCACCGCGCGTTCGCAATCGGCCATCAGCCCGGTCGCGGACAGGTTGCGCACGCGAGCGCGGCCGAGCGGCGTTCCTTCCACCGAGGACAGGCTGGTCAAAAGGAACAGGCTGTCCCGTGGGCCGGAACGGGCCGGCCCGCGAGAGGAGCTTTCCTGATAGTCATCCATCAACAACGCCTTGCACAATCGACTGATTTTGCAGTGAACGTGCCAAGGCGGGATGGAGAAAAGGTTAATCGTCGCGGGAGACTTTTTCCTGACGCTCGTGCCGCTCCTGCGCCTCGACGGTCATGGTCGCGATCGGGCGAGCCTCCAGACGGCCCAGCGAAATGGGCTCGCCGGTCACTTCGCAATAGCCATATTCACCCTCGTCGATGCGGCGGAGCGCGGCATCGATCTTGGAGATCAGCTTGCGCTGGCGGTCGCGGGTGCGCAGTTCGATCGACCAGTCCGTCTCGCTCGACGCGCGGTCGTTGAGGTCGGGCTCGCGCAGCGGTTCGTTCTGCAGCACGGCGAGCGTCCCTTCGGCCTCCGCCAATATCTGCTTCTTCCAGTCCCACAGACGCTGCCGGAAATATTCAAGCTGCAGGGGGTTCATGAACTCTTCGTCTGCCGAGGGACGATAGTCGGGGGGTAGTGTTACGGCCGACTTGGGCGGGGTGTGGCCGTCTTTATCGGAATTCAGGACCGATGCCATCTGGCTCTCCGACTCGCATGATCCCCGGTGCTCAAAGTGCCGGGGTATCCGTGACTTGTGATTGACGGCGCCTAATAGCCAGCGGCGAAGGCCGACACAAGCGCCCAATCGAAAGCGGGCGATATCGCACGGGGTAGCGATACAGACGATGAACGGAAATGCGGCGAGTCCGCCCTGCTTCAATCTCCGAAAAGAAATGAGGCAAGCGCATAAACAGCGGGGCGGCGGATCGTATCACAATGGGACGTTAACCATGATCATTTGACTTTAGTTATAAATTATCTCGACTTGGTGGCGACATTCAGGGTTAACGCCATTGAAGTTAACGCTTTCTTTTGCGTTTTTAATCTTACGCAATGGCCGCCGCTCCTTTCCCGCTGGCACCGAATTCGGGAAAGGGGCGCAGGCAAGACATCAAGAGTGGAACCTATGTCGGTACGAATGGCACTCGCTAAATTATGCGCCTGCGCTTGCGGGGGAGCGATCATCGGCGGCGGCGCCGTCCATGTCGCCGAGAGCGCGCGGCCGGCGGTGGTCCACAGCACCAAGAGCACCAAGGCCGCTCCGCGCAAACGCTATGCGGTGCAGACGGTCAAGCGCCGGGTGGTGAAGACCGTGTCCTGCGCGCCGCAGACGGTGACGGTGACCAGCCAGGCGGCACCCGTTCCCCTCCCCGCGCCGATGCCGGCCGAAATGCCGGTCATGTCCGGCGGTGGCGGTGGGGGGCCGATCGTGATGGCGGGTGGCCCCGGCTTTGGCGGGGGCGGTTTCGTAGGCGGCTTCTTCGGCGGCAGCGGCGGGGGATCGAGCGGAGGATCGGTCGTCATCTCCTCCACCAGCAGTTCGACCGGCGGGATCACGAGTTCCACCAGTTCGACTACAGGGGGCGTGTCGACCTCCACCGGCGGCGTGTCCACTTCCACCTCCACCGGGGGGGTATCGACCTCCACCGGCGGTGTCTCGACGTCGAGCGGTAATGTGTCGACGTCGAGCGGGAATGTCTCGACCTCCAGCGGCAATGTGACGAGCAGTTCGTCCACCTCCAGCTCGACGAGTTCGTCGACCTCGTCGTCCACCTCCTCCTCCACCTCGACCAGTTCCTCGACGTCGAGCAGTTCTTCAAGCTCCTCGGGCGGGGACCATCATCCGCCGCCGCCGCCCACCGATGTGCCGGCACCGCCGATGGTGCTGCTGTTCGGTGCCGGCGCCGCCGCCCTGCTGGCGCGCAAGCGTTTCGCACGCAACAAGGCCGCGGAAGAAGGCGCAGCCGAACCGATCCCGGTGATCCGGACTTAAGCGGGGCGATCCGGCCGATGCGTCCGGGGGGAGGCGTCGGCCGGATATCGTGAGGCAGCGCCTTGCGCGGCTGCGCCCGGAACGGCATAGGGCTGGCCCATGCACGACATTCGTTTCCTTCGCGAAAATCCCGCAGCTTTCGACGCCGGCCTTGCCCGTCGCGGGCTTGAGCCGCTCAGCGCGGAACTGCTGGCGCTCGATGAGCGCAGCCGGGCGATCAAGACGCAGCTCCAGCAGGGCCAGGCCCGCCGAAACGAGGCGAGCAAGGCGATCGGCCAGGCCATGGCGCAGAAGGACATGGAGACGGCCGAGGCACTGAAGACCGAAGTGGCGGCACTCAAGGAGAGCATGCCGGCTCTGGAGGCAGAGGACCGCGAGGTCGGCGAGGCGCTGGCGGCGAAGCTGGCGGCGATCCCGAATCTTCCCGCCGACGACGTGCCGCTCGGCGAAGATGAAGCGGGCAATGTCGAAGTGGCACGCTGGGGCGAGCCGCGCGAATTCAGCTTCACGCCGCAGGATCATGCCGATTTCGGACCGGCTCTGGGGCTGGATTTCGAGGGGGGCGCGGCGCTTTCGGGCGCGCGGTTCACGGCGCTACGCGGGCAGATGGCGCGGCTGCATCGCGCGCTGGCGCAATATATGCTGGACCGCCAGTCGGGCGAGAATGGCTATGAGGAGGTCAACCCGCCCCTGCTGGTGCGCGATGAGGCGCTGTTCGGCACGGGGCAGTTGCCGAAGTTTGCCGAGGACCTGTTCCGCACGACCGACGGGCGGTGGCTGATCCCGACGGCGGAAGTCAGCCTCACCAATCTGGTGCGCGAGCAGATCGTGCCGGTCGAGAGCCTGCCGCTGCGGCTGACGGCGCTGACGCCTTGTTTCCGCTCGGAAGCAGGATCGGCCGGCCGCGACACGCGCGGGTTCATCCGGCAGCATCAGTTCGAGAAGGTCGAGTTGGTCGCGATCTGCAAGCCCGAGGAGTCGGAGGCCGAGCATGAGCGCATGTGCGCGGCCGCCGAGGGCGTGTTGCAGGCGCTGGGGCTGCCTTATCGCAAGATGCTGCTCTGCACCGGCGACATGGGTTTCGGCGCGCGCAAGACCTGGGACCTGGAAGTCTGGCTGCCCAGCCAGCAGACCTACCGCGAGATCAGTTCCGTTTCCAACTGCGGCGACTTTCAGGCGCGGCGGATGAACGCGCGCTTCAAGCCCGAAGGGGAGAAGCAGACGCGCTTCCTGCATACGCTGAACGGGTCGGGCCTGGCGGTCGGCCGGACGCTGGTGGCGGTGCTGGAAAATTACCAGCAGGAGGATGGCAGCGTCGTCGTGCCGGAGGTGCTGGCGCCCTATATGGGCGGTTTGACGGTTCTCACGCCCGCCTGATTTCCCCCCTTCCCGTTCGGTTCGAGCTTGTCGGAACGGGTGCGCAGGGTTTTTAAGCTCGAAGCAAACGGAAGTCAGGGAAATTCATGCGCATCCTGCTCACCAATGACGATGGAGTTCATGCTCCGGGCCTCAAGGTGCTGGAGGAGATTGCGCGGGCGATTTCCGACGACATCTGGATCGTTGCGCCCAGCGAGGAGCAGTCCGGTGCGGGGCACAGCCTGACGCTGACGCGGCCGCTGCGCATCCGGGAGCATGGCGAGAAGCATTATAGCGTCACCGGCACGCCGACCGATGCGGTGATGATGGCGGTGGGGCATCTGATGAAGGATGCAAAGCCCGACCTGGTGCTGTCGGGCGTCAATCGCGGCGCCAATCTGGCGGAGGACGTGACCTATTCCGGCACCGTTTCCGCCGCGATGGAGGGGGCGATTTCCGGCATCAAGTCGATCGCGTTGAGCCAGGTCTATGAGCGGGAAGGCATGGATGACGCGGTTCCCTTCGCGGCGGCGCGAGCATGGGGTGAGCGGGTGCTGCGGCCGCTGATCGAAATGCCCGCCAGCCCAAGGCTGCTGTTCAACGTGAACTTCCCGGCGCTCGCTCCAGAAGCGGTGAAGGGCGTCCGGGTGGTGCGGCAAGGCTTTCATGATGTCGACCGCACGAAGATCATCGAGGGCACCGATCCGCGCGGCTACCACTATTACTGGTTTGGCCTCGGCAAGAGCGACGCGGTTCCGGAAGGAAGCGATCTGGCGGCGATCGCGGAGGGTTATGTGACTGTGACCCCGCTGCATTACGACCTGACGCAGGATGGCGCGATGGCGGCTACGGCGGCGGTGTTTGGCGGGTAATCTTCCGTCATCCCAGCGCAAGCTGGGATCTCAGGCGAGAGAGCACGACCCAGCCCCACGAGAGCCCAGCTTGCGCTAAGATGACGAGTTATCGATGTATTGTTGAAGGGTTAGGGCTCTACTCCCCTAGCATGTGCCCCGCCAGGCAGCTAGAACCACCGCAATGCCGCCCATTTCCCTCTCCTTCAGCACGGACATCGCGGACCGGTGAGGATCGTCACCACCAAGCCGCCGTCGAGCGCCACCGGATTTCTGCGGCGGCGTTCCGGCATGCCGGTGTGGGCCGATCTTGCCTGGCGGGTGGCACTGGTGTTCGGGCTGATCGCGTTGGTGCTGCTGATCCACTGGGTTGGGCGCGACGGCCTCAAGGACAATCTCGACAATCAGATCAGCTTTGTCGATGTGCTCTATTTCACGACGGTGACGGTCACGACCGTCGGCTATGGCGATATCGTGCCGGTGAGCCCCGAAGCGCGGCTGTTCGAAGCGCTGCTGGTAACGCCGATCCGGCTGTTCGTGTGGCTGATCTTTCTTGGGACGGCCTATAATCTCTTCTTCCGCAACATCTTCTACAGGTGGCGCATGGCTCGCATTCAGGCCGATCTGCATAATCATATCGTCGTCACCGGCTTCGGCACGAGCGGGAGCGAGGCGGTGCGCGAACTGCTCGCGCGGGGCGTCGATCCGCGCGAGATCGTGGTGGTCGATCCGGTAGAGAAGGCGCTGGCCGAGGCGGAGGACCTTGGCTGCAACATCATGTGCGGCGATTCGACGCGCGATCGGACGCTGAAGGATGTGGCGATCCACCGGGCGCGCACGCTGATCGTATCGGCAGGGCGGGATGACACGTCGATCCTGATCACGCTGACGGCGCGGCATCTGGCCCCTCGCCTGCCGATCAGCATCGTAGTGCGCAACGAGGATAATGAACTGCCCGCGCGGCAGGCCGGCGCAACGACGGTCATCAACCCGGTCAGTTTCGCGGGACTGCTGCTGGCGGGCAGCACCAGCGGCAGGCATATCGCCGATTATATGGCCGACCTGGCGGCGTCGGGCGGCGAGGTGAAACTGAACGAGCGGTTCGCTGCGCCCGAAGAGATCGGCCAGCCGCTCTCCGCGATCGATACCGGGCTTGGCGTGCGCATCTATCGCGATGATCGCGCCATCGGCTTTTGGGAGGAAGGCGCGGCGAAGCTGCAGACCGGCGACCTGATTATCGAGATCGTGCAGGGGCATGCGGCCGGCGAAGCGCGCGCGCTGCGGTGATTTCGGGCGGGGCCCGTGACATCGTCGCCAAAAATCCCTATGTGCGCGCCGATCATGGCAACCAAAATTCCCGAAGCGCCGAAGGTCGGCATGGTGTCGCTGGGCTGTCCCAAGGCGCTGGTCGATAGCGAGCGCATCCTGACCAAGCTGCGTTCCGACGGCTATCAGATGTCCGCCGACTATGCCGGCGCCGACGTCGTGCTGGTCAATACCTGCGGCTTTCTCGATTCGGCGAAGGAAGAGTCACTGGAGGCGATCGGCGAGGCGATGGCGGAAAATGGCCGCGTCATCGTTACCGGCTGCATGGGCAATGAGGCGGAGATGATCCGCGCCAAATTCCCGCAGGTGCTGGCGATCACCGGGGCCCATCAATATGAGGCGGTGGTGAATGCGGTGCATGACGCCTCCCCGCCGGTGCCCAACGCCTTTGTCGATCTGGTGCCCGAGGGCGGCCTCAAGCTGACGCCGCGCCATTACAGCTATCTGAAGATTTCCGAGGGCTGCAATCATCGCTGCTCCTTCTGCATCATCCCTTCGCTGCGCGGCGATCTGGTAAGCCGCCGCGTCGACGCGGTGCTGCGCGAGGCGGAGAAGCTGGTGCATGCGGGCACGAAGGAACTGCTGATCATCAGCCAGGACACATCGGCTTACGGCGTCGATACAAGGCATGAGGCGCGCCAGTGGAAGGGGCGCGAGGTGCGGGCGCACATGACCGACCTGGCGCGCGAACTGGGGCAGCTGCGCACCGCCGAGGGCACGCCGCCCTGGGTACGGCTGCACTATGTCTATCCCTATCCGCATGTGGATCAGGTGATCCCGCTGATGGCAGAGGGGCTGCTGACGCCCTATCTGGACATTCCGTTCCAGCACGCCGCGCCTTCGGTGCTGAAGCTGATGAAGCGCCCGGCGAACGAGGCCAAGGTGCTGGACCGCATCCGGAAGTGGCGGGACATCTGCCCGGACATCGCGATACGGTCGTCCTTCGTCGTGGGCTTCCCCGGCGAGACGGAGGCGGACTTCGAATATCTGCTGGAGTGGCTGGACGAGGCGCAGCTGGATCGGGTCGGCGCCTTCCGCTTCGAGCCGGTCGAGGGCGCGAGCGCCAACGGCCTGCCGAACGCGGTGCCCGAGGAGGTCAAGGAAGAACGTTATCAGCGGATCATGGAGAAGACCGCTGCCATCTCCGCCGCCAAATTGCAGGCGAAGATCGGGCGCGTGCTGCCGGTGATCATCGACGAGGTGGGTGAGCCGGACGAGGACGGCTCGATCGGGGCGACTGCCCGCAGCCAGGCCGATGCGCCGGAGATCGATGGCAATGTCTTCCTGCGCGACGTCGCCGAGGGCGTGAAGACCGGTGACATATTGAACGTGCTGGTCGAGGATGCCGACGAGCACGATCTTTATGGGGTGCCTCGGGGCTGAAACTGTCCTCTCGGTCTAGCTAGTGATGTTCTCCTGCTTCAGCAGGAGTATGTTGCACCACTGCGCATTTCAAAGATCTATGGCGCGTCGGCGAACGCGTCTTGATATTCGGTCTTGATCGCCTTGCGCATGGCGGCGTCGACCGGCAGCGCTATGTCATAGGTGCCTTCCGCATAGGGGCCGGCACTGTAGGGGCCGACGACCACGGTGACGCCGTCGATCAGCTTGCCCGTGCTGGAGGTCGGCACCAGCACATGCTGCATCGGGTCGATACAGGCGGTGAAATCATCGTCGCCGCTGCGGTTGACGGGCGCGCCGCGCTTCTTCGCGCGTGCCTTGTCCAGCGCGTCGCAGAAGCGGTCGCGAATGGCGGTGGCGAACTCGGCCGGGGAGGTCATCAGCGCCTCGATCGCAGTTTCACGGTGCCGCTCCCGGTCCCAGAGCAGTGCGTCATAGCCGGTCATGCCATGCGCGCCGCCGGTGTAGATGTAGCTTTCCGACTGAAGCGCGAGGAAGCGGGGCGTTTCCGCCGTCACCGTCCAGCGCGTTTCCAGGCTGTGCGGGCGGAAGGGAAAGCCCGACTCTTTGGCCGCCTTCTGGTCCTGCTGCGCCATCTTGAGCGCGTCGGCCTTGGCGGTGGTCATCGCCTTCTGGAACTTGTCGACCAGTGGGGGGATCTGCGCCGCTGCGGCAGGATAGACATAGACGAATTCGAGCTGGTCGGTCTTCTCGGCAAGCTCGAACGCTTTGGCGGCAGGCGGCGGCTGAGGCTGGCCCGACATGCGGCTGGCGAAATTGGAGACGGCGGCTTCATTGCCGGCAGCCGCCGCATTTTCCTGGTGGTCCGCCGCCGAGCAGCCGCGCAGGAACAGGGCCGCAACGACAAGCGGCCCGCCCCTCCTCCTCCAATGCGATGACCGCATCAGTGCGGCTTGGCCGCCAGACAGCGCTCGCTGATCGCCTTGCGGGTATAGCTGCTCTGGAGCGCGGCGGCGGCATTGTCCCAGCCCTCCGCGATCAACGCCTGCTCCACCGCGTGTGCTCCGTTATACCGGCCGCTTTCCGCCAACGCGTAAGCGCGGGCACGAAGCGCCTGAAGACGGCTGTCGTCGGTGTGCATCATGATGTCTCTCCTTTCGATTGCCGATCATCAATCTAGGCCTGTTCAGTCGGCGAGGCAAATATCCGCGCGTCCGGCCGAGCGGGCATAGCGGTGAAAAAATGCACTTTTCATCCTTCGCCCTCTTCTTCAGAACGGCGTCATGACCGATTTTTCCGACCTGCTCAAAGCCGACAACAATCAGCCCGCCCGTTCGATCCAGATCGTCGATTCCAAGGGGCTGGAGGCCTGGCTCAGCAGCCAGCCGGCGCGGGTGCGCACCATGGCGGCGGCGCAGAAGTTCAAGGGCAAGCCGTTCGAACAGGCGATCCTGTCAGGCGACGATGCCACCGATTGGTCGGTGGTCGCCGGGGTGGCGGACGCCGGCAAACTCGGTCCCTGGTGCCTCGCCAAGCTGGCCGAGACGTTGCCCGAGGGAAGCTATCGCCTGACCGGAGCGGAGGCGGGCGCGGCGATGCTCGGCTGGCTGACGGGGCAATATCGCTTCGACCGCTACCGCAAGGATGAGAACGGCGGCGGAGGCCGCGTGCTGCTGACGGGGGAAGTCGCTCGGATCGAGGAAGCCGTGCGGCTGGCCGAGGCGGTCGCGCTGGTGCGCGATCTCGTCAACACTCCGGCCGCCGACATGGGGCCTGCGGAACTGGAAGCGGCGGCCAAGGGGCTCGCCGGACGGTTCGGCGCGGAGTTCGGCGTGACGCGAGGCGATGCGCTGGAACAGGGCTTCCCGATGATCCATGCGGTGGGCAAGGCGGCGGACAAGAGCTTCGCGCCCCGGCTGATCGAACTGCGCTGGGGCGATCCGAAGCATTCGAAGGTCGCGGTTGTCGGCAAGGGCATCTGCTTCGACAGCGGCGGTCTCGACATCAAGCCGTCTTCAGCGATGCGGCTGATGAAGAAGGATATGGGCGGCGCGGCGCACGCGCTGGCGCTGGGGCAGCTTATCATGGGGGCGCGGCTGCCGGTGCAGCTGCACCTGCTGATCCCGGCGGCGGAGAATGCGATCGGCGGCAACGCGTTCCGGCCGGGGGACATATTGCGCACACGGCAGGGCCTGACGGTGGAAATCGGCAATACCGACGCGGAAGGGCGACTGGTGCTGGGCGATGCCCTAACGCTCGCCGGGGAGAGCCAGCCCGAACTGATCGTGGATTATGCGACGCTGACCGGCGCCGCGCGGGTTGCGGTGGGGCCGGATCTCCCTGCCCTCTTCACCAATGACGATGGCCTTGCGGCGGACGTGGAGGAAGCCGGCAGGCAGGTCGATGATCCGAGCTGGCGGCTGCCGCTGTGGGACGGTTATGCCGAGATGCTGAAGTCGGATGTCGCCGACATCAACAATGCGGGCGAAGGCGGCTTTGCCGGCGCCATCACTGCTGCCCTGTTCCTCAAGCGCTTCGTGCCCGAGAATGCCAAGTGGCTGCACCTCGATACCTTCGCCTGGCGTCCGTCGTCGCGGCCAGGGCGTCCCAAGGGCGGCGAAGCTCTTGGTTTGCGAAGCGTCTTCCATATGTTGCAGGCGCGCTATGGTCATAAAAAGTAAAAAGAAAGGCTTTGGGAAGGCCGTTACGCAACCGGATTGGCTATCGTGCGTTTCGCGGACATGGATGCCCAATCTGCTCAGGACCAAGATGTCGCGGTTGACCAGCCGGGCGTAAAGCCACTCAGTCAATGGATGCGCACGCTGGTCGATTATGTTCGATCCGGCAAGCCCGACCTGACCAATCGGCAGATGGCGTTGATGCTGACCGTCTATATCAGCGGCGGTCCGCATACGGTGCGTGGCCTTGCCGAAGCGCTGAATGTTTCAAAGCCGGTCATCACGCGGGCGCTGAACAAGCTTTCTGCCCTCGGATATCTGCGTCGGGAGCGGGACTCCGCCGACCGACGCAATATTTTCATCACCCGGACGCCCAAGGGGGCGGAATTCCTTGACGCCTTTCACCATTTCATCGCAGGAACCGGCCGCGATGAACGTCACAACCTCTCCCACGCAGGGCACCGCGCCTGAACGGATTCGTTTCAAGCTGGACGGCCGCTCGGTCAAGCTGGACCCGCGTGTCCATGCCGCGCGTGGCGACCTTGCCGATCTCGCGCTCGCCGGCATCCTGTTTTCCGCCCATTACGCGCGCGCCGTCGAGCTGACCTGCGTTGCGGCAGGGGCACCCGTTCTCGCCGGCGACACGCCGAAGGCGCAGGCGGTCAGCGAATTGCTGCGCGGCGAAAGCTTCCACGCACTGGATGTGACGACCGATTGGGCTTGGGGCTTTTGCGGCCATGACGGCTATGTCGGCTATGTCCGGCGCGAGGCGCTGGACGTTCGGGAAGTGATCAACAGCCGGATCATCACCGGCACCGCCCCGCTGTTCAGTGCGCCGGACATCAAGTCGCCCGTCGCCGACTATTGGCCGCGCGGAGCACGGTTCGCAGCGGAAGCCGCCGGGGATTTCTTCGCCTGCGCGGAAGGCTATATCCACCAGCGTCATGCCGGCGACATCGCTGCACTGGAACGCGACTGGGTCGATGTTGCGAAAGCCTATCTGGGGCAGCCTTATGTCTGGGGCGGGCGCGGACATCGGGGCATCGACTGTTCCGGGCTGGTGCAGGTGGCGCTGGGCCAATGCGGCATCAAGGCGCCGCGCGACACCGATCTGCAGCGCGAGGGGATCGGCTCCCCGCTGCCGTCGGATGCGCCGCTTCGGCGAGGGGACTTCATCTTCTTTCCGGGGCATGTCGGCATCATGACCGACAGCGACAATATCTTGCATGCGAACGCGCACTGGATGGCGGTCGTGATCGAGCCTCTGGCAGAGGTCGTCGGACGGTTGGCGGCGGATCATGCGAAACCGATCATCGCGCGGCGGAGGATAGGCGCATGACGCAGAATATTTTCATCGACGGTGGCGTCGGTACGACGGGCATTGAAATCAACGAGCGGATCGCCGGCCGCCCCGAACTCTCGCTCATTACGCTTGACGAGGCCAAGCGCAAGGATGCGGCAGCACGGCGCGAGGCGCTGAACGCGGCGGATGTCGTCATCCTGTGCCTGCCTGACGATGCGGCGCGCGAAGCGGTGGCGCTGATCGACAATGATCGTACCCGTGTGATCGATGCCTCTACCGCCCATCGCGTGGCGGATGGCTGGACCTACGGCTTCGCAGAATTGGAGCCGGGGCATCGCGAAAAGCTGGCGGAGTCGCGGCGGGTCGCCAATCCCGGCTGCTGGCCGACCGGCTTCCTGGCGCTGGTCCGCCCGCTGGTGCTGGCGGGTCTGCTGCCGATGGACTGGCCGGTGACGGTGTCCGGGGCTTCGGGCTATTCCGGCGGCGGCAAGTCGATGATCGCCGAATATGAGGGCAGCGAGGGCGCGCCGAGCGCTTTCCGCCCCTACGGGCTTGGCCTCGGCCACAAGCATATTCCGGAAATGCAGCGTTATTCGGGATTGCAGCATCTGCCGCTGTTCGCGCCTGCGGTCGCCAACGCCTATCGCGGCATGATCGTGGAGGTGCCGTTGCAACTGCGCGCGCTGCCGGGAACGCCGCGCGTCGCCGACATTCATGCGGCGCTCGCCGCCGCCTATGAAGGGTCGGCCATCGTCAGCGTCGCGTCGCTGGAGGACAGCTCAGCCATGACGCAAGTGCGGCTGGAGCATGTCGGCGCGACCGATCGCCTTGCGCTGTTCGTGTTCGGCAGTGAGGAAAGCGGTCAGGCGCGGCTGGTGGCGGCGCTGGACAATCTGGGCAAGGGCGCGGCGGGCGCCGCCGTGCAGAACCTCAACATATTGGCCGGCCTTCCCGAAACGGCAGGGCTACGGCTGTAACGGGCCGGCGAGCTTGCGGCACAAGGCCGCAGGCTCACCCTCCTGCCTGTCAGTGGATGGTGCCGATCGGCGCATCATAGGTCAGCAGGACGATCAGCCGTTCAATCTGCCGCCAGTGGCAGAAGCGGATATGATTGCCGAGGTCCCGGCTGCGGTCTGCGCGTGCGGCCGCTTCGTAACCGGCGTTATCGCCAAACGCCGCCATCAACTCGGCCGCGTCGTCATAGCTGTTCCTGCCGGAAACATATGGCATGTGCATCACTGAACCCCCCGAAAGTCCGCCGCGTGGCGGTAGGAAAAGCCACTCAAGCGGCGTGCCAATTCCGGTGTTGGACGCAAGGCAGCGGCTAACGAAGGTTATCAGCGGGTTAGCCAAATCCCGCAGCGGCACAGCCATCCCGCGATGGGACAGGTAGGTCCTGAAACGGCACGGCTTCAAAGACGCTGGCGTCGGCGCCGGCCGCATGGCAAGGGCAGACAATGACAAACGGCAAGAAGAACCCGACCGGTGCCGGCGCGATCATCGCGCTGCTGATCCTGGGTGGAGCGATCGTCGGCGGCATGATGGGTCAGCCCAGTGCCGGGCTGCTGATCGGGACGGCATTGGGCCTGTTGATCGCCCTGCTGCTGTGGCTGCGCGAGCGCGGGAAATAGCGGCGCCCGCTCCCGACCAGCGCCTTGCCGGGCGCCCCTTCCCCGCATAGAGATGATGACATGAAGAAGCATCTGATCGCACTCGTCCTGATCGTCCTGCTCCTGTTGGGCGGCGCAATCCTCTATTTCGCACAAGGGGATAAGGCGGAGCTTGCCGCCGGAGCGGATGTCGGCAAGGAGCCGGTTTTCACCGCTCCGCGCAGCGAGATGATCCCGACGATCAACGTCGCGGACGTCGAACGCTGGCAGGGCGGAGAGAAGCCCGTGGCCGCGAAAGGGCTCAGCGTGGCGCGCTTTGCCGAGGGGCTGGATCATCCGCGATCGCTGCTGCGCCTTCCCAATGGCGACATATTGGTGGCGGAAACCAACAGCCCGCCGCGCCCGACCGGCGGCATCGTGAACCGGGTGATGGGCTATCTGATGGACAAGGCGGGCGCGGGCGTGCCTTCGGCCAACCGCATCACCCTGCTTCGCGATGCCGATGGCGACGGCAAGGCGGAGGTGAAGAGCGCCTTCCTTACCGACCTGAACGCGCCCTATGGCATGGCGCTGATCGGCGACACGCTGTTCGTCGCCAATACCGATGCGCTGATGGCCTTCCCTTACAAGGAGGGCGACACGAAGATCACCGGCAAGGGCCGCAAGATCCTCAATCTGCCCGCACAGGCGCCGAACATGCATTGGACCAGAAGCCTGGTGGCGAGCCCGCAGGGGCTGCTCTATGTCGGCGTCGGATCCAACAGCAATATCGCGGAAGGCGGGCTGGAGAATGAGGCGAACCGCGCCGCCGTGCTGGAGGTCAATCCAAAGACGGGCGACTATCGCATCTATGCTTCGGGCTTGCGCAACCCGGTGGGGCTGGCATTCGAGCCGAAGAGCGGCGCGCTGTGGAGCGTGGTGAATGAGCGCGACATGCTGGGCGCGGACCTTGTGCCCGACTATCTGACGCGGGTGGAGTTTGGCGGCTTCTATGGCTGGCCGTGGAATTACTGGGGCGGTTATGAGGACCGGCGGGTCCAGCCGCAGCGGCCAGAAGTCCGGGAATATACCAAGCGGCCGGATTATGCGCTGGGCAATCATGTGGCGCCGCTGGGCCTCGCCTTCGCCGACAAGGTCCAGCTTGGCGCGCCGTTCGTAAATGGGGCCTTTGTCGGCCTGCATGGCAGCTGGAACCGCAAGCCAGCGGCGGGCTACAAGGTGGTGTTCGTTCCTTTCGGCGAGAATGGCGAGGTCGGCAAGGCCAAGCCGATCGACTTGCTGACCGGCTTTCTGAGCGCTGAAGGCAAGGCTCATGGCCGGCCGGTCGACGTGACGGCGGACGCAAAGGGCGCGCTGCTGGTCAGCGACGATGTCGGGAATGTGGTGTGGCGCGTGACGGCGGCGAAATAATCGCCGCCCCGTGCCGATCAGGCCGGGACCGCAATGCCGTTACGGCCGGCCAGTTCCACGACATATTGCCAGGCCACCCGGCCTGAGCGGCTGCCGCGCTGCGTCGCCCACTGGATCGCTTCGAGCGGATCGAAGCTGAGGCCCAGCTTTGCCGCATAGCCGCCGACGATCGCGACATAGGCGTCCTGGTCGATGGCGTGGAAGCCAAGGCTGAGCCCGAAGCGGTCGGACAGCGCCATCTTGTCCTCCACCACGTCGCGCGGGTTGACCGGATCATCCTGCTCCGACAGGTGGCGCGGGACGATGTGGCGCCGGTTCGAGGTCACGTAAAGGCGCACATTGGCGGGGCGGGCGGCGGTGCCGCCCTGCAGCAGGGACCGCAGCGCACGCGCGTCCCCGACGCCGCTTTCGTCGAAGCCGAGATCGTCGAGGAAGAGGATGAAGGGCCGCCGCGTATTTCGCAGCAGCGTGAACAGTTGCGGCAGGCTGGCGAGTTCATCGATCGCGCATTGCAGCAGGGCGACGTCTTGCCCCTCCTGCTGGAGCTTGCCGACGACGGCGGCGACCACTGCCGACTTGCCCGTGCCCCGCGCGCCCCACAGCAGCACGTCGTGCGCGGCATGGCCGGCCGCGTGCCGCTGGCTGTTTTCCAGCAGCGCGGCCTTTTGCGCGTCGATGCCGGTCAGCAGATCGTAATCGACGGGCGCGAACGCCTCCACCGCGCGAATGGTCGATCCGTTCCAGACATAGGCGGGGGCGGCGGCAAGATCGGCGGCGGAAACGGGCGGCGGAGCGATCCGCTCCAGAGCTTCGGCAATACGGGTGAGAAGCGCGTCGTTCATGGCTCCGCGCTTAGACCTGCGGGCGCGCACGGGCAAGCGGCTCTCGGCTGTCACTCATCTGTAGTAATGGTCTTTTACTCCCCCGGAGCGAGGTTTATACGCGGGGGCCGTGAACATCCCAAATCCAGCCTTACCCACCCGAATATGCCCTTATGGCAGCGAAGCCCTGCGCGAGGCGGCATTACTGATCCGCGCGGGCGAGCCTGTCGCGGTGCCGACTGAGACGGTCTACGGCCTTGCCGCCGACGCTACGGATTCCAATGCGGTCGCGGCCATCTATACCGCCAAGGGACGGCCAAGCTTCAATCCGCTGATCGTGCATGTCGCCGATCGGGACATGGCGGAGCGGCTCGCCGAATTCTCTCCCGTAGCGGCGCGGCTGGCGGAGCGCTTCTGGCCGGGCGCGTTGACGCTGGTGCTGCCGGTGCGGGCGGATAGCGGGCTGTCGCCGCTGGTGACGGCCGGGCTGCCGACCGTGGCGCTGCGCCTTCCCGCCCATCCGGCGATGCGGGCGCTGATCCGGGAAAGCGGCCGGCCGCTCGCTGCCCCTTCCGCCAATCGCAGCGGATCGATCAGTCCCACGCGGGCGGAGCATGTACTCTCCAGCCTGAACGGCAAGATCCGCATGATCCTGGACGAAGGGCCAACCAGCGAGGGGCTGGAATCCACCATCGTGGCGCCGGAAGATAAATGCGTCCGTTTATTGAGGCCGGGACCGATCACCGCGGCGATGCTGGAGGAGGAGGCGCGGCTGCCCGTCGTGATGGAGGTCGCGAACGCGAAGATCGAGGCGCCGGGGCAACTTGAAAGCCATTATGCGCCATCCAAGCCCGTGCGGCTCGGCGCTCTCAAGGCGGAGAAGGACGAATATCTGATCGGTTTCGGGCTGATGCCTTGCAACATCAACCTCAGTCCGGAGGCCGATGTGCGGGAGGCGGCGGCCAACCTGTTTGCGGCGCTGCACCTGGCAGACGCGAGCGCGGCGCAGCGGATCGCGGTCGCGCCTATTCCAAACGAGGGGATCGGAATCGCGATCAACGACCGGCTGCGGAGAGCGGCTGCCTGATCCTCACGGCGTGCTTAAAGCTCACCCACTGCGTGCGACGGCGCCGGGAGATACTGCCTCAGCAATCCTCATAGCCCGCGCGGCGGCAGTCGCGGCGACGTTGCTCTTCGGCTTTCTTGCGCTCGCGCCCCTCTTGAGCCTCCTGCTTGCGCATCTTGCGGCCGTAATTGCGGTCGGCCTCATCCTGGCTGGTGGTCGTCCAGTCCACCACCTGCCCGCCCGCCCGCACCGGCATGGTGACGATGTTCGCGGCCGTCCGCGCAATGCAGCCGGAAAGCGCGAACAACAAAATCGGTGCGGCCAGTACCAGATGCCTGCTCATTTTCTCATCCCATTCGCCATGAGGGCGCAATCATCACCAGTCTAAAGATGGCAGCAATGAGAGCAAGCCGTTGGCGACGAACGGATCAGCCAGCGATCCGTTCGGCAAAGCCCTTGCGCAGCTTGGCTAGCTTGGGCGGGATCACCGCCATGCAATAAGGGTTTCGATCCCCCACCCGCTCCCAATATTTCTGATGATAGTCCTCCGCCGGATACCAGGGCGCGTCGGCTTCGATCGTGGTGACGATGGGGTTGGCATGATCGGCCTGCGCCCGCTCGATAGCTGCTTTCGCTTCGACCTCCTGCTCAGGGGAATGAGGGAAGATGGCGGATCGATATTGAGTGCCGATGTCGTTCCCCTGGCGGTTGAGCGTCGTTGGATCATGGGTGGCGAAGAAGATATCAAGCAAATCGCCATAGGATATCATGTCCGGGTCATAGGCGATGCGGATCGCCTCGGCATGGCCGGTGTTGCCCGAACAGACCTGTTCATAGGTAGGATCGGGATAGGCACCGCCGATATAGCCGCTGGTCACGGACTTCACGCCCTTCAGGTTCTGATAGACCGCTTCGGTGCACCAGAAGCATCCGCCTGCCAGCGTCGCGATCTGTTCGGCCATTATCTTCCCGTCCTTATCCTGTGTTCGCCGCACAGATAGGAAGGGTCATGCCCCGGTTCCAGCCCGCTCCCCGGCCGCCTCGGCCTTTGCACGCTCCTCGGCCACCAGTTCCTTGCGCGACAGCTTGCCGACCAACGTCTTTGGGAGGGTCGAGCGCACCTCCACGTCGCACACTTTCTCATGCTTCCCGAGTTGCGGATTGAGCCATTCCTTGAGGGCCGCGCCATCGAGAGAAGCGCCCTCCTGCAGGGTCACGAAGGCCTTCGGGCACTCCCCGCGATAATGATCGGGAATGCCGATCACCAAGGCCTCCTTGACGGCGGGGTGATGATAGAGGACGGCTTCGACCTCGCTGGGAAAGACCTTGAACCCGCCCACGGCGATCATGTCCTTGAGCCGGTCGACGATCTTCACATAGCCGTCCTCGTCGATCAGGCCCACATCGCCGGTGCGCAGCCAGCCATCGACAAAGACTTCACGGTCCGCGTCCGGCCGCTTCCAATAGCCTTTCATGATCTGCGGCCCGGCGAAGACCAGTTCGCCCGGCTCCCCTTCGGGCGGAGGACGTGTCGGATTCTCGCGATCGACCAGCCTGACCCGTGTGCCTGGAACAGGCTGCCCCACGGTGCCCGGCTTGTTCAGGCCCTCATAGGGATTGGAGCAGACGACCGGGCTGCTTTCGGTCAGGCCATAGCCTTCGCAAAGCTTGGCGCCGGTCATCGCTTCGAACCGCTGCTTGAGTTCCAGCGGCAAGGGTGCGCCGCCCGAGATGCAAAGGCGCAGCGAGGAGAAGTCGATATGGGGCGTCGCCGGATGATCCAGCAGCGCCTGATACATGGTGGGCACGCCCGGCAGCGAGGTCGCCTTGGTCCGCTGCAAGGCGGCCAGCACCTGCACCGCCTCGAACCGGGGCAGCATCACCATCTCCCCCCCGTTCAACACGGTGCGGTTGAGGACGCATGTGTTGGCGAACACATGGAAGAAGGGCAGCACGGCAAGGATACGGTCGGGCGCTTCGGCATGGGGATCGATCAGCCGGACCTGCCGCGCATTGGCGGTGAGGTTCTGGTGCGTGAGCATCGCCCCCTTTGGCCGTCCTGTCGTGCCGCCGGTATATTGCAGGAGCGCGACATCCTGCTCCGGATGGATTGCGACGGGGCTGTAGTCTTCGCCATGGCGCAGCAGATCGGCGTAGCTGGTGATCCGCGGGTCGTGCGGGATGACCGCTGTCTCTTTCCGCTTGAACAGGCGGAAGAGCATCGACTTGGCCGGCGGCAGCGCCTCCGCCACGCAGCCGACCACCAGCCGTTCGAGGCTGCTGTTGTCGAGCACTTCCATGGCGGTGGGCAACAGCGCCCTGGCAGAAAGGGTGAAAAGGATTTTGGTGCCGCTATCTTCTACCTGATGCTCCAGTTCGGCAGCGGTATAGAGAGGCGAGAAATTGACGACCGTGGCGCCCGCCATCATCGCACCATAATAGGCCGCGACATAATGGGGCACGTTGGGAAGGTACAGGCCGACCCGGTCGCCCTTCTGCACGCCCAGTTCCTGAAGACCCTTCGCCACCCGTCGGATGATGCGTAGCATGTCGCCATAGGTCGTCCGGCGGCCCATGAAGTCGATCATGGACGCGCCCGGCTTCGCCGTCGCGCTATCGATCACCATGTCGATCATCGACAAGGGCGGGAATGTCTGATTCCAGGCTACAGGATGGTTATAATGTTTTTCCCAGAGGTTTTCTCTGCTCTCCATAGCCATAGGTGTAGGTCACGCCCTTGCTTGACGCAAGCGTAACGGACGACAAAAAGGCCGCGCCGGAATATGGCGCGGCCTTGTCGTGACATCCAGGCTGTCGCCATTCCGCACGAAGCGGAAGACGCTACGCCATCAGACCTGCCCGTTATTATTGCTGAACGGATCGAGAATCTTGGCGGTGCCGGAAATGAAATCGGCTTCGGTCTTGAGCGCTTCCTCGGCCCGACGGGTAGCCTGCTCACGCTCACGCCGCAGTTCCTCGATCAGCGCCTCACGGTCGCCGTCCAGACGGGAATCGGTGGGAGCTTCGATCCCTGCTTTCTTCGCGGCCTTGGTCACGAGCGCGTCCAGTTCCCGCTGCGAGCAGAGGCCGAGCGTGACGGGGTCCTTCGGCACGATGTTGGAGATGTTCCAGTGCGTGCGGTCGCGGATCGCGGCGATGGTGGTGCGGGTGGTGCCGATCAGCTTGCCGATCGCGCCATCCGAGATTTCCGGATGGTTGCGCAGGATCCAGGCGATGCCATCGGGCTTGTCCTGCCGCTTGCTGACCGGGGTATAGCGCGGCCCCTTCGTGCGGCGGACCGGCTCGGGGCCCTTCAGCATCTTCAGGCGATAGTCCGGATTTGCTTCGCCCTTGTGGATTTCCTCCATCGTGATCTCATGGGCGCGCACCGGATCGCGGCCGGTATATTTGGTGCCGGCGGTGTCGTCAGCGATCGCCTGCACTTCCAATATGTGCAGCCCGCAAAATTCGGCGATCTGATCGAAGCTCAGAGCGCTGTTATCGACCAGCCAGCTGGCGGTCGCATGGGGCATGAGAGGCTGGGACACAGATATTCTCCGGCACTAAAAATGACGCTCTAAAACGACAAGGGCCGCCCAAGCAGGGCGGCCACGCCCGACCTGAGATAGTGCATCGCGCCGCGCCGGGCAAGGAAAAGCGTCAGGCTGCGCTGTCCAGCGTTTCGGGATCGATATTGTGCAGGCCCGCCAGAAATTCCTGCGCGCTGCGTTCCCATGTGAAGCCGCGCCCGTAGGCGGCGCAGACCTGCCGGTCACAGGAGAGCGCCGCGGCGATGGCATCCTCCAGCCGATCGGACAAGGCGCCGGTTTCGGGCGTGACGATATCGATCGGCCCGGTCACGGGATAGGCGGCGATCGGCGTGCCGCAGGCCAGCGCCTCGATCATCACAAGGCCGAACGTGTCGGTGCGGCTGGGAAAGACGAACACGTCGGCACCGGCATAAGCGCCCGCCAGTTCCGTTCCGAACAAGGAGCCAAGGAAATGCGCCCGGGGATAGGCGCGCTCCAGCAACGCGCGGGCGGGGCCATCGCCGACGACAAGCTTCGTGCCGGGATGATCGCTGGCGAGGAAGGCCTCCAGATTTTTTTCCACCGCCACGCGTCCGACGTAAAGCTGGATCGGGCGCTGAAGACCGGCGATGGCGGCAAGGGGTTTGGCTTGGGGGGTGAAGGCGGCGAGGTCCACTCCCCTGCCCCATTTGCGGACCTGCGCCAGACCGTGAGCACGCAACTGCTGCCGCACCGAAGGGGTCGACACCAGCACCGCCTCTGCCGGGCCGTGAAACCAGCGGATATAGCGCCAGAACCAGGATGCCGGGAGGCCGGTGCGCTGCGCCACATAATCGGGAAAATGTGTGTGATAGGCCGTGGTGAAGCGAATGCCGCTGCGCAGGCACCACCGGCGCGCGGCGAGGCAGAGCGGCCCCTCGGTTGCGAGGTGGATCGCGTCGGGGCGGAACGCCGCGATCATCTGGCCGAGCACGGTCGACCGCGCGAAGGCCAGCCGGATTTCCGGATAGGTCGGGCAGGGAAGCGAGGAAAAGAGATCGGGCGAGATGAGCTTCACCTCATGCCCCATCCTCTCCAGTTCGGCCTGGATCGTTTGAAGGGTGCGAACGACGCCATTGACCTGCGGCGTCCAGGCGTCGGTGACGATGACGATGCGCATCGGTGGCGCGCCGTTCAGGCTGCGATCCGGGCGGGCTCGCCCGCTGCGCGCCTGGCGATCTCGTCGGCCCAGTGGAGCACCTCGATACGGCCGTCGAAATGCTCGACCAGCGCGGTACAGCCCTCCACCCAGTCGCCGTCATTATAATATTGGACGCCTGCGATCTCGCGAATTTCCGCGTTATGAATGTGGCCGCAGACGACGCCGTCCACACCACGCGAACCGGCTTCGTGCGCCACCACCTCCTCGAAGCGGGAGATGAATTCGACCGCATTTTTGACCTTGTGCTTGGCGATCTTGCTGAGCGACCAATAGGGCAGCCCCATGCGCTGGCGCAGCGCGTTCACGACGACGTTGACCCGCATCAGCATGGTGTAGGCCGCATCACCCACGAAGGCGAGCCAGCGATGCGCCAGCATGATCGTGTCGAACTCGTCACCATGCAGGACCAGCAGCTTGCGGCCGTCGGCAGTCTCATGCAGCGCCTTGCGCCGGATCTCAACGCCGCCGAAGCTGAGGCCGCTAAATTGGCGGAACATCTCGTCATGGTTGCCGGGTATGTAGACGACGCGCGTGCCGCGTTTCGCGCGTTTCATGACGCGCCAAACCACATCGTTATGCGCGGCGGGCCAGTAAAAGCGCTTCTTCAGCCGCCAGCCATCAATGATATCGCCGACCAGATACATGGTGTCGCTATCCACGCTATCGAGAAAGTCGATCAGCATCCGGGCGTTGCAGCCCCGGGTGCCAAGGTGAATGTCCGAAATCCAGATCGTGCGATAACGGCGGCGCTTCCCTTCCCGCTCCGGAATGGCGAACGCATCCTCTGCACCGTCGTCGATTTCCGATAAAAATGGCAGGCGTGTGATCGCATTCATGGCGCGGCCCCTGAGCTGTCGTTCTCAGGAGCGAATCAATAGCCCCGCTATGTTACAACTCCGCAGCGAATGTGACGGAATTGCTGCGGATTTGCTATTGTAGCACGTTAGCTTCGGATCGGCCGACCCATGACTCGCCCAAGCCCAAACTATTCGCCACTCTCAAACCGTCAGCACGATCTTCCCGAAATGATCGCCCGCATCCATTCGCGCATGCGCCTTTGCGGCATCGGCCAGAGCATAGCGGCTGTCCATCGCCGGGCGCAGCTTACCCTGCTCGACAAATGGCCAGACCACCCGCATGAGTTCGTCCGCCACCAGGCTCTTGAAGGCAACGGAACGCGGCCGCAGCGTCGACCCGGTGAGGGTCAGCCGCTTGCTCATGACGGTGGGCAGAAACAGGGACGTCTTGGCGCCGCTCATCACCGCGATCGAGACATGCCGGCCATCCTCCGCCATACACTCGATATTGCGGGGGACATAGTCGCCGCCGACCATGTCCAGCACCGCCTGAACGCCCTTGCCGGCGGTGATCCGCTTCACCTCCTCGACAAAATCCAGTGTGCGGTAGTTGATGGCGTGATCCGCTCCCCAAGCCCTTGCCTGCTCGCATTTCTCATCGCTGCCGCAGGTCACGATGATGCGGATGTCGAACAGATTGCATAGCGAGATCGCGATGGTGCCGATGCCGCTGGTGCCGCCGTGAACCAGCACCGTGTCGCCTTCGACCACATAGGCGCGCTCAAACAGGTTGCTCCAGACCGTGAAGAGCGTCTCTGGCATAGCGGCCGCCTCGATCAGGTCGTAATCGTCCGGGACAGGGAGGCACTGGCCCGCAGGCGCCACCGCATATTCGGCATAGCCTCCGCCCGACACGAGCGCGCACACACGCCGGCCGATCAGTTGCTCCGCCTTCCCGCCCGCGGCGACGATGGTGCCCGCGACTTCGAGCCCAGGTATGTCGGAAGCGCCCGGAGGCGGCGGATATTTGCCCTGCCGCTGCATGACGTCGGGCCGGTTGACGCCGGCAGCGGCGACCTTGATCAGCACTTCATCGGCGGCAGGAACAGGTACCGGCCGGCGCTCCGGCACCAACGCGTCCGGCCCGCCTGGGGTCGCGATACCGATCGCCCTCATGTCGCCAGGCACTGCGCTATCGACTGCCATTGGCTGCTCCGCCGCGAAGGTTGCCGCACGTAATTCGACGGGCGGAATGAAGGCCTTATTGACAGACTGATCTTCAGGGTCAACATTGGTTTCATGGACATGGAAGACGATCGCCCCAGAAAGGCTGATGATCCTCTGGCCCAACTGCTCCGACAGGATCTGGGGCCACTTTCCGTGACTGATCTGGAGGCGCGCATTACAGCGCTGGAGGGTGAAATCACCCGCGTCCGGTCAAAAATTGAAAGCGCCGTTAACCACAAGGCAAGCGCCGAGGCGTTATTCAAGCGATGAACCCGCGCCTTGTCCCCTGCGACTCCCGGAAGGGTCACATCGGACAAAAGCAGTCTGGCAATTCCGGCGATCAGGATGCTCATCTTGATCCGCCGTCGAGCAATGCCGACATATGGTTCAAGTACAGCCCCTCCTTGGGGTCAGGAGTATAAAAGACATGCCATCTTTCGCACCCGCCCTTGAAACCACCCTGCACAATGCGCTGACCCACGCGTCAGAGCGTCGTCATGAATATGCGACGCTGGAGCATCTGCTGCTCGCGCTCATCGATGACGAACATGCATCGAAGGTGATGCAGGCTTGCGGCGTGGAACTGGGCGAGCTTAACGATGCGGTGACGCAATATCTCGACACCGAGCTCGACAGCCTGAAGGTGGAAGGGTCGAGCGACCCCTCCCCCACCAGCGGTTTCCAGCGCGTGGTCCAGCGCGCGATCCTGCACGTCCAGTCTTCGGGAAAAGATGAAGTGACGGGAGCCAATGTGCTCGTCGCGCTTTTCTCGGAGAGGGAAAGTTACGCCGTCTATTTCCTCCAGCAGCAGGACATGAGCCGCCTCGACGCCGTCAGCTATATCAGCCACGGCGTCGGCAAGGGGTCGGCCGTTCCCGAGCAGCGCGAAACGAAGGGCGCACAGGAAGAGGAAAAGAAGGCGCAGGACAGCAAGGGCAAAAAGGACAGTGCCTTGGAGCAGTTCACGGTCAACCTCAATGAGAAGGCGGCGCGGGGCAAGGTTGACCCGCTGATCGGCCGCGCTTCGGAAGTCGACCGGACGATCCAGATCCTGTGCCGCCGGTCGAAGAACAACCCTCTCTATGTGGGCGATCCGGGCGTGGGCAAGACCGCGATCGCGGAGGGCCTGGCACGCAAGATCGTGGAGGGCGAGGTTCCCGACGTGCTCAAGGAAGCGGTGATCTACTCGCTCGACATGGGCGCGCTGCTGGCCGGCACCCGCTATCGGGGCGATTTCGAGGAACGGCTGAAGGCGGTCGTCACCGAACTGGAGAAGATGCCGCACGCGGTCCTGTTCATCGACGAAATCCACACCGTCATTGGCGCAGGCGCGACCAGCGGCGGCGCGATGGACGCGTCCAACCTCCTGAAGCCCGCCCTGTCGGGCGGAACGATCCGCTGCATCGGCTCCACCACCTACAAGGAGTTCCGCAACCATTTCGAGAAGGACCGTGCCCTGCTGCGCCGGTTCCAGAAGATCGACGTCAACGAACCCACGGTAGAGGACACGATCAAGATTCTCGCCGGGCTGCGGAGCGCCTTTGAGGAGCATCACAACGTCAAATACACCCCCGACGCCATCAAGGCGGCGGTGGAGCTTTCGGCGCGTTACATCAACGACCGCAAGCTGCCCGACAAGGCGATCGACGTGATCGACGAGGTCGGCGCGATGCAGATGCTGGTGGTCCCCTCGAAGCGCAAGAAGACCATCACCCCGCGCGAGATCGAGGCCGTCATCGCGACCATGGCCCGCATCCCTCCGAAAACCGTCTCGGCCGACGACAAATCGGTGCTGGGTTCGCTCGACACGGACCTGAAGCGCGTCGTCTTCGGCCAGGACCGTGCGATCGAAGTGCTGTCCTCCGCGATCAAGCTGTCCCGCGCGGGGCTGCGCGATCCGGACAAGCCGATCGGCAACTATCTCTTCTCCGGCCCTACCGGCGTCGGCAAGACGGAAGTTGCACGGCAGCTGGCGACCTTGCTCGGCATTCCGCTCCAGCGTTTCGATATGTCGGAATATATGGAACGCCACTCGGTGAGCCGTCTGATCGGTGCCCCTCCGGGCTATGTCGGCTATGATCAGGGGGGCCTGCTGACCGATGCTGTGGACCAGAATCCGCATAGCGTTCTGCTGCTGGACGAGATCGAGAAGGCGCATCCGGACCTGTTCAACATCCTGCTTCAGGTGATGGACAATGGCCGCCTGACCGATCACCACGGCAAGACTGTGGATTTCCGCAACACCATCCTCATCATGACCACCAATGCCGGTGCGTCGGACATGGCGAAGGAAAGCATCGGCTTTGGCGAACTGACCCGCGAGGATGCGCAGGAAGACGCGGTGAAGAAGCTCTTCACCCCGGAATTCCGCAACCGCTTGGATGCCATCGTGCCCTTCGGCTATCTGCCGCCGGAAATCGTGGCGCGGGTCATCGACAAGTTCGTGCTGCAACTCGAACTGCAACTAGCCGACCGCGACGTCCACATTACCCTGGACGATGACGCCAAGAGCTGGCTGACCAAGAAGGGCTATGACAAGCTCTACGGCGCCCGCCCGATGGGTCGTCTGATGCAGGAGAAGATCAAGCAGCCGCTCGCCGAAGAACTGCTGTTCGGCAAGCTCGTTCATGGCGGCGAAGTCCATGTCCGGCTGAAGGACGAAGCTCTCGCCTTCGAAATCACCCCTGCGGCTCCCAAGAAGGGCAAGAAGGGTGGCAAGGCGAAGCCTGCGGAATCGGCCAAGTAACGCCGGAAAAAGTTGAAAGCGAAAGGGCGGTCTGTTCAGGCCGCCCTTTTTCGTTGAAGCTGTTGGAGCAGGTTGAGTTCGGGAGACGTCCGATGAGCGAAGAGATCACCTTCTACACCAACCCGATGTCGCGCGGCCAGATCGCCCGTTGGATGCTGGAGGAAGTAGGGCAGCCCTATGACATGGTCATACTGGGCTATGACAAGGAGATGAAGGCGCCCGACTATCTCGCCATCAACCCGATGGGCAAGGTGCCGGCGATCGTCCATCGCGGCAAGGTCGTAACGGAAGCCGCCGCCATCTGTGCTTATCTGGCTGATGCGTTCCCTGCGGCCGGGCTCGCGCCCGAACAACAGGACCGCGCCGACTATTATCGATGGTTGTTCTTTGCCGCTGGCCCGCTCGAAACCGCCGTAACCAACAAGGTGCTCGGCTTCACCATGCCCGAAGGCCGCGAACGCATGGCGGGCTATGGCACGTTCGACCATGCGATCAACACCCTGGAGCATGCGGTCGCCGGCCCTGCCTGGATCTGCGGCGACCGGTTTACCGCCGCCGACGTCTATGTCGGCGCCCAGATCGACTGGGGCCTGACCTTCGGAACCATCCCCAGCCGGCCCGCCTTCGAAAGCTACGCCGCTCGCCTGCGAGAACGCCCCGCCTACCGGAAGCAGAAGGAACTGGACGGCGCGCTGATCGCCCAGATGCAGCCGTCAGGGTAGCGCAAAAAGGCCCGGCGGATCGCTCCACCGGGCCCGTTCATTGCGCGTAGGATATCTTCAGTCCCGATTGCCCATGAAGCGCAGCAGGAACAGGAACATGTTGATGAAGTCGAGATAGAGGTTCAACGCCCCCATCACTACCGACTTGCCCATCATGTCCGTGCCCGCGACATGGACGTAAATGCTCTTGATCTTCTGCGTGTCATAGGCGGTCAGGCCGGCAAACAGCAGCACACCGATAAAGCTGATCACCATGTCCATCGCGCTCGACCGCAGGAACAGATTGATCAGCGAAGCGACCAGCAGGCCAACCACGCCCATGATCAGGAAGGTGCCAAAGCCCGATAGGTTCCGCTTGGTCGTATAGCCCCAAAGGCTGAGGCCCGCGAAAGCCGCCGCCGTGGCGAAGAAGGTCTGCGCGATCGACGTCTGGGTGTACATCAGGAAGATCGAGGAAAGCGACAAGCCCATCGCAGCCGCATAGGCCCAGTAGATCGCCTGCGTCGCGACCGTCGACAGCCGGCTCAGCCCAAAGCTCAACACCATCACGAAAGCGAGCGGCGCGAACATGATGACATATTTCAATATGCCCGGCTGCAGCAGGATTTGCGCGGCAGGCGATGCCATGCCACCACGGGAAAACAGCAGCGCGACGATGCCCGTCAGCAGCACGCCGCTCGCCATATAATTGTAGACAGACAGCATGTAGCCGCGCAGGCCGGCGTCAAACGCCTCCCCGCGGGCTACGGTGGTGCCGCCAAAGCCCGCAATGTCGGAACGCGGATCGGACCAATTGGCCATGGGATAATCTCCTTCGCCGGCGTTATGGCCGCCGGTGCCTTCATTATCGGCGCATCTATCCATCAATTCAAGCGGGGAGCATCGACTGACTTTGAAACAAAATGCCCTATATATTCGTCATGCACCGCCTGTTCGTCGCCGTTCGCCCGCCCCCCGACATTCGCGCGCGCCTGCTTGCCATCATGAGCGGCGTCAATGGCGCGCGCTGGCAGGATGACGACCAACTGCACATCACGCTCCGCTTCATCGGCGAAGTAGACCGGCACCGCGCCAATGAACTGGCCGACGCCCTGCGCGACATTCGCTTCCCTCCCGCCGAACTCGCGCTGAGCGGCGTGGGCAGCTTTAACCGCAAGGGACAGGTTCACACTCTCTGGGCGGGCATTCAACCGCGGGAACCCTTGGTGAAGCTGCACCAGAAGATCGATCGCATCTGCGTTCGCGCCGGTCTTCTTCCCGACGACCGCGCCTATCTTCCGCACCTGACCCTGGCACGCATGAGCCGTTCGGCGGGATCGGCGGAAAATTTCATGGCCAGCCACGCCGCCCTGTCGAGCGTGCCCTTCGCCATGACCGAGTTCGACCTTTATGAAAGCCATCTCGGCCAGTCTGGCGCCGCCTACCATCTGATCGAACGTTACCCCGCCAATTACCGGTAGGGCCGGGCGGCCCAGGCGGCGAAGCTCAGCCGGCCGACAGAACACCGCAGGCGACGCGCCCACCTGCATTGCCCGCCGGATCGCTCTTGTTGTCGTCCGCCTGCGCGTGGATCACCACCGCTGCGCCGTCCGCGTCGAGCAGAGGCGCCGCGCCCTCACGGATGGCCGCATCGTGGATCACATATTCCATCTCGCCTGACCCGTCCGCGCCGGCGATCATGTTCGGCATGTCGCCCATGTGCATGCCGTCCGGATTGTCCCTGCCATGCTTGCGGCCGGCGGGGTTCCAATGGCTGCCAGCACTGGTGAAGTCCGGCGGCGTGCAGTTTCCGGTCGTATGAATATGCACCGCATGCATGCCCGGCGTCAGTCCTTGCGCCCGCACCAGGACGTGCAGCCCATCGGCCGCCTGCGTTACCTTCGCATCGCCGCGCGCGCTGCCATCCGCCGCCAGCAGGCTGGCCTGCGCCCCGGGTGCCGCCGCAGCGGCTGAACCGGGAGCGCGATTATCGGTGGCAGCGCATGCTGGAAGCAGCAGGACCATCGGCAATGCCAGGGCTATGACAGCAATTTTCATGGATATCTTACTCCTGACAGGACGCTGATGGGCGAACGCAGCACATACGCTTTTGTTGCTCATCCGATCTGAATTGTCATCAGATTTCCGGCCGGTAGCCTCCAGGGAGCAGCCGCACGCTCAAGCAGTCCGCTTGGCCCCAAGAAAAAGGGGCCGGTCTTTCGACCAGCCCCTCTCCATCTCCATTCGTCCCGAAAGACGGAATGTTGATTACTGACCCGAACCCGGACCGTAGGTGATTTCCACGCGACGGTTCTGCAGTTCGCGAACGCCGTCGGCGGTTTCGACGCGCGGGTTCGATTCACCGAACGCCTGGGTCGTGATCACGCCGTCAGGGATACCCTTCGAAGCGATGTAACCCTTGACCGCGTCAGCACGACGCTGTGACAGACCAACGTTGTACGAGGCCGAACCCGAACGGTCCGCATAGCCCGCCAGCATGACCTGGGCGCTGCCGCAGTTGCTGTAGGCCGAAACCGCGTTGTCCAGAATGGTGGCGGCGTCAGGCGTGATGTCAGACTTGTCCCATTCGAAGAAGACGATGTACGGCCCAGGGCTGCACTCTGCAACCGGCGGAGGCGGCGGAGGCGGCGGCGGGGGC
>NZ_ASTG01000011.1 GCF_000412635.1 Sphingobium bisphenolivorans
CGCATCCTGTCAGTCGCCGCGCAGCGGTTCACTTCTTCGAGCCGCCTCCCCCGGAATTCCCGGATGATGCATTGGAACCTGCTGATCCCGACGAAGCATTAGAGCCGGCCGAGCCCGACGAAGCGTTGGAGTTGGCGGAGCCCGATGATGCGTTTGATCCGGCCGAAGCCGAAGAGGCGTTTGACCCGCTTGAGCCCGACGATGCGTTGGAGCCTGTTCCTGCCGGAGGAGCGCTGCCGTCCCCCGCCGAACTGCCCTGCGTTCCGCCGCTGGCGTCCGTTCCGGGTGTGCTGCCGGGGGTCGAGGAACTGCCCGACCCGCTTGCTCCGGCGGCACCGGGTGCACCATTGGCTGCAAAGAGCGCTGTTGTGTCGTCAAGCGCGCCGATGATGGACTCGCGCAGCGTCCAGGCGCCCACCGCGATTGAACTTCCCAGCACTGCCAGCATCAATGCATATTCAGCAGACGACGCACCGGACCGGTCTGTCCATGCTGACGCGATGATTCTGCCGAATTTAGCCATGCTTCCCCCGTTCCCCGCCGTTGGAATGATGCCGCGCGGGGGGGAGAATGTAAAACCCGTTAACGCTGTTGCGAGGAGCAGCAGGCGGATTTGCCGATGACGCTCAAGCGAAGGACGATCAGCAGGGGCGCGCCGAGATCAGCGTTTCACGAGATTGCTTATTCGGGAAATTTGGATGCCCGACAAGGATTCGAACCTTGATTGACGGAGTCAGAGTCCGCTCTCTTACCATTAGAGGATCGGGCATCAGCAGCCGGCAGTAGCCTGCCGGAGCCGCGCAGATAGGCGGGCTTTGGGCGTTGGTCAAGAGGCTTGCGGCATGCTCGCTGCACAAATCACGAGTGTCCCCTGGAAAGCATAAGCCCGCCGGATGCCTTATCGCATCCGGCGGGCTCTTGCCATGACCAAGGTCATGATGGCTGGGAGCCACCTCCCGAGATAGGAAGCGACTCCGTCATTGCAAACGGATCAGTCGAGATCCTGGGTGGTGAAGTCCTCTCCCTGGACCGCCGCCAGCGGATCGTCGCCGATCGCCGCTTCCGGACCCTGCGCCAGTTCGGCGGCATGCTCTTCAGCGGCCGTCTTGGGCGCGATCAGGTCAACCTGGCTCGAAGCCCGCAAAGCGGCCCGCATCGCCGCGTCACGCGACGAGGCGGCAACGCGCATGCGGTTCATGCCCGCGCCCGTGCCTGCCGGGATGAGGCGGCCGACGATGACGTTTTCCTTCAGGCCGACCAGCGTGTCCTTCTTGCCCTGAACCGCCGCTTCCGTGAGGACGCGGGTGGTTTCTTGGAAGGAGGCCGCCGAGATGAAGGAGCGCGTCTGGAGCGAGGCCTTGGTGATGCCGAGCAGCACCGGCTTGCCTTCGGCGGGCTGGTAGCCGGCCGGAAGCTTCGCGTTGATCTCGTCCATTTCCTCGCGATCGACCTGCTCGCCCACCAGCAGCGTGGTGTCGCCGGACACGGTGATCTCGACCTTCTGCAGCATCTGACGAACGATCGTTTCGATGTGCTTGTCGTTGATCTTCACGCCCTGCAAGCGATAGACTTCCTGGATTTCGGCGACCAGATATTCGGCCAGCGGCTCGATGCCGAGCACCTCCAGAATGTCGTGCGGGTCGGGCGAACCACCGATCAGGTTGTCGCCGCGCTTTACATAGTCGCCTTCCTGAACGTCGATCACCTTGCTCTTGGGGATCAGATATTCGACCGGCTCGCCGCCATCCTCGGGATTGATGGCGATCTTGCGCTTCGCCTTGTAATCCTTGAGGAACTGCACGCGGCCCGACACCTTGGCAATGATCGCATTGTCCTTGGGCTTGCGGGCTTCGAACAGTTCGGCGACGCGCGGCAGACCGCCGGTGATGTCGCGGGTTTTCGCGGCTTCGCGAGAGACACGCGCCAGCACGTCACCGGCCTGCACCTGCGCACCGTCATCGACCGACAGGGTCGCACCCACCGCCAGCATGTAGCGTGCAGCTTCGCCCGACTGGTCGTCGAGCAGGGTGAGGCGGGGACGCAGATCCTCCTTGGTGCGGGCTGCACCGCGGAATTCCGTGACCACGCGCTGAGCGATACCGGTCGCTTCGTCGGTCTGCTCGGTCAGCGTCTTGCCGTCGATCAGGTCCTGATACTTCACGATACCCGGCTTTTCCGTGATCACAGGCATGGTGAACGGATCCCACTCGGCGAAGCGGTCGCCCTTCTTCACTTCGTCGCCATCCGCAAACAGGATGGTGGCGCCGTAAGGCAGGCGGTGCGTTTCGCGCTCACGGCCCTCGCTATCGATGATCGCGATCTCGCCGTTGCGGGCGAGGCTGAGACGACGACCATTCTTGTCGGTGATGGTCGGCATGTCGCGCAGTTCGATCGTGCCGTCCGACAGGGCTTCCAGGTTCGACGTTTCGTTGAAGTTCGCCGCGCCGCCGATGTGGAAGGTACGCATGGTGAGCTGCGTGCCCGGTTCACCGATGGACTGCGCCGCGATGACGCCGACCGCTTCGCCGATATTGACCGGCGTACCACGGGCGAGGTCACGGCCGTAGCACTTACCGCAGACGCCCATCTTGCTTTCGCAGATGAGAGGGCTGCGGATCTTCACGGCCTGCGTGCCGATCGCTTCGATCTGCGCCACCAGCGCTTCGTCGAGCAGCGTGCCAATCGGCACGATGATGGTGCCGTCCTTGCTGTCGACGATGTCCTGCGCCGTGGTGCGGCCCAGGATACGCTCGCCAAGCGAGGCGATGACCGAACCACCCTGAACGATGGCCTTCATCTCCAGCGCCTTTTCGGTGCCGCAATCTTCCTCGACGACGGTGCAGTCCTGCGACACGTCGACCAGGCGGCGGGTCAGGTAACCCGAGTTCGCCGTCTTGAGCGCGGTGTCCGCGAGGCCCTTACGAGCGCCGTGGGTCGAGTTGAAGTACTCGAGAACCGTCAGGCCTTCCTTGAAGTTCGAGATGATCGGCGTTTCGATGATCTCGCCGCTCGGCTTGGCCATCAGGCCGCGCATACCGGCAAGCTGCTTCATCTGGGCCTGCGAACCACGGGCACCGGAGTGTGCCATCATGTAGATCGAGTTGATCTGGGCCATACGGCCGGTCTGCGGGTCCTTGGGCTGGGCGCGGATTTCGTCCATCATGGCGTTCGCCACCACGTCGCCGCAACGGCTCCAGGCGTCGATCACCTTGTTGTACTTTTCCTGCTGGGTGATCAGGCCGTCTTGATATTGCTGCTCATAGTCGGCCACCAGCGCCTTGGTCTCGGCAACGGTGCCTTCCTTGGAGTCCGGGATCACCATGTCGTCCTTGCCGAACGAGATGCCGGCCTGGAACGCGTGGCGGAAGCCCAGCGCCATGATGGCGTCGGCGAACAGCACCGTGTCCTTCTGGCCGGTGTGACGATAGACCTGGTCGATGACGTCGCCGATTTCCTTTTTGGTGAGAAGGCGGTTGACGACGTCGAAGGGCACCTTGTGGCTCTTGGGGAGGCACTCGCCCAGCAGCATACGGCCCGGGGTCGTCTCGAAGCGCTTCATATATTGCTGACCGTTCTCGTCGGTCTGCGGCACGCGGCTGATGATCTTCGAGTGCAGCGTCACGGCCTTGGCATAGAGGGCCTGATGGACCTCCTGCATGTCGGCCAGCAACATGCCTTCGCCCGGCTCGCCTTCACGCTCCATGGACAGGTAATAGATCCCCAGAACCATGTCCTGCGAGGGGACGATGATCGGCTTGCCGTTCGCGGGCGAGAGGATGTTGTTGGTCGACATCATCAGCACGCGCGCTTCCAGCTGGGCTTCCAGCGAGAGGGGCACATGTACGGCCATCTGGTCGCCGTCGAAGTCGGCGTTGAAGGCCGAGCAGACGAGCGGGTGCAGCTGGATCGCCTTGCCTTCGATCAGCACGGGTTCGAACGCCTGGATGCCGAGGCGGTGAAGCGTCGGCGCGCGGTTCAGCATCACCGGGTGCTCGCGGATCACCTCGTCCAAGATGTCCCAAACTTCCTTGCGCTCCTTCTCGACCCATTTCTTGGCCTGCTTCAAGGTCATGCTGAGACCCTTGGCGTCGAGGCGGGCGTAGATGAAGGGCTTGAACAGTTCGAGCGCCATCTTCTTGGGCAGGCCGCACTGGTGCAGCTTGAGTTCCGGGCCGGTCACGATGACCGAACGGCCCGAATAGTCGACGCGCTTGCCGAGCAGGTTCTGGCGGAAGCGGCCCTGCTTGCCCTTGAGCATGTCGGACAGCGACTTTAGCGGACGCTTGTTCGCGCCGGTGATGACGCGGCCGCGGCGGCCATTGTCGAACAGGGCATCGACGGCTTCCTGCAACATGCGCTTTTCGTTGCGGACGATGATGTCCGGCGCGCGCAGTTCCATAAGCCGCTTCAGGCGGTTGTTACGGTTGATGACGCGACGATAGAGGTCGTTGAGGTCCGAGGTCGCGAAGCGGCCACCGTCCAGCGGGACCAGCGGGCGCAATTCGGGCGGAATGACCGGCACGACGTCCAGGATCATCCATTCGGGGCGGTTGCCCGATTCCAGGAAGCTTTCAACCACCTTGAGGCGCTTGATGATCTTCTTGGGCTTCAGTTCCGACTTGGTGACGGCCAGTTCGTCCAGCAGCGCCTGCTTCTCGCCCTCAAGGTCGAGGTCCATCAGCATCTGCTTGACCGCTTCCGCGCCGATGCCGGCGGAGAAGGCGTCCTCGCCATATTCATCCTGCGCGTCGAGCAGTTCGTCTTCGGTCAGAAGCTGGAACTTTTCGAGCGGGGTCAGGCCCGGCTCGGTGACGATGTAGGACTCGAAATAGAGAACGCGCTCAAGCTGCTTCAACTGCATGTCGAGCAGCAGGCCGATGCGCGAGGGCAGCGACTTCAGGAACCAAATGTGCGCGACCGGCGCTGCCAGTTCGATATGGCCCATCCGCTCGCGGCGGACCTTCGACACGGTCACTTCGACACCGCATTTTTCGCAGACGATGCCCTTATACTTCATGCGCTTATACTTGCCGCACAGGCATTCATAGTCCTTGATCGGACCGAAGATGCGCGCGCAGAACAGGCCGTCACGCTCGGGCTTGAACGTGCGGTAGTTGATGGTTTCCGGCTTCTTGATCTCACCGAAGGACCAGCTGCGGATGCGCTCGGGCGAGGCAAGGCCGATCTGGATCTGGTCGAAGGTTTCCGGCTTCTGGATCGGATTGGCGAAGTTCGTCAGTTCGTTCATTTTTCAGTCCCTCTAGAGGGTAAATATTCGGGCTACCGGGCAGGAGAGGGAGCGCTGTCTTCGCAAGACAGCGCTCCGAGGTTCCCTTATTCCGCCGCCTGCGCGAAGTCGTCGCCGTCGTCCGCGACCTCGTCCATCGCAGCGAGTTCGACGTTGAGGCCCAGCGAGCGCATTTCCTTGACCAGCACGTTGAAGCTTTCGGGGATGCCGGCTTCGAAGGTGTCGTCGCCCTTGACGATCGCTTCGTAGACCTTGGTGCGGCCGACCACGTCGTCCGACTTCACCGTCAGCATTTCCTGCAGCGTATAGGCGGCGCCGTAAGCCTGGAGCGCCCACACTTCCATTTCACCGAAGCGCTGGCCGCCGAACTGCGCCTTACCGCCCAACGGCTGCTGGGTGACGAGGCTGTAGGGGCCGATGGAACGCGCGTGGATCTTGTCGTCGACCAAGTGGTGCAGCTTCAGCATGTAGATGATGCCGACAGTCACCTTGCGGTCGAAACGGTCGCCGGTGCGGCCGTCATACAGATCCGACTGGCCCGATGAGTGCAGGCCCGCCAGCTCCAGCATCGCCGACACGTCGGCTTCGCGGGCGCCGTCGAACACCGGGGTCGCCATCGGAACGCCGCGTGCCAGATGCTGGGCAAGGTCGACGATCTGCTCGGCCGTGCGGCCCTCAATCTGGTCGGCATATTGCGGCCCATAGGTTTCCAGGAGACGGGTCTTGACCGCTTCCGGCATCTCGCCAGCCTGCGCGTTCGGATTGGCTTCGCGCCATTCCTCCAGCGCATGCTTGAGCTGCTGGCCAAGGCCGCGCGCCGCCCAGCCGAGATGCGTTTCGAAGATCTGCCCGACGTTCATGCGCGACGGCACGCCCAGCGGGTTGAGCACGATGTCGACATGAGTACCGTCTTCGAGGAACGGCATGTCCTCGATCGGCAGGATGCGCGAGATCACACCCTTGTTCCCGTGACGGCCGGCCATCTTGTCGCCCGGCTGGAGCTTGCGCTTCACCGCGACGAAGACCTTGACCATCTTGAGCACGCCCGGGGGCAGTTCGTCGCCGCGCTGCAGCTTGTCGACGCGATCCTCGAACTTCTCGACGATCAGCTTCACCGCTTCGTCATACTGCGCCTTGACGGCTTCGATGCCGGCCTGACGCTGGTCGTCCGCTACCGCGAACTTCCACCATTCATGACGCTCGACTTCGCCGAGCAGGGCCTCGTCGATCTCGACGCCCTTCCTGACGCCCTTCGGCGCGGCGGTCGCGACTTGGCCCAGCAGCATTTCCTGCAGGCGGTTGAAGGTCGCGCGGTTGAGGATGGCGCGTTCGTCCTCGCGGTCCTTGGCGAGGCGGTCGATTTCCTCCCGCTCGATCGCCATGGCGCGCTCGTCCTTGTCGATGCCGTGGCGGTTGAAGACGCGGACTTCAACGACTGTTCCTGCAACGCCCGGCGGCAGGCGCAGCGAGGTGTCGCGCACGTCGCTAGCCTTTTCGCCGAAGATCGCGCGGAGCAGCTTTTCTTCCGGGGTCATCGGCGATTCACCCTTGGGGGTGATCTTGCCGACCAGGATATCGCCTGGCTCCACTTCGGCGCCGATATAGACGATGCCCGCCTCATCGAGGTTGCGCAGCGCTTCCTCGCCGACGTTCGGGATATCGCGGGTGATGTCTTCCGGCCCCAGCTTGGTGTCGCGGGCCATGACCTCGAACTCCTCGATATGGATCGAGGTGAAGACGTCATCCTTCACGATCCGCTCGGAGATCAGGATGGAGTCTTCGTAGTTGTAGCCATTCCAGGGCATGAACGCGACGAGCGTGTTGCGGCCCAGCGCCAGCTCGCCGAACTCGGTCGACGGGCCGTCGGCGATCACGTCGCCGCCCTCGATCAGGTCGCCGACCTTCACCAGCGGACGCTGGTTGATGCAGGTGTCCTGGTTCGAACGCTGGAACTTCTGGAGCGTGTAGATGTCGACGCCCGACTGGCCGGGTTCGATGTCTCCGGTGGCGCGGATGACGATACGGGTCGCGTCCACCTGATCGACGATGCCTGGACGCTTGGCGGCGATGGCCGCGCCGGAATCGCGCGCAACCGTGCCTTCCATCCCGGTGCCGACGAACGGCGCCTCGGCATTGACCAGTGGCACGGCCTGACGCTGCATGTTCGATCCCATGAGCGCGCGGTTGGCGTCATCGTTTTCCAGGAACGGAATGAGCGAGGCCGCGACCGACACCAGCTGCTTGGGGCTGACGTCCATCAGGGTGATGTGGTCCTTGGGCGCCATCAGAAATTCGCCCGCTTCACGCGCCGAGATCAGGTCTTCGGCCAGCGTGCCCTCTTCGGTCACTTCAGCGTTGGCCTGCGCGATGGTGTGCTTGGCTTCTTCCATCGCCGACAGATAGACGACTTCGTTGGTCACCTTGCCGTCGATCACCTTGCGGTAGGGCGTCTCGATGAAGCCATATTTGTTGACGCGGCTGAAGGTGGCAAGGCTGTTGATCAGACCGATGTTCGGGCCTTCCGGCGTTTCGATCGGGCAGATACGGCCATAATGGGTCGGGTGAACGTCGCGGACTTCGAAGCCTGCGCGCTCGCGGGTCAGACCGCCCGGCCCGAGCGCCGACACGCGGCGCTTATGGGTGACTTCCGACAGTGGATTGGTCTGGTCCATGAACTGCGACAGCTGTGACGAGCCGAAGAATTCACGCACCGCGGCCACGGCGGGCTTGGCGTTGATGAGGTCGTTCGGCATCACCGTCGACACGTCGACGCTCGACATGCGCTCCTTGACGGCGCGCTCCATACGCAGCAGGCCGACGCGATACTGGTTTTCCAGCAGCTCGCCCACCGAGCGGACGCGGCGGTTGCCGAGATTGTCGATATCGTCGATCTCGCCCTTGCCGTCCTTCAGGTTCACCAGTTCCTTGACCACGGCGAGGATATCCTCGGTCCGCAGCGTCGTCACCGTGTCCTCGGCGTCGAGGTCGAGGCGCATGTTGAGCTTCACGCGGCCCACGGCCGACAGGTCATAGCGCTCCGGATCGAAGAAGAGGCCGGCGAACAGCGCTTCGGCGGTTTCCTTCGTCGGCGGTTCGCCGGGGCGCATGACGCGATAGATGTCGCTGAGCGCCTGGTCGCGTTCCTCAGCCTTGTCGGCCTTCAGCGTGTTGCGGATCCAGGGGCCGGTTGTGACATGGTCGATGTCCAGAAGTTCGAGCCGATCGATGCCCGCGCGGTCAAGCTTTTCGAGATTCTCCGGAGACACCTCGTCGCCAGCCTCGATGTAGATTTCGCCGGTCGACTCATTGATGAGGTCATAGGCGCTGTAGCGGCCATAGACTTCCTCGGTCGGGATAAGCAGCGTTTCAAGCCCGTCCTTCTCCGCCTTGTTGGCGGCGCGGGGCGAGATCTTGTGACCGGCGGCGAACACGACTTCGCCCGATTTGGCGTCGACGATGTCGAAAGCCGGCTTCTGGCCGCGCCATGCTTCGGCGGTATAGGGAATCTGCCATCCGCCTCCGCCACGGACGAACGTGACCTTGTTGTAGAAATAGCCGAGCATGTCCTCGGGCGTCAGGCCCAGCGCATAGAGCAGCGCCGTGACCGGCAGCTTGCGCTTGCGATCGATACGGACGTTGACGATGTCCTTGGCGTCGAACTCGAAGTCGAGCCACGAACCGCGATAGGGGATGACGCGGGCGGCGAACAGATATTTGCCCGACGAGTGGGTCTTGCCCCGGTCATGGTCGAAAAGGACGCCCGGCGAGCGGTGCATCTGCGACACGATGACGCGCTCGGTGCCGTTGACGATGAAGGTGCCGTTCTGGGTCATGAGCGGCATGTCGCCCATGTACACGTCCTGCTCCTTGATATCGAGCACGGAGCGGGTTTCGGTGTCCTGGTCGACTTCGAACACGATCAGGCGCAGCGTGACGCGCATCGGCGCTGCATAGGTGATGCCGCGCTGACGGCATTCCTCGACGTCGTACTTGGGCTCTTCCAGTTCGTAATGAACGAAGTCCATTTCGGCGGTGCCGGCGAAGTCGCGGATCGGGAAGACCGAGCGGAGGGTTTTTTCTAGGCCCGACACATAACCGATCGAGGGATCGGAGCGGAGGAACTGCTCATAGCTCTCCCGCTGAACCTCGATCAGGTTCGGCATCTGCACCACTTCGTGGATGTCGCCGAATACCTTCCTGATGCGCTTCTTCGCGCCGGTATTGCTGATCGGGGGGAGAGCCTTGGTCGCCATTGCGTATCCTGCCTGTTTAATTCGTCGCATTTTTTCGCATCGCAGCGAAAATTCAGCCTGGCCTGCCGATTTCGGGGGTGATTCGCCCCTCTGTCGCCACGCAAAAAAGTGCGGGCCGGGACTGTCCGATCCGCACTGTCAGCACCTTGTGACCCACCGTTTCCGCCCAATCCCGCCGGTTTCGCGCGCTATTCGAACCCGGTCCCCGGGCGATCCGGGGGACGGTTCGCCACGCAAGCAATGCAACGTGACAAACCGAATTTCGAAAACGCCATATAGGCTTCTGCTGCAGGCTTGTGAAGGGGTTGCAGTGCTTGCACTTGTGGAATCTGCTTTGCTTGTAGCGGCTTCATGGTGCTGTAGAGAGCCAGGATGATTCGCTTTCCTTGCCTTTCTCGCCAGCGGGCGGTCGCGTGACGCCTTTGGGCTGGGCGGCTCGGCTGGGCGGCTTGTCCCTTGCAGCCACTGCGCCCGCCTTTGTCCATGCGGAAGGCCGGACGGATGAGGCGGCAGTGATCGTGACCGCCCGGCGCGTGGCGGAGCAGGCTGACATAGTGCCGATCAGCCTCGCCCGGCTCGACCGCGCGGAACTGGAACGCAGAAGCGCTGACACGCTGGCAGACGTGGCGCGGCTCGTGCCCAATTTCGCCGCTCCGATCGTCGGGTCCTTCGGCGCGCAGCAGCCGGTCATAAGGGGCGTCTTTTCCAACATCGGCGCATCCACCATCGGCCTCTATGTCGATGAAGTCCCGGTGCAGATCCGTTCGCTCGAAGTGGCAGGCAATCCCGATCTGCGCAGCTTCGACATCGACCGGGTGGAGGTGTTGCGCGGCCCGCAGGGAACGCTGTTCGGCGCGAATTCCATGGGTGGCACCATCCGCTATCTGACGCGACAGCCTCAGTTGAAAGGTCATGAGGCGCGGGTCAGTGGAGAGGTGGCGAACGTGGCGGGCGGGGGTTTCAGTCATGAAGTCCAGGCCGCTCTGGGCGCGGCTATCAAGCCAGGAATCCTGGGCGCTCGCGTGAGCGGCTATTATCGGCGTGACGCGGGGGTGATCGACCGGGCCGATCCTGTTTCGGGCAAGCAGGTCACCGACAATATCGATGCCGTCTCCGCCTTCGGGCTGCGGGCGGCCGCAAAGGCGGCGCTGGGCGAGCGATTGGAACTGACACCCGCGCTCTTCTATCAGGAGAGCAGGCGCGCGGACCTGCCCTTCTACGAGAGCGATCTTGGCCCCTTCCGGCAGTCCGCCAGCCTCAGACAACCAGGGCGCGACCGCTTCCTGCTTCCCAGCCTTACCGCGCGGTTCAATCTGGGCGGGGCGACCCTCACCAGCGTCACGGCCTTGCTCGACCGGCGCAATCGCCAGATCGTCGATTATTCCGGTTTCTTCGGCGAGATCGTGTTGGGCGGAGCGGTACCCGGCATTCGGACGCCGGGCGGCAGCTATAGCCGCACCACCGTTCGCCAGCGCAGCTTCACCCAGGAGGTGCGCATTGCCTCGCACGAAGACGCGCGCCTGCGATGGCTGATCGGCGGTCTGTTCCGGCACGCCCGGACCGAGATGGAGCAGCGGGTGGTGGAACCCGGCATAGAACAGCTCGCCCAATCGCAGCTTGGCCTTGCGATCGAGGATATCTTCGGCCTGCCCCTATTGCCGGGCGGGCAGAGCTATCATAGCCGCCAGCACATAAAAGAGCAGGATGTCGACGCCTTCGGGCAGCTGGCGTGGAGCTTCTCGTCCCGGTGGGAGACGACGGCCGGGTTGCGCGTCTCCCGATCCGCCCTGTCTTTCCGGCTGATGTCGGAAGGACCCTTCGCCGGGGGGAGCAATGCGATCGGCCCGCGCCACCAGCGCGCCACTCCGGTGACACCCTATGCCAGCCTCTCTTTTCGGCCGGCGGCGCACAGCTTGCTATATGTCAGCGGGGGCAAGGGATTTCGCGGCGGGGGGACCAATGGCGCCGTTGCCTCGGCCAGTTGTGCCTCCGACCTTGCGGCATTCGGCCGTGTCGATGCGCCGTCTAGCTACCGGCCGGATTCGCTCTGGAGCTATGAGGCCGGGGTGAAGTCAGGCTCGCCGGACGGGAAGGTTGATCTCTCGCTGGCGGCGTTCCGGATCGACTGGCGCAATATCCAGCAGTCGGTGACGCTGCCCAATTGCGGCTTCTCCTATATCGACAATCTGGGCGCCGCACGAAATCAGGGGGCGGAGTTCGCATTGCGCGCGCGGCCTTTTGGCGCTTTGACGATTGATCTGGCGGTCGGCTATGTCGATGCGCGGTTTCGCCGGGATGTCGGGCCGCTCGCCGCCGACGGCTCAGGCGGTATCGTCGCAGCCGGCGACCGCATCACCTATGTCCCGCGCTGGTCGGGCACATTGGCGGCGGAATATGGATTTTCATTCCGGGCGGGGCTGAACGGTTTCCTGCGGGGCGAGTGGCAGCATGCCGGCGGCTTCCGCCGTGCCCCCTCGGTTCGATCCGTCGCTTATGATGCGCGCGTCTACAAGGGGGAGGCGAGCGACCTGCTGCTGCTGCGCGCGGGCGTGGGACGCGATGGCTGGGAATTGTCCGCCTTCGCCGACAATCTGCTGGACAGCCGGGCCGTCCTGTTCCGCAATGCCGAGCTGGTGCCGGTCACCGGATCACCGCTTCGCGAGATGGCGCAGCGGCCAAGGACGATCGGCCTGTCAGCCTCGCTCAGCTATTAGGGCGACCGCGAGGCCTGGCGAGCGCGATGATCGGGGACGCGGCCAGGGCCAGCGCGGCATAGACCAGAACCGGCAGCTCGTAACCGCCATGCACGGCCCGCATCTGGTCGGTACAGAGCGGAGCCAGCGATCCGATCAGGCTGCTGACCATCGTATTGAGGCCCAGCAGGCGGGAGAACGCGTTCGGCTCCACCACCTCTGCGAGCAGCATCGATCCGGACTGCCCAGGCAGTGCGCTGGCAACGCCCCAGAGCAGGACGAACAGCGCTACCCCCGGCCAGCCGATCCAGCGCAGGCTGAGAAGGGCGAGCGTTCCCACCGCCAGCAGCAGCGCTGCGCCGATCAATACCGACCGCGCGCCGATGCGATCTGCGACAAGTCCTCCGAGCAGGAGCGCGGGCAGGCCCAGCAAATTGGCGATGCTGTATGCTGCTACCGCCCCGGATTGCGAAAGGCCCTGAACCATCAGGCCATCGACCGCCGCCAGCAATATGCCGTTGATGGAAAGCTGGAGCATGATGGTCGCGATGAGGATGCGACGGAAATTGCTATCGCCGAGGGCGCCATATGGGGCGGCTCTCACCGCCGACGGTTGAGCCGGTCCCAAGCGGCCGCCCGGCACCAGGAGCACCAGCGGCAGGCAGGCGAGCGCTGCCCCGCCGCAGGATGCGATAGCCGTGCGCCAGGACCATAGCTTTATCGCCATGCTCGTGAACGGCGGGATCAGGGCGCCCGCGACCACGGTGGCGCCGAGGAAAAGTGCCAGCGCGAGCCCGCGCCGGCTCTCATGCAGGCGGGTGATGATCGCGATGCCGGGAACGATGGTGGAGGCGCCAACCCCGGCACCGATCACCGCCATCGCGGCTGTCAACCCGGCCCGCTCCTGAGCAGCCGCGGCGGCGAAGCAGCCGCCAGCGGTCAGTATGATCCCGACGCTGAGCACGGGCCTCGCGCCCGTCCGGTCGATTGCCCAGCCGACCGGCAGATTAGCTATGCTCATCGCCAGCAGGAAAGCGCTGGCCGCGCCGCCCGCCTGCCCGCCGAACTCGGGGGCCATGGCGGGGAGGAAGACGCTGAGCGACATGAGCGTCCCGCCCTGTATCAGCAGTGCGAGCACCGAGAGGGCTGGGACTGGATACCAGGACACACCGCCCCGAAGGCCTGTCTGGTTAGGCGCAGGAGGAAAAGGTGATCGCACCAGTCCAGCTTTAAGCGATTCTACAATATGTTAAAGTCTGCGCCATGTCTGCTTTGTGCAATGCGGCGGGACGAAAGTCATTGTAATTGACTCCGCTTTCCGGGGCTGATGAACTGGACCGGGGTAATTTGGGGCAGGCGTGTGATACGCACGGAAGAGATTTATGATGCGGCGGCAGATGACGCCGCTTTCGACCAACTGGCGGCGACGCTCGCCGAGGCTGTTGGTGCGCGCTCGGCTGTCATCCACTGGGGTCATGGCGCCGATCATGCCGCCGAGATTTCCTACTCGGGCTATTTTTCGGACGCGCAGATGGCGCTTTACGACGAAGAGTTCCAGTCGGACGACATCTGGGGAACGGCTCTGGTCCAGCGCGACCAGGCCAATCGCGTGTGGAACTGCGAGGCCATCGTTCCTGACGCGGTCTATGAAGGCAGCCGCATCTATAATGAGTGGATCAGGCCGATGGGCGATGACACGTTCCACTGCTTGGGCGGCATCGTGCAGCGGGGTGCCGTGCTGGGCCATATCGGGCTCCACCGCGGACGGACGCAGAAGCAGTTCGACGCGCAGGAATTGCACGCGGTTCAGCAGAGCATCGATCATATCGGCCGCATGTTCGAGATTCGGAGCAAGCTTGATCGCGCGGCGCATTACGGCCGCTCGCTCCATGCCACCATCGACATGGTCGGCCATGCGGTCTTCACCCTGAACGCTCAGGGCGTGCTGATCGACTGCAATCGGGCGGCGGACCGGATCTTGAGCCGGGGCGATGCGCTGACGCTGCGACAGCGGCGGATCAAGGCCCGCGAAGCCCGTGACGAGGACGCGTTGCAGGCCGCGCTTCGTGCCGCCGCCGCGCGGCAGGATAGCCAGGCGAGCGCCATTTTCGTGCATCGGGAGCAAGGGCTCCCCTACATGTTGTCGATCGCCGCGGTGCGAATCGGTAGCGAGCGGCAGGTCGTCGTCATTGCCACCGACCCGGCAGACCGCGACATGAGCCTCACCAGCCGCATTCGGGCGCTATATGGGCTGACACGCGCGGAGGCTGAGGTGGTCGAGGCGCTTTGCGCGGGCCAGGGCCTGGAAGAATTGTCGCAGGAACGCGGCGTCGCGATCAACACGGTGCGGACGCAGCTCAAGAATATCTACGTCAAGCTGGATTGCAGCCGCCAGTCCGAGCTGGTGGCCCGTATCAGCCAACTGCCCCGCCTGTCATCCTTCGACGGACAGGATTGAGCCGCAGCTCTCGAAGCCCTCATGGCTTGGCGGGTGGGACGACGACTACCGGAGCTACTGGGACGGGCGGTACCACCTTGATCGTCTCAAACCGCTCCTTCCGCCTGACCCCCGTCAGCGCGGGTGGCGCGGCCGGCGGAGCTTCGGTCGCCCCTGCCGCCGGTATCCGCTGTCGCATGCATTCATCCTTGTTCGCCCGCTGGGTCTTGCCGCAATTCCATAGCGACCGCTGCAATCCCGTTGCGCTATTGTGGATATAGGCGAAGGCCATCGCCTCCATATTCTCATCGGTCAGCGGCAGTCCGCGCGGCGCGGAGCCCGACTGCCACGCCATGATGCGGCATTCGAGGCGGCCGGCGCAGAATGTCTGCGACAGCGCAGGCCAGCTGTCGGGGGAGGTCGATCTGTCCAGCTCGACAAGGAAGCTTTTCGCCCCCGGCGCAATCGCGACCAGCCGGACGCCCGCCATCACCTTGCCGAGCGATTCCGCGCCGATCATCTGCTGCGGCCTTGCCGTAAGGTCAGCGAGCTTGTCCCCGCCCAGCACCAGAGGCGATGAGCCCGGCAGCGCGCCGGCCCCGTCCTGATGCGCGGCCGAGAGGCGGGCGATGCGCGTGATCAGCGGCTCGCCCGGATCGGTGACACGACGAAAGGCGGGGGGCGTTCCCCACCAGCCGCGCCAGCGAAAGAAGAGGTGCGTGCCCACTGCGGTGATCTTGTCCAGGCTGCCGCTCCAATAGGGGACCACCCAGTCGGTATGATAATGGGTGGCGTAGCCGACCGGCTTGAACACCTTGCCGGCAAGCGCGGAACGGGCGATCTCCCGCGCTCTTTCCCACGCAACCTGTGTCGGAGTGCGGCCAAGGGCGCCATCGCAGGTGAAGGTGAACTGGCACCCGGTCGCACGCTCCTGTCCCTGGAAGACGACGCCGCAGACTGTCTTGGGGAAAGCCGGATGACGCACCCGGTTGAGCACCACCTGCGCAACCGCGCGTTCCCCGATGGCATCGTCGCCCGCTTCATACAGCTGCGCTGCGGCGAGGCAGTCGATGGCGCGGGCCAGATCCGTCTCCGACCCGGCGAAGATGAACGGGCGCGCCGCCGGGTTGGGCAGGCGCGAGAAGGGAATGGCGGCGTTGAACGCCCGCGCCTGTTCGCGTTCGAGTGCGAAGACTTCTACCGGATCGACGGGTGGGGGCGGAGTAGGCGGGCGCTTCAGACGGGCCGCTGCCACCGCCGCGAAGCGCGCCTCGCGCATCTCGACAGGGGCGCGCGTGTCGATCGCGGCGATCAGGGCAGGCAGGCCGATGAACAACGCAAGCCAGAGCAGCCACATCGCAGGATGTGGCTGTTCGGTCGATAAACCTTCGGTCATGCCCGATCCGGACCTGCCTTATTCCGGCAGGAAGTCGGGAACCGACAAATAGCGTTCGCCGGTGTCATAGTTGAAGCCCAGAACGCGGGTGCCGGCCGGCAGTTCCTTCAGCTTCTGCGAAATCGCGGCGAGCGTGGCGCCGGACGAGATACCCACCAGCAGGCCTTCCTCGCTCGCGGCGCGGCGCGCGAACTCTTTCGCGTGGGCTGCCTCGACCTGGATGACGCCGTCGAGCAACTGCGTGTGGAGGTTGGCGGGAATGAAGCCCGCTCCAATGCCCTGGATCGGATGCGGACCGGGCTGGCCGCCGCTAATGACATGGGAAAGGGTCGGTTCGACCGCAAAGACTTTGAGGTTCGGCCAGAGCTTCTTGAGCACTTCGGCGACGCCGGTGATGTGGCCGCCGGTACCGACGCCGGTGATCAGCACGTCGATCGGGCTGTGCGCGAAATCGGTCGCGATTTCCTGCGCCGTGGTGCGCACATGGACGTCAATATTGGCCGGATTCTCGAACTGCTGCGGCATCCAGCTGCCCGGCGTCTGGTCGATCAATTCCAGCGCGCGCTCGATGGCGCCTTTCATGCCCTTCTCGCGCGGGGTCAGGTCGAAGGTCGCGCCATAGGCCAGCATCAGGCGACGGCGCTCAAGGCTCATGCTTTCGGGCATCACGAGGATGAGCTTGTAGCCCTTGACGGCCGCGACCATGGCAAGGCCGACGCCGGTATTGCCCGATGTCGGCTCGATGATGGTGCCGCCCGGCTTCAGCGCGCCTGATTCTTCCGCCGCCTCGATCATGGCGAGGGCGATGCGGTCCTTGATCGATCCGGCGGGGTTCGACCGCTCCGACTTGATCCACACCTCCGTCCCTTCCGCCACATCGCCGAACAGCCGGTTAATGCGGATGTGCGGCGTATTGCCGATGGTTTCCAATATGGTGGATGCCTTCATTACGCTTTCTCCTGCATAGGCTCGGCCGCCCTTGTCTCGGGTGGGTCGAAGGTACGTGCGCGGCGCAGCTCTGGAAAGAGCCGCGCCCAGATTAAAGTGATGGCGATGGCGCCGATGCCCCCGCCGATCACCGCGACCACCGGCCCGACCAGCGCCGCCAGAAAGCCCGACTCTGCTTCGCCCAGTTCGTTGGACGCCGAGATGGTGAGCTGCGACAGGCTGGACACGCGGCCGCGCATCGTATCGGGCGTGTGCAGCTGGATCAGCGACTGCCGCACATAGACCGATACCATATCGGCCGATCCCAGCAAGATGAGTGCGCCGATCCCCACTTCGGCAGCGATGCTGGTGGGGAGGAAAGCGGTGGCGCCGAACAGGATCGTCGCCAGCCCGAACACCACGACCGACGCCAGCATCTTGAGGCCTACCTCGGTCTTCATCGGGCGGAAGGAGAAGAAGAGGGCAGTGGCACCCGCGCCGATCCCGGGGGAGGCGGCGAGATGACCCAGCCCCGCCGATCCCACATGCAATATGTCTCGAGCATAGACCGGCAGCAGTGCGGTCGCTCCGGCGAGCAGGACCGCGAACAGGTCCAGCGTGATGGTGGCGAGGACCAGCCGGTTGGTGCGGACATAGGTGAAGCCGTCGATCATCTGCCGCACCGGATGGCGGCTGGTGTCGCGCGGCGGCTGCGGCACGGGACCGATCAGCAGCATGCACAGCAGCGAAATGCCGAACAGACCGGCCGCCAGCGCATAGGCGCCCCAGGGCTCCATCGCATAGGCATAGCCGCCCAGCGCGGGTCCGATGATCATGCCGGTCTGCCAGACCACGCTGGAGATCGCTATGGCGTTGGGCAGCACCTCGCGCGGCACCAGATTGGGCGCTAGCGCACTGTAGGCGGGGCCATTGAAGGCGCGCGCGATACCGACGATCGCGGCGATGCCGAAGATCAGCGGCAGGCTGACCCACCCTTCATAGGTGGCAGTGCCGAGGATGGTCGATGCCAGCATGAGCAGGGCAAGGGTGAAGCGGGTGATCTTCCGCCTGTCGAAATGGTCCGCGACCCATCCCGTTACCGGGGTCAAGAAGAAAAGCGGCAGAAACTGCGCCAGCCCGATCAGCCCCAGCTGAGCGGAAGCGCCCGCCGTGCTCATCGTTTCGCGCGCGAGATTATAGGCTTGCCATGCAAGCACGATCATCATGCCATATTGCGCCAGAACGGCCGTGAGCCGGCCCAGCAGATAGGCTCTGAAATTGCCGAATTTGAGCGGATGGGGCGAAGCGGGAGAGGCGGTCATCGACCCCTCCTTAGCGGCTCCCTGCGCGCCATCGCAACCACACTGCTAGAGAATGTCCGCAGCAATTCTTGGCCAGGACATCATCTGGCTTTCGCCTGCGGGATAACGGGTTGAGGCCTATCGGTCAGGTCGCAGCAATATGCCGCTGACGGAGCCGTTGCGCACGGAGCAGACGAAGGGAACGGAGCGCATGCCGTCGAACGGCCCCACTTCGCCCTCGACTTCCCATCCGGTCGACATGGCGCGCGCCATTGGCCGCCTGATCACCGCCGCGCCGCGGCCGGCTTCGTCACGGGCTTTCGCGGCGCAGGCATTGCGTGCGGCGGTAGCGCTGTGGATGGCGCCGTAGCCGGGCGTTGCATAGGGTTGGCGTTTCGCGTCCCGCTCTGCCTGTCGGTCGCGCGCGATATCGCTGGCGATCGCTGCGTCGGTTGCGCGGCGCAACTGCCGATAATCCTGCGCCATTGCGGCTGTGGTGAGCGTGAGGCCGAGCAGGCAGGCCGCGATCCGGCAAATAGGCATCTCGATTCTCCTCTCCTGATGCGCAGCGCTCATTTGAACAGGCTGCCCAATATGCCGCGCACCAGCTGGCCCGCGATCCCGCCGGAAGACCTGCGGCTGGAGCCGCCGAACACAGCGCGGCCCAGTTCATTGGCGACTTGGCGACCGACCGAGGAGGCGGCAGAACGGGTGGCGGACTGGACTGCCTTGTCGAAGGCGGAGGGCTTGGCAGCTTCACGGGCGGTTGCGGCATCACGCCGTGCCTGTTCCTTCAACTGCGCCTCGCGCTGTTTCGCCTCGACCTTGGCTTGAGAGGCGGCTGCCTTGTCGGCTTCGGCCTGCGCCTTGGAGGCTTGCGCGGCGGCGGCTGCGGCCTGGCCCCGCGCCGCCAATATTTCTTCGGCCGACTCCCGGTCGATGGCCGCGTCATATTTGCCGGCACAAGGGGATACGGACTGAATGATCGCCCGTTCCTTTGTATCGACCGGGCCAAGCCGGGAGCGGGGCGGCGCGACCAGCGTGCGCTGGACGACGCCGGGCGAGCCATCCTCCTGCAACAGCGACACCAGCGCCTCGCCAACCTTCAATTCGGTGATCGCCGTTTCGACATCCAGGTCCGGATTGATGCGGAAGGTTTCCGCCGCCGCCTTGATCGCCTTCTGGTCGCGCGGGGTGAAGGCGCGCAAGGCATGCTGGACGCGGTTGCCGAGCTGCCCTGCAACATCTTCCGGGATGTCGATCGGGTTCTGAGTCACGAAATAGACACCGACGCCCTTGGAACGGATCAGGCGGACGACCTGCTCGATCTTGTCGGTCAGCGCCTTGGGCGCGTCGTCGAACAGTAGATGCGCCTCGTCGAAGAAGAAGACCAGCACCGGCTTGTCAGGATCACCGACTTCCGGCAGCGTTTCGAAAATTTCGGAGAGCAGCCAGAGCAGGAAGGTCGCATAGAGTTTGGGGCTCTGCATCAGCTTGTCGGCGGCGAGGACGTTCACATAGCCGCGCCCCTGATCGTCCACCTTCAGCATGTCGTGAATGTCGAGCGCGGGCTCACCGAAGAAATGGTCGCCGCCCTGGCTCTCCAACTGGAGCAATTGGCGCTGGATGGCGCCGACGCTGGCCTTGGTCACATTGCCATAGCGGGCGGAAAGGGTGTCGGCATTTTCCGCGCAATAGGCGAGCATCGCCTGAAGATCGCCGAGGTCGAGTAGCAGCAGACCTTCTTCGTCGGCATATTTGAAGGCGATCGACAGCACGCCTTCCTGTGTCTCGTTGAGGTTCATCAGGCGCGCCAGGAGCAGCGGCCCCATCTCGGTGACGGTGGTGCGGATGGGGTGGCCCTGCTCGCCATACAGGTCCCAGAAGATGGCGGGATTGTCGGCGTAGCTGTAATTTTCGACGCCGATCTCCTTCGCCCGCGCGACCAGCTTGTCGGCATTTTTCGCAGTGGGTGACCCGGCCATGGCGATGCCCGACAGGTCGCCCTTCACATCGGCGAGGAACACGGGAACGCCCAGCGCGGAGAAGCTTTCGGCGATGCCCTGCAGAGTGACGGTCTTTCCCGTGCCCGTCGCGCCCGCGATCAGGCCGTGGCGATTGGCGCGGCGCAGATTGAGAGTCTGGGGAACGCCACCGTCCTTATCCGGTGCGCCAAGGCCGATGAAAATACCGTCGCTCATCTGCGTCCTGCTCCTTGAAAAGGTCGGGCCGCGCCCGCCGGAGTCTGTCGCCCTCTTTGTAGATGGGAGACTAGCCTTCCGGCAAGCGCGGCCCGAAACGATCCGCTGTTTGTCAGCGCCTTATTTGTCGCGCAGGCGCACCGGCAGGAAGACGGCCGGCTGACCGCGGCGCAGTACCTGGAGCAGGATGGCGCTGCGACCCTGCGACGACACGGCCTTGACCTGCGCGTCGAGGTCCGCCTGGCTGGTGACAGGGCGGTTGTTCGCGGTGATGATGACATCGCCGCGACGCAGGCCCTTGCTGCCAGCATCGGTGGAGGCATCGACCGCCGTGATCACGATACCGCGCGTATCGGTAGCGAGGCCGAGCTGGCGAGTGATGTTAGGCGTCAGCGGGATCGCGGAGATGCCGAGCGACTGTTGTGCCGCTTGCGCACCGCCAGGCTGATTGTCCTGCTGCTGGTTGAAGTCCTCATCCTGGCTCTGCGCGAAGCGGTTGAGCTCGTCCTCGGACGGCCGCTCCCCGACGATGGCAGTCACAGTTTGACGCTGGCCGTTGCGCAGGAGCACGATCGGCACGCGCGACCCGATCGGCTGGGACGCGACGATCGAGGACAGATTCTGGTCGGGCGTTACCTCTTGCCCTGCGACGCTGACGATCACGTCGCCCGCCTTGATGCCTGCGCGGTCGGCGCCCTTGCCCGGTTCGACGCCCTGGACGAACTCGCCCCGATTCTTCGCCAAGCCGAGCGAGTCGGCGAGATCCTCGCCGAGCGGGCTGATTTGGATGCCGAGATAACCGCGCTTGACGCTCTGGCCCCGGCGCAGCGTGTCTACGATCGGCGCCGCCTGTTCGGACGGGATGGCAAAGCCGATGCCGACGTTGCCGCCCGAAGGCGAGAGGATCTGGCTGTTAATGCCGATCACATTGCCGCGCATGTCGAACATCGGGCCGCCGGAGTTGCCCTGGTTGATCGATGCGTCGGTCTGGATGAACTTGTCGTAAGTGCCGCCCGTGCCCCGATGGACGGCCGAGATGATGCCGGCCGTGACTGTGCCGGACAGGGCGAAGGGGTTGCCGATGGCGATCACCCAGTCGCCGACGCGCGCCTTCGCGCTGTCGCCAAACTTGACGAAGGGGAGGGCCTTCTTCGCGTCGATCTTGAGGACCGCGATGTCGGTCGCCGGGTCGCGGCCGATCAGGCGGGCGCTATATTCCTCGCGATTGGTGAGCGTAACGGTGATCGAGTCGACCGACGCGCCTTCGGCTCCTGCCGACACCACATGGTTGTTGGTGACGATATAGCCGTCCGCCGAGATGATGAAGCCGGAACCTAGCGACTGCGCCTGGCGCGTCTGGGGCTGACCGCCCTGGCCTTGGCCGAACAGGTCGCCGAAGGGTGTCCCGGCAAATGGGTTCTGCACCTGAACCCGCTGGCGCGTCGAAATATTGACGACGGCCGGCTGGAGCTTCTCGACCATGTCGGCAAGGCTGGCTGGCGCACCTGCGGGCGCAGCGGCCTGCATACCTTCATTCTGAGCGGTTTGGGCGCCGACGTTCGGGCTGGACGTGACGGCAATGGCGGTGCCGCCGAGCAGCAGGGCGCCGGTGATGGCATAAGCGTAACGCACTCGTGACGGTCCTCTCATGAACTTGCGAAGGTAAGGGCGGACTCTACGGAAGAGGGGATGCGCCGCCCTGCCTTAACGGTCTTTGAATGGCGCTGGTTCCGTAATGATCAAGCCACTCATTTAGCGCTATTTCCTTTCCGATGATCGCCGCAACTTACATCAGCGCCCCTGAAACTGCTTCAGGAAATCATTGTCACGCGACAGCACCATGGATGTCGATCCCGTCCGATCAGGCGCGAAGGTGTAGCGATAGGCCTGCATCGCCCGGTAGAAATCATAGAATTGCGGGTCCTTGCCGAAACTTTCGGCATAGATGCGCGCGGCATTGGCGTCCGCTTCCGCCCGGATGATCTGCGCCTGCTTGGCGCCCTGGGCGCGGATCGTCAGCGCTTCCTGCTCGCGCGCGGTGCGCATGCGGGTGAAGGCGCTCTCCAGCGGAGCGCCGTCAGGGAGGTCGGCACGCTTGATCCGGACGTCCACGATCTGCGCGCCATATTGGCGGGCGACGCGGTTCAGCCCCGCCTCGATATTGTCCATCACCTGGCCGCGCTCGGGCGAGAGCAGCGCGGCGAAGGGCCGCTTGCCCAGTTCGTTGCGCAGCGCCGAGCCAAGAATCGGACGCAGCGCGTCGGACACGCGGTCCTCGTTGCCGGCCGCGATATACATGCGCAGCGGATCGACGATCCGGTAGCGGGCAAAGGCGTCGACCTGAAGCCGCAACTGGTCGGTGGAGAGCACCTGCTGCCGCTCCATCTCGACCGACAGCACGCGCTTGTCGATCCAGACGATCTGGTCGATGAACGGCCAGCGCAGGATGACGCCCGCGCCGGTCTTTCCGAAATCCTCGTTCGGGCGATAACGGTTGATGATCTTCTTCGGGTCGCCGAAGCGAACGATCACGCCCTGCTTGGTTTCGGGCACGATCGCGATGGTGCTGCCGATCAGCAGCAGCGCAGCAATAGCGAGCAGCGCGAGTGCGACGGGATGGCGGACCAGGGTCTGCATCACTGTCCCTCCTCGGCCGACTGAGCGCTGGCGCCCTGCGCGCGGCGCTTGAGTTCAGGCAGCGGCAGGAACGGCGTCACATTGCCGCTTTCAACGATGGTCTTGTCGACGTTCGACAGGACGCCCTCCATGGTTTCATAATACATGCGGCGGCGGGTCACGTCGGGTGCGAGCTTATATTGCTCATACACCTTGTCGAAGGACGCCGCTTCGCCCTGCGCCTTTGCCGTGACTTGCTGCGCGGCGGCGCGCGCCTCGTTCAGATAGGTCTGCGCTGTCTGCTGGGCGGCGGATACCGCCTTGAACGCGTCATTGACGGCTGTGGGCGGATCGGCCTGCTTGATGGCGACGCCCTGCACGCGGATGCCCGATTTGTAGCCGTCGAGTATCTCCTGCATGCGCAGTTCGACCTGCTGTTCGATCTCCGTACGGCCCGCACCCAGCGCGTCCTCCAGGCTGACGCTGGCGACGACCGAGCGCATCGCGCTTTCGGCGACCTCGCGCACGGTGGTGTCCGGGTCGGAAAGCTGGAACAAATAAAGCTCCGGATTGCGGATGTTCCAGCGTACCGAATAGGCGAGGTCGATGATGTTCTGGTCGCCGGTCAGGACCAGATTCTCGCTCTCCGCGCGGGTCGATCCGACGTCGATGGTGCGGATCTCCTCCACGTCGACGGTCGTTACATTTTCGAGCGGGGCTGGCAGTGTCAGGCTGATGCCCGGCGACAGGGTGCGGCTATATTTGCCGGCCAGCGTGACCACGCCCCGTTCCTGCGGACCGACACGGTGGAAGCAGGTCAGCACCAGCCAGAGCAGGATGAGAATGCCGACGGCGGCGGGCCACAGCGTCTTGCCGCTCGGCCGCGGCGGCAGGTTGCCGAAGCCGCCGCCACTGCCCTGGCCGAAACTTTCCTTACTCCGCCGCAGCAGTTCCTCGATCGCGGAAGGGCCCTTGCCCGATGGTCGGCCGGGCTGCGTCCAAGGATTGCGCGGCCCGCCTTCGCGTCCGCCGCTACCTTCGCCCTTCTGACCGTCCCCATCCGGTCCGTCGCTCTTGCCGCCCCAGGGGCCCTGGACCATGGCGCTCGCAATAGCCGGCATCCGCCCGAAAATTCTCTTCATTGCCTCTCTATAGGAAGGGTGGCCCATGAAAAACAGTGCCCTTCGCAACGATTATTGTGTCGAAACATGTCGCCACCCCGCCAACGCCGGTTCCGCTCGGGCCCAAACCGCAGTAGAGGCGCTGTCATGACCGACCTCGATGATTTCGCCGCCCGCCTGAAGACGCTGACCGATGGACGGGCGAGTGCGCCGCGCTTGAAGGACGGGGTGATGTCGCTTGCGCTGGACGTGAGCGGCCTGTCGCCTGAGCAGCGGGACGCCGTCGCGGCCGCGATCCGCGAAGGCGCGCTGAGGGTGCCGGGCGTCGAGGATGTGCGGATCGCCATGACGGCGGAGCGCAAGGCGATGAAGATCATCGCCGTCGCTTCGGGCAAGGGGGGGGTGGGCAAGTCGACCCTTTCGGCCAATCTCGCCGTAGCGCTGCAAAGGCTGGGCCTGCGGGTCGGGCTGGTCGACGCCGACATTTACGGCCCGTCGCAGGCTCGGCTGATGGGCAGCGAGGACAGGAAGCCGCAGGCCAAGGAGAAACAGCTGATCCCGGTGTCGAGCCCGTTCGGCATCCCGATGCTGTCGATGGCGCATCTGGTAGAGCCCGGCAAGGCGCTGGCATGGCGCGGGCCGATGGCGGGCAACGCGCTCTCGCAGCTGATCGACGCCGATTGGGGTGCGACGGAGTTGCTGGTGGTCGATATGCCGCCGGGCACCGGCGATGTGCAGCTGTCCATGGTGCAGAAGCATAAGCCGGCGGGCGCCGTCATCGTCTCGACGCCGCAGGACCTGGCGCTGATCGACGCGACACGCGCGGTCAGCCTGTTCGAACAGACGCAGGTGCCACTGATCGGCTTGGTCGAGAATATGGCGGGCTATGCCTGCCCCCATTGCGGCGAGATTTCCGATCCCTTCGGCGCCGGCGGGGCGGAGGCGGCCGCGCGGGAGATGGGCATGCCCTTCCTTGGGCGCATACCGCTTGCCATCGACATTCGCCGCCGCTCCGACGCGGGTGATCCTCCGGCGGCCGGTGAGGACGAGCATGCCGCTGCCTTCCGCGCAATCGCGGAGAAGGTGGCGCAGTGGGTCAAGAGCGGCGGATAATGGAGCAGTTCGGCTCCGCAACCGGATAGATGCTGAAACAAGTTCAGCATGACGGTGTTTCGATACAGACGCCCCCGACAGTCACAAGGACCCCGCCATGCCCCTCACCGCGCCGCAAGATATCGCCGATCTGCTGAACGAAACTCGCACGATCGCGCTCGTTGGGATTTCCGACCGGCCCGGCCGCCCCAGCTATGGCGTAATGAGGATGCTGCAGGACCATGGCTATCGCGTGCTGCCAGTGAACCCGCAAATCGCGGGCGAGCATGTTCATGGGGAGTTCGTCTGGGGACGGCTGGCCGACATCGGCGTCCCGATCGACATGGTCGACATCTTCCGTCGCAGCGAGGCAGCGGGAGAAGCGGTGGACGATGCCATCGCGGCAGGTGCCAAATCCGTGTGGCTCCAGATCGGCGTCATCAATGAGGCAGCGGCGGCGCGGGCGAAGGCGGCTGGGCTCAAGGTCGTGATGGATCGCTGCCCCGCGATCGACATTCCGCGCCTGAATATCGCACCGATCCGCGCGCAATAGTGCTTTTCAGCCGGGCTAACCCTCTCTATCACCGCTGACATGGGGCGATTACCGCGCAGGCAGGTTCAGCAGGTCAAGGAAGGTTTGAACCGGCGCACCCTGCTTATCGGCGGCGGAGCGACGGCAGGATTGCTGCTCGCCTGGGCGGCATGGCCCCGGAGCTATCGGCCCAACCTCAACACTGCGCCTGGCGAAACGCCGTTCAACGCCTTTCTGAAGATCGACCGGTCTGGTCAGGTCATTGTCGTCTCGCCGCAGACGGAGACAGGCCAGGGCGTCAGCACGCTATTGCCGCAGATATTGGCGGATGAGCTGGGCGCCGACTGGCGCACGGTAGGCGTCCAGAGCGCACCGATCAGCCCGCTCTACGCCAACAGCCTGCTCGCCCGGCAGTGGCTGGCGAACGACTGGAGCCGGCTTGGCGGCGGCGCGGGCGAGTGGGCGATTGACCAATATGCGACGCGCCACGCGCTCATGTTGACCGGCGCGGGCACCTCGGTGCCGATGTTCCACCAGGCCTATCGCGAAGCCGGTGCGGCGGCGCGCGTGCTGCTGTGCAAGGCGGCGGCGGCGCGCTGGGACGTGCCATGGGAAAGCTGCGACATTCGGGCCGGCATCATTTCCGACGGGGCGCAGCGCACGTTGAAGCTGGGTGAGGTGGCGGAGGAAGCGGCCGCATTCGACCTTCCCGACATACTGCCCCTTCGCCAAGCCGATGTGGATCGCCTTGCCGGACAGGAATTGCCGCGGCTCGACACGCCGTCCAAGATCGACGGCAGCCATAATTTCGCAGCCGATATCCGCCTGCCCGACATGGTCTTCGCCTCGATCCGCCAAGGGCCGATCGGCAACGCGGTGCTGAAAAGCGTTCGCGAGGATGCGGCGCGATCGGTCAGCGGCTTCCTCAAGCTGATCCGGCAGGAACGCTGGGTCGCGGTCGTCGCGACCAACTGGTGGGCGGCGAACAAGGCGCTCGATCTGGCTGACCCCGTCTTCGTTATTTCGGGCAAGCCGGTGGAGAGCGCAGCCATGGAAGCGACGCTGGAGGCGGCCTTCTCCGGCTCCTCCGGCCAGCGCCTCTATGCGCAGGGCGACCTCAAGCCGCTGTTCGAAGATGCGACCATCCTCGCCAGCGAGTATCGGGTAGCGCCGGGTCTGCATCTGGCGCTGGAGCCGATGAGCGCGACCGCTCGCGTCACAGAGGAAGGCGCTGAGGTGTGGATGGCGACGCAGGCGCCCAGCCTCGCGCGCGCCGCCATTGCTGATGCGCTAGGGCTGGCGACAGGGCAGGTGACGCTCTACCCGTTGCACGCCGGGGGTTCGTTCGGGCGGAAGATGGACTTTGAACCAGGCGTACAGGCCGCACTGATCGCGCGCGACATGGGACGGCCGGTGCAGTTGCTCTGGTCGCGGATGGAGGACGTCATCCAGGACCGGCCGAGCGCGCCTGCGCATGCGCGCATGGCGGCGAAGCTTGGCCGCAACGGTGCTGTCGAAGGCTGGCTGGCGAAGCTGGCCGCGCCCTGCGCCATGACCCAGACCTGGAGCCGGATCGCGGACGGCAAGCTGCCGCATGAGGCTAGCCTGGATGCTTCCAACGCCTCCACCCGGCTCGCGGTGGCCGGCATGGAGCTGCCCTATGCGGTGCCGAACTGGGCGGTGGACCATTTCCCTGCCGAAATCGGCCTGCCGCTCGGCTTCGCGCCCGGCAATGCGCATTTGCACGGGGCGTTCTTCACCGAGAGCTTCGTCGATGAGCTGGCGCATCAGGCAGGAACTGAGGCAATGTCCTTCCGCATTCAGATGCTCGGGGGCAATCCCCGCCTCGCGCGCTGTCTTACCACCGTTGCGGCGATGGGCGGTTGGCAGGGCGGCATCGGCGGGAGCGGGCAGGGGCTCGCTGCGCATGTGATGAACGGCGCTTTCATCGCGGTGATGGTGGAAGCCGGGATCAACGACGGCAAGCTGCAGGTCGGGCGGATCGTCGCTGCCGTGGATGGCGGCGATCAGGTCAATCCCGACATCGCCCGACAGCAGGTCGAAGGCGGGCTCATCTATGGTCTGGCGATGGCGATGGGGGCGACCGTCCCTTATCGAAAGGGCATGCCGACCCGCGCCATGCTGGGGAGAATGGGGCTACCCCGCTTGGGCGATGTGGGCGAAGTGTCGGTCGAGCTCGTCCGCAGCACGGCCGCACCGGCGGGACTGACGGACATCGGCGCACCGGTCATCGCTCCGGCGATCGCCAATGCCCTGTTCACGACCGCCGGACGGCGCTTCCGCACCCTGCCCTTGTTGTTGGAAGGGTGACTGAACGTGACAGGTAAGATCGGAGTTCTGCTCATCAACCTTGGCACCCCCGATGGGCCGGATCCTGCCTCGGTGCGCCGCTATCTGGCGGAATTTCTTTCAGATCGGCGCGTTGTCGAAATTCCATCCCTTATCTGGCAGCCGATACTGCGCGGACCCATCCTGCTGACCCGGCCCCGCAAGTCGGCTCATGCCTATCGCCAGGTGTGGATGGAGGGCGGCTCGCCGCTAGCCGTTTATACGCGCGACACGGCGCTCGCCCTGCAACTCCGCATGGGCGCCGAAGTCTCGGTCGACTGGGCCATGCGCTATGGCAATCCCTCGATCGGGCATCGCTTGACGGCCATGGTGCAGGCGGGGTGCGAGCGCATCCTGCTTGCACCGCTCTATCCGCAATATTGCGCGGCGACGACGGCGACCGCGCTCGACGCAGCTTATGCTGCCCTCGCCAAAATGCGCGCGCAGCCCGCTATCCGAACGCTGCCGCCCTATTATGCCGATGCTGCTTATGTGGAGGCGCTGCGCGCGTCGACGGAAGCGCAGCTTGCTGCGCTGGATTTCGAGCCGGACCTGCTGATCGCAAGCTTTCACGGCATGCCTGAGAGGACGCGTGCGCTGGGCGACCCCTATTATGCGCAATGTCTGGAAACCGCCCGGCTGCTGGAGCAGGCGCTCGAGCGGGAGGTGCGCGTTACCTTTCAGTCGCGTTTCGGCCGGGCCAAATGGCTGGGTCCGGCAACCGATGAAGTGCTCAAAGGCCTGCCTTCTTCAGGCGTTCGCAGCGTTGCGGTGCTGACTCCGGGCTTTTCCGCCGATTGCCTTGAGACTTTGGAGGAGATCGCCATCCGGGGGAAAGAGGAGTTTATATCCTCGGGCGGTCATAAATTTGTCCATTTAAGTTGTTTGAACGCGTCTATGGGCGCTATAAACCTGTATGAGGAACTGGCAGGTCGTGAACTTACCGGCTGGCTCGCCACATAAGTTGTCCTTCCCGTTCTTGTCTTGAGGAGAGGCTATCATGAGCAAGGTTGCAGTCGTCACAGGCGGAACGCGTGGTATTGGCGAGGCGATTAGTCTGGCCCTCAAGGATATGGGTATCTTGGTGGCTGCCAACTATGCGGGAAATGAGGAAAAGGCGCGGCAGTTCTCCGAGAGAACAGGGATCAAGTCTTTCAAATGGGATGTCGGTGATCATGAGGCCTGCATTGACGGCTGCGCCGCAGTTGCTGAAGACCTTGGTCCAATTGACATCGTCATCAATAATGCCGGCATCACTCGCGACGGCGTATTGGCGAAGATGAGCTTTGAAGACTGGAACGAGGTGATGCGTATCAACCTCGGTGGTTGCTTCAACATGGCGAAGGCCACTTTCAACGGCATGCGCGAGCGGGGCTGGGGGCGCATCGTCAACATTGGCTCCATCAATGGTCAGGCTGGCCAATATGGGCAAGTAAACTATGCCGCGGCTAAATCCGGCATCCACGGCTTCACCAAGGCTCTGGCGCAGGAAGGCGCGAAATATGGGGTGACGGTCAATGCCATCGCACCCGGTTATATAGACACCGACATGGTGGCAGCTGTCCCGCCGCCGGTATTGGAGAAGATCGTTGCCAAGATTCCGGTCGGCCGTCTGGGTCAGGCCGAGGAAATTGCGCGCGGCGTCGCCTTCCTGTGCGGCGAAGAGGCCGGCTTCGTGACCGGCAGCACATTGTCGATCAACGGCGGCCAGCACATGTATTGATGGAAGATGGCGGTAGAATCGATGGCGTCCCACCGCCGGAGGCACCGCCCTTCGCTCCGCCCGTCAAGCGCAGCGTCACCATCGCTGGTCATCAGACCGCCATCAGCCTTGAGCCGATATTTTGGCAGGCCCTCCGCACCATAGCGATGCGGGAGGGCTTGCCCCTTAACGCCCTCATCGCGCGCATCGATGTTGCGCGATTAGGGGCCCCGCACCCGCCCAATTTAGCAAGCGCGATACGCTGCTGGCTCTTCGCGCAGCAAGCCAAAAATAATAACTGTTCGCAATAGCATTGACTTTGCGAACGACTCTCAATAGCTGCCGCCCTGAGATAACGAAAGGGGTTAAGCTTGATGTCCAGCAGTTCCAGATCGATACCGTCTTTCCTGGCGCTCGGCTGCGTGAGCGCTATCGCGTTCGCCGCGCCGGGCCATGCTCAGGATGAGGCGCCCGCCGCCAAGCTCGGCGGCATGACGGTGACCGACACGGCGCTCGATGAACCCACCGTCAAGGTCGAGAAGGCGGAGTCTCCGAAATATGTCCGTCCGCTGCTGGACACGCCGCAGACCATCACGGTGATTGGCAAGGAAACGATCCAGCAGCAGAATCTGCTCACCTTGCGCGATGTGCTCTCGACCGTGCCCGGCATCACTTTCGGTGCGGGCGAAGGTGGCTTTGGCTATGGCGATCGCATCATCCTGCGCGGACAGGACGCGAAGAATGACGTGACCGTGGATGGCGTGCGTTCGGGCGCCTTTCTAAACCGCAACGAAGTCTATAATATCGAGCAGGTCGAAGTCACCAACGGCGCCAATTCGGTCATGAACGGCGGAGGCTCTGTCGCCGGCACGATCAACCTCGTCACCAAGCGGCCGCTGGCAGACGATCAGACGATATTGAACGCTGGTGTCGGCACCGACAATTATTATCGTGCTACGGTGGATGCCAACCACCGCGTCAATGACTTGATCGCCGTACGCCTGAACGCCGTCTATCATGAGAATGACGTGCCCGGCCGCGATGTGGAGGACTACAAGCGCTGGGGGATCGCGCCCGCCATCACGATCGGCATCGACAGCCCGACCAGCCTGACCCTCCAGGGCGAATATCTGGACGACAAGGCGATGCCGCAATATGGCATCCGCTACTTCCCGGCACTGGGCGGCATCACCGATGACTTCGACCGCTCAGGCTATTATGGCTACGCCAATCTCGATCGTCAGGACAGCAAGACCAAGTCGCTCCAGACCATCTTCAGCCATGAATTCAGCGACAGCGTGAAGATCCGCAACCTCACGCGCTATGAACATATCCGCCAGCATACGGTGACCAGCCAGCCCAACGGCGTCTTCTGCCTCGACAATGGCACGGCGGGCGGGTTCAATCCGGATACGGGCGGCGCCTGCACCCAGCGGATCGGCACGACCGCCGCCGGGCAGACGCTGACGATCCCCGTGGGCTATTATGTTCCGACGGGCGGGCGCGGCAACCAGCGCTTCATCACCAACGAGACGGCCTATAACCAGATCGACCTCAGCGCCGACTTCGAGACGGCCGGTGTCGGGCACACCCTAGTGCTGGGTGCATCGGCTTTGTGGGAAAAATATAATCAGCGCGCCGGCCTCATCGGCCGCACCGCCAATGGCTTCGACCCCTATGCCGCGCCGTTCACCGCGCCGGCGACAGGCGCTGGCACGGCCAATCCAGCCTATAATGCTGGGGCAAGCCTGGGCTTCTATCTTCCGCTCGTCAATATCGCCAATCCGGGCGACGTGATCGCGGGCCCTGCTGCGACCACGGGTCTCCCGCGCGTCTATGGCAGCAACAATTATGTCGGACCGGTCAACTTCATCCTTGGCACGCACAATCAGGGCGAACAGACCAGCTATGCCGCGTATCTGTTCGACGCGATGAAGTTCAGCGATTGGTTCGAGATCAACGGCGGTATCCGCTACGAGAAGGTGAAGGGCCTCAGCCGCACCTTCAGCTATGACACGGTCGGCGGTTCTCCGACGCTCGGTCAGCCGACGACGGTGGCCAACCTGCCGCGCACCGACGACAATCTCTTCTCCTACCGCGTCGGCGCCGTATTCAAGCCAACGCCCGACACCAGCCTCTACATCGCCTATGGCAACTCCAAACTGCCGTCCAAGGCGTCGGTCGATGGCTCCTGCACCGCTGTCAATGCGGCAGGGGGCAGCGGCACCTGCAATGTGAAGCCGGAAACCACCAAAAATTACGAAATCGGCGCCAAGGCCGACCTGTTCGACAAGAAGCTGCTGCTGACCCTCGCCGCTTTCCGCAACGACCGTAACCAGATCAAGGTTCTATCGGGCGATCCGCTGTTGCCGGACCAGGCGACGGATGGGCACCAGCGGGTGGAGGGTATCTCCTTCGGCGCGTCGGGCAACATCACCAGCAACTGGACGATCTCCGCCAACTACATGTACCTGAAGAGCGAAATCAGGCAGGGCGTGTCCGACTACTGTCTTGCCAATCCCGGCTCGACCAGCACCGTGGCAGGCAATTGCGCGAACAGCACCACGTTCCTCGATCCGACGGCCGGTTATGCGCTAACCAACACGCCCAAACATTCGGGCAGCCTCTTCACGACCTATCGCTTCGGCTTCGGGCTGGAACTGGGCTATGGCCTGACCTATCAGGGCCGCTTCCTGCTCAATCAGCCGACCCTGGCGCAACTCACCGCAGGCAATTATGTCGCCTATTATGTGCCGAGCTACACCATTCACCGGTTCATGGCGTCTTATCCGATCACCGAAAATCTGAAGGCCCAGGTGAATGTCCAGAACTTCACCAATGAGAAATATGTGACGACGGTGCGGAACAGCATCGGCAACAGCTGGGCTCAGCCCGCCCCGACGCGCTCGGCGGTGTTCAGCCTCAACTATATCTTCTGAACGCGACTATCCCCCGGCATCCGTCCCTTGCCGGGGGAAGCGGGCGGGCGGCGATAATCCTCCTCCTCGGGTTGCCGCCCGTCCGGTCCTTCGCGGAACTGCAAAGCGTGCGATTGATTCGCATTATGATTCGCGTTATCTGCTTGCGCCGCAGGCTGCGGCCGTAAAGGGGAACATGCATGCTCGGTACAGCGGAAAAGTTCGTTGCGGATGATTATGCATCGTCCGACTTTCCGACCTCGGCGCCCGTTCTTCCCCTTCAGCCGAGCGCCCTCGTGTCCGTTGTTCCGGACGCGTTCTCGCGTTACGGTCAGCATGGCCGTCCGAACCTGCCGGCCATTCTCCTCATCCTTCTTGTTCACGCCGCGCTGATCGCGGTTGTCGTCCAGGCCCGGCACCATGTGCAGCGGGTGCGCGAGGCTCAACTGTCGGTCGTGAACCTGACGCCTCCGCCGCCGCCGCCTCCCGCTGAAGAGGCACCGCCCCCTCCGCCCTCGCAGCCGCAGGTCATCGCTCCGCCGCCGCTGGTGCAAGTGCCGGTTCCGCCGGCCCCGATCGCCACCGCGCCCGAGCCTCAGCCGATCCAGGCCCCTGCCGCCAAGAGCGTGAGCCCTGGCCCGATTGCCAGTGCGCCCGCTGCGCCTGCCGCTGGACCCAGCACGGTGCAGGCCGGCGACCTGAGTGCCCAGATGATCGCGGGCAAGCCGCCGCGCTACCCGACCGAAAGCCGCCGCAAGCGCGAGCAGGGCACGGTCGTCCTGTCGCTGATCCTGGGCACTGACGGAGCGGTCGAGAGCCTCGCCATCGCGCAGAGCAGCGGCTTCAACCGGCTGGACGACGCAGCCCGCGACGCTATCCGCACCTGGCGTTGGAAGCCGGTGGTCCGCGACGGTCAGCCGGTCCGCGTAAAGGGCATCGTCGAAATCCCCTTCGTTCTTCGCGGCGCGTGACGGCAGCATGCTGACGGTCATTCCCGACCTGCTGGACGCCCGGGCGGTGGCCCAAGTGCGCGCCCTGATCGATGCGGCGCAGTGGGTCGACGGCAATATCACCTCCGGCCATCAATCGGCGCTTGCCAAGCGTAACCTTCAGTTGCCCGAGGATGCGCCGGAAGCCCAACAGGCCGGGCAGATCGTGCTGGAGGCGCTTGGCCGTTCCCCACTGTTCATCGCCGCCGCGCTGCCGCTCAAAATTTTTCCGCCTTTGTTCAACAGCTATGCGGGCGGGCAGGCCTTTGGCACCCATGTCGACAATGCGGTGCGCATCCAGCAGGGCTCTGGTTTTCGCTTGCGCTCCGATCTGTCGATCACGGTTTTCCTGGAAGAGGCCGAAGCCTATGAGGGCGGCGAACTAACCGTCGAAACCAATTTCGGCGTACAGCGGGTGAAGCTGCCGGCGGGGCATGCGGTACTTTACCCCTCATCCTCTTTGCATCGCGTCGAGCCGGTGACATCGGGTCGGCGCGTGGCGAGCTTCTTCTGGATTCAGTCGATGGTGCGCGACGACGGGGCGCGCCAGATGCTGTTCGACCTCGACAGCAGCATTCAGGCTTTGGCGGTCGATCGAGGCCATGATGATGCGCAGGTCATTCGCCTGACGAGCGTCTATCACAATCTGCTGCGCCGCTGGTCCGACGCCTGATTTCAGTCGAGCATCGCGGTGAGGGCAGGGGTCATATATTCCTGACCGGCGGTCCCGACGCGACGGATCAGCCGGGCGGCGAGGCCTGCGCGCGTGGCGAGGGCCATGCCCCGTTCGGGGCCGAGCACGGTGATCGCCGTCGCCCAAGCATCGGCCATCATGGCGCTTTCATGCAGCACGGTGACGGAGGCGACGTCGTTTGCGATCGGCGCGCCTGTGACGGGATCGATGCTATGGGAGAGCCGGGTCGCGCCCTCTTCCCGGAAGCGGCGGTAATCGCCAGAGGTCGCCACGCAAAGGCCGCAGAGCGCGATGCGGAGCGTGGGGAGGGGGAGGCCGGGCGGCGCCTCCACATCGACCCACCAGGGCTGAAGATCGGGCTTGATGCCTTGGCCCGCAAGCTCGCCGCCGATCTCGACGAGAAAGTTGGCCGTGCCCAGATCGCGCAGGGCTGCGGCCACCGCGTCGACCGCATAGCCCTTTGCAATGCCCGAAAAGTCAAGCGTCACATCGGCCAGCCGCCGCGCGCGTCCGCCTTCCAGTTCGATCGCGGTCCATGGGGCGGCGTGACTCGCAATAGTGGCGGCCGGGGTGACCCCGGCCGGGCCGAAACCCCAGTGGTCGACGATCCGGCCGACCGCCGGATCGAACGCCCCGCCTGACAGACGCGCCATCTCCAGCCCCGCGCGCAAGACGCCCCCCATCTCGGCCGGCAGTTCCATCCACTGTCCCACCGGCGTGCGGTTGAAGCGGCTGATGTCGGAATCCGCCTCCCAATTGCTCATCTGCGCGATGACGCGGGAGAGGACTGCCTCGATCGCCTGTCCACAGGCGGGAGGGGCACCCACGATGCGGGCCGACCAGCTTGTACCCATGGTCGGCCCGCTAAGGTCATCGATCCGCCCCCACCGGTTTCGGCCTGCGAACTGGTCAGGCGAGAGGCCGGGCGGGATGGCGATGCGCAGGGTAGGGCGCGGCTCGCTCAGAGCGCCAGCACTTCCAGCGTCGTAACATAGGAGGCGCGATCCTTGAGCGGGCCGGCAGGGCGCTGCGGCGCGGCGCCTTCAGGTCCCTTACCGCCGGCTGTTTGCTTCGCGGCCTGACCCGGCGCGCCTTCGCCGGGCCCGCCTTCACGGCCGCCAGTGCTGGCGTTCAGCCAATACATGCCTGGCTGCGGCCAAGTGACGGACAGCTTGCCGTTCGCGTCGGTGGTCAGGTCCTGCTGGCCCAGCGCGTCGCGGTAGCGATTGCCACCTGGGATCACCGTGACCTTCAGACCGGCGGCGGGCTTGCCGTTCAGCAGGAACTGGAAGGTCGCCGCCTCGCCCGCGACAAGGTCGTTGGGATGCGTGACCGGGACCAGTTCGATCCCGGTGCCTGTGGGCTTGAAGATCGTCGTGGTGGGCGCGCCCAGGGTCACGAAAAGCTCGTTGCGGTTGGCCGCTTCGGCGGTCTGGATATTGGTGGCGCCGGCAGGGATCGCCTGCGCCAGATTGGCCTTGGTCGTGCCGCGCGGCAGCCGCTTCTCCTCGCCATCCAGCGTATAGCTGCCCATCAGCATGGTCGACACATTGGCGATGCGGTAAGTGCCGGGCTTGGTCAGGTGGACATCGAAGGTCGAGCGATATTTGCCAGTCGCGGCATTTTCGATCTTGCCGAGCGCGCCGTCCGGCTCCGTCACGGCGACATTGTCGGTGCGCATCGCTGTATGGTCGAAATAGAAAAGGTCGTTGGACACGGCGGCATCCACCGTCACCCAGCTGTCGTTCCCCGACAGCGTGGTTGAAGATGGCAGCATCCACTGGCGATGCGCCTGCGCCGCGCCGGAGAGCGTCAGGGCGGCAAGCGCTCCCGCGATCAGATATCTGGCTTTCATCGATATTCCCCTTTTCACTTGCCGAAGCCGAGGCTGATCGCCCCCAATTCGCTATTGCCCTTGCCGCGCACCACAGCACCGGGCTTGGGGGGCCAGGCGAAGGGCAGCCGGACGAGTTCACGGCCGCCCACTTCGCGCGCTGCCTCCACCACCAGCGTGTAATTGCCGGCGGCAAGCTGGCCCAGTGGACCGCGCCCGGCGGTGAAGGCGATCTTCTGGTCGCCAGGCGCGCGCGTCGCGCCCGACACGCCATCGGCGGGGAAGCTCATCGAGCGGCCCGATACGCGCCACCACTGACGCACATCGCGCAGCCATTTGGTGCCTTCGCCCTTCGCCTTGTCGACATCATACCAGACTGAAAGGGTGCGGGGTGCCGCCCCTTCCTTCTCCAGCCAGATCGCCACATAGGGGCGGTGATATTCGGCGACGGAGAGACGCGGGATGTTGACGGTGACGTTCATCGTCTGCGCCTGCGCCGGCAGCGCTGCCGCGCCCGCCGCACCCAGCGCCGCGCCGCTGCCCAGAATCAGTTTGTAGCGATCATGCATGACCGGATGGTTCCCCTTAGTGGATAAAGATGATGGCGAGCATCGCCGGAAGCGCGAGCCCCATGGCGACCAGCGGCCATGTGGAGGGCCGCTTCTTCGCATGAAGTTGCAGCAGCAAAAGGCCCGTAAGAGCAAAGAGGAAGCAGGCGACCGCGAATATGTCGATGAACCATTTCCACGCCGTGCCGGTGTTCCGGCCCTTGTGCAGGTCGTTGAGATAGCTGATCCAGCCACGGCTGGTGGCTTCGCTGCTGACCTGCCCGCTTTGCCGGTCGATGCTGACCCAGCCGTCACCGCCGGGCCGGGGCAGGGCGAGATAGATTTCATCGGCGGACCATTCCGCCTCGCCCGTGCCATTTGCGCCCACCGCCTTCTCAACCCATTGCGCCACGGCGGCGGGCAGTGGCTTCTTGCTGTCGGGCGCACCATCAGGAGCCACCTGCTTCAGCAGGGGCGCAGGCAGAGTAGCCGACTTCTCCACCGTCCGCGGCGATCCTTCGACATCCGCGGCATGATTCAGCGTGATGCCGGTAAAGGCGAACAGCAGCAGGCCGATGAGGCTGATCGCGCTGCTCACCCAATGCCAGGTGTGAAGCTGCTTCAGCCAGAAGGCCTTCGGGCTTTTCTTCTTTTGCGGCTGAGAGCGGACGGGCGCGTGCATGGTAAGCGGAACGAATCCCCGGGAAAGGAGGTGGATCGGTAACGCGAACGACTCGCAATTGCAATTCTGATCGCCTGCCGAATTTGTAACAAAATGTACGGACCGAAGGGTGATGGCCCGGCTGCGTCGGTTCGCCGCAGCCTCTGCCGCCCTCTATTGACGGGGGTGAACATCCTGATTAGCCGCGCTTCGCCGGGCAGGTCACGGAAATCGCCCGCCAAACCGTCATGCCTTGTGACGGGTCGCGAAAGGGGACTGGACCATGCTGCTGCCGGGCATTGCCGCGGGAATGATGATGATGGGCGCGCAGCCGCTGCCGACGGGGGCTGCCTCGCCGCAGGGCGTGCCCGTCGTCGATGCGCAAAGCGCGGCGATTGCGCTGTATGGGTCTGCGCCGCCACCATCGCCGTCCTCGCCGCCGCCCGCTGCCGAGGCGCCAGCCGATCAGGGCGACGACATCGTCGTGACTGGCGCAGAGCGAGCACCGCCCGGCGATCCGTTCGAAAATCTCAACGCCAAGAGTTTTCAGGCGGTACAGTCGGTCGACAAGGCGGTCGTGGAGCCGGTCGCCAAGGCCTATAAAAAGGGATTGCCAAGGCCCGTGCGCAAGGGCTTCCGCAATTTCTTCGCCAATCTCCAGGAGCCGGTGGTGTTCGCCGCCTATCTGCTCCAGTTGAAACCGGGGAAGGCCTTCGAGACGGCGGGCCGCTTCACCATAAACACGACGCTTGGCGTTGCGGGGCTGTTCGACGTCGCGAAGCGCAAGCCCTTCTTTCTGCCCTATCGGCCCAATGGCCTGGCCAATGTGCTCGGCTTCTACGGCGTCGGCCCGGGGCCGTACATGTATCTGCCGATCGTCGGGCCGACGACGCTGCGGGACATCATCGGCGACACGGTGGACAAGATGATCGTGCCCTTCGCGATCGGGAAGCCCTTGACCGAGCCTGCCTATGTCATCCCCGCGACGATCCTCAATCAGTTGGGCGAGCGGGCGGCCTTCGACGATACGGTGCAGCAGATCCGCAAGCAGGACGACCCCTATGCCGCCTATCGCGAACTGTATCTGAACCAGCGCAAGGCGGAGATCGAGGCGCTGCACGGCCGCACGGTCGAAGGCGTGACGCCGGTCTACGGGCGCAGAATGGGCGAAGTGCCGGTCAACGTCGCGCCGGAAGAGGGCGAGTAGGCCGGCTCTCCCGCCGTTCGCCCTAAGCTGTCAAAGGCTCGGCTGAACGCCTTCGCCTCCGACAAACTCAGGGCAAATGGAAATTGGCATCCATGCTCCTGCGAAAGCAGGAGCACATGTCTACCTCCTACCGCCCCAGCAATGCCCGCGCCTGACCGGCAATCTCCGCCAGCATCGCCACATTCGGCGTTGCGGCGGTCTTGGCGCGCTGGACGAGGCTGCGGAATTGCTGGATGCGCGCAGCCTTTTGCTGCAGCCATTCGTCCACATGGGTGGCGATGTCCTTGCCCTTGGCCTGGCTCAGGAAATCCAGCCGCACCTGCTGCATGTCCCGCGCCACGCCGGAGATGAGCAGCCGCTCCCACGGGTCCGACGGCGCCATGCGTGCGGCGGTGGACTGCACCCAGTCGATGCCGACCGCTTCACCCAAATGGGTAAAGGCGCGGGTCAGCGCGACCTCATCCAGCTTCAGCCGCCCGGCGAGCGCGGCGATGCCGACCGCGCCGTCCAGCTTGAACAGGCCGGCTGTGCTCCTTGCCAGCGCCTCGGGCGCGCCGAGCGAGAGCAGGCGGTCCGTTACCGCTGTGACCCGGCGCAGCGCTTCGCTGGTGAGCAGGTCATCGACCTGCCGCGCCAGCGTATCGACGCCCTTGGCAAGGACGCCATGACCCTGCTGCGGCAGGGTGCCGGCCGGCAGGCTGCGCAAGATATCAGCGATCTGCGCCCGCATGCCGCTCGCTACGTCGCTGAACAACGCCAGGCGCGCCACTTCCGGCATTTCGGCCGCGTCGATCTGCGCCCATAGCTCGCCGATGCCGTAGAGCCGCTCCGCGATCAGGAAGGCGCTGGCAAGGTCCGCGAGCGAGCAGCCTTCCTCCTCCGCCAGTTCGAACGGGTGAATGAGGCCCATGCGGTTGATGATGCGGTTCGCCACCTTGGTCGCGATGATTTCGCGCGCCAGGGTATGCGCGGCGATGGCGTCGCCCTCCTTCTGCTGCATCGCAGGCGGGAAGGCAGCGGCGAGCTCCGCGCCCATGCTGGGGTCAGTGGCGAGATTGCCATGCTCGATTTTATCCTGCAGCGCGAGCTTGGCGGTGGAGAGAAGGACCGCCAGCTCCGGCCGGGTGAGGGCCTGTCCGTCCTGACCCCGGCGCAGCAACTGGTCGTTGGCCGCGAGGCCCTCCACCTGCCGGTCCAAGCGGCCGTCTTCCTCCAGCGTCTCGATCAGGCGCACATAACTTGCCAGATCGTCCGGCCCGCCTGCCTCGGCGATCGAAAGGCCGAGCGCCTGCAGGCGATTGTCCTCCAGCACGATGTCGGCCACCGCATCTGTCATGCTGACCAGCAGCGCGTTGCGATCCTCGAAGGACAAGCGGCCTTCCGCCATTTCCTTGTTGAGCGCGATCTTGATGTTGACCTCATTGTCGGAGCAATCGACGCCCGCGCTGTTGTCGATGAAGTCGGTGTTGATCCGCCCGCCCCGCAGCGAAAAGGCGATGCGCGCCGCCTGTGTGACGCCCAGGTTCGCGCCTTCGCCCACCACCTTGACGCGCAGCTGTTCGGCGTTGACGCGCAGGCGGTCGTTCGCCGGGTCGCCGACATCGCCATGGCTCTGCGCGGCCGCCTTTACATAGGTGCCGATGCCGCCGAACCACAGCAGATCGTTCGGGCTCTTGAGGATGGCGGCGATGAGGGCCGTTGGCTCCATCTCCGTCTCCGTCACCCCCAGCACCGCCTGCACCTGCGGCGTCAGCGGGATGCTCTTGAGGCTGCGGGGGAAGACGCCGCCCCCCTTGGAGATCAGCTTCTTGTCATAATCTTCCCAGCTGGAGCGCGGCAGTTGGAACAGGCGATCGCGTTCCTTCCAGCTCTTCGCCGGATCGGGATCGGGATCAAGGAAGATGTGGCGGTGGTCGAAGGCGGCGACCAGCTTGATCGCCTTGGACAGCAGCATGCCGTTGCCGAACACATCGCCCGACATGTCGCCGCAGCCGACGACGGTGATCGGCTGGCTTTGCACATCCACGCCCATCTCGGCGAAGTGGCGCCGCACGCTGATCCACGCGCCACGCGCAGTGATGCCCATCGCCTTATGGTCGTAGCCGTTGGACCCGCCGCTGGCGAAAGCGTCGCCCAGCCAGAAATGGCGCTCCAGCGCCAGCGCGTTGGCGACGTCGCTGAAGGTAGCCGTGCCCTTGTCGGCGGCGACGACGAAATAGGGATCGTCGCCGTCATGGATTACGACCCTGGCCGGATGCACGATCTCACCCTTGACGATATTGTCGGTGACCGACAGCAGCGAGCGGATGAAGATACGATAGCTTTCGGTGCCTTCGGCGAACCATGCGTCGCGGTCCGCCTGGGGATCGGGAAGCTGCTTGGGATAGAAACCGCCCTTCGCGCCCGTCGGCACGATGACGGCGTTCTTGACGCGCTGCGCCTTCATGAGGCCGAGGATCTCCGTGCGGAAATCGTCGCGCCGGTCGGACCAGCGCAGTCCGCCGCGCGCGACCGGTCCAGCGCGCAGGTGAATGCCCTCAACGCGCGGACTATAGACCCAGATTTCGCGCCAGGGCAGCGGCGAGGGCAGGCCGGGAATGACGGCGCTGTCGAGCTTGAAGGCGAGCGCTTCGTTAGCCGCGTCACTGTAGAAATTGGTGCGCAGCGTCGCGGTGATCACCGCGCGCAGCAGGCGCAGCACGCGATCCTCATCGATCGCCGTGACCTTTTCCAGTCCGGCCTCGATCTCCAGTTTCGCGGCCGCGGCGCGTGCTGCGCCGTCCTTGGCATCGGGATCGTGCAGCGCTTCGAACAACTCGACCAGGTGATGGGCGATGGCCTGCTCGCGCCGCAATGTCTCGGCGAAGGTGGCCATGCCATAGGCCACGCCCGTCTGCCGCAGATAGCGGAACAGGGCGCGCAGCAGCACGATGGCCCGCGGCTCCAGCCCGGCGATGACGATCAACTCGTTGAAGCGGTCGTTCTCGGCCACGCCCTCGACGACCTGCGCGATCGCTTCGGTGACGATGGCGGCCCGGGCGATCACCCGCTCCGCATCACCGCCGCCCGGAAGCTCCAGCACGAAGCGCTGGACATGGCCGAGCGTGCCGCTCTCCACTGCCGTCATCATTTCATCGATCACGCGGAAGCCGAAATTCTCGAAGGCCGGCACCACTTCCGACAGGGCGATAGCGTCATGGCTGTAGAGTTTCAGCCGCAGCCGGTCAGGCGCGTCTTCCTCATTGCGGTAGATACGGATGGATTTATCGCCCGGTGCCGACAGGCTGTGCAGCAGGCGAATATCGATCGCCGCCTCTGCCGGCCCTGCGCCGTTGCGATAGCCCATCGGGAAGCCCGCCGCATAACGCTGCGCCAGCGTGGCGGCGCGCCCCGCTTCCTCGCTTTGGGCCAGCGCTTCCTCGACAGCGGGCTGCCAGCCGCGCAACATCTGCTTGAGCTGCCGGTCGAGCGGCTGCTCGTCGGGCACGATGCCGCCGTCGCGCAGATCCAGCGTGATGCGCAGCAAGGCAAGGCCGCTTTCCTCCAGCGCGATCGACCAACTGAGCACGGGCCCGTTGCACGCCTGACTCAGCATGTCCTGCACCGCCACGCGGCGCGTCGTCGTCAACTCCTCGCGCGGGAGCCAGGCGAAGGCGTAGAGGTGCCGTTCCAGCGCGCTGGTTCCCAGCACCAGCTTGGGCCGGGGACGGTCGGTCAGCGACATGAAGGTCAGCACCAGCCGCTCCAGCGTCTCCCGGTCGAAGCCGATCAATATGTCATGAGGCAGGGCCGTCAGCGCATGGGTCAGGACCTTGCCCGCATGGCCGTGGGGATCGAAGGCAAACTTGTCCATCAACGCCGACAAGGCGGAGCGCAGCAGCGGCACCTTGTCGGGGGTCGCGGCGAGCGCAGCGCTGGTCCACATGCCGCTATGGATCGACAGGGCGACAACCTTTTTCCCCTCCCGCACGGGAACGATGATGAGGTCGAGCAGCACCGGCCGATGCACCCGCGAAACATGATTGGACTTGATGATCAGCGGCGTGCGCTTGCCTTCCTCGAACCAGTTGAACGCGGCTTCGAGTGAGGCGGGGGCGAGCAGCGGCTTGTCGCGGCGGCCGCAGATGCCGAGGCCGCCCTGCGCCGTCCCGTCGCGCTGGCGCCGTTCATGGCCGACCTGCGTGAAGTGGCGGGCCAGGAACCAGCGCAGCAGCGCCGCCCCTTCCTCGTCCGGGATCGCGTCGGCATCTGCCGCCATGGCATCGCGCATCTTCGGCCAGTCGGTAACGGCTGCCCGCACGTCGGCCAGTGTTTCCTGCAGCGCTTTTTCGAGCGCGCGGCGGGCCTTGGCGTCCGCTCGATCCGCCTCGATATAGATCATCGATTCCCGGCGCGCGCCGGGGGCGTCGTCTTCAAGGATCGTCTTCAGATGACCATTGCCGTCACGCTCCACCGACAGGATCGGGTGGAGCAGGCGATGGATGATGATGTCGGCCGATGCCAATGCATTGGCGATGCTGTCCACCAGGAACGGCATGTCGTCGTTGATGAGCGCGATCCGCATGTAGCGCCCGGTCGCCCCTTCGCCGAGCGTCTCCATTGCGATCGCCACATGGCCGGGCCGGCGCGTGTTGGCGGTACGGCACAGAAAGGCTGCCGCCTGCATGACCGCTTCGCTTCCGAAATCCTCACTTTCTCCCGGCAGCGCGCCGCGAGCGAGCGCTGCCTGCAGCGCGTCCCTGATGCTGTGATCGACTTCCTTCGTCTTGGACTCAGCCATCGCCGTCATTATGCAACCTCTTCCAGCGCGGACGCGCGTCCGCTTCTGCTTGAACCGAGAAGGCGCCGGGATGCCGCCGTGCGACTTCTCAAGCCGGCAAGTCTTCCCGCTTCGCGGAAATTGCCGGCTTTGCTATCGCCATCTTTATGCGCCACAGCTTTGGAGGGCTCAAGACGAGAGGAGAAATTAAGTTACGCCCGGTTGAAATATAACGATGCAGCGCCGCATGCAGGATGGATGTCATAGGCATAACAATCGGCGCCAGCCCATGATCCCGTTCTTCTTGCACCACGCGGCCATTCGTGCCGAGCCGGGCTGTCCAGCGATGAGAAAAACCTATGTGGCGGCGGCGACGATCACGCGCTGGCCGAGGTCGGACCCTTCCGGCAGCGCGCCGACGATGGACAGGGCGCCGTCCCTCTCCCGCCGCGCGATGACGACCGCAAGCCCATCGCCGTCCGTCGCGATCGACAGCGGATCGAGCGCCGCGGCGGTTTTCATCGCGCTGCGGGCGGTCTGCTGGCGGTCCGGGCGCGCCGGCGCGCTCGTCCGGCGCTGTGCGCGCTCGTCCCGGACCAGCGCCTTCAGCCCGCCCTCATACCGGCCCAGATAGTCGCCGAAGGTGCCGAGCTCAATGTTCGCCGCGCGGGCATGATCGAGCGCGGTCGCATATTCGGTGATGCGCGTCTTGTCATAGGTGGAGCCGAAGACCAGCTTCACCACGGCCGTCATTGGCGCGCGGGCCTGCACCTTCATGCCCGCATCGGCGAGCAGTTCGGCATATTGCTCCGGCCGGGCGATTGTGACCAGCGCGAAGTCGTAGGAAAGGCCGATCGCGCGGTAGAGCGCGGTATGGCTGCGTGCCTCGCTGGTGCGGGCCTGCTCGGCGCTGTCGCGGGCGAGCGCAAGCCATTCCTCCAACGGCGCATCGTCGGCCGGACTCTCCATGCCGGCAAGGTCGAGCGGCGTCTCGAACTCATCGGCCGCAGGGCCATCGGCCCAGATCGGCGCGACGGGCGGGGAGGGCGGCGCGGCACGCAAAGCCGCCTCTACTTCCCGGTCGATCTCTTCGCCGATATCGCGGGCAACCACTTGCTTCCAGTTGATGACGCCGAAGACGAAATCGATCGTCTCGTCATCCGAGGAGAAGGGCATCAAGATGCCGCGATAGAGAATCTCGGCGCCGCGCTGGTTGAGGAAGCCCGCTTCAAAGCCGATCGGCGCAGCATTGGCGATGATCTGAAGATAATGATCCGTTAGCCGCGACAGCAGCGAACGGCTCGGCACGTCGTTGATATAGCGGATGGCACTGCCGATCTCGCACTCCTCGCGCAGAGCGGCGCCAAGATAGACGATGGCGGGATTGTCGATGCCGGTGCTGAAGTCCAGCAGCACGCTATAGGGACCGAAATCCTCCAGTTGGTCGGGCGAGAGATCCTCGATCGAAGGCAGGTTGCGCTCGCCCAGCAGCGACGCCCAATAATTATAGGCGCGCACCTGCATGCGGCGCTCATCCGACCCGATGGCAGGCGGCGTGTCGAGCGCGACGTCACCGGCAGCCTCGAAATCGTCCTCCTGATGGGCGATCTCATGCCCCCGCAAACTGTCCATCGATCGATCCTAGTCCAGATAAAAAGGTCCTTACGCAGAATCGACACTGCCACAGGATGGTAAACAGCCCGTAAAGCCGCCCCCGCCTTTGCGCCCGCCCGGCCTTTTGGAGCGTCATATGGAGAATTTGAACGAGAGCGCTTGTCCTGCGCCCTAACCACTGTTATCTGCCCGCCCCAACGCCGCTTTAGCTCAGTTGGTAGAGCACATCATTCGTAATGATGGGGTCACGTGTTCGAGTCACGTAAGCGGCACCAGTCCTCATAAAATCACCATAAAACAACGATCTAATAGATCGTCCGCCCCTGACTGTGACACACCACTGTCGCACAAAAGGGTCGATGAGGGGCATGTAAATGCTTCAAAACACTTGCAGAATCGTCGATCAAACTGTGACACACAGGTGTCGCACAGACGGCATTGCGGGCTGTGGCGACGAGGGGCGGTCTATCAATATCGTGTCCGTGTCCCTGTCGATCTGATCGACCGGATTGGCCGCACCCACATCAACCGATCTTTGAAAACCGCTTCCTTTTCAGTCGCGACACGATTGATCAGGAAGGTTGCTTTCGAGATTGAGGCCTATTTCGATCAGACATCTGTGATCGAAGGCGGAACAGTGCTGCCCACAGTCGAGCCGCGAACCGAACGGATCGTCAGCCCCATCGTCCCCGACATTGCTCCTTCGGTCCCCGCCGCGCTGACGCTTGCGGAAATCAGCGAACGATATCTGAACGATCCTACATCAGCGCGGACAGCCAAGAGCGAAATGATCTACCGGACCACCTATGCGACGATCTTGGGGATCGTCGGCCCTGATGCGTCTGCTGCCTCAATTAACCGCGAAACCTGTCGGGAGATTCTGGAAGTTCTGCGGCGCTTGCCGCCCAACGCCAAGAAGCGCTGGCCGGATATGCCGCCGCGAGCACTCGCGGACATGGCAACGGCGCAGGGCATCGCACCAATGAGTGTGGCGAATGTGAATGAATATATGAACAAGCTCTCGACGCTCTTTAACTGGGCCGTGAAGGAGGAGATGCTGACGCGGAACCCAGCCCAAGGGTTGAAAATCGCCGATGGAACGGCAGCGCGCGAGAAGCGACGCCCATTCTCCGTTCAGCAACTTCAACGGATTTTCGATGCGCCGATTTATCGCGGTTGCGTCGATGATGAGCGAGGCTTCGCCACGATAGGTAAAGAAAGGCCGAAGCGCTCGCGGTTTTGGATTCCCCTCATCGGGTTGTTCGCTGGGATGAGGCTGAATGAGATTTGCCAGCTACACGCAGCGGATGTGCGGAAGCTCGACGGCATATGGTGTTTCATCGTCACCGGGCAGGGGGAGGGCCGACGCGTGATAGGCGGTCACCAGACAGCCATCGGACAGCACGAGGCGCTTGCCCTTAACTTTTTGCAGGCGTTTCAGAAGATTGCGTAGTGCCCGCTCGGCGCATTCAACATCCTTGTCTCGCACGAGTATCCCACCCTCAACCTCTGAACCGAAGGCCAGAATGATGTCCAAATCGCTGGGCAGAATCGCCCTCTGAGCCATGCGGGCCACTGCATGTATGGAGACTGTCATCTCACTCATTTCTCAACTCCTGTGCCGAGAAGCAGTTGATCAAGATTCATCAAGCTGCTGAGGGCCTTATCGCCATGCTCTTTAGCCCATTGGGCGATGACCGCTTCTCCGCCTTCACGGACTTCTTTTGGCATCTCATGCAGTGGGGCGTTCCCATGAACGATATGATGCGCAGCATCCTCGTCCCCACCAACAAGTTCGAGAGCCTCTTCCATTCCAAGTGTATAGAGAGGCTGGGTCCAGTCAGGGGACCAAAATTCGAATTGGACATTGTCTCCGAGTGAATCGGCAACCGAGGCGAGAAACTGAGACATCGGATTTTGCTCACCATGATCGTAATCGAATGCGACCGATTCATCTTTAATTTCGATTCCAAATATGTCTCGCCGTTCAATTGATCGGCGCTCTTCGGCAATGATATCCTCGCCTTGCCAATTGTTTGTTGCGAGGCCACTCAAGTGCTTCGGCTGGGGCGCGCTCGCCAATGCGTCAAGCTTTTGGGCGATATAGTCAACCCGCTCTCGTCGCCACTTCAAACTCATCTCTGCCGCCCAGTAGAAGAGAAGAGGAGCGAGGTGAAGAATTTGACCCGCCTTAACATTGTAACGGGCGGCGGTCAGGTTGAGCGCATTTCGCGCATCGTTGGACATTTTGAAATTCAACTGAGACTTCGGAGACAGGACGGACGACCGCTCAGGTTTCTCAATGTCGGAGCCGACAAGCGCATCTGCATCGACGCCAAGGGCGGAAGCAAGCCTTCGAACGGTCGAGGGCCTTGGTGCGGCTCTTTTTCCATTCTCGATTTTGCTGATCGTTCCACGATCCACTTTGGCTCGGACAGCGAGTTCATCGAGTGTGAGGTTCTTGCGCTCTCTGAGCCACCTTAGATTCTTCGGATTTATCTCTGCCATGTCTCAATCTCCAATAGGGAGATGATATGCCGCAAATAATATACCCATCAATAGGCGTATATGTGGATAATGGATAGAAATGCATCTCAATGGCATACATATTGTGGCGTTTTAATGCTTATGCGGCGCGTTGCGGTGAGTTGGAGCAAAATCTGTCGCGCCTCGCAGACTTTTATAGGCGCTTTATAGGCTTCACGGTCACAGCGTCGCTTCACTCTCGTGCCAACGCCTCAGCGAACCCCTGCGACGAGGACAGAAACAGCGGCCCAACGGATAAATAACCCTATGGAAAACATATCTATTCAAGAGTTGGTCCGCCGCGTCGCAGCCCTCACGCTGAGCCAGAAGGCCATCACGCCTGTCGCCATCGCCGAAATCCCGCTCCGCGATGAGGAGTGCCCCGAAGAACGAGGCGATGAGTTGCGCCTGTGGTGTCAGCAAAATTGTAAGGGGCGTTGGAGACATCTAAGTCGAGGCGCACCCGGCGTCGTACGGATGGGATTTGAATCCGCCTACGACGCCGTGATGTTTCGTCTGGCTAATTAAGCTGCTTTTTTCAGCGCTTTTGCCTTAGCCCGGGCCTCTCGCTTGCGTTCGGCGTCCCTTCGACGCTTCTCTGCATCGTAGGCGGCCTTTTCTTCAGGGGTTCGCATCGTCGTTTTGGGTCCCCGCCGTTCGAGCAGTGGAATCTCCGGCCCGTTCTCGACCTTCTTCATCGTCGCCGCGACATAAACAAGGCCGTCGAAATATTCTTTGAGATAGAGTGCTTGCTCGCGGTCAAAAACCCAGATGTGCACGGGCGACGAGTTGCCCTCGTCGCGGATGCTGGTTCTGGTCACGAACTGGAGGATGGTTTCATGCTCGATGCTGCGGGTCCAATACTCAACGGGAATGTTGAGCGCCTTCAGGAGTGCGATGAGATTGGGAGCCGGTTTGGCGGAATAAATGGCTGCAACATGGCTCTTTTTCTGGTGCGCGTTCGTTCCGGCTTGCCGTGGCGATAGGTAATTCGAGGGGCTCAACCCCGCCGCTTCCAGACCCTTCCGCGCCGAAACCGAGTCTTCGAAACTCGAATCGTCGTTCGCCGGATCATTGGCTGTCCAAATGCACTCGACGCCGTTCAATTCGCCCGCAAGATATGCGCCGATCTCGTTCAGCATGACCTGCCCGCTTGCGCTGTCGAACAGGTTTCGAGAAGCGCAGCGGTGTTCAGAGAAATATTGAATGTTCACGACACGGTGATGGAAGTCCCTCTTGCCTTTGAGGGATTCCCTAGTGCTCCATTCAATCGCCTCGACATCGAGCGTCGCTGAAATCATGCTGCCGATGTCCGCGCGAAAGCGATTGCCCAGCAGGGTGATGCGATCAAAAGCCTGCAATTCCCAGAGTGAGAACGCACTAGCCCAACACCACTGAACCTTCTTGTCCGCCATAGCGGTCCAGTCGGGGAGGTTGCAGAGGACGAAACGCGTTGCATCTGGGCGCGACGCATCCAGCACACGGCGATGAAAAACCGCGAGATGGCTGTGAGACTCGTCAGCCCGAACATCGGCGGCGGTTAGCGCTATACCGGCAGGCGTTGCGACGACCGCATACCACTCGCCATCCAGAGGTTTAAGTTCATAGAACTTCTCGAAATATGCCTGATCGAGATGCGTCTGCTTTTGTTCGAAATCGAGGAAATTAGGCACCTCATCCACAATGATTTGCCATCCAGCGAAGCCGCTGAAATCGCTTCGTAGCATAGCGGCATGAGTGGCGAGGACGATAACATGTCGATAAAGGCGGTAATCATCCGGGATAGCCTCGATCCTGCGGCTCACGCTGTTCGTTCGACTGCGCGAGTTGCTGTGGATGTCAACGATGGTCGGATGTGTTCCCTGAACTGCGGCGAGTTTGACGATTTCCTGACGGAGTTCGCTAAATCGCTCAATCCGTTCCACGATGAACAAAACTTTGCATGATTCTTTCGTTATATCCTCCAATACGCGATAGGTCTTTCCGCTTCCAGTTGGTGATTCATCTATAATAATTTTCATATATGTCCTTAAAAATCTCCTTCACAACCTTTATACACTAGCGATATTATGATCTGCATTATTAAACTGTCCATTTGCCGATCTATTTCGCGTCCGTTCTATTTCCCTAATAAGGTAGGAATTACAGCGGACACATTTCTCTACCCAAAATATCAATTGTTGTGGCGGGACAGGGCGTTGCGCCCTCTCCCGCTATGGCAATTGATCGAAGGCATGCCCCAGCATGCCGACGCCATGATGATCCATTGGAAGATGGGATGCATGAGCGCACCGGCTCGGTCGCCGGTCCGCTCAGCAGAACAGGTTCGTCGTCGCGACATCTACGATGTCCCGTCGTCTCCCTGTTCGCGGGTTCCAAAGTTGGATTTCGCGAGCATCACATTGTTCGCGGCAAAGTCTTCTGGGAAGGAATGCGGGGCGCAGCCCGCCACCCTATAGATCGGCGAGCGGACGCCCATTCCAAAACCGTCGTTGAACTCGCTTCTGGCAAAATCGCGGAAAACCGTGTTCCGCAAAGGGTGGCGGCAAGGGTTTGGGAAACGGTGCGCAAATCAGTTGGAAATTGAACGATGGCCAGAATGGCACAAGGTCGGCAAAATTGGCACGGGCGACCCTAAGTGCATTTTTGCCGTTGACAGCGTCGTCTGAATGGCTGATTTATGATTAGCCTCGGCCCAGTCATTCTTGCCGACGCTAAAGAAAGGCAGTCCCATGCTACAGTCCTCCACCTCTCCGCTCGTCTACCTCCCCTGCTTCTCGATCGCAGAAGCCGAGTATCTGATCGAAGCGCAGAAGCGGTTTCGGTCTGAGGAGCTAACACCTGCGAGCGACGATCCGGATGATGCCGCTGATCGCATCATCGCCGCCCTGAACGCCGCACCCCTTCCGTCGATCTACGGTGAGTATCTGAAGGTGCTGGTCAATGCCGACGATTATCTCGACATTCGAGCCATCGCTGCGAAGCTGAACATCTCACCCACCCAAATCGGTGCGATGGCCTCCAAGCTGTCGGCAAGGCTCAAGAAGGTGGCGACGGCGAGTGAGCTTCGTGATCTCAAGACCCCGCTGAACCTGCTGGTGGCGATCCGCTATGATCAGGGGACCAAAGAAGCCAGCCATCGGCTTACTGATCCCGCTGGACGGTCCGCCGCTGTTCGCTTCCTTGGCAAGGAATAACCGCAGCAGCGCAGGGGCCGGATTGTCGATCCGGCCCCGCTGGTCTGTCGATGCGCCGTCCGACTTATTATAGGTCCTCACCTAAGGCTTAATCCCGAGGCTCGTGCCACCCTTCTCCGCGTGAGGCCCGGCGGTCGCTCTCATCCTTGGCACTGCCGAGGAAGCCCCACCTCGCTTCATTCTCCTTCCGCTCGCGGTGACGATCTTCCTTACCACCCTTGCCGGACTTCTTGCTCCCGAACATCGCGCCCTCCTGCGCCAGAAGTGTGGATGCGGACATAACGAGCGAGCCCCGCATCCTATCCTCAGAAAAATATCGAACTAAATGAACTACTTGACTGTCTGGCGAACTGTGCAATCCCCATGTGGATCACTGAGGGAGGCCGGATGGAACGTGTTGAACTGGAACTCATCGGCAACGAAATCTCGATCACCATCGAGGCCGAAGACAAGTCCGTGTCCGCAGTGCGCCGGATCAGCGCGACCAACGCCCTGACCCTCGCGACATTGCTCAGCGGCGAAGCCCCCGAACTGACCCTCAACATCGATCTCAAGAATGGAGTATGGCTCCAACGAGATCACTGGCCGCATCAGGTCGCCTTCTTGGAAATCGCTCGCCCAGAGGGTGGCCGCGCAGTCGCCTTCCTCGAAGGCAGTGTGATCCAGCAGATCGGCCAATGCCTGCACCGCCTCTACCTCGCAGCCAATGGCTCGACGGGGACGGATGGCACGTCTCATGTCTTCTCAGCAGCTTACTGCTATCCCGAGAAGGACGACCCGCGCGACCAAGCCGACCAGCCGTCATCCTGAAAATAATCGAACTAAAAGAACTAGTTGGTGGCATTTCGGAACTGTGAGACCATGCTGGAATGACCAAGCGCATCGCCCTCTACACCCGCGTCTCACAGGACAGCCAGACCACCGAAAATCAGCGCCGTGAACTCCTCGCCGTTGCTGAGCGCAATGGCTGGGAGATCGTCGCCGAGTTCACCGATCAGGGCATCTCCGGCGCGAAAGGTCGTGAACAGCGTCCCGGCTACGATGCCCTGATGAAAGCCGTGGCGCGCCGTGAGATCGATCTGGTGGCTTGCTGGGCCGTGGATCGTCTGGGACGCTCCCTACAAAATCTCGTCACCTTCCTCACTGAGATCAATGCGAAGGGCGTGGACCTCTATCTCCATCAGCAGGCGCTCGATACCAGCACCCCATCGGGACGGGCGATGTTCGGGATGCTCAGCGTCTTTGCCGATTTTGAGCGCGAGCTTATCCGCAGCCGGATCATGGCAGGGCTCGCCCGTTCGGAGAAGAAATCGGGTCGCCCGCCACTCGATCCTGAGAAGGCTGAGAAGATCAGGCGCTCCTTGTCCAAGGGCATGAGCATCAATGCCACGGCCCGCAAGCTCAGGGTTGGTGTCGCGACCGTCCACCGTCTCAAACAGCAGATGGCCAAAGCCGCATGAGGAAAATAGAATGAAAGACATCCCTACCATAGGGCCGGAACGCTACGCGGCACTCAAAGCCAAGGTTGAAGCGAAGCGGAAAGCTGACGCCGAAGAGCGGCAACGCGCTCAGCAATCGTCCGATGACGATGCCGGGATCGTGAATGAGGATGGGCAAGGGCCATCGACCGATCCGGCCTGACGATCCGCTGATCGTCCAGTCTGTCCGATCCATCCAAGCGCGACTCAAAGCCGCCCCATAACTTCCAACTCGCGACCCTGAGGCTCAATCGAGATCGATAGAGTTCTCATCTATCGGCGGCCCTTCGAGGCCGCCGATCTTTTATGCGCTGAGTTCCGGGCAGTAATGCGGTCCCGTAAGCGGACTCAAACTGCACCCGCTGAAAATACAGGAGAAATCCTCAATGCCCGACAAAAATAGCTCTCTCAGCCCGGACACCTGTCACGTAAGCGGCACCAGCCTCCTAAAAACAACCACAAAACAACGATCTAACAGATCGTCCGCCCACGACTGTAACCCAAGGGTGTCGCCCATAAAGGTTTCTGATCATGGTTTAACCATATCAGAATCGACGAAAAATCGCCATTTAATCTGTAACCCAAAGGTGTCACCCAAGCGGCCACAAGGGCTGTGGCGTCGCGGCGCAACCTATCAATATCGAGTGCGAGTCCCTCACGATTTGGTTGGATTGGTGGGGCTGGTGCGGATCAATCGATCACTGAAAACGACGTCTTTTCACGATGCTTTGCGCGCCGCACGAAGGGTTGCGTATGAAATAGAACTTGAGTTCGAACAGGCTCGTCGCGGGGAACGAACATCAGGCGTGGTCGGGGAGCACACACGAACAGTCCACCTTTCCATCGTTTCAGTGATTGCTCCTGAACCCGCATGTCGAACGCTCAAAGATGCGATTGACGGCTACATGGCCGATCCCACGCGCTCGCGGACCGCGAAGAGTGAAGCTGTCTACCGGAAGACTTTCGACCCCCGTCGCTGCCATTTTGGGGGAAGACATGTCTCTCAGAGACATGGATCGAGATAAGTGCCGCGACCTTATGGCTGTGCTTCAGCGCCTGCCTCACCCGACCGGAGACGAAGCAATGGGTGATCCTTATAGATAACACTGGACTTGTCCTTGGCTCAGGAGCGCGCCCGCCCGAGGCTTGCCAATCGCTCCCAAACCCTGTCAGGACGACGAGCACTCGCAGAACGCCGATCGGAAGCCGCTGTCATGTCCCTAACCAACCTCCTCGTGCCGACCTACAAGCAGATGTTGCAGACGCTCTCTGCCTGGTTGGGAAAGGCCCAGGCCGAACTCCCTGCGGAGACGGCGCAGGCGCTTCTTTCCGCGCGGCTTGCGCCCGACATGTTTCCGCTGTCGACGCAGATCCGCTTTGCTTGCGTGCAGGCTCAGGAAGCGGTGTTCCGGCTGAGGGGAGAGAATTTTCCGCCCTCTGTCGAAGCGCTGCTGAACGAGGGGAGAAATGCATGCGACCAGCCGGGTTCATTCTCCGACGCCCAGGCGAGGATCGATGAGACGGTGGCGTTGCTGGACGGCCTTGCCCGCGGGGCGTTGGATGCGGACCCGGAAAGGCCGATCGCCCATGCGCTGCCCAACGGGCTGATCTTCGATCTCACAGCGGAGCAATATGCCCGGGACTGGACGCTGCCGCAATTCTATTTCCACATAATGATTGCATACGCGATCCTGCGCGCCGAGGGAGTTCCCCTCGGCAAGGCGGACTATGTCGCGCATATGTTCCCCTATTTGCGTCCGGGAAGCTTGCCGCCCGCCTGATGGTAGAGCCCGCCGCTGTCAGGCCGTTCGTCATTCCGCGAAAGCTGGAGGAGACTTGCGGATCAGGCAGTTGCCCAGCGCCAATGTGTCCATGCCCGTGCCGAAGAAGGTGCGTACCGCATCGACCGCGCTGCAGACGATGGGCTCGCCCTTGACGTTGAAGGATGTATTGAGCAGCACCGGGACGCCGGTCAGATCCTCGAAAGCGCTCAGCAGACGATGGAACAGCGGGTGGGTCTGGGAATGGACCATCTGCACCCGGGCGGTGCCGTCTACATGGACGATGGCCGGCGCGTCGCGGGAAAGCTCCGGCTTTGCGCGGAAGGCGATGACCATGAAGGGCGCATCGTCGCTACGCTCCAGATAACGGTCGGCAGCTTCAGCTTTCATGGACGGGCAGAAGGGGCGCCAGGGTTCGCGATATTTAATGACCGCGTTGACCTTGTCGCGGGCCTCCACCGCGCGCGGGTCGGCCAGGATGCTGCGTTGCCCCAGCGCACGCGGCCCCGCTTCCATCCGGCCCTGGAACCAGCCGACGATGCGACCTTCGCTGAGGTCGACCGCGACCGCCTGCGCGATATCGTTCGGCCGATGATAGTCGATGCCGCAGCGCGCGAGCATCTCCTCAATCTCCGCGTCGCTCTGTTCCGGTCCGAGTGCCAGCGTCGTCAGCTTTTCAGGCCGCGCCCCGGTCTGCTGCCAGCAGGCGGCGAAAGCGGCCCCCGCAGCTGCCCCGCTGTCCGAACAAAGCGGATGCGGGAAGATATGTTCGATCCCCTCCACCTCATAGAGTTTGCTGTTCATCTTGATATTGTGGCCCACACCGCCGCCAACGCACAGGTTGGTGCATCCCGTCTTCGCCTGACCCCATTGCACGAGGCGCATGACGGCCTGTTCGAGCGCCTCCTGCACGGCGAAGGCGAAGTTGTGATGCCATTCCTCGATCGGCTGGTTTTCCGCGCGCGGCTCCCGGCCGAGCAAGCGGGGGAGATAATCCGTAAAGCGGTCCGACCAGCTGTGCGGACCATAGTGGATCATGTGCGGGTCGAGGAGATAACCGATCCCGTCGGGAGCTGGGAACAGCATCTTGTCGACCGCAGCCTTGATCTCCCGATCATGGGATCCATAGGCAGCAAGCCCCATGACCTTATATTCCCCGTCATAGGCTTCGAAGCCCAAATATTCGGTTGCTGCCGCATAGAACCAGCCGAGCGAATGGGGCATCGGCACTTCGTAGATCGGAACGATGTCATCGCCACTGCAGTGCCACAACACCGTGCACAGCTGATCCCCCGACCCATCGACAGTCAGGCAGAGCGCCTCGTCGAACGGGGATTGCAGATAGGAATGCAATGCATGGGTATAATGGTGAGGAACCGGGTGGATCGGCGGCGCGGCGCTGGCGCCCAGCGCCTTGCGCCAGGCCGCGTTGTGGCGCCCGACCAGCGCGTCGTCGGAAAATCCGTGGAGAAGGCTGTTCTGCCAGGCGACAGTCTTCGCATCTACCGACCAGTCGTTTCGCATGGTCTGGAAGAAGTTGCGCATCACGCCATTGGTGTAGGATGGGACATCCCAATTGATCGCAAGTGCCCGGACGCTGGCTGCGTCGATCCCGCCCTGATCAAGACAGTAACGAAGCGCGCGCGCGGGATACCATCCCTTTGCATGCTTGTTGCGCAGGAAGCGTTCCTCCTCAGCGAAGGCGATCAGGCGTCCGTCGCATACCAAGGCGGCACTGGGGTCATAGCCCCCTTCGAACAAGCCGAGAAAATTGTCCATGATCCCTCCCCTTGGCCGCAGCAGCGCCATCATCGGTCGGGAAAGGATCATGTTTTCAGGCACGCTTGAAAAGTCTGCCGATCAGCATACTTCCTTCGGTCGCAAGGGTGTAGACGCGCCGCGCGGCCTGCGTACCCGCACGGCCAGTTCGCGCAGAGACGTTGGCCGGCTCATCCGTTCCAGCACTGGCAAGGCTGCCCCCGGTGAGCCCCGGAGGCTGCGGGCGCAGCTCTCCATTGCCTGGCAGCGCCGCGCCAGTTGTGGAGAGATGAAGATCATCGAAGCTTGGCGGAGGGCTTCTGGGATGCAGACGGGATCGTTGATGTCGCAATAGAGCAGGCCCGGTATATCCAGCGGCATTTCCTGGACGAGCGGATCGAGCACCGCATCGACTTCAAATGAGGATACGCCATTTAGAAGCAGCAGCACCCGTCCGCGCTGGCTGGCGCGGTAGGCCAGATGCAGGAGCCGCCCCGGCAAGGCGCCATCGCGCTGTCTCGTAATTTCCAGGATGATCAGAGCATGCATGGCGTCGCTCCCTTCGTCCCGGCTATAATAAGGTGGGATGCGACCGCATCCGTATAGGCTCTTAAGAATGAGCGGCGGCTTACACCGTCCGGGGCATCCTTGCTTTTTCCATATCCTTAATCGCAATTGGCGGAATGTCGCGCTTTGCTACCTTCCTGTCCGAAGGGAGTGCAGGCGTGGGAGGTGGTCGGCGAGCGGAACTGCCCGGCAGAGGGCAGCTATCCATGCCCAAGGGCCGGACGCGTCCTGCCAATCTGCTGCAATCGGTCGACCCGCAGCGGCTCATCGACGCGGGGCGCCTGATCACGGCGCTGTTCGCCATTCTGGCAGTGTATCTGGACCCCACCAAGCCTGCCTCCTTCACCTCGGAAACGCGCCTGGCATTGGCGGCCTATTTCCTGTTTGCGCTCGTTCTGACGATCTGGCCCATACGCCGGACGCTCGACCACCCGCTTCATTTGCTGAGCCATGCGATCGATCTGGCGGTGATCAGCGGACTGGCGCTGCTGACCGATGAATTGAGCAGCCCTTTCTGCGCCTTCCTGCCGTTCATCCTCTTGGTGACGACGGTTCGCTGGGGCCTGCTGGGCGCTATCGCCGGGGCGGTGGCGGTGGAGGCGGTGCTGCTCATCGTCGGCTGGCCCGACCTGGAAGACGGGGAGTCGGAGCTCAACATCCTCATCATGCGGTCGGCCTATTTTCTGGTCGCCGCGCTGATGCTGGGATATTTCGGCGCCTCGCGCGATTTCAGCCGTGCCCGGCTGGAGCGGCTCGCTGCCTGGCCGGCGAGCCTGCTGTCAGCCGACCCGCGAGCATGGCTCGGATCCTTGCTGGGGCATGCGGCGGATGTGCTGGGCGACCCGCAATTGATCGTCTTCTGGCAGGATCAGGAGGAAGCCGCGGGCATGGTCGCGGTCTGGAATGGCGGCGACTTGCAGATCGCCGACGTTGCCGACCCCGCTCTATGGGCGTCGATCGACGCGGAACTGCTGCATCCGGCGGGGGCGACCGCGACGATCCGCCGCCTGTTGCAGCTGCTTTCCCGATCGAGTTCGGCTATACCCGATCTGCTGCCGTCCGTCCGGTTTCGCGCCGCCTATTCAGCGCCTTTTTCGGGCATCCGATTTCGCGGCGAACTGTTCGTTATCAACCCTGCCTGCCATCATGAGGAGGGGGCATCCTTCACCGCCATCATCGCGGCTCGCGTGGCGTCGGAGCTGGAGCGGTTCGCGTTGATGGGCGACGTTGCGCAGGCGGCGCGGGCCGAGGAGCGCACCCGCCTTGCCCGCGACCTGCACGACAGCATCCTGCAAGACCTGACGGCCGCCAGCTTAAGGCTGAAGGCGACCATGATCCGCGTACCCGAAGATGCGCGGGCAGGTCTGGCGCTGGTCAATGACGTCATCCTCGATCAGCAGCGCCGGGTGCGATATTATGTCGAAAATGTTCAGCTCCCGGACATCGACAATTCGCTGCGGGCCAGTCTGAAGACATGTGCCGCATCCTTGCGTGAGCAATGGAATTGTGAAATCGATGTGGATGTCGAGCCACAACAACTTGTCATATCCGGTCTGATGGCTTCGGAGATTTCGAAACTGCTTGCGGAAGCCACAGCCAATGCCGTCAAGCATGGAGGAGCGACGCAACTGAGACTTTCCGCCGCTCTGGAAAAGCAGGCGCTTCATTTGCGAATTGCCGATAATGGGTGCGGCATCAGCGGTGCGGCGCCGACCGGCTGCAAGCTGCCCGGTTCCATGGCCGCACGGGTGGCCGATCTGCGCGGCGCCTTCACCATCACCCACACCGCCCCAGGCCTATCGATGCTCATCAGCCTGCCGTTGGAAGGAAATGCCGATGTGCGGCCTTGTCCTGTGTGACGACCATCCGCTGCTTTTGCGCGGATTGTGCGATCTCCTGGAACTGGAGCCCGATTTCACCATCGTGGGTGCCAGCACATCGGGCCGCGAGGCGCTGGAACTGTTGAGGGGAGAAGGTGCCTCGATCGGCGTGATCGACGTCAGCATGCCGGACCTGGGTGGCATGGACATATTGAAGGCTGTCATCGATCAGCGCTTGGGCGTTCCCATCATTTTCCTGACGGCGACCATCACGGGGGGGCAGATTGCCGAAGCGCTGGACCTGGGTGTCTCCGGCCTGCTGCTCAAGGAAAGCGCGCCGGAGGCGCTGATCACCTGTCTTCGCGAAGTTGCGGCCGGACGCCGCTGGCTGCCGGCCGATCTGCTGGCAAAGGCGGAGGTACCGGCGCCGGTTCTGAAGGACCAGGCCGATGCCTGCGCCATGCTGACCCGACGTGAGTTGGAAATCGCAAAGCTTGTCTGCCGTGGCTATTCCAACAAGATGATCGCGCGGGAACTGGAGTCATCGGCCGGCACGGTGAAGATCCATCTGCAGAACATCTATCAGAAACTTCAGATCGCCAATCGGACGGCTCTCGCTTCCCTGATCCTGAACTAGGGCAGGATGATGCAGACCCTTGGCGTTCCCTGACTCACATCCGATCCGACATGGCGATGTCCATGTCAGCAAGAGCGCGGCGAAGCAGTTCCGCCATCGTGCTGCGGGCGGCTGCGGTGTCGCGGGCGGCGATGGCCTCGTGCACGGCGCGGTGATCGGACACGGGATCGCGCGGCAGCGCCTGCTTGCGGTGCTTGAACGTGGTGGTCCAGCTGACCGCGGCACCGACAGAGCTAGCCAGCGCGGCGAGCGCGTCATTGTGGGTGGCGGCCAGAATGGCATTGTGGAAGCGTTGGTCGGCAGCCCGGCCCTGCGCCGTCGAGAGACCATGGCGGCCCATTTCCTCCAGCGCCTCGTCCATCGTCACAAGCTGCTCTTCCGTTCGCCTGCGCGCAGCGAATTCAGCTGCTGCAGGCTCGATCACGCCGCGCAGTTCGAACAGGTCGCGGATGAACTCCGGGTCCGGCTCCCCCGCGAACATCCAGGCCAGCATTTCGGGGTCCAGCACATTCCAGCGCGCGCGCGGCAGCACGCGGGTTCCTGCCTTGGGACGGCTCTCCAGCATGCCCTTCGCGATCAGGATACGCACCGCTTCGCGATAGGCGGTGCGGGACACCTGAAGCCGCTCGGAAGCCTCGATTTCTCCTTCGAACAGTTCGCCGGGCTTGTGGACGCCCATCAGGATAGCCGTGCCCAGTTGCCGGGCGATCGCCTGGTGGATGCGAAGCGAGCCTTCCTCGTTTCCGAACTTGCGTTCCGTCCCGTCTTTACGCTCGCTTCCCAAAATTTCGGCTCCTTGGTGACCCTAGTCTTCGAAGGCCGTCGTAGGGCAATGTCGACCACAAAGGAAGGCGTCGGCGACCAGCCGCAAAGGCGCAATATCTGCGTCGATGGCCTTGTCCGCCACTAGACCTACGAAGCGGCGGTACATGGCGGGATATTCCTCGTCCGGCGCCTTCAACTGCACCTCACCGTCCAGCCGCAGGGTGTTGCCGCCTTCGGACAGCAGCAGACTGCCGCCGCCTGCCTCGACCGCGATGTCCCATGTCTGGGGACCGGTCTGCCGCCAGTCGAACACGGCTTCCACAGGCGCGCCCGAAGCCGTCGCCATCTGGAGCGCGGCGCCGATCGGCGCATCCTTGTTGGCCGGCACCTCGAGGCTGGCGGACAGCAGCGTCACCGGCTCGGGCACGATCTCGGTCAGGATCGAGAGGGCGTTGATGCCCGGATCGAAGACGCCAAAGCCGCCCGCTTCCCAAATCCATGGCTGGCCGGGGTGCCAGTGGCGCACATCTTCGCGCCATTGGATGGCTATACGCTCGATCGCGCGCGGCGCGATCCAAGCCTTGGCCTGGGCGACGGCGGCGGCGTAGCGGCTGTGCCAGCTGGCGTAGAGCGTCACGCCCTTGTCCTTGGCGAGCGCGATCAGCGCTTCCACCTCCGACACCGTCGCCCCGGGCGGCTTCTCCAGGAAGACATGCTTGCCCGCCATTATCGCCTGCCGCGCTGCCTGATAGCGGACCTGCGGCGGCTGGCAGAGGATCACCGCGTCCATATCCGGCTCGCTGGCCAGCATCGCGCTGAGGTCGGGATAATTATTCACCCCTTCGCCCTGCGCGTTGCGGCTAGCGACTGCGATCAGATCGATGCCGCCGGTCTTTTCGATCGCGGGCAGATGCTGATCGCGCGCGATCTTTCCCAGACCGACAAGGCCCGCCTTGATCGTCACAGCGCCTTCACCTTCGTCTTACCCTCGTCCATCGCGCGCTTCAGGCCATTGCGTACCGGCAGCGTGAAGGGAGGCGCCTCCACCTCGAACACATCGCCCTCCTGCGTGGCGAATCCGTCGGAGAAGGAGAGGGTGGCCGTGCCGAAGAAATGGACGTGAATGTCGCCCGGCCGGCGGAACAGGCCATATTTGAAATGGTGATGCTCCAGATTCTCAATCGTGTGCGACATGTTCGTCTCACCCGACAGAAAGGGTTTTTCCCACACTGTCTCGCCATGGCGGACGATCCGGCTGGTGCCGCGCAGATCCTCCGGCAGGTCGCCCAGCAGCAGTTCCGGGCCGAGCGATGCTTGACGCAGCTTCGAGTGGGCGAGCCACAGATAATTGCCGCGCTCCGTCACATGATCGGAAAATTCATTGCCGATCGCGAAGCCGAGGCGCACCGGCGTGCCGTCCGCATCGATGAGGTAGATGCCCGCGACCTCCGGTTCCTCGCTGCCGTCTTCGGCGAAGGCCGGCATGGTGAAGTCCTCGCCCGGATTTACCAGGATCTGCCCGTCGCCCTTGTAGAACCATTCGGGCTGCGCACCGATGCCGCCGTCAGCGGGCTTGCCGCCCTCGACGCCCATCAGGAACATGCGCATGCTGTCGGTCAGGTCGCCCGAAGACGCCGCCTTGTGCATTTTGTCCCGGCCTTCCGCCGAGCCGAGATGGGTGAGCCCGGTGCCGGCCACCAGCAGATGCGCCGGGTCCTCGTGATCGATCGGGTTGAGCAGCGTCACGGCGGACAGGTCCACCGGTTCGCCAAGCCTGTCCCCGGCAAAGGCCGCCAAGCCCTGCCGCTCGGCTATGGCGTCCAGCGCAAGCTGACGGGTGGAGCTTGCTCCGGTCACTCGCCTGGCAGCGCCGTTTTCGTCGATTGCGGCCACGGCACGGGCGCCGCCTTCCTCAAATTGCACCAGTGAGCGGATCATGCCGCGACCTCCAGCTTTCCTTCAATTCGCCGCGTCAGGCCCCAGGGGTTGCTCTCCTGCAGCGCGGGCGGCAGCAGCGTGTCGGGCACGTCCTGATAGCAGACAGGACGCAGGAACCGCATCATCGCCAGCGTGCCGACCGAAGTCGAGCGGCCATCGGAGGTCGATGGATAAGGCCCGCCATGGATCATGGCATGAGTCACTTCCACGCCGGTCGGCCAGCCGTTGGTGAGGATGCGTCCCACCTTGCGCGACAGCGTCGGCAGCAGCTTCGCAGCGTCACCTTCGTCGCCCTCACCGATCTGGAGGGTTGCAGTCAGCTGGCCTTCAAGACCTGCAATGGTCGCGATCACTTCATCAATGCTCGAGCATTTGATGAGTACTGAGGAGGAGCCGAACACTTCCTCGGCAAAGACCGGGTTCGACCTGAACGCCGCTGAGTCGACCGAGAAGAAGGCGGCCTGGCCGCGATGTCCTTCGCCTGCCACGCCGCGCCCGATGGTGGTGACGCCCTCCGCACCCAGAAGTGCGGCGACGCCCTTCTCATAAGCGGCGTGAATGCCGGGGGTCAGCATGACCTGCGCCTGCGCGCCCGAAAGCGCCTCTGCCGCTGCGGCGACGAACTTGTCGAGGTCGGGCCCGTCGAGCGCGATCACCAGACCCGGATTGGTGCAGAACTGCCCCGAACCCATGGTGAGCGATCCGACGAAGGCGGTGCCCAGCGCTTCCGCGCGCGCCGCGAGCGCGCCCGGCAGGAGTACCACCGGGTTGATGCTCGACATTTCGGCATAGACGGGAATGGGCTCTGCCCGCTCCGCCGCGATCTTCATCAGCGCCGTGCCGCCACCGCGCGAGCCGGTGAAGCCAACGGCCTTGATGCGGGGATCGGAGACGAGGGCGCCGCCCAGCGCATAATCATTGCCGGGCAGGTAGGAGAAGGCGCCCTCGTGCAGGCCGCAGGCCTTGACCGCAGCCTGGATTGCCCGCGCCACGAGCTCGCCGGTGCCGGGATGCGCGGCGTGACCCTTTACCACGACGGGCGAACCCGCCGCGAAAGCCGAAGCCGTATCGCCACCCGCGACCGAGAAGGCGAGGGGGAAGTTGGACGCGCCGAACACCGCCACGGGACCTACCGAATGATTGACGCGGCGAAGGTCCGCGCGCGGCAGCGGCTGCCGCTCCGGCAGGGCGCGATCGACGGTCGCATCCAGCCAGTCGCCGAGCCGCACATAGCTGGCGAACAGGCGGAGCTGTCCGACGGTGCGGCCGCGCTCGCCCTCCAAACGGGCGCGCGGCAGGCCGCTTTCCGCCATGGCGGTTTCGATCAGCAGGTCGCCGATACCCATGATCTGGTCTGCAACGGCTTCCATGAACCCGGCGCGTGCGTCGGGGCTGAGCGTCGAGAAGCTCTCGAACGCGGCTTCGGCGAGGGCGCAGGCCTCCGCCACATCGGCGGGCGTCGCGCTCGAAAAGGCGACTTCGCCCTTTGCGCCGGTCGACGGATCGACGGCGTGGAATGGTTCGCCGCCGCGACGCTCGCCTGCGCCGATCAGGATGGCTCCGTTAAACATGGCTGACTCCTCGAAAATCGGAAAATAGTCTGGCTAAAGGATGAAGCAGGAAAACGGCGTTGGCTTTCCGGCATCCCTCGATGCAAAGCGCGCAATGATCCCTTAGTGATTGTCGCGCGGCAGGCCCTTGGTCTGGGCGATCCGCTGATATTTCTCCGCGCCCTCCAAAATGGCGCCGCTGTTCATCTGCCCGACGAGCGACCGCTGGATTTCCTGCCACGGGGTCTGCGAGGCGGGATATTGATAGCCGCCGTCGGCCTCCAAGCGGGTACGGCGGGCGGCCAGTTCCTCATCGGAAATGAGCACGTTTACCTGCCCTTTGTTGAGATCCATGCGCACCCGGTCGCCGGACTGGAGCAGCGCGAGGCCGCCCATCGCCGCTGCTTCGGGCGAAGCGTTGAGGATCGATGGACTCCCCGACGTCCCCGACTGGCGGCCATCGCCGATGCAGGGGAGGGCGGACACGCCTTCCGTGATGAGGTAGACGGGTGGCCGCATGTTCACGACCTCCGCCGCGCCGGGATAGCCGATCGGCCCGGCGCCGCGCATGAACATCAGCGTGTCGGGCGTGATGCCGAGCGCCGGGTCATCGATGCGGTGATGATAATCTTCCGGTCCGTCGAACACGATCGCCGGCCCCTCAAAGGCATTGGGGTCGTTGGGGTTGGACAGGTAACGCTGGCGGAACTCGTCGCTGATCACGCTGGTCTTCATGATCGCGGCGTCGAACAGATTGCCGGACAGGACGAGGAAGCCCGCCTCTTCCTTGAGCGGCTGACCGTAGGGGCGGATCACCTGCTCATCCTCGATCTCTACGCCCTTGCAGTTTTCGCCTATGGTCTTGCCGTTGACGGTGATCGCGCCTTCGCGGATCAGGCCCTGCTCGATCAGCTGCGACATCACAGCCGGCACGCCGCCCGCGCGGTAATAATCCTCGCCCAGATATTCGCCCGCCGGCTGAAGATTGACGAGCAGCGGCACCTTGTGCCCGACCGTCTCCCAATCGGTGAGCGGCAGATCGACGCCGATATGGCGCGCGATTGCGGCAAGGTGAATCGGCGCATTGGTCGATCCGCCAATGGCGCTGTTGACGACGATGGCATTGTGGAACGCGTCGAGCGTCAGAATATCGGAGGGCTTAAGGTCCTCCGCCACCATCTCGACGATGCGCTTGCCCGTGCGATAGGCGGCTTCCTGCCGGTCGCGATAGGGGGCTGGGATCGCCGCCGAACCGGGCAGCATCATGCCGAGCGCTTCGGCAAGGCTGTTCATGGTGGAGGCGGTGCCCATCGTGTTGCAATAGCCGGTCGAGGGGGCCGAGGACGCCACCAGCTTGATAAAGCCCTCGTCATCGATCTTGCCTGCCGCCAGCAGTTGGCGCGCATGCCAGACGATGGTGCCGGACCCCGTGCGCTGGCCCTTGAACCAGCCATTCAGCATCGGCCCCACCGACAGGGCAATGGCTGGAATGTTGACGGTCGCCGCCGCCATCAGCAATGCGGGCGTGGTCTTGTCACAGCCCGTGGTCAGCACCACGCCGTCCAGCGGATAGCCGTACAGCGCCTCGACCAAGCCCAGATAGGTGAGGTTCCGATCGAGGCCGGCGGTCGGGCGCTTGCCCGTTTCCTGGATCGGGTGGACCGGAAATTCCAGCGCAATGCCGCCCATTTCCCTTATGCCCTCGCGGATGCGCTCAGCCAGGACGAGATGGTGGCGGTTGCAGGGAGAAAGGTCGCTGCCCGTCTGGGCGATGCCGATGATCGGCTTGCCGCTGCGCAGCTCCTCCAGGCTCAGGCCGAAGTTCAGATATCGTTCCAGATAAAGCGCCGTCATGTCGATATTGTCGGGGTTGTCGAACCAGGCGCGGCTGCGCAGCTTCGGCGTGGGCTTGGGCGAATCGCTCATCTAAAAGGCATCCTGACGGTGAAAGTGCATATTGAAGACGGGGCGCATAGGTCCGTTCGGAAGCGCGATATACTCATACAAATGTAAATTCAAGCTGCGGCGAACGCGTGCGTGCAAAAATCATGCGTGACCACCCGCTGTGAGGCACCAACGCGCTAAACGACGGGGATGATCCTTCGCTCGCGACTAGGGAGAGTGAACGCTGGGAATGGGGCAGGAGGTGGACCGAACGATCGGAGGCCTGAACCGAGTCAGCGGCCTTACGGCTCTACGGCTTCACCGCCGCATCAACCGCATGCGAAAGATAGCGGGGTCGACCTCCAGCATCGGCACAGCCGGTGTTGCGGTCGCCTCTGCGAGGGCAACGGGCGGCTTTGCATCCGGCGTAAAGGTGACGATGGCGCTTCCGGGGTCGCCCACCACCAGCGCATCGACCAGCAGCGTCGGACTGAGTTGATCCGAGGTCACGCTAACCAGCGTACCGATTTGGGTAAGGCCGAACAGCTTGCGCGCGAAGGCGTGGGGCAGGCGGATGCAGCCATGGCTGGCGGGATAGCCGGGATTATGTCCCGCATGCAGGGCGATGCCGTCCCATGTCAGCCTCTGCATGAAGGGCATGGGCGCGTTGCTGTAGAGGTTGGACCGATGCCACTCGCGCTTTTGCAGGACGGCGAACTCGCCCGTTGGTGTGCGATGTCCCGTCATGCCGGTCGATATGCTGGCCAGGCCGATCAGCCGATCGCCGCTATAGACGTGCACCATCTGCTTTTCGATGCTGATGATGAGGTATATCGGCCCCTCGACCTGGCCTTCGTCCAGCCAGCGATAACTGCCTGACGCGAGCTGACTGCCAGTGTCCGCCAGAGCGGGCGGTGCCAGCCCCAGCAGGAGGACGAAGAGGAGCGTGGCAAAGGCCCGGGCAAAGGACATACATCCTTTCTTAACCATAAGTAGCGCCAGCGCCAGCCCCGCTATATCCCACCGTTCCCGCGACGAGACAGTCTGTCGACCTGGTCTTTACAGCAGGCTGAGCTGCGCAACGGGCGCAAAGCTTCGGCGGTGGAGCGGCGTGGCGCCATGTTCGCGCAGCGCCGCCAGATGCTGCGGGCTGCCATAGCCCTTGTTGCTTTCCCAGCCATAATGGGGATGCGTCTGTGCCGCTTCCACCATCATCCGGTCGCGCGCCTCTTTCGCCAGGATCGAGGCTGCGGCGATGGAAAGGCATTTGGCGTCGCCCTCGACCACGGCGGTCGACGCCCATCGCCATTGCGGGCAGCGGTTACCATCGACCAGCACATGGCCGCAATCATGGGCCAGCGCTTCGACCGCGCGTGTCATCGCCAGCATCGTCGCCCAGAGGATGTTGATGCTGTCTATCTCCTCGACGGAAGCGACGCCCAGCCCCCAGCACAGTGCACGCGCCTTTATCTCGCCCTCCAGCATGGCGCGGCGGGCGGCGGTCAGCTGCTTGCTGTCGTTGAGGCCATCGGGGCAATCGTCCTGACGCAGGATCACCGCGGCGGCGACCACAGGTCCGGCGAGCGGCCCGCGCCCGGCTTCATCGACGCCTGCGACAAGTGCAGGGTGATGGCGCAGCTCATAGACGAAATCAGGCATGAAGGTGAAATCCGAACGGCGACCCCATGGGGCCATGTCCTTGGCCGAGGCCCGGCGCGGAGGCCAGCGCCTCGCGGACATATTTGCGACCCCGTTCGATGGCGTCAATCAGGTCCCAGCCCTGGCCGAGGCCAGTCGCGATCGCACTCGCCAGGGTGCAGCCGGTGCCATGGGTGTGCTGCGTGTCGAGCCGCGCATTGCTCCACGCCTTGCGAACGCCCCGCGGGCCGATCAGCCGGTCGGTGAGCATTGGGCCGTCACCGTGCCCGCCCTTCGCCAGCACATGGGTGCCGAAGCGCATAGCGATTTCCTCGCCGCCCAAGGCTTCCAGTTCGGGAATGTTGGGCGTCACCAACGTTGCCAGCGCCATTAGTTGCTCAAAGGCTGCGATCGTGGCGGCGTCCGCCAGAACGGAACCGCTGGTGGCGACCATGACCGGATCGAACAGGATCGGCACATTATCCAGTGCCCCCAGCCGCTCCGCCACGGCAGCGGCCGTTTCCGCCGATCCGATCATGCCGATCTTCACCGCATCGACCCCGATGTCGCTGATGACGCTTTCCATCTGCTGGAGCACCATCTCGGCCGGAACGGCGTGCACGCCCTGCACGCCCAGCGTGTTCTGCGCGGTGATCGCGGTGACAGCGGTCATGGCATGGCCGCCGAGCAGCGTCACCGTTCGGATATCCGCCTGAATACCCGCGCCGCCGCCGCTGTCGGACCCCGCTATCACGAGGATGCGTGCCGGTTTCATGCCTTGAAGTGCCGCTCCGCCGAGGCGGGATGCCGCTTCAGCGCCTCGCCGGTGCGCGTCGGCCGGTCCATCAACTCGCCGCCGCAATTGGGGCAGCGATCGTCCAGCGCTTCGGCGCAGGGCGCGCACCAGGTGCATTCGAAAGAGCAGATGAACGCCCCTGGTTCATCGGCCGGTAGATCGGCTCCGCAGCGCTCGCAATCCGGGCGCATCTCCAGCATCAGGCGGCTGCTCTCGCCACGGCGTCGCAGATGCGTTCGACCACGTCCCTGACCTGTTCTTCCCGATCGCCTTCGGCCATGACGCGAATGACCGGCTCCGTTCCCGACGGGCGAATGACCAGCCGGCCGCAGCCGTTCAGTTCCGCCTCGGCTTGCGCGATGACGCGCTGCACCTCTTCATGCTCCAGCGGCTTGCCCCCGGAGAAACGGACATTCTTCAGCAGTTGCGGTACGGGATCGAACTGGCGGAGCACTTCGCTGGCTGGCTTGCCGGATCGCACCAGCGCGGCAAGGACCTGCAGCGCCGCCACGGTGCCGTCGCCAGTGGTCGCATAGTCGGACAAGATCATATGCCCCGACTGCTCGCCGCCGACATTGAAGCCGCCCTCCCGCATCCGTTCCAGCACGTAGCGGTCGCCGACCTTGGTGCGTTCAAGGCCGATCCCCTGCGCTGAAAGCAGGCGTTCTAGCCCCAGATTCGACATGACCGTCGTGACTAGCCCGCCGCCCCGCAGCAGACCGTCGCGTGCGAAGTTCCTGGCGATCAGAGCCATGATCTGGTCGCCGTCGATGATCTCGCCCTGCTCATCCACCACGATCAGGCGGTCCGCGTCGCCATCAAGCGCGATGCCGATATCGGCGCCCGCCGAGACGACCGTTTCCTGCAGCAATTGCGGCGCGGTCGAGCCGCATTGCTCGTTAATATTGATACCATTGGGCGTGACGCCGATCGCGACGACTTCCGCGCCCAGTTCCCAAAGGGCGGAGGGCGCAACCTGATAAGCCGCGCCATTGGCACAGTCGACGACGATCTTCAGTCCATCAAGCCGCAGGTCGGCAGGGAAGCTCGATTTCACGGCATGGATGTAGCGGCCGCGCGCGTCCTCGACCCGGCGGGCGCGGCCGATGTCTTGTGAGGCGGCGAGGGGAATATCCTGTTCCAGCATGGCTTCGATCTTCAGCTCATCCTCGTCGGACAGCTTATAGCCGTCCGGTCCGAACAGCTTGATGCCATTGTCGAAATAGGGATTGTGGCTGGCCGAGATCATGACGCCCAGATCCGCGCGCATCGAATGCGCGAGCAGGGCGACGGCCGGCGTGGGGATCGGGCCGAACTGTACGACGTCCATGCCGACGGCGGTGAAGCCTGCCACCAAGGCATTTTCGACCATATAGCCTGAGAGCCGCGTGTCCTTGCCGATGACGACTCGGTGGCGGTGATCGCCGCGCTGGAAGTGCTTGCCTGCGGCCATGCCGACCTTCATCGCCAGCTCGGCGGTCATCGGCCATTGGTTCGTCCGGCCACGGATGCCGTCAGTTCCGAAATATTTCCTGCTCATCGCTTGCCACCACTATGCGACCTGTTTGTCCTTCCCATAGCAAGCTTTGTTCGACTTTCCACCGGGCAGCGACATGGCGTCGCAAATCAACCGATTTGATGTGGGGAGACAGTGCGCAAGACATGAGAAGGGCCCCGCTGTCACCGCGAGGCCCTTTCTCTTTCCTAGAGTCGAGGTTCAGATGTCGTCGCCCAAAGCGCCCTTGATCGAACCCTTGATATTCTGCGCGGTGCCCTTGGCCTTCTGCGCCTTGCCTTCAGCCTCGAGATCAGGATCAGCCTGATTGCGGCCTACCGATTCCTTCACCGAACCGGCCGCCTTGTTGGCGGCGGCCTTCGCTTTGTCGGTCAGTTCGCCCATAAATCGTCTCCTGTCGTTTGCAGTTGCGAGATCAACGGGCGGTGAAGAAGAAGGTTGCTACCGGTACGCGACCGCAACGGCCGGGCAAAAAGAAAGGGCCGGAAAACCGGCCCTTCCCAGATTTCGTTGTCGAGCGGATCAGCGCTTCGAGAACTGGAAGCTGCGGCGAGCCTTGGCGCGGCCGTACTTCTTACGCTCGACGGTGCGGCTGTCGCGGGTCAGGAACCCTTCGGCCTTGACCGCGCTCCGCAGCGCCGGCTCATACTTGCTGAGCGCCTGGGCGATGCCGTGCTTGACCGCGCCGGCCTGACCGGAGAGGCCGCCGCCCTTGACGGTGGCGATCACGTCATACTGACCTTCGCGCTCGGTGACGCCGAACGGCTGGTTGATGACGAGACGCAGCGTAGGACGAGCGAAATAGACTTCCTGATCGCGGCCGTTGACCGTGATCTTGCCGGTGCCGGGCTTCACCCAGACGCGGGCGACGGCGTCCTTGCGACGGCCGGTCGCATAGGCGCGGCCGAGGCTGTCGATTTCCTGCTGGCGGAGCGGAGCGGAGGGCTGAACGGGAGCGATCGGCGCATCGGCAGCCGAAGCGTCGACAGCAGCAGCCGGAGCCGGAGCGTTGGCGGTCAGCGACGCGAGGTCGGACAGGGACTGGCGGTTATCGGACATTATGCACCCACCTTGTTCTTGCGGTTGCGCGACGCGAAGTCGAGCACTTCGGGGTTCTGCGCTTCGTGCGGATGCTGCGCGCCGGCGAAGATGCGCAGGTTGCGCATCTGCTGACGGCCGAGCGGACCGCGCGGGATCATGCGCTCAACGGCCTTTTCCAGGACGCGCTCGGGAAAACGGCCTTCCAGGATCTTGGCGGGCGTGGTTTCCTTGATGCCGCCGGCGTAGCCGGTGTGCTTGTAGTAAACCTTGTCGGTCAGCTTGCGGCCAGTGAACTTCACCTTCTCCGCGTTGATGATGATGACATTGTCACCGCAATCGACGTGGGGGGTGAAGGACGGCTTGTGCTTGCCGCGCAGGATGTTTGCGACGGTCGAAGCGAGGCGACCGACGACGAGGCCTTCGGCGTCGATCAGGACCCACTTCTTTTCGACCGTTGCCGGGGTTGCCGGCTTTGTGGTCTTCATCAGCGCCTTCATGGTGCCAATACTCCAAGAATGAATTGGTGAACTGGAGCCCGTTTCCGGATTCCAGAAGATGGGCGCTAATGACCGGGGAGGGGCGGGAAGTCAAGAGATTCGGCGGGATTGCTGGCGGGTAAAATAATACCCGTCATTTTGCGAGCTGGTCTCCGACCCAGCGCGCGAAGGGTGGATGCGCGGCATCGACCGGGAGCGCGACGATCGCGGGCACGTCATAATCGTGCAGCTCGCCCAGCCGCTCCATCAGCGCATCGCGGCGGGACGGTGTGGTCTTGAGCAGCACCGGAACCTCCGCGCTCTGTTCCAGCGCGCCGTTCCATTCGTAGATCGATGTCGCAGCGCCAAGAATGTTGGCGCAGGCGGCCAGCCGTTCCTCGACCAGCTGGCGCGCGATACGCTCGGCTACCTCAGCCGAGCCGAACAGTGTATAGACAAGCGCGACTCCGCTCATGCGCCCCTCCGTCCGATGGCGTGGCCGCCCCATGCAGCGGCAGCGACGACCAGCGCACCCACGGCCTGGTGCAGCACGGCAAGCGGCAGGGCGATGCCGCTGAGGACGGTGGCGATGCCGAGCGCGATCTGGGTGCCGACGGCGGCGTTGATGGCGATCGAGGGGCCGCGTGCGCCTGCGCGTTTCGCGGCGCGGGCGAGGATGATCAGTAGGGCCGCTGCTACCCAAGCCCACCAGCGGTGGATGAAGTGGACGAGATAGGGGTCGCTGGAAAGGGTGGCCCAGAGCGAACCCAGACGGTCGATCCCCTCCGGAACGAAATGGTCGTTCATGAGCGGCCATGTGTTGGAGACATAGCCAGCATCCAGGCCAGCGGTGAAGGCGCCGAACATCAACTGCACGAACAGGGCGAGCAGCGCGACCAAGCCGAGCGGACGCATCGCCGCCGGCCGGGCCGAGCGGGCGCGGGCGAGCGCACGCAGGTCGAGCGCCGTCCAGATCAGGCCGGCCATGATGAAGAGCGCGGTCAGCAGATGCACGGCGAGCCGATAGTGGCTGACGTCGGTGCGCTGCGACAGGCCCGACTTCACCATCCACCAGCCGATGGCGCCCTGAAGGCCGCCGAGCGCCAGCAGCGCGATCAGGCGCGGCCCATAGCCGGAAGGGATGGCCCGCTTCCACGCGAACCAGAGCAGCGGCAGCGCGAAGGCTATGCCGATCAGGCGGCCAAGCAGGCGATGCACCCATTCCCAGAAAAAGATGAACTGGAAGTCGCCGAGCGTCATGCCCTGGCGCAGCTGCTGATATTCGGGGATCTGCTGATAGAGACGGAAAGCGTCCATCCATTGTTCATGGGTGAGCGGCGGAATGGCGCCGCTGATCGGCTTCCATTGCGTGATCGACAGGCCTGATTCGGTGAGGCGGGTGATGCCGCCGACCACGACCATGCAGAAGACGAGGGTGGCGACGGCCAGCAGCCAGGCGGCAAGGGCGGCCGGGCGCGGCGCGGCCGCAGCGGGGCGGTTGAGGGCAAGCGCGGTCATGGCGCCGATCCATGCTCCGATGCTCAGGCGGTTGCAAGAGGGGTAGGGGGGTAGGACGAAAGGTCCGGGGGGGCGCCCGGTCCTTCGACAAGTTCACGACAGGGTCGATCCGGGTCCTGATTTCTCGATCTAGTCGCGGTCGTCGGGAGGAGGCAGGAAGGCAGCGGGACCCCGGGCGAGCCCGGGGTGACAAGGAAGGGGAGGGTTGCTACTCCCCCCTCATCCGGCTTCGCTGGCTTCACCCGGCTCAAGGACGGGGTCGGCGAGGCTTCCTATCCTTCTCTCTCAGAGAGAAGGATAGGAAGTAATCAGGCCGCTTCCGCCGTCTCGGCCGAGGCCGGAAGGCGGATGAGATAATCGAAAGCGGAGAGGGCCGCCGTCGATCCCGCGCCCATGGCGATGACGATCTGCTTGTAGGGCACGGTCGTGCAGTCGCCGGCCGCGAAGATGCCGGGCTGGCTGGTTTCGCCGCGGGCGTCGATCTCGACCTCGCCACGGGGCGAGAGGGCGATCGCATCCTTCAGCCATTCGGTGTTGGGGACAAGGCCGATCTGGACGAAAATGCCCTCCAGCTCGACATCATGTTCCGTACCATGGTTGCGGTCCTTGTAGCTGAGGCCGGTGACCCGCTCGCCATTGCCCTCCACCTTGGTCGTAAGCGCCGAGGTGATGATACGGACATTGGGCAGGCTCGCGAGCTTGCGCTGCAGCACCGCGTCGGCGCGCAGCTGGCTGTCGAACTCGATCAGCGTCACATGGGCGACGATGCCGGCGAGGTCGATCGCCGCTTCGACGCCGCTGTTGCCGCCGCCGATCACCGCCACACGCTTGCCCTTGAAAAGCGGACCGTCGCAGTGCGGGCAGTAGGCCACGCCCTTGTTGCGATATTCCTCCTCACCCGGCACGCCCATCTGCCGCCAGCGGGCGCCGGTGGAGAGGATGACGGTGCGGCCCTTCAGCGAGGCGCCATTTTCCAGCACGACCTCGTGATAGCCGCCCTCGTTCTTGGCGGGGATCAGCTTCGCCGCCTTTTGCAGGTTCATGATCTCCACATCATAATCCTTGACATGGGCTTCCAGGGCGGAGGCGAGTTTCGGCCCTTCGGTGCGGCTGACCGAGATGAAATTCTCGATGTCCATAGTGTCGAGCACCTGCCCGCCGAAACGTTCCGCCGCAACGCCGGTGCGAATGCCCTTGCGCGCGGCATAGATGGCCGAGGCGGCGCCAGCGGGACCGCCGCCCACGACCAGCACTTCGAACGGGTCCTGCGCCTTGATCTTCGCCGCCGCGCGGTCTGCCGCGCCGCTGTCGATCTTGGCGACAATCTGCTCCAGCTCCATACGCCCCGAGGCGAAGGGTTCGCCGTTCAGGAAGACGGTGGGCACGGCCATGACCTTGCGTGCGTCCACCTCTTCCTTGAACAGCCCACCATCAATGGCGGTGTGCTTGATGCGGGGATTGAGCACGCTCATCAGATTGAGCGCCTGCACCACGTCGGGGCAGTTCTGGCAGGACAGCGAGAAATAGGTTTCGAAGGCGAAATCGCCGTCAATGTCCTTGACCTGATCGATGAGGTCCTGCGCCGCCTTCGACGGATGGCCGCCGACCTGCAGCAGGGCGAGCACCAGCGAGGTGAACTCATGGCCCATCGGGATGCCGGCGAAAGTGACGCCGATATCGGTGCCGGCGCGGCGGATCATGAAGCTGGGCTTGCGCTTGTCATGGCCCGCGAGGACCAGCGACACCTTGTCCGACAGCTCGGCGATCTCGTTCAGCAAGCCTTCCAGTTCACGCGATTTCGCGCCTTCGTCCAGCGACGCCACCAGCTCGATCGGCTGCGTGATGTTCGCCATATAGGCCTTAAGCTGGCCCTTGAGATTTGCGTCCAACATCTTCGAAGCTCCATGAGCGTGCCGTTTGCCGGACACGCGGTTATCCGATCGCCGGTGCGACCCGAAGGTTCCGGCGTTTCTGTTCAATCTCGTTCATTATCTTCACCCGGACCCTAATCCGGGGCCCCGCTTCCTGGGTGGTACGCCTGAAGAAAAGCGGGATGCCGGATCAAGTCCGGGGATGACGCACTTGTGGCAAGTGCGTCGGTCGTAAAACGCCTGCCGGAGAGGGAGCGAAGTCGACCCGGTCCGGCAGGCGCCTTGTCAGGTCTTAGATCTTGCCGACGAGGTCGAGCGAGGGAGCGAGCGTCTCTTCACCCTCTTCCCACTTGGCCGGGCAGACTTCGCCGGGGTGAGCGGCGACATATTGTGCAGCCTTGACCTTGCGCAGCAGTTCGGTCGCATTGCGGCCGACGCCTTCGGAGGTGATTTCCATGAACTGGATCACGCCCTCGGGATCGACCAGGAAGGTCGCGCGGTCAGCAAGGCCGACGCCCGGACGCATCACGTCGAAATTGTTGGTGATGGTGCCCGACTGGTCGCCCAGCATATAATAGTTGATCTTGCCGATGGCCGGCGAGGTGTCGTGCCAGGCCTTGTGGCTGAAATGGGTGTCGGTCGAAACCGAGTAAACCTCTATGTTCAGGCTCTGCAGCGTCGGATAGATGCCGGCCAGGTCCTCCAGTTCCGTCGGACAGACGAAGGTGAAGTCGGCGGGATAGAAGAAGAAGATCGCCCACTTGCCCTTCACGTCAGCATCGGTGACGTCGACAAACTTGCCTTCCTTGAACGCGGTGGCCTTGAACGGCTTGATGGGGGTGTTGATAAGCGCCATGGGCTAGCAATTCCTTTTCCGGCGGTTTGTGTTGCCCGGCCTATGTAGGGTGGGGGTCGCGGAGGGGGAAATTGCTTTTATCATGATTGAAGATTGAGAAAAACGATCAATCCCGGAGCGATTGATCGAAGGAGCCTTCTCTCGGCTTCTGGATAACATAGGTCATGGTCTCCTGGACCATGGCCAGCGCCTCCTCGATCGAGAAGGTCGAGGAGTCGAGGCATAGTTCAAGCCACAGTCCGTCGATCATCGCGGTAAGCGCAATGGCGGCGATGCGCGCATTGGGGCGGGGGATTTGCGGCGCGGCCTCCCGCAGCAGCACCTCCATGCGTTCACGGCCCCCGCCATAGGTTTCCTTGTGGGTGGCGGCGATCTCCGGATTGGTCTTCACCAGGCTCCAGAAGGAAATCCAGGTGGCGAGCAGGTTGGGATCCAGCACGGGCGGCTGCAGATTCGCGCGCAGATAGGCCCAGAGCCGGTCGCGCGGGTCGGGACCGGCCTCCGCGACGGCGCGCTCCAGCGCGGCGGCGACTTTTTCGCCCACGTCACGATAGGTGGCGAGGACCAGCGCGTCGATGCCGTCGAAATAATGGGTGAGCAGCCCTGCCGAGACACCCGCTCGCGCGCAGATACCGCGCACCGAGGTGCCGCCCACGCCCTTTTCCGCCAGGCAGCGGGCGGTCGCGTCGATCAGTGCCTGCCGCCGCACATCGGCCGATTCCCGCACGAAACGCGCGCGCGGCTGGGCCCTGCCAGCGAGTCCTTCTGCCTTGCCGTCCATTCGTTTTCCCCGTCGGCAATCCTGCTCCCCGCCAAACGGCCTGACAAGCCGCCCGCCCCTGCGCAAAAGAGGGATCGAAGCGCTGCGTTCAGCCGTTTGGCGTCGGAATTGCAAGGAGAATATGGATGATGGGCCGCGATCTGTGCTGGCTGATAGTCCCGGTCCTGCTTGTCGGCGGCTGTGCCAAGAGCGTCGATAACGGGGCAGCCGCGAACAATAGCGCGCAGGCGCCGGTGGTGGAGACGCTGGAGGAGCCGGACAGCGCGGGAACGGAGAGCGGGCAGCAGGCGGGGCTGCCGACGGACGAGTGGGCGGGGCGGTGGAACGGGCCGGAAGGGCTGTTCCTGGACATTCAGCCTTCCCCCAACGGCAAGCCGGGCCATTATGCGATCACCAACAGGGACACGCTCGACCGGCAAGGCGATTATGCCGGCGTGGCGGAGGGCGCGACGATCCGCTTCGTGCGCGAGGGCCAGCAACTGACGATCCGGCCGGGGACGGGCGAGGAGACGGGCTTCAAATATCTGGCGGGCAAGACCGACTGCCTGATCGTGGTGGCGGGGCAGGAGGGATATTGCAGGTGAGGCACGTAACGATCTCGGGAACCGCCCGGCGCCGCTGCGCATTGTTGGCCCGGGCGGGTTGAAACGGAGGAGGAACGAATATGGCCGATTATCAGGAACGCCCGACGACAACGACGACGGTCATCGAAAAGCGCGGCGGCGGCGGCACGGCGATCGCGGTCCTGCTGCTGGTGGTCGTGGTGGCGATCGCCGCCTTCTTCCTGATCAGCAGCCAGACGCGCAAGGATAATGCGGTTTCGAGCGCGGCCAGCCAGGTCGGGCAGGCGGCGAGCGATGTCGGCGACGCGGCGAAGGACGCGGCGGGCAGCGCCAAGGGCGAGTGAGGCGGGCAGCTTGCGTGCATGAAGAAAGGGCGCCCCGGCGGGGACGCCCTTTCTTGTAGTAGCGCGATCTGTTCGCCCCGTTTGAACGAGGCGCGTGATCCTTGCTAAGCCGTCGGCGCGTCAGGCGTCCACCTTGACGTGCTTGGGTGCGGCTTCGTTCAGGATGCGCAGGATCTTCTGCAGCGCGCCCGGCTCGTCGGTCTGCTCCATCGCCGCGAGTTCGCGGGCGAGGCGGCTGGACGCGGCCTCGAAAATCTGGCGTTCCGAATAGCTCTGCTCGGGCTGGTCGTCGGCGCGGAACAGGTCGCGCGTCACCTCGGCGATCGAGACGAGGTCTCCCGAGTTGATCTTCGCCTCATATTCCTGGGCGCGGCGCGACCACATGGTGCGCTTGACCTTGGGCTTGCCCTTGAGCGTCTCCATCGCTTCCTCCAGCGTCTTGTTGGAGGACAGCTTGCGCATGCCGACGCCTTCGGCCTTGTTGGTGGGAACGCGCAGGGTCATGCGTTCCTTTTCGAAACGAAGGACATAGAGTTCCAGCTCCATGCCCGCGATCTGTTCTTTCTGAAGCTCTATGACGCGGCCCACGCCGTGCTTGGGATACACAACATAATCACCTACGTCGAAGGACAGCGCCTTGGCAGCCATTTGTAACCTTTCTAATCTATCGGAGGACGGGGCCGGGACATTCGCAGGTGCGAAAGCACATAAGCGGGGGGCAGTCCGCAGCGCCACGTCATTACATCAGGCATTTCTCCAGGACGGATGCGACCACCTCCGCCTCTTGACCCGCTATTTAGCAGATTCGTAACAAAATTGCCACCCCCAGACACAAAATCCGGGAGTGGAACAGGAAATCGGACGGAGTCAGTGGTTTTTTGGAGGTACCGTCGTCGCCCTTCGCGGCGGCGAAACAATCAGTTCCCTGCGCCCGGTTCGGGCGAGAAGAATTTCTCCAGCTTGTTCTCGACGCCCTTCATTTCGTCCGCGTCGGCGGGCGCGTCACCCTTCACGGTGATGTTGGGCCATTCGGCGGAGAATTTGGTGTTGAGCTCCAGCCACTGCTCAAGGCCCGATTCCGTGTCGGGCAGGATCGCCTCGGCCGGGCATTCCGGCTCGCACACGCCGCAGTCGATGCATTCATTGGGGTTGATGACGAGCATATTCTCGCCCTCATAGAAACAGTCGACGGGGCAGACCTCGACGCAATCCATATATTTGCAGCGAATGCAGTTGTCGGTCACGACATAGGTCATGGGCAGCCACTCTTGAGATTACACGAATGGGCGCCCTGCTATGCCCGGCTGCCGCGAAGGTCAATGAGGATATTGTTGGTACGACCGATAGCCGGCTTTCAGGCGCCGACGGTGAGTTCCTCATAGCAGGACTGCGCCTCGGGAGCGGGGCCGCGGCGGCCGGGAAGCTGGACCACCCGCACGACGCGCACGCCGCTGGGGTGGGGGAAGGTGATGAGGTCGCCCGCCCGCACCGGGGAATGAGAGCGATCGATCCGCCGGCCGTTGAGGCGGATATGGCCGTCCTCCGCCATTTTCTGAGCGACCGAGCGGCTCTTCGCGAGGCGCGCGAACCAGAGGAATTTGTCGATGCGCAGGCTGGGCCCGTGGGCCGCTGCCGTGCCCGCGTCAGCCATTGCGGCCTAGCAGTTCGGCCAGCCCCGCAAAGGCGTGGTTGCCAGCGGGCGCGGCGGCCGAAGCGGCGGAGGCGGGACGAGGTGCGCCGCCGCGCGGCTTGGCATGGGGCGGAGCGCCCCGCTTGTCACGGCCATGCTGGGCATGCGCCTGCTGGTGCGGGCGGGGCTTCTGCCGGCCACGGAAGGCCCAATTGGACCCGCCCTCAGCGGGTGCCTCGACGGGACGGAAGCCGGCGAGACGCATCAGCTGGAGGAAGGCGGGCTCGGAGAGGCCGAGCGACACGATCTGCGGGCTTAGCGCGGTGAAGGCCTCGTTCTTGGCGATCGCCTCATGCGCGGTGCGGGCCATCCGCTCGGCCATGTCAATGCGCAGCATCTGTTCGCCAAAGCCGCGGAAGCCGGCGATCCGCGCGCCCATCTGGTCCGGCTTGTCGCCCGCCGGGATGAGGGTGAGGCCGGGGCCGGGCAGCGGCAGGCAGGGCTTGGCGAGACGGGCCGCAAGCAGCGCTGCGCGCCAGCGGGCGGCGCCCGGCTTCAACAGGCCGGGATGATAGATGTCGAGCACGCCGATATCGATGCCGGCGCGGCGGAGCAGGTGGCGCTGGTCCTTGTCGAGATGGCCGAGCGCCGAATCAAGGTCCGTGCGCGCGATGACGCCGCCCGCATCGGCCAGCTGCGCGAAGACGGCGCGGACCACGGCGGGCACTTCGGGATCGCTGCTGCTCGCCACCATCTTGGTGAGGGGGAGGAGATGCTTTTCCTTCTGCCCGTCGAACCAGGTGCCGAGGCGGGTCGCGACCTGCTTCTGCACATCCTGTCCCAAGGCCAGAAGGGCGCGATCCAGCCGAATTTCGGGCGTCAGCAGCGCCGGGCCGCCGTGCAGCGTCGCCACGACATTGCCCTGCCAGCTGATGCCGGGCGCCTGTCCTGCATCGTCCATGAGCGCGAAATCAGTATCGGGCGCGCCCAGCAATTCGTCAGCCTTCACTCGCAATATCCTTCCAAGGCGCCGTTCAGCGGCCGCCAGCAGCATCTTTCTATCCTGATGCCGCGTAGCCGGATCGACCGAGAAACGAAATCCGTCAAGTCGCCCGATCGTCTCACCATCGACGCAGACCGTCCCGTCCTGCTCAATATCCACCGGCAGATTGCTGGCGCTCTGCCCTATATCACGCAGCAGCACCGTGGTTCTACGGTCAACGAAACGCTGGGTGAGCGCGGCGTGAAGCGCGTCGGAAAGCCTTTCTTCAAGGGCGCGGGTGCGTTCCGCCATTTCGGCGGGATGGGCGAGCCAGTCGGCGCGGTGCGCGATGTAGGACCATGTGCGCGCGGCGGCGATGCGGCCCGACAGGATATCAATGTCGCCCTGCACCGAATCGAGTCGCGCGATCTGCTGGGCGAACCAGTCGCGGGGGATGTGGCCCTGTGCTTCCGAGAGGAAGCGCCAGATGCGGCTGACGGTGCGGGCATGATGTTCGGCGCCCAGCTTCTGGAAATCGGGCAGGCCGCAGGCGGCCCAGAGGCGCTCGACCTGTTTCTTGCCTCGCGCCCGTTCGATCACCAGCGGATCGTCGGCCAAGCGCTTGAGGACGGCAAGGTCCACCGCTTCGGGAGCGGCGCGCAATTCCTCCCGTTCCGGCTTTTCCTCCAGATCGAGGATCAGATGGTCGAGCGTGTCGGTGCGCGGCGTGCCGTCGCGCCAGAAAAGCTGGCCGACGGGCGGGAAGCGGTGCGCCTCGATCGCCTCGATCTCTTCGGGCGTGAAGGCGGCGTCGCCATCCTCATGGCCGAGGCTGCCGAACGTGCCGTCCTTGTGGTGGCGCCCGGCGCGCCCGGCGATCTGCGCCATTTCCGCGACCGTAAGGCGGCGGGTGCGGCGGCCGTCGAACTTGCGCAGCGAGGCGAAGGCGACATGGGCGACGTCGAGGTTGAGGCCCATGCCGATCGCGTCGGTGGCGACCAGATAATCGACTTCGCCATTCAGGAACATCTGCACCTGCGCGTTGCGGGTGCGGGGGGAGAGCGCGCCCATCACCACCGCCGCGCCGCCACGAAAGCGGCGCAGCATCTCGGCGACGGCGTAGACTTCCTCGGCGGAGAAGGCGACGATGGCGGAGCGCTTGGGCAGGCGGGAGAGTTTCTTGGCGCCGGCATAGCTCAGCGTCGAGAAGCGCGGCCGGCCGATAATCTCTGCGTCGGGAACCAGCGATTTGACGATGCGACTGATGCTCGCCGAACCGAGGATCATGGTTTCCTCCCGTCCGCGCGCGCGGAGCAGGCGGTCGGTGAAGATATGGCCGCGTTCCGGATCGGCGCCGAGCTGCGCTTCATCAAGCGCTACGAAGGCGAAATCTTCCTTCGTTCCGGCTTCCCGGCCCCCACCGATCGGCATGGATTCGGCCGTGCAGAGATAATAGCGGGCGCCCGGCGGGATGATCTTTTCCTCGCCGGTAATGAGCGCGACCTGTTCCGCCCCCTTCATGCCGACGACCCGGTCATAGACCTCCCGCGCAAGCAGGCGCAGGGGAAAGCCCATCATCCCGGAGGAATGGCCGCACATGCGTTCGACGGCGAGGTGAGTCTTGCCGGTGTTGGTTGGGCCCAACACGGCTGTGATGGGCGAACGGGCGAACTGGGCCATGAACCCCATGTCGGGCATGGGGCGGGCAAGGACAAGGGGAAAGCGGCGGAAATCGCTCCTTTGCCCCAAATTGGGGCTTCGGTCTGGAAGCAGCCTCGCTTCATCGTGGATATCAAGGGGAAAGCGCCATCTTTATTTGACTTTAACCTTGTGCCTTCACAGAATTGCGGATGAACGCGACGGCGGGGGTCGGCGCGACAATCGCCCGCGGGGGGCCTTCAAACGTGTTTCATGCCAGTCAGACTCATGCCCAACAGGGCGGCGCTTCCGCGTCCCTGTGGCTGACTGACGCGCTGCGTAACCCCGCGAAGCCCGCTGACGGCCGCCATTGGCGGGAACGGGTGCGCGACTGGGCCGAGGACGTCGAGCTGGTTCCCGACCTTGGCCAGCGTGTCGGCAGCCCGACATGGTTCCGGGGCCTTGCGACCTGTTTCGGCCTGTGCGCGGCGGCGCTGTACCTGTCGCCCGGTTTCCAGCCGATTCCCGGCGAGCCGCAGCCGCTGATGGCGCCCGCGCATTATGACGAGGTCCGCAGCCAGATGATCACCCCGCTGGCACTGGGCGCGGACAGCGGGCGGCGCATGGGGCCGACCGATGCGGTCCAGCCGCTGCGCGAGACGCCGGAACGACCGCAGATCGAATTGCGCGCGCAGATCGGCGGCAGCGATTCGCTGGCACGGGCGCTGACACGCGCCGGGGTGAGCGGCGGCGACGTCGCCACGGTCATGAGCCTGGCGAGCGGCGACATCGCCAAGGGGCTGAAGCCCGGCACGCCGCTGGACATCCTGTTGGGCCGGCGTGCGAGCCGGGACATGCCGCGTCCGCTGGACAGGCTGGCATTCCGCGCGCGGCTTGACCTGGGGCTGGAGATCGCTCGCGAGGACGGCGTGTTGCAGGTGAAACGCACGGCGATCCATGTCGATGACACGCCGCTGCGCATTCAGGGCGTGGTCGGGGAGAGCCTTTATCGCTCTGCTCGTGCGGCGGGCGCGCCACCCAAGGCGATCCAGTCCTTCCTGCGCGTGGTGGCGCAGCAGATCGACCTTGGTTCGGTTTCGCCGGGCGACCGCTACGACATCATCACCGAATATCGCCGCGCCGACACCGGCGACGTCGAGGTGGGCGACTTGCTGTTCGCGGGGCTGCATCGCGCGAGCGGGCGCGGCATCGACATGCTGAAGTGGAGCAGCGACGGGCGCACGCAATGGTTCGAGGCGTCGGGCGTCGGCCAGCGGCGCGGGGTGCTGTCGGCGCCGGTCGCCGGGCGCATGTCGTCGAGCTTCGGCATGCGGCGGCATCCGATCCTGGGCTATACGCGCATGCATGCGGGGATCGACTTCGCGGCGCGCTATGGATCGCCCATCTATGCGGTGACCGATGGCGTCGTGACCTATGCCGGACGGCATGGCGGGCATGGCAATTATGTCCGCCTGCAGCATGGCGGCGGCCTGGCCACCGGCTATGCCCATATGAGCCGGATCGCGGCGCGGCCGGGGCAGCGCGTGCGTCAGGGGCAGGTGATCGGCTATGTCGGGTCGAGCGGCCTGTCGACCGGTCCGCACCTTCATTATGAACTGTATCGCGGTGGGCGGACGGTCAATCCGATGTCCGTGCGCTTTACCACGACGGCGCAGCTGGAAGGGCGCGAACTGGCGGCGTTCCGGGCGCGATTGATGCAGCTCAAGAGCCTGCGAGTGGGATTGCCGGTGCAGGTGGCGCAGAAGGATGCGGCGCCGGCGGTGCAGAGCAATTAGCGCCTTTCCGTCGTAAAGCGCCTCGGCTAACGGGCGGGGATGATCGCTTCGCCTGCCTCCGGCATTACCGCTCTGTTGCTTGCCGGGTCGCGGCCCGGTGCCGACCCGCTGGCGCAGGCAGCGGGCGTTTCGATCAAGCCGCTGGCGCCGGTCGCGGGCGAGCCCATGATCAACCATCCCGTGCGCGCGCTGCTGGCGCATCCGGCGATCGGACAGGTCGTGATCCTGACGCAGGCGCCGGAGCTGTTCGCGGCCGATCCGGCGACGGCTTGGCTGGCCGAGCACCCCGACGTGCGGTTCGAGCGGAGCGGGGGCGGCATAGCCGCCTCGCTGCTGGGGGTGCTGGAGCGGGAGGAATTTTCCTTTCCGCTGCTGATGACGACGGCGGACCATGTGCTGCTGGACGGTGCGATGCTGGATCAGATGGTGGCTGAGGCAGCCGGCACGGACATTGCGATGGCGATGGTCGAGCGGGCGACGCTGCTGGCGCGCTACCCCCAGTCGCGGCGGACCTGGCTCAAATTCCGGGACGGCTGGTGGTCGGGCGCCAATATCTTCTGGTTCGGCAGCGCGCGGGCGCGGCCGGTGATCGCGCTGTGGCAGGAGGTGGAGCAGGACCGCAAGAAGGGGTGGAAGATCCTCTCCGCCTTCGGGCCGCTGGCGCTGCTGGGGGCGGTGCTGCGGATCTCGACCCTGCGCGGCGGGATCGCGCGGGTGGGGCGGCGATTCGGGCTGGCCGCGCGGCTGGTGGCGATGGCGCAGGCGGAGGCGTGCATCGACGCGGACAAGGTGGAGGATGTGGCTTTGATCGAGGAGATATTGGCTCAATAGGCATCGAGGCCCTCCAGCGCGGTGAAGCGCTGGGACCAGAGCGCGCCATAGACGGCCATCCACCGGACGATGGGAGCCAGCCCCTTGGCGCGGGCGGTGTAGTAGGTTTCGCGGCCGGAGCGGCGGGCGGTCACGAGGCTAGCGCGCTTGAGCTTGCCAAGGTGGCGCGACACCATCGGCTGCGATACACCCGAAACCGCTGTCAGGGCGTGGACGCTCTGCTCGCCTTCGCGGACCAGATATTCCAGGATCGTGCGGCGGGTGCCATCGGATAGCGCCTTGAACAGCTCGTCACAGGCGGCGGAGCGGTCGCCCCTCAAAATCGGCTCAGTCATGTATGAACCATAACCAATGGGTTATGGGATAGTCAAGGTGAAGCGAGTTTTTTGCGCGCCAGACGGCGTTAACCAAAAAAACTTTAGCGCGCTTTTTGGCTGAGTCTTTTGCATCACACTACTTCATCTTGAGTCCGGAGAGTCGCAACGGACTCAACATGTCGTGGCTACCCGGTTCGTTCCGGTCAGCGTTAACCATATTCTGAGGCCCGGAGCGTAAGTTGCTGATCTTGACGGCGGACTCCCGAGGACTCATCGCTGGGCCTCAGAAGGAAATGGGGGTCACGCAGATGGGTGTCATGGAACGGGTCGCGCCGCGGCGAAAAAAGGCCGTCGCACCGGTCGAGATCGAGGCCGATCGCCTGCTGCGGGGCGATTGTATCGCCGAGATGGCGAAGCTGCCCGACGCCTGCATCGACATGATCTTCGCCGACCCGCCCTATAATCTCCAGCTGGGCGGCGACCTGTTCCGGCCCGAGGGCGGGCGCGTCGATGCGGTCGATAATGATTGGGACAAGTTCGATACGCTGGGCAGCTATGACCGCTTTACCAAGGCGTGGCTGCGCGAGGCGCGGCGCGTCCTGAAGCCCAGCGGCTCGATCTGGGTGATCGGCAGCTACCATAATATCTTCCGCGTCGGCACGGCCTTGCAGGATGAGGGCTTCTGGATCCTCAACGACATCATCTGGCGCAAGTCGAACCCGATGCCCAATTTCAAGGGCACGCGCTTCACCAACGCGCATGAGACGCTGATCTGGGCGAGCCAGGGCGAAGACGCGAAATATACGTTCAACTACAAGGCGATGAAGACGCTGAACGACGAGCTGCAAATGCGCTCCGACTGGGTGCTGCCGATCTGCGGCGGTCAGGAGCGCCTAAAGCGCAACGGGACCAAGGCGCACCCGACCCAGAAGCCCGAGGCGCTGCTTTATCGCGTGCTGCTGGCTTGCACCAAGCCGGGCGACGTGGTGCTCGATCCCTTCTTTGGCACCGGAACGACGGGGGCGGTCGCCAAGCGGCTGGGGCGCCGGTGGATCGGGATCGAGCGGGAAGAAGATTATATCGAGGTCGCGCTGGAGCGGATCGAGGCGGCGCTGCCGCTCGACGAGAGCGCGCTCACCATCATGCAGAGCGCGAAGTCGCAGCCCAAGGTGGCGTTCGGCACGCTGGTCGAGACGGGCTATCTCCAGCCCGGCGCGGTGCTGACCGACGCCAAGCGGCGCTGGAAGGCGGTGGTGCGCGCGGACGGGTCACTAAGCGTCGGGGCGGACAGCGGGTCGATCCACAAGATGGGCGCGACTTTGCAGAACGCGCCGAGCTGCAATGGCTGGACCTTCTGGCATCATGAGGTCGAGGGCGCGCTGAAGCCGATCGATACGCTGCGCCAGACCTATTTGCTGGCGAACGAGCCTTAAAGGGCACGGCAACGCGCTTGGAAGGCCTGCTGCTCTGGTTTGAGGGACTAACAATGCTTTCCCATATTCCCGCCAGGGCCCGGCTTTACCTGCGCCCGACATGGTTCGTGCCTTCGCCGATCGGTTTGCCGGACGGGTCGGCGTCGCGGATGGGGAATGGGCTGATCTGGTTCCAGGCCTATGAGCTGACGGCGCTTTCCGGGGACGAGCGGGTCGCGCGGGTGACGGTGCCGGTGGCGGAGTTTGCCGAGGCTGTCGCGGGACTGCCCGATCCGCTGGCGGAGCGGGCGCGGCGGCTGGCGGCGAACATCTCCGCCCAGCGGCAGCCGCTGGTGCTGGGGGAGCGGACGATCCGGTTCGATGCGCCGCAGGTCATGGCGATCCTGAACGTGACCCCCGACAGCTTTTCCGACGGCGGCAGGCATATGGACGATCCGCAGGCAGCGGCCGACGCCGGTTTCGCCATGGCGGCGGCGGGCGCGGCGCTTATCGATGTAGGGGGCGAATCGACGCGGCCGCGCGCGCCCAAGGTCTGGGAAGGCGATGAGATCGCGCGGGTCGTGCCGGTGATCGAGCGGCTCGCGGCAGCCGGCGTCCCGGTGTCGATCGACACGCGCAAGGCTGCGGTGATGGAGGCGGCGGTGGCGGCGGGTGCGCGGGTCATCAATGATGTGAGCGCGCTGCTGCACGATCCGCGATCGATGGAGGTCGCAGTTACGGCCGGTTGCCCGGTGATCCTGATGCATGCGCCTTCGGCGGGGGATGATCCGCATGAGAATCCGGGCGGCTATGGCGATGTCGTGGCGGATGTGTTCGACATGCTGGAGGCGCGGATCGACGCCTGTGTTTCAGCGGGCATCGAAAGGGGCAGGATCATGGTCGATCCGGGGCTGGGCTTCGGCAAGAGCCTGGCCGACAATCTGGCCCTAGTGAACGGCCTTGCCACCTTCCAGGGGTTGGGTGTGCCGCTGCTGTTCGCGGGGAGCCGCAAGCGTCTGATCGGGGCGCTGTCAAACGAAGCACCGGCGGCGGACCGGCTCGGCGGGTCGGTGGCGCTGGCCTTTCGGGCGGCGCAGCTAGGCGCGCAGATGGTGCGCGTGCATGATGTGCGGGAGAGCGTGCAGGCGCTGCATCTGTGGCGCGGGCTGGCCGATGCGGGCTTGAGTGCGGTTTGAGGGGGGGTAAGCTTCGCAATTCCAGGGCTGGGCGCGACCGGAAGGTGAAGCGTCACCCCGGATCAAGTCCGGGGTGACGACCGTTTAATCGCCTTAACGCGCCGCTTCGGCCGCGTTGCTGGCGGCCGGTGCCGCGTCGCTGTCGGGCGTTTGCGCCTTGGGGGCGAAGATCTTGAGGCTGTCGAGCGTCCGTTCCGCCATCGTCTGATATTGTTCGCTGAGCATCTCGGGATAGACGAACGACGCAGTGACGATCGATCCGTCGGCCCGCTTGAGCAGGCGAATCGCGACATTATTGCCTTCGCCGTCGTTGGCGGTGCCGCGATATTCATTGTCGCCGATGAAGTCGCCGCTGACCCCTTCGGCGCCCGCGTTGGCGGCTTCGACGATTTCCCGAAGAGCCTTGTCGCCATCACTGGGCTGCCAGAAGATGCGGACGTCCGCGCCCGCGCCGGGGTCCTGATAGACGACCCCGTCGGCGGTGCTGGCGGCCGCATCCTTCCGCCAGCCTTCCGGGAAAGTGATGGAAAAGCCGCGCTCTACATTCACATAGTTGCGCGAGGCGGGCGTTTCCGCCTTGGCCGCCGCCATGGCTCTCGCCGCTTCGGCATTGGCGGCGGCGGCGAGTTGATCCTGGCTGGGAAGGTCCTCCACCGGCTCGGCGCGCCCGCAGGCGGCGAGCAGCAGGACAGTCGAGAGGAGCAGCGGACGATGAGCAGCAAGGCGGGTGATCTTCATCCGCTTTCCAAAGCATAGGCGCTGCGACAATACAACGCCGTAACCATCGGGGCAGCGATGATCGTCGATGGCGCGGGGCAGGCGCTGCCGTGTCAGGCGGCGCTGTCGATGCCGAGTTCGGCGAGCTTGCGGTAGAGGGTGGACCGGCCGATCCCCAGCCTGCGGGCGACCTCCGTCATGCGGCCGCGATAATGGCCGATGGCAAGGCGGATGACGTCCGCCTCTATTTCGGCAAGCGGGCGGACATGGCCGTCACCTTCGAACAGGGTGATGCCGGCCGCTTCGCGCGGCGGCTGCGGCAGAGCGCGCAGCCGGGCCTGGCCGTGATCGCCATGCGTGCGCGTGTGAATCTGCGCGGCGATCTGCGGGAAATCCTGCGGCGTCAGCGCATCGCTTTCGCACAGAACGGCGGCGCGGAAGAGGGCGTTCTGAAGCTGGCGCACATTGCCGGGCCAGTCATGCTGCATCAGCAGGGCGAGCGCGTCATCGGTGAGCCCGAGGCTACGCAGGCCCGGCTGCCCCGCAATGCGGGCGAGCAGGTGGCGGCAGAGCGCCGGCACGTCGCCCAGCCTTTCGCGCAGCGGCGGGATCGTTAGCTGAACGACGTTGAGGCGGTAATAAAGGTCCTCGCGGAAGCGGCCGGCCTCGATCTCGTCATGCAACCGCTTGTTGGTGGCGGCGATGACGCGGACATCGACATGGATCGGGCGGCGCGCGCCCAAGGGCTGAACCTCGCCGTCCTGGAGCACGCGCAGCAGCTTGACCTGTGCGTCCAGCGGCATCTCGCTGACTTCATCGAGGAAGATGGTGCCGGTGTCGGCGGACACGAACTTGCCGACCTGCCGATCGAAGGCGCCGGTGAAGGCGCCTCGCTCATGGCCGAACAGGTCCGATTCCACCAGATTGGCGGGGATCGCGCCGCAATTGACCGTGACCATCGGCTGCTTGTGGCGGGGGGAGGCCGCGTGGATGGCGCGCGCCACCACATCCTTGCCGACGCCGCTTTCGCCCTCGATCAATACCGGCACGCGGGCGCGCGCGGCCTTGGCGGCAATGGCGAGGGCTGCGCGAAACTGCGGCGCGGCGCCGACAACATCCTCGAACGAGAGGGCGGCGGAAATCTTCTCCGTGAGCGGGCGCAGTTCGCCGCGCGCACTGGCGTGGGCGAGGGTGGCGTTCAGCGCTGCCAGCAGCCGTTCGGGTGCGATCGGCTTGGCGAGATAGTCGGTCGCGCCCGCGCGCATCGCATCGACGGCGACCGCGACATTATTATGGGCGGTCACCACCAGGATGGGGAGCGCGGGCCTGCGGGAGCGCAATTCCCGGATGAGGCCGGTGGGTTCATAGCTGGGGCTCCACTGGTCGAGCAGCACGGCGTCGAGCCGCATGCCGTCCTGCGTGCCCAGCGTGGCGATGGCGGTGTCGCCGTCATTGGCGAAGATCGTACGCCATCCGGCGCGCGCGGCGAGCGCGGATACCAGCCTGCGCTGGGCCGGTTCGTCATCGATCAACATCAGCATGGGTACGCCGTCGCGCGCCATTCCTACCCCTCTTTCAGTCAGGCGGACAGGGTAAGCGGAACCGGTAAAAACCGGCTTAACCGGAAAGATTTTCTTGCATGGTTGCGGGTTGAGGCTAGGGGACCTTGGCGATACTAGGTTGCCACCAGTGATGATGAACGGCTGAAACAGAGGGAGCGGACATGGCGTCGGAAGGGAATATGGACAGCGCGAACCAGACCTATGCGGGGTTCGTCTCGCTCGTGAAATGGGGTACGATCGCCAGCGTCGCCCTTGCTGCTCTGGTCGTGCTGCTGATCGCCAGCTGAAGGCGGCGGCGAGCGCTTGCTCTGACCGGCGCGGCGCCGTGATGATCGGGGCGGACCGGGCGCTGTGAGCCTGCTGCTGCTCGCCACCTTTCTGGCCGCCTGCGTGGTTGGTCTTTCAGTCGGACTCTGGACGCCCCTGACGCGGGGCGGAGCGGTCCACGCTGTCCTTCCGATATTGGCTTCGGCCCTGTTGATCGGCGCGTTGATCGTGGCGGCTGAGGCGGGGAGCGCGCGGGCGCGCACTCTGGCGCTGGCGGCGGTGTTGGCGGGCAGCGCGGCGCTGTGTGGCTCGTTTGCGGTGGCGCGGCGGATGGCGGGCGGAGAAGCTCGTCAGTGATGGACGCGGTGAGCGGCATCGGCCCGGCTGTCGGCATCGGTTGGGCGTTCGCCATATTGCTCTTTCTGCTCTCCCTGTGCGGGGGCGGCAAAGCGGACATTCGGCGGCGTGCGGGCCTTGCGCTGGCCGGCGTCATCGCGGCGGCTGGCGCAGCGCTCTACAGCCATGATGTAATAAATCTCCCTGCCATTTGCGGGCTGTTGATCCTGGGCGCTGCCGCCGGGTGGCTGATCGGCCGGGTCGTGCCGCCTGCGTTACTCCCTCTGGTGCTGATCGGGCTGATGGGTCTGGCGGGATCGGGTTCCGTCTGTGCTGCGCTGGCGATGTGGCGCAATCCCCATGCTTTCGGATTGCTCGATGCGAGCGGCGCTGCGCTGACGGGCGGCGCGGCGCTGCTGCTGACGCTGCAGAGCGGGTTCGGGAGCATGGCGGTGGTTGGGGCGGTGAGCGCCGGCTGGGCGCGCCGGGGGAGCGGCGCGGTCAGCCTGATGCTGGCAAGCCTGGTCGGATGGTCCGCCGCCGCCAGCGGATTCCTGCTGGGCAATCTGCCGCTGGTGGTCGCAGGCGGGCTGGCGGGATCGACCGGTCTTGTGATGGCGCTGCGGCTTTGTCGCGCGGTTAACAGGAAGAGGCTTGCCGATGCTCGGCGCGGTCCTTAACGCTTGGAGAAAGGGCGTCCAAAGGTAAGTGGGGTTAGGCGGCAGATGCGTAAACTTGGTCTGATTGGCGGTCTTAGCTGGACGTCCACGGCGCGCTATTACCAGATCATCAATCAGGCGGTCTATCGCGCCAAGGGCGGCCAGCACAGCGCGCCGCTGCTGATCGAGAGCCTGGATTTCGCGGAGATCGGCCGCTCCACGACGGACGAGGAATGGGCGCATGCGGCGCAGGTGCTGACCGGGTCGGCGCGCAGGCTGGAGCAGGCCGGGGCCGTATCGCTGCTGATCTGTGCCAACAGCATGCACCGCGTCTACGACCAGGTGCAGGCGGGCGTCGATATCCCCATCATCAACATCGCCGAGGCGGTGGGGCGCAAGATGCAGGCAGACGGGATCGAGAAGGCGGCCCTGATCGGCACGCGCAACGTGATGACCGAGAAATTCTACCGCCAGCGGCTGGTGGCGCACGGCATCTCGCTGCTGCCGCCCGACATGGAGATGGCCGAGCGGATCGACCGCATCGTTTATGACGAGCTGACGCTGGGCAAGATCAGCCGCGATTCGGAGCGGTACATGAAGTCCGAACTCACCGACATCGCCAAGGAGAATGTGCAGGCGGCGATCCTGGCCTGCACGGAACTAGAGATGATCGTCGATGTGAAGGCGAATGTGCTGCCGATCTACGACGGCACGATGATCCACGCGCGGGCGGGCGTGGACGTGATCTTGGGGGATTAGGTCGATTTTCCTTCTCCCTTGATGGGAGAAGGATATGCAGCCTTACTCGCGCAGTGAATTAGGCGGAGTTGGATGAGGGTGCTGGCGTGCGAGCACACCCCTCACCCAGCTACGACTAGGCAGCAAGCTGCCAAGTCTTCGCATCCCTCTCCCACAGGGGGAGAGGAAATATCTTCATGCCGATCAGAACGCGGTAGCGATCGAGCAGGCGGCTGGTCCCAGGATGACGACGAACAGCGTCGGCAGGATGAAGAGGATCAGCGGCACGGTCATGATCGCGGGCAGGCGCGCGGCTTTTTCTTCCGCGCGCATCATGCGTTCGTGGCGGAATTCGGCGGACAGCACGCGCAGCGCCGAGGCGAGCGGGGTGCCGTATTTCTCGGTCTGGATCATGGTGGTGACCACGCCCTTGACCGCATCCAGCTTGACACGGTTGGCGAGATTCTCGAACGCCATGCGCCGCTCAGTGAGGAAGCTGAGCTCGATCGCGGTCAAGTGGAATTCGTCGCCGAGCTCCGGATAGGCCTTGCCCAGCTCGCGCGCGACGCGGCTGAAGGCGGCATCGACGGTAAGCCCCGCCTCGGCGCAGATCACCAGCAGGTCGAGCGCATCGGGCAGGCCCTTGCGGATCGCGGCGGAGCGCTTCTGCACCTTATTGTCGATGAAGATATCGGGCGCCTTGTAGGCGAGCAGCAGCGCGCCGGCAAACGCGCCGAAACGCTTCACCCCGCCCCATTCGGGAAAGATGCCCACGGCATAGAGCAGCAGCGCGGCGATGCTGCCGATCACGATGGGCAGGATCAGGCGGCCGAAGATGACGGCGACGGCCCAGTCCTTCGACCGGATGCCGGCCTGCGCCAGCTTGGTCTGCGCTTCCTTCAGCTGATCGTCCTGAAGCACCTTCAGGCTGGAGAGGAAGGACCGCATTTGGTCGGTCGCCTGGTTCTTCTTGACCAGCTTGGCGCGGCGGCGGGCGGTCGAGGCGGTGATGCCGGCCTTCAGCTGCTCGCGCCGTTCGTTGAGCGCCTTGACCCGCTTCGCCATGGGATCGCGCACGGTCATCACCGCATAAAGGGCGAAAAGCATCGCCAGCGTGGCGAGCCCGGCGAGCAGCGTGCCGAAGTCGGTCGCGGTCAGCCCAAACAGGGTGCCGGCAGGGACGGGAACGGTTTCCATCGCGTGTCTGCTCCCGTCAGATTTCGAAGTTGATCATCTGCGCCATGATGAAGGCGCCGATGCCCATCCAGCACATGCCGCCGATACCGATGATCTGCATCGTCGAGAGGCCAAAGATACCCGCCGGGTCGGGCGTGAAGAAGGGCGACATATATTGATAGTTGATGTAGCAGATGAGGCCGAAGACGAGGAAAGGCAGGCAGCCGATAATATAGGCGGACGCCTTTGATTCCGACGACATCGCCCGGATCTTGAGCTTCATCTGCGCCCGCTGGCGCAGCACCGTCGCGAGGTTGGAGAGGGTTTCGGCCAGATTGCCGCCCGTCTCCCGCTGGATCGCGAGGCTGATGACGAAGAACTGGAATTCCGGCGTGCCCAGGCGGTCGGCGGTTTCCTGAAGCGCCTGATCCATGGTCTTGCCGATCTTGATCCGTTCGGTGATGAGCTTGAACTCCTCGCCGACGGGCCCCGGAATTTCGTTCGACACGACGCCCAGCGTCTCGCCGATGGGGAGGCCCGAGCGCAGGCCGCGCGTGAGCAGTTCGAGGGCGTCCGGGAATTTGGCGTTGAACTGGTTGATCCGCTTGGCGATCAGGCGACCGACCCACATGTGCGGCAGGCCAAGGCCCGCCGCCATGCCGAGCAGGATCGCGAACAGCGGCGGGAAGCCGCGCAGCATCAGCAGCGCGCAGATCAGCAGGAAGATGGTGGCGGCCGCCGTCATATATTGGCTGACCGTCCACTTCTTGCCGGTCATGCGGATGCGCTTGGCCAGATTCTCCGGGTTGGGGACCAGCGACACCAGGATGGAAGCTTCGGGCTTGATCGGGCGATTGGAGATCACCTTGCGCATGCGCGCTTCCATCATCGCCTCGGTCGAATCGCCGTGACGCCCGCGGATCAGTTCCATGCGGCGCTTCTGCGCCTTGTCGGGGGACGGACCGGCGAAGGCCATGGCGACCAGACCGAGCAAGGTCGCCAGCAGCACCGCTATCAGAAGGAAATTGCCGTCCATAAGTCGCCCATTCCGTAGAGGAGGTCAGGCCGCCGTCTTGTCCTTGCGGCGGGAGGGGATCATGCTCTTGAGATCGCTGATCTTGCCGAGCAGGCTGTCCCCCTTCTTCGCGGGCGCGGCGGGCCCCTCCGCTTCACCATCCTCGATCGCGCCGAGCACGGCTTCGGCGAGCGTCACGCAAGCGGCGCCGACCTTGTTGCCCTTGGCCGTTTCGGCGAGCGTCTTGCCGAGCTTCGCCGCTTGCGAGGCGGTCTTGAGGTCGAAGGGGATGCAGATATCCACCTTGCGCTCGATCGACTGTTCGAAGTCCTTGCGGCTGATCTCCGGCGCGCCGGGATGGACGCGGTTGGCGACCACCAGCACGCGCGACTGCGGCGCATTGGTCTTGAGCCAGGACAGGATGCGGATCGAATCGCGGGCGGCGGCCAGCGTCATTTCCGTCACGACGACCGCCATGTTCACGTCGCTCATCAGCGCGGGATGGTGGATCAGCATGTTGCGCGGGAGGTCGATGATCGTCGATTCGAAGGCGGCGCGAAACTCCTCCAGCAGCTGGTAGAAGGCGCCGCCATCGGTCAGCATAGGCTGGCTGATCGGCGCTTCGGCCGACAGGATCGCCAGATTGTCGCTGGCGCGCACCATGGCGCGCTCGATGAAGAGGCCGTCGATGCGGCTGGGATTTTCGATCGCATCGGTGAGGCCACGGCCGGGCTCCAGATCCATCGCCAGTGCATTGGTGCCGAAATGAACGTCGAGGTCGAGCAGCGCGGTCGAGCGCTTCTTCTTGTCGCTGAGCAGCCATGCGAGCGAGGTCGCGATGCTGGACGCACCTACGCCGCCGCGCGTGCCGATGACGGCGGTGGTCATGTGGGGCCGTTCCGGGCCGGCGTCACGCGGCGCGAAGAACACCGCCTGCGCCTGCGCCAGCGCGTCGCGCAGTTGGTCGGCGCCGAAGGGCTTGAGCAGATAATCCTGAATGCCGCTGGCGAGCAGGTCGCGGTAGAGGCGGACGTCGTTCACCTGGCCCGCAGCGATGACGACCGTGCCGGGCTCGCACACCTCGGCGAGGCTGTTGATGTCGCCCAGCGGATCGCCGCTCTCCGACATGTCGACGAACAGGATCTGCGGGCTGGCGGTGATCGACAGGCTTTGCACCGCATTGCGCATGCCGCCCTTGTTCACCTTTTCCGGCGCCCAGCCCATTTCGGCCGCGACCGCGCGCAGCAGGTCGAAGCTGTGATCGTCGCAGACGAAGGCGTGGAAGGGGTCCCGCTGGCCAGACATGCCGGGTTTCCAGGGAGCGTTCATATCATTTGCCTCCCGCAAGTGTTTTGAGGTCGCCCGACCCTGTGGGGGCCTTTTCGCGATAGGTGGAAATGGCGCGGTTCGATGTCGCGGTGCGCAGGTCGCTTTCGCTGCTCTGGCCGCGAACCAGATCGTTGGGATTGGCGACCATGGCGGCGAGATTGCCGTTCACCCCGCAACCGAAATTGGAGGAAGCGCCCATCTGCATGTCGTCTTCGCTCTTGTCGCGCCAGTCGGGACAGCCCGGGACGCTCGCCGTCGCGCGGCGGACGATCAGGCGGACGCTGCCCTGCGGCGCAGTGCCGGGCGCGGCGCTGCTGTCCTCGCCCACCAGCATGCCGTGGCGGGCGACGACATCGGCGATGCCGTCACGAAGGGCGGGGCTGATATAGGCGGACTCGGTCGCGACCGCGACCTGATCGCCATAGCCAAGGCCGATGGAGGCGAACCAGTCGTCCAGCCGCCGGGCCTCCGAGCCGCTGAGGCCGCCGTCCGGGCCGGCCTGCACGTCATAGGTGAAGGCGGTTTGGCTGACGACCGGCTGATGGATCGATTCGACGCCGCGATTGACACTGGTCTGACAGGCGGCGAGCGGCAGCGCGAGCAGGGCCAGGGCGCTGATGCGGATGAGGTGTTTGCGTGACGGGATGGTCATGGCGTTCGCCCTTCGGATCAGAAGCTGAAGCCCGGCGCGGCGGCGGACTTGCCGTTGCGCTGTGCGGTTTGCGTGGCGGGTGCCACCGAAGCCTGCGGGCCGGGCGCTGGCGCCGGACCAGTCGGTGCGCGGCTGGGCATCGGTGCGCGCGCGCCGCTGATGCCGTCATGGCCCTGCTGAAGGAAGAGGCCTTGGCCCTGATTGGCGTTGCGGAAGCCGTCGGTCGGCAGGCGCACGTCGGCGGCGTTCATCGGCCTCACCAGATAGGGGGTGACGACGATGACCAGTTCCGTCTCGTTGCGCTGGAACTGGCGCGACTTGAACAGGCTGCCCAGGATCGGCAGGTTGCCGAGGCCCGGCACCTTGTCGATAGCGTTGCTGGTTTCGTTGTTGAGCAAGCCCGCGATCATGAAGGCCTGACCCGAACCCAGTTCCACCGTGGTTTCCGCCGTGCGGCTCTTGAGCGCAGGCACGCTGGAGTTGATCGAGAAGTCGAGGCTGGACACCGTCGGGCGGACGCGCAGCGAGATGCGGCCGTCGGCGAGGACCGTGGGCGTGAAGGCCAGCTGCACGCCATATTGTTTGAACTCGATGCTGTTGCCCTGCGTGCCGTTGCTGACGGTGTAGGGATATTCGCCGCCCGCGAGGAAGCTGGCGGTCTCGCCGGAGAGCGAGGTCAGGTTGGGCTGGGCGAGGGTGGTGGACAGGCCGGTGGATTCGGCGAGGTCCAGCACCGCGCCGACATCCAGACCCAGCACCCGTGCGACGCCGGCGATGCTATAGCCGCCATCCGTCACATAGTTGAAGGTCCCGCCTCCGCCGGCGTTGAAGGTGATCGCATCGCGATTGCCGCCACCGATGCCGCCGGCCCACTTGCCGCCTGTTCTGTCCAGCGACTTCCAGTTCATGCCGATCTTGTGGCCGAGATCACGCGACACTTCGGCGATCTTGACCTGAAGATTGACCTGAAGCGGCGTCGCGGTGCGCAGGCGGCTGACGACTGTCACATCCTTGCCGACAAAGGCCTGGGTCAGGCGCTCCGCCTCGGCGGCGTCCTCGGGTGCGGCGATGGTGCCGGTGAGGAGAACCATGCCGTTCATCGTGTTGACGGCGATCTGGGCGTTCGGCATCGCGAGCTTCAGCATGTCATCGATGCTGGTCAGGTTGTTGCCGACGCGGACCGTGCCGGAGAACAGCACCTTGCCGTTGGTTGCGGTCGCAAAGACGGTGGTTTCGCCCGCCGCCTTGGCGATCAGGTAAAGCTGGTTTTGCGAGCGGACATGGACATCGACCACTTCCGGATTGCCGATGACCACGTCGGACATCTTGCCCGGCAGGTTGATGACGCGGCTGCCGCCGACCGACATCAGGATCGCATTGTCCTGCGCGGAGACGGGCGCGGCATTGAGCGCGGTCGTCGGCGCGGCAGCGGCGGCGAGGGCGAGGCCGAGCGCCAGAGCCGGGGCAAGCAGCGGCTTGGCCGCCACGCTGCCAGCGAAATCGGTGAACCCCTTCATCTTACTTCCCCCCGACCGGAACGACGGTCACACTGGTGCCGCGAGCGACCCGGATCACGGGGCCTTGCGGCGCGACGATGACGGCAGGCGCGCCACCAGGCGCGGCGGCTGGAACTCCGCCCGCGGGCATGGCCTGCATCGGCTTGGCTGGGACGCTGCTACGCTGGTAACGCGAGACGTCGGCGCCGGTGGAATAGGTGGTGCCGCGATCGATCGGGCGCGCGGTGAGGCTGGCGAGCAGCTTCTTTTCCGCGTTCGGATTGGTGCCGTCGGGCAGGTCCACGTCGCTGCCGGCGATGGCGGCGTCGAGTTCCGAACTGTTGTCGGCGAGCGAGCGGAGCGACAGGGACAGCGAACCGATGGTCTGCGCGACCGCGATCTTCTCGGCGATCTTGGGCGTGACTTCGAGCGTGACGTTGGAATAGGTCTGGACGACCGGCTTGCCGTCCGCGCCGAGCGCGTCCATGCGCTGGTCGGTGGCGAGCACGCGCAGGTTGCGCAGCACGGTTTCGGATACTTTGAGCGGCTCGCCGTCGCCGCCGCCCGAGACGCTCTGCGTCAGGACGAGGTCGACGCGGTCGCCGGGGAAGACGAAGCCGGCGACGGAATTCTGGGCGGAGACGGGCACCGTGACGGCGCGCATGCCGGGGCCAAGCGCGGCGGCGAGGAAGCCGCGGTCGCCCGGATTAATGACCGAGCCCAGCGTCATCGGCTGGCCGGCGGAAATGGCGGTGCGCACGACGCTGCCCACCAGCTTCTGCGGATCGGCCTGGCCCTTGATATAATAGGCCTGCTCGACCAGATCCTTGGGCCAGGGCTGGAAGCGGAAGCTTTCGGCATCGAGGATGGTGCCGACCGGGAGCGCCTTGGTCGCGACCAGCACATGGGGCTGGTCTGCTTCGACCGGCATGGAAGAGGCGCCGGCCTGCGGGCTGCCGGAAGAACTCAGCATGTTGCGCGCGAGCAAGGCTGTAGTGATCGCTATGATTAGCGCCCCCACCAACAGCACGATTTTCTTGGCATCCATGATGAAATTCGCCTCCCTCAATCAGACGAGTTGCGCCTGAGCCCCGGATGATTACGCAAAATGGTTAAGATATCGTTCGCCAAGCAGCCACATGGCCGCGAGCGATATGGCGATGCCGTAGGGAATCTGCGGCTGGCCTAGCCGCCGGGTCATGCGGTGGTGCACGACGGTCACGATGGTGACGCCGCCCCCCAGCAGCGCCATCAGCATCAGCATCGACAGGGTCGCCTGCCAGGGAAACCAGAGCGCCAGCGCGCCGAGCAGCTTCACGTCGCCGCCGCCCATGCACCCCAAAGCGAACAGCAGCGCAAAGGCGGAGAAGACGATGAACGCGGCGAGCAACTGCACGCCGACGCCCGGCCACAGCGGCAGGCCGCTGGCATACCACCAGAGCGGCGCCAGCGCGGCGACGGTCAGGTTCAGCCGATTGGAGATGATCCGCGCGCGCAGGTCCGTGACGGATGCGACGATCAGCAGCAAGGCAAGGGCGCAGACGAGCGCCAGTCTGAAATATTCCCCCAACATGGAGTAAAACTATAGACCGCATGGCTTACCAAACCGTAACCATGCGCCGCATGGATTCGCCCTATCCCGTCCCCGCTGTTTTCGATCGCCGCGCCTGGCCGATGGACGGGCGGTTGGACTATTGGACGGCGGCGGACGGCTGGCGCTTGCGGCGCTACCGGCTGGGGAGCGGGCGGCGCGGGCGGTTGCTCCTGCTCGGCGGGCGCGGCGACATGATCGAGAAATATCTCGAGGTCGTGCATCATTGGGCCGAGCGCGGCTGGGCCGTCACCAGCTTCGACTGGCGCGGGCAGGGCGGATCGGGGCGCACGACGGGCGACCCGCTCTGCGGCCACATCGACGATTTCGCGCAGTGGATCGATGATCTCAACGCTTTTGCGACGGATTGGCGGGCCGAGGGCGATGGCCCGGCGGCGATCGTCGGGCACAGCATGGGCGGGCATCTGCTGCTGCGCGCGCTGGCGGAGGGCATGGCGCGGCCGGATGCCGCCGTGACGGTGGCGCCGATGATGGGGCTGCATACCGCGCCGCTGCCGCTATGGCTGGCGGGCGGCATCGCGCGGGCGATGTGCGCCGTTGGCTTTGCCGAGCGGCAGGCGTGGACGCAGCAGGAGGAGTCGGAGCGGCAGAGGAGGATGCGGCAGAAGCGGCTGACGCACGATCCGGATCGCTATGCCGACGAGCTCTGGTGGCGGGACCATGGCCGGGACATCGCGCTGGGTCCGCCGAGCTGGAACTGGGTGAGCCAAGCGCTTCAGTCGACACGGGCGCTGGCGCAGGGCGAGGGGCTGGCGGGGATCGACGTGCCGCTGCTGATCCTGGCGGCGCAGGCCGATCGGCTGGTGTCCACGCCTGCCATTCGCCGCATTGCCCGGCGCATTCCGGGCGCGCGTCTGCACGTCTATGGCAAGGAGGCGGCGCACGAGATTTTGCGCGAGCTGGACCCGGTGCGGCTGGATGCACTGCGGCGGATCGATGGCTTCCTCGATGAGGTCGCGCCGCGATGACGCGGCCGGATATCGTCATCGTTGGCGGCGGCATCGCCGGGGCCAGCCTGGGCGCGGTTCTGGCGGAGCAGGCGCGCGTCCTCCTGCTGGAGATGGAGCCGCAGCCGGGCTATCATGCGACGGGCCGGTCGGTCGCCTTCTGGGAGGAAACCTATGGCGGGCTGGCGGTGCAGCCGTTGACGACCGCGTCGGGGCCGATGCTGGCCTCGCCCGATCCGGACTTTTCTCTCGTCTCCTTCCTCTCGCCCCGGCAAACGCTGCATGTCGGGCGTCCCGGCGATGAGTCGGCGCAGGACAAGCTGCTGGCGGATTTCGGGGATCGGGTGGCATTGCGGGCAGTCGATCCCGCCGCTCTGGTGCCGGGGATCAGGGCGGATTGGACGTTGGGACTGCTGGAGCCAGGGGTGTGCGACATCGATGTCGCTGCGCTGCATCAGGCCTATCTGCGGCGCTTCCGGACGTTGGGCGGCGAAGTTCGGCTGGCGTCGCCGCTCAGGGCTGCGCAGGCGGGCAGCGGGTGCTGGACGCTCCAGACAGGCGCGGGTTCGATCGATTGCGGAATAGTCGTGAACGCGGCCGGCGCATGGGCGGACGATGTCGGGCGCGCATGCGGCGTCGCGCCGATCGGCATCACGCCGCTGCGCCGCACCGTCGTGCAATTGCGGGTGCCGGCCATGCCGTCGGCATCGCTGCCGCTGGTCATGGATCTGGCCTCGCAATTCTATTTCAAGCCCGAGGGGGAGGGGCGCGTCTGGCTGACCCCGCATGACGAGGAGCCTTCACTCCCCTGCGATGCCGCGCCGGAGGAAATGGCGGTCGCAGAGGCGATCGCGCGGTTCGAGCAGGTGGTGGACTGGCCGGTGGCTGCGGTGGAGCGCAAATGGGCGGGGCTGCGCAGCTTCTCCCGCGACCGGGCGCCGGTCTATGGCTTCGACCCGCAGGCGCCGGGTTTTTTCTGGTTTGTGGGGCAGGGGGGCTTTGGCATCCAGACGGCGCCGGCGGCGGCCCTGCTGGCGGCGAGTCTGCTCACCGGGGAGGGGCGGCCGAGGGCGGTGGCTGCCATCGATCCGGCCACCTATGCGCCGGAGCGGTTTCGCGTGTGAAGGCTGATATCGGCTGTTCGTGACCCGGGCACTTGGGACCCCATGCGCTTACCCCCGAAAACTCTCCGCTGCCGCGCAGGCGAGCTGGTCGGCGCGTTCATTCTCCGGATGGCCGGCATGGCCCTTAACCCATTGCCACGTGACCTTGTGGCGGGCGGCGGCGGCGACGAGCAACTGCCAGATTTCCGCATTTTTCACTGGCTTGCGATCCGCCGTCTTCCAGCCATTTTTCTGCCAGCCGAACACCCATTTGGTGATGCCGTCCATGACATATTTGCTGTCGGTATAAAGGGTCACGCGGCAGGGGCGCTTGAGCGTGTTGAGCGCCTCGACCGCCGCCATCATCTCCATGCGGTTGTTGGTCGTCTGCGCCTCCCCGCCGGAGATTTCCTTTTCCGTGGTCCCGAAGCGCAGCACCGCGCCCCAGCCGCCGGGCCCCGGATTGCCCTTGCATGCGCCGTCGGTGAAGATCTCGACTTGCGGCAGGTCGTTCATGTGCCAAGCAGCTGGGCGGGCGTCGCGGCCGCGTAGAAGTCCAGCCGGCGCAGGAAGGCGAGCGGGTCCTTGCGCGTCACCAGCGCGTCGGCCGGCGTGTTGATCCAGTCATAGGCGCGGGTCAGCATGAAACGCAGCGCCGCGCCCCGGCAGAGGATCGGGAAGGCAGCGCGCTCGGCATCCGAGAGGCCATGCGCAGCTTCATATCCGGCACACAAGGCGCTGGCGCGGTCGCCGAACCAGGTCGCGCCATCATTGCTGAACACCCAGGCACTGTGCGTCACCGCCAGGTCATAGGCACGTATGTCGGTGCAGCTGAAATAGAAGTCGATGAGACCCGTGACTTCATCCCCCAGCATCAGCACATTGTCGGGAAAAAGGTCGGCGTGGATGACCGCGCGTGGCAGGTCGGCGGGCCAGTGCGCGTCAAGGAAAGCGAGTTCCTGCGCCACCCGATCCTTGAGGCCCGGCGCGATCTGGTCGAAATCATCGCCGCATTTCGCCGCCAGATCATGCCAGCCCGGCAAGTCCAGCGCATTGCGCCGCTCGCCCGCAAAGCCTTCCGCCGCGCGGTGCATCTCGCCCAGCGCCGCGCCGGCCGCATGGGCCTGCCCAATGGTCGGCTCCGTCACCGAAATGCCCGTCAGAAATTCGATCAGGCAGGCGGGACGGCCGCTCAGCTGCTGAAGGCGCGTGCCCTCCCGATCGGGGATGAAACGCGGGACGAGGCAGCCGCGCGCGCCCAGATGATCGAGCAGGTTCATGAAGAAGGGCAGGTCCGCCTCGTCCACGCGCTTCTCGTAGAGCGTCAGGATATAACGATGGCCATTGCCATCTGCGCCGGTGGTTTCGAGCAGATAATTGCTGTTCTCGACCCCCTCGGCGATACCCTTGGCGGAGACGAGGCGGCCTGCGTCGTAGCGGGTGAGGAAGGCGTCAATCTCTTCGGCGGGAACATGGGTATAGACGGCCATCGGATTTAAGCGGCCTCCAGACCGCGGGGGAGCTTGAAGGACATGCTTTCCTGCGCCGTTTCGACCTGCTCCTCGATCAGCTCGTACCGCGAGCCGATCCGATCTACAACTTCGCGGACCAGAATCTCGGGAGCCGACGCGCCCGCGGTCAGCCCAAGGGTGCGGACGTTGGCGAGCCAGTCGAAATCGAGCTCATCTGCGCGCTGGATCAGGCGGGCGGGCGTGCCCTCCCGCTCGGCCACTTCGACCAGCCGCAGCGAGTTGGAACTGTTGGGCGCGCCGATCACATAGAGAGCGTCACAGCGGGAGGCGATCGCCTTGACTGCCGCCTGCCGATTGGAAGTCGCATAGCAGATATCCTCGCCCTTGGGCGCATGGATGGTCGGGAAGCGCCGGTGCAGCGCGGCCACGATGGCGGCGGTGTCGTCCACCGACAGCGTCGTCTGCGTCAGAAAGGAGAGGTTGTCCGGGTCGGCGGGCGCGAAGCTTTCTGCATCCTCGACCGTTTCGATCAGCGTCATCGTGCCTTCAGGCACCTGGCCGAAGGTGCCGACGACTTCTGGATGCCCCTTGTGGCCGATGAAGAGGATGTGGCGGCCGGCCTGCACCTGCCGCTCTGCCTGGCGGTGAACCTTGCTTACCAGCGGGCAGGTGGCGTCGAGATAGTCGAGGCCGCGCTCCTCCGCCTTGGCGGGCACCGCCTTGGGCACGCCATGCGCGGAAAAGACCACAGGTACGCCGTCGGGCACCTGGTCCAGTTCCTCCACGAAGATCGCGCCCTTGGCCTTCAGCGTGTCGACAACATATTTGTTATGGACGATCTCATGCCGGACATAGACCGGTGGGCCATATTTCTCGATAGCCCGTTCGACGATGATGATGGCGCGATCGACACCGGCGCAAAAGCCGCGCGGGGCGGCGATGAGCAGCTTCATGGGCGGGCGAGAGGTCATGGCAACCGCGCTTAGGCGAATGTGGCCACTGATGAAAGCCGCTTCCTTTCGGTTGCGTGCGGCGCGGGCTATGGATAAGAAGCCCCACGCCTGCTCCCAAGGGATTATCTCGTGACCTTTTCTCGAATTGCGCTGACCGGAATGCTGGCCCTTGCCCTTGCGGGCTGTTCGCGGCGGGGTGAGATCGACCCGACCGGCGGTATCGTCGCGGTCCGTTCGCCCTGCCCGGTGGCGGCGATCCCTGCGCAGACCGGCGATATCACCCTCTTCAATCCGGCCGGCAGCACCGATGCGCGCGCGATCGACGTGGTGGCGGACATCACCAATCTGCGCTCGACCTGCTCGGAAGGCGACCAATTCTACACCGAGGCGAGCTTCACCGTGAATGCGCGCCGCACGGATGCGACCGCCGCGCGTCAGGTGGTGTTGCCCTATTTCTCGGCCGTGGTGCGTGGCGGCAACGCCGTCGTCGCCAAGCGGGTGGGGCAGGTCATGCTCGACTTCCCGGCCGGCCAATACCGCGCCAGCGCGACGGCCAAGGCCGGTTCCTATGTGAACCGCACGGCAGCCACCTTGCCCGCCGACATCCAGGCGAAGATCAACAGCAAGCGCAAGGCGGGTGACGCCGATGCGGCGATCGATCCGTTCGCGCAGCCGGACGTCAAGGCGGCGCTGCAGCGAACCAGCTTCGAGCTGCTCGTGGGCTTCAACCTGACCCAGGATCAGCTCCGGTATAACGCGACGCGCTAAGCCCGTTTGATTTGTTTTCCGTTCGGGCTGCGCGAAGTCGAAGCCTGCCACTGAGCGAAGCGAGGTGCTTCGCTATGCTCAGCAGGGCCGTTGACCTACGGTCCTCTGGCGGGTCGACTTCGCTCAGGGCGAACGGAGTTGAAGGAAACCGACCTTGTCTCTCTATATCCGCTTCATCGCTCATCTCGACGCCGTGCTCGACGCATTGGAGACGGACGGCACGCTGCCCGCTGGGCTCAACCGCAAGCCGGTAACGGTCGAGCCGCCGCGCGACGTGACGCATGGCGATCTTGCGACCAACGCCGCCATGGTGCTGGCGAAGCCCGCCGGCACCAATCCGCGGGCGTTGGCTGAGAAAATCGTTGCGGGTCTTGAGAAGCTGGACGAGGTGGAGGGCGCATCGGTAGCGGGGCCGGGCTTCATCAACCTCAAGCTCACCGACGCGACGTGGCGCGCGGAACTTGCCGCCATCCATGCAGAGGCCGGCGATTATGGCAGGTCCGACGCAGGGCAGGGCGTCACCGTCAACGTCGAATATGTGTCCGCCAACCCGACCGGCCCGATGCATATGGGCCATTGTCGTGGCGCCGTGGTGGGTGACGCGCTCGCGACCCTACTGGAATATGTCGGGCACAAGGTGATCCGCGAATATTATATCAACGATGCTGGCGGGCAGGTGGATGTGCTCGCCCGCTCGGCGCACGTCCGCTACCGCGAAGCGTTGGGCGAGGCGGTCGGCGATATTCCGGAGGGGCTCTACCCCGGCGACTATCTGGTGCCGGTGGGACAAGCCCTGGCGGCTGAATATGGCGACAAATATGTCGGCGCGCCGGAGCATGAGTGGCTCGTCCCGTTCCGCACCAAGGCGGTCGCCGCGATGATGGAGATGATTCGCGCCGACCTGGCGCTGCTTGGCATCCATCACGACATCTTCTCTTCCGAAGCCGAGTTGCAGGCCGCCGGCAAGCCGGAAGCGGCGGAGGCCTGGCTGCGCGCGCATGATCTGGTCTATGATGGAGTGCTCGAGGCGCCCAAGGGTGAGCTGCCCGACGATTGGGAGCCGGTCGAACTGCCGCTGTTCCGATCGACCAGGTTCGGCGACGATCAGGACCGGCCGATCAAGAAGTCGAACGGCGCCTGGACCTATTTCGGCGCCGACATGGCCTATCATTTCCAGAAGGCGCAGAACGCCGATCAGCTGATCGACATCTGGGGTGCGGACCATGCCGGCACGGTCAAGCGCATCCAGGCCGCCGTCGCCGCGCTGACCGAGGGCAAGGCGCGGTTCGACGTGAAACTGATTCAGATGGTGCGCCTGCTGCGCGACGGCGAACCGGTGAAGATGTCCAAGCGCGCCGGCAATTTCGTGACGCTGGCCGACGTGGTGCGCGAAGTGGGCAAGGATGTGGTCCGCTTCACCATGCTGACGCGCAAGGCCGACGCGCAGATGGACTTCGACTTCGCCAAGGTGGTGGAAGCGTCGAAGGACAATCCGGTCTTCTACGTGCAATATGCCCATGCGCGCATTTCCTCGCTCGGTCGCCGGGCGGAGGAAGCGGAGATGGACCTGCCCGCGCCCGACCTGTCCCGGCTTGGGACGGAGGAACTGGGCCTCGTGAAGCTCGCCGCACAGTTCCCGCGCGTGGTGGATGGCGCTGCGTCGGCCCGTGAACCGCACAGGATCGCGTTTTATCTCAATGATTTGGCGTCAGCGTTCCACAGCTGGTGGAACATGGGCAACGACAATCCGCAGGCGCGGGTCATCCTGGCCGACGATCCTGCCACCACTTCTGCACGGCTTTTCTTGAGCCGGGGAATCGGGCAAATCATCCGCAATGGTCTGGCACTCATGGGCGTCGCCGCGCTCACGGAGATGCAATAGCGGAGTTCGGTGAATGGGTGACTATGTGCGGGGGCGGCTCGATCTGGATGATGAGGATCGCCTGCCCTGGCTCGAACCTGGCATCGAGGATGATGAGGATCGCGGCCTCTCTCCGCTGAAGCTGCTGGGGTTCATTCTGTTCGGCCTGATCCTGATCGGCGCTGTCGTGGCGGGCCTCTGGTTCGTCCAGAACCGCGTCGGCGGCGGGGCCGCGGGCGAGGGCAAGCTGATCCCTGCGCCGCAGGGCGACTATAAGCTGCCGGCCAAGGAAGCGGACGCCAAGAAGTTCGAGGGAGAGGGCGACGCGAGCTACGCGGCGAGCGAAGGCGTGGCGCGCGACGGCCGGATCGATCCCAGCCGCGTGCCCGAGGCGCCGATCACGCCGACGGGCGTTGCCAAGAATGTTAAGCCGGTGACGCCCGAAAAGCCGGCGCAACAGGTCACGACCCGCGTGGCCGACGCCACCGCCGCCAAGCCCCGAGGCGCAGCGGCCCGCCCGGCCGCGGGCGGCACGATCCAGCTGGGCGCCTATGGCAGCCAGTCGGGCGCGAGGGACGCATGGAAGCGCCTGTCGCAGCGCTTCACCTATCTGGCGCCGCTCACCATGTCGATCGAGGCCGCGGAGGTGGGCGGCAGTACCGTCTATCGCCTGCGCGCCGTCGCGGGCAAGCAGGCGAGCACCCTGTGCGGCAAGCTGAAGGTGGCAGGGGAAAGCTGTCTGGTGGTGAGCTAAACCCCTTCGACAGGGCGCGTCTCTGCCGCTACCATCCGCTTTATGAAACCCGTTATCTTTGGCCTTTTCGGTGAGACGCTGACCCCCGATGAGCGCGCCTTCTTCGCGGAGGCGCAGCCGGCGGGCTATATCCTGTTCCGCCGCAATATCGTTGATCGGCGGCAGCTGCGCGCCCTGACGGACGAGCTGCGCTCGCTGCATGGCCGTGACGACCTGCTCATCATGATCGATCAGGAGGGCGGGCGCGTAGCGCGGATGCAGGCGCCGGAATGGCCCAGTTTTCCTCCGGGAGCAGTGTTCGACCGGCTTTATGAGATCGCGCCATCCAGTGCCATCGCCGCTGCCCGCGCCAATGCGCGCGCCCTCGCTGCCACGCTGGCGGAAGTCGGCATAACCGTCGATGCGCTGCCGTTGCTGGACGTGCGGCAGGAGGGCGCAAGCGACATCATGGGCGACCGCACGCTGGGGGCCGAGCCGATGCGCGTCGCTGCGCTCGGTCGCGCCGTCATCGAAGGGCTGAGCGACGGCGGGGTGGTCGGCATCGTCAAGCATATGCCGGGGCACGGCCGCGCGCTGGTGGACAGCCATCACGAGCTGCCCATCGTCACCGCCGATGAGGATGCGCTGGCGGTCGACCTCGCGCCGTTCCGGGCGCTCAAGGATGCGCCGATCGGCATGACTGCGCATGTCGTCTACACCGCCTGGGACCCCGATTTTCCCGCCAGTCTGTCCGCCTCGGTGATCGAAACGATCATCCGGCAGCGCATCGGTTTCGACGGGCTGCTGATGTCGGACGACCTCGACATGAAGGCGCTGAAAGGGAGCATCCCCGAGCTTGCGGCGGCGACGGTCGCGGCGGGGTGCGATCTGGCGCTCAACTGCTGGGGGCGGATGGATGATATGGTCGGTATCGCGGACCTCCTGCCGGAGATCGAGCCGAGCGCGCGCGAGCGGCTGGACCGCGCCATGTCGTCGCCTCGCCGCTCGTCCGAGCCGAAGCCGCTGGAGGAGTTGCTCGCCACCCGAGACGCGTTGCTTGCACTGGTTTCGGCCTGACGGGTGGACGATCTTTTCACGCCTTCGCCTGCGCCGCGATCGGAGACGCTGACGGTCAGCTTCGAAAGCTGGGAGGGGCCGCTCGACCTGCTGCTGGCGCTGGCGCGGACCCAGAAGGTCGACCTGCGGGAGATTTCGATCCTCGCCCTGGTCGAGCAATATCTCGCCTATGTCGAGGGCGCGCGGAAACTGAAGCTGGAATTGGCGGCGGATTACCTGGTGATGGCGGCCTGGCTCGCCTATCTCAAATCCTCGCTGCTGCTGCCGAAGGAAGCGCAGCCTGAGCCTAACCCTGAAGAATTGGCGCTGCGCCTGCAATTGCGGCTGCAGCGGCTGCACGCGATGCGGGAGGCGAGCGCGCGGCTGATGGCGCGCGACCGGATCGGCCGCGACGTGTTCGTGCGCGACAAGCCGGAGGGTCTTCGCCTCGTCCGCAAGGCGAAATGGGCGGCGAGCCTGTTCGATATGATCCAGGCCTATGGGCAGATCCGCGCGCGCACCCAGCCGGTCGTGCACATGGTGGCGGTGCGCCCGGTGATGACGCTGGACGAAGCCATCCAGCGCGTCGGCACGCTGGTGGGCACTTCGATCGACTGGACCGCGCTGGAAAGCTTCCTCCCCTCCGATCAGGATGGCCCGATGACGAAGTCGGCGCTCGCCAGCAGCTTCGTCGCGGCGCTGGAACTTGCGCGGCAGGGCAGGCTCGAGATCCAGCAGGAGGGGATTTTCGAGCCGATCTTCCTGCGCGCCGCCCTTCCGCAACCCGCCGCAGGAGGGCTGCTGTGATCCAGGAACCCGATGATTTCGCGCGCGCCGTCGAAGCGGCGCTGTTCGTCAGCGAGCAGCCGCTGACGCTGGCGGAACTCAAGCTGCATGTCGGCGACGGCGGGGACCTGCCCGCGACGTTGGCGCAGCTCAGCCAGGATTATGCGGGACGCGGGATCAATCTGGTCGAGCGCGGCGGGCGCTGGCACTTCCAGACCCCGCCTGACCTCGCCCACATATTGCGGCGGGAAAAGGACGAGACGCGCAAGCTTTCCCGCGCGGCCATGGAAACGCTGGCGATCATCGCCTATCATGAGCCGGTCAGCCGCGCCGAAATCGAAGCCGTGCGCGGCGTGCAGGTCGCCAAGGGCACGCTGGACGTGCTGATGGAGGCTGGATGGGTACGGCCGGCGGGGCGGCGTGAAGTGCCGGGGCGGCCGCTGATTTATGCGACGACCGTAGAATTCCTGTCACATTTCGGCCTTAGCAGCCGCCGCGACCTGCCGGGAATAGAGGATCTTCGCGCCGCCGGGCTGCTCGACCCGGTCGATCTCGCGCTGGAGGGTCTGGGCGCGCAATCCGTTCTGGAAAATGACGACGAAGAAGCCTAGAAAGGCTGAGTTTCAGGAGAATGTTGAGATGGGTTCCTTTTCGCTGATGCACTGGGTCATCGTGCTCCTGGTGGTCATGCTGCTCTTTGGTGGCGGCCGGATTTCCGGACTAATGGGTGATGTCGCCAAGGGCATCAAGAGCTTCAAGAAAGGCATGGCCGAGGACGACGACGTGCCGACCAAGCCCGCGACGCGTATCGAGGGCCATCGCGTGCCCGAGCAGGACGCGCCGACCGCCACGGACGAAAAGACAAAGGCCTAAAGCCTTCTTCAACTTCTGCGGTAGGCTGGCATGTTCGATATCGGTTCGTCCGAACTTTTGCTGATCGTGATCGTCGCGGTGGTCGTGATCGGGCCCAAGGACTTGCCACGCGCGCTTTACAAGGTGGGGCAGATCGTCGGCAAGGCGCGCGGAATGGCGCGTCACTTCCGCACCGGCATCGATGCGATGGTGCGGGAGGTCGAAATGGAGGAACTGGAAAAGAAATGGGCCGAGCAGAACCGCCGGATCATGGATGAGCATCCGCCCGAAACGGTCCAGCCTGCGGCGGACTCCCTCGCGGCTCCGATGGTGAACAACACCCCGGCACATGATGCCCCCTTCGTGGCGGAACCGGCGCCGATCACGCTCCAGCCGACCGTCGCGCCGCCGCCCGCTGCGGCTGACGGCCCGCCTTATCTCGCCGAAAAGCCCGCCGCCGTCAGCAAGGGCGACAGCCCGGCATGAAGGATATTGACGAGAGCAAGGCACCGCTGCTCGACCACCTTATCGAACTGCGCGGCAGGCTGTTGAAATGCGTTTGGGCGCTGTTTCTGACCGGCGCGGTCTGCTTCTATTTTTCCGACAAGATCTTCGCCTTCCTCGTTCATCCGCTGAAGGAGGCCTTTGGCGATGGGGGCGGGCGGCTGGTCTATACCAAGCTGTACGAAGCCTTCTTCGTGCAGGTGAAGGTGGCGATCTTCGGCGCCTTCTGCCTGTCCTTTCCGATCATCGCGAACCAACTCTGGGCCTTCGTCGCGCCGGGCTTGTACGCCAAGGAAAAGAAGGCGCTGCTGCCGTTTCTGGTCATGACGCCGGTGCTGTTCCTGATGGGCGCCAGCCTCGCTTATTTCGTCGTGATGCCGACGGCCTTCCACTTCTTCCTGCAGTTCCAAGGGAATAGCGGCGGCCTGGCGGTGGAGGCGCTGCCCAGCACGGACGCCTATCTGACGCTGGTGATGCAGTTCATCCTGGCGTTCGGCATCAGCTTCCTCATGCCGGTGCTGCTGATGCTGCTCAATCGGGCAGGCTTTGTCACCCGCGCCCAGCTGATCGGGCTCCGCCGTTATATGATCGTCGCGGCTTTCATCGCGGCCGCCGTGTTGACGCCGCCCGATGTCGTCTCGCAGCTGATGCTCGCGATCCCGCTGCTGCTGCTCTATGAGATCACGATCGTCGCGATCTGGTTCACCGATCGCAGGCGGGCGAAGGAAATCGAGGCGATCGACCCGTCTGCCTGATGGGAGTTGGGAGGCCCGCCCTTTCGGACGGCCTCCCGAACCAAATCAATCAGCGGCGTCTTCGACAGCCTGGCCAGCGCTCTGCACGTCCTTGCCCGCGCCTTCGACGGTGTTGCAGGCCGCGACCAGCAGCGAACCGGTCAGCAGAAGGGCGGCAAAAATCTTCTTGGTCATCATCATCATCTCCTTCGGGAAAGACGCTTCAGCCGGGGCGGCTCAGCCACGGCGGGGCCAAGGGAAAACTCGCTGGCGGGAAAAGCGTTCCGCAACCGAAAATATCGAGGATTTCTGAACCTGCCCCAAAAAATCTGAGCCCGGAACGCGTCGGGGGGGGGAGATGCGTTCCGGGCTCATGTTTTTTTGGATAGCAAGAGCGGGGGGCAAAAGATTTGCTATCCGGAATGCAGAACGTGCGGTGTGACCATTCGGTTCCGGCGGCGGTGAAAAAACTGATTATTAAATCCAGCCTGATTACAACCGCTTAAGAGGTTGCCGCAGCATTAACCATGAAAAGATCGGTGCGGCTGCGATTTTTTCCGGCTTCAGATCACTGGCCGGCCGCTATTTCGATATTCCGGCTTCAACTCGGGCTGCGGAATGGCGAGCACCGGTCGCGGAACGGAGGGCTCGGGTTGAGGCAGTAATTGGGTTGCCTGCCCGGAGGCGGGGCTTGTCCACGCCGCCGCAGCGCTGATGACCGGCGCGATCGGCAGCGGCCGGAGAGCAGGACCGGATTGGAACTCCCGTCCCAGATAGGCTGAGCGGAAGGCTCCCGGCATTCCCGCTGCGCCGGATGAACGATAGAAGATATGGGCGCCGATCACGGCGACCGGCCGCATCGCCGCCGCCCAAAGGGGGCGAACCGCCAGCGTGTGGTAGAAGGTCGCGAGCCCCACGGGTTCATAGACTTTGCCCGCCAGCGCCTGCTCCGCGATCCTTCTGGAGCGTGCCCACGCCGCCACGATGGTTCGGCGCGCCATCGACCCGTCGCAGCTGAAGGTGAACTGGCACCGCAGATCGGTACGCTCCGATCCTTCATACACGACGCCGCATACGCTTTTCGGCCAGTTCGGGTGGCGCACACGATTGAGCACGACCTGCGCCACCGCGCGCTGGCCCTCCTCGGGTTCGTTTCCTGCCTCATAGTAGATGGCAGAGGTGAGGCAGTTGAGCGCGCGATAGCTGTCGACCGCCGTCAGGCCGCGGAACGCCATGGCGGGCGCTGCCTGCACTGCTTCCAGTCCCAGCACATGCTCGCTCTTCAGCGTCGCTGCACCAGCGGCAGGGACAAGCGCGCCCTGCGCGAAGAAATAGGCGGATCCCGGGAAATTCTCGCCCGCATCCTCGGCCGGGTCAGCGCCCGCATGGGCCGCTGCAAGCAGGTCGAGCGGGGCGGCGGTGATCAGGCGCGGCACGACCAGCGCGATGAGCGCCAGCGCCGCGATCGCGCCCTGCCATCTCCATGCCGCCCTGCCCGCCAAGATCGAAGCCTTCTGGAAAAATCGTTTCGACAGATGATTATAGCGCAAGAGTCTTGCCACTTCCTCTCCCGATTCCTCCCCACCCGTTTCTGCCCTGTCCCCCTGTGGGACGGTGCGCGCCAGGGGGGAGGCTCCCGGCCGGCGAAACGGCTCTTTTGCGCCGCCATCATTCCGTTGCTTGGCAAGGCCGCATCTCGTCCGCTATGCGTGGGTCATGCTGGTTCAGAAAGATAGCCTCGCGCTGATTGGCAACACGCCGATGGTGCGCCTTGCCGGCCCCTCCGCGGAGACGGGCTGCGACATCTACGCCAAGTGCGAATTCGCCAATCCCGGCGCTTCGGTGAAGGACCGGGCGGCGCTGTTCATCGTCAACGATGCCGAGGAAAAGGGGCTGTTGCAGCCCGGCGGCACGATCGTCGAGGGGACGGCGGGAAATACGGGCATCGGCCTCGCGCTCGTCGCCAATGCCAAGGGCTACAAGACGATCATCGTCATGCCCGAGACGCAGAGCCGGGAAAAAATGGACACGCTGCGCGCTCTGGGCGCGGAACTGGTGACGGTGCCCGCCGCGCCCTATTCCAACCCCGGCCATTTCGTGCACACGTCCCGCCGGCTGGCGGAGGAGACGGAGGGCGCGATCTGGGCCAACCAGTTCGACAATACCGCCAACCGCAAGGCGCATATCGTCGGCACCGCCGAGGAAATCTGGGCGCAGCTGGACGGGCAGATCGACGGCTTTACCTGCGCGGCCGGAACCGGCGGCACCATTGCCGGCGTCGGCCTGGGCCTCAAGGCGCATGATGAGAATATCACCATCGCGCTGACCGACCCCTATGGCGCGGCGCTCTACAATTATTACGCGCATGGCGAGCTGAAGGCGGAAGGAAATTCGGTCGCCGAAGGCATTGGACAGGGGCGTATCACCGCCAATCTGGAAGGCGCGCCGATCGACACGCAGTTCCGGGTTTCCGACGAGGAAGGGCTGCTGTGGGTGAGCCGGCTGCTCGCTGAAGAGGGGCTATGCCTTGGCCTCTCCTCGGGCATCAATGTGGCGGGCGCGGTGGCGCTGGCGAAGCAGCTTGGGCCGGGCAAGCGGATCGTCACGATCCTGTGCGACACCGGTTTTCGTTATCTTTCAACGCTCTACAATCGGGAGTGGCTGGAATCGAAGGGCTTGACGGTCTTCCCCTGGCTCGCGCACAATCGTTGACCGCCGACATGGGTCGCGGCGGCGAAGAAAAAGAGCGCTTCATGGCTGAGACACCCCGACGACAGGAAGGGTTGCAGCGGGTCCAGATCGGCCTCACCGGACTGGCGGGCGTGGTGCTGCTTGTGGGTTTGGCGAACATCGTGATCGACAAAGCGCGGATCGATGATCCGACCGTGCCGCCGCCGACGGTGCCGACGCTGGACGTGAACGCGGTCGCGCCCAAGGAGCCGCTCGCCGAACTCGGCGTGCAGCCCGCGCCGGAGCAGGCGCCCATCGTGCCCGACCTGCAACCGGACCCGAACCTCAAGAAACCGATGGATCGCGAGATTCAGCCGACGCCGCATTAAGATCGGTCGATTGGCTTGGGGGCAGCGCTCAGGACATTGATGATGCTCTGGCTGCCTGGCGTGCTCGTGCTGCTGGGTGGCTTGCCGGCGTTGCTGCGCACGGGGCAGGTCGATCCGCGTGGGTGGATGTGGGCGGCGTTGCTGCTGCTTCCGGTCGCGGCGTGGCTGACCGCGCGCCGATGTGCCGGAGCTGCGGTTTGGGCTAGCGTGGGTGCTGTGGGGATGGTGCTCTGCTGCGCCTTTCGGGCTGCGTGGCGGGTGCCGGAATGGGGGACGGCAGCTTGGTTGCTCGGCCTGGCGCTTATCGTTACCCTCGCGGGGCAGATGCTCGGTGATCCTGCGCAAGCAGGAGCGCGGCGAAAGAAGGGGTTGGGGCTGGTGCTCCTGGCGCTGGGGGCGGCGTGGCTCGCGAGGCCGCATTTCATTGCGCCCCTCCCACAGCGCCCGCAACTGGCGGTCATCAGCGGCCTTCCACTTTTTTGGCGGGAGGACGGGCAGGGCCTTGCCGCCAAGACAGACGCGCCGATCATCACAGTCCTGCGCCAGCGGTTCGACGTCGTGGCGGTCGATAGTCCGCTCGCGCTGGCGAAGAGCAGGGCCAGGCTGTTGCTTCTCGCTCAGCCGCGCGCCTTCTCGATGGAGGAGTTGGTCACCTTGCATGGCTGGATCAGCGGCGGCGGCACGGCGCTGATCCTCGCCGATCCGGAACTGCGCTGGCCCTCCGACCTCGCCTTGGGCGACCGGCGACGGCCTCCCGCCGTGACACTGCTGTCGCCGATGATCGCGATGATGGGCGTGAAGCTAATGCCCGCGAACGGCCGAGGGGAGGTGCGCCATTTTCTGGGCGACGGCCGGGTTCTGACGCTGTTCGCCGCGTCGGGCTTCGAGGCTGCCGGACCCGACTGCCGCATTTCCGGCCGGGGGTTGGTGGCGCGCTGCGCGGTGGGGAAGGGGCGGGCGACGATCGTGGCCGACGCTGATCTGATCGACGACCGCCTGTGGCTTGCCGATCCTGCCGCGCCGCTCGATCCGGCCCGCTGGACTGCGGACACGCCGCCGTTCGTGGCGCAGGCGCTCGGGCAGCGATTGCCGGAGGGGCGCAGATGGGTCCGGTCGGGTGAGGCGCTGGTCGGAGGCGTCCGCTGGGCGGTTCTGCTCGGGTTTTTCTGGGCTGTGCTGGGAACGCTGTTCTTCAGCGGAATATTCCGTCCCCGTGCGGGCGTTTCTGAACCACCGCTCACCCCTAGGAAACAGGCCAGGAGCAGCTGAGAACCAGAACAAAACAGGATTTCCCATCCTCACCCAAAATATCCCTTTTCTTGAACCCCGTGGCTTGGTATTTGAAGGCCATAGGGGTTTGTCAGGCTTTGTTCGTCCTGTGGGCCGGTTCGCTCTCGCGCGATCCGGACGCTGATGGCCTGCGCCCCGCGAACAGAGGGGCCAATAGTCCAAAGTGTCGGATGTCATTCTCTTTACGGGCAACGCGTTCAGCGTCGCGGACGGCAAAGGCCGGTTCGTGCTGCCCCTGGAGATGCGCCGGCAGGTCAAGCTTTCCAGCGGCAATGAAACCCGGCTTTTTCTCTCGGTCCATGGCGGCAACCCCTGCGCTACGGCCTTCGGAGAATCGCACCGGCGCTTTCTGTTCACGGAAGTCGAGGAATTGGACCGCGAAGCTCGTGCGGCTGGGCGGGACTATGACGCCGATCTGGAGCTGGAACGCCGCCTCGGCACGATCGAGGAGGTCAATTTCGACGAGGGCGGCCGCTTCGCCATGCATCCCGACATCAAGGAGGAATATGGCATCACCGACGCCGTCTTCTTCTATGGCGTGGGCCGCTACATCCAGATCTGGAAGCCCGAGACGCTGGTCGACAGCAAGGACCGGCCCGAACTGATCCGCAACAAGGTGCGCCGCTGGCTCGACCAGCGCGCGGCGGGAGGGGGCAAGTGAGCGCCTCCCTCGATCCCGACCGGCATATCCCCGTCCTCATCGAAGAAGTGCTCGACGCCCTCGCCATCAACCCCGGCGAGGCGCATGTGGACGGCACGTTCGGTGCGGGCGGCTATTCCAGCGCAATGGCGGCGAAGGGGGCGAGGGTCTTCGCCTTCGACCGCGACCCCGATGCGATCCGCGAAGGGCAGGCGCTGGCGGACGAGAGGGGCATCACCCTGATCGCCGGCGAGTTCTCGCGCATGGAGGAATTGCTGGCCGAGCGCGGGGTCAACTCTGTCGCGGGCGTGACGCTGGATATCGGCGTGTCCTCAATGCAGCTCGATCGGCCGGAGCGGGGCTTTTCCTTTCAGGGCGACGGGCCGCTGGACATGACGATGAGCCAGAGCGGGATGAACGCCGCCGATTTCCTGAACAACGCCCCTGAGCAGGAGATCGCCGACGTCCTCTACCGCTATGGCGAGGAGCCGCGCTCGCGCCGGGTCGCCCGCGCCATTGTGGAGGCGCGGCCGCTGGAGCGCACCGGCCAGCTCGCCAGCGTCGTGAGGCGCGCGCTCGGCCACAAGCCGCACGACAAGAAGGACCCGGCGACGCGCACCTTCCAGGCGATCCGCATCCATGTGAACCGCGAACTGGAAGAGCTGGAGCGCGGGCTGGAGGCGGCGGAAGCCATTCTGGAGGAGGGTGGCCGGCTGGCGGTCGTGACCTTCCACAGCCTGGAGGATCGCATCGTCAAGCAGTTTCTGCGCAAGCGGAGCGGCAGCGAGGCGAGCGGGTCGCGCCATCTGCCGGAGAAAAGGGCAGGGGAGGCGCCAACTTTCCACAAGCCCGCCAAGGCGGTGCGGCCGGGCGAGGCGGAACTGAGCCGCAATCCCCGCGCCCGATCCGCCACGCTGCGCAGCGCCGTCCGTACATCTGCCCCCGTTTCCCGTCCTTCCCGGAGTGCCCGTTCATGATCGCGGTCAAGAGATTGCAGAGCCTGATCTGGGTATTGCTGGTCGCGCTGGGGGCGCTGGGGGCCTACCTCGTGTCGCTGAAGGTCGCGACCGAGCGTAACGAGTTGATGAAGGTGCGGGCGCAGATCGCGCGCGCCAATGCCGACATCCGTTATCTGGAGACGGAGTTCAGCGCGCGCGCGAATATGCGCCAGCTGGAGCGCTGGAACCAGGAAGATTTCATGTATGCGACCCCGACCGCGCAGCAATATCTGGCCGGCGAGCGCGCTCTGGCGCATCTGGACGGGGTGCAACCCAATGGCCCGGACTATGTCGCCCCGCCGGTGATGGTGGCGATGGTGCAGACGCCCGCCGACCTCCCGTCCGCGCCGCAAGCCGCGCCCGCCAGCCCCGCCGCGACGGAAATCCGCAGCGACCTCGCCGTCATCCGTGAGGCGCACGCGGCCGACAATGTCGACAAGATCGCCAAGGCTTCGGTGAAGACGGCCAAGGAGAAGGCCAAGGACGACGCGGACACATCGAAGCCCAACCCCGTCGCGCGCCGTGCCGAGCGGATGGCGATGCTGGACGCCAAGTTGCTGGACGACAGCACCATCGGCGACATCAGCGCGCAGGCGAAGCGCGAACGCCGCAAGGGGGATCGCTGAGATGGCGACGATCATCGTCCAGCCGGGCGGGGCCAGAGCGGGCAAGCAGCGGGTCGACCTGACCGCGATCGCGCACAATCGGCTGATGCTGCTGCTGATCCTGTTCATGCTGATCACGGCGGTGGTGATCCTGCGCCTGACCTGGGTCGGCATTTTCGCTGCCGAAGCTCATGGCGCGGATCTGGCGGCAGGCATGCCCGCGCGCGCCGACATCGTGGACCGCAATGGCGTGCCGCTGGCGCGGACGATGGACGCCTATTCGATTGCGGTGCGTCCCTCCAAGCTGATCGGCGAGCCGGCGGAGCTCGCCCGCAAGCTGCACGAAATCTTCCCAGACGAACCCGAAGCGGCCTTCTACAAGAAGCTCACCGGCCGGGGCTGGGCCTATCTGCGCCGTCGCGCGCTGCCCGAAGAGGTGGCGGCGGTGAATGCGCTGGGCGAGATCGGCATCGAGTTCCCACGCGAAAAGGAGCGGCTTTACCCCCAGCGCTCGCTGGGCGCGCATGTGCTGGGCTTCGCGCCCAATGCGGATGGCAATGGCGGCATGGGCGTGGAGGCCGCGTTCAACGATCGCCTGACCGATGCGGCGCTACGCGGCCACCCCTTCGCCATGTCGATTGACAGCCGGGTGCAGGGTGCGCTGGAGAGCGAGCTTTATGCGCAGCTGGTCCAGACTCGAGCCAAGGGCGCCAGCGGCGTGATCCTCGACGCGAACACGGGCGAGGTAATGGCAATGGCGTCGATCCCCGTCTTCGATCCCAACAAGCTGCAAAATTATGCGGGCAAGTCCTGCTCCGAATCACCGCTCTGCAACCATATGGTGCAGGCGCGCTATGAGCTGGGCTCGGCCTTCAAGCCGCTGTCGATCGCGGCGGCGATGGACCGGGGTGTCGTCACCTCCATGTCGAAGACCTACGACGCCACTGCGCCGCTCGCGGTGGGCGGCTTCCGGATCAAGGACGACCATGCGCTCGGCCGCTGGATCAACGTGCCCGAGATCCTCGTCCACAGCTCCAACATCGGCACCGCCCGCATCGCGGACCAGCTCGGCGCTGAACCTTTGCAGCATCTTTTCCGCGAGTTGCACTTCAATGATCGTGCGCCGATCGAACTGAAGGAACGCGCCGGCACCCTGTGGCCGGCCAATTGGGGGCGCATCACGACGCTCACCGTTTCCTACGGCCACGGCATCGCTGTAACGCCTTTACATCTCGCTTCGGCTTATGCGGCGCTGGTGAATGGCGGGCTGTGGCGGCCTGCAACCCTGCGCAAACTGAAGGCGGATGAGGTGCCGGAGGGGCGCCGCGTCTTCTCCGCCGCGACCAGCGCGCGGATGCGCCAGCTGTTGCGCATGATCGTGGCGGCGGGTACAGGACGCAGCGCCGACGCCAAGGGATACCGGGTGGGCGGCAAGACGGGTTCGGCCGAAAAACCGCAAGAGGGCCGGTATAACAAGACTTCGCTGGTGACGACTTTCGCTTCTGCCTTCCCGATGGACAATCCCCGTTATGTGGTTCTCGTCACGATGGACGAGGCGACGGGCCAATATGGCCTGCGCACGGCGGCATGGACGGCCGCGCCGGTGGTGAAGCGGGTGGTGGAGCGTACCGGGCCGATGCTGGGCGTGCTGCCCGACGAGCGGCGCGACGTCGATATTTCCGACCTCATGCCGCTGCTGCACGGCGACAAGGAGAAAGAATAAATGCGCCTCGGGTCGCTAATCGAGGGGCTGGATGCGAAGCTCGACGCCGAGACATCGCCAGAGGTGCCGGTGTCGGGCTTCTCGATCGATAACCGGAAGGTAGCGCCGGGCACGGTGTTCGGCGCCTTCCAGGGCGCGCGGGTCAATGGGGAGGATTTCATCCCCGCTGCCGTGCAGGCCGGAGCCGTGGCGGTCGTCGCACGGCGGCAAGCCAAGGTCGAGGGTGCGATCCATATCGCCCATGACAATCCCCGCCGCCTGTTCGCTGAGTTGGCCGCGCGCTATTTCGCGCCCTTCCCCGAGGTGACGGTCGCCGTCACCGGAACCAACGGCAAGACCTCCACCGTTGAACTGACCCGGCAGCTCTGGCGCATGTTGGGGCATCATTCGGCGTCGATCGGCACACTGGGCGTCACGACCTCGGTCGATCAGGTATCGACCGGCCTTACTACGCCGGACATCGTCACCTTCCTTTCCAACATGGCCGGCCTGAAGCGCGAGGGCATCACCCATGCCGCATTCGAGGCGTCGAGCCATGGCCTGGCCCAATATCGTACCGAAGGGCTGCCCGTGTCGGCCGCCGCCTTCACCAATCTGTCGCGCGATCATCTCGATTATCATGGCGACATGGACAGCTATTTCGAAGCCAAGATGCGGCTGTTCGATGAGGTGCTCGCGCCCGGCGGCACGGCGGTCGTCTGGGCGGACGACGAGTGGTCGGACAAGGTCATCCAGCGGGCTACGAAGCGGGGGCTTCGTGTGCTGAGCGTCGGGGTGCAGGGGCAGGCAGTGCGTCTTGCCAACCGCACTCCGACCCAGTTGGGCCAGACGCTGGAGGTCGAGGTCGAGGGCAGGGCCTACAAGGTCAACCTGCCGCTGATCGGCGCCTATCAGGCTGCCAATGCGCTGACCGCCGCCGCGCTGGTGATCGCGGGCGGAGAGGATGCCGCAAGGGTGCTGGAACAACTCGGCCGGGTGCAGCCGGTGCGTGGAAGGCTGGAGCGGGCCGTCATCACCAAGGCGGGCGCCCCAGTCTATGTCGATTATGCCCACACGCCAGACGGCCTGCGCGCGGCGATCGAGGCGCTTCGGCCGCATACGAAGGGCAAGCTGATCGCGCTGTTCGGTGCGGGCGGCGATCGCGACGCGGGCAAGCGCCCGCAAATGGGCAAGGTTGCGGCGGAGCTTGCCGACCATGTGATCGTGACCGACGACAATCCGCGGTCGGAGGAGCCCTCCTCCATCCGCGCAGCGATCATGGCCGGGGCTCCTGGCGCTGAGGAAATCGGCGGCCGCCGCGCTGCGATTGCTGCGGCCATTGCACAGGCCGGACCGGATGATATCGTGCTGTTAGCGGGGAAGGGGCATGAGCAGGGACAGATTATCGGGGACCGGGTGTTGCCTTTCGATGATGTGACTGTGGCGCGGGAATGCGCCGGATGAGTGACCTCTGGACCTCCGACGAAATCGCGCAGGCCACAGGGGGCGTCGCTTCGGCGCCCTTCGCCGTTTCTGGCGTGGCGTTCGACAGCCGGGAAGTCACGGGCGGCGACCTGTTCGTCGCGATGAAAGGCGAGGCGACGGACGGCCACCGCTTCGTCGACAAGGCATTCGGGCAGGGCGCTGCGGGCGCGATCGTCAGCGAGGTCATTGCGCAGCCGCATGTGTTGGTGCCCGACAGTGCAGCGGCGCTGGAGGCGCTGGGCCGTGCGTCCCGCAGGCGGATGCAGGGCAAGGTCGTCGGTGTCACCGGTTCGGTCGGCAAGACCGGCACCAAGGAGGCGCTGTTCCACGCGCTTGACCGCATTTGCCTCGGCGAGGTGCATCGCTCCGTCAAAAGCTATAACAATCATGTCGGCGTGCCCCTGAGCCTGTCGCGGATGCCGCGCGAGTCGGCCTATGGCGTGTTCGAAATGGGCATGAACCATGCGGGCGAACTGGCCGCGCTGACGCAGCTTGTGCGTCCGCATGTCGCCATCGTCACCGCCATCGCGCCCGCCCATATCGAGTTTTTCGGCACGGAAGAGAAGATCGCTGAGGCGAAGGCCGAGATTTTCGAGGGGCTGGAGCCGGGCGGCACGGCCGTCATTCCCTATGACAGCCCGCATGTCGCCACCCTCTATGCGAAGGCGGAGCAGCATGCCGCACGCATCCTGACCTTCGGCTTCGATCCGGAGGCGGATGTCCATGCGCGGGACATGGTGCCCTCCGAAGGCGGCGGCACGCTGGTCACGGCGAGCCTGCCGGGGGTGGAGCTATGCTTCACCGTGGGCGCGCCGGGCGAGCATTGGGTGTCCAATGCGCTCGCGGTGCTGGCGACGGTGGAGGCGCTGGGCGGCGATCTGGCGGCGGCGGGCCTTGCGCTGGCGGAAATGCCAGGGCTGCCGGGTCGCGGCGAGCGGCGGATCGTTCCGGTCGCGGGCGGCGAGGCGCTGCTGATCGATGAAAGCTATAACGCCAATCCGCTCAGCATGGCGGCGACGCTGAAGCAACTTGGCCGCGAACAGGCCGGGCGCCGCATCGCGGTGCTCGGCGGCATGCGCGAACTGGGCGACCGCAGCCGCGAACTGCATGCCGGACTGGTCGAGCCGCTGACAGCGGCGCCGGTCGACTATGCTATCCTTGTCGGCGACGAGATGCAGCCGCTGGCTGAAGCGCTGCGCGGCGTGATCGCCTTTGAGCATGTGGCGGACACGGCCCGGGCAACGGACCTCATTCAAAATGAAATGCGCGCGGGTGATGCGATCCTTGTGAAGGGTTCCAACGGCATCGGCCTCTCGCGTCTGGTCGCTGCGCTTGGGCCAAAACAACCTAAAGAAGTAACGAACTGATGCTCTACTGGCTCGCCCAGACCATGGACTTCGCGGGTGTGTTCAACCTCATCCGCTATCTGAGCTTCCGCGCCGGCGCGGCGATCGCTACGGCCCTTATCATCGGACTGCTGATCGGGCCGCGCTTCATCGGCTGGTTGCGCGTGCGTCAGGGCAAGGGGCAGCCGATCCGCGATGACGGCCCGCAGACTCACCTCGCCAAGCGTGGCACGCCGACCATGGGCGGGCTCATGATCCTCACCTCTTTCATGGCGTCGGTGCTGCTGTGGATGGACCTGTCCTCCATCTATGTCTGGGCCTGTCTGTTCGTGACGCTTGGCTTCGGTGCGATCGGCTTCCTCGACGATTATGACAAGGTGACGAAGGCCAGTCACAAGGGGCTCTCGGGCAAGATGCGCCTGGCCTTCGAATTTCTGATCGCGGGTTTCGCGGCGTGGCTGATCGTCAGCCAGCATGGCAACACGGCGCTCTATGTGCCTTTCTACAATGGTCCGGCAATCGAGCTTGGGCCCTTCTACTTCCTGTTTGCGGCATTCGTGATCGTGGCGTTCGGCAACGCAGTGAATCTGACCGACGGGCTCGACGGCCTTGCCACCATGCCGGTCATCATCGCCTGCCTCGCCTTCATGGCGATCGTATATCTGGTCGGGCGGGCGGACTTCGCGACTTATCTCGGCATCCCGCATGTGCCCGGCGCGGGCAACCTCACCATCCTGTGCGGTGCGATCATCGGCGCGGGCCTCGCCTTCCTCTGGTTCAACGCGCCCCCCGCCGCCGTCTTCATGGGCGACACCGGGAGCCTTGCGCTGGGCGGCACGATCGGCGTGATCGCCGTGACCGCGCATCATGAAATCGTGCTGGGCGTGATCGGCGGCCTGTTCGTGGTGGAGGCGATGTCCGTCATCATCCAGGTCTTCTTCTACAAGCGGACCGGCAAGCGCGTCTTCCGCATGGCGCCGATCCACCATCATTTCGAACAGTTGGGTTGGGCCGAGCCGACGGTCGTGATCCGCTTCTGGATCATTTCCTTCGTGCTGGCGCTGGCCGGCCTTGCCACTCTGAAGCTGCGGTGAGCGACATGGGGATCGTGTCGGACGTCTTTGCGGGCAAGAAATATGCGGTGCTGGGGCTGGCGCGCTCCGGCCTCGCCACCGTCGAATGCCTCGCCGCGAGCGGGGCGCAGGTCGTCGCCTGGGACAGCCGGGATGAAGCCCGCGAGGCGGTCGCCGACAAGGCGGACCTTGCCGATCCGACGGAGATCGACTTGAAGGGGTTCGACGGCGTGGTCGTCTCACCGGGCGTGCCGCTCAACAAACACCCCATCGCCATGCATGCCAAGCTGGCGGGGGTTCCGGTGATCGGCGACATAGAGCTGTTCGCGCTCGCTCGCCCGGCTCTGCCCAGGCATCGGGTTGTGGGGATTACCGGCACCAACGGCAAGTCGACCACCACGGCGCTGGTTCACCATATCATTCAGACGGCGGGTAGCCCGACGCGGATGGGTGGCAATATCGGATTGCCGATCCTGGGGCAGGACCCGCTGCCTGTAGGGGGCATCTATGTGCTGGAACTGTCCAGCTATCAGATCGACCTGACGCAGAGCCTCGATTGCGATGTGGCGGTGCTGCTCAACATCACGCCGGATCATCTGGACCGGTACAACGGCTTTGAGGGCTATGTGGCGTCCAAGGCGCGGCTGTTCGAAATGCAGTCGGCGGATCATGTCGCGGTGATCGCGACCGAGGATGAGTCGAGCCGATCCATCCTTTCTTCCGTCCGTGATTCCCGCGAAGGCGGGGATGGCGGGGATGGCGGGGTGGTGGAGGTGAAGTCGACAGACATCGATCCCGCCGCTCAGGCTGGCTGGCCCTCCCTCCAGGGCCCGCACAACGCCCAGAACGCCGCCGTCGCCATCGCCGTGGCCCGCGCGCTCGGCATTGATGAGGCAACGATCGAGCAGGCTCTCCAGACCTATGCCAGCCTGCCGCATCGGATGCAGCGGGTGCGGGAATTGAATGGCGTGCTTTACGTCAACGACAGCAAGGCGACCAACGCCGCCTCGACCGCGCCGGCGCTCGCCGCCTATCCGCCGATCGACGGCCGCAAGCGGCTGCACTGGATCGTCGGCGGCCTTGCCAAGACTGATAATCTGGACGAGTGCGCCCCCTGGTTCGGCAATGTCGCGCAGGCTTACACCATCGGTGAAGCGGGGCCTATGTTCGTTGAACTGTTGCGCCCGCATATGGCGGTGGACGACAGCGAAATGCTATCGGCCGCCGTTCGCCGTGCGGCGCGGGTGGCCCAGCCGGGGGATGTTGTGCTGCTGTCGCCAGCCTGCGCGAGTTTCGACCAGTTCCGCGATTTCGAGGCGAGGGGCGATGCCTTCGCTGCTGCCGTCGCGGCCTTGGAATAGCATAGCGTCAAGGGGGCAAGGGGCATGTTCAGGGCAGGCGAGCTTGTAAAAGAGTTCAAGAACCGCACCGTCCCGCGCGAGCGCACGGCGCTGGCCATTTGGTTCTGGGAAATCGACCGCGTCCTGCTGTCGCTGATCGTCGCGCTGATGGCGATCGGACTGGTGGCGGTGGCCGCCGCCTCGCCTGTCGCTGCGATCGATCGTTCGACCAGCACCGTGTCGGTGACGCCGCTGATCTACTTCTACCGCCAGCTGATATGGGTGCTTATCGGCCTGCCGATCATGCTGGTCATATCCATGCTCCCGCGGACCCAGGCGCGGCGGCTGGCGGTAGGACTCTGCATCGCCTTTGCGTTCGCCCTGCTGCTGGTGCCGGTGCTGGGTTCCGTGGTGAACGGGGCCAAGCGCTGGATCGACCTGCCCGGCTTTCGCTTCCAGCCGTCGGAGTTCCTGAAGCCCGTCTATGTCGTCACCATGGCGTGGCTGCTGTCCCTGCGCGGCAAAGACATGACCCTGCCGGTCATGCCCTTCACCGGCGCGACCACGGCGCTGATTGCCGCGATCCTCATGAAGCAGCCGGACTTCGGCCAGACGGTGATCTTCCTTGCCTGTTGGGGCGGGCTGCTGCTGCTGTCGGGCGTATCGATGCGCGTCATCGGCGCTCTGGTGGCCGCTGGCCTCGGCGGGCTGGTGCTGATGTACCTTTTCTATGAAAATGGTCGCCAGCGCATCAACGACTTCCTCGGGATCGGCGTCGCGCTGGATACCGGGCCGGACCAGACGGAGCTCGCCTTCCGCACCATCACCAACGGCGGCTTTCTGGGTGTCGGCCCTGGCGGCGGGCAGAATAAGTTCCGCCTCCCCGAAGCGCATACCGACTATATCTTCTCCGTCATCGGAGAGGAGTTCGGCCTGCTTGCCTGCATCGGTATCGCCTGCGTCTATCTCGCGATCGTCGTCCGCGTGTTCCTGCGCATGCTGGACGAGGATGATAATTTCACCATCCTCGCCGCTGCCGGCCTCACCACCCAGTTCGGGTTGCAGGCGATCATCAACATGGGCGTCAATGCGCAGATATTTCCTTCAAAGGGCATGACGCTGCCCTTTATCAGCTATGGCGGCTCCTCTATGCTGGCGCTTTGTATCGGCGTCGGCCTGCTGCTCGCGTTTACGCGGCGCAACCCCTTCATGGGTCGGCACACGGTCGTCAAATGGAGTGGTCGATGAGCATTTCCCGTCACTTCGTCCTCGCCGCCGGCGGGACGGGTGGTCACATGATTCCCGCCCATGCGGTTGCCGAAGAGCTGATGCTGCGCGGCCATCATGTCGCGCTGGTGACGGATGAACGCGGCGCCAAAATCCCGGGCATCTTCGACAAGGCGCAGGTCCATGTCATGCCGGCGGGCCGAATGACGAAAAATCCGGCGAGCTGGCCCGGCGCGCTGAAGGCGATCCTGGCCGGCCGGGCGATGTCGCGCCGCCTCAACGAGACATTCCGCCCCTCTGCGGTGGTCGGCTTTGGCGGCTATCCCGCGATGCCCGCGCTGCTCGGCGCGCTGGCCGACGGCATTCCGACCGCCATCCACGAGCAGAATGCGGTGCTGGGGCGCGTCAATCGCTTCCTTGCCGGGCGCGTCGATGCCATCGCCACCGCCTACCCCAATGTCGAGCGGCTGAAGGCAAAGCACGCCAGCAAGGTGCACCTGATCGGCAACCCAGTTCGCGATGAAGTGAAGCAGCTGCGCGAGGAGGAATTTCCCGCACTGACCGATGAAAGCGTCTTCCGCGTGCTGGTGATCGGCGGCAGCCAGGGCGCGACCATCCTGTCGAGCGTGGTGCCCGATGGCTTGGGCATGCTGCCCCTAAGCCTGCGCCGCCGCCTGCAAGTGACGCAGCAATGCCGTGCCGAGGATATTGAGCGGGTGCGCAAGCTTTACGCCGACCTCGAAATTCCCGCCGATCTTGCGACCTATTTCAACGATGTGCCGGAGAAGCTCGGCTGGTCGCATCTGGTGATCGCCCGAGCAGGCGCTTCCACGCTGGCGGAACTGACCTGCGCGGGCCGCCCGGCGATCCTGATCCCGCTGCCGAGCGCGATGGACGATCACCAGACCGCCAACGCCCGCGAAATGACCGAGGCCGGCGGCGCGCGGACCATCCTCCAGGCGCGCTTCACGGCGGTGGAACTCGCCAAGCAGATGCAGAAGATGGCGCTGGAGCCCGGCGCGCTTCAGAATGCCGCCAACCGCGCGCGGTCCTGCGGCCGCCCCGATGCGGCGCGCGACATGGCCGACCTGCTCGAAAGCATCGGCCCTGCGCCGATCATGAACGATCCGCTGCGTGTCGGCCCGGTGCCGACCAGCCTCAATCTCCAGGGAGTTCCCGCATGAAGGGTGTCGGCACCGACATCGGCACGATCCACTTCATTGGCATCGGCGGCATTGGCATGTCCGGAATCGCCGAGGTGATGCACAATCTTGGCTACAAGGTCCAGGGCTCCGACGTCGCCGAAGGCTATGTGGTGGAGGGGCTGCGCAAGAAGGGCATCCCCGTGATGATCGGCCACAAGGCCGAAAATCTGGGCGATGCCGCCGTGGTCGTCACCTCCACCGCCATCAAGAAGGGCAATCCCGAAGTCGATCTGGCGCTGGAGAAGCGTGTGCCCGTCATCCGCCGGGCGGAAATGCTCGCCGAACTGATGCGGTTGAAGTCCACCGTTGCGGTCGCTGGCACCCATGGCAAGACCACGACCACCTCGATGGTCGCGGCGCTGCTCGACGCGGGCGGGGTCGATCCCACCGTCATCAATGGCGGCATCATCAACAGCTATGGCTCCAACGCCCGGCTCGGCAAGAGCGACTGGATGGTGGTCGAAGCCGACGAGAGCGACGGCAGCTTCCTGCGGCTCGACGGCACGCTGGCGGTCGTGACCAACATCGATCCCGAGCATCTCGACCATTATGGCAGCTTCGACAAGGTCAAGGATGCGTTCGTCGAGTTCGTCGAGAATGTGCCCTTTTACGGCGCGGCGATGCTGTGCCTCGATCATCCGGAGGTGCAGGCGATCCTGCCGCGCGTGCAGGACCGGCGCATCGTCACCTATGGTTTCTCGGCGCAGGCCGATATTCGCGGTGAGAATGTCATGCCCATCCCCGGCGGAAATCGCTTCGACGTGCAGATCCGTGAGCGCGACGGTTCGCTCCGCAGGATCGAGGGCATCGAAATGCCGATGCCGGGCCGCCACAATGTGCTGAACGCGATGGCGGCGATCGGCGTGGCGCTGCAAATGGGCATTGATGACTCCACGATCCAGACCGGCTTCGCCAAGTTCGGCGGGGTCAAGCGCCGCTTCACCAAGGTCGGTGAGATCGCCGTCGGGGGCGGCGCCGCGACCGTGATCGACGATTATGGCCACCATCCGGTCGAGATCAAGGCGGTGCTCGCCGCCGCCCGCGAAGGCGCGAAGGGTCGGGTCATCGCCGTGGTCCAGCCGCACCGCTTCACCCGCCTTCGCGACCTGATGGACGAGTTCCAGCAGGCCTTCAACGACGCGGACATCGTCTATGCAGCGCCGGTCTATCCTGCGGGCGAGCAGCCGATCGAGGGCGTGGACAGCGGCGAGTTGGTCGCCGGCCTCAAGCGGCGCGGGCATCGCAACGCCGCCACGGTGGAGGGCGCGGATGACCTCGCGCGCCTGATCGCATCGGATGTCCAGGCCGACGACATGATCATCTGCCTTGGCGCGGGCGACATTACCAAATGGGCGGCGGGGCTGGCGCCTGCCGTAGCGGCGAGGGAGGCCGCCTGATGCTCATTCTTGGCGGAAGGATGCGCGGTTGACACTGGCGGCCACCTCCCTTCCTGCGGTCCGCGGCATACTCAAGGCGGATGCGCCGCTGGGCCCCCTCGTCTGGTTCAAGGCGGGGGGCCTTGCGCAATGGCTGTTCGAGCCGAAGGATGCGGACGATCTTTCCGATTTCCTGCGCGATCTGGACCCAGCGATCCCGGTGATGGCGCTGGGGCTTGGCTCCAACCTGATCGTCCGCGATGGCGGCGTTCCGGGCGTGGTCGTGCGCCTCGGCAAGCCGTTCGCCAAGGTCGAGCAGGTCGATGCGACCACGCTCCGCTGCGGGGGAGGGGCTTCGGGTATTCTCGTTTCCTCAACCGCGAGGGATGCGGGGATTGCAGGGCTGGAGTTCCTGCGTTCGATCCCTGGTACGGTGGGCGGCTTCGTTCGGATGAACGGCGGCGCTTATGGGCGGGAGACGTGCGACATTTTGGTGGAGTGCGAGGTGGTGCTGCGGTCGGGCGAGCGCGTGACGCTGCCGCTCGATGCGCTGGGCTATACCTATCGCCACAGCAGCCTGCCCCAGGGTGCGGTGGTGGTGAACGCGGTTTTTCGCGGTATTCCCGGTGAGCCGGCCACAATCCAGGCGGAGATGGACCGCATCGCCGCCGCCCGTGAGGAAAGCCAGCCGCTCCGCAGCAAGACCGGCGGATCGACCTTCAAGAATCCGGATGGCCACAAGGCCTGGGCCTTGGTGGATGAGGCCGGATGCCGCGGCTTGAAACTGGGCGATGCGCAGGTGTCGGAGAAGCACACCAACTTCCTCCTCAACCTCGGTGAGGCGACCAGCGGCGACATCGAGGCGCTGGGCGAGGAAGTGCGGCGCCGGGTTAAGGCAAAAAGCGGTGTCGAACTTGAATGGGAAATTCAGCGGGTTGGCATGTTTGCCGACAACGCCGATCAAAACAGTCTTTTGGGAGTGAAGAAGTGACACGTGGCCCCTGGCATGTTGCCGTCCTGATGGGCGGCTGGTCCGCCGAGCGGCCTGTCTCGCTTTCCTCTGGCGAGGGCGTCGCCAAGGCGCTGGAGTCGCGCGGGCATAAGGTGACGCGGATCGACATGGATCGCGACGTCGCCGCGCGCCTCAGCGAAGCCAAGGCAGACGTCGTGTTCAATGCCCTCCACGGCGTGCCGGGAGAGGATGGAACGGTGCAGGGGATGATGGACCTGATGGGCCTCACCTACACCCATTCGGGCCTCGCCACCTCCGTCATTGCGATCGACAAGCAGCTGACCAAGCAGGCGCTCGTCCCCCACGGCATTCCCATGCCCGGCGGTCACATCATCAGGAGCGCGACCCTGTTCGAAGCCGACCCGCTGCCGCGCCCCTATGTGGTCAAGCCGGTGAATGAAGGCAGCTCGGTTGGTGTCGCGATCGTGACCGAGGGCGGCAATTACGGCTCCCCGATCGGCCGCGATGTGGAGGGGCCGTGGCTGCATTTCGAGGAACTACTGGCCGAACCCTATATCCGGGGCCGCGAGCTCACCACCGCGGTGCTCGGCGACGAGGCGCTGCTGGTGACCGAATTGCGCCCGAAGAGCGGCTTCTACGACTTCGATGCCAAATATACCGACGGTATGACCGAGCATGTCTGTCCGGCGGAAATCCCGAGCGAAATCGGCGAGGCGTGCAAGGCCATCGCGCTGCGCGCGCATCAGCTGCTTGGTTGCAAGGGCGCTTCGCGGTCCGATTTCCGCTGGGACGACAATCAGGGGATCGAGGGCCTCTACCTGCTCGAAGTTAACACCCAGCCGGGCATGACGCCGCTCAGTCTCGTTCCCGAACAGGCCGCGAAGCTTGGCATTGACTATGCCGAACTGGTGGAGCGTATTGTCGAAGACGCGCTGACCAACAGTGCCCGGGTCGCGGAAAATGGGGGGGCAAGGCATGGCTGAAGCACGCATCCGGCGCGGCGGGACGGCGCGGTTGACGCGCACGACCGGCGCGCGCGGCAGCAGCAGGGGAAGGGGACGCTCGGTCAAGCGCCGCAGCTGGGTCGATAGGCTGCTGGACTTGTTGCCCTTCAGCGAGGATACGCTTCAACGGATGGCGAGCTGGGCCATCGTCGGCATCGTTATGGCCGCGCTGGTCGGCATCGCCATGCTGCTCGGCCTGCCCGCCATGGCTGGGCAAAAGGCGTCGGAACTTGCCGCCGGTGCCGGCTTCGAGGTCGAGAAGGTCGAGGTGCGCGGCGTCGAGCGGATGGACGAGCTGCCCATCTACAATATCGCGCTGGGGCAGGTGAACCGCTCCATGCTGGCGCTAGACCTGCCCAAGGTGAGGGCCGAAATGCTGAACCTTGGCTGGGTCAAGGATGCGCGCATTTCCCGCCGGCTGCCCGATACGCTGGTGGTCGACATTGTCGAGCGCGATCCGGTCGCGGTGTGGCAGCATGACGGCCAGTTGCACCTGATCGACGTTCAGGGCGTGGTGCTGCAATCCGTTTCGGCCAGCGCGATGCCCGACCTGCCGCTGGTGGTGGGGCCGAACGCCAATCGCCAGACGGCGGGCCTTAACAAGCTGATGGAAAATGCGCCTGCGCTGAAGCCGATGCTGGCGGGTGCGACCTGGGTTGGCAACCGGCGCTGGGACCTGCGTTTCCAATCGGGTGAGACGCTGTCCCTACCCGAGGGCGACAAGCCTTCCGCCACGGCGCTCGTGAATTTCGCGCGCATGGATGGCGTTAATCGCCTGCTCGGACGCGGCATCGTCAAGTTCGACATGCGCGATCCCGACCGCTTCGTGCTGCGCCTGCCGCAGGGGCAGGGGCAGGGGACGGGCGGCTCTGCTGACAAGGCTGGCGAAAGCGCCGACGCGCCGGCCAAGGCCGAGGAGGGCTGAGCTTCATGGCACAACCCAAGGTCGACAAGCTCGTCACCGCGATCGACATCGGATCGTGGAAGGTGTCCGCGCTGATCGCGGGCCGCACCGAAAATGGCGAGCTGGCGATCCTGGGGACGGGCCAGCGCGAGAGCCGGGGCGTGCGGCGCGGCTTCATCGCCGATATGGAGCGCACCGAACTCGCCGTGCGGGAAACGGTGGAGCAGGCCGAGCGCGTGGCTGGCACCAATATCGAGGATGTCTGGGTCAGCTTCTCGGGCGGCAGTCTGGTCAGCGACGTCGTGACGGTCGAGCGCGACATGGGCGGCTATCGGGTTGAGCAGGCGGACATTGACGACCTGCTCACCACCGGCCAGCAGGGGATCGATCCGGACGGCCGGGTGGTGCTCCATGCGCAACCCACCTGTTTCACCATCAACGGCCGGGTGCCGGTGAAGAAGCCGCTCGGCATGCACGCCGACCTGCTCGGCGTCGATATCCACGTGGTACTGGCCGATGGAGCGCCGCTCGCCAATCTCGACCTCTGCGTGCGGGGCGCTTACCTCAACGTCAACAGCATCGTTGCCTCGCCGATCGCCACCGGGCTTGCCTGCCTCTCGGAGGAGGAGCGGGACCTGGGCGTGGCGCTGGTCGAACTCGGCGCGGGCGTCACCAATGTCTCGCTCTATGCGGGCGGCATGCTGGTCGGCCTGCACAGCATCCCCATTGGCGCGTCCGACATCACCGACGACATCGCTTCGGCCTTCGGCATCCGCCGCAGTCAGGCGGAGCGCATCAAATGCTTCTACGGCTCCGCGATGCAGAACCGCCGCGATTTCCGCGACATGATCGAGATCGCGACGCCCCATGGCGATGTCGCCATCCCGGGGCAGAGCGCTGGTCCCAATGCGGACGGCGGCAAGATCACCCGCGCCGCTCTGGTCGCGGTCATCTGCGAGCGGCTGAACCAGATCATGGTCGAGGTTAACGCGGCGCTCGCCGGCATGGGCTTCAACACGCCGACGGGCCGTCAGGTCGTCCTGACCGGCGGCGGCGCGGAGATGAAGGGGATCGCCGACTATGCACAGGGCGCTCTCGGCCGCGCGGTGCGTATCGGTCGCCCGCGCGGGTTGGCGGCTTTGCCGGAGGCGCATAGCGGCCCTGCCTTTGCAACTTTGGCCGGTCTTGCGCTTTATGGCGCTTCAAACCCGGTTGATCTTAGAGTGATAGCGCCCGCTCCTCAGACGGTTCATCGTATTGGTGCGCCGCAATGGTGGCAACGCATGGTACGAGCGATCAAGACGAACTATTGAATAAATAGCCGGACGATGAAATTAGCTGGTGAAATACGCCATTTTCTGATGCATTAACCTTCGATGACAGTTTCGCTCACGTCACCGAAGCTGGAGGGAGCTAGAATTTATGAGCATTGAAATCAGCCCGCCGCATGTGGACGAGTTGAAGCCACGCATCGCGGTGATCGGCGTAGGCGGCGCGGGTGGCAACGCCATCGCGAACATGATCGCCGCCAATGTCGAGGGTGTGGATTTCATCGTCGCCAATACCGACGCGCAGGCGCTGAATGCCTCGCCCGCCGAACGCCGCATCCAGCTCGGTCCGCAGATCACCGAGGGCCTGGGCGCCGGTTCGCGTCCGGAAATCGGCAAGGCCGCCGCTGAGGAAACCATCGCCTCGGTCGAGGATGCGCTGAACGGGGCGCATATGTGCTTCATCGCCGCCGGCATGGGTGGCGGCACTGGCACCGGCGCTGCCCCCGTCATTGCCAAAGCCGCGCGCGATCGCGGCATCCTTACCGTTGGTGTCGTGACCAAGCCCTTCACCTTCGAGGGCAACCGCCGCATGAAATCGGCGGAAAGCGGCATCGAGGAACTGCAGAAGCATGTCGATACCCTTATCGTCATTCCGAACCAGAACCTCTTCCTGATCGCCAACCCCAACACCACCTTCAAGGAAGCCTTCCAGATGGCGGACGAGGTGTTGCAGCAGGGCGTTCGCGGCATCACCGACCTCATGGTCATGCCGGGCCTCATCAACCTCGACTTCGCCGACGTCCGCTCGGTGATGGGCGAGATGGGCAAGGCGATGATGGGCACCGGCGAAGCCGAAGGCGACGGCCGCGCGCTTCAGGCGGCGGAGAAGGCGATCGCCAACCCGCTGCTCGACGGCGTGTCGATGCGCGGCGCCAAGGGCGTCATCGTGTCCATCGTCGGTGGCGACGACATGCGCCTGATGGAAGTGGACGAGGCTGCGAACCATATCCGCGAACTGGTCGATCCGGACGCGAACATCATCTGGGGCTCGGCGTTCAACGACGGCCTCAACGGCAAGATCCGCGTGTCGGTGGTCGCCACCGGCATCGATAGCGATGCCGCCGCGAATGCCGCGCCGCTGACCCAGCCGTTCAGCTTCGCCAGCCGTCCCGCCGTGGCCGTTCCCTCGGCTGCGGCGCCCAAGGCCGCGCCGGCTCCGGCCCCGGCTCCTGCCCCCGTCGCGGCGCCCGAACCGGAGCCGGAGACGCTGGAGCTTGACGTGCCCGCCGCGCCGGCGCCCGCGCCGTTGGCCCAGCCCGCCCCGGCCCCGGTTGCAGCCGCCAAGCCCGCACTGTTCGCGCCGGCGCGTCCGGCCGCCGTCTTCTCTGACGAAGACCCGTCCCAGGACGAATTGCTGCTGGGAGCCGAGGAAGCGGAAGCGCAGCCCGCCCCGGCGGCGGCTCCTGCGCCGCAGGCTGCCCCTCGGGTTGCGACCGGCGGTACGTTGTTCGAGCGCATGGCGGGCCTCACCCGTGGCGCCGACAAGGGCGCGGCTGCCGGCGACAATGGCGCCGCGACCGACATTCCGCGCTTTCTGAACCGTCAGAGCAACCAGTAAAATCGGCGCGGCCAGCCCGCCCGACAGGAAAGCGCGCCCATCGCCTGCCAGAGGCAATCGGGCGCGCTTTTCCTTTCCATAAATTTCCCATTCACGCCGCGATCCTATAAAGGGCACCTCGTGAAACGCTCTATTTTCTGGATTCTCGGCAGCCTGCTGCTGGCAGGCACCGCGCAGGCGCAACCCGGACAGGTTCAGGCGATCCGCCCTTCCGGCGCAGAAAGTCTCAACCGCCATCTGGCCCGGCTCGCTTCCAATCCACGCGATATTGAGGCGCTGATCGGCGCTGGCGAAGCGGCGCTCACCTTGGACGACACACGGGCCGCAGCCGGTTTCTTCGCGCGCGCTGACACGCTGCAACCCAATAATGCGCGGGTGAAGGCGGGCCTCGGCCGGGTCATGCTGAACAATCAGAACCCCGCCGAAGCGCTGCGCATGTTCGACCAGGCGGTGCGCGCTGGCCTGCCGGAAACCACGATCCTTGGCGATCGCGCCATCGCGCGCGACATGACCGGCGATCAGGCGGGAGCGCAGCGTGATTATCAGGCCGCGCTGCAACGCACGCCGGACGATCCCGAACTCATTCAGCGCTACGCGGCTTCGCTGGGCATTTCGGGTCAGGTGGACGCGGCGGAACGGGTGCTCAAACCCTTGCTCTACAAGAGCGATCGCGCCGCGTGGCGCTATCGTGCGTTCATCCTCGCCATGAACAATCGTCAGGCCGAAGCGAAGAAGATCGCGGAACAGACTCTGCCGCAGCAGCTGGCGAGCGCGCTTCTGCCCTATATGCAGAAGATGCCCTATCTGACGCCCGCGCAGAAGGCGGCAGCGGTCAATTTCGGCCATTTCCCGGCAAGGGTAGGAACGCAGATTGCCGCGGTCACGCCCACGCCGGCACCGTCCGTGCCACCCTTGGCCGCCCAGCAGCCCAACAGGCCCGTCGCCGCACCGCGCGCGACCGTCGCCGACCAGCCTGTTCGGCAGTCGCGCAATGGCCGGTCTGAGCGAGCATCCCCCGCCGTTCCGACGCCTTCGACGCGATCGCCGATTCAGTGGACGCAGACGCAGCCCGTGCCAAGGCAGCCGGCCCCCACTCAAGCCGTGACCGCTCGCCAGAGCGCGTCGCCCTCAACGCAGCCGCCCGCGCAACCACTCGCCTCGACCACATCACGCGGCGTACAGGGGCCGCCCGCACCGGCTTTCGAGACGGTCCCCGCACCTTCGATGACCACCAGCCCGGCGCCGAGCCAGCTTAACGCCATCACTCTGGCGCAGGCATCGGCGCCTCGTCAGGATCAGCCGATGCCGGCAAGCGCTGCGCCATCTGTCCCGGCGGCCCCCACTCCGGCTGCCGCCGCACCTGCTCCGGCTCCAGCCACCGCTCCAGCAGCGCCGGCCCCTGCTCAGCAAGCGATCAATCCGGAAGTCACGCGCAGCCTGGCAGACATCATCCACGCTATCGACGTGCCCGATACCGAACGCCAGCCGAACGTGGCCGCCGTCGATCTAGCCGAGGTCGCAGCGCTCCAGGCCAGGCGCCGTGCCGAACGAGAGGCGACGGCCGCCGCTGCCGCAGACAAGGCCAAGAAAGCGGCCGCCGCCAAGGCGAAGGCGGAAGCGGACGCCAAGGCCAAGCAGCTGGCCGAGGAAAAGAAAAAGGCGGCCGAGGAAAAGGCGCGCCTCGCCGCCAATCCCGCGCGCAACTGGCTGCAGGTCGGCACCGGCGCCAATAAGGGCGCGCTCGCCTTCACGATGAAGGGGCTGCGCAAGAAATATGACTCCCTCGAGCCGCAGGATGCCTGGGTCGCGGGCTGGGGCCGCACCAACCGTCTGCTGGTGGGGCCGTTCGCCAGCTTCACCCGCGCAAAGACGCTGGAGGACAAGCTGAAGGCAGCGGGAGCGGACGTGTTCGCCTGGAAAAGCGACGCGGGAGAGGTGGTCGAACGGCTGCCCGCCAATTGAGGGCAACGGCATGACGACGCTCGCGCCCTATGCCTCGCATCCGGACCGGAGCCGGGGGCGGCTGCACCCAGAACCGGGCGGCGAGATGCGCGGCCCCCGCGACATGTTCCAGCGGGATCGCGACCGGATCATCCACTCCATCGCGTTTCGCCGTCTGCGCCACAAGACGCAGGTCTTCGTCTCGCCCGATGGCGACCATTTCCGCGTCCGGCTGACCCATAGTCTGGAGGTGGCACAGATCGGCCGCACCACGGCCCGGACGCTCGGGCTGAACGAGGATCTGACCGAAGCGCTTTGCCTCGCCCATGATATCGGCCATCCGCCCTTCGGCCACGCGGGGGAGGATGCGCTGGAGGCGTTGCTGGACGACCATGGCGGCTTCGATCACAATGCCCACACGCTGCGCACGCTGATGCTGCTGGAAAGTCCCTATCCGCTGTTCCGGGGCCTCAACCTCAGCTGGGAAATGCTGGAAGGGTTGGCGAAGCATAATGGCCCTGTCGATCATCCGGGCTGGGCGATGCAGGAGGTGGACGCGCTGTTCCCGCTCGACCTCACCAGCCACGCCTCGCTGGAGGCGCAGCTGGCGGCCATCGCGGACGACATCGCCTACGACAATCACGACATCGACGATGGCCTGCGCGCCGGGCTGCTGAGCCTCGACGATCTGCTCACCGTGCCGCTGGTCCGGCGCTGTTGGGAGGGGGTGCGTGCCCGCTATCCCGATATCCCGTCCGACCGGCTGCTGCGCGAACTGGTGAGGGAGCAGATCGGCGTCATGGCAAATGATCTGATCGCCGCAACCCGCGCGAACATCGCGGCATCGGGCGTCGAGACGGCGGACGATGTGCGCATCCTCGGCCGCACGCTGGTCTGCTTCTCGCCTGAACTGGCGGCGCAGGAGCGGGAACTCAAGCGCTTCATGTATGCCTCGCTCTACCATCACCCCTCTCAGCTGGCAGCCGCCAACAGGGCGCGGGTGATCGTCACCGACCTGTTCCGCGCCTATCAGTCCAACCCTCGGCTGCTGCCCGAAGAGTGGCGCAACTTCTGTCCGGCAGCGGAGCCGCAGCGGAGCCGCCACATAGCCGACTTCATCGCCGGCATGACCGACCGCTACGCCGAAAAGTGCCACAGCGACATTTTTGGCGAACTGGCACTCAGCTGAGCAACCCGATTTGGGCAATTGACGCCGCCTATGCTTTCCCGCAATGCGGGGGTGTCGCCGCTGACCGAGGATTCGGTTATCGGACTTGATGCGGGAGAGCATGGGAAGCCTTTCAGGCCGTCCCGTCGCCGAAGGAGCAACCGCCCCGGAATCTCTCAGGCCAAAGGACCGCATCATGGGCAGGCACTCTGGAAAGCGGACGGGGTAACGCCGTCCCACCGAAGGGGTAAGCCATCCGGCCGCTTGGCTGGTGGTCAAAGCTCTCAGGTTCCGTGACAGAGGGGGTGGCAGACGCTTGGGGTCCGATCATCGGACATCCGCGTTTGTCGCCGATAACCCTTCACGGAAAGGCTGCCCTCTCATGTCCGGCAATGACGACATTACCCATCTCGAAGAAGAATTGCCGCTGCAGGAGCTGCCGCTGGACGCCTGGCATCGCGCCATGGGCGCGCGCATGGTCGGTTTTGCGGGCTATCACATGCCGATCCAGTATGAAGGCATCATGGCCGAGCACACCTGGACGCGCGAGCATGCGGGCCTGTTCGACGTCAGCCATATGGGCCAGCTCACCTTTTCGGGCGAGGGCGTGGACGAGGCGCTGGAAATCCTGCTGCCGAGCGACATCAAGGGCCTGAAGCCCTTTCGCCAGCGCTATTCCATGCTGCTCGACGAAGAGGGCGGCATCCTGGACGATCTGATGGTGTCGCGGATGGGCGGGAACGCCTTTGAAGGCGCGGCTATCTACATGGTGGTCAACGGTGCGACCAAATATGACGATATCGGCTGGATGATCGAGCATCTGCCCGACGAGGTCGTGATGAACCATATGGACGAGCAGGCGCTGCTCGCGCTCCAGGGACCGGAAGCGGGTGAGGCGCTGGCTGGCCTGATCCCTGAAACAGCCGATCTCCTCTTCATGCAGTCCGGCCTCTTCACCTGGCGCAGTGTCCCGCTGTGGATCAGCCGGTCGGGTTATACCGGCGAGGACGGGTTCGAGATCAGCATTTCCGCCGAGGACGTGACGCTGCTGGCCGATGCGCTTTGCGAACTGCCGCAGGTGAAGCCGATCGGCCTCGGCGCGCGCGACTCCTTGCGGCTGGAGGCGGGACTGCCGCTCTACGGCCATGACCTGACGCCTGCGGTCAGCGCGATCGGCGCTGATCTCGGCTTTGCGATCCAGAAGCGCCGGCGCGAGGAGGGGGGCTTCATCGGCCATGCTCGCGTGTTGAAGGAACTGGCGGACGGGCCTGGCTCCAGGCGCGTCGGCCTCAAGATCGAAGGCCGGCTGCCGGCGCGCGAGGGCGCGCCGATCTATGCGGGGGCTGCGAAGGTGGGCGAAGTCACTTCCGGCGGTTTCGCGCCGACCGTGGGCGCGCCGATCGCCATGGGCTGGGTCAGCCTGCCGCACAGCGCTCTCGATACCGCGCTGGAAATCGAGGTCCGCGGCAAGCGGATCGCCGCCTCCGTGGCGTCGATGCCGTTCGTGCCGCACCGCTACCGCCGCAAGGCCTGATCAACTTTTCTCAAGGGGAGTATTTCATGAGCCGCTATTTCACCGACGAACATGAATGGATCGATGTCGAGGGCGAAATCGCCACGGTGGGCATCACCGACTATGCGCAGGAGCAACTGGGCGACATCGTCTTCGTCGAGCTGCCCGCCGAAGGCACCACCTTCGAAAAGGGTGACGACGCTGCTGTCGTGGAATCAGTCAAGGCCGCGTCCGATGTCTATGCGCCGATCTCCGGCGAAGTGGTCGAAACCAACGGCGCGCTGGAGGACGAACCCGCGCTGGTGAACAGCGACGCCGAGGAGGATGGCTGGTTCTTCAAGCTGCGCGTCACGGATGCGAGCGAGCTGGAAGGCCTGATGAACGACGCTGCCTACAAGAAGTTCGTCGCGAGCCTTTGATTAACAACGTCATCCCCGCCTTCGCGGGGGTGACGAAACGGGACAATATCATGCGCTACCTACCCCTTACCGACAGCGACCGGCAGGAGATGCTCTCCGTCATCGGTGCGGCCTCGGTCGATGACCTGTTTGTCGACGTTCCCGCCGAAGCCCGTCTTTCCGACAAGATCGCCGGCCTGCCCGATCATGCCAGCGAACTGGCGGTCGAGCGCCACATGGCGGCGCTGGCGCGGCAAAATCTGTCGGCAGGGGAGGCGCCCTTCTTTCTCGGCGCAGGCGCGTACAAGCACCATGTCCCCGCCAGCGTCGATCACCTGATCCAGCGCGGCGAGTTCCTGACCGCCTACACCCCTTATCAGCCCGAAATTGCGCAGGGCACGCTCCAGGTGCTGTTCGAATTCCAGACGCAGGTGGCGCGCCTGCTTGGCTGCGACGTCGCCAACGCGTCGATGTATGACGGCTCGACCGCTTGCTGGGAAGCGATCGGCATGGCCCGCCGCATCACCAAGCGCGGCAAGGCAATCCTGTCCTCGGGCCTGCACCCACATTATGTTTCCGTCGCCAACACCATGGCGAGATTCACCGGCGACGCGCTGGTGCATGAAGCGCCGACCCTGGACGCCGCGACCGACATCGATGCGCTGATCGCCGGGATCGACAAGGACACGAGCTGCGTCGTCGTGCAATATCCCGACATTCTTGGCCGCATCGCCGACCTCACCCCGCTTGCCGAGGCCGCGCATGCCGCAGGCGCTCTGCTGGTTGCTGTCGTGACGGAGCCGGTGGCTCTGGGCGCGATAAAGGCGCCGGGCCATATGGGCGCTGACATTGTCGTCGGCGAGGGCCAGTCGATCGGCGTCGGCCTGCAATTCGGCGGACCCTATCTCGGCCTCTTCGCGTGCAAGCAGAAATATGTCCGCCAGATGCCGGGCCGGCTCTGCGGCGAGACGGTGGACGCGGCGGGCAAGCGCGGTTTCGTGCTGACCCTTTCGACGCGCGAGCAGCATATCCGTCGCGAGAAGGCCACCTCGAACATCTGTACCAATTCGGGCCTTTGCGCGCTGGCCTTCAGCATCCACATGACCTTGCTGGGGGAGAGAGGCCTGCGCGAGCTGGCGGCGCTCAATCATGGCCTCGCTGTGCAGGCGGCCGACCGTCTGGCGCGGGTGCCGGGCGTGAAGCTGCTCAACGAGAGCTTCTTCAACGAGTTCACGCTGATCCTGTCGAAGGACGCGCGCGAAGTCGTCCGCAACCTTGCCGACAAGGGCGTGCTGGGTGGTGTGTCGCTCGGCCGTCTGTTCCCGGACGCGCCGCAGATCGGCAATGGCCTGGTCGTCGCGGTGACGGAAACGGTGACGGCGGAGGATGTTGAAGTGTTGGCGAAGGCGCTTGAGGAGGAACTGGCATGACCATGCTGAAGGAAGGCCGCCCCACCGCCCCGCAGGCGGTGACCGAAACCGCCAGCATCCCCGCAACCGCCACGGGCAACCGCGCGCTGATGCTGGAAGAAGCGCTGATCTTCGAGATCGGATCGACCGACACGACCGGTGTTGATTTGGCCGACGCGCCCAAGGTGGAAAGCCGCCTCGGCAATCTCGCCCGCGCCGATAGCATCGGCCTGCCCGGCCTGTCGGAGCAGGAAACGGTGCGCCATTACACCCGCCTCAGCCGCCAGAATTATGCCATCGACCTTGGCCTGTTCCCGCTCGGCTCCTGCACGATGAAGCACAATCCGCGCCTCAACGAGAAGGTGGCGCGGATGCCCGGTTTCGCCGATCTTCACCCGCTTAGCCCCCAGTCGACGGTGCAGGGTGCGCTGGCGGTGATCCATGAACTGGCGGAATGGCTGGTCAAGCTCACCGGCATGCATTCGGTCGCGATGAGCCCCAAGGCGGGGGCGCATGGCGAATTGTGCGGCCTGCTCGCGATCCGCGCGGCGCTGGAGGCACGCGGGGACGCCCGCAGTGTCATCCTTGTCCCTGAAAGCGCCCACGGCACCAACCCCGCGACCGCCGCCTTCTGCGGCTACAAGGTCGAGGATATCCCCGCGACCCCGGATGGACGCGTCGACCGGGCAGCTCTGAAAGCCCGGCTCGGCCCCGACGTGGCAGCGGTGATGATCACCAATCCCAATACGTGCGGCCTGTTCGAGCGCGACATGAAGACGATTTCCGAGGCGGTCCATGCCGCGGGCGCCTTCGTCTATTGCGACGGCGCGAACTTCAACGCCATTGTCGGCCGCGTCCGCCCCGGCGATCTCGGCGTCGACGCCATGCACATCAACCTGCACAAGACCTTCTCGACGCCCCATGGCGGCGGCGGCCCCGGCTCTGGTCCCGTGGTGCTGAGCCAAGCGCTCACGCCCTTCGCGCCGCTGCCGTTCGTGGAACGCCAAGGCGACAAGTTCGTGCTGATCGAGGAGGAGACGGCGGACGAGCATCACGCCGCCAGCTTCGGCCGCATGGTCGCCTTCCACGGCCAGATGGGCATGTTCACCCGCGCGCTCACCTACATCCTCAGCCATGGCGCGGACGGCCTGCGCCAGGTCGCGAGCGACGCGGTGCTGAACGCCAACTATATCCTGCGCAGCCTTGACGACGTGCTGGACGCGCCCTTCGGGTCGAGCGGCCCCTGCATGCATGAGGCGCTGTTCAGCGACAAGGGGCTGGCCGAGGGGTTTACCACGCTCGACATCGCCAAGGGGTTGATCGACGAGGGCTTTCACCCAATGACCATGTATTTTCCGCTGGTCGTCCATGGCGCGATGCTGGTCGAACCGACCGAGACGGAAAGCAAGGCCGCGCTCGATCAGTTTATCCTGGCGCTGCGGAGCCTCGCCGGACGCGCCAAGGCGGGGGATGAGGCGCTGAAGGGCGCACCCTATTTCGCTCCGCGCCGCCGGCTCGACGAGACGTTGGCCGCGCGCAAGCCGGTCCTGACATGGACCGAGCCCACACAGGCGGAAGCGGCGGAATGACGGCCGGGCCGGAGCCGTGGGAACTCGGTTCCGGCGCCACCGCCGCACAGAAGCGCTATGCCCCCGCCACGGAGCGCAACCGTGACGCTATCCTCGCCATCCTCCGCGAGGAACTGCCGCCATCCGGCCTCGTGCTGGAGGTGGCGAGCGGCAGCGGTGAGCATGTGGTCCACTTCGCCGCGGGACTCCCTGAGCTCGAATGGCAGCCGAGCGATCCCGATCCGGCGGCGCTCGCCTCGATTTCGGCATGGAGTGCTGAAGCCGGCCTCGCGAACATCCGCCCGCCCATCCGGCTGGATGCGGCCGCCGACTGGCCGATCACGCACGCCGATGCGGTGCTCTGCATCAACATGGTCCATATCAGTCCCTGGGCTGCGACCGTCGGGTTGATGAAGGGGGCAGGAGCGTTGCTCGCGTCCGGCGGCCTTCTCTACCTCTACGGTCCCTATCTGCGCGACGGCAGGGAAACGGCGCCGAGCAACGCCGCCTTTGACGCTTCGCTGAAGGCGCGTGATCCGCGGTGGGGATTGCGCAAGGTGGAAGAGGTCATTGCAGCGGCGGAGGCGGAAGGGCTGAGGTTCCAGCGCTTGATCGAAATGCCTGCAAACAATCTGTCCTTGATATTCAGGCGGCAGCCTTGAAAGTCGTTCGTGCTCCTGCGAAGGCAGGAGCACAGTCCAAACGCCGGAACTGGGCTCCTGCCTCCGCAGGAGCACGATATGCTCTCAGCAGGACCGATGCCCCAAACCCTTCTCTCCCTCGTCGCCGCCGAACTCACTGCCGCTGCGGACCCGCGGGCGGCGGCTATGGCGGGCGCTCTCGCCGCGAAATATCCTGCTGCCTCGCGTGCCGTGCTCTTCTATGGCTCCTGCCTGCGGGAACAGAATCTCGACGGGCTGATGCTGGACTTCTACCTGATCGTGTCCAACTATCGTGACGCGTACGGCAAGCGTTGGCTAGCCACCGCCAACCGGCTGATTCCGCCCAACGTCTTTCCGTTCGAACATAATGGGCTGATCGCCAAATATGCGGTGCTGTCGGAGGCTGACTTCGCCCGCCTCAACAGTCCGGCTGCCGACAATGTCTCGGTCTGGGCGCGCTTTGCCCAACCGGCTCGGCTGCTCTGGGCGGCGGACGATCTTGCTCGCCAGCGCGCCATCGGCGTCGTCGCCAGCGCTACCCCCACCTTGCTCTCGCTCGCCCGGCCCATGGCGGATCAGCAGGACGCGCTGTCGCTTTGGCGCACGGGCTTCACGCTCACCTATAATGCCGAACTGCGGGCTGAGCGGAAAGGACGCTCGCTCTCGATCGTGGATGCCGACCCTGATCGTTACCGCCGCTTTGGCGAGGCGGCTCTGGCGCAGGGTCTTCCGCCTTCTCCCGCCGATGCGCCAGCCCGGTGGCGGCAACTCCAGCGGCGGGGCAAATTTCTGTCCGTCATCCGCCTCGCCAAGGCCAGCTTCACCTACGCAGGCGGAATCGATTATCTTGCCTGGAAGATAAACCGTCATGCCGGCACCGCGATCGAGATCAGGCCGTGGCAGCGGCGCTGGCCGCTGATCGGCGCGCTTACTCTGCTGCCGCGGCTGTTCCGGGGTGGTGCGATCCGCTGAGCGCGCTCGACAAGGCATGGGCGAGGGCGAGCAGGGTATAGGGCTTGCGCAGCACTTCGTGGCCGCCGAAATCGGCGCTCTCCGCAATGTCGCCCGCATAGCCGGTGACGAACAGCACCGGCAGATGGGCAAAGGCGGCGGGCAGGGTGCGGATCATTTCCGGCCCGGTCATCTCGGGCATCAACACGTCGCTCATGATGAGGCCGATGTCGCGATGGCTCATCAGCAGCCTTGCGGCCTTCGACGGATGGTCGCAGGCGACCGGAAGATGGCCCAGTTCGGCCAGCGCCGCCATCGTCTGGTTGAGCACGCGCGGGTCATCCTCGACCACCAGGATACGCGTGGGCGGATGCATTACCGCCTCGCGCTCGGCGTCCAGCGTGTCGGCGGGCTCGTCACCCTCCTCGCTGATGCGCCGGGGCAGGTAGATGTGGACGCAGGTGCCTTTGCCGGGCGCGGATTCGATCCGGATTTCGCCGTCGCTCTGATGCACGAAGCCGAAAATCTGGCTGAGGCCGAGCCCCGTTCCCTTGCCGACCGGCTTGGTGGTGAAGAAGGGTTCGAAAACCCGCGCCAAAACTTCTGGCGTCATGCCGCAGCCGTCGTCGGCTACGCTCAGCCTCACATATTCGCCCTCTGCGCATTCGCCGATCTCTTGCGCGGCCAGATGGACCTGTCCTGTGCTGATGGTCAGCCGTCCGCGTCCATCCATCGCGTCGCGCGCGTTGACGCACAGGTTGAGGACAGCATTTTCCATCTGATGCTGATCGACGAAGATGCGCCAGCCGTTCGCCGCATTCTCGAAATCGACGGTGATCTGGTCGCCGATGGACCGGTCGATCAGTTCGGCAATGCCCGTCACCAGCTTGTCCGGATCGACGGCGCGGGGCAACAGCGGCTCGGATCGGGCGAAAGCCAGTAGCCGGCGCGTCAGGGCGGAGGCGCGGGTGGCGCCCTCCATCGCATTGTCCAGATGCCGGCTCGCCTCCTGCGGTTTCAGCCGCAGCTTGCGCTTCGCCAGTTCCAGCCCGCCGACGACCACCGCCAGCATATTGTTGAAGTCGTGGGCGATGCCGCCGGTCAGCTGCCCGACCGCGTCCATCTTTTGCATCTGGCGCAGATTTTCCTCGACCACCGCCCGCTCGGCGGTTTCCTTCTTCAGCTGTTCATAAGCGCTGGACAGTTCAGCCGTTCGGGCTGCCACCGCTGCCTCCAGCCGATCGGCGCGCGCTGCTTCATCCTCCGCCTGACGCCCCGCCTTGCGGCGCTCGTTATAGGCGGCGTTCGCGAGCCATAGCGCGAAGAGCACGCAGACGAGCAGCACCAAGCCGACAAGCCGCGACGTCTTGCCAACCCACTCCGTCCGGTCGCCGGCCAGCGACACCGCCAGGCTCCGTTCCCGCAGGCGGGCATTTTCCGCCTGGATCACGCGGTCGAGCAGCAGGTTGATATGCCGTAGATCTTCCGATTTTCCAGCTTGGTGGAAGCGGGCGAGCGCGGCCATTTTCTGGTCGTAGGTGGTGCGCAGGCCGATTTCGCTCAACGTCTTGCCGCGCTGGGCGAAGGCGGCCTCCAATTCGCGCACGTTGGGACGCTGCCACTGGGACTCGCGCGTTACATAGCTCATCTGCTTGAGCTGGCTTGCGGCGGTGCGCCACTGGTCCTGGAACAGCCGCCCGGTATCGGGGTCGAGACTGATGACGTAGCGGGCGAGCGTCACCTCCGCGCGCGCCGTCTTGGCGTCAAAAGCGCGGGCGAGGGCGATGACTTCCAGGCTGCGGCGTTGTTCCTGCAGCGCGCGCTCGTGGTCGCGCGAAGCCTTGCCGGCGTTGTAGAGAAGGGCGGCGAGCGATCCGATCAGCAGGATGACCAGCATGGCCGGCAAGACGCGACGCAAAGCACTTCGCCATCCCGTCGCCGCTTCATCCATGAAATAGCCGTCCATCATCGACAGTTAGACCAGATGAGGAAGCTTAGCGGAGAATGACTGCAGGTGAAAGGTTCCGAATTGCGCGGGCACTCCGCCGCAGGACGCAATCGATTGAACCTTTATCAGAGATTAGGACGGGGTCAGCCGATGGCGCCGGTCGCCTTGCCTGCCGCCTCGAACATGCCGATGATCTGGCCTACCTGCTCATCGCTATGCTCAGCGCAAAGCGAACAACGCAGCAGGAATGTTCCCGCGGGCGTGGCGGGCGGGCGGGCCATGTTGACGTAGAGGCCGAGCTCCAGCAGCGCCTGCCACATGGCGACAGCCTGCGTCTGGTCGGTCAGAATCACGGCGATGATCGCCGACTGCGGCGTTTCGGTACCCAGCTTGAAGCCGAGGTCGGTCAGCCCCTTGTGCAGCCGCTGGCTGTTCTTCCACAGATGCGCGCGCTTCTCGCCAGCGTGCATCAGCTTGCGGATGCTGGTAGCGGCGGTGGCCACGACGCTCGGCGGCAGCGAGGCGGTGAAGACATAGGGGCGGCAGACGAGGCGCAGCACCTCGAACTTGGGATGGTTGGAGACGCAGAAGCCCCCGACCGTGCCGACCGACTTGGAGAAGGTGCCGACGACGAAATCCACGTCCTTCTCGACGCCCTGCTCCTCATAGACGCCGCGGCCATTGGCCCCGAAAAAGCCCATGCCATGAGCCTCATCGACCAGGATCATGCAGTTGGGATGCTTGCGCACCGCCGCGACCATGTCGGGCAGGGGAGCGACGTCGCCCAGCATCGAATAGACGCCTTCCAGCACCACCAGCTTCTGCGCGTCGGCGGGGAGGCGGCCAAGCCGCTTGTCCAGATCCTCGACGCTGTTGTGGCGGAAGCGCACGATCTCCGCATCGCCGAGGAAGCAGCCGTCATAGATGGAGGCATGGCTATCGGCGTCCAGCACGACATAGTCGCCCTTGCCCGCCAGCGTGGAAATCATGCCCAGATTGGCCTGATAACCCGTCGAAAAGACCATCGCGCCCGACGTGCCGTAAAAATCCTTTAGCGCGTCCTCGACTTCCTTGTGGCCCTGATAGGTGCCGTTCAGAACCCGGCTGCCGGTCGTGCCGGCGCCGAACTCATCCAGCGCCTTCTTGCCCGCCGCGACCACGTCCGGGTCGAAGGTCATGCCCATATAATTATAGGTGCCGAGCAGGATGGTGTCCTTGCCCTTGATCACCGCCTGGGTCGGCGACTTCACCTCATCCATCACGATCGCGAAGGGGTCGCGCACGCCGGTCGCCAGCAGCGCCTCGCGCTCGGCGATCAGCGGATCGAACTTCGAGAAAAGATCGCGCGCGTCCGCGACTTCGGCAGGGGTGCGGGTGTCGGTCGCGGTTTCGGCAGCGTCGGTCATCAGGCGGCCTTCAGCTTCGCCACGGCATCGACCAGCTGGCCGATCGTCTCGATCTCTGCCTGCATGTTCATCGTGATGATGATGTCGAACTCATCCTCGATCGCGGCGACGAAGTCCATCACCGTCAGGCTGTCCCATTCCAGATCACCGGCGAAGCTCGTCGCTTCGGTGAGTTCGACGCCCTTCTTGTTGAAAGGAGCGATCTGCGCGGCGACGCTGTCGAAAATCTGCTGGCGATCCGTCATTATCTCTTCAGTCTTTCCGTGAAAGAACGGCTATTGCCGCCTCAGCCCGCTCTTTGGCAAGGGAATAAGGCGGCAATCGGGCATCATCTGGCCTCGATTATGCTGTGGAGCCGGCGGTGCGCGGCGCCGTCAGCGGAAATTGTCGGCGTAAGCCTGAATCTTCAGTGTCTTGGGCGGCGTCGGAATGACCTTGTAGGCGATGCCGTTCCGATCCGCATAGGCGCGCGCCGCTTCCTCGGAGGGGAAAGTCAGCTTGACCTGGCTCTGCGTGTCGCCCGATCCGGTCCAGCCGGTCAGCGGATCGGCCTTCCTCGGCTCCGACTGCGCGAAGTCCAGCACCCATTGATTGGTCCGCGCCTTGCCGGATTGCAGGGCGTTCTTCTGGATCTGATAGATTAGCGCGCTCACGCCGTCGTAACTCCTCAAAGGCAGTGGCGGTTGCGTTGCACCAGCGCGCGGCCGCAAGTCAAGGCTTGGCGCGGGCGTCGGCGCGTTTGGTGCGTAACGTGGCGCTCGCTCCAGCCGGATCGTCGGGCCAAGGGTGCTTGGGATAGCGCCCGCGCATCTCCTTGGCGACCGCGCTCCAGCTGCCCGCCCAGAAGCCGGGCAGGTCGCGCGTCGTCTGGATCGGCCGGCCCGCCGGCGAGGTGAGAGACAGCAGCAGCGGGATGCGCTGGCTGCCGACCGTCGGATGCTCGGCAAGGCCGAACAGCGCCTGTACGCGCAGTTCGACGCGCGGGCCACCCTCGGCCGCATAGTCGATTTCGTGGGTGCTGCCGGCGGGAGAGCGGAAGTCAGGGGGCGCGAGCCGTTCGATCTGCTGCTTGCCGTCCCAGCCGATCAGCCCGTCCAGCACACCCGACAGTTGCGATCGGTCGATATCGGACAGCCGCCGCTTGCCCGCCAATAACGGCGGCAGCCACTCGTCCAGGGTTGTAAGCAGCGCCCCGTCGGAAAGCGCTTCAACGCCTGCGAACGCCGCCCGCATCCGCAGCGAACGGGCTGCGTCGGACCAAGGCAACAGGTCCAGCCCACCCTGACGCACACCCTCCAACAAAGCCGCACTCACCGCTTCGGGATCGGGCCGGTCGTCGGACCCCGAAGAGAGCCGCACCGCCCCCAGCCGCCGCTCCCGCAGCGCCTCTATGCCGCCATCGCCGGGGCGGAAGCGCACCGTTCGATGCTCGGCGATGCGATGGCCGAACAGGCGGATCACCTCCGCTTCGCTGACCGGCGCGGCGGAAAGGATGCGTGCGCCCGCCGCGCTGCCCTGAACCTCTCCCACCGCCAGCCATTCCTCACGCGCCAGGGAACTAACCGGATCAAGCCGGAAACCACGTCCACCGACACTCGACCAGTTCGCGCCGTCTGCCGACCGCCGCTTTGCCACACGATCCGGGAAGGCGAGGGCGAGGCAGAGGCCGGTGGCATGTTCCGATGTCGTGGGCGAGTCCGCGCCAGCCGCCAGCCGCGCCCATCTTTTTGCCAAGGCCCGCGCCGCGTCCGCGCGCTTGCCGCTTTCCCGCCGCCAGCGCAGCCGCCGCTGAGAGAGGTCCACATCCTGCCCGCCGATCCCGCGCTCGCCGAGCAGCACGGCTATCTCAGCCGCGACCTCCGCCAGCCCCATCTCGCCTGCCCGCACCAGCATATGGCCGATGCGCGGTGCCAGCGGCAGCTTCGCCAGCGCCCGGCCATGCTCGGTGATGCGCCCATCTTCATCCAGCGCCTCCAGTGCTGTCAGCCGCTTGCGCGCCTCCGCAACAGCAGCGGCCGGCGGCTCGTCCAGCCAGCGCAGGCCCGCCGGGTCACCCACGCCCCAGAGCGCGCAGTCGAGCAGCAGGCTGGAAAGATCGCTTTCCAAAATCTCCGGCGGGTCGAAGGGCGGCATGCCCGCGGTCGCCGCCGCCTCCCACAGCCGATAGGCGACGCCCGGCCGCTGTCGCGCCGCGCGTCCTGCCCGCTGCGTCGCCGCCGCCTGGCTCGCCCGCTCGGTCACGAGCCGGGTC
>NZ_ASTG01000012.1 GCF_000412635.1 Sphingobium bisphenolivorans
CGCCGCGCGGTCATAGCGCGGCCGCCGCGCCAATCCCGAGTCCACGACGATCCGCACGCCATCAATGGTCAGGCTGGTTTCGGCGATGGAGGTAGCGAGAATGACCTTGCGGCGCCCCTCGCGCGATGGCCGGATCGCCGCGCGCTGGGCGGCGGGATCAAGCGATCCATGCAGCCGATGCACCTCGACATCGCCGCCCTCGATCCGCTCTGCCGTCCGTTCGATCTCCGCGACGCCGGGCAGGAAGGCGAGCAGGTCGCCCTCGGCTTCTTCGCCAAGGGCGCGCCTGATCGCTGCGGCCATCTCATCCTCGATCCGCTTTTCCGCCGCGCGCCCGACATGGCGCAGCTCCAGCGGTTGGATGCGCCCCTCGCTCTCGATCACGGGCGCCCCGCCGAGCAGCGCGGCAAAGCGCGCCCCGTCCAAGGTGGCCGACATGGGAATGATCCGCAGGTCCGGCCGCAGCGCGCCCTGCGCATCCAGCGCCAGCGCCAGGCCGAAGTCGCTGTCCAGGCTGCGCTCATGCACTTCGTCGAACAGCACGGCCGACACGCCCGACAGCTCCGGATCATCCTGAATGCGCCGGACGAAAATGCCCTCGGTAAGGACGAGGATGCGCGTGCGTCCCGACTGGCGCGAGTCCATGCGCGTCGCATAGCCGACCGTTCCACCGGGCTGCTCGCCCATCAGTTCGGCGATCCGCTCCGCCGCCGCGCGGGCCGCGAGCCGCCGGGGTGAGAGCAGCAGCACTTGGCCCGTGCACCATGGCTCGGGCAGCAGGGCAGGGGCGACCGCCGTGGTCTTGCCCGCGCCCGGCGGCGCCACCAGAACGGCGCTGCTCGCCTCCCGCAGATGGGCGAGCAGTTCGGGCAGCACGGCATGGATCGGCAGGGCGGTCATCGCCGTTCCTCTCGCGCCATTCGCGGCCAAGCGCAATGGCCGCTTTCGATCAGCCGAACAGCAGCGCGTGGATCGGGTTCTTGGGGTCCAGCAGCATCTTGGCTGTCAGGCCGAGCGACATGATGATCAGCAGCGGCCGGATCAGCCGGCTGCCGAAACGCATCGCCAGCCGCGATCCGATCTGCCCGCCCGCGATGCTGCCCACTGCCATCAGCAGGCCCGCGACCCACAGCACATGACCGCCCAGGATCATCGTCGCCAGCGCCGCGACATTGCTCGCCAGATTGGCCGCCTTGGTCTGCGCCGTCGCGCGCACGAGCCCCAGCCCGCCCAGCGCGATGAAGATGGTGGTGTAGAAGGCCCCGGCGCCCGGCCCGAAAAAGCCGTCGTAAAAGCCCACGACCCCGACCAGCAGGCTCAGCGCAGCGATGCCGATCCGCTGATGCCGGTCCATCTCGCCCATCTTGGGGGAGAATGTGAAATAGGCCGCGAGCGCGATCAGCAGCGCGGGCATCAGGCCCGCGAGGATCGACGGATCGACACGCTGGATCAGCCATGCCCCGCCGATCGATCCGACAAAGGCCGCGAGCACGGGCCAGCGGCAGGCTTTCAGGTCCAGATGCCCCGCCCGCGCATAAGAGATGCAGGCGCCGAAGGTGCCGAGAGCACCCTGCAACTTGTTGGTCGCGACGGCTGGTACGGGCGGAACGCCCGCTGCCAGCAAAGCGGGAAGCGAGATCAGCCCTCCGCCGCCCGCCATCGCGTCGATGCAGCCGGCGGTCAGGCCGGCGACGATCAGGAAAGCGATGGTTTCAGGGGCAAGGATCATGCGGGGTCGGGACCGCCCATCTCATCCCGTTCGGGCTGAGCCTGTCGAAGCCCCCTTACTTTCTTTCAGGAATAACGCTCGTACATCCAATACGGACGAGCGACGCCAAACCCTCAATAAGCTCGTGCGATCGCGAATTCGACCGCTTCGGTCAGCGCCGCCTTGGCCTTGCCATTATCGAACATGCCGAGCGCATCGATCGCCCGCTGTCCATAATGGCGCGCGCGCGCCAGCGTATCGGCAATAGCGCCCGTACCCCGGAGCAGGCCGGTCGCGTGGGCCAGATCCTCGTCGCTCACCCGGTTGCCGGCAATCGCCTGCTTCCAGAAGGTGCGATCCTCCTCGCCGCCGCGCGCATAGGCCAGGATCACCGGCAGCGTCACCTTGCCGTCGCGGAAATCGTCGCCCGCATCCTTGCCCATGGTCGCCCCGTCGGACTCATAGTCGATGGCGTCGTCGATCAGTTGGAAGGCGATGCCGAGGTTGCGGCCATAGACGTCCAGCGCCTGCTCCTCCGCCTCTTTGCGGTCGGCGACCACGGCGGAGATGCGACAGGCGGCGGCGAACAGCGCGGCGGTCTTCGCGCCGATGATATCCAGATATTGTTCTTCGCTGGTGTCGATCTTGCGCTGGGCGGTGAGCTGGTTGACCTCCCCTTCGGCGATGACGGCGGACGCGTTGGAAAGGATCTTCAGCACCTTGAGCGATTCCGCCTCGACCATCAGCTCGAAGGAGCGCGAGAAGAGGAAGTCGCCCACCAGCACGCTGGCGCTGTTGCCCCAGATGATGTTGGCGGTCTTGCGCCCCCGGCGCAGGCCCGATCCGTCCACAACATCGTCATGCAGCAGCGTTGCGGTGTGGATGAACTCCACCGCCGCCGCCAGCTTGTAATGCCGCGACCCGGCATAGCCGACCAGGTCGGCACAGGCGAGGGTGAGCATCGGGCGCAGCCGCTTGCCGCCGCCCGCGATCAGGTGGCCCGCCAGTTCGGGGATCAGCGGGATGCGCGACTGCATCCGGTCCAGGATCACCGCATTCACATGGTTCATCCCCTCGGCGACCAGCGCCATCATGGGGGCGAGCGAGGGCGCGCTGTTGGCGCGGCCGATGGGATGGACATTGCCGGTAGCGGATGCTGTCATGACTAGCGCCATGTGGCGAGGGGAAAAGCTAAAGGCAAGCGGGAATAGCTTGCATGGGCGGCGGGAAGCGGCAAAAAGCACGCCATTCTATCGGAGGACGCATGTGGACCAGACCCTGAAACGCTATCGCGAAAGCATCGACAATATCGACGCCGCGCTGGTGTTCATGCTGGCGGAGCGTTTCAAGGTCACGCAGGCCGTGGGCGAGTATAAGGCGACGCACGATCTGCCCCCCGCCGATCCCGGTCGCGAGGAACGGCAGATCGCCCGGCTACGCCAGCTCGCGGTTGATGCCAATCTCGACCCGGATTTCACGGAGAAATTCCTGCGTTTCATCATCGACGAGGTGATCCGCCACCACGAGCGGCTGCGCGAGGGCTGAATTTCCTTCCACCGTCATGCTGAACTTGTTTCAGCATCCATTGTGCCTCCAGCGACGCACGGCCTTGGGTATGAATAGAGGCTTCGTTCGGTTGGACGAGCGATGGCCCGATCAAGCCGGCTCCGCCACTTCCCCGCTGAGCGCTGGTCGCGTCGATCTGCCCAGCATCACGCCGCCCAGCGCCAGCGCGAAGCCGGCAAGCTGAACCGGCCCCAGCCGCTCCCCGAACAGCAGCCATGCCTCTATGGCGGCGAGCGGCGGGACGAGCAGCAGCAACATCGACATGCGCGTCGGCCCCTGATGCCGCACCAGCCAGACCAGCAATGACAGGCCTGCCGCCGAGAGGCCCAGCGCCGACCAGCCGATGCCCAGCCACAGGATCGGTGCGCCGTCCCAGCGATAATCGCCAGCCAGCAGCGTTGCGGTGACCGCCACCAGCGTGCCGCCGGCATTCTGCACCGCGCCGGAAATGGCGATGCCGTCTCCGGCGATCGATCCCCGCTGGATCAAGGTGCCGCCGGCCATGCTCAGCACCGCCAGCATGCCGACGATCGCGGGGAAGAGGCTGATTGCGTTCGCGCCCGATCTTTCGATCGCGGGCATCAGCACGCACGCAACCCCGACGATCGCGACTGCAAGTCCTGCCCAGGCGCGCCCCGGCAGCCGGTCGCCAAGAAACGCAACGCTCGCCACCGCCACCATCAGCGGCTGCAGCGCGCCCAGCAGCGACATGATCCCGGCCGGCATGCCGTTGCTCACCGCCCACCAGCTTGCGGTCAGATAGATGCCGTGCAGCATGGCGCCGGCCATCAGGTGCAGCCTTAACCGCCGGCCGCGCGGCAGCGCCTGCCGGGCGTAGAGCGCCGCCCCGCTCAGCACCAGCGTCGTCAGGCTGAGCCGTATCGCCAACGCCAGTTCAGGCGCTGCATGCGGCACCAGCGCCCGCGCGACGACGAACCCTGTCGACCAGATTGCCACGAACAGGGCGGAAGCGAGCAGCGCGATCATGGCCGCGCCTTTGGCCGAAGGCGCATCGCCTGTCGAGCTATTCCCGGCCCGCGCGGATCGCCGCTCCCCCCGCGATGGGCGTGATCGCCACCAGCAGCAGCGATGCCGCGCCCAGGAACTTGAGCGCCGCGCCGCTCCCATCGGCCAAAGTGCCCGCGCCGAAGATCAGCAGCGGCACCGCCAGCGGCAGCGCCAGCAATCCCGACAGCGCGCCGCTCGATCGCAGGCCCGCCGTCAGCGTCGCCACCAGCAGCCCCAGGGCCGCCAGCGCCGGCGTCCCGATCAGCAGGCCCAGCTCCAGCGCTCTGATGGTCGCGCCGTCCAGCTTCAGCAGTGCGGCAGCGGGAAGGGTAGCCAGCATCAGCGCCGGCCCGAAGCCCAGCCAGTGCGCAACCAGCCGCGCCAGCACCACCATCTCCTCCCCGATCCCGCGCGCCGCCAGCTGGTCCAGCACGCCCGCATCTCGATCCGGTGCGACCAGCCGATCCACCGGCAGCAGGCTCGCCAGCAGCGCCGCGATCCACAGCATCCCTCCGCCGGTCCGCCCCAGCAGCGCCGCGTCGGGGCCGACAGCAAAGGGGTAAAGGCTCGCCACCAGCAGCAGGAAGGCGACGGGCAGCCACAGCCCGGCGGACTGCCACGCCTGCCGCAGGTCCCGCGCCGCGAGCGTCACCAGCAGGTTCATTCCGCATCCTCGGCGACATGGTCCGCCATGTGCAGCACCACCGGCGTCACCAGCGCAATCGGCTGATGCGATGCCGCCAGCACGATCCCGCCGCGTGCCAGATGCTCGGCGACGCAATCCCCCAGCAACAGCTGCGCCGCATCATCCAGCCCGTTGGCGGGTTCGTCCAGCAGCCAGATCGGCGCGCCGGACGCCAGTACCCGTGCCAGCGCCGCCCGCTTGCGCTGCCCGGTCGAGAGCATCCGCACCGGCACCTCGGCCAGCGTCTCCAGCGCCATCGCTTCCATCGCGCCGTCCAGCGTTCGCTGGCCAGCTCCGTCCAGCCGCGCCCAGAATTCCAGCGCGTGCCGCAAAGGCTGCTCCATGTCCAGCGCCAGCCGCTCGTCGGCCAGCGCCACCCGCCCATGCCGATCGACCGTCCCGGCGGAGGCCCGCAGCAGCCCCGCGCAAATGCGTATCAGGCTGGACTTGCCGACGCCGTTCGGCCCCTTCAGCAGGGCACAGCCGCCCGGCTCCAGCGCCAGATCGACGCCGCGGAACAGCAACCGCCCGCCGCGCACGCAGGCGACGCCCGAGAGGCGCAATGCCACCCGGCTCATAGGGTGACCATGTCCTCCAGCACATGCATGTCGAGGTCGGAGAGGCCGAAATGATGGCCGATCTCATGCACCACCACATGGGTGATGAGCGCGTCCAGCGGCACGCCCGTCTCTACCCATTCGTCCAGCAGCGGCCGGCGGAACAGATGCACGGTGGGCGGGGCATCCCCGGTCTGCGCGGCTTCGCCTACCGTGCGCCCGGTATAAAGGCCGGTGAGGCCGAAAGGATCGTCGATCTCCATTTCCTTGAGCACTTGCGGATCGGCGAATTCCTCGACGAAGAGGACGATGTTCGACAGGTGGGCCCGAAACGGATCGGGCAGCCGCGTTAGCGCCTTCAGCGCCAAGGCTTCTATTTCTTCGCGCGTCGGCGCGAAACGGAGCGGTTGACCGGCATCGTCCATGGGACACACATAAAGCATGTTCCGAATCATCTGAAAACCGCCGACGATTCGCAAAATGGGTTAATTTCGCCCGCATCAGGAAAGGATCGCCCATGATCGCCAGGCTCGACGATGCGCAGCGCGCGCAAGCCCTCCAGCAGTTACCGGAATGGACGCCGGTTCAGGAGCCCGACGGCATTCGCCGCCTCTTCACCTTCCCCGATTTCAACGGGGCCTTCGGCTTCATGAGCCGTGTCGCACTGCTCGCGGAAAAGGCGGATCATCACCCCGAATGGTCGAACGTCTATAATCGCGTTACGATCACGCTGACCACCCATGACGCAGGCGGCCTGTCCCGCCGCGACATCGAGCTTGCAAGGGCGATCGACGCACTGGTTGCTTGATGGCGTGAATGCGGAACCTGCTGTTTTGGAAGTCGTCATCCCGGGCTTGACCCGGGATCCTGCTTATCTTCCAGCTATGCGAACAAATAAGCGGGGCCGCGGATCAAGTCTGGGGTGACGGGAATAGGAGGTCTTTGGTTTCCCTGCTCTGAACGCTACTCGCCCTCGATCCGGCTCTCATAGCCGCGCAGCGCCGCGATCACCGTGCCATTGGCCGCGTAACGACGCCGCAGCATCGCCAGCTTCGCGTCCGTGCCGATGCACAGTTCCGCGATATTTTCCTCCAGAAAGGCGCGCCGCTCCGCATCATAGGGTTCCTCGCCCCGGAAATGATCGCAGCTGTCGCGATCGACCATGTAGCGGGCCACCTCGTCGGGGAAGGGCGTCGCCGCCGCCGCGTCCTGCGAAGGCGGCAGGTCCAGCGAGCCCAGCGGCGCGGGGTGCGCGCGCACCGTGACTTCGGCGGAGGGACGGGCTGGGGGCAGCGCCGGCTGCTCGGCGGGCGGCTCGGGCAGGGCAGGGGCGGGCGGCACGGCAGCGACCGCCGCCGTCTGGTTGGCGGCGGAACTGTCCTCCTCTGACGACAGGCGACAGCCGGCGACCAGCGCCAGCATCATCACCATCGGAACCAGCCTCACCCCCGTGATCACCCGATTTCCTCCCGCAAACTGGCTATCAGATCAGCGACATGCCCCAGTCGCTGCTCTTCCTCGTCGAGGATCGCCAGAAAAGCGGCCCGCCTATACGCATGGATCGTCTCTTCGGAAAGACGGCTTGCCGCGGGTAATGCTGAAATCACGATGTCCAGAAGCCGCTCCACCCCATGCAGCCGGCCCCAAAGATAGTCATTCTCCCGATAGGCCCGGCTGAAGAAGGCGCCGAAATTGTTGAATTCTATGCCTTTCAGAGTCGCTTCGGCGCCGCCCGCCCGGATCGCGCTGCAATCCTCGGGCGAAATCCGGTCCACCTTGACCGGATCATATTCGTCCATGGCGTGGCCCTGGAGCAACGGTAGGGTTGCGATATCGTAAAAGGGGAAGCCCAGATAAGCGAGCAGCATCGTGCGCCGCTCCGCCTTGGGCAGCGCGGCCAGCCCGTCCGCCAGCACCATGTCGGCCAGGTCGTCGCGCTCGCGCAGGCCGCGTAGGTCCGCCAGCGCGGCCAGCGCCGCGCCCGGATCGTTCGGCACTTGCCCAGCGGCGGCACGGATCTCGCCATTGTAGAAGTCGATCCCCTCGCATTCGGTATAATGGGACAGGGCCGAATAGATGGCGTCGTGCATCTTCTGAATGACATCCTCGCCAGCCTTGCTGTCCACCTCCAGCGTGTCGGCCAGCCGCCGCGCCAGAAAACGCAGGCGGCGGATGCGAAAGCTGAGATCATGGGTGCGGAAGAACCCCACGGGCGCGGAGTTCGGCCCCACATCCTCCGTCAACTGATCCGCCCCGATCGAGCGAACATGGCTCCACAGCGTCTGGCGGTAGGTTTCGCGCATCAGCGGGCTTTCCTCGCTGCTGAGGCGGAACAGCAGGTCGGCAAGATCCTCGACGATGCCCGACAGCTTCAGGTGCCCATAGGCGGGAAAGGCAAAGCCCGCCGAACTGGCGGCGCGCTGCTGCGCCTTGCTGCGCCAGGCCGACAGCCGCGCGGGGGTCGGGCGGTCGAGGAACATCAGGCCGCCGATCGTGCTCTCGACCTCAGCCTCGATGCCGGGCCGCAATGCGTTCAGTATCCGCGCCATGCGCCGGATGCGCGAACTGTGCCGGTCGATGGCGTCCAGATTATCGCGGATCGGCTGCTCGCGCGGAATATCGCTGAGCGCGCCGAAGATAGTGCGGAAAAATCCCGGAAGCTGCGCGCCTTCATTGGCCGGCGGCGCATCTTCCGCGTCGCCCTGCCGGTTGAGCTGGATCGACCGATGGCCGGGCTTGGGGTCGATATAGACGAAGCGGCGATCGACCTCCCGCCGCGAGGGACGGTTCTTGAGCGCGCCGATCGCCTGCGCGAAGGGTGCATTCGCCAGCACCGACCCGTCGATCAGCACGGCATCCTCCGCCTTCCCTTGCGCCGCATGGCGGGGCAGGGCGCGCGCGAGGAAGCTGTCACGCGTCGGCCAGGCGCGATGCCGCCGGGTCAGCACCCGGTCCAGCTCGCGCACGGTGAAGGGCGGGAAGGCACCGGGAAAGCTCGCCGTCGCCCGCGCGGCGAAGACCAGTTCGGCCGGATCGGCGAAGACCCGCTCGCCGCGGCCGCGTGCGCGAAAGCCGATCGACAGGCGATGCTCCGTCTCGATCACCTGCGGCGGGCTGTTGAGGTTGAGGCTCTGCGGATGGCCTTCGAAATCGGTGACCGTGACGAACAGGTCCAGCGGATGCCCTTCCGGCAGCAGCGTCGGCCCGCGCTCCGCCGCCTCCATCGCGTCGAACGCATCCAGGATCATCGCGGTGAAGACGTCGCCGCCAAAGGGCGGCTCGAACCAGCGGGAGCGGATGAAATGCGACAGCTTGTGCCGCACCTCCTCGCGCGTGTCGGGCGCCACCGTGCGCTCGACCGTGTCGCCCGGATGCCGTGCCGCCATCCACACCAGCGGGGTCGCCCAGAATTTGGTCAGCCGCCGCGCCGGCCGGGCATCGGGGTCCAGCAGCTTTTCGACATCGGCATTCTCCAGCCACATGGCGGTCAGCGGTTCGAGCGACTGGCCCGTCTCGATCGCCTGCGCCAGGAATATGCCATTGATCCCGCCCGCGCTCGCGCCTGCGATGATATCGGGCATCACCCGCAACCTGATGCCGCTTTGCTCCTCCAGCGCTTCAAGCAGCCCGCGATACACCGCCTCGCTGCTGTCGCCTGCCGGCGCCCCATCATGGAAGCTCCGGCTCGCGCGGGCCAGCCGCCAGATTTCCTTGGTGATGCCGTGCATGTAGACGGCCAGGCTGATCCCGCCATAGCAGACCAGTGCGAGCCTCAGTTCCCGCTCTTTCATAGTAGCGAAATATCCCTCCATCCGTTCGCTTCGAGCAGCTTCGAGCGAAGTCGAGAAGCGTCTGTTGCGAAGTCGGCACGCCGTTCTCGACAAGCTCGAACCGAACGGAGGCAGGCCAGAGCAGCTATGGCGGGGCTGTCGCTTCCATCCGGACCTCGTGCCTCCCTCACCGCACCGAAAACTCCGCCCAGATCGGCAGATGGTCCGACGCCCGCCGCGCTGCGGCACTTTCATGCACGCCGCTGTCGACCAGCTTCAACTGCCCGCAATGCATGATCCGGTCGAGCCGCGCCACGGGCCGCTGCGCGTGGAAGCTGCGGCCGCACGGCGCGAAACTATAATGGCGCGCAAAGTCGGCCAGGCAGCCGCGACCGGCGCTCCACTCGTTGAGGTCGCCCATCAGCACGGTCGGCATCGCATCCCGCAGCCCCGCCGCATGGATCACCGCTGCCGCCTGCTTGCGCCGCCACAGGCCAGAGAGGTCCAGATGCATTCCGAAAATTCGCAGGGTTCGCTTGCCCAGCGTCACCTCCGCCATGGTCGCGCCGCGCGGCTCCAGGCAGGGCAGGTGCAGCACGTCATGATGACCGATCTCCGCCTCTTTCCGGACCAATATGGCGTTGCCGTGCCAGCCCATCGAATCCGCCTGCACATTGAGCGGCACAGGTTTGTAGGGGCTGAGCGCTTCCAGCAGCCATGGCGGGATCGCCGCCGACCGCACGCCAAAGCGCCGATCCGCCTCCTGCAGCGCAATGACGTCGGCATCCACCTCGTTCAGCACGTCGATCACCCGTTCCGGCATCCGGCGGCGATCGGTTCCTATGGCTTTGCGGATATTATAGCTGGCGACGCGAAAAGATTTCATAGCGAAACAATGCGCCACTTGAGGATCGGTTGCCAGCCCCGGCTCTGCCGCCCAGCTCTCTCCCGCCCACGCAGCTTTGTTCTTGAAACGTTCACTTGAAGCGGCCATACCCTGCTGATGGCAAAGGCAAAGCGCAAATTCGTCTGTCAGCAATGCGGCACCGTCACCAATCGCTGGCAGGGCCAGTGCGAGGATTGCGGCGAATGGAACAGCATTGTCGAGGAAGCCGCCGAAACCATCTTTTCCGCGCGTCATGACCTGCAAAGCGGCGGCCGCGCGCTGACGCTGGTGGCCCTCGACAGCAAGGTCGAGCTGCCGCCACGCACCACCACCGGCATTGCCGAGTTCGACCGCGCGCTGGGAGGCGGCATCGTCTCGGGGTCCGCGACCCTCATCGGCGGCGATCCCGGCATCGGCAAATCGACGCTGCTCCTGCAAGCGGCCGCCCGCATCGCTTCGGCTGGGCACAGCGTCGCCTATATCAGCGGGGAGGAGGCGTCCGACCAGGTCCGCTTGCGCGCGCAGCGCCTAGGCCTTGGCACCGCGCCGGTCCAGCTCGCCAGCGCCACCTCTGTCCGCGACATATTGACGACGCTGGGGGAGGGCGATCCGCCCGCCTTGCTCATCATCGACTCCATCCAGACGATGCACAGCGACCTCATCGAGGGCGCGCCGGGCACCGTCAGCCAGGTGCGCGCTTCCAGCCAGGAACTGATCCGCTTCGCCAAGCAGCGTGGCACGGCGGTCATCCTCGTCGGCCATGTGACCAAGGACGGCAGCATCGCCGGCCCGCGCGTGCTGGAACATATGGTCGATACGGTGCTCAGCTTCGAGGGCGAGCGCAGCCATCAATACCGCATCCTGCGCGCGATCAAGAACCGCTTCGGCGGCACGGACGAGATCGGCGTCTTCGCTATGGTCGCCGAAGGGCTGGAGGAAGTCTCCAATCCATCCGCCCTGTTCCTGACCCACCGCGACGAGACGGTGACCGGCGCCACCGTCTTCCCCGCACTCGAGGGAACCCGGCCCGTGCTGGTGGAGATACAGGCGCTGGTCGTCCGCCTTTCCAGCGGCGCCACCCCCCGCCGCGCGGTGGTCGGCTGGGACAGCGGCCGCCTCGCCATGATCCTTGCCGTGCTGGAGGCGCGCTGCGGCCTCAGCTTCTCGACCTGCGAAGTCTATCTGAACGTCGCGGGCGGCTATCGCCTGTCCGACCCCGCCGCCGACCTTGCCGTCGCCGCCGCGCTTATGTCCGCCTTGTCGGAGCGGCCGGTGCCGGCCGACGTCGTGCTCTTCGGTGAAATCGCGTTGTCGGGTGAAATCCGTCCCGTCGCCCATTCTCCGCTGCGGCTGCGCGAAGCCGCCAAGCTCGGCTTCAACCGCGCCTTCGTGCCCTCCGCCGCTGCCGACGGGGTGAAGGGCATATCGGTCAGCGGCTACCGCGCCCTGTCACAGCTTGTTGACCAGATGCTCGGCCGCGGATAGCCAGCGTTGCGATGAACGCGGTTGATATCCTTGTCCTTCTCCTGCTCGGCGGATGCGCCGTTTTCGGACTCCTTCGCGGATTCGTTCAGGAAACCCTGTCGCTCATCGCCTGGGTCCTCGGCATCTTCGCCATTCGCCTTTTCCACAGCTCCGCCACGGAAATCCTGACACCCTTCGTCGGAACGCGAAGTGGCGCTGCAATTCTCTCATTCCTTCTGGTGTTCGGCGTAACCTTCGGTGCCGGCAAGCTCCTCGCCCACGCCATCGGCCGCCGTACCCGTCAATCGATCCTTGGGCCGGTCGATCGTGTGCTGGGTGCGGGCTTTGGCGCCATCAAGGGGCTGATCGGCGCGACCCTCGTCTTTCTCGCCTTCAGCTTGGTCTACGACACCTTCTATGGCAGCGGCGCTCGCCGTCCTGACTGGATGTCGGACGCCCGCACCTATCCGCTGCTGAACGCCAGCGGTCAGGCGATCAGCGAATTCGTCGCCGAACGCCGCGCCCACAAGCCGGCCGCTTCCTAAAGCCAGCCCTTCGCCCGATAGGCGTCGGCGGTCGCCTTCAACCCTTCTTCGGTCGGGACCAGCGGCACCCACAGCCGTTTGGGCGGCTGCTTACGCTTCTTCACCACCCAATCGGGGTGACAGAAATAACTGACCCGGTCGGGCGTCAGCTTGGCGCCCTTGCCACGAAACATCCGGTCCACCCGCGCGCCCATGCCGAGCAGCCAGTTGGGGGTGGCGAAGGTTCGCACGGACCGGCCCACTGCTCGCCCGATCGCCTGGCCGAAATCCTGATGGTCCCAGCCATTGGGCGTCCCATCGTCGACCTCATAGACATGGGTCAGGCTACGCATCTCCCGTTCCATCGTGAGCGCCAGGAACAACCGGGCCAGATCGCCGACCTCGATCACCGAAAGGCGCCCTTCGGGCGGCATCAGCATGACGCCGCGCCTCGCCATCCGGAATAGCTCGAGCATTTCCCGGTCGCCCGGGCCGTAGATTGCCGGCGGCCGCACGATCGTCCAGTCGAGGCCGCTCGCCTTCACGTGCCGCTCCGCCAGCTCCTTGGACCAGCCATAGTCGGACAGCCCCGGCTCCCGCGCCGCCAGAGACGACACATGGATCAACCGCCGCACGCCGCGCTGGCGCATCGCGTCGATGACGGCCATGGTGCCGCGCGCATTGCCCAGTTCGAAACCGTCCCGGTCCGGCGCATTGACCACGCCCGCGATGTGAATGACGACATCGGCATCCCGGACGAGCGTATTCAGCGCGGCACGGTCCTCCAGCGAGCCCGGCACCCATTTCAGGTGCGCGCGCGGCGGTTGGGCGCGCCGCGTGATCGCGGTCACGTGATGACCGCCCGCCAGGGCCTGATTCAAGGTTTCGGCGCCGACGAACCCCGTCGCGCCGGTCATCGCAATACGTAAGCTCATGAGCGTCAGACCATCGCCATATGATCGCGGTGGACCAGCACCGACCGAGGGAGATGCCCCAGCAGCGCGGCGATGTCCTCGCTGCGCTTCCCTGCGATGCGCAAGGCCTCTTCGCTGTCATATTCGATCAGGCCGCGTGCGATCACCCGTTCATCCGAGCTTAGTATATCGACGACGTCTCCCCGCGCGAAAACACCTTCAACCCGCGCCACGCCGGCCGGCAGCAGGCTGTTGCCGCGCAGCAGCGCCGCCTCCGCGCCAGCATCGATCACGATCCGCCCCCGCACCGTCAGTCGCCCGGCCAACCATCCCTTGCGCGCGCGCTTCGCCGGCGCTGCGAGAAAGATGGAGCCACGGCCTCCTTCGCTCCAGCGCGAGAGCGGCGCATCCACCTTGCCGGAGATGATCGCCAGATGCGCCCCGGCGCCCGTCGCGATCCGCGCCGCCTCGATCTTGGAGGTCATGCCGCCCGAGCCCATGCCCGAAGCGGAACCGCTGTCCGCCATCCCGGCGATGCGCGTGTCGATGCGCTCGATTGTCTCTATCAGCATGGCGTTCGCATCGACATGCGGGTTGGCGGTGTAAAGCCCATCGACATCGGACAGCAGCACAACTGCGTCAGCCCGTGCCGCCTGTCCGATACGCGCCGCCAGCCGGTCATTGTCGCCGAAGCGGATCTCGGCCGTGGCCACGCTGTCATTCTCATTGACCACGGGTACCACGCCCAGCGCCATCAGCCGGTCCAGCGTCGCCGAAGCGTTGAGATAGCGCCGCCGATGCTCCAGATCGTCCAGCGTCACCAGCATCTGAGCGGCTGTGATGCCATTTTCCTGAAGCAGGCTGGCCCAGCATTGCGACAGCGCGATCTGTCCGGTCGCCGCCGCCGCCTGCGCATCCTCCAGACTGCCCCGCCCGCCTTTTGGAAGTTTCAGCCGTCGCGCGCCAAGCGCGATCGCGCCCGAGGAGACGATGATGATCTGCTGCCCGGCCGCCTTGCGCTTGGCAACATCGGCCACGAGCGTACGCAGCCATGCCTCGCGGACCTCGCCTTGCGGATCGACCAGCAGCGCGGACCCGATCTTGATGACCAAGCGGCGGATTTGAGACGGTGGGAAGCCGGAGAGGGGAGAAGGGTTCATCTGTCAGAGCCAAAACCGAACGGGTTGGGATGTTCGACGATCAAATCGGCGACCACGGCGCGTCTTCTTCGCCCTCATCATCGGCCTCGCTCTCGCCCGCGGGCTGATCCAGCAAGGGCAGGACCGCGTCCAGCAGCGCTGGCACCCCTTCGCCGGTCGCACCGGAGATGATGAACAGATCATCGACGCCAGCTTCCTCCCGAAGCTGTGCGGCGATGTCTTCCATCAGTTCCGGCCCGAGCAAGTCTCCCTTGTTCAGCGCGACGATTTGCGGCTTTTCGTCGAGCCCTTCGCCATAGGCCGCCAGTTCATCCTGCACGATTCGGCACTGCTCGATCGGATCGTCTCCGGTCGCGTCGATCAGGTGCAGCAGCACGCGGCACCGTTCGATATGACCCAGGAAGCGGTCGCCGATCCCCGCCCCTTCGGCCGCGCCTTCGATCAGGCCCGGAATGTCGGCCAGCACGAACTCCCGGTCGCGATGCAGCACCACGCCCAACTGCGGCTTGGTCGTCGTGAAGGCATAGGCGCCGACCTTTGCCTTGGTATTCGTGACCTGATTGATGAAGGTCGACTTGCCGGCATTGGGCATGCCCACCAGGCCGACGTCGGCCAGCAGCTTGAGCCGCAGCCAAACCCACATTTCTTGGCCCGGCCAGCCGGTGCCATGCTGGCGCGGTGCCCGGTTGGTGCTGGTCTTGTAGGACAGGTTGCCACGCCCGCCGTCGCCGCCACGCAGCAGCACGACGCGCTGCCCCACCTCGGTGAAGTCGGCCAGCAGTTCCTGGTCCTCATATTCCGGATAGCCGTCCTCATCCTCCGTCCCCTCGACGGGTTGCGGGTCGGTAAGGATTTGCGTGCCGACGGGCACCTTGATGACCAGGTCTTCGCCGCCCGCTCCGTAGCGGTTCTTGCCCGCGCCGGGCAGGCCGCGCTGCGCCTTGAAATGCTGGGTATAGCGGAAATCGATCAGCGTATTGAGGCCGGCGACTGCTTCGAAGATGATGTCGCCGCCCTTGCCGCCATTGCCGCCGTCCGGGCCGCCATATTCGACATATTTTTCACGCCGGAAGCTGACCGCGCCGGGGCCGCCCCAGCCGGACTTGATGTAAATCTTGGCCTGATCGAGAAAGTGCATCGCGCGCCCATAGCCGCTAATGCGGCGAAGTTAAACCACGCGTACCGCAATTTTGGGGAGTGGGGAGGGGGCAGTGCCCGTGCTGCTCCCTCCCTTTCCCTGTTTTCAGGCTGCCAAAGCGGGCAGCGAGTCGCCGTAAAGATCCATCGCAGGATCAAAAGTCATTCGGGCTGCTTCATCCTGTTCGAAGACGAAGCAGTCCGCAGCGCCGCCGCGCGCAACGCTGAAGCGCTTCTCGACCTTCCCCGTATAGCGGAAGCCGATTTTGCGCAGCACATTGCCCGAGGCAGGGTTGTCCGCGAAATGCGCCGCGCGAATGTCTCTGACGCCGGCCGCAGCGGTCATGCTCAGCACCGCCCGGGCAGCCTCCGTCGCGAACCCGAGGCCCCAATAGGGGCGGGCGATCCAGAAGCCCAGTTCCGGCGTGCCGTCCTCAGCCTCATGGATGCCACAGCTACCGACCAGTCGTGGCGCGCCCTTGGTGCGGGTGAATGCCAGCAGGCGCGGGAGGCGGGAATGCTGCGGTTGAGCCAGAAACGCCTCCGCATCCGCCACGCCGTAGGGGGCGGGGACGCGCGTGAGATTGCGCAGAACGGCGGAATCACCGATCGCGGCAGCAAGGGCAGGCGCATCTTCCATCCAGCCGGGCCGAAGCAGCAGGCGGGGGGTACGGGCAAACATCAAACGTCTCCTAATTTCCGGTACGTCCATGGCCGCAGAAAGTTACGGCTTGACGACTATTCTCTGGCTGAGCCCCGCCTCCATGACGCGTGAAAAGACCCGTGGTTCCAGAGCTTTGAGGGAAATTACAGGGGAGACACCTTCAAGCAAAAAAAGAGGGCGCTCCCGTCTGGGGCGCCCCTTTTTCCCTCGACCCGGAAGAGCATCTGAAAGACACTTTACCGGCAGGATCGCCCCGATAGCGAGGGACGATCCGTCATCGATCGTCCGTTATTCGGCTGCTTCGGCCAATGCGTCGACCGACACATATTTGCGACCGAGCTTGCCGGTGTGGAATACCACGCGGCCTTCGCCCAGGGCGAACAGCGTGTGGTCCTTGCCCATGCCGACATTGCGGCCGGGATAGACGCGGGTACCACGCTGGCGAATGATAATGTTGCCGCCGATCACTTCCTGACCGCCGAACTTCTTCACGCCAAGGCGCTTCGATTCCGAATCGCGACCGTTACGCGACGAACCGCCAGCTTTCTTATGTGCCATGACCTAAACTCCTCGAATCTTAGCTAGCGGCTCAGGCGCCGATCGACACGATTTTCAGGATCGTGTGGTTCTGGCGATGGCCGTTCTTCCGGCGATAGTTGTGACGACGACGCTTCTTGAAGACGATGACCTTCTCGCCCTTCGCCTGCGCGATGATTTCAGCAGCGACGGTCAGCTTGCTGGCGTCCTTCACGTCCTTGCCTTCACCGGCGAACAGGACGTCGTCCAGGGTCACCTTATCACCAGCCTCACCGGCCAGCTTCTCTACGACGATCTTGTCTCCGGCGGCGACGCGATACTGCTTGCCGCCCGTGCGCACAACTGCGAACATGGCTCTTCTCTTCTCGTTCAAATCTGCTTTACGCAAATCGAGAGAGGACAAAGAGTCCTTCCGACCCGCGTGGGAATGTGGCCCGCTACTGGAATGACTCGCTTCTGTCAACCGCCAAGCCCCCCTTCGGGGACTGGTTTTTACGGTGCTCAGCGCCTATCTTCGCCGCCGAAGGGACCTTAGTACGCATGACCCCAGCACGACACAGGGATAGAGGCATGAAGGGCCGGCTGCTCTTCATCCTGACCCTGTGGGCGAGCCTCGGTGTGGCGCTGCTGAGCGCGCTGGCCCCGATCGGGCCGCCGTCGAGCAGGCTGACCGGCTCCGCCTTCAATCCCGCGACTTTGAGCGTGGTCCTCAAGGGCCGTGCCCATGCCGACCCTGTGGTGATCCGAACCGTCGATCCCGATGGAGATGGACGCGCGCCTTTCAGTGCCTTGGCGGTTATGTGCTTGCTATGGATCGCCGCACTCTCGCTCCGGGTGCTGCCGCTTCCCGCTAAACTGTTCACCGGCGCTCCCTTGCGCAGACCCGCTGAACGTTCCTCTCCTCGACAAGCCCGAGCGCCTCCCCTCCTTTGCTGAAAGCATCGTCCTTTAGCCAAGGAGCTCAAGATGATTCAGAGAAGATCGCGCCGCCGCAACCGGCGTCCGCCCTGGTGGTTCATGCCCACCGTTGTAGCTGGACTAGGGCTGGCCGGCGCACTGCTGTCGATGGCCGTACTGACCGTCGCTGAATGAACGAAGTAGCAGCCGTCCGGGCCAGCGCGCCCGCCGGCGCACAGGGAAGACATATATGCCCCATCACACGCCCCTGATCGGTACGATCGTAGCGGGCCTCGTCGTTGCCTTCATCATGGGCGCCATCGCCCACCGCCTGAAAATGTCGCCGCTCGTCGGCTATCTGATCGCCGGCATCATGGTCGGTCCCTTCACCCCCGGCTTCGTCGCGGATGCGAGCCTTGCCAATGAACTGGCGGAGATCGGCGTCATCCTGCTGATGTTCGGCGTCGGTCTGCATTTTTCCCTGCGCGACCTGCTCTCGGTCAAGAATATCGCGGTCCCCGGCGCTCTCGGGCAAATCGCCGTCGCCACGTTGATGGGCATGGGATTAGCGCATTTCATGGGCTGGCCGCTGCTCGGCGGCCTGGTATTCGGCCTTGCCCTCTCCGTCGCCAGTACCGTGGTCCTTCTGCGGGCGCTGCAGGGCGCCAATCTGGTGGAGACGCGGCGTGGGCGTATCGCTGTCGGCTGGCTGATCGTCGAGGACCTGGTGATGGTGCTGGCGCTCGTGCTGCTCCCCGCGCTGGCCGGGGTCATGAACAATGCCGACGCAGGTGGCGGGGCAGGCGCCTTGCTCGCTCCGCTGCTGGGTACCCTGCTCAAGGTGGCGGGATTCGTCGCCCTCATGCTGATCGTCGGCCGCCGCGTCATTCCCTGGGCGCTGCATTGGGTTGTGCATAGCGGGTCGCGCGAGCTGTTCCGCCTTGCCGTGCTTGCCATCGCGCTGGGGGTGGCGTTCGGGGCGGCCGTTGCGTTCGACGTCTCCTTTGCGCTCGGCGCCTTTTTCGCGGGCATGATTCTGGGTGAGACGCCACTCAGCCGCCGCGCCACCGAAGAAACGCTGCCCCTGCGCGATGCCTTCGCGGTGCTGTTCTTCGTTTCAGTCGGCATGTTGTTCAATCCGGCGGTCTTGATCGAACAGCCGCTTCCCTTGCTCGCGACCGTGGCGATCATCGTCGTGGGCAAATCGATCGCAGCCTTCGCGATCGTCCGCGCCTTCGGCCATCCGGGTGATACTGCGCTGACCATCGCCGCGAGCCTTGCGCAGATCGGCGAATTTTCCTTCATCCTGGCATCGCTGGGGACGGGGCTTGGCATATTGCCCAACGAAGCGCGCGACCTGATCCTGGCTGGTGCGATCGTGTCGATCTTCCTCAATCCACTGATCTTCTCGATGATCGTGCGGAGTCAAAAGCCGGAAGAGGAAGAGGGGGAAAGGGCGCCCGAGCAGCGGCGGATGGGCCATGTCATCCTTGTCGGCTACGGCAGGGTGGGCAAGCTCATCGGAGAGCGCCTCGCTGAAACGAAGGCGCATTTCGTGGTTATGGAGGCCGACCCGGACCGCGCAAGCGAGGCAGAGGAGGCGGGGTTGTCGGTTGTGCGCGGTAGCGCGCTGGAGGACCGTCATCTACTCGCCGCCGGTATCCAGGAAGCCCGCCGATTGCTGATCGCGGTGCCGGAGGGCTTCGAAGGGGGAGCGATCCACCAGCACGCACGCCACCTCAACCCTGATCTTCAGGTGATTGCCCGCGCGCATTCCGATGCGGAGGTCATGCATCTGGAAGCTATGGGCGTTCCCCATGTCGTGATGGGGGAGCGGGAACTGGCAGCACGGATGCTGTCGCTGTGCGGAGCAGGCTGAGGACTAGCCAAGGTCCTTGAGGAAGCGCGCCGCCTGAGCCCGGATGGCGGTGCGGTCTTCCTCGCTCATCCGATCCCAGTTCCGGTACGGCATGGAAAGGCGCGGATTGCGCGCAAGCTTGCGCTCGTTGCGGGCGAGGAAGTCCCAATAGAGCGCGTTGAACGGGCAAGCGTCCGGCCCTACTCGGCGCTTTTGATCATAGCGGCATTTCCCACAATAATCCGACATGCGGTTGATATAGGCGCCACCCGCCGCATAGGGCTTGGACCCCAGCAGTCCGCCGTCTGCGAATAGCGCCATGCCGAGCGTGTTGGGCATCTCTACCCACTCATAGGCGTCGGCATAGACCTCCAGATACCAGACATGCACCTGGTGCGGATCGATCCCGGCGAGCAGGGCGAAGTTGCCGGTGATCATCAACCGCTGAATATGGTGGGCGTAGGCATGGTCGATCGTCTGGCCGATCGCCTGGGCCATGCAGTGCATGTCCGTCTCGCGCGTCCAGTAGAAGCCCGGCAGGTCGCGCGTCGCCCCCAGCGCATTGCGACGGCCATAATCCGGGCCCTCATGCCAGTAGACGCCGCGCACATATTCGCGCCAGCCGATGAGCTGCCGGATGAAGCCCTCAGCGGCGTTGAGCGGGACCGTACCGGCGCGGTATCGCTGCTCTACCTCTTGCGCCAGCGCCAGCGGGTCGAGCAGGCCGGCATTGATATAGGGCGAGAGGACCGAGTGCCACAGGAACGGTTCGTCGGTCAGCATCGCGTCCTGATAGTCGCCGAAGCGAGGGAGTGCTTCGTCCAGGAACCGGTCCTGCTGGCGGAGCGCGTCCTCATGGGTGACGGCGAAGTGGAAATTGTCGAGCGAGCCGATATGATCGGCGAACCGCTCCGCCACCATCGCGAGTACCTCGCGGCTGATCCCGTCCGGCTCGAAGGGGATTGGTTGCGGCATCAGCAGATCGCGCTGTGGCGGCGGCTTGCGGTTTTCCGTGTCGTAATTCCATCTGCCGCCTTCGGGCTCGCCCGCCTCCGTCATCAGCAGGCCAGTCTTGCGGCGCATGTCCCGGTAGAAAAATTCCATGCGCAACTGCTTGCGCGCTGCCGCCCAGGTGTCGAACTCGGCATGGGAGCAGAGGAAACGGTCATCCTCATGGATCGTGACCGGCAAGCCGAATCGACCGTCCCATTCCTCCAGCATCGCCCTCACTCGCCATTCGCCGGCCTCGGTGACGTTGATGGCGGAAGGGCGATGGCCTTCGATTGCGCGGGCGACTTCGCCGGTAAAACTGCCGCTGTTCGCGGGGTCGTCCAACCGGACATAATCGACTGTCCAGCCGATCCGCCTCATCCGCTCGGCATGATGGCGCATGGCCGAGAGGATGAAGGCAATCTTGGCCTTGTGATGGCGGACATAGGTGGTCTCGTCCGCCACCTCCATCATCAGCAATATGCTGTTTTCGGGATCGGCGCCCCGGAGCGAGGCGATGTCCGGCGTCAGTTGATCGCCGAGGATCGGGATGAGGAGAGGGGCGGCCATTCATCCCCAATGCCTGAGAGGCCGCCCGGCTCCCCTGACTAGCCGCGCGGTTTGCGTGGGGCTCCCTTGCGCGGACCGCCCTTGAAGGGACGGGCGCCATAGGCCGGCTTGGGACCGCGCCCTTCATTGGGACGGCCCTTGCCACGCGGCGGGCCCTCGCGACGGTTATCGCGCGCGGCCTCGCGGGGTGTGCCCTCTACCTGTTCGAAGGCGACTTCGGCACCATCGTCGCTGGCTTCGCCGGTCCGCTTCAGCGCGCCGATGAAGCGCGAGGCGATGGCGCTGGGGATCTCGAACAAGGTTTCGTTGGCGGCGATGCGGATCGCGCCGATGTCCTGCCGCGATACATGGCCGCGGCGGCAGATCAGCGGAAGTATCCAGCGCGGGTCGGCGTTCTGCCGGCGGCCGATGTCCATGCGGAACCAGACCGTGTCCTCAAAGCCCGGGCGCGGCCCGTCGCGGCGCGGCGGCGCTTCGCTGGCGTCCAGCAGTTCCTCTGGAGCGGGCAGCGATGCCCGGGCGCTCTTCACCAGCATGGCGGCGATTTCCTTGGCGGATTTCGTCTCCAGCAGTTCGGCGCCGAGCGCCCAATCCTGCTCGTCCAACTCGGCGCGCTCCATGAGGCGCTCGCGCAGGCGTGCATTGTCCTGCTCTTGGATCGCCTCCTTGCTGGGCGGAGTGCCCCATTCGACCGGGATCTTCGCGCCGCGCAGCATGGATTCGACGCGGCGGCGGCGGGGATAGGGGACGATCAGAACCGCCGTGCCCTTCTTGCCCGCGCGGCCGGTGCGGCCCGAACGGTGCTGCATGGTTTCGGCATCACGCGGAATTTCCACATGGACCACGAGGCTGAGATTAGGGAGATCGATGCCACGGGCCGCGACGTCCGTAGCGACGCAAACACGGGCGCGGCGATCCCGCAGGGCCTGCAGGGCATGGTGGCGCTCATTCTGGCTATGCTCGCCCGACAGCGCCACGGCGGCGAAACCGCGCTCGGTGAGGCTGGCGTGGAGGTGGCGCACATTGTCGCGGGTAGCGCAGAAGAGGATTGCCGTTTCCGCCTCATGATAGCGCAGCAGGTTGACCACGGCGTTCTCGATATCGGCGGGGGCGACCGTCACGGCCTGATAGCTGATGTCGCCATGGCCGCGCTCGTCGCTGACGGTGGAGATGCGCAGCGCGTCCTTCTGGTAGCGCTTGGCGAGCGCCACGATGGGCTTGGGCATGGTGGCGGAGAAGAGCAGCGTGCGGCGGCCTTCCGGCGCGCCGTCGAGGATTTCCTCCAGATCTTCGCGGAAGCCCATGTCGAGCATTTCGTCGGCTTCATCGAGGATCACGGTCCTGAGGCCGGAGAGGTCCAGCGCGCCGCGCTCCAGATGGTCGCGCAGGCGGCCGGGCGTGCCGACGACGATATGCGCCCCGTGGGAGAGGGCGCGGCGTTCCTTGGCCGCGTCCATGCCGCCGACGCAGGTGGCGATGCGGGCCCGGGCCTCGCCATAGAGCCACTCCAACTCTCGGGCGACTTGCAACGCCAGTTCGCGGGTGGGCGCAATGGCAAGCGCCAGCGGCTGGGCCGCGACGGGGAGGCGGTTCTGCTCGCCGAGCAGTTCGCCCGCCATCGCCAGGCCGAAGGCGACGGTCTTGCCGGAACCGGTTTGCGCCGAGACGACGAGGTCGCGGCCTTCGGCTTGCGCCTGGGTTACTTCGGCCTGAACGGGGGTCAGGCTTTCATAGCCTTTTCGCTTCAACGCGTCGGAGAGGAGGGCGGGGAGATGTTCGAAAGACATTCTATTTTTCCATCGGTAGGCGACCCGCCATTCCCGACGGATACATGATGACCTGCTGGCGCTCCGGCCATTGCCGGAACCGGGGTGGAAGGTCACTCACCCCGAAGTTCACACCGTTGTTGGTACATCCCAAAGGTGCTTGGAAACACGGTGCTCCTGCCTTCGCGGGAGCACGTTGAGCTATAGCATAAAAAGCGAAAGCCTCCTTCCCCGCGTGGAGGAAGGAGGCTCCCCTATCGATTAAGTGCGTCGGATCAGACCGAAGCGACTTCCGCCACGTCGACCTTCACGCCCGGGCCCATCGAGGAAGACAGGGCGATCTTGCGGACGTACTTGCCCTTCGAGCCCGACGGCTTCGCCTTGACGATGGCGTCGACAAAGGCGTCGAAATTCTTGCGCAGGTCTTCGGCCGAGAAGCTTGCCTTGCCGAGACCGGCGTGGATGATGCCGGCCTTTTCAACGCGGAATTCGATCTGACCGCCCTTGGCGGCCTTGACCGCTTCGGCGACGTTCGGGGTGACGGTGCCGAGTTTCGGGTTCGGCATCAGGCCTTTGGGACCAAGAACCTTACCCAGACGGCCGACCAGACCCATCATGTCGGGGGTGGCGATCACGCGCTGGAAGTCGATGTTGCCGGCCTGGATCGATTCGAGCAGGTCTTCGGCGCCCACCACGTCGGCGCCAGCGGCGGTCGCGGCTTCAGCCTTGTCGCCACGGGCGAACACGGCGACGCGAACGTCCTTGCCGGTGCCGGCGGGCAGGGTGACGACGCCACGGACCATCTGGTCGGCGTGACGCGGATCAACGCCCAGGTTGATCGCGATTTCGACGCTTTCGTCGAACTTGGCGGTCGCGTGGGTCTTTATCAGGCCCAGCGCCTCGTCAACGCCGTGCAGCTTTTCGCGGTCAACGGCAGTGGCGAGAGCCTTCGCCTTCTTCGTCAGCTTTGCCATGTCTTAGCCCTCCACCACTTCGAGGCCCATCGCGCGAGCGGAGCCTTCGATGATCTTCGTCGCAGCGTCGATGTCGTTCGCGTTCAGGTCGGCCATCTTGGCCTGCGCGATTTCGGCGAGCTGGGCGCGGGTGATCTTGCCGGCGGTAACCTTGCCCGGCTCCTTCGAGCCCGACTTGAGATTCACGGCCTTCTTGATCAGGTAGGTGGCGGGCGGCTGCTTCGTGACGAAGCTGAACGAACGGTCCGCATAGACGGTGATGATGGTCGGCAGCGGCGTGCCCTTGTCCATCTTTTCCGTCGAGGCGTTGAACGCCTTGCAGAATTCCATGATGTTCACACCGCGCTGACCCAGCGCCGGACCGATCGGCGGCGAGGGGTTGGCGGCTCCAGCGGGCACCTGGAGCTTGATATAGCCCGTAATCTTCTTGGCCATTTTCACTCACTCTGTTGCTGGAAGGACGGCAAGCCGACCTTCCGGTTCAAGTTTAGCGGTATTGACGGAGCGCCGAAGCGATCCTCCCGCAGCTATTTCCGGTCACCCGGAAATTTCTCTCTTCGTCATGCCGCTTCTCGCGATGAGAAAGCGGGACCCCGGATCAAGTCCGGGGTGACGAGCGTAATTCTTACTTCGACAGTTCGACCTGTTCGAAGTCCAGTTCGACCGGGGTGGCGCGGCCGAAGATCGACACGGACACCTTGACGCGGTTCTTTTCGAAATCCAGTTCCTCGACGGTGCCGTTGAAGCTGGCGAAGGGGCCGTCCAGCACCTTGACGCTGTCGCCGATTTCGTAATCGACATTGACCTTGTGCTTGGGCGCGGCCTCGGCTTCCTTCTGGGCGCCGAAATAGCGGGCGGCTTCGCTCTCGCTGATGGCCTGCGGCTTGCCCGAGGAGCCCAGGAAGCCGGTCACCTTGGGCGTGTTCTTGACGAGGTGGTAGATGTCGTCGTTCATCGCCAGCTTGGCGAGGACATAGCCCGGCATGAACTTGCGCTCGACCTGCACCTTCTTGCCGCGCTTCACCTCGGTCACCGTCTCGGTGGGGACTTCCACCTGCTCGACCAGCTGGGAAAGGCCCATGCGCTCGGCTTCGGACAGGATCGATTCCTTGACCTTGCTTTCGAAGCCCGAATAGGCGTGGATGATGTACCAGCGCGCCATGTTTCCGTTTCAAACTCCCAGTTTCGCCGTTTAGGCCTGTCCGGCGGCGATGCTCAGCAGCCACTGAACGACCGCGCCGAAAAAGGTGTCGATGCCGAAGAAGAACAGGCCCAGCAGCGAAGTCATGATGACCACCATAACGCCGGTCATGATCGTCTCGCGGCCGGTGGGCCACACGATCTTCGACGCTTCGGTCTTCACCTGATTGACGAAATCGCTCGGAGAAACCTTCGCCATCGCCTGTCCCAAACCCTTCGAACCAACACCAAAGCGCGAAGCAACAGTCCGCCCTCCCGATCCCGCCCTTGTCGGCGTCCGGGGGTGCGGCCGCTGACTTCGCGACCCATCTTCGCCTGCGCACTTAACCGCGAACCCTTGGTTTATCAAGGTTTCGCGGCCCAATGCTTGGCAGGAGTGGAGGGACTCGAACCCCCGGCATTCGGTTTTGGAGACCGACGCTCTACCAGCTGAGCTACACTCCTGTGCCGGCGAAGGAGGGCGCTTTAGCGTGGCCTGTCGGGGAGAGCAAGCGGGAAACTTTAGAGGAAGACGCCGCCCTTCATGATCCTGCGCACACGGCCCTGTACCGGCACGCGGTTGAAGGGGGTGTTGCCGGCCTGCGCCGCCATTTTCCCGGAATCGACGATCCAGGGGGCGTCGGGGTCGATGAAGATGAGGTCTGCCGCGCTCCGGGGGACGAAGCTGCCTGCGTCCACACCCAATATCCGTGCCGGATTGGCGCTGAGCAGCGTCATCAGGCGGTTGAACGAGACATGCCCCTCGCGCACCAGGTTGAGCGACAGCGCGAGCAGCGTTTCCGCGCCCGCCATCCCCGGCGCCGCGTCCGCGAAGGGGAGGCGCTTGTCCTCCGGCCCGCGCGGGTCGTGGCTGGAGGTGATGACATCGACGGTGCCGTCCGCCACCGCCGCGATCGAGGCCTTGCGGTCATCCTCCGACCGCAGCGGGGGCGAAAGGCGCGCGAAGGTGCGGAAATTGGTCACCGCATTGTCGGCCAGGAACAGATAGGCCGGGCTGATGCCGCAGGTGACCTTCAGTCCCTCCGCCTTGGCGGCGCGGATCAGGTCGAAGCCGGCCCTGGTCGTCACCAGACGGAAGTGGATCGCGGCGCCGGTCGTGCGGGCGAGCATGATGTCACGGGCGATCGCCATCGCTTCGGCACAGGCTGGCGCATGGGGCAGGCCGAGGCGGGTTGCCGTCTCGCCGCTGGTGGCGACAGCCTTGCCCGCGAGGCCGCCATCCTCCGCGTGGGTGATGACGGTGAGGCCAAGGCCGGATGCATAGGATAGCACGCGCATCATCACGCCTGAATCGGCGATCCACTGGCGCCCGGTGCCGACGGCCTTTGCGCCGGCAGCCTGCATCATGCCGATTTCGGCCAGTTCTATGCCCTTCAACCCGCGCGTGGCGGCGGCGATCGGGTGGACCCAGAAGTCCGGCTTGCCCGCACGGGTTGCGTGACGGATCAGAGCCGCCTCGTCGAGGGGGGAGGACTGGTCCGGCATCAATGCGGCGCGGGTGATGCCGCCGAAGTGGAAGGCGGGCTTGTCGGTCGCGAAGACGCCGAGGTCGATGAGGCCGGGCGCCACGACCAAGCCGCTGGCGTCGATCGTCTGGGCGTCTGGCGGCAGGGATACGTCACCGGTCGCGATGATGCGGTCGTCCTCGATCAGGATGGCGCCGCTCGCGAGGTCGCTGCCAGCGGGATCGGCAAGCTTGCCGTTGATGATGGCGAGCTTTGTCATTTCGCGTGCACCTCAATCTTCACATCGTCATTCCCGCGGAGGGGGCTGAGGCAGTTCATGCCCATCCCTCCACACCGCGTGCGCCGCGTGTCAGCACGTCCAGACAGGCCATCCGGATGGCGACACCCATTTCGACCTGCTCGGTAATGGCGGAGCGGTCGGGATGGTCCGCGACAACGCTCGAAATCTCGACGCCTCGATTCATGGGGCCGGGGTGCATCACCAGTGCGTCGCGCTTGGCGATGGCGAGGCGCTCCGGCGTGAGGCCGTAGAGCATATGATATTCGCGCGGAGAGGGGATGAAGGCCCCGTCCATCCGCTCATTCTGGAGGCGCAGCATCATCACCACATCCGCGCCTTCCAGCCCCTCGTCCATGCGGTGGAAGGGTGTCGCGCCCAGCATCTCGACCTCCGGCGGCATCAGCGTCGGCGGGGCGACCGCGCGGACCTGCGCTCCCAAGGCGGCGAGGCAGAGCATGTTCGAGCGCGCCACCCGGCTGTGCAGCACGTCGCCGCAGATTGCGACGATCAGCCCTTCGAAGCCCCCCTTGCGCCGCCGGATGGTGAGCGCGTCGAGCAGCGCTTGCGTCGGGTGCTGGTGCCAGCCATCGCCCGCGTTCAGGACGGGGCAGTCGACCTTGTCGGCGATCAGCGCTACCGCGCCCGAACTGGCATGGCGGATGACGATGACGTCGGCGGCCATGGCGTTGAGCGTCATCGCCGTGTCGATCAGCGTCTCGCCCTTCTTCACGCTGGACGTGGCGGCCGCCATGTTGACCACGTCCGCCCCCAGCCGCTTGCCCGCGATCTCGAAGGACAGCAGGGTCCGCGTCGAATTTTCGAAAAAGGCGTTGATCTGGGTCATGCCCTTCAGCCGGTCGTCATGCTTGCGCGCGCCACCCCGGTTGCTCTTCGCCCAATGTTCCGCCTCATCGAGCAGGAACCGTATTTCCCACGGTTTCAGGTCTGCGATGGAGAGGAGATGCCGATGCGGAAACAGCGCCCGGCCAGCAAGGTCAGGCGAGGCGGATGGGACGGTGATGTCGGGCATGAGCCGCCTTTAGGCGAGGAGAGGCGGAAGCTCAAGCGCGGCCGAGCCAGCGTCCGAGCAGCGCGCCGTCCTTCAGCACCTCGCGGGCGGCATTGTGGCCCGGAGCGCCCGTCACCCCGCCGCCCGGATGGGTGCCCGCGCCGCACATATAAAGCCCCTTGAGCGGCCCGCGATAGGCGCCATGGCCGAGCACCGGCCGCGCCGCCCAAAGCTGGTCTAGCGTCATATTGCCATGCATGATGTCGCCGTCGACCAGACCGAACTTGCGCTCCAGATCCAGCGGCGAGAGGATATCGCGCGCGATCACCGAACGGGCGAAACCGGGCGCATAGCCGTCCACCGTCGCGATGATATGGTCCGCCGCTACCTCCCGCTCATCATCCCAACTGCGTCCGTCTGGCAGCTGCGGCGCGAATTGCTGGCAGAAGAGGCTCGCGACATGGCAGCCCTTCGGCGCGAGGCTGTCGTCCACGGTAGAGGGGATCAGCATTTCCACGATCGGCTGACGCGACCAGCCCTCCCGCTTCGCATCCATGAAGGCGCGGTCCATATAGTCGAGCGTGGGGGCCAGGATGATGCCGGACTGGTGATGCTCCCCCGGGCCCGGCATGCAGGTGAAGTCGGGCAGCGCGGACAGAGCGAGGTTCATGCGGAAGGTGCCCGATCCGGTCTTGAAACCGCGCACGCGCTTCAGGAAATCGGCGGGGAGGTCGGCCGCGTTCATCAGCCGCTCGTACAGCAATTTGGGTCCGACATTGGCGATGACGGCGCGCGCCGTCACTTCCTCACCGCTTTCCAGCCGGACGCCGACTGCCCGGGCCCCGTCGACCAGCACGGAGGCGACGGGGGCTTCCAGGCTGATGTCCACGCCCATGGCGCGCACCACATGCGCCATGATTTGCGTGATCGCGCCCATGCCGCCGACGCTGTGGCCCCAAGACCCGCGTTTTCCGTTCACCGCGCCGATAACATGATGCAGCAGCACATAGGCGCTGCCTGGCGTGTCGGGGGAAGCATAATTGCCCACCACCGCGTCGAAGCCGAAGACAGCCTTCACGGCATCGCTCTCGAACCAGCCGTCAAGGAAGCCGCGCGCCGATTTCGCCAGCAGGTCCAGCACATCGCGCTGCTGTTGCAGCGAAAGTCTTGCGAGTCCTCGGCCCTGCCTGAGCGCGGCGACCAGCATCGGCAGGCCGCCGCCGGCATTGGGCGGCGTCCGAAGCATCAGGCCGCGGAGCACATCGGCGACGGCCTCCAGCGCCTGATGATAAGTGGGCAGGGCGGCTGCGTCCCTGACGCTGAACTTGGCAAATTCCGCCTGACTCCGCCCGATGCCGCCGCCGAGCTTCAGATAGCGGCCGTCAGGCTGGGGCAGGAAGTTGGCGATCGGCCGTTCGATCACGCGATAGCCATGCTCCACGAGCTTCATGTCGCGGATGACCTTGGGATGAAGCAGGCTGACGGTGTAGCTGGCGGTCGAGTTGCGGAAGCCCGGGGCGAACTCCTCGGTTACCGCCGCGCCGCCGACGATGCCGCGCCGTTCGAGGATGCGCACCTTATACCCCGCTCTTGCGAGGTAGAAGGCGCAAACCAGCCCATTATGCCCGCCGCCGATGATGACGGCGTCATAGTGCCGGGTCATGCCCCGTCGGATCATCGTGGCGGAGATCGACTTCGATCATAAGCGCGCTCGATCAAATGCAATATTATACGTGTGTATAACAGAGGGCCGGGCGCGGCAAGCCTTGCCTCGGCGGATCAATGCGCGGTCGCGAGCGCACCTTCCGCATCAGCGGCCGCGCCATATCGCCGGGCGAGAATGGCGCAGGCCATGAGCTGGATCTGGTGGAACAGCATGATCGGCAGCAGCATCGGCCCGACAATGCTCGGCGGGAAGAGAACGCCCGCGATCGGCACGCCTGATGCCAGGCTCTTCTTCGAACCGCAGAATTGCAGCACGATCGCGTCAGCCCTGGGCAGGCCGAGCAACCGCCCAAGCAGCAGGGTGAACAGCAGGACCAAGATCAATAGGACGACGCAGATCAGCGCGAGCAGCGCCAGTTCGGTCCGCGAAATCTTGTGCCACAATCCTTCCACCACCGCTGCACTGAAGGCGGCATAGACGACGAGCAGGATCGAGGATCGGTCGACGCGCCCGATCAGCGCCTTGTGCCGCGAGACGAAGCCGCCGATCCAGGGACGGGCAAGATGCCCTATGACGAAGGGCAGCAGCAACTGGAGCATGATGTCCTTGACCGAGGACAAGGACACAAGGCTCCCGCTGCCGCTCTTCCCCATCAGCAGCGCGACCAGCAAGGGTGTGAGCAGGATGCCGAGCAGGTTGGAGAAGGAGGCGCTGACCACTGCCGCCGCCACATTGCCGCGCGCGATCGCGGTAAAGGCGATGGAGGACTGAACCGTGGAGGGCAGCAGCGTCAGGAACAGCAAGCCCGCGCGCATCGAGAGCGGGAGCGTTTCGATCTGCTGCAGCGAGAGGCCGATCAGCGGGAAGACCAGAAAGGTGGTCGCAAGCGTCGCCAGATGCAGCTTCCACGCCCTGGCGCCGCTCCAGATTGCCTCCCGCGAAAGCTTCGCGCCATGGAGGAAGAAGAGCAGCACGATGCCCGCGTCGGCGACCGCGCCGGCTATCCGCGCGCCGTCACCGCGTGCGGGCAGGAGCGAGGCAAGCGCTATGGTCGCCAGCAGCAGAAGCAGAAACGGATCGAGGAGGGATCGCAGGCGGGCCATGGCAGGCCATTTAGGGAAGCATATGGCCGTTGGATAGCCCGATGCGCGCGGCAGTCACTCCGGCTTCTTCTTCAGCGCCTCCGCCAGCGACACGGTAGCGCTGCCCCGCCGGGCGGGTTTCGCCTGGCTGGGATCGGGCTTCCACCCGCTCAGATAAAGGATCGCCATCTGTTCCGCAGTCCGCCCGTCGGCATCGGCCGCGCCGGCAAAATGCTGCGCCGCCCCGATTAGCGCTTCCCGCCGCAGCATCGGCGGGCGGGACGCCAGCACATTGCCCGCGCCCATGCCGCGCAAATCGTGCATCAGCCGCAGCACATCGCCATAGCGCACGCTCAGCGTCTCGCTGTCGGCGACCGGCATGGCAAAGCCCGCACGGCTCAGCAGGTCGCCCGCCGACCGGACATCCACTTGCGGATGCACATGCTGGCCCGGCCGCTCGCCTTCGCCCGCCATCAGCGCGGCGCGCAGCTTGGGCAGCGTGCCAGCGCCGGTGAAGGCCGCCAGCATCAGTCCGTCGGGCCGCAGTACCCGGCGCATCAGGATGAGCGCGCCCGGGAGGTCGTTGACGCTGTCGAGCGTGCCGCAAGCCACCACCAGGTCGAAACTGTCGTCAGCGAAGGGAAGGGCATCTTCATCCGCCTGCACGCCCCCTTGAGCGCGTGCGGCGATGAAGCCGGGATCGACGCAGACGACCTGCTTGCCCGTCGCCTCCAACGCCCTGCGCGCGCTGTCATCCGGGCAGCCGATCACCAGTGCTTCGGGCAGGTCGCGCTGCACGTCGCGCAGCCGGTCGAGCAGTTCGTCCAGCATCGCGCGATAGAGGAAATCATGCTCGGCGAAATGCAGCATCATCCGGTCGCGCCGCCGGGCTCGCAGCGATCTGTCGAAGATGTCGGGGCTGGTCATGGCGGGCCTTGTGCATCGGGCAAGGAGCGGGAACAAGGGCGAACATGAGCATGGCCCGCCTGAGCAAGACCGTTCCCCTGTTGAAGGCCGCGCTGCGCCCTGCGGTCGACTATGCCCTGCCGCCGCGCTGCCCCGGCTGCGGCGTGATTGTGGAGGCCGACCATAGCTTCTGCCTGTCCTGCTGGAGCGGGATGCGGTTCCTGAGCGAACCGAGTTGCGCCCGCTGCGGCGTGCCGTTCGACTATGACCGGGGGGAGGGCGCCGAGTGCGGCGCCTGCATCGCGGAGCCGCCCCCGTTCGACAGCGCCCGGGCCGTGCTGGCCTATGGCGATGTCGCCCGTGCGGTGGCGCTCCGGCTCAAATATGGCCGGCGGATCGGCCTTGCGCGTCTGATCGCCGGGCAGATGGCGCGGCGGGTGCCCCCGACCGCAGAGCTGCCCGTCATCATCCCGGTGCCGCTCCACCGCTGGCGGCTGTGGTGGCGCGGCTTCAACCAGTCGGCATTGATCGCGAAGCATCTTGGCCGGCTGACGGGACTTGCCGTCGACAATCATGCTCTGCGGCGCACCCGGCGCACCCAGCCGTTGCGCGGCATGAACCCCCGCGTGAGGGCCAAGGCCGTGCGCGGCGCCTTCGCCGTGGAGCCGGATCACAATCTGGCGGGCAGAGCGGTGCTGTTGATCGACGATGTGCATACCAGCGGGGCGACAGCGGCAGCGTGCGCGCGGGCGCTGAAACGCAGCGGCGCCACGAGCGTTCATCTCCTGTGCTGGGCGCGGGTCCTGCCCGACGAGGCCGATTGACAAAAGCGTGCCGAGCCACAATTTCGGCGCCCAAGGAGTGATCGAGAATATGGCGAAGGTCGAAATCTATACCAAGGCCTGGTGCGGCTATTGCGCGCGGGCAAAGTCCTTGCTCCAGGGCAAGGGCATCAACTTCGAGGAATATGACATCACCATGGGCGGCCCCAAGCGCGCCGAGATGCTCGACCGCGCCAATGGCGGGACCACCGTGCCGCAGATCTTCATCGACGGTCGCCATATCGGCGGCAGCGACGACATGGCCGCTCTCGACCGGCAGGGTAAGCTCGACCGGCTGCTGGGGCTCTGAACAGGTGCGTGCGGCGATATTCCAGATGACGAGCGGGATCGATCCCGCCGTTAACGCCGCCGCCATGACGGAGGTGGCCGCGCGCGCAAAAGGGGAAGGCGCGGACATCCTCTTCACGCCGGAGATGGCGGGCTATCTCGACCGGGATCGTGGCCGGGCGGCGGCTACCTTGCGGCGGGAAGCCGATGACCCGGTGCTGGCGCAGGTGCGGGACGCGGCGGCGAAGCACGGGCTATGGGTGCATCTCGGCTCGATCCCGCTCAAGGAGGAGCGGTCGGACGGGCGCTGGGCCAATCGCAGCTTCATGATCGACGACAGCGGCGAAATCCGTGCTCGGTATGACAAGATTCATCTGTTCGATGTCGATCTCGCCACCGGCGAAAGCTGGCGCGAGTCATCGGTCTATGGGCCGGGCGAGCAGCTGGTCGCGGTCGACACGCCCTGGGGCCGCATGGGTCTGTCCGTCTGCTATGACATGCGTTTCCCCGATCTCTATCGCGCGCTTACCAACGCCGGCGCGAAGATCCTGCTGATGCCTGCCGCCTTCACCGTGCCCACGGGTGAGGCGCATTGGCACGTACTGCTCCGCGCGCGGGCGATCGAGGCGGGGTGCTTCGTCATCGCGGCGGCGCAGACCGGGCATCATGCCGACGGGCGTACCACCTACGGCCACAGTCTGATCGTCGGTCCCTGGGGGGAAGTGCTGCTCGACATGGGAGGCGAGGCCGGTCTTGCTCTTGCGGAACTGGACCTCTCCAGCATAGAGGACGTGCGCCAGCGCGTTCCCGCGCTCGCCAACCGGCGTATTCTGCCCATGGATGTGACAGTGTCGTGATCGTATTCGACCTTAAATGCGAAGCGCAAGGCCATGTGTTCGAGGCATGGTTCGGCTCCGGCGCCGACTATGAAGACCAGAAAGCGCGCGGCCTGCTGGCCTGCCCGATGTGCGGCGACGTGCAGGTGGGCAAGGCGCTGATGGCGCCGGCCGTCTCGCCCAAGGGGAACAGCCGCCCATCCGCGCCCGCAACTGCTCCCGAAGCGTCGGCGCCGATCGTCATGCCCGGCGACGAGACACGGATGCGCGCTCTGGTAGAGGCGATGGCGCAGGCGCAGGCCAAGGTGCTGGAAGGATCGACCTGGGTCGGCCGCGACTTCGCCGATCAGGCGCGGGCCATGTATTATGGCGAGCAGGACCGCGCCAGCATCCACGGCGAAGTCGCGCCAGAGGAAGCCCGCGCCCTGCTTGCCGAAGGGGTGGACGTAGCACCCCTGCCATTCCCGGTCGTCCCGCCTACAGCGAAGAATTGACCAGGGGCCTCTCCCGCAATAGAGCCTGTAGCGCGCGCCCATAGCTCAGCAGGATAGAGCGTCGGATTCCTAATCCGAAGGCCACAGGTTCGAATCCTGTTGGGCGCACCACGCATTTTCACATTGCGAGGCCTATTGGGCATGGTCTCGGCGTGACCTCCAGAATGGCGCAGTTCCGCGCCATTTCGCCGAGGCGGTGACGAACCGGGTGCCACTGAGACGCACCTTTCGGCCCCAGAACCATAAAAAAGGCCCCGCGTCTCACGGGGCCTCTTCGAGTGGCACCGGGTTTTGTGAGCGGCCTATCGAAAGCCGAGTGCCTTGCGCTGATCTTTCCAGTCGAGCGGAATTGCAGCATGCTTCATGAGACGCCTGGGCGTTAGCGATGGCGGCTGCCGGCCTTCCAGGATGGCCGTGATGATGTCGGGAGCGAGAAATGCCAGGCGGGCGACCCGTTCGGCCGTCCGATCGTTCGTGACGGAAGTTTGCGCGAAAAGCTGCAGCCGAGCCGCTTCGGCTTTGCGGATCAGAGCGACCAACTCCAGATCGAGGTTCGGCTTTCGCTCTTCGTGCGATCGCAGTACGAGCTTGAGATTGCGCCCGCGCTTATCAGGCGCCGTTTCGATGAGGAGCGGCAGGCGGGCGCCATCATCTTCGGCAATCGGCGGCGCGCCATCCAGCAACGCAACAAGACGTCGGCGGCTGATCGAGGCTTCGATTCCGTCAGGGCGGACAATGATCGCAAGATCGAGAGCTTGAAGCGACTGCCGAACTTCATTCTTCCGTCCGCCTTGCATCGCTGACCCAAGCGCTGGACCAGCATCGATCCGCCGACGTGTGCTCTGCGCATCAACCTCTGGCAGCGCCATAATGGTTCGCTGATCGGCAATGAGCGAGGCGGCTGCATCGATAGTGGCCTGTTCCAGCTCGGCGGCAGGCAGCCGCAGGGCGGGAGCCTTGATCGTCGCGTCATCAACCACCGCTGTCATGCTGGAGACATAATAGCGATAGCGACGCTTCTGCTTCACGGCATGGCTGGGCGACATCGGCCGATCCACATGATCGCGGATCATGCCGGTCAGCAGGCTGCGATGCTCACTATTGCCGCGCTCACGGCGGACGCCGATCGCCCCCGCGCGTTTCGCCTGCACCGCATCCCAAAGCGCTTGATCAATGATCGGCGGATGCTCGCCGTCATAGACCCGGTCGCAATGACGGATCTTTCCGATGTACATCGGGTTGGCGAGCAGATGATGAAGAGGACCGCGCACGAAGGGCTGTCCGCCGCGCACCGAACCGTCGCGCATTGTTTGCCGCTTGGTGACGATGCCCTCAGTCTTCAGCTCCTCCATCAGCGCCATGACCGATGGTACCGCCAGATAGCGCTGGAAGATATGCTCTACGATCTTGGCTTCTTTGACATTGGGCACGAGTTTCCGATCGACAACATCATAGCCCAGCGGCACGGGGCCACCCATCCAAATGCCTCTGGCCTTCGACTGGGCGATCTTGTCTCTGATACGCTCGGCAATTACCTCACGCTCGAACTGGGCAAAACTGAGCAGAACATTGAGCGTTAGTCGTCCCATGCTGGTGGTGGTGTTGAACTGCTGGGTGACCGATACGAACGACGCGCCAGCCGCGTCGAACACGTCGACGATGCGGGCAAAGTCGTTGAGGCTGCGGGTCAGGCGATCGACCTTATAGACGATGACGATATCGACCTTGCCCTCGCGCAGGTCGGCGAGCAACCGGGCGAGGGCGGGGCGCTCCATGCTGCCGCCGGAGAAGCCGCCATCATCGTAGAGGGTGGGGTGCAGTATCCAGCCTTCACTCTTCTGACTCTGTATATAGGCGGCGCAAGCCTCGCGCTGCGCGTCGAGACTATCAAATGCTTGGTCCAGTCCCTCCTCGGTCGATTTACGGGTGTAGATGGCGCAGCGCAGCCGTTTTTTCTGGGTCATGGCTTCACCCCGAAGAAACGAGGCCCAGACCAGTGCGCGCCGGTGATGTGCCGGGCGACAGCGGAGAGGGAAGCGAAGCTCTTGCCCTTATAGGTGCAGCGGCCCTTCTCCTCCGTCAGCACATGATGGCTGGTCCCGCCCCATTCACGCACGAGCTGCGTGCCCGGCGCAAGCTTGGGCGCGGGAGCAGCCCGCGCCACTCCCGCACCCGCAAGTTGCTCGCGCACCCGTTCGGCCAGTCCCCCATGCGCGGCGCATTGCAGATCATGCGCCAGCGCTCGGGCGAGCAGGCTGGCGGCGATTCGTGGCGGTTTTACCCCATGCGCCTTGTGCCACTCAGCCTTGACCTGCGTCGGTTTCATCGCCGCCAGGGCAGCGATCCGCGCTTCCAGCTTCATCAGGCTTGGCTCCCCAGATGATAGCAGCTGACCTCGCCGCGCTTGTGCTTGTCGATCGTATGACCCTTCTTGCGCAAGCCGGTGAGCGCGGCCCGGGTCGTGTGGGGCAGCCAGTTGGTGGCGCTGGTCAGTTCATCGAGGGTGGCGCCGCGGTCCCGCCGCAGCATGTCGAGCACAAGGGCGCTCTTGGTGTGGGCCGCGGGGAGCTGTGGAGCGGCGTTCGGCGGTTCGGTGGGGTTGTCGCCAGTGGCCGCTTCGTTCCCTGTGCTTGGAGTTGGGGCAGGGTCTTCATGTTCCTCCGCGTCGGCGGCGGCCGAGGCGTCGGTTGTCATTTCTGGCGAGGTCAATTCCGGTGCGGGTGTTTCCGGTTCCTCCGGTTCGACCGCGATGGCGGCGCGGCCGGCGTCGGTGATCACGACCCCGATCAAGCGTTTGCCCTCCGTGCGCCAGGCATCGGCGCCCGAGGGGAGCGCAACCTCTTCCGCGAGCCCCCGGCGGATGAGCTGCTCGACGACCTTGCGAATGCGAGCGGGCCCATCGCCCAGCGTGTCGGGCGGCGGCAGCAGGCTGCCATTCTCCCGCTGGGCGGCGGTGGCGAGCAGGACGAGCTGGATGTCGGTGAGGCGGACAAGGCTGTTCATGGGTGGTCTCCGGTTGAGGAGCGGCGGCATTGCCGCTCCCACCACCCAAAGCCCCGTGGCCTGGCAGCTCCCGGGGCAGCGGCCTCGTTCTCGGCCGCGTCGTCCTGCACACAGCGTTCGCTCCGTTCGGCAGCGAAGTCGAGTGGAAAGAGAGCGGTGTCGAGACATTCTCCGCGCCGATGGGAACACGGCTAGGGAAGGGGGAGACCCTGAGGATAGGTTTCGCGGAACGGCAGATACTTGGACGCCGGGTCCATGCTAAGATGCGCGAACCATTGGCCGCCCGTGCCATGGCGCGCCACGATGGCGAGCCAGGACGCGGGATCATCGAACCGCTCATGCAGCGCCCAGTGGCAGCGGCGGCAAATCGCATAGGTGGCGAGCGGATCGCCATAATCCTCGTTGTGCATCCACACGCGGTTGGTCGTGCCCGGCTGCTCGCGCGGATAAAAGCCGCACACCGAGCAGCTAGTGGGCCGATCCAGCGTGCCGGCGTTCAACGCCGCGCGCTGCACCGGCAGGGTCGCGAGCCGCTGCTCCGGGCGGCGATGCCGCAGAGGCTGTAAAGCGATGGCTGATCGTCGCCGACGACAATGATGAACCGCGCTCACGCGGTGTCGAACTGGACGTGGTCGGCAACCCATTCAAGGGCTTGAGCGTGATCGGGAATCTCGCCTATGTCGATGCTGTCAACCGCTCAGCGGCGCTGGCCTCGGTGGCGCTGCTCGCCACCAAACATTCAGTGTTCAGTAAGCAGATTAGTTCGACGCCGAAGACGTCCGGCTCCCTTTAGTTCAATTTCACAATCAAGCAGGGTCCAGTGGCCAGGGTCGGCTTCAGCAAAGACCGAAAAAGCCAGGGGCAAGGAGGCGCGCAGGCCCGACTGGCGGCGGCGACAAGGAGGCAGCTACGCCAGTCGCTCTGTGCCGATCGGATGAAGGGCTCTCCCACATGCCTCGAAATTGGTGACATTCTCGATGGTCACATCCGCGATCGCTTCAAGCGCTTCCTGTGTGAAGAAACCTTGATGGCCGGTGATCAGCACATTGGGGAAAGTCAGTAGTCGCGCAAATACGTCGTCCTGAAGCATTTGCCCTGACAGATCCCTGAAGAACAGATCTCCTTCTTCTTCGTAGACATCGAGACCAAGCGCACCAATCTTGCCGGCCTTTAAAGCCTCGATCAGCGCTCGCGTGTCTACTACCCCGCCTCTACTGGTGTTTATGAGCATCACGCCGTCCCGCATGCGAGCAATCGCTGCTTTATCAACCATGTGATGGGTCTCAGGTGTTAGCGGGCAATGCAAGCTGACGATGTCCGAAGTTGCAAGAAGATCGCCGAGCGGGATGTACTCCAGCCCCGTGCCTGCCAGCAAGGGGTTGGGAAACGGGTCGTACGCCATGACCTTGCAGCCGAAACCTGAGAGGATCTTGGCAAGCGCACAACCGATTTTACCGGTGCCGATGATCCCAATAGTCCGGCTGGCCAGATTGAAGCCGAGGAGTCCATCAAGTGCGAAATTACCTTCGCGAACGCGAACATAGGCGCGATGGATTTTTCGGTTCAGGCAAAGAATGAGCGCGAGCGTATGCTCCGCGATCGCCTCGGGAGAGTAGGCGGGAACACGTGCTACACAAATCCCTGCGTTCTCTGCGGCTTTCAAATCGACGTTATTAAAGCCTGCGCTGCGCAAGGCGACGAGACGCACGCCAAGGCGGGAGAGCGCTTCGATAACCTGCCCGTCAAGCCGGTCGTTGACGAAGCAACACACGGCCGCTGCCCCTGCAGCGAGTGGAACGGTTGGCAGGGTGAGGCTCGCCTCGAAAAACCTGAGATCGTGCGGATTTCCGGCCTTTGCATTGGCTGCCTCAAGGAATGTACGGTCATAAGACCGCGTACTGAAAACGGCGATATCCATCTTCGCTGCCTCTGGCCTTGCGCCCTTCACCAACCCTCACCTACGTAGAATACCGGAAAGACCCGCCTTCTCCTAATAGGGACAATTGCCGAAACTGGCTTACATTTTGGGGTGCGACCACTGTGCCATGTCTCAGCTTGACGAAGACTGAAAGACGAATGAATTTGGCGACTGCGTTGATTGATCTATTGAAAGGCGAGTGCCATGTATAATCGGATTCTCATCTCAACGGACGGGTCAGATCTCGCACAAAAGGGTGTTGATCATGGCCTTGCCCTGGCGAAGGCCTTGGGGATCGAAGTTACTATCATCACGGTAACCGAACGCTTCCCAGTATATTCAGGCGGCGCGAGCTATGATTTTGCTTGGAGTGGCGCCGCGCTGAGCGAATATACGGAAGGCCAGAAAATGGCGGCAGCCAGCATTCTTGCTGCCGCGAGGCAGTCTGCTGAACGTCTCGGAGTGGAGGCCGAAACGCTCCATGTTCCTGACGCAGAGATAGCCGAGGCAATTATTGCGGCTGCGCACAAACGTAATTGTGACCTCATCGTCATGGCTTCGCATGGGCGGAGGGGACTGGGGCGGTTAATGCTTGGCAGTAAGGCATCGGAGGTGGTGAACCACAGCGACATTCCCGTACTTATAGTGCGGTGAGCCCTTTGCTGGTTCGCCGCCCGACCGACGGTGTCATTTGCACTAACAGGGGCGACGAGGCCATGTGATCGAGACCAGCGACTGTGGGGGGTTATCCCGGGAGGGCAGACTGGCGTCGGGAAATCGGTCTGTACAAAGGGTTTGTGTTATATCCTTCCCGCCATCATGCTGATCGGCTATCTTTCTGCGCGCATTCGATGCACAAGGCCGCCTCGGGGCGGGCCTCCAAGCGCTGCTGCGCGATATCGGCGCCGCAGCGCACGCATTCGCCATAGGTTCCTTTCTCAATTCTCGAAAGCGCACGATGCACGGACCCGATCTCCTGCGCGATCAAGGTGGCCTGGGCTTCTAGCGCGGCATCGTCTTCCTTCTCAACGGCTTGTTCTGATGAATCCGGATCCAGCGGCTCAGCAAGATCCGCGGCAATGTTTCTCTGGCGATGCTCAAGTTCCGAGAGCTGCGCCTCCAGGCGCGCTTTGGCAGACTTTGGATCGATCACTGTAGTTCTCCACCTCAGGTCAGATGTGCCGGTGAGCCGCAGGCCCGTGCCGTGAGCGGTACCGAGATCCCGGGTCAGTGTGAGAGAAAAATGGGAAGCGTAGGATGTTCGAGCACCGACTTGGTTGCGCCCCCCAGGACAAACTCCCGAACCCGCGAATGCCCGTAGGCACCCATGACCAGCAAGTCGCTCCCCGCCTCCATGCAATAGGCTTGGAGTGCCTGCCCAGCATCACGCTCGGCGGCCGGTATTTCGATCGCCTGGGCAGCGATGCCGTGGCGCCCAAGATGACGAATGACGTCTGAAGCTGGCGTGGTCGGCGTTAAATCCTTCTCGCCAGTGATGACTATGATCTTGACCGTCTTTGCCGCGGCGCAGATGCAAAGCGAGTCCGCCAGAGCGCGAGTGGCGGTCGCGCTCCCGTCCCAGCCGACTACCACATGATCGAACTGCCCGTTCTGCGCTCCTTGGGTCAGCAGAAGAAGCGGGCGACCTGTTTCGAAGGTCAGGCCTTCTAAGGATAATGCGCGTTCGTGCCCATAGACGGGGACGACAAGAAGGTCATAGGCGCGCGCTCTTCTGGCAAGCTGCCAGTAGGTGGTCATCATACCTGTGCATTCCACTAGCAGTGCCTCGCCTCTCATGCCTTCATCGACAGCGGCGGAGAAATGAGAAAGCAGCGCCTTTGCATTTTCCGCACTTTTTTGATTCTCGGCAGCGATCATCCCGGCGGCATTGATCAGCTGATTGGCCAGCCAATTCGAGACAGGAGGAATGTGGACTTGGCACACCCCTACCGAAAGCTTGGCGCCAAGCTTACTGGCGAGAGCCGCCGCATTGTCCACAGCCCAAGCCGGAGTCGGTTCGGGATAGCTGTTCATCTGCAGAATGATGTCACGAAACGCCATGCTACTCTCCGGCGGGCCTGGAACGTGTGTCGGTGAGCTGGGCCCGTGCAGAGTTATGCATCACCTATCTTCGAATACCAAGGCTCCGCCGTTATCGGTGGGGAGGGTGGCGGTACTATTTTGTTAGATGGCGATCATGCTGCATCAATGATCACCTGTCAGCTTGAGCCGGATCGCCGATTCTTAAGTCGAGCATTCGCCGGTGCTGCGGGGTACTCGAGCATAAGGCCCCCACTACCCAATCGAGCGTGCGCCACCTTGTTCAACGACCAGGACGGGGGCGCCTCTTGCAGAAGCTGCCCGGCGAGACAGTCAAGCAGAAGACACTCAGCGGGGTGATCGGACCTGCAATAGTCCCGCATAGAATTTAATCCATGCTTCATGCACAGCGAGCGCGTTCAAGTTTCTCGATCGCGCCATCAGATCTCGATTTCGCTTCAACGCGGCTTCATAGCGCTCGCGATCGGATGTGATGCCCATGTCCAGCAATCCCCTCCCCAGAGTCACGAGCGCCTGAAAAGCGTTGCAGCTTGTTCTGTTCCGCGAAAATGTGACTAACATGGTCTTTAGGTGCTCACCCTGCGCGGCGACTGACAGGATGCGA
>NZ_ASTG01000013.1 GCF_000412635.1 Sphingobium bisphenolivorans
TCGCATCCTGTCAGTCGCCGCGCAGTCCGCTCCACCATCGAAAGCTCCTTCGCCGTGTCGATGGTGATGAGGTAGTCGGTGCGGGGCCTCCCTCCGGTTTTGCTGCGGATACAGCAAAAGTCGGCGTCCTCCTCGAAACCGTAATCTTCGATCCGCTTACCGATCCATTCATGGAAGCGCATCTTCAGGCCAAGCCACCCGTGCAGGGCCCTTGCGTCGAACATCTGGACCCCTTCGTGATCCTGAGGGGCGAGGTTTTTAACAGATTGGTGAAAAAGGTCTGCGTCGGGCTATAAGAGAAAAGCGGACAAACTCGGTCGTAGAGAACTGCTGCTGCCTTCCGGCACCTCAGGTGCCCGGCGGGGGACAAAACGCGCTCCTTGCCTGAGAATGGCGACATTTTCTCACCACGGTTAGCTATTCAGGCGTGGGCAGGTTCAGCCCCGGATACTCGATCAAGGCGACGATCTCGGCCCGCCGCTGGAGCAAGCTCTGGCTGCCGTAGGTGCCGAACGTGAAGCCTTGCTTCGCATGTCCGACAAGCTGGGCGACCTCGTTCTCTGGAACCCTCGCTCGCTCCAGATAACCGACCACGTTCTTGCGGAAAGAATGAAACGCCTTGGTGCGGCTGGTGTATCCAAGCGCGATCTTGAAGCGGGAGAACTCCTTTCCGGCGTCCCCGCCGGGTTTATTGCCGGGGCCTTCGCCCGTGAACTTCGGCCAGATGCGCGCGTCAGCCGCCTTGCCTTGCACGCGCTTTGCCAGCCATGCCAGCCGGGGATGCAGCGGAACCTTGCGTATGCCGTTGTCGGTCTTCGCGGCAGTAATGTCGATGAACGTGACGCCCTCTTCCTTCCTGATTTGGCCACAGGTGAGTGACACAATCTCGTCCAGCCGCATGCCGGTAAAAAGGGCTACGATCATAACTTCCGTCAGGTCGGCACGGGCGGGAGGGGGAGAGAACAGGCGCTCCAGTTCCTCGGGCTCCCACGCCACATAGGGGTTCTTGTTCTTGCCGACCTTCAGCGACCTGCGGTGGCCTTCGAAGGGGTTGCGGCCGGTGCAATGTTCCCGCGCCTCGGCCCACTTCCAAAGAGCGCTAAGCGTGGCCATGTGGCGATTGACCGTAGCATCCGACAGACCCTTGTCGCGGCCCCCGAAGGTCCGCTGAAGCTCCTTCCATGGCATGGCCGGGGTTTCCCCCTTGGCCTTACCCGTGCGCGCCCAGTTAGAGTCTAACTGTCGCAGGGCGTCGGCGAAGGTTGAAGCGTCGGCGCGGGTGACGTCCCGCAACGGTCGCTCCCCGAAAAAGCTGGCGAACAGGTCGAAGGTGGCGACCTTCTGCTGCTCCGTGTTGGTTTCCCTCCGCCCTGGCTCGATCTTCCAAAGCCGCAGATGCTCCGCAGCCAGTTCCTTGAAGGTCGCTTGTAGCTCCTTACGGGGCTTCACCCTCTGCCCCATGTGTTCGGCCTTGGCGTCGTTCAGCGCCCAGACCTTGGCCTGCTCCTCGGGAGTGAAATCTCGCTCCTCAGCTTCGTCAGCCATCAGGTCCAAAGTCAGGTCGATGCTTTCCGTGAAGCTGTCGAACGCCAGCGGGTCAGGGCTGGGCAAGTGGGCGGCAAACGCGCCCTCCCGCGCAAGGGTGCGGTAGGTGGCGTAAAGGTGGCGGAGGGTGGCCTGCGGTGCCCCTGAGGGTGAAGAGCGGGCCGCCCATGCGGTCTTAAGCGAGACCTCCCACGCGGTGGCCTCCAGCTTTGCGGCGCGCTTATCGGTGGCCGCCAAGGTGCGGTAGAGATGTTCCTTTCCGCCATGTGCGGCGCGCAGCGCCTGCGGCACCCGCACCCGCGCCTCCCACTTGTTATGCCGTGCCTTCAACGCTGCCATTTTCGCCCTCGTTCACCCCGTGTGGGGCAGGTTTGTGGGGCAGGTCTGTAGGGCAAAGAACGGCAGAAATGCAAGGGTTTCAGTGTTTCCGGGGGCTCTGGAGACCCTTGTCTCCGTCTCCTGTCTCCCCGACCAACCCCTGAAAATCCACGATCCAGCTCTGCCTAGCAGAAGCTCGGCTAATGCTGCGCTGATGTTATTGCGCGGCCCATAGAAAAAGGGCGGACCGTCAGACGGCCCGCCCTTTCGAAAACCTCGCTGAAGCGAAGATTATTCGGCGTTCGCGGCGTTGCCAGCGACGTTCGCAGCGTTCGCAGCGTTGTCGGCAGCGTTAGCGGCGTTGTCAGCAGCGTTAGCGGCGTTCTCGACAACGTTCTCAACAACAGCGTTCGAAGCGTTCGCGGTTTCGTTAGCCGGCTTCTCACCGCAAGCGGCGAGGGCCATCAGGCCGGCCGAAGCGAAAACAACAGCGATCTTCTTCATTGTGTACGGCTCCCATAGCATATTGCCGCGTCGGACAGCGCCCCACGCGAGCGACCCGCATTAACGTGTGCGCTGCACAAATCAATGCTTTTCTGCGTCGGTGAAGCGACAGAATCACGCGACAAGACGTTCTCTACTATATAAGTTCATTTAACTGCTAGCGTTTCTGGCGCGTTCGCGATTTCGAAAAGTGCAACTGCCCAGGCGGCGACATTCTGCTGCAACTGTGCCTTGTCGATCTTGTCGAGCGTGTCGTCGGACGTATGATGGATGTCGAAATAGCGGGTGCCGTCCTGCTGAAGGTCCACCACCGGAACGCCGGCTTTGACGAGCGGTTCGATGTCGGCTCCTCCGCCCGCCGCGGAACGGCTCGCGGCAATGCCGAGCGGAGCCAGGCCGGTAGAGAGGCGGCGGGCCAGGGCGTCGTGCCCCTCCGGCAGCTTGAAGTCGATGCGCCACACCCGATCCGCGCCGAAGTCCGATTCCATCGCCATGGCGTGCGGCTCCTTGCCATGTGCATCGAAATAGGCACGGGCTCCGTTGCCGCCGACTTCTTCCGCGCCAGCCATCAGCAGCCGGATCGTCCGGCGCGGGGCGCCGGCTTTTCCGACCAGCAAAGCGGCGGCCGTGATGATGCCGCAACCTGAAGCATCGTCGATCGCGCCTGTGCCCTGATCCCAGCTGTCCAGATGACAGGCGGCCACCACGACGCCAGCCTCCGGGTCACTGCCGGGTATTTCCGCCAGGACGTTGCCCGATGGCTGGTCCTTGAGCATCCTGGACAAGAGCGTCAAGCGCAGCCGCACGGGCTTGCCGCGCGCCAATATGCGGGCCAGCTGCTCTGCATCGGGAATGCTGAGCGCCGCAGCCGGTATCGGTCGCACGCCATCAGCCCACATCTGCACGCCGCTATGAGGCTGGCGATGATGGTCCGTGCCGATCGAGCGGATCAGGATCGCGCTGGCGCCCTTCCGCGAAGCGACGCTTGGGCCCTGGCGACGCGTGGCTCCGAAATAACCGTAGGATGACCCGTCCTGCGTGGCTTGCATGGCGTGATCGACAAAGGCGATCTTGCCCTTGAGACTGGCTTCGGGAGCCGCTTCCAGGCTTGCCAGCGTCGGGAAATAGACCAGTTCGCCCTCTATCCCGCTGGACGGGGTGGAAGCGCTGTTGCCCAAACCGGCGACGACCAGATTCTGAGGGAAGGGCGAAAGGATGCGCGCCTCTTCACGGCCGCGTTGCCAGACGGGCATCAAATAAGGTTCGGCGCGGACATTCGTGAAGCCGAGCGCCGTCAGCCGCGCGATGGCCCATTCCCGCGCGCGGGCCTCCTGCGGCGTACCGGCGGGACGGGGCCCCACTTCGGTCGAGAGCCCCTCGACAAACTGCCAGGCGACCTCATCCTTCAGGCCCGCATCACGAATCATGGCCACATCGGTCGGTGCGGCGCCAAGCGGCAGGGCGGGGGTGACAATGCTGCCTAAAAGGAGGGCGGCGAGCGTACCCGATCGGATTTTCTGCATAAGTGGAGGCTTACCGGGCCATCGTCCATTTGCCAACGCGCTTGGGCTTCGCTAACCCGGCCCGGATTTTCACGTTCGTTCTTTTCGGAGCTGCTTCAAGCCATGTCCGCCTCGTCCCAATATGCCTTCGTCATGAAGAACATGACCAAGAGCTTCCCCGGCGCCCAGAAGCCGGTTCTGAGCAACATCAACCTGCAATTCTATCGCGGCGCCAAGATTGGCATCGTGGGCCCCAACGGCGCGGGCAAGTCGACGCTCATGAAAATCATGGGCGGCATCGACAAGGATTTCACGGGCGAGGCCTGGCCGGGCGAGAATATCACGGTCGGCTATCTGCCGCAGGAACCGCAGCTCGATCCCTCCAAGAATGTGCTGGAGAACGTCAAGGACGGCGCGCGCGAGATAGCGGACAAGATGGACCGCTTTAACGAGATCAGCATGATCATGGCCGACCCGCCCGAGGACGTCGACTTCGACGCCTTGATGGAGGAAATGGGCACGCTGCAGGAGCAGATCGATGCAGTCGACGGCTGGACGCTCGACAACCAGCTTGAAATCGCGATGGAGGCGCTGCGTTGCCCGCCGTCTGATTGGCCGGTCGACAGCCTTTCCGGCGGTGAAAAGCGCCGCATCGCGCTGACCCGCCTGCTGATCCAGAAGCCGGATATCCTGCTGCTCGACGAACCGACCAACCATCTGGATGCCGAAAGCGTCGAATGGCTGGAAAATCATCTGAAGGAATATGCGGGCGCGGTGCTGATGATCACCCACGACCGCTACTTCCTGGACAATGTGGTCGGCTGGATCCTTGAACTCGATCGCGGCAAATATTTCCCTTACGAGGGCAATTACTCGACGTATCTTGAGAAGAAGTCCCAGCGTCTGGAGCAGGAATCCCGTGAGGAGTCCGGCCGACAGAAGGCGATCAAGGACGAGCTCGAATGGATCAGGGCAGGCGTCAAGGGGCGCCAGACCAAGTCCAAGGCACGTATCAAGAAGTTCGAGGAACTGGTCGCGGCCCAGGAAAACCGCACGCCCGGCAAGGCACAGATCGTCATCCAGGTGCCCGAGCGCCTTGGCGGCAAGGTGATCGAGGCGAAGAATATCAGCAAGGCCTATGGCGACAAGCTCCTGTTCGAAGACCTGTCCTTCATGCTGCCGCCGGGCGGCATCGTCGGCGTGATCGGTCCGAACGGCGCGGGCAAGTCGACGCTGTTCAAGATCATCACCGGCCAGGAACAGCCCGATTCGGGCGAGATCGACATCGGCTCGACCGTGCGCCTTGGCTATGTCGACCAGAGCCGCGATCATCTGGACCCGTCGAAAAATGTCTGGGAAGAAGTGTCCGACGGCCTCGATTATGTGAAGGTCAACGGCCATGACATGTCGACGCGGGCATATGTCGGCGCCTTCAACTTCAAGGGGCAGGATCAGCAGAAGAATGTCGGCAAGCTGTCAGGCGGTGAGCGCAACCGCGTCCACATCGCCAAGATGCTGAAGAAGGGCGGCAACGTGCTGCTGCTCGACGAACCGACCAACGACCTCGACGTCGAAACGCTGGCCGCGCTGGAAGAAGCAATCGAGAATTTCGCGGGCTGCGCCGTCGTCATCAGCCACGATCGCTTCTTCCTCGATCGTCTGGCGACGCATATCCTTGCCTTCGAAGGCGACAGCCATGTCGAATGGTTCGAGGGCAATTTCGAAATGTATGAAGAGGACAAGCGGCGGCGCCTCGGCGATGCAGCGGACCGCCCGACACGCCTGGCCTACAAGAAGCTGACGCGCTGAGACATGGTGCATCGCCGATGCGATGATGCACTTGCAAAATATGCAACTTCGGCCGCCCTCTTCGCACTTGCGAGATGACGAGGTGGTCCGCATATAGGGGAGGCCTTTCAGGCATCCTCTCCTAAAACTTTCAGGCCGATCCTTCGGGGTCGGCCTTTTTTTGTCGCGGAACAATGAGGCGATGAGTGCAACCCATCCCTGGTGCGCTACTCCTCCATTCCTCCCGGGGTTATCGAAGGACGCGGGAGTAGCTCTCCATCATGCCCTCGATAAGCCAAGCACGAGCGGCTGTTACGGCCGCAAATCAGCAGCTATGCCGCTTCTCAAAAGACAGCAGCCCTTCAGCCGCAGCATCCTGGCTGTCGATCCGCTCAACGCGGGCGGCCGGCGGGCCTTGATGAGCAAGCGCTACGAACTGCTCGACGGCCTCTCGCGAACCTTCCACCAGCGCTTCGACGCTGCCGTCGCTGCGGTTGCGGACCCAGCCGGTAAGCCCAAGACTGAGGGCGGTTGCGACCGTCCAGTTTCGATAGAAGACGCCCTGCACCCGACCTGTGATCATCAAGTGCCGAGCGGTGATCGCCATCAGTGCACCCGCTTGATCCAGGTCTGGCCATCGCGGCTTTCGACCTTAAAATTCTTGATCGAGCGGACGAGGTCGGAAAGGCGTTTGAACCCATAATTCCGTGTGTCGAAGCTGGAACGATTGCCCGCGAGCTGTCCTACCTCGCTCAACCGGGCGAACCCCTGGTCATCCCGCTTCACCGCATTATAGGCATCGATCAGCAGCTTGAGCAGTTCGGGCGCGACCTCCGTGCCAGAGCCATTTGGCTCATCCGCCTCCTGCTCCTCTTCTTCGGGCGGAAGTTCGTCTTCGCGATTGCTGCTAAGCGCCGCAAGGTCGATAAAGCGGGTACAGGCGCTGCGGAAGGCCTGTGCCGTCTTGTCCGATCCAAAGCCATAGACCGGAATACCCTCTTGCCGAATACGCGTGACAAGGGGCGTGAAATCACTGTCGCTCGACATGAGGCCGAAACCGGTGACACGGCCCGACGCCATCAGGTCCATGGCGTCGATCGTCATCTTCATGTCGGTCGCATTCTTCCCCTTGGTGAGGTCGAACTGCTGCTGTGTTTCGATGGCCTGGGTGACGGCCTGATTGGCCCAGCCCTTCAATGTGGGCTTGTTCCAATTGCCGTAAGCGCGGCGGATATTGACGGTGCCCAATTCCGCCAGAACGGTCAGCACCGGGTCGAAATGGTCAGCCGAAACATTGTCCGCGTCGATCAGCAGGGCGACATTGCCTCTGGAGATCGGCGAGGACATCAGTTCTCCAGCGCTGCCGGGGCGAATTCGCCACTTTGCTCATCAAGCAGATGAAGCTGCCCATCCGCGATTGCGAAGAAGGATCCGATCAGCTTGAGCTCGCCTGCGCGCTCCTTGGCGCGGACGCAGGGGAAGGTGCGCAAATTGGCGAGGCTGACCTTCACGCCTTCCTGCTCCATGGCGCGCTCGGCGTTCCGGCTGCGGTCATCGCCGAAGCGTTCGACGACCTTGTCGCGCGCATCGTCCAGCAGTTCGATCCAGCTATGGATGAAGCCGCCCTCGCCCGGAGGAGCGTCCTTCAGGTCTTGGCTGAGCGCGGCCTTGCAGCCGCCGCACTTGCCGTGACCCATCACGACGATCTCGCCGACCTTCAGCACCTGAACAGCGAACTCCAGTGCCGCCGACACGCCATGACGGCCGGGATTGGTTTCGAAAGGGGGCACCAGTGCTGCCACATTGCGGACAACGAAGATTTCGCCCGGGCTTGTGTCGAAAATCTGTGCGGGATCGACGCGGCTGTCGGAGCAGGCGATGACCATCACGCGCGGGCTCTGGCCTTCGCTAAGCTCGCCCCATCGCTCGCGCTGCTGCGTCCAACCAGTGTCACGGAAGCGGCGATAGCCGGCGAGCATATCGGCAAAGTCTGTCATGCGACGGTCTGTGCCGAACAATGTTGGGACTGGCAAGAGTGAAGATGGGTCGCTATTTGGGGCGCATGAACGAGATCGCTCCCATCCCCGCGCCCATCTCGGCGCAGGGTCAGTCCGCCGAACGTCCAGCGCGCACGCGCAAGCCCGACTGGATCCGCGTGAAGGCGCCGACCAGCCCTGGCTATCACGACACGCGCAGGCTGATGCGGGAAAAGGGCCTGGCGACGGTTTGCGAAGAGGCCGCTTGCCCGAATATCGGGGAATGCTGGACCAAGAAGCATGCGACGGTCATGATTTTGGGCGACGTGTGCACCCGTGCCTGCGCCTTCTGCAATGTGAAGACCGGCATGCCGCGCAAGGTCGATCCCAATGAGCCGCAGAATCTGGCCGACGCTTGCGCGGAGATGGGACTGGAGCATATCGTCATCACCTCGGTGGACCGCGACGACCTTCCCGATGGCGGCGCGTTGCAGTTCGTGAAGGTGATCGAGGCGCTGCGTCGGACGACGCCGGACACCACGATCGAGATTCTGACGCCCGACTTCCGCAACAAGCATGAGCGGGCGGTCGAGATGATTGTCGCGGCGCGTCCCGACGTCTACAACCATAATCTAGAAACCGTGCCGCGCCTTTACCCGACAATCCGTCCGGGTGCCCGCTATTATGCGTCGCTGCGTCTGCTGGAGACGGTGAAGAAACTCGATCCATCCATCTTCACCAAATCGGGCATTATGCTCGGCCTGGGTGAGGAGAGGCTGGAAGTGCATCAGGTCATGGATGATATGCGCTCGGCCGACATCGACTTCCTGACGATGGGGCAATATCTGCAGCCGACGCCCAAGCACGCCAAGGTGATGGAGTTCGTCACCCCCGCCGCATTCAACGCCTATGCGGCGATCGCGCGGGCCAAGGGCTTCCTGCAGGTCGCGTCCAGCCCGCTGACCCGCTCAAGCTATCATGCGGGCAAGGACTTTGCCGAGATGCGCGCCGCGCGTGAGGCGCAGCTTGCCAAGGTCGCGCGGTAAGCCGATGCCCAAGCATAGCGAAACAAGGCCGCTTCCCTATACGCCGGAACAGATGTTCGATCTGGTGTCGGACGTGGCCAGCTATCCCGAGTTCCTGCCGTGGGTCAGTGCGATCCGCGTGCGGGCCGACAGCAAGACTGAGATGGTTGCCGACATGATCGTCGGGTTCAAGGGCATCAAAGAGAGCTTCACCTCCCGCGTGCACAAGGAACGGCCCGACCATGTGCGGGTGGATTATCTCGATGGGCCGCTCAAATATCTCTGCAACGAATGGCGCTTCCGCAGCGACGGGAAAGGCGGTGTTCTGGTCGACTTCGAGGTGGAGTTCGAATTCAAGAACCGGCTGTTCGAAATGCTTGCCGGCCAGATGTTCGACAAGGCGCTGCGCAAGATGATCGGCGCGTTCGAAACGCGCGCGGCAGAGCTTTATGGCGCAGGCGAGTCGGGCAGCAGCAATTCAAGCGCGCATAGCGCCGCCTGAAGTCGAACGCCGCCCCGGCCCGTATCTTCGAAATGATGCATGTCGGCGACGGCGGCATCCGGGCCGACCCCGCGCTCCGCACGGGCGAAGACGACCGTACCAACCGGCTTCTGCTCCGACCCACCTCCCGGACCGGCGATCCCTGTGATCGCCACGGCGACATTGGCATGGCTCTTCTGAAGCGCACCCTGGGCCATCGCCCATGCGGTCGCAATGGAAACGGCGCCAAATGTCTCGATCACGTCCTGCGACACTTTCAGAAGCTCTGACTTCATGTCATTGGAATAGGTAACGAACCCCGCCTCGAAGACCTCGGACGACCCGGCGATTTCCGTGAGGGCTGCCGAAACTAGGCCGCCTGTGCAGCTTTCCGCGACGGCGATCGTGCGCCCGGCACGGCGGTTGGCGATGATGACGCGCTCAGCCAGTTCGACAAGTTGCGGAGGGAGGATGCAATCAGGCATGGCGTCAGAATAGCGCGGGGAAGGAGAGGGTGGCAACAGCCTGTGCAGCTATGCCCTCGCCGCGGCCGGCAAAGCCCAGCCGCTCGGTGGTGGTTGCCTTCACGCTCACCCGGTCAAGGGGCAGCTTGAGCATGTCCGCGATGCGAGCGCGGATCGCGTCACGATGCGGGCCGATCTTGGGTGCTTCGCAGATGACCGTAAGATCAATATGTTCTACCGACGCGTCCCGTTTTGAGACATGTTCCGCTGCATATTCCAGAAAGCGGGAAGACGCAGCGCCGCGCCATTGCGGATCGGATGGTGGGAAGTGGCTGCCGATATCGCCCTCCGCCAGCGCCCCCAGCAGCGCGTCGACAACCGCGTGAAGCGCCACATCGGCATCGCTGTGTCCGGACAGGCCGCGACCATGCGGTATCTGGACGCCGCCCAGCCAAAGCTCCTCGCCGGCGACGAGGCGATGCACGTCATAGCCCATGCCGACGCGGGTGCTGCGGGTACCCGCAAGGCGCTGCTCGGCACGGAGGAAATCTGCAGCATAGGTCAATTTCTCAAGCCTTTCATCGCCGTCAACCAGCCGAACCTCACCCCCATGGGCGCGTAGGATCTGGGCGTCGTCCGTTGCTTCCCTGTCGCTGCTCCAGGCCCGATGAGCCGCCAAAATGGCCTTGAAGCGGAAAGCCTGCGGTGTTTGGACGCGCATCAGCGGCGCGCGATCGACCACGTCTCCTGCCCTCTCTTCGTCCCGCCTGACCAGCGTATCGGCGACTGGAAGGGCAGGTATGGCGCCCGCTGCGCCCGACAATGCCTCGATCAGCCGGTCGATGACGGAAGATGGCAGGAACGGCCGGGCGGCATCGTGGATGAGAACATGATCAGCCCCGCCCGTTGAGGCAAGCCGTTCCAGCCCCGCACGCACCGAGCCGCGCCGGCTGTCTGCGCCTCCAACGATGGCGGCGAGGGAGCGGTCGCCGAGCACGGACCGCGCGGTCGCCTCCTGCCCCGGAGCCACGACAAGAATGATGGTGCTGATGAGCGGATGCGCCGCGACGGCGTCCATCGCATGGGCGAGGACCGCCTTGCCGCCGATCAGCCTATATTGCTTGGGCAAGCCGCCGCCTGCACGGTTTCCTTGGCCCGCTGCGACAATCAGGGCGGCTATTTTCTCACCAGCTTTCACCATGGCGGGCCTGTATCGCAGGGCGCAGGGCATCGCCAGCCCCTTGCTTGCCGCGAGCCCCGATTTCGTCTAAGGGCTGCCTGTTTTTTAGGCAGTATTGGTGATGACGACGCTTTCCCCCATTTCCGTCGGTCCGGTGACGATCGACATGCCCGTCATTCTGGCGCCCATGACGGGCGTGACGGATATGCCGTTCCGCACATTGGTGCGGCGTTACGGCTCTGGCCTCAACGTGACGGAAATGATCGCCACGGCGGCGATGATCCGCGAAACGCGCCAGTCGCTGCAAAAGGCGGCCTGGCACCCGGTCGAAGAACCCGTCTCGATGCAGCTTGCCGGCTGCTCTCCCACCGAAATGGCGGAGGCGGCGAAGCTCAATGCCGATCGTGGCGCGGCGATCATCGACATCAATATGGGTTGCCCGGTTAAGAAGGTCGTCAATGGCGACGCGGGCAGCGCCCTCATGCGAGACCTGCCGCTCGCCGCTTCGCTGATCGAAGCGACAGTGAAAGCGGTGGACGTACCCGTCACGGTCAAGATGCGGATGGGCTGGGATCATGCCAGCCTCAACGCTCCCGAATTGGCCCGGATCGCCGAGGATCTGGGCGCGAAGATGATCACGGTCCACGGGCGTACCCGCTGCCAGATGTATAAGGGCACGGCTGACTGGGCCTTTGTCAGAAGCGTGAAACAGGCTGTGTCGCTGCCCGTCATTGTCAATGGCGACATCTGCTCCATCGACGATGCCGAGACAGCGCTGGAGCAGAGCGGGGCCGACGGGGTGATGATCGGCCGTGGGGCCTATGGCCGACCTTGGCTGATCGGACAGGTAATGCACTGGTTCCGGACGGGGCAGCGGATTGCCGACCCGTCGCTCGAGGAGCAATATGGAGTGATAACAGAGCATTATCGAGCGATGCTCGATCATTATGATCGGCTTACCGGCGTCAACATGGCGCGCAAGCATATCGGCTGGTACACGAAGGGCCTGCCCGGTTCAGCCGAGTTCCGCAACAGCGTGAACCAGCAGCCCGATGGCGATGTGGTGCTCGACATGCTCGCCCGGTTCTACGAGCCGCTGATTGCGCAGGAAGGCCCGGTCGAAACACGTCAGGCGGCATGACAGGCACGATGACCAGCATCCCGCCGCTTCGCTTGCAGCCGGATGGCCCCTCACTTGCCGATCTGATGACCGCACTGCCTGTGGCGACGCTGGTGGTCCAGCCGGACAACCGGATCGCCGACGCCAATATCATGGCGGAATCGCTGCTCAACATGGCTCGTTCAGCCATTGTCGGCAGCGATGTGTCTCGCACGGTCCGAGTCGCGGAAGTGGGTTCCCGGTTCGATCTGTGGCACAGCAATAAGCCGATCGCTGCCTACGACCTTCGCGTGCATGCAGGGCGCACCGCCGAGATGGAAGTGGACCTGATGATCGCCCCCATCATCGATCATGAAGGATGGCGCGTGGTTTCAATCCACACGCAAAGCCATGCCCGCAAGATCGGCCACAGGGGCACGGCCGGGGGAGCTCGCTCGGCGATCGGCGCCGCCGCCATCCTGGCGCATGAAATCAAAAATCCGCTGTCGGGGATCAGGGGAGCTGCCCAGCTTATAGAATCGGGCAATAACGGGCGGGATGTCGCGCTGACCCAGCTCATCTGCAATGAGGTCGATCGGATTGCGGCGTTGATCGACCGTATGCAGGATTTCACCACCGACCGCACACTCGAATGTCATAGCGGCAATATCTACCCGCTGATCGATCGCGCCGCCCATATCGCGGCTGCCGGATTTGCAAAAGATATTCATATAACAAAGAGCTACGATCCGTCGCTGCCATTTGCCAACATCAATGACGATGCGCTGGTGCAGGTGATGATCAACCTGCTCAAAAATGCTTCGGAGGCGCTGGAGCATACGCCCAATCCCCGCATCCGTGTCGAAACGGCCTTCCGACATGGCGTTTCCGTGCTGGTGGGCGGTGGCAAGGGAAGCGCGGTCCTGCCGATCGAGATCCTGGTGATCGACAACGGGCCTGGCGTCCCGGAACAGATTCTCGATCATCTTTTCAATCCCTTCATCACGAGCCGCCGGGACGGGCAGGGCCTTGGGCTGGCACTGGTGGACAAGCTGGTCAGGGACATGAACGGCTTCGTTCAATATTCGCGCAATCAGGAGACGCAGGAATCGACCTTCCGCATCCTGCTACCGCTGGGGATCGGGTGATGGCCGCCAGTGGAGCGATCCTTGTCGTCGATGATGATCCGGCGATCTGCGTCGTCGTCGGAGAAGCGCTGCGCCGGCAGGGCCACCGCGTAAAGACGGCAGGCTCGATCCGCGAACGGTCCGCGCTGCTGGAAAGCTTTTCGCCCGACATATTGATAACCGACGTCATGCTGCCCGACGGCGATGGCCTGGACGGCATCGCGGACATCCTGCAGGGCAGGCCGTCCCTCAACATCATCATCCTTTCGGCGCAGAACACCCTCAACACCGCCATTCGTGCGACGGAGAAGGGGGCGTTCGAATATCTTCCCAAACCCTTCGACCTCAACGAACTGACCCGCGCCGTAACGGATGCGCTTGGTTCGAAGTCGGGGCCGGAGCAGGAGACGGGCGAGGGCGATCTGCCGCATGACGGCTTGCCGCTGGTGGGCCGCTCTCCAGCGATGCAGGAGGTTTACCGGACAATCGCACGCGTGCTGTCCAACGATCTCAGCATCCTAGTGCTCGGCGAATCCGGGACCGGCAAGGAATTGGTGGCCGAGGCGATCCACTCCTTGGGACAGAGGCGCACCAAGCCCTTCATTCCGATCAACATGGCGGCGATCCCGCGCGAGCTGATTGAGGCAGAACTGTTCGGTTATGAAAAGGGCGCGTTCACCGGCGCTCATGCCCGTACGGCAGGTAAATTTGAGCAGGCGCAGGGCGGTACGCTGTTCCTCGATGAGATTGGCGACATGCCGATGGAGGCGCAGACGCGCCTGTTGCGTGTGCTTCAGTCGGGCGAGGTGACGACCGTGGGCGGCTCCAAATCCGTCAAGGTTGACGTCCGCATCATCGCCGCGACCAACAAGGATCTATCGCGCCTGATCGAAGAAAACCGCTTCCGTCAGGACCTTTATTACCGGCTGAACGTGGTTCCCATCGCCCTTCCGGCGCTGCGCGAGCGGAGGGAAGATGTGATGCTGCTCGCTCGTCACTTCCTCGACCGGGCCGCACAGGATGGGCTGCCGCGCAAATCCCTGTCCGACGATGCCGCGCGGCTGCTGATGGCCTATCATTGGCCCGGCAATGTGCGCGAGCTCCAGAATATGATGCAGCGCCTTGCCGTGCTCAGCCGCGAGAATGTCATCACGGCGGAGCTCCTCCGCAGCAGTTTGCCGCTTGAAGCCGTGCCGGCGGACTACGCCCTGCCCGCGGACATGCTGGGGCAGGCTGTTCGGGAATGGGCGCGACGCCAGCTCGGCGTTGGTCTTTCCCAGACCAACAGGACCTTGCATGACGACCTACTGGCATTGGTAGAGCCGATCCTGTTCCAGGAGGTGCTCGCGAGCGTCGATGGTAATCAGATCCGCGCAGCCGCGTTGCTCGGCATAAACCGGAATACCTTGCGCAAGAAGCTGACCGATTATGGCCTCGACCCGCTTCAACTGAGGGTAGGGACTGACTGAGAGACGAAGTGCGCGCACCGGGCGACAAGCAGGGATGCCAGTGCAAATACTGTGTTTGATCGGGCACTCCAATGTTGTAACAATGCCACTATGAACGGCACGACCACGCATCCCCGGCGGAGCCGAAACTGGAAGAGGCATTTTCCGCCTTTCCTGCGTCGGCGTCTGGCGGCTGTCGTGGAGATCGTGACGTTGCTCCTGTTTCTCGGGACGGCGGGCCTCACCTACTTCCTGCTGACCGGGCAGGGACAGTCCTACACATTGCTGACGCCGCCTATCGTGGCCCTGCTGCTCGTCGGCAATCTGGTGCCGGCGATTGCATTGCTGGTGCTGCTGGGCCGTCGAGTTGCGAAACGCCGCGCAGCGCAGTCGGCGATCGGCAGCGACGGGCAGCTTCACGTCCGGCTCGTCGCGATTTTTTCGATCGTCGCCAGCGTGCCGATGTTGCTGGTGGTAATCTTCGCCTCGCTGCTCTTCCAATATGGCGTACAATTCTGGTTCTCCGACAGCGCGCGCGGCATGCTTCAGAATGCAAGCGATCTGGCGCGCGGATATTATGAGCAGAATTTGCGTGAGGTAGGCGACGAAACGGTCACCATGGCGAGCGACCTGCGCGACTACCTGACACAGTCCAAGGTATCGAGCCCGCGCTTCGCCGAGGGCTATATCTATCAGGTCGTGACCCGGAAGCTCAACCGGTCAGCCATTATCGAGGTCGGAAAGGACGGGGTTTTCCGAACCGCCGCGACGGTCGATCCGGACAGCCGCCCCGCTTCTGAGATGCTCTCGCCCGACGTGGTGCGGCGGCTTGCCGCGGGAGAGAATGTGGTCGTTGCGACCAAGCCCAACCAGATCGAGGCGGTCACGCTGCTCTACCCCGAAGCAAAGGTGTATCTCTACGCGACGCGGGATTCCGGATCGACCGCGTTCAGCAATGTCGAGCGGGCGCAGAAGGTGCTGTCCGACTATGACATCTTCGCCGCACAATCGCGCGCGCTGCAACTGCGCTTCAACGTGATGCTGTTCGTGGGATCGCTGGCGCTGGTGGGCGTGGCGGTCTATATCGCGCTGGCGGTCGCAGACTGGATGGTCCGGCCGGTCAATGAACTGGTGACGGCGGCGCGGCGGATCACGGCCGGCGACCTGTCCGCCCGCGTGACGAGCCCACAAACCCGCGACGAGATCGGCACATTGGCGTCTGCCTTCAACCGTATGACCCAGCGGCTTGAAGCGCAGACCGGCGCACTCGTGGCCGCGAACAGCCAGTTGGACGAGCGGCGGGCTTTCATCGAAGCGATCCTGTCAGGCGTGTCCGCCGGCGTGCTGTCGGTTGACCGCGATGGCATCATCCTGCTGCTCAACAGTTCGGCTGCGGCTATCCTGGTCGATGAGGGGGACGATCCGGTCGGCCGGCACCTTACGGAAGTGTCTCCGGAATTGGCGGCACTGGTCGCTTCGGACGAAGATGCTGCGATCGTCCAGGTCCGGGCGCATGGCGACGTGCGCACGCTGGCGGTGAAGGTGTCGGAAGACGCTTACAGCCGCATCCTCACCTTCGATGACATCACCCAACAGCTCTCTGATCAGCGGCGTGCGGCATGGTCCGACGTTGCCCGCCGCATCGCGCATGAGATCAAGAACCCCCTGACCCCGATTCAGCTGGCAGCCGAGCGACTGCAGCGCCGTTATGCCGAAGAGGTGACGAGCGATAAGGCGACCTTCACGCGGCTGACGGGGACGATCGTCCGGCAGGTCGGCGACTTGCGGCGGATCGTGGATGAATTCTCCTCCTTCGCGCGTATGCCAAAGCCCGTGTTCCGGCGTGAGAGGATAGACGATATCGCGCGGCACGCCCTGTTCCTGCACGAAGTCGCGCATCCGGAAATCCGCTTTGGCTTCCAGTCCGAGGACCCAGATGTGGAGATGGTCTGCGACCGTCGCCAGCTCGGCCAGGCCTTGACGAACATCGTCAAAAATGCGGTGGAAGCCATCGAACCAAAAGACGTTTCAGAAGGGCAGGAGGCCCGCGGGCATGTTTCCATGGCGGTCCGCTGCGATGATGGCTGCCTGATAATCGACGTGCAGGATGACGGGATCGGCCTGCCCCCGGAACGCGAGCGCATCCTGGAACCTTATATGACCACGCGGTCGAAGGGGACGGGCCTCGGCCTCGCTATCGTGAAGAAGATCGTCGAGGAACATATGGGGGAAATCCGCTTCAGCGATGCCGAAGGCGGAGGGGCGCGGGTGACGCTGCGCTTTCCCGTGGCAGCGCTCGACAAACTTGAAGAGGGGCAGGTGATTTCCTTGCCCAAGGGAAAAGTGACGGCCAATGGCGCTTGATATTCTGATAGTCGATGACGAAGAAGATATTCGCGATCTGGTTGCGGGTGTGCTGGAGGATGAGGGCTTTTCCGCCCGCACCGCCGCGAACAGCGACAGCGCGATCGAGGCGCTGGATTCCCGCCGGCCTTCGCTGGTGCTGCTGGACGTGTGGCTTCAGGGGTCAAAGCTTGACGGCCTTGAACTGCTGGACGAGATCAAGCGGCGCGACCCAACCATTCCCGTGCTGATGATCTCAGGCCATGGCAATATCGACACGGCCGTCGCCGCCATTCGCAAGGGTGCTGCGGATTTCATCGAGAAACCGTTCGAGGCCGACCGGCTGCTCCATCTGGTGTCGCGGGCGACCGAAACGGAGCGGCTGCGACGGGAGAATCAGGTACTGCGCGCGCGCTTCGGCCAGGATGACGAACTGACGGGCACGTCTGCGGCGATCAATGCGGTGCGCGCCACCATCAAGAAGGTGGCGGGCACGGGGAGCCGGGTCCTCATTTCAGGACCGGCGGGCGTTGGCAAGGAAGTCGCGGCGCGCATGCTTCATAGCTGGAGCGGCCGGGCAGACGCGCCCTTCATCATCGTCGCTGCGGCGCGCATGGACCCCGACCGTGTCGAGGAAGAATTGTTCGGCATGGAGGACCCCAGCGGCCTTGTTCGCCCCGGTTATCTCGAACAGGCACATGGTGGCACGCTCTATCTGGACGAGATCGCCGACATGCCGCTTACCACGCAAGGCAAGATATTGCGCGTGCTGACCGACCAAAGCTTCACCCGCGTCGGCGGCCAGCGTCAGGTCAAGGTCGATGTGAGGGTCATTTCCTCGACCGCGCTCGATCTGGCAGCCGAGATCGAGGAGCGGCGCTTCCGCGAGGATCTGTTCTACCGCCTCAACGTCGTGCCGCTCATCATCCCCCCGCTCTCCGAACGGCGCGACGACATTCCGCCGCTGGTCGAGCATTACCTCGCGCGTTTCGCCGCCGACCGCCGCGTCCCATCGCCGGAGATCGCCAGTGACGCGATGGCCGCCCTGCAGGCCAATGAGTGGCCGGGCAATGTCCGCCAGTTGCGGAACGTGATCGAGCGAACGATGATCCTGGCCCCTGGCGAGCGGATCGGCCGGATCGAGTTGGACATGCTGCCTGCCGAACTGACCAGCAACGGCGGTGGCGAAGGCATGGGCCAATCCGCGATCATGGGCGCGCCCCTGCGCGAAGCCCGGGAAAGCTTCGAGCGTGAATATTTGCGCATCCAGATCCGCCGCTTTTCGGGCAACATATCGCGAACCGCGACCTTCATCGGTATGGAGCGGTCGGCCCTGCACCGGAAGCTCAAGCTGCTCGGTATTACCGATGGGAAGGACAATTGAGACGGGCTTGGTTCATATGCCCCAAAGTGGGCATGGACGGCTCTTCGCAATTGCGGTAGATTTCTCTCGCTTCCGATAGGCGGGAGCAGGCAAGACACTCTGCTTAAGGGTGCGAGAGCGGGTAACGTCCCGCCAATAAAGGACTGGTGAAGACCATGGCCGACAAAGTGAACAACCTTCAAGACATCTTCCTGAATAGCCTGCGCAAGAGCAAGACGCCGGTGACCATGTTCCTGGTCAAGGGCGTGAAGCTGCAGGGCATCATCACCTGGTTCGACAATTTTTCTGTGCTGTTGCGGCGGGATGGTCAGTCGCAGTTGGTATATAAGCATGCGATTTCGACTGTCATGCCGGCGCAATCCATGGATCTGGCGGAGTTGCGCAAGGCGAGCGACGGCAACGGCAAATCGAAACTGCTTCAGGAAATCTTCCTGAGCGCTGTGCGTAAGTCCGGCAGCCCTGTCACCATGTTCTTGGTAAACGGCGTTATGCTGCAGGGCGAAATCGCGGCGTTCGACCTGTTCTGCATGCTGCTGGAACGGGACGGCATGGTCCAGCTGGTCTACAAACATGCAATCTCGACGGTGCAACCGCTGCATGCGCTTGACCTCAGCGGCGAAGGCGAGGGCGAAGATTGATCGTTTATTTCTTCTCCCGTCCTGCTTCTGTTGAGGCGGGACGGGCGCCGGCGCGTTAACGCTCCATGGCTGTATTCAACCGGGATTCCGCTGACGAGGTGTCGCGCGGTGCGCGTGCCGTCATCGTGCGCGCAGACATGCACGGGCCGGAACGGCGCGGCAGCGACGCGCGGCTCGACGAAGCGAAGGGGCTCGCGCTCGCGATCGGCATAGATGTGCGCGCGGCGCAGGCGTTCCGGGTGCGCGATCGCAAGCCGGCGACGCTGTTCGGCAGCGGGCAGGTGGACCAAATCGCGACCCTCGCCAAGGCGGAGGAAGCCGAACTGGTCATTGTCGACAATGCCCTCAGTCCGGTTCAGCAAAGCAATCTGGAAAAGGCGACCGAGACGAAGGTTATCGACAGGACCGGCTTGATCCTGGAAATATTTGGCGAGCGGGCAGCCACCAACGAAGGACGGCTACAGGTCGAGCTGGCGCACCTAGATTATCAGGCAGGGCGGCTGGTGCGCAGTTGGACCCACCTTGAGCGGCAGCGGGGCGGCTTCGGTTTTCTGGGCGGTCCCGGTGAAACCCAGATCGAGGCGGACCGGCGGATGATCCGTGACCGCATGGCGAAGATCCGCCGTGAATTGGATCAGGTCACCAAGACACGCGGCCTCCATCGTGCCCGACGGCAGCGCGCCCCTTGGCCGGTGATCGCGCTCGTCGGCTATACCAATGCCGGCAAATCCACGCTCTTCAATCGGCTGACAGGTGCAGAGGTGATGGCGGAGGACCTGCTGTTCGCCACGCTTGATCCTACCATGCGCCAGATCGCCCTGCCGGGACTGGACAAGGCAATCCTGTCGGACACGGTCGGCTTTGTTTCGGACCTGCCGACCCAGCTCATCGCGGCATTCCGCGCTACCCTGGAAGAGGTGCTCTCCGCCGACCTGATCCTTCATGTCCGGGATATCGCTCATCCCGATAGCGAAGCTCAGCGCGATGATGTGCTCGACGTATTGAGCGAACTCGGCGTCGCAGGAGAGGGGGCCGAGCAGGCCCCGGAGGGCGACGAGCCACCGCCCGTGATCGAGGTGTGGAACAAGCTCGACCTGCTCGATCAAGAAACGGAAGCGCTGGTGCGGGAAAGCGCCGCGCGCCGGGATGATGTGGTGATCCTGTCGGCGCTGACAGGTGAGGGATCAAACGCCTTGCAGCGGGTCGTCAGTGAGCGGCTGACCGCCGGCTCACAACTGCATGAATTGAGGGTGCCCCTGTCGGACGGCGCAGCGATGGCGTGGTTGCACGAGCATGGAGAGGTTGTCTCCAGCCGGCCAGATGGCAGCGACATGCTGGTCCAGGCGAGACTTTCCAGTTCCGCGCTGGCGCGCTTCGCCAAGCGGGCGGGGCGCTGATCAGCCCTTCTTTTCCTGCGCCTTTGCCTGCTGCCACAGCGCCTCTTTTTCTTCGAGAGAGAAGGTCGGAAAAGCATCCTGGCCGATCGCCTCCATGGCCCGAAAGCGCCGTTCGAACTTAGCGTTGGCGGCGCGCAAGGCGGCCTCGGCATCGACCTTCAGGTGGCGCGCCAAGTTCACAACGGCGAAGAGCAGATCGCCGATTTCTTCTTCCTTCTCCGCAAATGTCGCTGCGGCGTTCACCTCGGCAATCTCTTCCTCAATCTTGGCGATCGCGCCACTCGGGTCGGGCCAGTCGAAGCCCGTTCGCGCCGCACGCTTCTGAAGCTTCTCCGCCCTCAGCAGAGCGGGAAGGGCGCTTGCGACCCCGGCCAGTGCGCTGGTGTCGTTGTCCTTTTGCGCGCGTTCCGCGGCCTTGATCGCCTCCCACTGTGCCGGTCCGCCGGTCCGTTCGTCGCCGCCGAAAACATGTGGATGGCGGCGGATCATCTTCTCGGTGATCCCTTCGATGACGTGCTGCAATGCAAAATGCCCTGCCTGCTCAGCCATTCTACTGTGAAAGACGACCTGGAGCAGAAGGTCGCCAAGTTCATCCCGAAGGCCGGCCATGTCGCCGCGCTGAATAGCGTCCGCGACTTCATAGGCTTCCTCGATCGTATAGGGCGCAATGGTGGAGAAATCCTGCGCTATGTCCCAAGGGCAGCCATTCTCCGGATCGCGCAACATCGCCATGATGTTCGCAAGTGGCATGATGTCGGCAGGGCTGGCTTTGGCTGGCATAGGGACCTTATAATCTGGGGACTGGAAGCGTTATCGACTGACATTGTTGTTCGATAATAAGGATTATGTTAAATCGAAACATCTCCTCAGTCTTCTACGATCAAACTGTGCCGCTGCGTTTCCCGCATGCGGATATAGACGATCAGCGAGATGGCAATCATCAGGCTGACATAGATGTAAAATGCCTCTTCGATCCCGGCCTGTTTGAACCACAAAGCGACAACTTCCGCCGTTCCGCCGAACAAGGTGTTGGCAAGCGCGTAAGGCAAAGCCACACCCAACGCGCGAATATGGGCCGGAAACAGTTCCGCCTTAACCACCGCATTGATCGATGTGTAACCGGTGACGATCACCAGCCCCACCATCACCAGGCAGCCGGCGACCATCGGGTCCTTGGCGGCTGCCAGCGTGGAGAAGATGGGATAAGTGAAGATCGCGCCCAATGCGCCGAACCCGATCATCAGCGGTTTGCGGCCGACCCGATCCGACAGCGCCCCGGCGAGCGGTTGCAAGAGCATGAAAATGAATAGAGTTATCCCGTTGATCTGGGACGCACTTACCCGGCTCAAGCCCGTCGTATTGACGAGGAATTTCTGCATGTAGATCGAATAGGCGTAGAAAGCGATCGTACCACCCGCCGTCAACAGCATGACGGTCAAAGTCTCGCGCGGGTGCCGCGTCACCAGTTCGACGAAGCCGGATCGCGGAGAACCCTCCGCCTGGGCCCGGGCGTAGCTTTGCGTCTCCGCTAAGCCGCGCCGCAACCAGAAGACGATCACGGCCAGCGCTCCGCCGATCAGGAAGGGAATGCGCCATCCCCAATCCTCCAGTTCCGCCTCGCTCAGCAACCCTTGCAGCACCAGCAGCACGCAAATGGCCGTCAATTGTCCCGCGATCAGCGTCACATATTGAAAGCTGGAGAAGAAGCCGCGCCGGCGGCGCCCCGCCATTTCGGACAGATAGGTCGCACTCGCCCCATATTCGCCGCCGAGCGACAGGCCCTGTATCAGCCGCGCACATACGAGCAGCAAAGGCGCCCCGATACCGATGCTTTGATAGGATGGGGCCAAGGCGATCAGGATCGAACCGGCGCACATCAAGCTGATCGACAGGGTGAGCCCGCTCTTGCGGCCATGGCGGTCGGCATAAATCCCCATGACCCACGCGCCGATCGGCCGCATCAAAAAGCCGACTGCGAAAATGCCGGCTGCACTCAGCAGTTGAGCTGTGCGATCCTCGCTCGGGAAGAAATGTTTCGCGAAATAGAGGGTGAATGCCGAATAGGCGTACCAGTCATACCATTCGACCAGATTGCCGGCAGACCCGCCGATAATGGCCTTGAGCCGCTGACGCTGATCGGGTGCTTCGTCCGGCAAGGTCATGGCGTCAGCACCATTTCGCCATTCTGCACGCCCCAGCTCTTCAGGCGTGACAGCATGTTCATCCCGATGACGTTCACGTCACCGAAGGCCGACGATACCACGATGTCGAGATCGCTCGAGCGGATGGGCCCGATCGTCAGCGTCGCGATGGTCGAACGCTGCGCCTGTATCTTGCCATTGGCCGTCAACATGCTGACGCCACGGCCAGGGTCGACATTAAGGCCAGCCTGCCGCGCCGAATCCACCGATAGCGCTGTGACGCTCGCGCCGCTGTCGATCAGAAAGCGGACAGGCGTTCCATTCACCATCCCTTCGACCCAATAATGGCCATCGGAATTGATTGGCACGCGCAACGCCTGGCCTTCGGTTCTCGCCACGGGCAGTTCGGGATGGGCATCGCCCCTGCCCTTGCGCGAGATGCTTGCTTCGTGTTCGCCCTGCATGCGGCTGGAGAAAAGGCCCGCTCTCTCCCCCGCCTTGAAGAGCATGAGCAGCACTGCAAAGATGAATATCCACAGCCCCGCCATCCGCAGAATGCCGCCCAGCGGACGGCGCCGGGCGATCAACGCCGATCCGACGAGGACGAGCGCCAGCACATACCAGATGCCGGACATCGCCTGATCGGTATCCATGCCGGTCAGCTTGCCCCCTGCTCTCGTCTCAGTTCCACCACCATGCCGTCATAGCCTGGCTCGACGCCCGGCGGCAGGCTGCGGCACAACGCCGCAAAGTCCATACTCTGGTCCATATGGGTCAATATGGTGCGCTGGGGCCGGACGATATCGACGGCATCCAGCGCCAGCGCCAGATGGGCATGGGTCGGATGAGGCTTTTCGCGCAGGGCATCCACCACCCAAATATCCAAGTCGTCATAGAGGGCCAGCATGTCCGGGGTCATTTCATGAAAATCAGTGGCATAGCCGATAGACAAGCCATCATGCATGAAGCGGAAGCCGGTCGAGTAGATCTCGCCATGAGGTTGATCGGTGCAGGCGATATCGATGTCCCCGATGCGCAGGCCGTCGGGAAGCGGATGCGCGTCGATGGTCGGATGATAGCCGTAACGCCCCTCGAACGCATAGGCGAACCGCTGCCGCAGATGACCGAGCGTTTGAGCGCGGGCATAGGCCGGGACCGGCGTACCACGATGATGGTAAAGCTGGCGGACGTCATCCAGCCCATGGCTGTGATCGGCATGATCATGCGTCCAGAGGATCGCATCGATCTGCACCACGTCCGCCGCGAGCAACTGTGCCCGCATGTCGGGAGAGGTGTCGATCAGTAGCCGGGTGGTTGCGCTTTCCACCAGGATGGAAGCGCGGGTGCGTCGGTTTTTCGGTTCTCCAGGATCGCAGGCGCCCCAGTCATTACCGATGCGCGGGACACCCGACGAGGTGCCGCTGCCCAATATGGTGAGCTTCAGGCTCATCCGACCTTGCTGAAGAGCGTGCGAAAATTCGCGGAGGTCGCCGCAGCCAGATGTTCCACGGTTTCGCCGCGTAGATCGGCAAGGAACCGCGCCGTGTCGGTCACGAAGGCGGGCTCGCACGGCTTCCCCCGGTGCGGCACGGGAGCGAGGAAGGGAGAGTCGGTTTCGACCAGCAGCTTGTCCAACGGCAGGCGGGCCGCAGTCGCCTGCAAATCCTTGGCATTCTTGAACGTCACGATGCCCGAAATGCTGATGTAGAAGCCAAGGCCCATCGCCGCATCGGCGAACGCTCCGCTCGCGGTGAAGCAATGTATGACGCCGGTATAGGCCCCCCTCTCCATCTCATCGCGCATGATCGCTAGGGTGTCGTCCTCGGCGTCGCGGGTGTGGACGATCAGGGGCAGGCCGCTCTCGCGCGATGCCGCGATATGAGCGCGGAAACTGCGCTGCTGCCGATCACGGTCGCTATGGTCGTAATAATAATCGAGGCCGGTTTCGCCGATCCCCACAACCCGCGGGTGCGCCGCGCGCTCGGCCAGTTTGGCCGTGTCGATATGCGGATGCTCGTCCGCCTCATGGGGATGGATGCCGACGGTAGCCCAGACGTCAGGCTCCCGCACGGCAGTCGCGAGCACCGCATCCCATTCGCTTTCCCGAGTGGCGATGTTGAGCATCAGGTCCACGCCAGCAGCACGCGCGCGTTCAAGAACCTTATGCTGTTCCTCAACCAACCCCTTGTAATTCAAATGGCAGTGGCTGTCGATCACCATGGCGTCAGGCGTCCGCCTCCGTCAGTTCGAGACGCGGGAACAGCGGCTTGGGCGGGCTGAGCAGGAAATTGGCCGCACGCAGCTTTTCGTACCAGTCCGTACCGATGACCGCATAGCCGCGCGATGCTTCCTCCACGCCCATCTGGTCGAGCAGAGCGGCAGCGCTCGCCGGAATGACGGGCTGGATCATGACGGCAAGACTAGCGATTGCGTCGTAGAGCGTCGCCAGCACGGCTTCCATGCGCGCCGGGTCGGTCTTGCGGAGCGCCCAGGGCGCCTGTGTGTCGATATAGGCGTTGCAGGCGAACACCGCACGCATCCACGCCTCGATCGCGGTCGAGGGGGCAAGGCGGGACATGGCGTTCTGAAAAGCATCGGCCGCGTCGGTCACAGTCTTGAGCAGTTCATTATCTTCTTCCTGCGCAGCGGGCTGCGGCAACCTGCCTTCGAGGTTTTTGGCAATGAAGCTGAGCGTCCTCTGGGCGAGATTACCAAAGCTGTTGGCGAGGTCGCTGTTCGACCGGCTGACGATCGCTTCCGCACTATAGCTGCCGTCATTGCCGAACGTGACTTCCGAAAGGAGGAAATAGCGCAGCTGGTCCACCCCGAAGCGCTCAGCCAATTCCATCGGATCGGCGACATTGCCGACGGATTTCGACATCTTCTCTCCCCGGTTCAGGAGGAAGCCGTGACCGAATATCCCGCGGGGCAGCGGCAGCTTCGCACTCATCAGGAAAGCAGGCCAGTAAACTGCATGAAAACGTACGATATCCTTACCGATGATGTGCGTGATATCACCGCCTTCCGCCCAATAGCGGGCCATCCGCTCCGGATCGTCGGGATAGCCGCAGCCGGTCAGATAATTGGTGAGCGCGTCGACCCAAACATACATGACATGTCCGTCGCTGCCGGGCACCTTGACGCCCCAGTCGAAGCTGGTGCGCGAGACGCTGAGGTCGCTGAGGCCGCTTTCCACGAAGCGCAATATTTCATTGCGCCGGCTGTCCGGCTGAATGAAGTCGGGCTGGCTGGCATAAAGGTCCAGCAGCCTCTGCTGATAATCGGAAAGGCGGAAGAACCAGCTTTCCTCGACCGTCCACTCGACGGGCGTTCCCTGCGGAGAAAGCTTCTTCCCCCCTTCCCCTTCGGTCAGTTCCTTCTCGTCGTAAAAGGCTTCGTCGCGGACCGAATACCAGCCTTCATAGCGGCCGAGATAGAGGTCGCCATTTGCTTCCATCGCCTGCCACAGGGCTTGGCTGGCGCGGTGATGGGCGGGCTCGCTGGTGCGGATGAAACGATCATAGCTGATGTTCAATCCGTTGTTCATCTCATTGAAATAAGATGACATTTCGTTCGCAAGCGCGCTCGGCTCGATGCCCCGGTCGCGCGCCGTTTGAGCCATTTTCAGCCCATGCTCGTCCGTGCCCGTCTGGAAAAAAACATCGCGTCCCATCATGCGCTGAAATCGCGCGATGGCATCAGTCGCGATCACTTCATAAGCATGCCCGATGTGAGGTCTGCCGTTCGGGTAACTGATGGCGGTGGTGATGGTGTAGGGCTGAGACATGCGCTTTCCCTAGCCATTGTTGCCTGCGACGGGAAGCCGCTTTTCAGGTGGGCGGCGCGAGCGCCGCGACATGCCCGGCCAGTTCAAAGACCACCGCTCCCGGCTCCAGCGAGAGGATGACGGCGCCGCTCGCAATTTGCCGCGCAGCCTCCCAATGGTCGAGCGCCTTACCCAATGCGCTGCCCTGCCGTTGGCGAGCGAGGTTGGCGATGAAAGCGGGGGCGCGCTCCAGAAACGCTTCGTAGCGGGGCCGCGCGGTCTTCAGGGCCAGCGCCTTGGAAAGTGCCAGCCGCCTCTCGTTGGACGCGTCTCCATCGGCCGCGATAGCCGCAAGCGTGCTTTCCATATCGGCGATATTCAGACCAGCATAATGCAGCGCCTTGCCCGGCGACCCCTCGCCTGCGCGGATGAGCGCCTGCAACTCATCGTCTGTAAGGTCGCCCTGTTGGCCGGTGAGGATCAAGCGCATCGGGCCATCGTCCAGCGGGTCGAAGCGCAAGGTGCGGCAGCGCGAGCGGATGGTCGGCAGCAAACGGCCGGGCGCGTGGCTGACCAGCAGAAACAGCATGTCCGCGGGCGGTTCTTCGAGATTTTTCAGCAGGGCGTTTGCCGCACCTCGCTCCAGATCGTCCGCGCTGTCAATGACGACCACTCGCCGCTGGGAGAGCGACGGGGCGGACTGGATCAGCCGCTGAAGGCCACGGATCTGATCGACGCTGATATTGCGCGCGGTGCCGCTGTCCTTTTCCAGGCAAAAAAGGTCCGCATAGTCGGGATGCGCATCCGCTTCGAACAGCCGGCGAACGGGATGATCCTGCGGCACGGCCAGGCCCTCGTCCGAGAGCGGCGGTCCTGCCGCCTCAGCCAGCAGCCGCAGTGCCATGGCGCGGGCGAAGCTCGCCTTCCCGATGCCGCGCGGGCCAGCCAATATCCAGCCATGATGCAGCCGTCCGCCACGGGCCGCGCTCAATAAGAGTTCCGCCTGCCGGTCATGACCCAGAAGCGACGTCATGGCAGCAGGTCTTCCAAGGCCCCAACGAGCCGTGCGGTAACTACGTCCGCTTCGCCGGAAGCATCGATCGTGCGAACCCGATCGGGCTCCTGTTTCGCAAAGCGCGCGAAGGCATCAGCCACCCGCTGATGAAAGCCGCTGTCCCGGCCGCCGATCCGGTCGGCGCCATTGACGTCACGCGATCGGGCGCGCGCGCTCGCCTCCGCCTCCGGCAGCGTCAGCAGGAATGTGCGGTCGGGGAGGAAGCCGGCGCTGCCGATGCGGTGAAGGGTCAGGATATCGGCATCGGTCAGGTCGCCCATACCCTGATAGGCTCGGCTGCTGTCGAGAAAACGGTCGGACAATACCCAAGCGCCGCGTTCTACCGCCGGCCGCACGGTCTTTTCGATATGATCAGCCCGCGCGGCGGCGAAGAGCAGCGCTTCGGCACGGGGGCTCCAACGGTCCGCCTCGCCCGTCAGCAGCAGGGCGCGGATCGCTTCCGCCCCATCGCTGCCGCCCGGTTCCCGCGTTTCGACCACATCCAGGCCGCGTCCACGCAACAGCGCGGCAAGGGCCCGCAACTGGGTCGACTTGCCGGCACCCTCGCCACCCTCCAACGATATGAAGCGCCCCCGCGTCACCCGAAGAACGACTTCAACCCGTTCCAGAGCCGCCCGAACATGCCGGCTTCGCTCACGTCTGCGCCAGCGACGAGCGGCAGTATCTGCGGCGGCGTATCCGGGGTGGAGATGATGAGCTGCGCAATCTTCTGTCCCTTGGCGATGGGAGCCTTGATCGGGCCGGTATAAGCGACCTTCACTGAGATGTTTCCGGAGGCCGTGCGGGGCAGCGTGACCGCCATATTCTGCGGCGCGATCAGCGGCACGGTGGTCGCGCTGCCCAGTTGAACCTCGGCCGTCTCGACGGTCTGGTCCTTCTTGAACAAGGGCTGAGACTTCCAGGCCCTGAACCCCCAGTCCATGAAGCGGACGGATTCGGCGATGCGTCCGTTAAAGCTCTGCAGGCCGGCGACGACCATCACGAGGCGGCGTCCATCCTGCTCGGCAGAGCCGGTGAAGCCGAACCCGGCTTCCTCGGTGTGGCCGGTCTTCAGGCCGTCGGCGCCCGCGATCTTGCCCAGGATCGGGTTGCGGTTGCCCTGCTCGATATCCGCGCCGCCCATCGTCTTGCCCCAGGTGAAGGAGCGGGTGGCGTAGAAGCGCTTGTAGAGGTCCGGCGTCTCCTCGACCGTCGCTTCGGCGAGCTTGGCGAGGTCCTCTGCCGTCACATAGGTGACACCCTCATCGGGCCAGCCATTGCTGTTGCCGAAATGACTATTCTTCAGGCCAAGTCGCTCCGCTTCCTGGTTCATCAGGGCGACGAAGGCTTGCTCAGTGCCGGCGATGCCCTCGGCCAGCACGACACAAGCGTCATTGCCGGACAGGGTGACGATGCCGTGCAGCAGATTTTCGACCGAAACCTGTTCGTTCACGGACAGGAACATGGTCGAACCCGCCTGCGGGCCGTGCCACTGCCGCCACGTCTCAGGCCGAACCGTGAATTTGGTGTCGAGCTTCAGATCGCCCTTCTGGATCAGGCGGAAAGCGACGTGGGCGGTCATCATCTTCGCCATCGAGGCGGGCGGCATCCGCGTCTGCCCGCCCTTGTCATAGAGGACCGCGCCTGACGACAGATCCTTCATGTAAGCGATCGGCGCTTCGCTGGTATAGGGTGGGGCAGCCGCCGTCAGGGGCTGCGACAGCAATCCGACGAACAGGAGAGCGGCGATCGACTTTTTCATGCAGGTCTGCCTTCGCAACAGATGGATTCTTTATGCCTGGGGATGTTCAATAGCCATGATGCGGCCGTTCTCAAAGCCCTCTACTGCTTCACCGCGTCCGCGAGCAGGCCGACCGAAAGCGCGTAGAAATTGGAGCAGTTATAATCGAGGATCGCGCGATAATTGCTGGTCAGCAGATAGGCGGTCTTGCCTGGGCCGTCGGGCTCCAGCAGGGTCGCCATTACCCGATCCGCCGGCCACTGGCCGCCGCTGGGGACGATTCCCATGCGGCGCCACTCGGCCATGCTCAGCCAGCGGCTGTGCCGATTGAACACTCTTGGACAGCGTGCGGGCGTGCTGCGGGCCGCGATGGCGGTGCGGTCCAGCCCGGCGGGCACCGACACCGCTACGCCCCAAGGCTGGCCGCGCCGCCAACCGGCATGAACGAAATAATTGGCGATCGAGGCAAGCGCATCCGCCTCGCTGCTCCAGATATTGACCTGCCCGTCGCCGTCGCCATCCTTTCCGAGCCGCAGATAGACGCTCGGAAGGAATTGCGGATAGCCCGTCGCGCCCGCCCAGCTGCCCACCAGCCGGCTGCGCGGCACGCCATTGTCCAGCATCTTCAGCGTTGCGAGGAGCTCCGGCTCGAACAATGTCCGCCGCCGCCCCTCATAGGACAGGGTGGCCAGCGACCGGATCAGGTCGAAATCGCCGGTGTAGGAACCATAATTGGTTTCATGGCCATAGATGGCGACCATGATCTCCTCCGGCACACCCGTCTCCGCTTCGATCCGGGAGAGGCGCGCGCGATTGGCAGCATAGGCCGTCCTGCCCCTGCTGATGCGAGCGGCATCGACGTGCTGGCGCCGATATGGTTCGAAATTCGGGATGGGCGAATAGGCGCCGCCGCCCGGCTGCGATTGATCCAGTTGCACGACCCGCGGATTGGGGGTGAGGCCGGGAAAGACGGAATTGAGCGTCGTGTCGCGGATACCCATCGCCCGCGCCTTGGGACGCAGAGATTCCAGATAGGTTTGAAAGGCCCGATCCTCCTGCGCCAGTCCGCTGCTCGCCGTCAGGCTGCCGGTCGCAACGACGGCAAGTCCCAGAAACAACGAGAATATGGAAGAACGCATTGATGAATCTCCTTACGGCTTTTGTTGCACAGCCACCCCGCGGCGTGAATCCCCTTAATTGCAGCACGTCCTTCAGTGGCGATGAAGGGAAGGAATGATTTAACGCTTGGCTTGGCCGCAAGGTTCGCTAGGAAGCGGAGCAACGGACAGGTGGCCGAGTGGTTTAAGGCAGCGGTCTTGAAAACCGCCGTGGGTTCACGCTCACCGTGGGTTCGAATCCCACCCTGTCCGCCATCACCAACAATAGCCGTTGCAATTAATCCGCGTTAGGGCGGATCGACAGTTCGCATGCTATCATCATCTCACCTTGTCGGAGTGAGTGCGATGCCAGCTGATACCGATGTCCGTTATCTGTTCCGGCGCGCCAGAGAGGAAGCGGCGAAGGTTGATGCCGCGGTCGAGCGGCGCGCCTCAGCGGCGGAAATCGCTGCGCATCGCGAATTGGCGCTGCGCTACAAGATCAGGGCGCTTGCGGTTACTTCGCCCGAGCAGCTTCTCTATGAAGCGATGGATAAGGATGTGAGCAGAGGAGATCATCTGCTCGGAGGAGACGGCCACCGCGCCAGCTAAAGTTAAAGCGCCCCCGAGCAAGGGACAGCCGGGGGCGCGATTTGTCTGCTGTCGGGCATCCAAATCAGGCCAACATTAGCACGTCGTCATGGCCCCGACAATCTACCCACGCCCAGAGCGCGGGCATTCCGTAACGTCAGACACAAGCGCCTGATATCGGGATCGACAGGGCCGCAGCAATGCGGCCCTGCGTAAGATCAACGGCAGGTCAGCTCAAAGCCCCGTGACAATGCTTGTACTTCTCCCCCGAACCACAGGGGCACGGCGCGTTGCGGCTGATGTCCAGATTAGCGTATTCGTTCGGTTGCCCGGCGATGACCGGCGGCCGAGCAATCGTGGTGGTGATCCCACCGACCGAATCGGCGCTGTTATCCTCACCTGAAAATGGATCGATATGCGTCGTGATGAAATCAGGCAGCACCGGCAGATCGAACTCCGGAAGCGGCTCTTCCATACGGAACTGCACGCGGGCGATCGACCTCGTCACATCCTCCCGAATATTATTCAGCATGCGCTCGAACAGGGCGAACGCTTCCTGCTTATATTCGTTGATCGGCGTCTTTTGCGCATAGGCGCGCAGATGAACCACCTGACGCAGCGCGTCGAGCGTTGAGAGATGCTCCTTCCAATGGTGATCCAGGCTCTGGAGCAGGATGCTCTTCTCGATCATGTGCCAGTTTTCGGGCTCAAGCTCCTTGACCTTCTCGGCCACCGCCTCATCAGACAGCGTCGACAGCCGTTCCTCGATCATCTCCGGGTCAACTGAATCTTCAGCGAGCCATGCGTCGAAATCCGGCTCCAGGTTCAGAATGTCGGCGACGCGCTCCTTGAGCCGCTGCATGTCCCACTGCTCGGGATAGGTGCCAGGCGGGCATGAGGCACCGACCAGGTCATTGACCGTCTCGTGCCGCATGTCCGCGACGACATCGTCCACCGTATCAGCATCCATGATGTCGCTGCGCTGCTCGTAAATGACCTTGCGCTGGTCGTTCATCACGTCGTCATATTCGACGACTTGCTTGCGAATGTCATAGTTGCGCGCTTCGACCTTCTTCTGCGCGGTCTCGATCGCCTTGCTCAGCCATTTGGAGGGCGGCAGCGCCTCGCCATCCTCCAGGTTGGAGCGGATCATCTTCGCGAACATGGTGTCGGGACCGAAGATGCGCATCAGGTCATCGTCAAGGCTGAGATAGAAGCGCGACAGGCCCGGATCGCCCTGACGGCCGGAGCGGCCGCGCAGCTGGTTGTCGATACGGCGGCTTTCGTGCCGTTCCGTGCCGAGCACGAAAAGGCCGCCGGCCGCGAGCACTTCCTGCTTCTCCGCCTCGATCTCGGCGTCGATACGGGCGATGGCAGCGTCGCGCTCAGGCCCCTCGGGCATATCGCGCAGTTCGTCTTCCACCCGGAATTCAAGGTTGCCGCCGAGCTTGATGTCGGTGCCGCGGCCGGCCATGTTGGTGGCGATCGTCACCGCGCCCTTGCGGCCCGCCTGCGCGACGATATGCGCTTCGCTTTCGTGGAAGCGCGCGTTCAGGACGGCGTGCTTCACCCCTTCCTGGGTCAGGAATTCGGACAGCATCTCCGACTTTTCGATGGACACCGTACCAACGAGAACAGGTTGGCCCTTTTCGGCATGGACCTTGATGGTCTTGGCGATGCCCCGGAACTTGTCTTCCAAATTCTTGTAGAAGCTGTCTTCCTCATCGACACGCTGCACCGGTCGGTTGGTCGGGATGGTGACGACGTTCATCTTGTAGATTTCGTAGAATTCGGTCGCTTCGGTCGCGGCCGTACCGGTCATTCCGCCAAGCTTCGGATACATGCGGAAATAATTCTGGAAGGTGATGGAGGCGAGCGTCTGGTTCTCCGGCTCGATATTCACCGCTTCCTTGGCTTCCACCGCCTGATGCAGGCCATCCGACCAGCGGCGGCCGTCCATCATGCGGCCGGTAAACTCGTCGATGATGATGACCTTGCCGTCCTTGACGATATAATCGATGTCGCGGCGGAACATGACATTCGCGCGCAGCGCCTGATTAACGTGGTGGACGACGGCGGTGTTCTCGAAATCATAGAGGTTGGCGCCTTCCAGCAGGTTCGCCTCCTCCAGCATGCGCTCGATCTTCTCGGTGCCGTCCTCGGTCAGGGTGACGGTGCGCTGCTTTTCGTCCTTCTCATAATCGCTCTCGTCCAGCCGCTTCACGATGGCATCGACGGAGACATAGAGTTCCGACTTATCGTCGGTCGGCCCCGAGATGATCAGCGGCGTGCGCGCCTCGTCGATCAGGATGGAGTCCACCTCGTCGACGATGGCGAAGTTGAACGGCCGCTGCACCATCGATGCGCGGTCATATTTCATATTGTCGCGTAGGTAATCAAAGCCGAGTTCATTGTTCGTGGCGTAGGTGATGTCGGCGTTATAGGCCTCGCGCCGCTGGTCTTCAGAGAGGTTGGGCACGATGACGCCGGTGGTGAGCCCAAGGAAGCGGTAGACCTGCCCCATCCACTCGCAGTCGCGGCTGGCAAGATAGTCGTTGACAGTGACGACGTGGACGCCCTTCCCTTCCAGCGCGTTCAGGTAGGTGGCAAGGGTCGCCACCAGCGTCTTGCCTTCACCCGTGCGCATTTCGGCGATTTCGCCCCGGTGAAGCACGATGCCGCCGACCATCTGCACGTCATAATGGCGCTGCCCCAGCGTTCGCTTGGCCGCTTCACGGACCGTCGCGAATGCCTCCGGAAGCAGGTCGTCCAGCGTCTCCCCTGCAGCCAGCCGCTCCCGGAACTTCCTAGTCTGCGCCTGAAGTTCCGGATCGGTCATCGCCGAAATAGTGGGCTCGAAAGACGCAATCTGTTCGACGGTCTTGCCCAGCGACTTCACGTAGCGGTCGTTGGAGGAGCCGAATATGGACTTGGCGAGTGCGCCGAACATGCAAGTTCCTGACAAAAGGGGAACGCGCACCCTTTCAGGCGACGCGCACAGATATGCGCCGCGATTTAGGAGGCGCACGTCCTTTAGTCAATCAGAGCAGCCATCCGATGAGCGCGTAATGAACGGCACAATCCCGGGCAGTAGAGCGCATCCCAGATTGACGCTTAGGCATATTGCGCTAATCGACGAGCATGACCGATCGCTCACCCCTCGCCCCCGCCGCTTTCCCCGAACTTCCGCCCATTGCAGGCGTGACGCTGCGGGTGGCGCGGGCACGATATAAGAATTGGGACAGGTGCGACCTCACCTATGCCGAGTTGGCGGAAGGGACGGCAGTCGCCGGCGTCACCACGCAGAGCAAATGCCCATCACCCGAGGTGGAATGGTGCCGTGACGCCATTCCGCTCGGCGCCGCGCGCGCGCTGGTGGTCAACGCCGGCAACGCGAACGCCTTCACCGGCCGGCGCGGCCGGGCAGCGGTCGAAGCCATCGCGGCCAAGGTCGCCAATCATCTGACATGCCAGCCTTCGGATATCTTCATATCCTCGACCGGGGTGATCGGCGTTCCTCTGCCGGTGGACAAGGCCGAGGCCGGGCTGGAAGCGGCATTCACCGCAGAGCCCTGCGGGTGGGAGGATGCGGCGGCGACGATCGGCACGACAGACACCTATCCGAAGGGCGCACGCGTTTCCGCCATGATCGGCGAGACACGAGTCGAACTGGTCGGGATCATCAAGGGGTCGGGCATGATCGCACCCGACATGGCCACGATGCTCGGCTATATCTTCACCGACGCCGCGATCGACCATAAGCTGCTCCAGCAGCTGCTCTCCGCCGCGAACCGGCGGACCTTCTCCTGCATTACGGTCGATAGCGACACATCGACCAGCGACACGGTGCTGGCCTTCGCCACCGGGCAGGCGGGCAATGCGGTGCTGGCGAGCATGGACGACGCGGGCGCGGACGCTTTTGCAGCGGCGCTGCACGATATTTGCCTCCAACTCGCCCATCTGGTCGTGCGCGATGGCGAGGGTGCTACCAAGTTCGTGGAGATTGCTGTCGAGGGAGCCGATAGCGACCAGAGCGCGCATCGCATCGCCATGTCGATCGCCAATTCGCCGCTGGTCAAGACGGCGATCGCGGGCGAAGACGCCAATTGGGGGCGCGTCGTCGCCGCGATCGGCAAGGCAGGCGAGCCAGCGGACCGCGACAAGCTGTCCATCCGCTTCGGCGCTACGCAGGTCGCCACCGGCGGCCTCGCGGTGGAGGGTTATGATGAGGCGCCGGTCGCTGCTCACCTGAAGGGGCAGGACATCGCCATCGGCGTCGATCTGGGCCTTGGTGAAGGCAGGGCCACAGTCTGGACCTGCGACCTGACGCATGGCTACATCTCCATCAATGCGGACTATCGGAGCTGATGCCGACCGAACTGCATGAACCCGTGGTCGCGCTGATGCGTGAGGTGGGGCGGGACATCGTCATGCCCCGCTACCAGAACCTCGCCAACCATGAGATCAACGAAAAGTCGGCGGCCGACGATCTGGTCACGATCGCTGACAAGGAAAGCGAAATTCGCCTTGCTGAAGGCCTGTCGGCCATCCTGCCTGAAGCCGGCATCATCGGCGAGGAGGCATGCGCCGCCGATCCGGCGATCCTGGAGCGGGCAGGCACTGGCTTGAACTGGATCATCGATCCCATCGACGGGACCGGAAATTTCGCCGCCGGACGGCCGCCCTTCGGCATCATGGTTGCGCTCGCCGACGCTGGCGCGATCCTGGCGGGGTGGATATTGGACCCGCTCACTGGCCGGTTGTGCCATGCGATATTGGGCGCGGGCAGCCATATCGATGGCCAGCAGGTGCATGCGCGTGAGAGCGAGCAAGACCTGCCCATCGCGGCCCTTGCGGTCTATTTCATGACCGAAGAAGAGCGCGCCGATATTCAGCGTCGTTCTGCCGGAAATTTTCAGTTGGTCGACATTCCCCGCTGTGCCGCCGAACAATATCCGCGCCTTGTGCTGGGTCAGAATGACATATCGGTCTTTGCGCGCACCCTGCCCTGGGATCACGCCGCCGGGACGCTCTTCCTGAATGAAGCGGGTGGTTGCTGTCAGCGACTGGACGGGTCGCCTTACGTCGTGGGCGATTTGCAGCGCGGGCTGCTCGGCGCATCATCGCCGCGCCTGTGGGATGTCGCGGCGGAAAAGCTGTTCCGCTGACAGGCCGGACCGGGGATCGGAAACGCCGCCCGCCCGGTCCAGTGTCGTTTCACCTTACAGAACGCTCTCGATCCAGCCCTTGAGCGCGCTCTTGGGCGCAGCGCCGACCTTGGTCGCAGCGGCCTCGCCATTCTTGAACAGGATCATCGTCGGGATTCCGCGCACGCCATAACGACCGGGCGCATCGGGATTTTCGTCGATGTTGATCTTGGCGATGACCACCTTGTCAGCCAGTTCTTCCGAGATTTCCTCAAGAGCCGGGCCGATCATCTTGCAAGGGCCGCACCATTCGGCCCAGAAATCGACCAGCACGGGCTTGTCCGCCTCTACGACGTCCTGCTGAAAGCTCTGGTCCGTGACTGCCTTGGTAGCCATATATTTGTCTCCTTCAATTGGAGGGTTATCTAGGGCCGCATCGCATCGGGCTCAACGGCCGGACCAGGTAAATTCTCCTGTTCAGTCCCATAGCCCGGCTTGTGCGCCGCAAGAAGTTCGGCCGGCAGCGTGATCAGCCGCGGCGCGGAAGTGTAAAGCAGCGCGGCCTCGATGACCCGTCCGGGGAAGATGACCGCGAGGGCAGCGTGATAGGCGGCCATCTGGCGCAGGTGAGCGACGGGAACGTCTGCAAAGGTCAGCGGCGTCATCCGCCCGGTCTTGAAATCGACGATCTGGACCCGGTCGGCATTCACCAACAGGCGGTCGACGGTTCCTGCGACCACCGACTCTCCGACGACCGCGGCAATGGGCGCTTCGGCGAGTGCATCGGGACCGAACAGGTCGGCGAACTGGGGAGCCTCTATGACGCGCAGCGCCTGGTCGATGACCTCGTTTCGTCGCGCGCCGTCTTCCACGCCCTGCTGCCGAAGCCAGAGATCGGCCCGGCCGCGACGGCTCTCCGCCGGCACGTCAGCGAGGCGCTCGAACAAGATGTGGAGCCAACGCCCGCGCTCTGCCGCGTCCCTCATCGCGGGGGTAGGAGGCGGATGCGGTACGTCGTCCTCGACCGGTGCTGAGGGGGCGAGCGGGCGGGGCGGCCGCGCTTCGGCGGGAGCAGGCTTGCGCAGCCAATTGGGTTCGGCAAACGGTGTCCGCTGCTCGGCCCCGCCTTGCTGCGCCGCCATTTTGGGGGGCAGTATCTCCGTTCCCTGCCAACGGCGGCGTGCGCCCCAGAGCGGATCGGCTTCCCACTCGGCACCCAGTGAGACCAGCGCGCCCTCGACCGCCGCATACCAGCTTTGCGGCTTGACCTCCCCCTTTGCGCGGGGGCCAAGGGAGCCCGCGACGATCAGCTTTTCCTCCGCCCGGGTCAGCGCGACATAGAGCAGCCGCCAATGCTCCTCCCGTTCGATGGCGCTGGCCTCCTCGGCGACCTTGCCGATCGGACCTGTGCGTTCGGCCTTTCGCGGCGCGATGATGGGCAGACCGCTCCATTCCAGCCCATCCATGCGGCTACCCGCGTCGGGATCAAGGCAGGCGTCAGCCAGGATGACGACTGGCGCCTGCAGCCCCTTGGCACCGTGGACGGTCAGCAAGCGAAGCGAGTCGCCCTTCGCCGCCGCGTCGCGCACGATCTCCACCTCGCCCCGGTCGAACCAATCGATAAAGCGCTGCAGCGACGGGTGATCATCGCTTTCGAACGCGAGTGCGGCGTTCAGCAGTTCCTCGATCGGATCGGCGGCCTCGGTGCCCAGCCTCTCGATCAGCCGGCGCCGACCCTCCATCGGCCCGGACAAGATGGATTCCAGATAGCGATAAGGCGTCGTCAGATCCGCCTGGCCCAGCAGCGACCGCAGCGGTTGCAGCAGCTCTTCATCCAGCGTCTGCCCGAGATGCTGCCACAGCCCGACCCGGCGCCCCAGCAGGCGCTGCATCAGTTCCTCCTGCGTCCAGCCGATCAATGGCGACACCAGCAGCGAGGCAAGGTTCAACTCATCATCGGGCTGCACCGCGAAGCGCAAGGCGGAGAGAAGATCCCGGACTGCGAGCGGCGCGTTCAGGCGAAGCCGGTCGATGCCCGCGACGGCGACCTGCTCCTCATAGAGGCGGGCCACGATCAGCCGGGCGAGTTCGCTGCGGCGGCGGACGAGGATCATGATGTCGCCCGCCGTAACCGGCCTGCCCCGGCTTTCCAGCGTCACCCCATCGTCGATCCACTGCTTGATCTGCCGCGCGATATTCTGCGCGAGCACGCGCTCCTGATCGGCCACCCAATCCTCCTCGCCTTCCGCTTCATCGGAGAGGCCGGCGATGACGGGTTTCCACAGCAGCACTTCGCCGGGGAAGCGATTGGCGCTGACGTGGCGCACTTCCACCGGATCGAGCCCGAGGCTCTCGGCGCGCAGGGTCGCGATGGTGCGATCGACCACCTCCAGCACCGCAGGCGTCGAGCGGAAGCTGCGATCGAGAGACAGGTCGTGGAATGGGTGCTCCGCATTCCGGGCATCCCGCTCGAAGAGGATCTGGGCGGCGGCGAAATTTTGCGGGCTGGTGCCCTGGAAGCCGAAGATCGCCTGTTTGAAGTCACCGACCGTGAAGATGGTCCGAACCTTCTCGCCAATCTCCCGCTCGGCTGTGAAGAATTCTTCGGCGATGGCCCTGACGATGCGCCATTGGTCGGCGTTCGTGTCCTGTGCTTCGTCGACCAAAATATGGTCGATGCGCTGGTCGAGCTTGTAGCGGATCCATTCGGCGATCCCGGGCTGCGACAGCAATTTGGCGGTCGATGCGATCAGGTCGTCAAAGTCGACCACGCCCGCCAGCTGTTTCGCCTCTGCATAGGCGCGAGCATAGGCGCGGCCAGCCTCAAGCGCCTTGGCGAGCAGGCAGGCATAGTCCGCCCGCAGCTGAAGATCGATCAGTTCGGCACAGCGGCTATGGAGGCGCGTAGCCGCGTCGAGATAGCCGTCGACGGGCGGCACCCACCCCTTGGCAGAGATCAGGTCGCCGTCCTTCTTGGCCCAGGCCCCGTGCAGGTCGCGCAAGCCTGCCGCCCGCTGCGCTGCTTCCAGGCCACGCCACCGCGCTATCAGATCGCAGCGGTCAAGCGCACGGCCAGTTCCCCAATCGGCGTTGGCCTGCGCGATCCACGCCAATGTCCGATGATCGAAACTATCATCACTGCACGCTGCGGCGAGATGGGCGGCAATATCGCCCTCGGGCAATTCCAGCTGAGCGAACAGCCAGGGGCCGACATCCTCTGGAAGTGCGTTCAGCGCTTCGAGCCGCGCGGCGCAGCGCAGCAGGAAATTCTCGGCACCCCCCTCTCCCAGCCTCAGACTAAGCGCCTGAAGCCCATGCATGAGGGCTTCGTCCTGCTGCTCCTGCGCACGCACCACCAGATCGGCGAGCGTCTGCCGGGCGAGCGTGCCCTGCTCGCGTTGATCGAGCGGCCGGAAGCCCGGCGACAGATCGGCTTCGAGCGGAAAGGCGGTCAGGAGCTGCTGGCAGAAGCCATGGATGGTCTGGATGCGCAGGCCCCCGCCTGTCGATTCGAGCACCTCGGCGAACAGACGACGCGCACGCGCACGCGCCTCTGGCCCCGCATCTTCGCCCAGCGCCTCCAAATCCTGGAAAAGGTCCGTCTCCTCCATTTGCACCCAGGCGGCGAGCCGCTCATGGATACGGTCCGCCATTTCCGCGGCCCCCGCCTTGGTGAAGGTCAGGCACAGGATATTTTCCGGACGCACGCCTTGCAGGAGCAGGCGAAAAACCCGCGCGGTCAGCACATGGGTCTTGCCCGTGCCAGCTGACGCCGACAGCCAGACATGCGCATCGGGGGCGGCCGCCTGCGCCTGCGCGCCTGCCAGCGGTTGCAAGGCCCTGGTCTTGTCACCCATCGCGGCCATACCATTCCTCCAGCCGCATCAGTTGGTCATAATCACCATAGTTGGCGACCTCCGGATTGACCTGCGCATCGAAGGGCGCCGATCCGGTGAGGAAAGATGCCGCAACCTCCTCAAACCGCGCATGGACATGCGAGGTGAAGTCCGCCGTAATGATCTTCTTTCGGGCACCCATCGGATCGACCGGGCTCTCGCGATAGCCGAACGCGTCGCCGCTCTTGGCGAGCGACCAATATTCGAAGCTTCCGGCAACGCATTTGTCCGGGATACCGGCGAATCCGCCATGCTCGGCGATCAATCCCAAAAGCCCGAGCTGAAGCGCAAATCCTGCCCGAACCTGCCGCGCGCTCGGCGGCTTGCCGGTCTTATAGTCCACTATGCCGATGCTTCCGTCCGGCATCCTGTCCAGCCTATCCGCCTTGCCGGTGAGTGTGACTCCTGCAATCTCCGCGCGCCCTTCGCTTTCGACCGCCAATATGCTGCGCCCGGACGCCAAGTCAGCCGTGACCTGCTCCGCGATCCAGCGCACGGCTTCCATCAGGCGCGGCTGCCAGAGCGCCTTCAGCAGCGGATGCACTTCCGGGCGTTCGAACATCGCCAGCGCGCGCGCTTCCAGATCGGCCGGGTCGTAAGCTCCGGCTTCGGCCCAATGTTGGAGAATCTCGTGCACCGCCGTCCCACGCCAAGCCGGGCCAGCGTCCGCGTCGACGGGATCGAGCCGCGCGAGGCGGAGGATGCGGCGGGCGTAAAAAGCATAGGGGTCAGCCTTGAGACGATCGACGTCAGTGACCGGGATAACGCGCGGCCGAACCGCAACGGGCGGAACAGGTGCAGGTCGGCTGGAAGGCCGATGGGCAGCAGGATGGTCGAGCGCACGCGCCATCGCGGCGTAACGGTCGGCCGTTTTCCATTGCGGCCCCGCCATCGCCTTCAGCCGCAGCCAGAAGCGTGAGGCGACCGCTGGCCCACCCGAACCGCGCCGCGCGCGCGTGATCAACACCTGGGGAGCACCCAGGGCGCTCGCAAAGTCATGCGCGGCAAGGCCGATGCGGCTTTCGAGCCCCGGCAGACCCAATTCGCGCCTGATCCGTGGGGCGAGCCATGGATCAGGCGCGGGAAGGCCGGGCCAGCTCCCTTCGTTGAGGCCACCCAGGATCATCAGGTCGGCCTGAACCAGCCGCGCCTCGATCAGGCCGAGGATCGACACGCGCGGGTGGCCACCCTGCGGCGGACGGACTGAAACACCGCCCAGCAGATGGTCGAGCAGCGCCGGCAGAGCGCGGATATCCGCCTGGCGCGGGCCATCTTCCGCCGCTGCTTCCATGTCCGCGAACAGGTCGCCGGCGGCATGGCCCTGATAGCCCGCCCAGACGGCATCAAGCGACAGTCGCCCGGCTTGTTCGCGAATGGCGGCAAGCTGCGCGGCGAGTGACGGCGCCTCGACAAAGGCTTGCTCCAGCGGCGCCAACAGGGCGCGCGCTTGCGGCCACCATTCCCGCACGCGGGCGCGCAACGCTCGTTGGCGATCCTCCCCGTCCCTCTCGGCGAGCAGCAGGTCGATGCCGATAAGCCCCGCCTGCGGGCGCGGGCCGCGCAGGAGCAGGTCGAGCGCGCGCACGCCGTCGAGCCATGGCAGGCGCATATCGCCGCGCATGACCAGCGGATGCTTGAGCAAGGTGAGCAGAGCGACCGGAGCAAAGCGCTCGGCCACAGCCTCCGCCATCGCGATCAGCAAGGTACCCGAGGGCATGCGCGACAGCACCAAACCCGCCGAATCGTCGGCTTCTATCCCCCAGCGCTTCAGGTGAGCGGACACGCGGACGGCGAGCTGACGATCCGGCGTCACCAGCGCCGCGGTCCTGCCAGGCGCTTCGATCGCTTCACGCAGAGCGATAGCGATCGACTGCGCCTCCTCCGCCGAGGTGGCGACCTCCAGCGCTTCCACGCCCGCCAGCGAGCGATCCGCCGTCTTCAGGTCGCGCCAGCGGCTGGTGAGGCGCGGCGGCAGCATGGCGTTCGAGATGTTGCGCCCCCGCACCGCCCGCGCGTCATGCTCGCTGCCCCAGCGCCACTGAGCGACGTCGTCCCGCGTCGCGCTCATGCGGTGGAGCAGCAGCTTCAGCGCATATTGCGGGTGTGTTTCATGGCCGGCGGGAGCGCGCCCGGTCACAGGATCGGGCTCGAACGGACCGATCGCGTCCCAGGCCTCTTCATCCATTTCATGGTCGAGGCCGGCGAAGACGACCGCGCCCTTGGCCAGCACCGATATGCGCCGCAAGAGCGCGGCCACGGCCGGAGCCGTGGTGGAAACACCTGCCGCGATCACGAAATCGGCGGCAGGCGGCTCCTTCGCCCAGCGCGTGGCAACCCGATCGAGCAGCCGGTTGCGCCGATCGGCCAGATCGATGCAGTTCAGTCGCGCGAGTTCCTGCGGCCAACGCTCCAGCAACACGGAAAAGAGCTGGAGCGAGCTTTGCCAGTGCCGGGAAAGTTCATCCGACAGCGTCAGATCGGCCAGGGCGGAGACGGATAGCCGCTCGACCTGAATTTGGTCGAGCACCGTGCCCAAAGCATGTCCAAGCTGCAACGCCTGTCCCGCATCCATTGGCTGGCGGGACGCTTCCTGAACCAAGCGGGCAAGGATCATCTGCCGCCGTATGGGAGCGATGGCCGGAGGAACCGAGTCACCATCGCCTAATGGATCGAGGGCACCGCCGACCTGCTCGCCCGAATCCGGATCGCCGATCGTCACCAGCCGGGGCAGCAGCAAGCCCCCATCGGACTTCCGGACAAAGGCTTCGCTGACCGCGCGGACGGCGCGATTGCTGGGAAGCAGGATCATTCCCCGCGCCAACCCCGTCGGACTGCTGCCATGCTGCGCGAGGATGCCGGCTACCAGCGCGTCAGAAAAGGCGCGGTGCGCGGGGATATTATAGAGAGCGGGCCGGGTGCGATCACCCATGGGCCAGCATCGACTCCACAACCGGGATCGCCTGCGGCGTGCCCACGTCGAACCAGAGTCCCTGATGCGACACGCCATAGAGGCGCCCCGCCTCTATCGCCCGGTTCCAGAAGATGTTGGTCGAAAATACGTCCGATGGCGGATCGACCAGCAGCCGGGGTGACATGATCTGGACCCCGGTGAAAACGAAGGGCGCGACATGCGACGTCTTGCGCCGGCTCAACCTGCCCTGCGCATCCATATGGAAATCGCCCGGCCCCTTGTGGCAGTTCGCACGGGCGAGCGGCACCAGCAGCAGCAGCGCATCCATGCGCTCCGCGTCCCAGATCTTCCGCATCATGCTCAGCGTTTCCTGCGGGCCATCGATCCAGAGATTGTCGCTGTTCGCGCAGAAGAAGGGGGCGTCGCCAAGCTGCTGGCGGGCGTGGATCAGGCCGCCGCCTGTCTCCAGCAATTTCTTCCGCTCGTCGGAGATTGCCACGGTCATGCCGTTGCAGTGCGAGCGCAGGTGCGCCTCCACCGTGTCGGCAAGATAGTGGACGTTAACGACGACCTTGGTGATGCCACCTGCCGCCAGCCGATCCAGCGCATGGTCCATCAGTGGCTTGCCGGCGACCTTGACCAGCGGCTTGGGACGGGTGGCCGTGAGCGGGCGCATTCGCTTGCCCAGTCCTGCGGCCATCAGCATCGCAGTGTCGATCATGCGGCGACGATGTCCTGCAGGGCGTCGTGACGCTTGTCGGCGGGAATGTTCGTGGCGAACCAGTCGGCGACCGGCGCAAGCGCCGGATGGGCGAGGTCGCGCTCCAGCAAGTCCCACATTCTCGGCAGGAAGGATAAATAGCGCGGCTTCCCGTCGCGCTTCCAGAGCCGCGTGAAGATACCGATGATCTTCGCATTGCGCTGCGCGCCGAGCACGGCATAGGTTGCGTCGAAGTCGGCCGGCGGGCGGGCGATGGATCGATAATGGGCCAGCATCGCCGCTTCGAGAGCCGGCGGCACGTCGCGGCGCGCATCCTGCAACAGCGACACTAGATCATAGGCCGGGTGCCCCGCCAGCGCGTCCTGAAAGTCGAGCAAGCCCAACCCGTGCGAAACCGCCTCGTCCACCAGCATGATATTTTCGGCATGATAGTCGCGCAGCACCGTCACAACCGGGCTGGCCGACCGTTCCACGATCGGCAGCACCGCGTCCCATGCCCGGACATAGGCCGCCTCATCCACGCTGAGGTCGATAGCGGGGCAATACCATTCGGTCACCAGTCCCGCCTCGCGTTGGTAAACATCCCGGTCATAGGCCGGCACGTCGGCGGCGGGCAGGCGATGCAGCGCCGCCAGCAGATCGACCGCGCGGGTATAGACCTCGACCTCGGCCGCAGGCGAGGCTTCCAGATGCTCCTTGACGCGCAGGTCGCCAAAATCCTCCAGCAGCACCAGTCCTTCCGCGAGATCCTGCGCGAAGATGCGGGGGGCGGCAAAGCCCTGGCCGACCAGATGTTCGGCGATGGCGATAAAGGGCCGGGGATCCTCATGCGGCGGCGGCGCGTCCATCAGCACGGCGCGGCGCGCGCCATCCAGCACGCGGAAGTAGCGGCGAAAGGAGGCGTCGCCGGCCAGCGGGACGATCGCCGCATGTTCCCATCCCGCTCGTGCGAGGAATGCAGGAGCAGCGGCGGGCGGGATCATATCTGTGACCATCGCTCCGTCCAAGCGTCCGGCACGCGTGCTGTCAAGCGTCGTGCGCCGTCCTCCACCATGTCGATGTGGAGTTGCAGCGCTTCGGGCCATGCGCGCTCACCCAAACGGTCGGGCCACTCGATGATCAGCAGGCTGTCCATCAGATAATCATCCAGCGCGAGTTCCTCGACTTCCTCTGGCCCTTCAAGGCGATAGAGATCGACATGGGCCACGGGCAGCCGGACATCGGGGATGTCATAGGGCTGGACGATGGCGAAGCTTGGGCTGGGCGCTTCTTCCTCCAGCCCGAGCCCCTCCAATATGCCGCGAGCAAGGGTCGTCTTGCCCGCACCCAATCCGCCTTCCAGCGCAATCACGTCGCCGATCCGCACCACCCCCGCGATTCGGCGGCCAAGTTCGAGCATTGCCGCTTCGCCGCGAAGCTCGGTCAGCGCATCAGCCACGGGGCAACTCGATCACGATCATCGTTCCCTGCCCCGGCTCGGATACCAGCTCCAGCGTGCCGCCATGCGCCTCTACCAATTGTTTCGCGAGCGGCAGCCCGATGCCGGCCTTGCCGCCGTTGCGCGCCTGTTCCGCGCGGGCAGAGGGATTGAAGATCGTAGCTTGCCTGCCCGCGCTGATGCCAGGACCATTATCGGAGACGACGAGGCGCGCATTGTCGGGTCCGCCGTCGCCGTGGAGCAGGACGCGCCCGCCGCGGCTGCAATAGCGCACCGCATTTTCGAGCAGATGATCCAGCACCTGTCCAATCCGGCGCCTGTCACCCTGGATCGAGCCCAATGTGTTCTGAAGCGACATGGCAAGATCGATCCCCTTCGCCGCCGCGTCACCCCTGATCCGCGCGGCGCTGTCACGCGCTTCGGCCGCCAAGTCGACCGTCGACCTGTCGATCGGCAGCATGCCCGCCTCGCCTTGTGTCAGGTCGAGGACATTGTCGATCAGCATCGAGAGCCGGTTCGTGCTTTGCAGGATGCCGTCGACATATTCCTGGGCAGAACTGCTCATTTCACCGGCATAGCCAGCGCTCATCATCTCGGCAAAGCCGGCGATAGTGGTGAGCGGGGTGCGCAGTTCGTAACTCATATTGGTGACGAAGGCCGTCTTCACCTTGTCCGCCTGCTCCAACGCGTCGTTGCGATCGCGCAGCACCTGTTCGACACGGCGGCTGTCGGTTACGTCCAGCATGGTGAAGAGTGCATTGCCGTCCGGCAACGGAATGGCCGCGAATTCGAAAATGCGGCCATCCGCGAAGCCGACATGGCCGACGCGCTGCTTGCGCTCCACCGTCGCGGCGCGCACCAGCTCGCGAACGAGATTGGCCTGCTGCGGCTTGGCAAGGCGTGATTGGACCGCCCGCATGAGTTCATCGATGCGGGGATGTTTTGCGAGCAGGTCCTCGGACACATCCCAGATCGAGCGGAACCGGCTGTTCCACAGATGCAGCCGCCCGTCCGACGAGAACACGCCGATCGACTCGAACAGATTGTCGAAGGTCGCCGTCCGGACCCGCAGCAGCGTGTCGCGGGCGCTCGACAGTTGCACCTGCTCCGTCCGATCCTCGAAGATCAACAGCAGACCGCCGTCCGGCAAGGGCTGCGCATAGACACGCAAGTGCGTGCCATCTGCGAGCAGCCAATTTTCCTCGCGAGGGTCGGCGGACAGGAACCAGTCGCGCCGTTCGGCACGCCAGGCGGGGAAGTCGCGATGCTCGGGCAGGCGCCGTGCTTCCCGCATCCGGTCCAGCACGCGTTCGAAGGCGGGATGATCCGCCAGATGATCCTGATCCAGCCCGAACAGGCTCATGAAGGGCTGGTTCCAGAAGCGGAGCGCGCGATCCGATCCAAACCTCGCGACGCCAGCGGAAAGCCGGTCGAGCAGATCGCGCTGTGCTGCCTCCAGCCGGCGATGCTCGACGCGCGCCTGCTCAAGCTCATTCTGGTCCATGGCGAAGCCGGCGACTCCTGCGTCACCCAGCGGCACATCGACGACGCGCATGGTCCGGCGCTCGCCGTCGATGGTGGCGGGCACCATTCGTTCGACCGGCCTGCCCTCCTCCAGCGCCTGGCCCGCCGCCGCCTGCGGCGTCAGGCCGCCGACCGTCTCGACGAGTTCGGTGGCGTTGGAGATCACTTCGCGCGGGCTGTCACCATCGACCGCACGAACATAGGCGCTGTTCACAAGGGCCAGGCGCATGTCGGGGGTCCGGTGCCACATCGGAAAAGGCGCGGCCTCGACCAAGCCGGCTAGCGCCTCCAGCGCTTCGCGCAACTGTTCGACATTGCCCTTGAGCGTCTGGATTTCCGCCTGGCTGTCCGTTGCGTCGAAAATCCACAGCACCACGCCGCCGCTTTCCGCCAGAATGGGGCCGGCGGGCGCGCCCCTCACCAGCAGCAGCCGCGTGGAGCCGGTCCCGCGCACCGCCAGCGCGAAGCTGCGGCCGGCGCGCTGCGCTGCGGCGACTTCCTGTGCCAGCGCAGCAGCATCTTCGGCGTCAAGCCCGCCATCGGGCGCCGTCAGTTCGGAGAGGAAGGTGGGAACCCGATCCTTGCCCAGCCATTTGGCGAGCCGGTCGGCCGCCTCCATCCGCCCATCTGGATGGATGACGATCGGAGCAGCGGGTGCGGACGCCAACAAGGCCGAGAGCCGGTCCAGCTTGCCCTGCGCCTGCATGCCCTCGCGGCGTCGGCGCTGGCCGCTCGACAATGCCCAAACCGCCGCGGCCAGCCAGCCGGCCAGCACGACGCCCAGAATGACGGCGGCAAGTGGGCTCAGTGCGGTCATTGCGCCCTACTTCACCCTCATCGCCAGTGCTTGCCCCTCGGTCCGTTCTTCAGCGGACTAGACCAAGTCGGCCAAAGGGTGAAGCGGCCAAATACAAAGAATTATTCCGGGCAAGACAGGATCGCATCGGCCCGAATGAAAAAGGGAGGCACCGCGCCTCCCTTCCCCTGCCCTTAGTAGCGGTAATGATCCGGCTTGAACGGCCCTTCAGCCGAAACGCCTATATAGGCGGCCTGCTTCGGGGTCAGCTTGGAAAGCTTGACCCCCAGCTTTTCGAGGTGAAGCGCGGCAACCTTCTCGTCCAGATGCTTGGGCAGCACATAGACTTCATTCTTATACTGATCCGACTTGGTCCACAGTTCGATCTGCGCCAGCACCTGGTTGGTGAAGCTGGACGACATGACGAAGCTCGGATGACCGGTGGCGCAGCCGAGATTCACCAGACGGCCCTTGGCCAGGACGATAATCTTCTTGCCATCGGGGAATTCGACCTCGTCGACCTGCGGCTTGATCTCGGTCCACTTCATGTTACTGAGGCCGGCAATCTCGATCTCGCTGTCAAAATGACCGATGTTCGACACGATCGCCATATTCTTCATCGCGCGCATGTGATCGACGGTGATGACGGCTTCGTTGCCGGTCGCGGTCACGAAGATGTCGGCGCGCGGCGCGGCCTCTTCCATCGTCACGACCTCATAGCCTTCCATCGCGGCTTGGAGCGCGCAGATCGGATCGACCTCGGTAACCAGCACGCGGGCGCCGCCGTTGCGCAGCGAAGCGGCCGAACCCTTGCCGACGTCCCCGAAGCCCGCGACGCAGGCGACCTTGCCGGCCAGCATGACGTCGGTGGCGCGGCGGATGGCGTCGACCAGCGATTCCTTGCAGCCATAGAGATTGTCGAACTTCGACTTGGTGACGCTGTCGTTGACGTTGATCGCCGGGAAGGGAAGCTTGCCCTTCTTCGCCAGTTCATAAAGGCGGTGAACGCCGGTGGTGGTCTCTTCCGAAACGCCCTTGATGGCGGCGACGGTCGTGGTGAGGTAGCCCGGACGTTCGGCCAGGAAGCGCTTCAGCGTCGCGACGAAGATTTCCTCTTCCTCGTTACCGGGCGTGAAAAGCTCTTCCCCCGCCTCGACGCGCGCGCCCCACAGCGCGAACATGGTTGCATCGCCGCCATCGTCCAAGATCATGTTGCAGGTCGTATCACCCCAATCGAAGATGCGGATGACATAATCCCAATATTCTTCCAGCGTCTCGCCCTTCACAGCGAAGACGGGAATGCCGCGCTGCGCGATGGCGGCGGCCGCGTGATCCTGCGTCGAGAAGATGTTGCACGAGGCCCAGCGGATTTCCGCGCCCAGTTCCGCCAGCGTCTCGATCAGCACGGCGGTCTGGATCGTCATGTGCAGTGAACCGGTGATGCGCGCGCCCTTGAGCGGCTGCGACGCGCCGAATTCGGCGCGCAGGGCCATGAGGCCCGGCATCTCGGTTTCGGCGATCTCGATTTCCTTGCGGCCGAAAGCGGCGAGGCTGATGTCGCGGATCACATAATCCTGCGCCTGAGCGGCGGGTGCGGTAGCCACGAGCGTGTCTCCATTGGTCTAGAATGTGCCGGAGCCGCTCGCGAAGAGGCGAAACGGCGGCGATGGGTGCGCTATTACCAACCGCCGCCGGTCATGGCAACTCGATATAAAGTTTCCTTTATGTGTCAGTTGCCCGGCGTCCGGGCGGCCACTTCGACACCATCCACAACGGCTTCCTTGCTCTTGCCCGCCAGCGCCATCACGACATCGCATCGCGGGCCGGACAGGTGCGGCGTGATGCCCGCAGCGTCGGCAAGCTCCAGGATCGCGGCGCGGCTTTCCGGCAGCGCGTTGGCAGCATCCGCGATCGAACTGAGGTCGCGGCAGGCCAATCCATCCGCCCCCGCTCCATAGAGATTGGCGAGGCCCGTCACATAATCATCATAGGCGCCCAGCGCTCCAACGGGTCCTACCGCCACGCGAAAATGCTCCCGCAGTTCGTCGTTGACCTGCGTCAGCGCGCTCCGCTTCTCCCGCACGAAGCGGTTGTAACTTGCCAGAAAATCATGCCCCGTAGAACGGCACCGCAGCGCCGACACCATCAGCATCATATCGAAGTCGCGGATTTGCGCGGCTTCCACTTCCGTCGTCTTCCAGCAGGTCGCGGCACTCGCCGGCGCGAGCGACATCGTCGCGGCGAGCGCCGCTGCGATCAATTTCTTCATGAGTTGAACCCCCGTCCAATTGCCCGAGGGTTAAACTGCGCTCGCCAAGGTTGCCGCATCCTCTACAGCGAGGATTAATCGGATCTTACCTCATTCGGTTCAGTTACCATGCAGAAATTAACGGCCGGTTGAGCCGATATTTACCTTACCGGAATGATCGCTCCGCGCATATCTTTTCAAGCAGAACCCGCCCCGCTGACAAGATGGGACGCATCGACTCCGACAGCGGCATAAGCCGCAGACCATTTTCGCGCCGCAGGAACATCGAACAAAAGCTGTTCCGTACAGGGAGCCGGGAACCAGCTTTCGCCGACCATTTCCTGGTCCAGCTGTCCCGCACCCCAGCCGGCATAACCCAGCGCCACCAGATAACGGCTGGGTCCGGTGCCATCCGCGATGGCCTTCAATATCTCGACCGAGCCGGAAAGGCCCCAGCCTTCGCCGACCTCAACCATGTCATGACCTTTCCAATCCAACGAGTGGAGGACGAAGCCCCGCCGCGGTTCGACCGGGCCGCCGCGAAGCACCGGACCATCGGGAACAGAGCCGGGATCGATGTCGAAGCTTTCAAGCAGATCATGCAGGCCGACCCCGTCGATCTCGTCGCTGACGGCGATCCCCAAGGCGCCATTTTCGTCGTGCACGCACATGGCGATGACCGAATGATCGAAACGCAAATCCTCCATGCCCGGCAAGGCAAGCAGGAACTGACCGGCGTACGAGCGCGCTTTATCCATAGCGTGAATATACGCGCCTTGACGCCTTTGCCAATGGCGGGCTGTCGCTCGGACAAGGCGGCGCGACAGATTCACCGGCTCTTGACAGAAAGGAGCGAAGGGACAACCTGCCGGCCATCCAAGGTCAGGAGACAAGATATGACGATTTCCAAGGGCGATCGCTTGCCCAGCACCACTTTCACGACGATGACCGCCAATGGCCCGGAGCAGGTTGCATCCGACGATTATTTCGCCGGGCGCACCGTCGCTCTCTTCTCCGTACCGGGTGCCTTCACCCCGACCTGTTCGGCGCGCCACTTGCCGGGCTTCATCGACAAGGCTGAGGAGCTGAAGGCCAAGGGCGTGGATGAAATCGCGTGCACAGCCGTCAATGACGCTTTTGTCCTCGGAGCATGGAGCCAGTCCGCTGGCGCGGACAACAAAGTGACGATGCTGGCGGACGGCAATGGCGATTTCGCGAAGGCGGTGGGCCTCACCATGGACGGCAGCAAGTTTGGCATGGGTCCGCGGGGTCAGCGGTTCTCCATGATCGTCAAGGATGGTGTGGTGAGCGAACTGAATGTCGAGGCGCCGGGCGACTTCAACGTCTCTTCCGCTGATTACATGCTCCGCCAACTTTAATATCTCGCAGATGCGCGCCCTCTGAAGAGCCGCGCGCATCTTCCTTCCGTCACATAAGTGCGGTAGCAAGGGTCGATGACAAAAAGCATCGGCAGCGCGATCGTCGGGCAACTCGACCAACTCTACCACACTTCCATCGACAATCTGCGTGAGGCGATGCGTGCCTATGCCCGCGACGGCAGCGTGCCGCCGCCGGAGGCGCGAATCGACCGCCGTTTCTGCTATCCTGAACTGCGGATCACCCATAGCGTCGAAACCGACGCGCCGCCGCCGGGCCGCTCCTTCGCGCGGCTGTCGAAGCCAGGGCAATATGTAACGACCGTCACCCGGCCGGCCATGTTCGGCGATTATCTGGCCGAGCAGATCGACCTGCTCGTCCGTGACTATGGCGTGAGTGTCGAAACGGGGATCAGCGATCAGCTCATCCCCTTTCCCTATGTGCTCGATGGACTCGACATCAGCGCTCTCGACGGCACGCCTCCAACCGAACTTGCACGCCATTTCCCGGCTACCGAACTGGCAGAAATCGGGGATGAGATCGCCGACGGCCTCTTCACGCCGGACGCGCAGGGGGAGCGGCCGCTGGCCCTGTTCGACGGCTTGCGCACAGACTTTTCGCTGGCCCGGCTGAAACATTATACCGGCACGCCGCCCGAACATGTGCAGCGCTACATTCTCTTCACCAACTATCATCGCTATGTCGATGAGTTCGTCGCCTGGGCCTGTTCCGAACTGCAAAGGCCGGGCACGCGGTTTACCGCCCTTTCGGGAGCGGGGGGCGTCTACGTAACACGGGAGACGGCCGACCCCGCGCGCATGATCGCCGACAGTGCGTGGCGCAAGCACCAGATGCCGGGATATCATCTGATCGGGCCTGACCGCAGCGGCATCACCCTGGTCAACATCGGGGTGGGACCGGCCAACGCCAAGACGATCTGCGACCATCTGGCGGTCCTGCGGCCGGAGGCATGGCTGATGATCGGCCATTGCGGCGGCCTGCGACCCAGCCAGCGGATCGGCGACTATGTGCTTGCCCACGCCTATCTGCGCGACGACAAGGTTCTGGACGACATGCTGCCGCCGGAGATCCCGGTTCCCGCCATCGCCGAAGTGCAGGTCGCACTCGCCAAGGCGGCGGAAGCCGTGCTTGGCGGCAGTGGCCCGGAGGATTTCAAGCGGCGCCTGCGTACCGGGACCGTGGTGACCACCGACGATCGCAATTGGGAACTGCGCTATTCCAGTTCGGCGCTGCGTTTCAGCCTCTCGCGCGCCGTCGGCATCGATATGGAATCGGCGACCATCGCGGCACAGGGCTACCGCTTCCGCGTGCCCTATGGAACCCTGCTATGCGTATCCGACAAGCCCATCCATGGCGAACTCAAGCTGCCGGGACAGGCTAACCGCTTCTATGAGGAGGCTATAGCGGGTCATTTACGCGTTGGCCTCATGACCTGCGAACTGCTGCGGGAAGAAGGTCCCAAGCTGCACAGCCGCAAACTCCGGGCCTTCAACGAACCGCCTTTCCGTTAAGTGTGGATCAGGGGCTCAGGAACTCCACCATCGCTCGCCCCAGTTCCTTGCGCGTCACGGCGTTCATATGGTTTCCCGGAATCTCGATATAGTGCCCGTTGGGCAGCACATCGGCCAGTTCCTGCGCCACGCCATTGTCGCGATCGTCCGCCCCGCAGATGACTGCGGTCGGTTCATTAAAGCCGGCAATCACCTCTTGCGGGGTATCGACGAACGTGTTCAGGATGTGGAGCATCGCCACGGGATCGCCCTTGGTGGTCTTGAGGAAGGCTTCCGTCATCCATTCCGATGTGCCGCGCTCGAATGTGCCAAGATTGGTCAGCACATTGCGATAATAGCCCCCGTTGTCGAGCGTCTGGACAAGTCCGCGCAGCCCCATTCCCGCCAGGATGACCCTCCGCGGCGTAGCGCCCCGCGCCAGCATTCGCGTCGTCGTCCGAGCACCCAGCGAATAGCCGCCTAAATCATAGTCGGTCAGGCCCAGCTGCTCGATCAGCGCCAGCCCATCCTCCGTCAGCGCATCGGGCGGGTAGGCCGCGGCGTCATGAGGCTTGCCGCTCTCTCCGTGCCCACGCAGGTCGGGCATGATCAGGCGGAAGCCCGCCTCCACCAGCAGCGCCGCATGCCCATAGCGTATCCAGTTGGTCCAGGCGTTGGAGAAATAGCCGTGGATGAGCACCAGATCGCGGCCTTCGCCCACGATATGCACGGCGATTGGCAATCCGCCCAGACCCTTGATCTCCAGCTTTTCGATCGGCAGGTCGGTCACGGGTCACTCCTCGGGAAGATTGCGCTTTGCCGATATGGCCTCCGGACGGCCGTGTCGAGTGGCGCCAAGCCAGACGACGCTCAAGGCGCTGCCAAGTTGTGCTGCGGTGAGGTCCTTCTGCGGATCCCACATGTCGCCCTGCTGCCCATTATACCAGTCGGCGGTCTGGCCCGCCGCTAGCACCGAGAGCAGCCATTCGAATATCTCGTAGAGCGAGCCCACAAGCCCTACCGCGGCAAAGGCGAAGGTCAAGCTCCATCCAACGCGCATGCTGCCCCAGCGCCGCGCGGCTTCACTTAGCGGTGCTGTCAGCAGAAGGCCGAACGCGAAGTGAACCATCCGGTCATAGCCGTTGCGGCGCCAGCCGAACCGCTCCGAAAGGCCGTGCCCGAAGACAGTCCGGGCCCAATCATCATAGGGCACATAAGAGTAGATATAGCGCCCGCCCAGCGTGTGCAGCAGCAGGAAGAGCAGCACGCATGCCACCGCGCCGTTCGACAGCGGCCAGCGGCGCAACAGCCAGGGCGCCGACAACGCAAACGCTACGGTGGGGCCATGCTGCAGGGGCGCGAGTTCGGGATAAGGCTGGGCGATATTGGCCAGGCCAACCATCGCGAGCAGTAGGAGGATCATCCGGCGCTGCGCGACTGGAACGGCGTTCCAGATCGCCACGACGCCGGAGATCATGGGAAGGACTTAGCCCTTCTTCAGGTGGCGGCGGCCCAGCAGTTCTGCGATCTGAACGGCGTTAAGCGCCGCACCCTTGCGCAGATTGTCGCTGACGCACCAGAGGTTCAGACCGTTGTCGATCGTCGAATCCTCACGGACGCGGCTGACGAAGGTGGCATAATCGCCGACGCACTCGACAGGGGTGACGTACCCGCCATCCTCGCGCTTGTCGACCAGCATGACGCCCGGCGCTTCACGCAGGATGTCCTGCGCTTCCTTGGCCGAAATCTCGTTTTCGAACTCGATGTTCAGCGCTTCGGAATGGCCGACGAACACCGGCACGCGGACGCAGGTGGCCGTGACCTTCACCTTGGGATCGAGGATCTTCTTGGTTTCCGCAACCATCTTCCACTCCTCCTTGGTGGAGCCATCCTCCAAGAAGACGTCGATGTGCGGGATCACGTTGAAGGCGATCTGCTTGGTGAACTTCTTGGGCTCGGCCGGATCGCCCACGAAGATGTTGCGCGACTGTTCGAACAACTCGTCCATCCCCTGCTTGCCGGCGCCGGACACCGACTGATAGGTGGCGACGACGACCCGCTTGATCTTCGCGGCGTCGTGCAGGGGCTTGAGCGCCACGACCATCTGCGCGGTCGAGCAGTTGGGATTGGCGATGATGTTCTTCTTGCGGTAGCCGTCGATCGCGTCCGGGTTCACCTCGGGCACGATCAGCGGAACGTCGGGGTCCATGCGGTAAAGCGAGCTGTTGTCGATCACCACGCAGCCGGCTGCAGCCGCCTTGGGCGCATATTCAGCCGTCGGGCCGGAGCCCGCGGCGAACAGTGCGATGTCCCAGCCGGAAAAGTCGAAATGCTCGATATTCTTGCATTTGAGCGTCTTGCCCGTGTCACCGAAATCAATTTCGGTGCCCTGCGACCGGGGCGAAGCAACCGCCGCGATCTCGTCAATAGGGAACTCGCGCTCGGCGAGAATGGTCAGCATTTCGCGGCCCACATTGCCCGTGGCACCGACGACGACGACCTTGTAACCCATGACTAAAGACTCCACTCCATGCAAAATTGCGGAGTGCGCGCCATAGCGTCCCTTGGGCAATTGTCCAGCATGAAGCGGCTTGGGGGCGGGAAAGCGAGGGTTTGCTATCGAGGGGTAGCCGCAGCTGTATCGTGCCGCTGCAGGAAATCCTCGATCGTCCGCCAGAGATGCACGCTGATGCCCGGCCCGCCGACGCGGTGCGTCTGCCCTGGATAGACCATCATCTCGAAGGGCACCCCGCTTGTCTGCATGCGCGCCATCAGTGCCGTGGAATTGTCGAACACCACATTGTCGTCCGACATGCCGTGGATCAGCAGCAGCGGGTCCTTGACCCTATCCGCCTCGTCGAGGGCGCGGGACGCCGGATAGGCGCTGGGCTTGTCCTGCGGCTGCCCGAGATAGCGTTCGGTATAATGAGTGTCGTACAATTCCCATTTGGTCACCGGAGCCCCGGCGATCGCGGCGGCGAAGGTGCCGGGCGCTTTCTCCAGCAGCTTCAGCGACAGATATCCGCCATAGGACCAGCCATAAGTGGCGATGCGATCCGGGTCCACATAGGGTTGCGCCTTCAGCCACTCGACCCCCTTCAACTGATCCTCCACCTCCACCGTGCCCATCGCGCGATAGAGCTGATCCTCGAACGCCTTGCCGCGATCAGGCGTGCCGCGATTATCCAGCGCGAAGACGATCCAGCCGCGATCGACCAGATATTGATAGATGGGCGAACTCCAGGCGTTCACGACCTGCCGCCCCGCCCCCGGTCCGCCATAATGGAGCATGAACACCGGATAGCGCTTTCCTGCCTCCAGCGGCGGCGTCATGATCCTAGTATAGAGCGTCGATCCGTCGTTCGCCTTTATCGTGCCGAAGCTCGTCTTGGCATGGCTGGCAAGATAGGGCGCATAGGGATGATCCGCCCTGATCGCATTTTCCGAAAGCCATTGCAGCTGCTTGCCCGAACTGTCGGCCAGATAAATCTGCTTGGGCTGATCAACATTGCTGCGCGACACCACGATGCGGCTCGCGGCGCTGTCCATCACCGCCTCGTTCCACCAGCCGTCGCGGGTCAGCTGCGTTAGCGCCCCCGCCTTGCCCAGGGAGGCGGCATAGAGCTGCTGTTCGAGCGGCGTCTCCCGGTTGCCGGTGAAATAGACCAGTCCCTTGCTCTCATCGATGCCGACAATTTCGCGAACCTCCCAGGCGCCGCCCGTCAAGGCGGTCCAACTGCTTCCGCGCACATGATAAAGATGTCCGTGACCAGATTTTTCGGACCACCAGAGGAAGCTGCCATCCTTCAGCGGCCGGAAATTGTTGCTGAGGTTGATCCAGCTTTTCGCGCGTTCCGTGAGGATGACCTTTGCCTTGCCCGTCGCAGGATCAACCGCGAGCAGGTCCAGCCGCTTCTGATCCCGGCTTTGCCGCTGCACATAAAGCGTGCGCCCGTCCTGCGACCAGTCGACCCGCGCGAGATAAATGTCGGTTTCCGGCCCCAGGTCAACCTTTACCGAAGTGCTGCCGCTGGTAGTCAGCACATAGAGCTCTACCAGTGCATTGGGGGTGCCGGCTGCAGGATAGCGCTGCTGATAGACCTTGGTGCCTTCGCCGCCGATCGAGGTGCGCGTCACGACCCCGACCGGGCTCTCATCCACCCGTGCGACCGCAATCCGCTTGTCGTCTGGCGACCACCAATAGCCGGTTCGTCGGTCCATTTCCTCCTGCGCGACAAATTCCGCCACGCCCCAACTGACCGTCTCGCTTGCCCCGTGCGTCAGTTGACGCTCCGGGCCACCCGTTGGCTGGACGAAGAAGTTACCCCTGCGGACGAACGACACGAAGCCGCCCAGCGGGCTGACCGCTGCGTTCAGCTCTCCATCCGAAGTATTTGTGAGCCTGGTGACCTTTCCATCGAGCGTCGCAAGATACAGGTCGCCGTCGACCGGCACCAAAATCGCGCGCCCATCGGGCGACCAGTCATAGCTCACGATGCCGCTACTCCCCGCGATGGAGCGATCACGTTCCCGCTGCATCTTCTCGGCTTCGGATAGCTCAGCGCCGCTGCCGGTCCTGCGCGAATCCACCAACATGCGTTCAGCGCCCGTTGCGCTGTCGATCGCCCAGAGATCGAGCCGTTCCCTTTCATCGGGCCTCGGCTTCAGAAGCGTGACCAGACGGCCATCCGGCGACAGCTTCAGCGCGCGCGGCTGCGGCCCCGAAAGGTCGGGATTGGCGAACACCCGCTCCAGGGTGAGCTTTTGCTGCGCCTGGGCAAGACCAGCCGACAGCAGAAGCGCGCCGACGGCGGCGCCATTTTTAAGGATCGGCGACATATCTTCCCTTCGTTCAGGCGCACAAGAGCGCTGAGATGGCATGGAGAAGGTCTATCCCTCACCAGCTGAAAAGATCAATGTCGGGAAACTATATTTCCTCGGTGCCATGACGCTTTGGTCATGGTGGGCGCGACAGGGATTGAACCTGTGACCCCACCCGTGTGAAGGGTGTGCTCTACCGCTGAGCTACGCGCCCCCTGAAAGGAGGAGGCGGCCATTGGCATCCGCCGCGCCGGCTGTCAAGCGCCCGCCACCCATGATCCTGAGAAAATGGCTGTTCGACCGTAGCGTCGCCGCTATAAAGCGGAGCCCTCATTAGAATGGAGTAAATATCCTATGCGTTCAACCGTCGCCCTCGTCCTGGCGGGGCTGCTGCTTTCCACGCTGGCTGCCTGCAATACCGTGAAGGGTGCAGGACGGGATATCGAGTCCGTCGGCCGCGCAGGCGAACGAGCGATCAACTGAGCGGGCGCAACCGCCCTCTATTGAAGGATGCGGCTGGCCGCCGCCGCTGCATCCTTTTCCAGCCTGACGCCATCGCATTCCGGTTCGCCGCAATCACAGGCGGCCAAGGTGTAGCGCACGCCGCACAACACCAGCACGTCGTGATCGAAGGAATAATTGGATATTCCCGCTCGCTCGACTTTCTCCTGCGCCCTCGCCTTGAGCGACATGAATTTTCCTCTCTGGAACATGGGCAAATGATCTATGCTGCGACGCACAATGTCAATTGATCTGCCTCGGTTCCTGAATGGATTGAAATAATTCTGTCCAGAATTTGACACGATTGGACGCGGCTGCCCAGTGCGCTTGCGCGTTAGCCCGTTCGCTCCCATATGCCCGCGCATGAATGATCAACGCTCCAGCGCCGTGCCGGTGTGGCACGGCACCACCATCATGTCAGTACGCAAGAACGGGAAGGTGATCGTGGCCGGCGACGGCCAGGTTTCCATGGGCCAGACGGTGATGAAGCCGAACGCGCGCAAGGTCCGTCGCCTCCATGACGGATCCGTGATCGGCGGCTTCGCCGGCGCCACCGCCGATGCCTTCACCCTGTTCGAACGGTTGGAGGCGAAGTTGGAGCGTCACAACGGACAGTTGATGCGCGCGGCGGTCGAGTTGGCGAAGGATTGGCGGACTGACAAATATCTGCGAAATCTGGAGGCGATGATGATCGTCGCGGACAAGGAAGTGACGCTGATCCTGACCGGCAATGGCGACGTGCTGGAGCCGGTGGGCGGCGTGGCGGCGATCGGTTCGGGCGGCAATTTCGCCTTGGCCGCGGCGCGCGCGCTGGTGGAATATGAGGCGGATGCGGAAACGCTTGCTCGCAAGGCGATGAAGGTGGCAGCCGATATCTGCGTCTACACCAATGACGAGTTGGTCGTCGAAGAACTGGAAAGCGCGACCTGAGCCGTCCCGACAAATTGCAGCCGATTGCTGATGCAATCGCACCCACCCCCGACCCCTCCCATGCAAGGGAGGGGGGAGTCTGAAATGAACGACAATCTGACCCCCAAAGCCATCGTTTCCGCGCTTGACGCGCATATCATCGGTCAGGCCGACGCCAAGCGTGCGGTGGCCGTGGCGCTGCGCAATCGCTGGCGGCGGCAGCGTCTTTCCGCCGACCTTCGTGACGAAGTGACGCCCAAGAACATCCTGATGATCGGCCCGACGGGCTGCGGCAAGACCGAGATCAGCCGACGCCTCGCAAAGCTCGCCGACGCACCTTTCGTGAAGGTGGAAGCGACCAAATTCACCGAAGTGGGATATGTCGGCCGCGACGTCGAGCAGATCGTCCGCGATCTGGTCGAGGAAGCGGTTCGCCTGGAACGCGACCGGCGCCGTGAATCGGTGCGCGAAGCCGCCTCCGAAGCCGCCATGGCGCGCCTGCTCGATGCGCTCACGGGCAAGGAAGCGAGCGAAGCCACCCGCCTGTCTTTCCGCCAGCGGATCGAGGGCAACCAGATGAATGAGGTCGAAGTCGAGGTGGAGGTCGCCGACAGCCCGTCTATGCCCATGGAAATCCCCGGAATGGGCGGCCAGATCGGCATGATCAACCTTAGCGACATGATGTCCAAGGCCTTTGGTCAAACCCAGAAGAAGCGTCGCAAGATGCGGGTCGCCGACGCGTGGGACAAGCTGGTCGAGGAAGAGCAGGACAAGCGGCTCGATCAGGATGACGTGGCCCGCGTCGCCATCGCCAGCGCCGAGCAGAACGGCATTGTCTTCCTGGATGAGATCGACAAGATCGCCGTCAGCGATGTGCGCGGCGGGTCGGTCAGCCGCGAGGGCGTTCAGCGCGACCTGCTGCCGCTGATCGAAGGGACCACCGTTTCCACCAAATATGGTCCGCTCAAGACCGACCATATCCTGTTCATCGCGTCAGGCGCGTTCCATGTTGCCAAGCCCAGTGACCTGTTGCCGGAATTGCAGGGCCGTCTGCCGATCCGGGTCGAACTGAAGGCGCTGACGGAGGATGACTTCGTCGCCATCCTGTCTGACACCAAGGCGAGCCTGGTTGCGCAATATCGTGCGCTGCTGGCGACCGAAGGTGTCACGATCGACCTGACCCCCGACGGCATCCGCGCGGTTGCCCGCATCGCGGCCGAGGTGAATGGCGAGGTAGAAAATATCGGCGCCCGGCGCCTGCAGACGGTGATGGAAAAACTGCTGGAGGATGTCAGCTTCGACGCTGAGGATCGCCAGGGCGAGACGCTGGTGATCGACCAGGCCTATGTCGAGAAGCAGCTTTCCGAGGTCGCGCGGAATACCGACCTCAGCAAATATGTCTTATGATGATCGTTTTCGCTGAGTGCGCGTTCATGCGGATGCAATGACTGCGTCCAAGGAGATGAACATGAGCAACGCAACCCCGGATCGAGAGCAGCTGAAGGACCTGGCGGAGGCTGAAAAGAAGGCTGGCATCGTCGATCAGCAGACAGCCGCGAGCGCGGAACTGCCGAAGGACGAGACTGGCAAGGCCAAAGGCTCGAATGACAAGAAGGAAAGTTCAGGCAACTGAGCATCTCGAGGCGTGCCATTCGGCGGCATCGCCTCGAGCCTCGATGGCGGCGCACCCCGGCGGACCTGCTGACGCGCCGCCTGATCGTCAGTAGCTCCGCCCGACCAGCACGCGCTCCGCCGCTTGTCTGCCGGTGAACACGCAGGTGCCGTCCGCCGCTTCCGCGTCCACCGGCACATTGCGCAGCGTCAGCTTTTGCCCCTTCAGCCACTCGACCACCTTGTCGAGTTCAGCGCCGGTCGGCTTCGCCCACTGCACCAGTGCCCAGCCCGGCTTCTTGCTCGCGCCGAAATAGGCCTTTAGCCCCTCAAGCGAGTCGATCGACTTGTCGATGCTCCCCAACAGCCGCGCCTGCGCATCGGCGAACAGCGCCTGTTGGATTTCCGCCAGCATGCCCGCCGCGGATGCCACGAAGTCGGCCTTTGCCACAATCTGGCTGTCGAGCTTGCCGTCCGGCCGATAGAGACGGTCGCGGCGGATGACGGACACATTGCCTCCAGCAACGTCGCGACCGCCCACCTCGATCACGATCGGCGCGCCCTTCTTGACCCAGCCCCAGCGCTTGTTCGCGGCCTTGGCCGGGCGCCGGTCCAGCAGCGCGCGAACCGGTTCGCGGAACTGGTCCAGCTTGTTCAATTCCGCCACCAGATCACTGCAGTAGGACAGGATGGCAGCATCCTCTTCCGTATCGCGCAGCATCGGCACGACGACGATCTGATAGGGTGCCACGCGGGGCGGCACGCGCAGCCCGTCGTCATCGCCATGCACCATGATGAGGCCGCCGATCATGCGTGTGGACACGCCCCAGCTGGTCGTCTGGGCAAGCTCCTGCTGCCCCTCCGCATTCTGGAACTTGATATTCTGCGCCTGGCTGAAGGTGGTGCCAAGGAAGTGCGACGTGCCCGCCTGAAGCGCCTTGCCGTCCTGCATCATCGCTTCGATCGAATAGGTCGCGACGGCGCCGGGGAAGCGCTCGTTCTCCGGCTTCTCGCCCGCGATCACCGGCAGCGCCACGCACTCCTCGGCGAAGCTGCGATATACTTCGAGCATCTTCATCGTCTCTTCCATCGCCTCATCGATGGTGGAATGCGCGGTGTGGCCCTCCTGCCAGAGGAATTCGGCCGTGCGCAGGAACATGCGCGTGCGCATTTCCCAGCGCACGACATTCGCCCATTGGTTGATCAGGACCGGCAAGTCGCGCCAGCTCTGCACCCAGCGGGAGAAAGCCGCGCCGATTACCGTCTCCGATGTCGGGCGGACCACCAGCGGCTCTTCCAGCTTCGCTTCAGGATCGGGCACCAGCCGCCCATCCTTCTGGATCAGGCGATGATGCGTGACGACCGCCATTTCCTTGGCAAAGCCATCGACATGCTCAGCCTCCTTCTCGAAATAGGAAAGCGGGATGAACAGCGGAAAATAGCAATTTTCGTGTCCGGTCGCCTTGATGCGATCGTCCAGCAGCTTCTGCATCCGTTCCCATATGCCGTACCCCCAGGGCCGGATCACCATACAGCCGCGCACGCCGCTTTCCTCGGCCATGTCGGCCTCTGAAATGACGGCCTGGTACCAGGCGGCGAAATCCTGTTCGCGGGTGACGGAGAGGGCGTGCTTCACTCGGGATCGGCCTTGCTGTTGGTGCTGACGGATGGCGCGCCATAAGCCAAGCGCGCCGCTCCGTCGACCCCGAACGCGCGGTTCAGCGAAGCTTGTCGATCTTCGCGTTCAATGCCGCGAGCTGGGCCTTGAGCTCGGCGATTTCGTCGTCCTTGCTTTCCTCCGCAGCGGCAGAGGAGGATGAAGGCTTCGCCATCCCAGGCATACCCGGGATCCCGGGTATGCCTGGCACACCCTTGCCGAACGCAGTCGTCGCCGCCTCGAACATTTCCATGTTGCGCTTGGCGATTTCCGCGAGAGGGCCACCCCCGAACGCGCCCTTCATCGCTTCCTGGAATTGCTGCTGGTTCTTGCGGAACGCGTCCATCGACGCTTCCAGATATTGCGGGACCATCGACTGCATGGAGTCGCCATACATGGCGATCAGCTGGCGCAGGAAGTTGACGGGCAGCATATTTTTGCCACGCTGCTCCTCCTCCATGATGATTTGTGTGAGGACGTTGTGCGTGATGTCCTCTCCGGTCTTTGCATCTACCACAACGAACTCGCGCCCCTCACGAGTCATCTGGGACAAAAGATCCAAAGTGATGTAACTGGATGTTTCTGTGTTATAGAGCCGCCTGTTAGCGTACTTCTTGATAATGACCGGTTCGGATTCGTTCGCGGTCTTAGATTTGGCCATGGATACCTCTCCCACACCTGCATTTGCCGCAATAGCACAGGGTGATGCCGCGCCGCAACATGGGCCCCGGCCTTTGCCCCTTTTTCTCAATATTTTATGGCGGGAAACGGAGGGTGATGCGGGACTTCGCCGCCGCGCTTTCCAGGGATTGCGGAGATATCAAGAAGCTAAACGACCTCCGCCGAGGCCCGCGCCAGCCATCTTCGCGCATGCGGGCAGTGCGAAGCTGCTTCGTTATGGGACGAAAAACGGACGCGCCCCCGTGGTTTTCGTGCCCTCCTTGATCAACCCTCCGCAGGTGCTGGACCTGTCGGAGAACCGATCCATGCTGCGCCACATGGCTGCAGCAGGACATGACGCCTATCTGGTCGACTGGGGTGCCCCGGCAGCGGACGACCAGGGGCTTGATCTGGAACGGCACGTAACGGAAAGACTTCTGCCGATGCTGGCAGCGCTACCCCAGCCGCCGATCCTGGTGGGATACTGCCTTGGCGGGAGTCTGGTGATCGGCGCTGCCGCTTCCCATCCCGCGCGAGCCGTCGCCGTCATCGCGGCCCCGTGGAATTTCGATGGCTTCCCTCCAGCCGACCGGGAACTGATCGAGGGACTTTGGCACGGTTCAAAGCCGGTATGCGAGCGACTGGGCTATGTGCCGATGGAGGTGTTGCAATCGGGCTTTTGGGCGATGGATCCCACCCGCACGATCCGAAAATACGCCGCCTTCGCTGATGTGACGCCTGGGTCAAGCGGGGAACATGCGTTCCTTTCGGTGGAAGATTGGGCGAATGGCGGACCGCCCCTCACCTATGCGGCGGGGCGGGATCTGTTCGAACGGTTTTATGCCGCGAACGCCAGCGGGCTTGGGAAATGGAAGATCGCCGGGAAGGTGGTAGACCCAGCGGCGCTGCATTGCGCAACATTTTCAATCAGTTCAGCAACCGACCGGATCGTCCCCGCCAGTGCCGCCCCCGTCATGGCGAAAGTGGAGACGCTAAAGCTTGGCCATGTCGGGATGATCGTGGGCAGCCAGGCACGGCAATTGCTATGGGAACCGCTGTCCGGATGGCTTTCCAGCCATGGCGGATGATGTTATGTGCGCCCGCGAAAACGACCACCAGCTCTGAGGATCAACCTTTGTCAGACATCGTCATCACAGCCGCCAAGCGCACGGCCGTCGGAAGCTTCATGGGCGCGTTCGGTTCCACGCCAGCGCATGAACTAGGACGGACTGCGATCGTCGCCGCTCTCGGCCAGGCAGGGCTGTCGCCCGAAGAGGTGGACGAAGTGATCCTGGGGCAAATCTTGACCGCCGGTCAGGGCCAGAATCCCGCGCGTCAGGCAGCCGTCAACGCCGGGATCCCGGTGGAACGCACCGCCATCGGCCTCAACCAGCTCTGCGGCTCCGGCCTTCGCGCGGTCGCCCTTGCGGCGCAAGCGATCAAGGCTGGCGACGCGCGCATCATGGTCGCGGGCGGTCAGGAGAGCATGTCGCTCGCGCCCCATGCACAATATCTGCGCGCCGGTGCAAAGATGGGGCCGATTTCCCTCGTCGATACGATGACGCATGACGGCCTGACGGACGCGTTCAACAATTATCACATGGGCGTTACCGCGGAAAATCTGGCGGAGAAATATCAGATCAGCCGCGAGGCGCAGGACGAATTCGCCGTCTCCAGCCAGAACAAGGCGGAAGCCGCTCGCGCCGCCGGCCGCTTCAAGGACGAGATCACACCGGTCACGATCAAGGGGCGCAAGGGCGACACGATCGTCGACACCGACGAATATATCCGCGCCGGAGCAACAATCGACGCGATGCAGGGCCTCCGTCCCGCCTTCAAGAAGGATGGCACTGTTACCGCAGGCAACGCCAGCGGCATCAACGACGGCGCGGCGGCTCTGGTCGTGATGAGCGCGGAAGAGGCCGCCAAGCGCAACGCCCCTGTCCTCGCCCGCATCGCTAGCTTCGCAACCTGCGGCGTCGACCCCGCGATCATGGGCATCGGCCCTGCCCCGGCAAGCCGCATCGCCCTGTCGAAGGCCGGCTGGTCGCTCGGCGATCTCGACCTGATCGAAGCCAATGAAGCGTTTGCCGCGCAGGCGCTGGCCGTCGGCCAGGAACTGGGCTGGGATCCCGCCAAGGTCAATGTGAATGGCGGTGCCATCGCTATCGGCCACCCGATCGGCGCTTCGGGCGCGCGCGTGCTCACCACCCTCATTTACGAAATGCAAAAGCGAGACGCCAAGAAAGGCCTCGCCACGCTTTGCGTCGGCGGCGGTATGGGCGTTGCCATGTGCATCGAGCGCTGATCTGGAGATAATTCTCGCGAAGGCCGCTGGTCCATCAGGACTGGCGGCCTTTTCTATGTCCTAAAGCGATTGGCGATCAGCCTCTCAGTGCCAGACCCGATCGAAACGCGAACCAAGTCCCGTCAACAGTTCATATTGCGATAGGCCTGAGATGGCCGAAGCTTCCTCCAGGGCATAATCGAGGGTCAGCCAATCACCCTCGGCGAGATCGGCCGCCGCAGTGACATCGACCGCCGTCAGGTCCATCGAGACGCGGCCGATCACCGGAAGGCTTCGCCCTGCTATGCTGACCGAGCCACAGCCGGAAAAGCCGCGCAGATAACCATCGGCATATCCGATGTTGAGAACCGCGATCTCCATATCGCTTGCCGCGACATGGGTAGCGTTATAGCCGATACTATCCCCTGCCCGCACGCGCCGCCGCTGCAGGATCTGCGCCTCCGGGAAGACGGTCTGCGCGATATTCTGCCTCGCCTCTCCCCTCGGAATGCCGCCATAGAGCGCCAAGCCCGGCCGCGTCAGATCAAAGGAGAATTCACGCCCAAGGCAGATGCCGGCGCTGTTCGCCAGACTGTAGCGATCCGCTTTCACCTTCTCGCGCAACGGGGCGAACCGCTCCAACTGCGTCCGGCTCAATTCGACATCCTCATCCGCCGAAGCGAGATGGCTGAGCAGCGTCGCGATTGCAAGCCCATCAAGCTGCGGCACCAGATCATCGCGCCAATCGAGCCCGAGGCGGTTCATGCCCGTGTCCACCATGACGTCACACACGCCGCCACCCGCCGCCTTCCAGCGCGCGATCTGCTCAGCGGTGCAAAGGACCGGACGCGCGCGAGAGGTTTTGCTCAGCGCCATATCCTCATCGCGGACGCCGTGAAGAACGGAAAGCGAAATGCCTTCGCCCAGCTGCGACTCCAGCGCCCTCGCTTCAGCCCAATTCGAGACGAAAAAGTCGCGGCATCCCGCCTTCAGCAGGCGGCGCATCACCTCTGCTGCCCCCAGGCCATAACCGTCCGCCTTGATCGCCGCTCCGCACGCCGCATCGCCGCTCTGTTGCTTCAACCAGCGCCAGTTGGACAGCAGCGCCTGCTCATCCAGACGCAGGCGCAGCGGTGCGATAAAGCCAGTCATGCTCATGCGGATAGCGATCCCATCGTCAGCCGTCGAGCTTCAGGCGTCAAGCTTCGCGCCGCGCGTTTCCGGCAGGGCTACCAGGCATGTGAGCAATGCGGCGGCGACAATGGCCATGGTGTACCACAGCCCCGCATAGGGATCGCCCGTGCGCGCGACGATATATTGGCTGACCAACGGCAAAAATCCGCCGAAATAGCCGGTGCCGATATGATAGGGTATCGACAGCGAACTATAGCGTATCTGCGCCGGAAAATATTCCGCCAGCAGTGCTGCGACCGGCCCGTAAGTTGCGCCTGACAGCGTCCAGAGCAGGAGCAGCGCCAGGAAGATGACCGCGGCGCGAGCCCAGTCCGGCGTCTCTGGCGAGGTCTGATAGCCTGCCTTGTCGAGAGCCGCGTTCAGGCCCGCGCTGCTGAGATCCGCAACCTCTTCTCCGCCGATCGTCACGGTGGCCGTTTCCGCCGCGCGCTTGTCATAGGCGATGCCGCGCTTGGAAAAATGGTCGAGCAGCTTTCCGCACGCGCTGGCTTGCACCTTGGCGAAAGGATCGAAGCTGCAGTCCTTGCCGCTCACCACAACCGGCGCCCGCTTCGCCGCTTCATACAAGGACGGATTTCCGACGCTGCCCATGAGATGGAACAAGGGCAGGAGCAGCAGCAGCACCAGGGCATAGCCGATCATGATGGGCTTCCTGCGTCCGATCCGGTCGGACAGCCACCCAAAGAAGATGAACGCCGCCATTCCCGCGAATGCACTGCCGCCGACGAGCAGCTGCGCCGATCCCTGCGACAGATGCAGCCCACTTTGCAGGAAGTAGAGCGCCTGGAACATGACGGTATAGGCGATTACCGTGAAACCCGCCGCGATCCCGATCATCGCGACCAGCATCCGCCGCTTGTTGCCAGGATAGGTGAACGCATCCTTCAGCGGATTGCGGGACTGGCGCCCCGCCGCCTTCATCGCTGCGAACACCGGACTTTCATGCAGCATCAGCCGCATCCAGAGCGAAATGCCGAGCAGCGCCAGCGAGAAGATGAAGGGAAGGCGCCAGCCCCAGTCATCCCACACCCTTTTCCCGACGATCCATTGCGTCCCGACGACGACGATCAGCGAGAGGATGAAGCCGCCGATAACGCCGGCCTGGATGAAGCTGGTGTAAAAACCACGTCGCCCACGGGGCGCATGCTCGGCGACATAGATGGCCGCTCCGCCATATTCGCCGCCAAGCGCGAGCCCCTGTGCAATGCGCAGCAGGATGAGGATGACGGGCGCGGCCACGCCGATGCTGGCGGCCGAAGGTGTCAGCCCCACGCCAGCCGTCGCTCCGCCCATGAGAACAATCGTCGCAAGGAATGTATATTTCCGCCCCAGCCGATCACCAAGATAGCCGAACAAGACGGCGCCCAAAGGCCTGAAGCCGAAGCCCACGGCGAAACCGGCAAGGGAGTAGAGCAGTTCTACCGTCGGATTGTCCGTGGGAAAGAATGTCCGCCCGATGATCGGCGCGAGAACCCCATAGATGTAGAAATCATACCATTCGAACACAGTGCCGAGAGCGGAGGCTGAGATGACCAACCGATCGCGCCTTGCATCCATTACATAATTGCTGCCGACTGCCGTCCCGCTCATCCTGCCCCCTGATTTCCCTCGCTCCGCCTCCTTTTAGCCAAGCCGGTTACCCCAGCAAGCACCCATGCGCTTTTGCAAGGAACCGCCGCCCGCCGCCTCCGTTCGATAGGCAGCATCTCAGGACAGGAGAAATTAGATGGAGGAGCCTCGTCCCGGACAGGCCCCTGCTACGGAGCAGCGGTCCACCGTGCATGGCGTCCATGAAAAGGCCGCCCCCGGCCCTCACAAGGCGCTGCCTACCGACAAGGAGCGGCAGCAGATCGACGAGGCGCAGCAAAGGGCGGACGCCGATCGGAAAGAACTTCGCGCCACCGGACATGGCGATCACAAGGGCACGGAGGGATTCTAGCAAGAACGAACCGGCCAGCTATCCCGGAAATGCGAAAGGCCGCACCGGCGATCCCGGTACGGCCTTTCCATTGTCGGCCGATCTTCGGCAGAGCTCAGACGAGCAAAGCCTCCGTGGCGGAGGCCGTTAGCCCAACTGCTGCCTTCTCAGGCATGCGACAATGAGACATCAGACCACCTCCTTTCCGCTGTTGACGTTGAAGGCGATATGGGAAGCGGTTTCCTCCTCCGCAAGTCCGCTCAGCCCGCAAGCGCAAGCCCCTTGCGTGAGAGGCTGCGGAAAGTGATCGACCAGCGCGTGACATCCATGGCGGCGAGGCCATGCTCCCATTCGTGCCTTACTTCTCCCTGCAAATGATAGATGGAGCGCGGCTGCAAGAGGAGCGACGCTCGATCAAAACTTTTGCCGCTCCTCCGCCGCAGACGCAGCGTTGCAGGGGCTCCAAGCGACAGTCCCACCACATGCTCGAAAACCGGCCGATCGCGGTGCCATCCGATACCCGCGCCCGGATCGTAGCGGATCAGCAGCGCCTGCGCGAGTTCGACCGGATCCAGCCCGGCGAACGCCGCCGCTCGGGTCCTGATCGGCACCAACCAATCGGGAATGGGATCAGCCCGTGCAAAGCCCCCATTTTCAAAGTCATAGCTCCAGCCGAAGGACAGTGTGAGCCGCTTGCCGAGCCAGCGCTGGAAGCGGAAAGGCGAGAGCGGCTGCGCATCGATCGCCGCGATCAGTTTGGCTTCTTCCTGCGGTGAGAAGAAGGCTTCGGCATAGTCAAGGCCGGGTAGAAGCGGCGCAGGGAACAGGTCGATCTGGGTCACCATTTCCCCGAAATAGGAACTGGCTGCCGCAGTCGCTATATCCGCGGGCATGCGCGACCTGGATTTCGTCTTCCCCCGATTGGCCCGCTCGGCGTTCCGCTCCCGCTTCCGCCTGGGCGCGAAGGAGCGCGACTATATGGCGCGGCGCAGCCCGGACACGATCGAGCAGCACGCCCGCGACTTCATCGCCAAGCGGCTTGCCCCGGCCCTACCCGCCAATGACGGGCGGCAAACGCCGATGCGCGGGCATCCCGTGTTCATCGCGCAGCATGCGACCGCCACCTGCTGTCGTTCATGCCTGCGGAAATGGCATACCATAGCGGAAGGCCGAGCCCTGACCGACATCGAACAGGATCATGTGGTCGCAGCTGTCATGCGGTGGCTGAGCAGCGGCTTGGGCGAGCCGAGCGTATAAGTATGTTATTCAACCTAAGTTTTTCTGTCCCCATCGGGAACGATCGTGAGCCGGGCGCTTTCACCCAGCGGTGTGCCATGTCGAGACGCGCCGCAGGAGAGGGACATGATCAAGGCTCGCCATCATTTTGCTGGACAGCAGCCCAGCCTCGTGAGCGACAAGGCTGAGCAGCAACGCGTCTATTTCGCCTCAGAGGAAGCCAACCGCCGCAAATGGATGGGATTGGACGAGCGTTCCGAAAAGCCGGAACGCCCCATCCGCAAACATTAATACAAGTCAGGCCGCCATAGCCGAAGGCGGGCGCCCGCCTTCCAGAACAGCTTGTGCCGATGACAGGCAAAGCTGCAGGCTGGTGGCGACATAATGGCTGAGCAACCCGTCATGGTTGCGCACCGTCAACTCCCATATCTCGTCGCCAGCCTCACAACGCTGGCGCCCATCGGCACCGGCGAAGATCAACTGATCGCCCAATCGTTCCCGATGAAGAAGATGCCTGGATACAGTCGTTTGCGTTTCATGATGAGCATTGTGGGCGACTGTGAAGCTTTCACTATTTTGCGACAGCCAATCATCGCCAAGATGGGTAAACATCCGCCTTCGTATCCTTTTCCCCCGGCATTAAGCCAAATTGCAAGGCCGACCCAAAGACGCTTATTTTTTCATCAAGTTCCCATCATCTAACATTTTCCGCGGCTGATGTGAACGGGCAAGTCGTCAAACAGATCAGCAACTAACCTGGGTTGATCGAGCAGGAGCACCGTTTCACCCCACCATTGCCGGGGGGGCAAAGCCGAGTCTTGTCGGATGAGGACGGGCGCCATGTGGAGCATCACGGCACAGAGCAGCCTCTCCCCTTTCCAATTGCGGGTGAACGCCAGAACATGATCCGCACGGTCGCCCTCAACAGACACAGGCACATAATCGCCATGGGCAAAGAGCTCGGGCTCAGCGCGCCTGTGGGCGAGCAGATCGGCGATCAGGCGCAGCTTTTCAGCCTCGACGCTCGTTGCCCCACCAGCAGCGAGGAACCGGCGCCGCAAGGAAAAGTCGACCGGACGCCGGTTATCCGGATCGACCAGGCTGAAGTCCGGCAGTTCCGCGCCCTGATACAAGTCCGGAATACCCGGCATCATATATTTGAGCGCCGTCTGCGCCAGTATGTTCACCCGCAAGGCAGGGGCAGTCACCGCCAGAAAGGCTTCGAAGTCGCGGCGAAATTCCCCCTCAGCGAGCAGCGCCCCAAGCATCGCGCGGCACCGCTCCTCATAGGCTTCGTCCGGCTGCTCCCAGGCAGAGCGCAGCTTTGCCTCGCGGAGCATCTTGACGATCCATTCGCCGAGCCTGGCGATGAGGCCGGCCTCATCGAGATCGCCGCTGTCGAGGGGCCAAGCGCCGAACAAGCCCTGCACGATCTGATAGCGATCTGCCGGGTGGACAGCGGCATCCTGCGCTTCGGCCAGCCGACCCCAGCGCTGCCACCGCTCGGCCCACAGATCGGGAATGTCGCTGAGCAGCGCAAGGCGGGCGCGGGCATCCTCGCCGCGTTTATGATCGTGGGTTGCCGACGCCAACATCGCATGCGGGAAAAGCTCCTGCCGCGCTGCTGTCCGCTCGTGGAAGGTTCGAAACGACACGGCGGGCTGATCCGGCGCGAAGCCCACATCATTGGCGGACAGCAGCGGCACATGCCGATAGAAGAGCGTGTCTTCCACAGCCTTCGCGGCGATCGGTGCCGAGAGTTGCTGGAAGCGGCGGACGACTTCAGCGACGAGGGAGCGTGGCCCGGGACCCCCGCCACCCAGCCAGTCCAGCACCAGCGCCGCGACATGGTCTTCGCCGGGCGGAAGATGGCGCTGCACATCAGCCCACACCCGATCGCGAACGGCGCCATCTTCATGCGGCGCGGCCGAACCGGTTCCGTAGGTGCGGTAGACCGGGAACACCCACAACAGCCGCTCCATCGCCCGGCGGAGCATGGCAGGCGTGATCGCCTCCAGCGCGGGATCGTCCTCCAGCGCTGCTGCCAAAGCCTTCGTGCCCGCATCCACACAAGCGGAAAGCTGGGCGTCGAATTGCCAGGCGAGCAATTCCTGACGCGCCTTGAGGATGGCGTCATCAAGCGCCGGCGCAGACCGATCGACCTCGTGCCACAGAGCATGGAGGGCGTTCATCCCGGCGGCGTCATGCAACAGGCCGGTCAGGTCGCGCATGGCATCATAACCGCTGGTGCCATCCACGCCCCACGCGGGGGACAGTTGCTCATCGGCCGCCAGGATCTTCTCGACGACAATATAGGCACGGTCCTCCCCGCCGCGTATTTCGTCGAGTGCATTCCGGAGCGTGCGGCAATATCCCGCAGGGTCGGTAAGTCCGTCGACATGATCGATCCGAACGCCGTCGATCAGCCCTTGCCGGAACAGGTCGAGATAAAGCCCATGCGTCGCAGCGAAGACTGGAGGGTCCTCGACCCGCACTGCCGCCAGTTCATCGATCGAGAAGAAGCGGCGCCAGTTCAGCCGGTCATTGGCCGTTCGCCAGTGGACAAGGCGGTAGTGCTGCGCATCGACAAAGGCGCGCAAGGCTTCAGCCTCGGGCGAGGCGGGGAAGGTGCTGCCCGACCAGCCGAAGGGGTCGCCAGAGCCGGGCCGAGCGGGCAAATGCTGCTCGCCATAAAGGCTGAGAAAGAGATCGTGCCCATCGCTCTCCAGCCGCAGATCGCCCGCCGCGATCACCTCACCCAGCGTGGCGCCAAGGACCGGCAGGATGATCGGCCCGGTCCAGTCTATGTCGAAAACGGCGGCATGGGGGCTCTCCTGCCCAAGCCGCAGCACATCGTTCCACCAGAGATTGTCCCCGCCAGCGACGCCCATATGGTTGGGCACGATGTCAATAATGATCCCCATGTCGCGCTGCCGCAGCGCTGCCACCAACGCGCGAAAGCCTGCCTCCCCGCCCAGTTCGGGGTTGATGATCGTCGGATCGACCACGTCATAGCCATGGGTCGATCCTCGCCGCGCCTTGGTGATGGGCGATGCATAGATGTGGCTGATGCCCAATGCATCGAGATAGGGCAGGATGGCGATGGCATCGCCAAAGGTGAAGCGGGCATGAAATTGCAACCGATATGTTGCGCGGGGTATCATCGACAACGTGCCTTCCTTATGGCGCGGACCCTGGCGTTGACGGCAGGCTGCTGCATCATCATGTCGAGGGTCACGGGCATACGGCGGCGCCAATTGGGGTGCTCATCAACGGTGCCCGGCAGGTTGGGCTGCTCGTCCAGTCCCGCCAGGTCCTCCAGCGGAAAGATGGCGAGCGCCGCAGGCGTGGACGCCACATGGCGGAGCGCTGCGTCAACGGCTGGCTCCGTCTGCTGCGGGTCAGGCTGCGCCGCTCGGTCGCCGATCGCATCCCATAGGGCCGTGCGCTCCACATCGCGCGCGCGCTCGTCCGCATTGCCGCGGCTGAGAATGCGGTTCCACTCAAGATCGCGCCCCTTCCACCAGCCGGCAATCGTAGCGGTGTCGTGGGTTCCCGTCATTGTGACGCTGTTCACGTCATAGCTGGCGGCCGGACAGAAGCGGCCTCCCTCCTCGCGCTCGAACCAGAGCACCCGCATGCCATAGATGCCCCTGGCGCTGATCGCCTCGCGAAAGCCCTCTGGCACCGTGCCCAGATCCTCAGCTATGATCGCCGCCTCTGCGCGGTGGGACTCCAGCGCCACCAGCCGCAACATGTCGTCGAAGGGGTAAGCGAGATAGGCGCCCTCGCTCGCGCTTGCGCCCTCCGGGACTACCCATAGCCGTTTCAGCCCGAAACTGTGATCGATGCGCAATGCTCCGGCATGCCGCAGATTGGCGCGCAAGGTGCTGATGAAGGCCGCGAAAGCGGTCTGCTTCAGTCCTTGCGGCGAGAAGCCGGTAAGCCCCCAATTCTGCCCTTCGGGGCCGAGCGGGTCGGGCGGCGCCCCGACTGACAGGCCGGACAGCAGCGCGTTCTGCATCGCCCATGCATCGCTGCCGCCCGGATCGATCCCGACGGCCAGGTCGGCGATCAGGCCGATCGACATGCCCGCGTCCAGCGCCTCTTTCTGCGCGGCCTCCATGCTCCTGTCGCCCAGCCACTGGACGAAGCGGTGGAAGGCGATTTCCCGCACATGACTGGCGGCGAAGTCGCTCACAGCCGGGCTGTGCGGCGTGCGGAACGCCTCCGGCCAGTGCCGCCAGTCGTGCAACCCTTGCCTGCGATGATGGAGGTACAGCGCGTCGAACAACGCGTGGCAATGCAACGCATCGCCCTGGCTGTTGACCCACGCTTCCAACGCTCGGCTCGCGTCCGGGGGAAGCGCGTCGAACAACGCCCGTAAATAAACCAGGCGGTCGGGTATCGCCACCACCCAGTCGATCAGCGCGGGATCGGCAGCCTCCGGCAAGGGCGACAGGCCCAGCAGGGCGGGATTGCCAAGAAAGCCATTGACGAAGCGGCGGCTGGACGGGCTGTAGGGGCTGAACCGCCCTCCGTCGCCAGGATAAAGGGCGTGCACGGGACTGATCGCGATCGCGTCGGCACCCGCGTGGGCCAGCAGGCGGGCCGCGTCCGCGACGTCGCCCAGATCGCCGAAGCCCTTTGCGGCCTTGCCGCGTAGAGCGGGGATCTGAACCGCCGCACCCCACGCTCTTTTTCCTTCAGGAAGCGGTACGCAAGCCGGCGGAGCCACCGCGAGCAGGCATTCCGAATGACCAAGCTTCAGCCGGTAATAGCCTGCCTGCGGGAAGGGCGGCAGCATGCCATCCCGCACCTTCATGGCAAAGGCGCGCCCGTCCTCGGCGACAGCTTCGATATCGGTCAACTCTGCCGCGACGGCCGGCAATCTGATCGGGTGCCCCGCGTCTGCGCTGATGAGCGCGGGGAACCGCCGCGTCTGCTCCTGGACGAGGCGCCGGCTTTCGGCGATGGCAGGCTCTGTTGCGGCATCATAGCCGAGTGCCTTCAGGATCGCTGCAAGCGCCTCATCCGCGACAGTTTGGGCGCGCCCGTCGGCATCCGTCCAGCATCGCGCCAGCCCGGCCTCGTCCGCCAATTCATGCAGCGCGCTCATGGCGCACTCCACCAGGCGGCGAAGCTGGCGGGGTCGCCGGCCCTCCCCTCCTCATGGATCAACCTGCCCGGTGGGGAAGGCAGGGCGACGACACTATCACCAATATTGATGATAATGGTGAGCAACACCCCCTCGGCAAGCCGCCACGCCGCCTGAACGGCGCCTTCGCCAAGCATAGTGGCGCCGACAGCCCGCGCCTTTTCCAGCCGAGGCATGATCAGCTCGGCCCGGAGCCGCAGCAATGTGCGATAGAAATCCTCCCATTCTTCCGCATCAGCCGGCCGCTCCGGGCGCGAAGCGGCGAATGTCGCTTCTGAATTGGGATCAGGGATACGCGCACGCGCCGCTTCGTCGCTGAACGCCTCGAACTTGGCGAATTCCCGGCGCCGCCCTTCACGCACCGCATCAGCAAGCTTATCGTGAAAATCGGTGAAGAAGAGAAAGGGCGTGCGCGCGCCGATCTCGTCCCCCATAAACAGTAGCGGGACCTGCGGGCAGAGCAGCAGCAGCGCCGTCGCGGCCCGCAACCGCGCGGGATCGACAAGCTGCGTCAACCTCTCGCCCAGGGCGCGGTTGCCGATCTGGTCATGATTCTGGAGGAAAGACACGAAACGGAAAGGCGGCAGATGCCCACTCGGGGTGCCGCGGGGCCGTCCATCATGATTGGGTGAAGGCTCCCCCTGATAGATGAAGCCCTGTTCCAGACAGCGCGCCAGCCGCTCCGTCGGCCCATCGGCAAAGTCGCCATAATAGGCGCTGCTCTCGCGCGTCAGCAGGACATGCAGGACGTTATGAAAGTCGTCGTTCCACTGGGCGTCGAACCCGTCGGGCCCGAGGCGAGCGGCATCATTCTCCTCATTTTCAAGGATCAGGTGGACATGCCGCTCCGGATCGACATTATCGCGGATCGAATGGGCCAACCAGTCGAGAAACGAAGGGTTGCCGATCGCGTGCACGGCATCGAAACGCAGTCCGTCAAACCGGTAGTCGTTCAACCACATCAGCGCATTTTCCAGGAAGAAAGCCGCCACCTGCGGCTTATCCACCGCCACTGCTCCGCCCCAGGGGGTATCGACATCGGCATGGAAGAAGTCAGGCGCATAAAGCGACAGATAATTTCCGTCCGGGCCAAAGTGATTATAGACGACATCGAGCAGCACCATCAGCCCATGACCATGGGCCGCGTCGATGAGCGCCTTCAACTCATCGGGCGAACCATAGCTTTCCGCTGGGGCGAATGGCAGTACGCCGTCATAGCCCCAGTTTCGCATGCCGCCGAACGCACCGATGGGCATCAGCTCAATGGCAGTGATCCCAAGCGCCGCAAGGCGCGGCAGTTGCCCGATCAGTGCCGTAAATCCACCGGCCACGCCGACATGCACCTCCTGGATCACAGCTTGCGTCCAGGGCCGCCCGCGCCAGCCATCGTGAACCCAGGGATAAGCCTCGGCCGGGGTGACAAGGCTCCAGCCATGCACGCCGCCTGACTGCGATCGTGAGGCGGGATCGGGCACCGCCTGCTCATCGATCCGGAATCGGTAGCGCGTCCCTGCCGGAGCCTCGACCAGGGCGCTGAACCATCCGTCCTCTGCGGACTCCATTTCCAGGGCAAGGCCATCTACGTCGAGCGTGACCGTCTCCCGCCCCGGAGCCCACAGCCGGAAGAGCGTTTCTCCCGAGGGTTGCAGCGTTGAGCCCCAGAGCCGGCTCACTCCGGAAACTCCGCGACGGAGAGGATCAGCGCGGCGCTATGGGCCGCCAGCTCATAGACATCGCTGATTTTTTCGTCCGCCGTATCGGGACGGGCGCTGTCGGCGAGCAGGGATCTCTCGCGAAACGGTCCCGGCAACTGGAAGGAGATCGGCTCATCCCCGCTGTTCAGCAGCAGGTTGATCGCCTCGACGGATCCATCTTCTCGTCGGATCGCTCGCCGCATCGAAAGCGCCCGCGCTTCGGGATTCTGCCAATCCTCGTCCGACAGTTGCTGGGCTTGCTCATCCCACCATCCTATGTCGTTGATCCCCTGTCCGGGGGAATCCTGCCCATAGAGGAACGTGGAGGCGCGCAGCACCGCATGATCCTTGCGCAATCGGATCACGCGCGCAACGAAGTCGTTGAGTGCGCGTCCAGCGTCCGTTTCAAGCAGCGACCAGTCGATCCAACTGATCGCATTATCCTGGCAATAAGCATTGTTGTTGCCGCCCTGCGTACGTCCGAACTCATCACCCGCGACCAGCATCGGCGTGCCAAGTGACGCCAGCAGTGTCAGCAGCATCGCCCGCTGCACCCGCCCGCGCGTTTCGATGATGGCTTCATCGTCGGTCGGCCCTTCCGCGCCCCAGTTGCGGGAAAGGTTATTATCATGGCCGTCGCGATTCTCCTCGCCATTGGCCTCATTATGCCGCTCCTCGTACGCCACGAGATCGGCGAGCGTATAGCCGTCATGGCTCGTGAGGAAATTGACGCTGGCCCAAGGCCGCCTCGCGCGCCGGTCGAAAATGTCGCCCGACCCCGCCAGCCGAGCCGCCAGATCGCCGCGCTGCCCCGGATCGCCGCGCCAGTAGCGCCGCACCGTGTCGCGATATTTGTCGTTCCACTCGGCAAAACCGGGCGGGAAATTGCCGAGTTGATACCCGCCCATGCCTACGTCCCAGGGCTCTGCGATCAGCTTCACTCGGCCAAGGATCGGGTCCTGCCGCAGCACGTCGAAAAACCCGGCGCTCGGGTCAAAGCCATGGTCCGTCCGCCCCAATGTGAGGCCGAGGTCGAAGCGAAAACCGTCAATGCCGAAGGACGTCGTCCAATAGCGCAGCGAGTCCGCCACCATCTGGATCACCCGCGCATGGCCAAGGTCGAAGCTGTTGCCCGTGCCTGTATCGTTCAGGCAGTGGCGCGGATTGTCGGGCAGCAGCCTGTAGTAAGTCGCGTTGTCGAGCCCGCGCCAGCATAGCGTTGGCCCCAACTCGCTTCCCTCGCAGCTATGGTTGTAGACGACGTCCAGGATCACCTCGATCCCCGCCGCATGCAGCCGCCGCACCGCTACCCGCAATTCGTCCTGCGTATCCCCGGCGAAATAGCTCGGCTCCGGCGTGAAGAAGTTGAGGCTGTTATAGCCCCAATAGTTGCGCAGCCCCTTTTCCTGCAGGAAGCGGTCCTGCACGAACATATGGATCGGCATCAGTTCCAGCGCAGTGACGCCCAGCCGCTTGAGATGATCGATCACGCGCGGATGAGCGAGGCCCGCGAAAGTGCCGCGCTCCTGCGGCGGCACCTCCTCCATCAGTTTCGTCAGGCCCTTAGCATGAGCCTCATAGATCACCGTTTCCGACCATGGCGTGTTCGGCCTCACGTCACGCGACCAGTCGAAAATATCGTGCGTGACGACCGCTTTCGGCATGGCCGGACCGCTGTCGCGACGATCGAAGCCCAGATCCGCGCGCCGCCCCCGCACCGGATAACCATGCAGCGCGTCCGTCCACTTGATCGGCCCCGACAGCTTGCGCGCATAGGGGTCGAGCAACAGCTTGTTGGAATTGAAGCGATGCCCCTGTTCCGGCTGGTATGGTCCGTGCGCGCGATACCCGTACAGCAACCCCGGTCGGGCGTTGGGCAGATAGCCGTGCCACACCTCGTCCGTACATTCGGGCAGCGGGAGCCGGGCGATTTCGCGCCGGCCGCTTGGATCATAGATGCAGAGGTCGATCTGCTCGGCATGGGCGGAAAAGACCGCGAAGTTGACGCCGAGCCCGTCGAACGTGGCGCCCAACGGATAGGGTGTTCCGCCCTCAAGGCGGTCGGCAAGACGGCTCAAAGGTGGCCTTTCAATGGAGGGGGATGGAGGCTGCTACTTTTCCAGGCCCTTGCGCTTGCGCGGAGCGCGAGGCTTTGGGGCAGGCGGCGTGAAATCCTGGTCGACGATCGCATCCGCAGGTGCAAACGGCGCTTCTTCCTCCATGACCGGAGGAAGGGCGTTTTCGTCCTGCGCCTGTTGCCAATGCTCGCGCTCGCGACCTTCGGGACGGCCCTCCTGCTCCCAAATTTCGTAGGCGCGCTTGCGGATATGATCGTCATGCCCGTTGGTCATGGATGTTCTCCCCGTCCTTCGCTCTCAAGCGATCTGCGCTCAAAAATGCGCGACAAGGAGAATGGATGCAGCGCAGCAAAAAGCGAGCATCTTTTTTCCCAAACCTGTGTGAGTCAGGCGCCGCAATGGTTTGGGAAAATGGTGGGCCCGGCAGGACTCGAACCCGCAACCTAGCCGTTATGAGCGGCCAGCTCTAACCATTGAGCTACAGGCCCCACCCTGGCGCCGGGATAGGCAGCATCAGGCTGCTTTGCAAGCCCATCCGCGTGGGTGAACGGCGCCCAGCAGCTGATCGAGCGAAGCCGCCTGTATTTGCCGCCGGGCGAGGTGATCCAACACAATGTCCCACCAGCGATAGAAGGCGGCCCTGTCGGCTTCGTCGCGGACGTAGGGCGTATGCCCCGGCTCCAATGTCGGGGAGTGAAAGCTGAAGTTCAGCACCCGCACTCCTTCCTCAATCAGCGCGTCGATTGCGGCGATGACATCGCGGGCGGGCACGCCTTCGGGGGTCAGCGGAACGCGGCTCAACATGCCGGCGCGCGCCAGGGCGCCCGCCACCGGACCCATGCCCTGGGTGCGCCGATAGAGCCGCTCCCCACCGCGCCGAAGCAGCCCAATGAAGGCGGTCGACAATGGCAACTCAATCAGCGTCCGGTCCGGCCCTGCCCAATAGGGATGCTGCGGCACACCGGTGAAATCCGGCCCATGCTGGCGGCTGTAGTCGAAGCGGCCGCGCACTGAACTGTCGAGCCGGAAGCCCGCCTGTTCCAGCAGCCGCGCACTGTTCGGCCCGACGCCGTAGCGGCCCGCCCGATAAGCAATAGGCCGGCGGCCGAAGCGTGCTGCGATCCTCTGGGATAATGCCTCCAGCTTTTCCCGCTCGACCGCTTCAGGCAGGAAGCCGACATAGCTATTCTCGGCGCTGACCTGCTCCACATGCGGCGGGTTGACCCAAGGATGAAGATGCGCGCCGATGTCCGCCGCGCCATCCGCCAGCCATCGCCCCATCAGGTCGGCGGCGGCATCGCTCTCGATGACCGGATAGTCGGTTACATAGACGGGCTTCACCCCCGCCGCCGCAAAATAGCTCTGTCCCCGGGCCATCCCGTTAAGCGCCGTGACGCCATGCGCGGTCCGGCTGAAAGGCGCGCCCCAGTCAAATTCTTCCTCGGTATCCACAAACAGCATGAAGCGCGTGCCGAAGTCCGGGTCTAGCGCGATCATGTCCTCGCTAGCGGGGGGGCGCAGCAAGCCGCCGTCATGGGTAAGCGTCGTCATGCCGCCCGCCTACACCCATATGGTTGCGATAGGGTTTCCCGTCAGGCGCTGCCGACGGCTCCTTCCTGCTGTGCCAGAGCAGGCACCGCCAGCAGGAAGCGGCCCGGTTCGATCTCCAGCGCCCCGCCGCAGCCCGAAGCCAGGCTGCGGATAAGGCGCAGCGAAAAGCCAAGCCCCAGCAGCGGCCCGTCTGCCCAATTACCGTCAGGCATATAGCCCGGATCGAGCAGCCGCTCTTCCTCCATGCCCGCCAGGCTGGAGGGGCGGTCCAGCGCCAGCACAACGCGGCCATCGCCTCCGTCGGGCTGATACCAGCAGGCCCCCGTCAGCGCCTCGCCAGCGGGTGCGACAGAGATCAGCGTGCGCAGCAGATGCTGGATCATCCGCTCGCCCTGCACCGGATCGATCCGCACCATTGGCAGAGCGCGCGCCATGCTGATGTCGATCCGCGCGCCCTGGCCGTCGCCCTGCCCCCGAAAGCGCGCCGCCACCTGCGTGACCAGCAGCGCGGGATCGACCACTTCGGGCGCCTCCGCCTCGTCGCCCCGGGACACGCGGGCAGCCAGGTCCAGATCCTCGAACGCGGTCAGCAGATGGCGCGCATCGACGGCGATTTTGCCGGCCATGTCGCGATATTCGGGGCCTGCAGGGCCGAACAGTTCCTGCTCTATGATCTCCGCAAAGCCCAGGATAGCGTTCAGCGGCGTGCGCAGTTCATGCACCAGTTGCCGGATCGAATCGGCCGATAGTCCCGCGATCGACACGGCTTCCGTCTTGGGGCCTGCCGCCACCTCATGCAGATAGGGCCGACGCGCCTGCCCGCGATAGCCCTGGAACCGCCCCGAACGCGGATCGAAGAAGGGATTGGCCGACATCCGCCACTCGCCCGCCATCGATCCGCCGACGATGGTGTAGCGCCCATTCTGGAAGCCGCTCCGGCGCGAGAAGGCGCCCACCACATGGCCGTCCGGCCCACTGCCGCCTTCAAGCGCAGTCTCGTTGAGCACCAGCCCGATCAATGCGGCTCGCGGCCCCTGGTCCACCCAGATGATGGTGCCCATGGCATCCGTTTCAAAGGCGAAGCCGCGCGGTGTTGCCGCATCCTCTTCCTGCGGCGCGTCCACCGACTCACCGGTTCGCCTGGCGCTGGTGAAGCGCGCGATACGATCGACCAAATTGCGGATCTGGCTTTGATCTTCCGGCTCGGCGGGTTCGAGATCAACCTGGTCGACCGCATCCGTTGCATCCGCAGGGGCGATCATCGCCTCCGTCAGGAGCATGTCGTCCCCCTGGGGAGCCGCGAAGGCGTCCTCCCGATCGGTCGTCAGCACCAGATCGACCGAGCCGAACGCCTCGAGCGCTTGCAAGGTGGCCGCGCCCATGTCGCGCCGGGCGCGAAGGACCCCACGCGCCGTGGGATTGAGGCGAGGCAGCATCTCTACCCAAAGGTCATCGGGCAGCCGCGCGCGGGACATGGCCGCCGCGGCGATGGCCGGCCGATCATTGGCGAAGAATTCGACCAGCGTCGGCGACCGCAGCCGTCCGCCGAGTTCCACCACCGTCGCGATCCGCTGCGTTTCCGACAGTTCAGGGACCAGGCCGACCATCCGTTCCAGCAAAGCGGCGCGTTCGCCCTCAGACATGATGCCGCGATCATGCCGGTCGTTTTGCGCCAACAAATCCACGCATTGCCGCCAGAGCGTAACGGCGCCCAGGCCGCTTCTGCTCTCTGCGGCCAGCACCGTCTGCATGAGATCGTTGAAGCGCACCAAAATCCCTCATTGTGATCGCCGGAACGCGCCAAATGGCGCCAGCGAGCGATGTCATAGCACAGGGATAATCGCTCAAACGTAAAAGGAAAAGGGGAGCAAAAGGGTACTTTTGCGAACGTCGCATAGTGGGACAATTGCATTGGCATGAAATTTTATTATGATAACCGCCTGTTAACAGGACAGGAAATAAGCAGGACAATGGCTGGTCCCAGTATCGATGATATCGACCTTCAAATCCTCGGCGAATTGCAAGACGACGGGCGGATGACCAACGTCGAACTGGCGCGAAAGGTCGGCCTGACGGCGCCACCCTGTCTGCGCCGCGTCCGTGCTCTGGAGGAAAGCGGCGCGATCAGTTCCTATCATGCGGTCGTGAACCCCGCCATGCTCGGCTACACCATAACGGTATTCGCCATGGTGAGCCTCAAGAGCCAGGCGGAGGCGGACCTCAAGGCCTTCGAGGATCATATCGCCACGCTGCCGGAAGTCCGGGAATGCTATATGCTGAACGGCGAGATCGACTTCATTCTGAAGGTCGTGGCGCGCGACTTGCAGAGCTTTCAGCAGTTCCTGACGTCCAAGCTGACGCCGGCGCCCAATGTGGTGAGCGTCAAGACATCGCTGACCATTCGCTCATCGAAGAATCTGCCGGGCGTCCCGCTGCCGGTTTGAGTTGCCAAATGCCGGTAGGCGGCTCTTGGCGCAAATCAGCCTTCATTCCTCCCCATGACGAGCATGGGGAGGATTTACGACCCCGATTTCAACCGGCTGAAGGCACGCTCGGCGCCGCCGCCGTCTTGCGGCTCTGCTGATCGACCCAGACCGACCAGAAGCCAGCGACATTCGCCCAATTGCCGGACGTCACTTGCGCCAAAGCTGCCTTCGCGCCAGCCAGGTCGCCCGAGCGCGCGAGCGCCACACCCAAGCGAGCGTTTGCCCTGCCCTGGTCCACGCCGCCCTTGCTGAGCGCGAGCCGATATTGCTCCGCCGCCTGCGGATATTGACCGAGCGAGAAATAAACATCGCCCGCGGAGAGCGCGGCAGAACCGTCCTTGGCCGCAGCGGCCTTTTTCACCGCAGCAGGCAGGCCCGCGATTTCCTTCGCCGCCTTCGGGGTCGCGCTCTTCATCACCTGCACCGTGGCGGCCTGCGTCGGAGTCAGCTTGCCCGCCGTACGGCCAGCTTCGACGATCGCCTTGGCCTCCGCACTATAGCCGGTCTTCTCCGCCAGTTGGGCATAGGCCTGATAGTCCCGCTCGCTCGCCATGGCCCCGTTGGCCGCCTGCAGACGATAGAGATCGAGTTGAACCTGCGCGTCGATTCCCGGAGCGGTCAGATAATTGGCGAGCGCCGACCGCCATTCACCGGCTGAATTATAATGGGTCAGCCGTTCGCGATAGAGCGCGCCAAGTTCGGTCCAGTCACCAGCCTGATAAGCCATGGAAATCGCCCGATCATACCAAGACGCCGGGATCGACTGGCCCGCGGCCCGCTGCCGTTCGAGCGCCTGCTGCACGAAGACGCGCGCTTCCTTGGGCTTGTTCCGGCGCAGTTGGATATCCGCGCGCAGCATCGTCGCTTCGATCGGGTCGTAGCCAAGCGTCTTGGCATAATCCAGCTGGGCGACGGCATCATCATTATTGCCGACGACATAGGACAGATAGCCCGCCGTGTAGCGCAGCCGCGGCATGTCCCCCTTCGGCACCGAGGCGCTCTTGAACATGTCGTTGAGCGCCGCGCGCTGGGCCTGACGGTCGCCCTTCAGCACGGCCAGTTCGAACCGCAGTCCTGCGGCAACATAGACCTCGAAGTCGCTCGCCGGCATCAAGCCGGAAATCTGCCCCTGCGCGGTCGAGGCATCACCGGCCTTAATCGCGGTGTCGGCTGCCTGAGCCGCGGCGCGGAAGCTGTCCGACATCTGGATCGGCGGCCCGGCAGGCACAGGCTTCTTAGCTTCGGCAGCCGTGGTGGCGAGTGCCATGCCCGCTGCAAGCAGCGCACCGTAGATGTAACGTGAATTCCGCAGCCTGGCCATTGCAGCCACCCCCTGTCGCTTGTCCGTCTGGAAAATAGAAAAAAAGACGCGCCGCTCCCATCAGCGGCGCGCCCCTCAGGCCTTTGCGTCAGGCCTTGGTAGCGAGATAGGCCAGCCAGAGGTCAGCGATCTTCTTGCGCGAACCGGCCTGGACCGACTGGAACGCCGTCTTGGCAGCGGCGGTATCGCCGGCCAGGGCCTTGGCTATGCCCATGCGCGTCGATACCTCATCCGCATCCACGCCGCCCTTCTGCCTGGCGAGCTCGAACATCGCGGCCGCCTTGGCATAGTCGCCATAGCCGAGATAGGCGTCGGCCGTTGCTGCCGCGATCTTGCCATTTGCCGCCTTGCGGGCATCCGCCTCAGCCGAAGCGAGGCTGCTCTTGTCGCCCGAAATCTTCGGAACGGCCGTCTGATAGATTTCGCCGCCCTGGCTGGCGCTCAGCACGCCCTTGCTCCGCCCGGAATCGATCGCGGTCTTCACTTCGCCATAGATGCCGGTCTTGGACGCCATTTCCGCATATTCCAGATAGTCGCCAGCGACCACCAGACCGCCCGACACCGCCATCAGGCGCAGCACATCGAGATTTTCGCGGTTGGAGATATTCGGATTGGCCTGCTGGAACAGGCGGATCAGCGTCCGCAGATTTTCGCCGCTCGGCGCTGCCTGATAGGCGTCCTTGGCCCATTCGGTGACTTCCGGCAGCTTCGCCTGCGCCGCGCGGCCGACGCCGATCTGATACCATTGCGCCGGCACCTGACCACCGGCCGCCTTGTTCGCATCGATCGCAGCCTTCAGCGCCGCCAGGCCCTGCTGGTTGAGGCTCCGTTGCGGTTCGACCGAGGCGTTGGCAGTGCCAGCCTTGCCGAAATAGGCCTGTGCCAGGGTCACATTGACCGCGTCGGCCTTATAGCCTGCAGCAGCCGCAGCCTTGGCGCGGGAAATCGCCAGGTCGTAATTTTTCGCCTGCAACGCCTGATCGGCGGCAATGGCGTTGAACTGGCCAGCCTGTTCGGGCGGCGTCAGCCCGCTATCGAGCATCTGGGTCAGCGCTTCGCTCTGCAAAGCCGCGTCCTTGGACGAGATGGAGGTGTTCAGCTTGATCGCGCCGATCTGATATTTGTCGTCGTTCGACTTCGCCTTGCTGTCCGCGTCGGCCAGCGCGGCCTTAGCACTCGCAAAGTCATTCTTGCCCGCTGCCGTCTGCGCGGTCTGGAGCGCCTTGAGCACGTCCGGCGACACGTTGAGCTTGGGCGCGCCGCCCTTCTTCTCTTCCTTCTTGGCCGCGAACGCCGGGGCCGACAAGGCGCCGCCGGTCAGCGCAAGAGTCAGCGCGAGCGCTACTGGGGTAACAAAACGCATGTTCATCTTCTCCTCTGCGCCCGGGGGACAGGCGGCCTTTGTTTGACGCCGATTAGGGGTCGACGCGTGAATAAGGTTTGAACAGCGTATATGCACCAGTTCCCCGCCTGTCAGCCCTTTCTTGCAGCTTGGCTATCGCGAGCGCGCGTGCGCGCGCGAGGGGTGACAGATTTGTTTCGCTCCGCTAGTGGTGCGGCGACACAATACATCCATCCAAAAAGAGAATCGCATTGACCGACGAGACTGCCCTCGCCGACCCTTCGGACATCAGCCCCATCTCCATCGTCGAGGAGATGAAGGCGAGCTATCTCGACTATGCCATGTCGGTTATCGTCGCCCGCGCCCTGCCCGACGTGCGCGACGGGTTGAAGCCGGTGCACCGCCGCATTCTCTTTTCCGCCCATGAATCGGGCTTCACCTACAACAAGCCCTATCGCAAGTCGGCGCGCATCGTCGGTGACGTGATCGGTAAATATCACCCGCATGGCGACAGCGCGATCTATGACGCCTTGGCGCGCATGACACAGGACTGGTCGATGCGCGTGCCGCTGATCGACGGTCAGGGGAACTTCGGTTCGATGGACCCCGATCCGCCGGCGGCCATGCGTTACACCGAAGCGCGGCTTGCCAAGGTGACCAACGCGCTGCTGGACGATCTCGACAAGGATACCGTCGATTTCCAGCCCAACTATGACGGTTCCGAAAGCGAGCCGCAGGTCCTGCCCGCCCGCTTCCCCAACCTGCTGGTCAACGGCGCGGGCGGCATCGCGGTCGGCATGGCGACCAACATTCCGCCGCACAATCTCGGCGAAGTGATCCGCGCCTGCCTCGCCTATATCGACAACACCGGCATCACCGTGGACGAACTGATCCAGATCGTTCCCGGCCCCGACTTCCCGACCGCGCCGCTGATCCTGGGCCAGTCGGGCGCGCGCAGCGCCTATCATACCGGCCGCGGCTCGATCATCATGCGCGCCCGGCATGAGATAGAGGAGAGCCGTGGCGACCGCCGTTCCATCGTTCTGACCGCCATTCCCTATCAGGTCGGCAAGAACGGCCTGGTCGAAAAGATCGCCGAAGCCGCCAAGGACAAGCGGATCGAAGGCATCAGCGACATCCGCGACGAATCGAGCCGGGAGGGCGTGCGCATCGTCATGGACCTGAAGCGCGACGCCACGCCCGAGGTCGTGCTCAACCAGCTGTGGCGCAACACGCCCGCGCAATCGAGCTTCCCGGCGAACATGCTCGCCATTCGCGGCGGGCGCCCCGAACTGCTCAACATCCGCGACATCATCGAAGCGTTCGTCCGCTTCCGTGAAGAGGTCATTACCCGTCGCACCAAGTATGAGCTCAACAAGGCCCGCGACCGGGCGCACATCTTGCTGGGCCTCGTCATCGCGGTCACGAACCTCGATGAAGTCGTCCGTATCATCCGCGGTTCGGCCAGCCCCGCCGAAGCGCGAGAGACGCTGCTCGCCCGCGACTGGCCGGTGGCGGAGATCGCGCCTTACCTGAAGCTCGTCGAAGCCATTGAGACGGAAGCCGGCGGAGAGACCTATCGCCTGTCCGACACGCAGGTGCGCGCAATCCTCGACCTGCGCCTGCACCGCCTAACCGCGCTCGGCCGCGACGAAATCGGCAATGAACTGGCTGAACTCGCCGCCGCCATCGCCGAATATCTCGCCATCCTCGGCGACCGGTTGAAGCTCTACGCCGTGATGCGCGAGGAGTTCGAAGCGATCGAGCGCGACTTCGCCACCCCGCGCCTCTCCGAAATCACCGCCGCCGCCGACGGCATCGATGACGAAGACCTGATCGAACGCGAGGAGATGGTCGTCACCGTCACCGTGCAGGGCTATATCAAGCGCACCCCGCTTGAAAGCTTCCGCGCCCAGGCGCGCGGCGGCAAGGGCCGATCCGGCATGGCGACCAAGGATGAGGACGCCATCACAGAACTGTTCGTGACGTCGACCCATACGCCGGTCCTGTTCTTCTCGACGGCGGGCAAGGTCTATCGCCTCAAGGTCTGGCGCCTGCCCGAAGGCGGTCCGGCGACGCGCGGTCGTCCGATGGTCAACCTGCTGCCGCTCAGCCCGGGCGAGACGATCCAGACCGTCCTGCCGCTGCCCGAGGATGAGGATAGCTGGAAGGACCTGCATGTCATGTTCGCGACCGCGAACGGCACGGTCCGCCGCAACAGCATGGACGCCTTCGCCAATGTCCCCAGCAACGGCAAGCTCGCCATGCGCTTCGACGAGGGGAGTGAGGACCGGCTGATCGGCGTCGCGCTGCTCTCCGAAGAGGATGACGTTCTCCTCGCCACCCGACAGGGCAAGGCCATCCGCTTCCAGGCGAAAGACGTGCGCGAATTCCAGAGCCGCACCGCGACCGGCGTGCGCGGCATGACGCTGAAGAAGGATGACGAGGTGATCTCGCTGTCCATCCTCACCCGCTCCGGCGCCAATCAGGAGGAGCGTGACGACTATCTGCGCTTTGCTCCCTGGAAACCGGAAAAGGAAGGATCGCCGCAGATGAGCGAGGAGCGCTTCGCTGAACTGGCGGCGAAGGAACAGTTCATCCTGACCGTCTGCACCAACGGCTATGGGAAACTGTCCTCCGCCTATGACTATCGCCGCACCGGACGCGGTGGCCAGGGCATCACCAACATCGACAATATCGGCCGCAACGGCCCGGTCGTCGCCAGCTTCCCTGCGCGCCATGGCGATCATCTGATGCTCGTGACCGATCAGGCCAAGCTGATCCGCATGGGCCTCGACTCCCTGCGCGTCATCGGCCGCAGTTCGGCGGGCGTGCGCCTGTTCAACGTGTCCGATGACGAACATGTCGTCAGCGCCGCGAAGATTGAGGAAACCGACGAGGAAACCGAAGTCAGCACCCCCGCTGGCATGGAAGTCCTGCCCGACGTCAGCCCGGAAGCCGACCCGGACCTGACCGAAGAGTGACGGACCTCTTCGCCTACAAGATCCTGACCAGGGATCAGTATGACCAGCTGAAGCGCCACGGCACGTTCAAGGGCGCGCCCGTCGATCTTGCCGACGGCTATATCCACCTGTCCACCCGCGAGCAGGCCGCCGAAACCGCCGCCAAGCATTTCGCGGGTCAGGACAATCTGGTGATGGTCATGGTCGACCTCGCCCCCTTCGGCGAGACGGTGAAGTGGGAAGAGTCACGCGGCGGCGCGCTGTTCCCGCACTTATATGGCGACCTTCCCCTAAGCGCGGTGGCGGGCAAGGTCGTCCTGCGGGTCGATCAGCAGGGCAAGCATCTGTTCCCGGCGGGGTTCTAACCTCCGTTCGTTTGGACTGAAGCACTCACCTCAGCCGCCCGCTCGTCATTCCGCGAAAGTGGGCATGGCGATGGTGGGTGGTGAGCCGACACTTCCTACTCCGTCACCCCGGACCTGCTCCGGGGTCCCGCTTCTTGGGGGCGGCAGATTATGAAGATAAGCGGGACGCTGGGTCGAGCCCGGGCCGATGGCCGGGCAATGGCAGCTAATGGCCGCTTAGGCATGCTAGCAAGAAAACAACGGCCACCACTGTTCGCATCGCTGAAGGCCACTTGTCGCCTTCTCGCCACGCGCGGCACAAAAAGCGTCCTACAACTGCATTTCGCCCTGTCCTACATCCCGCTGCCCCGTCTATCCCGGCGCGGTCTTTGAAATGTTGAACCGCTTCCCACGACGCCTACGCGCGCCCGCGCTCGCGCGCGCATATGGTGTGAACTTCGGCGGAAAATGGCTGAAAATCGATCATCTGACCTTCACCATCCGCACGACCTTCCCACCCTTCACCCAATAATCATATCCACCCCAGCTAATCCGCCGCGACGCAGCCGCCGCCAACTGCATCCCCCAATGTGCCCAGCACACCGCAAAGGGCGCCAGCACATCCCACCAGAGCGACCTTCTCGCCGCGCGAACCTGCCCCGGGTCCACCACGCCCGTGATGATCCGCCGCCGCACCAGCGCCCGCCCCACGGCCGCCGCATAGCCCAAAGCCACGGCCCTCCAGCCACCCCAGCCAAGCGCCCAGGTCCAGCCCAAGGCCTGCGCCCCCACAACGACACACGCGATCAGCCACATCCCCACGCTGTTCGTCATGATGTGCCGATATTGCCGCACCCCAAAGCCGAAGGCCCCGCGACCCTCCAGAGGCGTCGCGACCAGCAAATCCCGCACCGGCCGCAAGCGCAGCTTTGCCCGCCAGCCGGAAAGGCCAATCGCCATATCATCCGACAAGCGCCCCGCCAGAGCCGCATCCAGATCAAGCCGCTCGGCCACCTCCCGCGTCAACGCCATCGCGCCCCCCCAGGGCATGGTCGCACTCGCCGCCCTCGGCAAAGTCGCCAGTTGCATCTCCACCGCCCCCACCAGCGCCGCTTGCCAGTTCGCCTCCGGCAGCAACAGACGATAGCCCGTCACGATATCCGCCTTCCCCCGCACCAGAGGAAAGAGCATCCGCCCCACCAGCCGTGCCGGCGGCTTGATATCCGCGTCCACGAACACAAGGTAGCGATCCTCCGCCCGCAGCGCACGCAGAGCCGCCCGCAGCTTGTGAACCTTTTGCCCCTCATCGTCCGCCACGCCTGCGCGAACGAGTTGCACCCACTTCCCCTCTCGGGTTGCCAGAGCCTCCGCCGCATCACACGCGCCCGAAGTGGCGATCATCAGTCGAAACCGCGCCGTCTGCGCCCTCAACCGCACGATCAGTTCCGCACCGCCGTCCCAATCATCCCGCACCGAGAGCAGCACGACCACGCCTTCGGGCGCTTCCTCCTGCCGATCCACCGGCAGGTGCCGCCAGTAATTCAGCACGCCAGCCAGGCTCAGCCCCTGCAACAGCAGCCACAGCGCAAAAGCGAAACTCATCGCAAATCCAAGCCCTTTACCACCCCGACCGCTGCTGTATGACGGCAGCCGCGATGCTCTCCAACCCCTTTCTCTTCACGCTCCTGCGCCTCCTTCCCGCGAGCCTTGCCTCCTGGTTGGGCGGCTGGCTATCCGCGAATATCGCGCGGCGGAACATGAGATTGCGCGACCAGCGCGCCCGCGCCAATCTCGCCATCCTTCGCCCCGATCTGGATAAGGCCGCGAGCGAAGCCCTGCTCACGCGCCGCTGGTTCAATCTCGGCCGCACCATGGCCGAACTCACCAACATCGATCGCCTGATCGAAAACAACCACATCATGGTGGAGGACGCGGCCGGCTATCAACAGGTCCTGGACGGCCCCGGTCCGATGATCGCGCTCGCCGTTCATGTCGGCAATTGGGACCTGCTCGCCGCACATATCAAGGCGTCCACGGATCGCCCCGGCCTCGGCGTCTACGACCCGCCGGAAAATCCCGCCCAGGCTGCCATGCTCAAGCGCGCCCGGTCGAGCTATATGGGCGAGGCGATCACCGGGGACGGCGCAGCGCGCGGCATCCTGAAGCATCTGACGACCAAAGATCGCGCCACGCTCTACATTTTGCTGGACGAGCGCCGCGACCGGCAGGTCTGCTTTCCCCGCTTCGGCCGGGATTTGCCGCCTTCAGGCAACCTCTCCGTAGCACTTCGCCTCGGGCGCAAGGTCGGCGCGAAATTCCTGCCCTTCTACATGGTCCGCAGCGAAGGACCGCACTTCCGTGTTCACTGGCACCCGCCGCTCGACCCTACGCAACTCACCGACGACGAGATCATGGATCAGGTCGATGCATTTCTCGGTAAGGCCTGCATCGATCATGCCGACCAATGGTTGGCGCTGCACGACATGGACCTGACCGTGTAACCCTCCTTCCGTCGGTTCAAAACGACGGTTCTATGTGAGCCCGACACCCGCTAAAGGGCGACCATGTCCCGACTCGCCATCAAAATCTGCGGCCTCTCGACGCCGGACACTGTGGGCGCCGCCGTGCGAGCCGGCGCGTCGCATCTGGGCTTCGTCCACTTCGCCAAAAGCCCGCGCCACATAGAAGCAGAGCAGCTGGGCTCCCTGTGCGCCGCAGTCCCTTCCCATGTCGAACGGGTCGCGGTGCTGGTGGACCCGACCGACGAGACGCTGAGTGACCTGACCGCGGCCGGCTCTCTTACCGCGCTCCAACTCCACGGCAAGGAGTCTCCCGAACGCGCCGCCGCCATTCGCCAGCGCTTCGATCTGCCCGTCTGGAAAGCTATTTCTGTCAAAACCCGGGCCGATATCGAGGCGGCCAGAGCCTATGGCGGCGCGGCCGATCTCCTCCTCTTCGACGCCAAGACACCGGAGGGCGCCGCCCTGCCCGGGGGCATGGGCCTGCGCTTCGACTGGACGCTGTTGCGCGGGCTTCCCATCTCTATGCCCTGGGGCCTGTCCGGAGGCCTCGGCATCGACAATGTGGCGGAGGCGATCCGCGTTACTGGAGCGCCCATGGTCGATGTTTCTTCCGGTGTCGAAAGCGCGCCCGGCATCAAGAGTGTGGACAAGATCATGGCCTTCTGCAATGCGGCGTCGTCATGAGGCGGACATTCCCCACTGAACGTATCGCGGGCCGATGGCGTTGATCACTTCTCCATCCGCGAAGTGACCAGACAGCCTGACGAGATACCAGCCATGCCCGACACCATCACCCTGCCCAACAGCCTGCGTTCGCAGCCCGACGCCTCTGGCCATTTCGGCGCATTCGGCGGCCGCTATGTCGCCGAAACCCTGATGCCGCTCATCCTGGAGCTGGAGAAGGTCTATAAGGAAGCGAAGCAGGATCCGGCCTTCGATGCCGAGTTTGCCGAACTGCTGCGCTCCTATGTCGGCCGCCCCAATCCGCTCTATTATGCCGAGCGGCTGACCGAAGCCCTTCGTGCCGATGCTCCCGAAGGCAAGGGTGCCAAGATTTACCTGAAGCGCGAGGAACTCAACCACACCGGCGCGCACAAGATCAACAATTGCATTGGTCAGGCGCTGCTCGCCCGTCGCATGGGCAAGAAGAAGGTCATCGCCGAAACCGGCGCTGGCCAGCACGGCGTCGCCACCGCAACGGTCGCCGCCCTGTTCGGCATGGAATGCAAGATTTTCATGGGCGCGAAGGACGTGGAGCGGCAGAAGCCCAACGTCTTCCGCATGAAGCTGCTCGGCGCGGAGGTGATCCCGGTCGTATCGGGTTCGCAAACGCTCAAGGACGCGATGAACGATGCCCTGCGCCATTGGGTGTCGAACGTGCACGACACTTTCTACATCATCGGCACCGCGGCAGGCCCGCACCCCTATCCAGAACTGGTCCGCGACTTCCAGTCGATCATCGGCAAGGAAGCGCGCGAGCAGATCCTGGAGCTGGAAGGCCGCCTGCCCGACATGCTGATCGCGCCGGTCGGCGGCGGCTCCAATGCGATCGGCCTGTTCCACCCCTTCCTGGACGACACCGACGTCAAGATGATCGGCGTGGAAGCGGCGGGCGAAGGGCTGGAGGGCAAGCATGCCGCGAGCCTGGCGGGTGGCAAGTCCGGCATCCTCCACGGCAACCGCACCTATCTGCTTCAGGACGAGGACGGCCAGATTACCGAGGCACACAGCATTTCGGCTGGGCTCGACTATCCCGGCATCGGTCCGGAACATAGCTGGCTGCATGAAATCGGCCGCGTCCAATATATGCCAATCACCGACGATGAGGCGCTGGCCAGCTTCCAGAAGCTATCGGCGCTGGAGGGTATCATCCCCGCGCTTGAATCGGCCCATGCCATCGCCAGCGCGGAGAAGGTCGCACCGACGCTGGACGCTGACCAGATCCTGATCGTCAATCTTTCCGGTCGTGGCGACAAGGACATCTTCACCGTCGCGAGCGCGCTGGGAGTGGAGATGTGATCTCGCTCACCACACCCCGTGCTCCTGCCTATGCAGGAGCAGCCCGCTCTGGAATTGCCAATGACTGACCGCCTCTCCGCCCGCTTTGCCACTTGCAAGTCACAGGGCCGCGCTGCTCTGATCACCTTCGTGACCGCAGGCGATCCCACCGTGGCCGACACGCCCGCAATCCTCGACGCGCTGGTCGAAGGCGGTGCGGATATCATCGAACTCGGCATGCCCTTCACCGATCCGATGGCGGACGGCCCGGCGATCGAGCTTGCGAACCTGCGCAGCCTTGGTTCGGGCACGAAGACGAAAGACATCTTCGCCCTCTCGGCCGCTTTTCGCCAGCGTCACCCAGACACGCCGCTGGTCCTGATGGGCTATGCCAATCCGATGCTGGTGCGCGGCTCCGACTGGTTCGCCGATCAGTGCAAGGCCGCAGGCGTCGATGGTGTCATCTGCGTCGATGTCCCACCGGAGGAGGACGCGGAAATCGGTCCAGCGCTGCGCGGGGCCGGTATCCACCTCATTCGCCTTGCCACACCGACAACCGACGCCGCCCGCCTGCCGGCCGTCCTCAGCGGCGCCAGCGGCTTCCTCTATCAGGTCGCCGTCGCCGGCATTACCGGCAAGCAGCAGGCCAGCCAGGCCGCGATCGAACAGGCGGTCGGCGCCCTCAAAAAAGCAACAGAACTGCCCATCGCCGTTGGCTTCGGCGTTCGCTCCGCGGAACAGGCAGGCGCCATCGGGCGCGTCGCTGACGGCGTAGTCGTCGGATCGGCAATCGTGGACATCATCGGGTCGCACGGTGACGCAGCCGCGCCCTTCGTCAAGGAATTCGTCGCCGCCCTGCGCAGCGCCCTCAACGCCAACAGCCCTCATTTCCGGGAAACTGCTGCATGAGTTGGATCAACCGCGTCCGCAACGCCATCCCCTTCATCGCCAAGAGGGAAAGCACCGCCGAGACGCTGTGGCATAAATGCCCATCCTGCACCGAGATGATCTTCATCAAGGAATGGGAAGATAATCTCTCCGTCTGCCCGCGCTGCGATCATCACGGCCGCATCGGTCCGTCGGAGCGATTCGAGCAGATACTCGACGCCGGCTTCATCCTGCTGCCGACACCGCATGTGCAGGAAGATCCGCTCAAATTCCGCGATTCCAAACGCTATCCCGACCGCATTAAGGCGGCGCGCGCCGCGACCGGAGACCAGGACGCGCTGATCAACGCGCGCGGCGCGATCGATGACGTGCCGCTCGTCCTGGGTGTGCAGAACTTCGCCTATATGGGTGGGTCCATGGGCATGGGTGTGGGCGCCGCCTTCATCCAGGGCGTGAACGAGGCGATTGCCCATAAATGCCCCTATGTGATCTTTACCGCTGCCGGCGGCGCACGCATGCAGGAGGGTATCCTCTCCCTCATGCAAATGCCGCGCTCGACCGTGGCGATCAGCAAACTGCATGCGGCGGGGCTGCCCTATATCGTGGTGCTCACCGATCCGACGACCGGCGGCGTCACGGCCAGCTATGCCATGCTGGGCGACATCCAGATCGCCGAACCCAACGCTCTCATTGGTTTCGCCGGCCAGCGGGTGATCGAAAGCACGATCCGCGAGAAGCTGCCCGACGGCTTCCAGCGCGCCGAATATCTGCTGGAGCATGGCATGCTGGACATGGTGGTCCATCGCAGCGAACTGCGCGACACGCTTGCCCGCGTCATCGGCTATCTGACGCCGCGCGCCGCCGCCTGATCTTCTCGCGGGAAGCCTTCGATGCCCGATCATGCCGTCTCCGACGATCCCGCCGTGCAGGCCCAGTTGGATCGCCTGGCGACACTCTCGCCCGGCGCAGACATATTGGGCCTCGATCGCATCACCCGTCTGCTCGATCGGCTTGGTAACCCGCATCGCGCGCTCCCGCCGGTGTTTCACGTCGCCGGCACCAACGGAAAGGGGTCGACCTGCGCCTTCCTGCGCGCCGCGCTCGAAGCGGATGGCAAGAGCGTCCATGTCTTCACGTCGCCGCATCTCGTCCGTTTCAACGAGCGGATCCGCCTGAACGGGACGCTGATCTCTGACGAAGCGCTGGCCGACTACCTCTCCCGCGTGCTGGACGTGGCGGAGGGTATCGGCGCCAGCTTCTTCGAAGTGACAACGGCCGCCGCCTTCCTCGCCTTCTCCGAACATCCCGCCGATGCCGCGATCATCGAGGTAGGGCTGGGTGGCCGGCTCGATGCAACCAACGTAATCCAGGCGCCCGCGGTGTGTGGCATCGCGCAGCTCAGCCTCGATCATCAAAGCTTCCTTGGCAGTACCCTCAAGGCCATCGCCGCTGAGAAAGCCGGCATCGCCAAGCCGGGCGCGCCGCTCGTCACCCAGCGCTATTCCGAATCGCTGTTCCCGGTGATGATCGACGCCGCCGGCCGTGCCCGCACGCTGTGGCTGGCGATGGGCGAAAGCTGGGATGCCGCCGCCTATCGCGACCGGCTCCATTATCGCGATGAGCAGGGCCGACTGGAAGCTCCGCTGCCCCGGCTGCCCGGCGCACATCAGGTCCATAATGCCGCGCTCGCCTTCGCCATGTTGCGGCATCAGAATGTCATTCCGGTGAGCGAAGCCGCGCTTAAGGCGGCCCCTTTGTGGGCTCACTGGCCGGCCCGTTTGCAACGGCTTGACCATGGCCCGCTGCTCGCGCCCTTGCCGCCGGAGAGCGAAGCCTGGCTGGACGGCGGGCATAATGCGGGCGCAGGCGAAGCCATCGCGGCCTTCTTCACGCAAGAGCGGATGGAGGGTCAGAAGCTTCAGCTCATCATCGGCATGTTGTCGAACAAGGATCTCGACGCCTATCTCGTCCCCTTTGCAGGGCGGATCGCGAATATTCATGCGCTGCCCGTTCCCGGTCACGATCATCACCCGCCCGAACGGTTCCAGGCCATCGCCGACCTGTGGGGCATCCCCTGCACCGCTCATGAGGATGCGCCGGCGGCGATCGCTGCCATAGCGGCGGAGCCCCACCCCGCGCCCAAGCTGCTGATTGCAGGATCGCTCTACCTGTGCGGAGAGATTCTGCGACTGAACGAGCAACTGCCCGATTGAATTTACTTGCGATTGACTCTCAATAGCGTAACTTGCCTGCAACGAAGCAAGGCAAAGGTACGAACGCATGGCCCATGGAGAGCTCTCTTCCCTCGACCCGGCCCGCCTCATTCCGGGCGGCTATGGCAACCGGCTGTTCCTTTATGTCATGCGCCGCATGGCAAGCGCGGGCGTCAACGATGCGCATGCGGCGAACGCCATGCTGGGCGCGTTCGGCCGCAGCTATCGCCGTCCGCTGGTGTTGATGCGGGCGATGATGCTGGAACTGGCCCGCACTTCCAGCCGGAAGATCCTCATCGCGCCATGCTGCTGCTCGCGCATGACGAGCGACGAGGCGCTGATGATGCAGGCGGTCGGCGGAGCATTGCGCAACCCCCGCACGGCCTTCGAGAATGTTTCGGCGCTGCTCGGCAATGAGGACGCTCTAGGTGCGCTCACTTGCTTGCAGGCGGTGGCGCAGGCGCACAGCGACCTCGGTCGTCCACTGGACCTCTATTCGGCTGGCTGAGCCGCACCCTCGTCCCTCGCTGCGCTGCCGACGCTGGTGTCGACCAGCCCGGCACGCATCATCAGCCAGAAAAGGATGATGCCTGGCAGCGCCAGCACCGTCGTCACCAGGTAAAAATCGACGTAGCCGAACCGCTCGATCAGCGCCCCGGCGGTCGTGCCGGTCAGGAAGCGTCCCAATATGCTCGCCGCAGCCGAGATCATCGCATATTGCGCGGCGGTGAAGCGCAGGTCGCACAAGGCGGAGAAATAGGCGACCACCGCCACGCCGCCGATCCCGCTCGCGAAATTCTCGAACGCGATCGCCCCGGCCATGCCGATATTGCTTTTCCCCATCGCTGCCAGCATCGCGAAGCTGAAGTTGGAAACCGCCATCAGGATGAGGCTGATGAGCACCGAACGTTTCAGGCCGAGCCGCGCATAGAGAACGCCGCCCACGAAAATACCCGCCAGCAGCGCCCAGAACCCGACGCCCACGTCATACAGCGCGATCTCGTCATTGCTGTAGCCCAGGTCATTGAACAACAGGCGGAAGGTCAGGTTCGCCAGCGTGTCACCGATCTTGTGGACGATGATGAAAAGCAGCACCAGCAGCGCACCCTTGCGCTTGAAGAAGTCAACAAAGGGCCCGATGATCGCCTGCCACAGATCGCCACCACTCCTACGGGTCGCAATCTCCCGGTGGCGTTCCGGCTCGCCCACGATCAGGGCGGCCAGCATCGCCGGCAGGGCGAAGAGCGCGCAGACCAGATAGCCGACGGTCCAGTTCCAGTGCTGCGCCGCCACCAGCCCCACAGCGCCCGCCGCCGCCGCGCCGATCCGCCAGCCATATTGCGACATGCCAGCGCCGATACCCAGTTGCTCGGGGCGTAAAATCTCGATGCGATAGCCATCGATGATGATGTCGAAGGTCGCGCCCGCGATCCCCAGCAGTATCGCTGCGCGCACGGTCGCCATGATGTCGGCCGCCGGGTCGACAAGCGCCAGGTTGACGACCGCCGCCACCACCAGCGCGCCAGCCAGCAGCATCCAGGACACGCGCTGACCCATGCGGTGCAGCAGGGGCAGCTTAACCCCCTCGATCACCCAGGCCCACAGCCATTTGAAATTATAGGCGAGCAGGACCAGGCTGAAGGCCGTGACACTCTTCTTGTCGATCCCGTCCTGCGCCAGCCGGGAGGACAGGTTCGCGCCGATCATCGCAAAGGGAAAGCCCGATGAGATGCCAAGGAAAAGCGCGGCGAGCGGCGCCCTTTCCACATACGGTTTGACCGCATCCAGCCAGTTTGCCGGACCCTTGCCGATGTCGGTCATAAATGCTTGCGCCCCCGTTGGTGATTATCGCGCCACCATATGGGCAAATGCCTGCGAAACAAGGGAAGAGGCGATCATTGCACCAGCCGCGGGCTGCTCATGATGCCGAAATAGCGGCGAAATATTAAGGGCTAACCGATAACGCGACCGCAACAAGGGAAGCGGACCATCGATGCGGCATGACAAAAGAGCAAGGCTGAGGCTGGAACGGTTGCTGTTCGCTGCCATCTGCGCGGCGACGCTGTTCTTCGCCTGCGTCACTCCGCCCTTCCAGGCGCCCGACGAAAATCAGCATTTCATGAAGGCGCTTTTACTGTCGGAAGGGCGCGTGCTGACGGAGGCGCGCGGCGATATGATCGGGGCAGAATTGCCCAAAGCCGCGCTGGACCTGCATGCCATCGACTTCCCGACCGGCATGTCATTGGCACCGCGTACATCCGAACCGGCAATGCTTTCCCGGGCGTGGCATGCCGACCCCCAGCGGCTAGCCAGGGAGTTCGCGGACTTTCCCAATGTCGCCAACTATTCGCCGACGCTCTACGCTCCCGGAGCGCTCGGCCTGAAACTGGGCGACATGCTCGGGCTGCCGCGACTTGGCGCATTTTATGCGGGCCGGCTGGTGAATGCGCTGGCCGCGCTCGCCATGCTATTCGCGGCGTTGCGACTGATCCCGTTCGGACGCAACGCCCTACTGGCGGCGGCGCTGTTGCCGACATTCGCCTATCAGAGCGGATCGCTCTCGCCCGACGCGGTCATCAACGGCATCGGCTTTCTCGGCCTCGCCCTTGCGCTGCGGGTCGGCTTCACGCCGCGGAAAGGCTTGGACCGGGCAGCCCTGTATCTGGCAGCCCCCCTGCTCGCTTTGGCTAAGGGCGTCTATCTGCCGCTGATGGCCGCAGGGCTTCGCTGGCCGGCGGCAAAGCGCGACATGCGCCCATGGCATATCCTTGCCGCCATGGCGCTGGGAGCGGTCATCTTCCTGCTATGGATGAAATTGTCGGGCGGCAACCAGGCGCTCTACCACATCGTCTCGCGCAAGACCGGGCAGATGGAGATGACCGCTCCGCTCGCGGCGCAACTCGCCGTCATCATGCAAGATCCCGCCGCCTATCTGCGCATCGTCGCCTCCAGCATAGCCGAACGCGCGCCGGTCTATGCACTTCAGATTGTGGGGAGGTTCGGATGGAACGCGATCCTGCTTCCGCTGCTCGCCTATCCTCTCGCCCTGCTGATGCTGGGCGCTGCCATTCTGAGCGGGGCGGGGTCAACCTTCTCCATGGCACAGCGGCTCTGGTGGCTGGCGATCGTCGGCGGCACGGCTTTGCTGATCGAGACCGCCATGTATCTGACCGGAACACCGCTGGGCGCCGACTATATCCAAGGGACGCAGGGGCGTTACTTCCTGCCGCTTCTTCCGCTGGCGCTGATCGGGTTCATGCCGACCCGACCTGTGCGGCATACGCAGCTGATCTTCGCCAGCGCAGCCCTAATCCTGCTCCTGACCAGTGGGGCGAGCGCGTTCGACAGCTTCTGGGTGCACGGCTTCGTCACCGCTGACGGCATGCCGCCGCACCACAGCCTGCTGCGCGCGCTCCTCTTGCCCTCGCCCCGCTGGTAGCCAGACGCGGCAGAGCGCCAGCCAGCCCAGCCCTTCGATCCACCCCGCCAGCACATCGCTCGGCCAGTGAACGCCGAGCCAGATCCGGCTGAAACCGATAAGGGCGATAATGACCGCCGCCCCTGCATAAGCGCTCCGGCGCAGGGCGAGCATTGCCACTGCGCCGAAAAAAATCATGTTCCCAGCCGCGTGCCCGCTCGGGAAGCTGTAGGTATGGACGATATCCAGATGCGGCAGCAGGTCGGGCCGGGGCGCAGCGAAGACTTGTTTCAGTGCAACATTCAGTAGCATGCCGGCGATCACGGTGGCCGCCAGCCAAAGCGCCCGATCACGACCTCGTCTCCACCAGAGCGCACCCGCTGCAAGCGCCAGAAGCAGCAATCGACCGGCAGTGCTCCCGATTAGCGAGGCGGCCTGCATCACCAGCGTCACCACCGTGCCAAAGCCGCTATCCCGCGCCCGCCCGGCAGCTCGCATTGCGCCGAGATTGAGCGCGTCAAGCCAGCCATAACGCTGGAAGAGCGCTATCACGAGAATGAGCAGCAGCGCGAGGACGAATGCCCCCGCACCGCCTTTCCAGCTCGGCCGATCAGATGTGGAGCGCGCGGCCATAGGCTGCCAGCACGCTCTCATGCATCGATTCGGAAATGGTCGGGTGCGGGAAGACCGTGTGCATCAATTCCGCCTCCGTCGTCTCCAGCGTCTTGCCCACTGTGAAGCCCTGGATCATTTCCGTCACTTCCGCGCCGATCATATGCGCGCCCAGCAATTCGCCGGTCTTGGCGTCGAACACCGTCTTGGTGAACCCTTCCGCTTCGCCCAGCGCGATCGCCTTGCCATTGCCGATAAAGGGGAAAGTCCCGACCTTCACCTCATAACCGGCTTCCTTGGCCTTGGCCTCGGTCAGGCCGACGCTGGCGATCTGCGGGTGGCAATAGGTGCAGCCCGGAATGTTCCGCACGTCCATCGGGTGCGGATGAACATCCTTGTTGCCCAGCGCCTGTGCGATGCTCTCTGCAGCGATAACACCCTCATGGCTCGCCTTATGCGCAAGCCAGGGCGGGCCCGTGACGTCACCGATCGCCCAGATTCCTTCCACGTTGGTGCGGCAATAGCCGTCGACCTTGATGTGGGAGCGCTGGTCGGGTTCGACACCCACATCCTCCAGCCCGATATTCTCGACATTGGGAACGATCCCGATGGCGACGATCACATGGCTATATTCGCTGTCGATCGCCTTCCCATCCTTGTCCCTGATGGTGGCGGTCACGCTCTTGTCAGTGGCGGCGATCTTTTCGATCTTGGCGCCGCTCAGGATGTTCATGCCCTGCTTCTTCAGCGCCTTTTCAAGGAAAGCGGACACATCCGCGTCCTCGACCGGCACGATGCGGTCCAGCATCTCCACGACGGTCACGTCGGCGCCCATGTCGTTGTAGAAGCTGGCGAACTCGATACCGATGGCGCCGGAACCGATGACCAGCAGCTTGGTCGGCATTTCCGAAGGCGTCATCGCATGGCGATAGGTCCACACGCGCTTGCCGTCGGCCTTGAGCTGCGGCAGGTCGCGGGCGCGGGCGCCGGTCGCGATGATGATATGCTTGGCGGTCAGTTCTTCCGTCTTGCCGTCCTGGGTAACGCTCAGCTTGCCCTTCCCGGTCAGCTTCCCGTCGCCCATGTGCACGGCGATCTTGTTCTTCTTCATAAGGCCGGTAACGCCCTTGTTGAGCTGCGAAGCGACGCCGCGCGACCGCTTCACCACGGCGTCGATGTCGGCGCTGATCTTTTCAGCCGCCAGGCCATAATCCTTGGCATGCTGCATATAATGGTAGATTTCCGCCGAACGCAGCAGCGCCTTGGTCGGGATGCAGCCCCAGTTGAGGCAGATGCCACCCAGATTCTCGCGCTCGACAATGGCGGTCTTGAGGCCCAGTTGAGCAGCGCGGATCGCGGCCACATAGCCGCCGGGGCCGGAGCCCAGAACGATGACGTCGTAATTCTCAGCCATGGTCAAACTTTCTTCTGTGCAGGAAGACAGGTGTCATGCCGCCGGTGGAGTGAAGGGCGGCACGGAACGGGGCTGGCGATCCTCGCCGATCGCCACGAAGGTAAAGGTCGCCTGCGTCACGCGATAGGACCGATCGTCATGACGCGTCCGCCGCCATGCTTCGACATCGATCTTCATCGACGTGCGGCCTACGGACTTCAGCGTAGCGAAGACCGACACCTCGTCCCCCACCACCACCGGGCGAAGAAAGGCCATGCCCTCCACCGCGATGGTGACGGCTCTGCCCTTGCTGTGGCGTGCCGCGACCGAACCGGCCGCGGAGTCCATCAGGCTCATCAGCCAACCACCGAAAATATCGCCATAAGGGTTGGTGTCGGCGGGCATCGCGATGACGCGGACCGCCGGGCTTTCATCCGGCGGAAGCTCCTCCGTCCCAGCCATCAGGCGAGCATGCCGAGCGGATTTTCGACCAGTTCCCTGAACGCCTGCATCAGGCGCGCGCCGTCTGCACCGTCGATCGCACGATGATCGAAGCTGCCCGTAGCCGACATGACCGTCGCGATCTGCAGCGCGTCATCGATGACGAAGGGACGCTTTTCGCCCGCGCCTATCGCCATGATCATGGCCTGCGGCGGATTGATGACTGCTTCGAACTGCTTGATGCCGAACATGCCCATGTTCGAAAGCGACGCCGTGCCGCCCTGATATTCTTCAGGCTTCAGCTTGCCTTCCTTGGCGCGGGTCGCAAGGTCCTTCATCTCGGTGGAGATGGCCGCGACGCCCTTGCCGTCCGCTCCCGTCACGATGGGCGTGATAAGCCCGCCGGGGATCGACACTGCCACGGAGATATCGGCGCGCCTGAACTGCAGCATCTGATCGCCGGCAAACTGCACGTTGCATTCGGGCACCTGAACCAGCGCGACGCCAAGCGCCTTGATGAGCAGATCGTTGACGGACAGCTTGACGTTCCGGCCAGCAAGTCCCGCGTTCAGTTCGCCCCGCAGCTTCAGCAGCTTGTCGAGGCGCACGTCCACCGTCAGATAGATATGCGGCACCTGCTGCTTCGATTCCGTCAGGCGGCGAGCGATCGTCTTGCGCATGCTCGACAGCTTCACGACTTCGTGCGGAATGCCGAAATCCTGCGCGGCGCCAGGGGCTGCGGCGGGCGCTGCAGCAGCAGTCGAGGCGGCAGGGGCAGTCGCAGGTGTAGCGGTCGCAGCCTTCGCTTTCGCAGTAGGTGCAGCGCCTTCAAGGTCCGCCTTCACAATACGCCCGCCCGGGCCAGAGCCTGACACGGCTGCAAGGTCGACACCCTTGGCCTCCGCCAGCCGGCGTGCCAGCGGGCTTGCCTTCACGCGCTCCGAAGTGGTCGGAGCGGGCGCTGCCTCCACCTGGAGCGCAGGAGCAGGCGCGGCTTCCGCCTTCGCAGGGACGGGATCGGCCTTTGGCGCCGGAGCATCCGCCTTGGGTGCGGAAGCCCCCCCCTTTGCCACCTCTGATACATCCTCGCCTTCTTCCGCGATGATGGCGATGACCGTGCCGACCTTCACGCCTTCCGACCCTTCGGCAATCAGGATCTTGGCAACGACCCCCTCGTCGACGGCTTCGAATTCCATCGTGGCCTTGTCCGTCTCGATCTCCGCCAGAAGATCGCCGGACGAGACGCTGTCCCCTTCCTTAACCAGCCATTTTGCCAGAGTCCCCTCTTCCATGGTAGGAGACAGGGCCGGCATCTGGATCGTCTTGCTCATGGCTGGAGGGCCTCTCATTGATTATGAAGCGTCGGGGCGATCCGTGCGGTTTCACCGCTTTACCGGCACCGGTCAAGGCCGAGCCTTGCACGCCGTCGATAATTCGACCACATTTCACCGGAGGGGTTAGACAAGAACCAAATAGGTTCTTGTCTTGCACCGGTAGCGGTGACTTCGAGATTGGAGAGACATCGGACGATGCGCACTTATCTGGTTGTGGTGGACGAATCGGCGGAGGCGGAGACAGCGCTCCGCTTCGCGGCCCGGCGTGCCGCCAAAACGGGTGGCGCCATCCGCATCCTCGCCCTCATCGCACCGGCCGAGTTCGTTCAATGGGGCGGCGTACAGGCGACCATGGAGGATGAGGCCCTGCAGCGTGCGGAAGCGCTGGTGACCAGTGCCGCCGGGACGCTGACCGATGAATCCGGCATCCGGCCCAGCATCACGGTTCGTCAGGGTGATCCCGTGACGGTGGTTCGACGCACGCTGGAGGAGATGACCGACGTCGCCGCGCTCGTCCTTGGCGCCGCCGCGAGCGGTCCTCCGGGCGCGCTTGTTTCCCACTTCGCCGGGGCCGACGCCGGAAAGCTGCCCTGCCCGATCATGATCATTCCCGGCGGCCTGGACGCGGACACGATCGATCGGCTGAGTTGATCGGGCTGATCGTTGCTGAACTAGCTGCTCCTGCGGAGGCAGGAGCCTGGTTGAAGCGGTAGGATCGGGCTCCTGCCTCCGCAGGAGCCCATGGCGTCATTTATCTACCTCGATGCTTCCCGCGCTTCGATCCGATATGCCGGATGTTGGTCGGCCGCCCGCGTTTGATGCCCGGTCGCACCCGGTCCTTCTTGAAGCTTGGCCGCTGCGGCAGGGCGTCGGGCAGCTCGAACCTCAGCACGCCATTGATCGGGTCAGCCTCGGCCAGCCGCAACTGCAATCGCTGGCCAACGGTGAAGCGGTCACCGCTCTCGACACCCTCCAGCGCGCGGCCCGCCTCATCGAAATAGAAGCGTTCGTCGCCCAGCGTCGATACCGGCACCAGCCCATCGCCGCCAAGCCCTTCGACCGTCGCGAAGAAGCCGAAGCTCTGCACCCCGGTGATCCGCGCCTCGACAAGCTCGCCGACATGCGATGCCAGGAAGGCTGCGACATAGCGGTCGATCGTCTCGCGCTCCGCCTCCATCGCGCGTCGCTCATGCTGGCTGATCATCTCGCCGATACGCGCCATATTTTCATAATCCTCGGCGCTGAGGGACGAGCGATCCGGAATGACGCCGCCCTTGGGCGCAGGCAGCTCCAGTCCATAGGCGCCCACCAGCGCCCGATGCACCAGCAGGTCCGCATAGCGCCGGATCGGTGACGTGAAATGGGCATAGGAGCCGAGCGACAGGCCGAAATGCCCCATATTGGCGGGCGCATAATAGGCCTGCGTCTGCGTGCGCAGCACCTGTTCCATGATCTGCTGCTTTTCCGCCGCCTGGCCGACCCGCTCGATCAGCCGATTGAAGGTGGAGGGCTTCACCACCTGTCCCAGCGCAAACTCGATGTCGAAGGTAGCCAGATATTCCTTCAGCGCCACCAACTTCTCGCGGCTGGGCGGCTCATGGTCGCGGTACATGACCGGCGCCTTTTTCGCTTCCAGCGCCTTGGCTGCCGCGACATTGGCCGCGATCATGTAATCTTCGATCAGCATATGTGCGTCCAGCCGTTCGCGCACGGCAACGCTGACGATCTTGCCCCATTCGTCCAGCACAACTCGCCGCTCTGGCAGTTCCAGCGCCAGCGGCTCCCGCTTCTCCCGCGCCTTGCGAAGGAGCGCCCAACAGGCCCAGAGCGGCCTCAGCGCCGTCTCCAGCAACGCTCCCCCCGTGTCGGGAAGCGGCGCGGTCCCATCGATCGCCGCCTGCGCATCCTCATAGGCAAGCACAGCCGCGATCCGGATCACCGCGCGCGAAAAGTGCCAATTCTTGACCTTCCCATTCTTGTCCACAACCAGATGGCAGGCCATCGCCGCCCGGTCTTCCCCGGCGCGCAGTGAACAGATGTCCGACGACAGCTGGTGCGGCAGCATCGGCACGACCAGATCGGGAAAATAGACGCTGTTGCCGCGCTTCCTCGCCTCCCTGTCGAGCGCACTGCCCGGCCGCACATAGTAGCTGACGTCAGCGATGGCGACGATCGCTTTGTATCCGCCCGCATTGTCCGGATCATCGTCCGCCGCTGCCCATACAGCGTCGTCATGGTCACGCGCGTCCACCGGGTCGATCGCGACGATGGGCAGGTGCCGCAAGTCCTCTCGCTTGTCTTCATGCAGCGCGATTTGAGAAGCGATGACCGCCTCCTCCTCCACTTGCTCTGAAAAGACGTGCGGAATGCCGTGCTTGTGGATCGCAATCAGACTGAAGCTGCGCGGAGCGAAGGGATCGCCCAATATGTCCGTCACCCGCGCTGAAATGCGCGGCGGCCGTCCCACCGGTTCGGCCAGCACCAGGTCGCCCTTCTTCGCCGAACCGGCGTCGGAGATAGGCGTGTCGCGCCGGATGCGCTTGTCGACCGGGCGCAGCCAGAGCTTGCCGCCCTCGCCCTCCTCTACAACGCCCAGCAATTCCTCGCTCGCCTTGGCGAGCTTCTTCATCGGGTGCGCGACCCAGCCGCGCCCCGCTTCCTCGGTCCGCGCAAGGATGCGGTCGCCGATGGTCAGCGCGCCCCGCTTGCCGCGTTCCATCACCCGCAGGCGCGGCGCGGGCTGGCCTTCGGCCTCCCATCGCTCGGGGGTGGCGATCAGCGTCGTATCATCGACATCGACGATCCGCAGCACCGTCACCTTGGGCACGCCGCCCATTTTGTGGAAGGCGCGGGCGGGGCCGATGTCGAGCAGCCCCTCATCCGCCATGTCCTTCAGCAGCGCCTTGAGCGCGATCTTCTCCTGCCCCTTGAGCCCGAAAGCCTTTGCGATTTCGCGCTTGCCCGCGGGCTGGTCGGACGAGGTGATGAAGTCCACCACCTGTTCGCGCGAAGGGAAGCCGGCGGGCCGTACCTTCACGGATTTCTTCTTCTTTTCGGTCGATGCCATGGACCAGCTATAGGAAGCGCCCTGCCGCAGCGCCAGTGGCGCGAGAAGAAAGCTTATCCTAGGCTAATTTTCTCGCGCGGTCCCGCCAGGCTTCGGCCAGCACCGGCATGGCCGCCAGTGCCCGTACCGCCTCCGGCTCCGTCTTGTGCCTGCCGCCGATCAGCAGGCGGAAAACCCGCGCGATCGGCCATTGGGGAAGCGGCCGCGCCGTCAAGGTCATGGGCGTCCCGGCTTCAGCCTCTCCCTCCCGGATCACCCGGAAATAGATGCCGCAGCGCGCCGACTTGACGATCGCAGCCATCACGTCCCGCGCGCCGAAGCGATGATCCAGTTTCCAACACGGCTGCCGGCCATGGCTTACCTCCACGATCGCGCTCCCCAGCGTGAAGCGATCCCCAAGGCAGATATCCTCCTCCGTCATGCCGCGGGAGGCGATGTTTTCGCCGAAGGCTCCCGGCGCATCGAGCAGGACGTGGCCGGGTTTGCGATCCCGCCACCAGCCATAATGATCCTGTGGATAGAGGTGTATCGCCTTGTCCCAGCCGCCATGATGCACCTTGTCGGCGACGGCATCGCCCTCCAGCCCCGACCAGCCGACACGTACGGGGCCGCTGACCGGTTTCTTTGCGATGGCGCTATAATCGCCCTCGCGAAAGGGCACGGGCGTGCCCGTCAGTATCGCCTCGATCGTCATGCAGCCGCTGGTCATACGGCTCCCATGGCACGACCGCAGCTCAAGCGCCATGGCCGCTGAGCGGCGGGTTTATGCGCGGCTGAGTTCCGATGCCAGTTTCAGCACTTCGCCACCGCTGTCCGTCTGAACCAGATAGGCGGGGTTGCGGCTCGACCCGTTGCGCCGGATCAACGCGCCCTCGATGTCGCGTTCGACCTGGCGATCGAACCGCTCGGCAACTCTTCCCCGGCCGACGCCTTGCCCCCAGTTCCATTTGACCCTCGCTCCTTTGCGAAAGCTCTCGGTCATTGGGCGTCCTCTCCTTCGGGCGCAACCGCGTCGGCCGTCTTCTTCATTGCTGCCATATGCCAAAATTCCCAATCGGCCGCGCGGTTCCCTTGGGTTTTGTCGTAGCCTGGGTTAAGGGCGGCGCATGGATGTTCAGGGGCTTCGCGTCGCGCTCTTCAGCGGCAATTATAATTATGTGCGCGACGGCGCGAACCAGGCGCTCAACCGCTTCGTGGGCTATCTGCTTCGCCAAGGCGCGGCGGTGCGCATCTATTCGCCGACGGTCGATACACCGGCCTTCGAGCCCACCGGCGATCTGGTGAGCGCGCCATCCTTTTCCGTGCCGGGCCGCCGCGAATACCGCATCCCCTACCGCATGTCGCAGGCGGTGCGGCGTGACCTCAAGGCATTTCGCCCCAACCTCGTCCACGTCTCCAGCCCCGACCCGCTCGGCCACCGCGCCGTCGCCTGGGCCAGGAACAACGGCCTTCCAGCGGTAGCCTCTGTCCACACCCGCTTCGAAACCTATCCGCGCTATTACGGCCTCGCCTTTCTGGAGCCCGCGGTCGAATCGCTGCTGCGCCGCTTCTATCGCCGCTGCGATGCGATTGTCGCGCCGTCCGAGTCCATGGCACAACTGCTCCGTGAACAGCGCATGAGCTATGATGTCGGCATCTGGACCCGAGGGATCGATAGGGACATCTTCAATCCCGGCCGCCGCTCGCCCGAATGGCGCCAGTCGCTCGGCATCGCCGCCGATGAGCCGGTCATCGGCTTTATCGGACGGCTGGTGATGGAAAAGGGGCTGGACGTCTTTTCCGACACCATCGACCACCTGGCCGCCCAGAACATCCGCCACAAGGTGCTGATCGTCGGCGAAGGCCCCGCACGCGACTGGTTTCAGAACCGACTGCCCAGCGCCATCTTCACCGGCTTTCAAAAAGGTGCGGAGCTTGGCCGCGCGGTCGCCAGCATGGACATGCTGTTCAATCCCTCCGTTACCGAAACCTTCGGCAACGTGACGTTGGAAGCCATGGCCTGCGGACTGCCGACGGTGGCCGCCCGCGCCACGGGAAGCGAGAGCCTGGTCACCGATGGCCTCACCGGTCGCCTGATCCGTCCAGGCGCGATCAGCGCCTTTGCCGACGCGCTTGCGGGATATTGCACCGATGGCGCGGCCCGCACGGCCGCAGGCACGGCGGCGATGCGGCAGGCGGAGCGCTATGGCTGGGATCAGGTCAATCAGGCGCTGGTCGATACCTATCTGCGCATCATCCGGCAGAGATCGACTGGCGCGCTGGTCCGATCCAGCCCCGTTCCCTGATCGCACAAGCCTTCCTATATCGGCCGGGATGGCAGACCTTTTCGCTCCTGACGACAATTTCGAAGCTACGGCCGCATCGCCGCTGGCGGATCAGCTTCGCCCGCGCACCCTCTCCGAGGTGGTGGGGCAGGATCACCTGACCGGCCCTGAAGGCGCGATCGGGCGCATGGTGACGGCAGGGCGCCTCTCTTCCATCATCCTCTGGGGTCCGCCGGGCACTGGCAAGACGACGATCTCGCGCCTGCTGGCAGACGCCGTCGGCATGCGGTTTGAGCCGATCTCCGCCGTCTTCTCAGGCGTTGCCGATCTCAAGAAGGTCTTCGCCGCCGCCCGGGAACATGCCCGCAGGGGCGAGAAGACGCTGCTCTTTGTGGATGAGATCCACCGCTTCAACCGGGCGCAGCAGGATAGCTTTCTCCCCTTCGTCGAGGATGGCACGGTGACGCTGGTCGGCGCGACCACGGAAAATCCGAGCTTCGAGCTGAACGCCGCGCTCCTGTCCCGCGCGCAGGTCCTCATCCTCCGCCGGCTTGACGCGAGCGCGCTTGAACAATTGCTCGATCGCGCCGAAGCCCTGATGCAGCGCCCGCTGCCGCTTCTGCCGGCAGCGCGCGAAGCCCTGCTCGCCAGTGCGGATGGCGATGGCCGTTTCCTGCTCAATCAGGTGGAAACGCTCTATTCGATCGATATCCCGGAGCCGCTCGATCCAGCCGCCCTCTCGGCCCTGCTCCATCGGCGAGTCGCTGTCTACGACAAGGATCGGGAGGGCCATTATAATCTGATTTCCGCGTTGCATAAGTCCCTGCGCGGCTCCGATCCGCAGGCCTCGCTATATTATCTTGCCCGCATGCTCACGGCCGGAGAGCAGCCCCTGTACGTCCTGCGCCGACTGGTCCGGTTCGCGACGGAAGATATCGGCCTCGCCGACCCGCAGGCCGTGGTCCAGTGCCTGGCGGCAAAGGATGCCTATGAATTTCTCGGCTCGCCGGAGGGGGAGCTGGCGATCGTGCAGGCCTGCCTCTATTGCGCCACCGCCCCCAAATCCAATGCCGCCTATGCCGCCATGAAATCCGCCTGGAAATCGGCGCGGGACACGGGATCGCTGATGCCCCCGCAGAATATCCTGAACGCGCCGACCCGGCTGATGAAGAATATCGGCTATGGCAAGGGCTACCAATATGACCATGACGCCGCCGAGGGTTTTTCCGGCGACAATTATTGGCCGGAGGAAATGACGCCACAGACCTTCTACGCGCCGACGGATCGCGGCTTTGAAAGCCGTGTGGCCGAGCGCATGGCTTATTGGGAGCGCCTGCGCGCGGAGCGGCGGTCATGAGGCACGGAAACACCGACGCGCAGAGATGACTCCCCGCTTCACCCGCTATGCCGCTATCGACTGGTCGGGCGCCAAGGGCTCGCGGCACAAGGGCATCGCCGTTGCGCTGTGCGAGGCAGGCGATGCCGTGCCTGTGTTGCAACATCCGCACGGCGGCGGCTTCTGGTCACGAATGGCTGTTGCGGAATGGCTGGTCGAAGCAGCCGGGCAAGCGCCTACTCTCTTCGGCTTCGACTTCAGCTTCGCTCCCCCCTTTGTAGCGCGCAGCGGCTATCTGCCCGGCGACGATGTCCCGAACACAGGACCCGAATTCTGGGCCTATGTCGATGCGATCTGCGACGATGAGGATCTGGGCGCCGCCAGCCTGCTCGAACGGACGCACCGGCGGCATTTCTATTTTGGCAAGGCCGACGGCATCAAGGCCGACTATATGCACAACCGCCTGTGCGAGGCGCACTACAATGCGCAGGGCGGTGGCAAACCCTCCACGGTTTATGACGCGATCGGGGCAGCGCAGGTGGCGAAGGCAAGCTTTGCCGGCATGCGGCTGCTGCACCAAGTCCGCTCATCCGTGCCTGTCTGGCCCTTCGATCCGCCGCAGCGAGGCGGCTCGCTGGTCGTGGAAATCTATACCAGCATCGCCGCGCGCGCGGCCGGCCGGCCAAAGGGGCAGACGAAGATGCGCGACCTGGCCGCGCTCAACGACGCCCTCTTCGCCGTCGAATCACAGCCGCATGAAGGGCTGCCGCCGGACGACCATGGCGCGGACGCGATCCTGACCGCCGCATGGCTCCGCCGCGTGGCTCCTCGACCCAGCCTTTGGAAGCCCGCCCCGCTCAATCGCAAAATCGCCTCGACGGAGGGCTGGACGTTCGGCATCATCTGATAGTAAGGCGCGTTCGTCCGAACGGACAGGCCGGCTTAGCTCAGTTGGTAGAGCACCTGATTTGTAATCAGGGGGCCACGGGTTCGAATCCTGTAGCCGGCACCATCGCTCGTATAGCGGCACGACTTCCTTTATACCCGTCCAAATGAAAGCGGCTTTGCATCGCCTGCGATCCTGGGCCGCCACGCTCAAGGTCGAGATCATCGCACTATGGATCGCCGCGCGAGACGGACGGACGCCGTTGGTCGCCCGGCTCGTGGCATCGGCGACAGCGGCGTTCGCGCTCAGCCCGATCGACCTCATTCCGGACTTCATTCCCGTTCTGGGCTATCTGGACGACCTCATCATCGTTCCCTTGGGGATAGCGCTTGCAATCCGGCTCATCCCGGCTCCGCTGATGGACGAATTTCGCGCCGCCGCGCGCGCACGGGACGATCGCGCAAGAGCGCCGTGGGTGCGGCAATGATCGTCTTGGCCTGGCTGGCTGCGCTGGGCGCGTCAGCCTTCTGGCTCTTGCGGAAAGAGCAGTGACAACCGCCAGCCCCACAGCAAAATGGGGGCCGGCACTTCTGCCGGTCCCCACTTCCGTCGTGTCTCTCGATCTGCTTCTCTTTCGAGAGGCGATGCTTGGACTCGGCGCTCGATATGTCCACCTTAACGGCTTTCATATCGTGTCGGCTCCGCTTATACGACCGTTCGACCGTCCTCACACAGCCATCCTCTTTCCGATGCCCGACGTTCACTTACGCGCGTGCACAGCATCCGTCATAGAGGATCATCAGGCATTTCCGCATTTTCCTCTCGGTCCATGCTTCTTGTCTGACGTTCGGAAAGCTCTTCAAGCCGTTGATTTCTCATCGGCTTTACCATCCAGATTTCTCTGTCTCGCGCTCTTTCCGACAAGCTGATGCTCTCACCAAAACCGAGTCGTTCAAAGCGGAATCTGATGGGTTGAAGCTTGGGTCTGGCTAAACCTGTGGATAGGCGAGGATATTTTTTCGGTTCCACGGGCCACATTCTTCCCTGTGCGAAATTCCTTAAATCATTACAAGCGGATGGCCCGTTGTCGCAGGTTCATGCAACCTCTCCCAATATGCGTGGGTTAAGAGAGCAAATCACGCTTTTTGGAGGAGATTCATATGCGTAAAGCCATTCTCGCCCTTACCGCCCTGTCGCTGGCTGTGCCCGTTTCGATGGCTGTCCCGACCGAAGGCGCGCAAGCCCGGCGCGATTATCGCTACAAGGAGTGGCGCGGCCGCGACGGACGTACTTATTGCCGCAAGTCGGATGGCACCACGGGCCTGATCGTCGGCGGCGTGGGCGGCGCTCTTGTCGGTCGGGCCATCGATACGCGCGGCGATCGCGCAACCGGCACGATCCTGGGTGCTGCTGGCGGTGCGCTGCTGGGCAAGGAAATCGACAGCAAGCGGCGCTGCCGCTGAGCGGAAACAAGAAAGGCCGGCGTCCCTGGGGGAGGCCGGCCTCTTTCGTTATTCTAAAAAGTCTTATTCGGCAGCCGCGCCACGCGCGTCATCGACCTTGAAGGCCACCGGCTGCCCGCCGGAAACGCCCGAAACCTTACCGTTCTTGACGGCAAGATTGAACGCGACCGCATCGGGATAGCGGCGACCGGAGATGACCTGGCCCGTCTTCGTGTCCTTCACCTGATACACATAGGTATAACCTTCGTGCGTGAAGCGCTGCTTGGCGGCATCTTCGGCATGGACGGGAGCGTTCGCCGCACCAAGGGCGAACAGGGCAGAAACAACCAACTTCGACAGCATTCGCATGGGAAAACTCCTAGTGAATGCCGATCAAACACCTCTGTGATTTCTTGTTTTGTTGGCGACCTGCTTATTCGGCTCCAGTGAGGTGTCACAATCGCAAAAAGCGTCAGACCTATTGCGCTGGACGCAATCGTGGCCTGACTTGCAGTCAAGTCTTTGACAAAGCGAGAATATGGTTGAACTCCGCCTCTGTGAGCGGCGCTACGGAAAGCCGTGACTGCCGCAAAATGACCATATCGGCCAGCGCCGGATCGGCCTTCATCGTTTTCAAGGACACCGGCTTCGCAAGCTTTTGCCTGGGTGCGACATGGACGGCGATCCACTTGCCGCTCTGGTCCGTACTGTCGGGCGCTGCCTCCTCCACAATCTCCATGATTCCAACAGCTTCAAGGCCAATATTGCTGTGGTAGAAGAGCGCCAGATCGCCCTTCCGCATCGTCTTCATGTGAAGCTGCGCCGCATGATTGCGTACCCCGTCCCACTCCGCTTTTCGCTTGGCGACCAGATCGTCATAGGAAAAAACGTCGGGTTCCGATTTCATCAGCCAATAGTTCATAGCCGTTTCTTGCATCAGCGCGGCGGCGCGATCAAGGATGGCGCCTGTCACGGCGCCCCATGCCGGGGTGCCTGCTCGAAACTGGAGACAAGAAGGTGCCGCAATCGATGTCGGGCAGCGTCCCGCTTCTGTCCATGGCCGACCTATCCAAGGCCGCCTTCGCCGCGGAACTGGGGAGTTCGTTCAAACGGTTCGGCTTCGCCATGGTGAAGGACCATGGCATGGACCCGTCCCTGATCGCGAAAGGCTGGGCAATGGCGCGCGACTTCTTCGACTTGCCCGAAGCAGCCAAGCGCCGCTACGACGCGAGCCTTAACGGCGGGCAGCGCGGCTATACCGCTTTCGGCAAGGAAATCGCCAAGGGCGCGAGCGAGAACGACCTCAAGGAATTCTGGCATGTCGGCCGCGACCTGCCACAGGGTCATCCGCTCTGCGCGACCATGCCGGCCAATGTCTGGCCGGCAGAGATGGCGGAGTTCAAGCCCATCTTCGCCCAACTCTATGCCGAATTCGACGGGGTCGGACGTGAGCTTCTCTCCGCCATCGCGCTCTATCTCGGGCTTGAGGAGCGCTGGTTCGACAGTGCCATCGAGAACGGAAATTCCATCCTGCGCCTGCTGCACTATCCGCCGGTGTCACCGCAAGCGCCCGGCATCCGCGCGGGGGCGCATGAAGACATCAACCTCATCACGCTGCTCCTTGGGGCGGAAGAAGGCGGGCTCGAACTGAAGGACCGGGAGGGCAACTGGGTACCGGTCGTTCCGCCGCCGGGTGCGCTGGCAATCAATGTCGGCGACATGCTGCAGCGCCTGACCAACCATTATCTGCCATCCACCAGCCATCGTGTGGTCAATCCGCCGGCCGACCGCCGTGGCGTCTCACGTTATTCCATGCCCTTCTTTCTTCATCTGCGGCCGGATTTCCTGATCGACGCCCTGCCGCAATGCGTAGACGCAGCGCATCCCCGCCGTGAGCCGCCCATTACGGCGCACGACTATCTGACCGAGCGGCTACGCGACATCGGCCTCATCAAATAGCAACAGGGGCAGAATTATTTCCGGCAGCGGCCGAGCGTGATGCCGATTTCCTCGTTGCGCTCGCTCAGCGCCAGCTTCACGATCTTCACTTCGACATGCGTGACCCTGTCATCCTGCAGGAAGATCGTGTCGATGATGTGGTCGGCCACCGCCTCGATTAGCGTGAAATGCTGACCTTCGGGCAAGGCGCTGGTGGCCGCATGCTTCAGATCCATGTAATTTTTGGACCGGGATAGCGGGGTCGCCGGATTATAATGATCCGAGATTTTAAGGCGCGCCCGTATCGAGATGCGGAGCGGCTGAGGCAGGTGCGTCTCCTCGGAATAGATGCCGGTCAAGACATCAACATCGAGGTTATTCACCTCCAAATACAGAAAATCGTCAAATCCGCTGTTCATAGCTCGCCATATCCAGCCAGTTCCTGCTTGGGGAACGGCATAGTTTAGTCTTTTATTTTGCGAAGCAGGCGCTAAAGCCCGCCGCTCTCGGCGCGCCCATGCGCCATTGCGGACGGATCGGCAAGCGTGTCTGTTATAGTGCCCCTGAACATTATAGCGCAAGACGCCATCGAGCGGCTGCTGGACGCCGCCTTCGGCCCCGATCGGCACGGACGCACCGCCTATCTGATTCGCAATGGCATGCCCTGGCTGCCCGACCTTTCCTTCGGCGTCGAGGATGAGCGGGGGGAACTGGTCGGATCGCTGCAAAGCTGGCCGATCGCCTTGACGCATGACGACGGGACGCAGACTCCCCTCATCATGATCGGCCCGGTCGCGGTCGACCCGGCGCTGCAGCGTACGGGCCATGGCCGCGCGATGATGGATGCCGTCGTCACGGCAGCCCGCGCGCATCGCAGCGATCCGCTGATGATGATCGGCGATCCGGAATATTATGGCCGCTTCTGGGGCTTTTCGGCGAACGGCACCGGCGGCTGGCAGTGCCCAGGCCCGTTCGAGCGCCGCCGCCTGCTGGCCCTTTCCGTCGACGGCAACCCGGTGGGCGGGACCGGCATGCTCAGCCCGAGAATCACGATCCCGGCCTGAAATTCCCTTTTGCGTTCGGCCTCACGCCCACCTATCTCGGCCGCATGCCGATGCAACCTCTCCCCGATCTCGCCAGCCTTTCCCTGGCCGAAATCGCGCGCCTGCTCGCCGATAAGCGGCTTCCGCCGGTTGAAAAGTGGAACCCGGATCATTGCGGCGACAGTGACATGCGCATCGCGCGTGACGGCACATGGTTCCATCAGGGATCGCCGATCGGCCGGGAAGCGATGGTCCGTCTGTTTTCGACCATCCTGCGGCGGGAGGCCGACGGCACCTTCGTCCTGGTAACTCCAGTCGAGAAGCTGTCGATCGAAGTGGAGGACGCGCCCTTCACCGCGGTGGAACTCAAGACCGAAGGCGAAGGCCGCGCCCGGTCGATGGCCTTTCGCCTGAATACGGGCGACCTGGTCACGGCGGGCCCGGACAACACGCTTGTCCTGCGCGAAACGCCAGACGGCCCCCATCCCTATCTTCATGTTCGGGCGGGGCTGGAGGCGCTGATCAGCCGCAGCGTCTATTATGAACTGATGAACCTCGCGCTTGATGAAGCAGCCGATCCTGTCGGCCTGTGGAGTGACGGTGCCTTCTTCGCGCTGGATGGGTCGGCATGAAGCTGGCTGACCGGCTGCGAGCCGCACTGCAGGAAGGGCATGAACGCGACATCGGCTTGATCGCTTCGGATACGCGCGACCCGCGCATCCTCGGTGACCTGGCCCTCGCGCCCGCAGCCGTCCTCGTCGCGATCACGGATCGACCGGAGCCAGGACTCATCCTGACCGAGCGCTCCGCCGCGTTGCGCAAGCATGCGGGCCAGGTGGCCTTCCCCGGCGGCCGCGTCGATGACACCGACGCGGACGAAATCGCCGGCGCGCTCCGCGAAGCGCATGAGGAGATCGGCTTGCCCCCCTCAGCGGTAGAGGTCATAGGGATAACGGACCGTTATCATACCTTCACCGGCTTCGACATCGTGCCCGTGCTGGGGGTCATCCCTCCCGACCTCCCCCTCATTCCCCATGTCGATGAAGTGGCGGACTGGTTCGAAGTGCCCTTGGCTTTCGCCCTCGATCCAGCCAATCGCGTTCAAAAATCCATCGAGTTCCAAGGGTCTGAGCGGCATTATTACGAGATCATGTGGCAAGGCCGCCGAATTTGGGGCATCACCGCCGCGATCCTGATCAATCTTTCGCGACGGCTGGGTCATGACCACGCGGCTACCTGACGCCCCCTGGCGTCACCGGCGGGGGCTGGACGCTCTGCTCCGCGCGCTCGGGGCTGACCAGAGCCTGTCGCGTTTTGTCGGGGGCGCGGTCAGGGACGGCCTCCTTGGCCTCGCGGTCAACGATCTGGACATCGCAACGGTGCTGCAACCCAACGACGTCATGGACCGATTGCAAGGCGCCGGGATAAAGGCCGTCCCCACCGGCATCGATCATGGGACGGTCACCGCGGTGATCGAGAAGTGGCCTGTCGAGATCACCACCTTGCGCCGGGATGTCAGCACGGATGGCCGCCGCGCCACGATCGCCTATACGGACGATTGGCAGGAGGACGCAGCCCGGCGCGACTTCACCATCAACGCGCTCTATGCCGACCCCATCTCGCACGAGATCACGGATTTCTTCGGCGGAGTTGCCGATCTGGAAGCGCGGCGTGTGCGCTTCATCGGCGACGCGGCGACCCGGATCGCGGAAGATCATCTGCGCATCCTGCGATATTTCCGGTTCCTCGCCCGCTTCGGGAATGACGAACCGGACCCCGCTTCCTACGAGGCATGCCGGTCGGCGGCCAACAGCCTGATGGCGCTCTCCCGCGAGCGGATCGCTGATGAGCTGCTGAAGCTGCTGGCGGTCGATCACCCGCTCGCATCGGTTCGGCTGCTGATCGATGGGGGCATTCTGCTTCCCGTCCTTCCGGAAATCGATCGGAGCAGTCTTGCAAGACTGACCCTGCTGGTCACGCGCGAAGCCGACGCTTCGGTCCAGCCCTCCGCCTTGCGCCGCCTCGCCGCCCTGCTCCCGCCCGATCCAAGTATCGCGGACCAGGTCGGCGCGCGCCTTAAGCTCTCCAACAAGGCGCGCAAACGGCTCGCCACCGCGCTCGAAGGATCAGGAGGCGCAAGCTCGCCACGCGCGCTCGCGTTCGAGATCGGCGTGGAGGGAGCGATCGATCGCATCCTGCTCGATCCGACGACCGATGTTAACGAAATGAAGCTGCTTGATGGCTGGTCGCCGCCGCGCCTGCCGATCGGTGGCGGTGCCCTCATAGCGCGAGGCTTGCAGCCCGGTCCCGATGTCGCGAAGGCGCTACAGATGGTCGAGCGAGAGTGGGTTGCCGAAGGCTTCCCGGACGGGGAACGGGTCGCCCGGATCGCGGATCAGATCGTTTCGAAATTCCAGCGCGCGCGCCAGTAATCATAGGCTTCGGATTCCGGCATGGGCTTGGCGAAATAATAGCCCTGCCCCTGCCAGCACCCTAGATCCTGCAAGGCGTGCGCCAGTTCCTGCGTCTCGATACCCTCTGCCGTCACATTGAGGCGAAGGGAGTCCGCCAGCGACAGGATGGTTCGCACGATGACCTGCTTGTCACGATCCTCCAGCATCGAAGTGACGAAGCTTCGATCGATCTTCAATATGTCGATCGGCAGACTGTGCAGGCTTGCCAGGTTGGAATAGCCAGTGCCGAAATCGTCCATCGCCAGCGACATCTGCAAGTCCTTCAGCGCAAACAGCAGCTTGCGGGCCTTTTCAGGGTCGGCGACAATGGCGCTTTCCGTCAGTTCGGCGGTCAGCCGGTCGCCCGCAATGCCGGAAAAGCGCAGCGATTCCTCGAACATGGAAGCGACATCGTCCCGCGCCATCTGAATAGGGGACAGGTTGACATTCACGCCCACCGGCAAGGGCTGGCCGAATTTGGCATCCCATCGGCTCAGTGTCTGCGCCGCCTCATAGGCCGCCCACCGCCCGAGCGAGGTGATGAGGCCGCTTTCCTCAGCCACTGCGATGAATTCGGTCGGCGACACAGAGCCCAAATCCGGGTCATTCCAGCGGGTAAGCGCTTCAAAGCCGCTCACCTCTCCGGTCTGAAGATCGATCAGTGGCTGGAAAGCTAGCTTGAGAGCGCCCTGCGCCAAGGCATCGCGCAGGCGGCTTTCCACCGAAAAGCGCCGCTGCGCCTCCTTGAGGACGCCGTTGCGGTAGATCTCGATCTTGCCGCTGCGCTTGGCGATCTTCACCGCAGCCTGCGCCTTGCGCACCACATCGTCGGGTTCTTCGTCGATGCTCGCGGCGAGCGCGCAGCCGATCGCGCAGTCGACCCGGATGCGCAGGTCGCTAAGCTTGATCGGCTGGTTGAGCGCTTCCTTTATCCTCTCCACGATGTGAAGAGCATCGGACAAGCCGTTGTTCAGTCGGGCAAATATCGCGAAGTCATTGCCGCCGATACGCGCCAGCACATCCCCTTGCCGAAGCGTGGATTTCAGTCGCTTCGCCACCGTGATCAGCAGCTCATCGCCGGCCATCGGTCCGAGCGATTCGTTGACCCGGCTGAACCGGCTGAGGTCGATGGCGATGATGCCGAACTGGGCCTTTTCCGGCCAGGTGCCATTGGCAAGACGATCGTCAATCTCTTCGCCGAAGCCGGTCCTGTTCGGCAAGGCGGTCAAGCCATCGGACAGGAGCTCGCGGCGCAAATTCCTCTCGATGACCCGGTCACTGGTGCGGTCCAGCGCCGTAAACAGGAGGCGCTCGCCAATTGCGCCGCTCGCCGGCAGGCGGCCGACGGTGCAATGAAAATATTCGGGGCCAAGCCCCCCATCCTTCCGCAGTTCGAAACTTTCCGCGGTCTTCTTCGATCGGGCGAAGCTGATCATTCGCCTGCACCATTCCGCCCTGACGGCCACGCTCGTTTCAGGGTTCATCCTCGCGCTGCGAAAGTTGCGGAGATAAGCGTCGTTCACCGATCCAACGACCAGTTCGTCGCCCTCCACATGGAGGATCGCCGCCGGATGGGGAATCGCCGCCAACCACTGGCTGTCGCCAACACGGTCCGCCGGACGCGCAGCTTTAGGCCCGTGAAGGGCCTCTGCGTCCGGCATCTTGTCTGGCCGATGGCGCACCGACATGGAATTCATGTCTCCGGCCTAAATGCCATCGGTAAATATTCAGGTAACGAGCTACCTGATTTCAAACGCAGATTTTTTCAGAAGCGATTGTTCCGCGGGAAGCCGTTGGGCGGCATCCGCCCGGCTGCTCCCCGGGCAACGCGCCATGGCGTCATGTCCGTCTCTGTCCGCGTCCTCCCGCTTTCGCCGCCCATGGTCCAGCTGAGACCATCGGAGACGCGAAACGCGATAGCGTCCGACAGGCCCCCGTCGCGGTAGCGCTGCATCTGCACGCCCTGGCCTCTTGCCATGCGGGGCATTTCGGCCAGGGCGAATATCAGCAGCTTCCTGTTTTCCCCAATCACAGCGATGCTGTCGGCATCCGGCGCAATGAGACGGACGACGCTGAGCTTCGCCCCGGGCCGCACATTGACCACCTGCTTGCCCTTGCGCGTTTCCGCCATCACATCGGCAACGGCAGCCACGAAGCCCCGACCGTCCGATGCCGCCAGCAACAGTTCGCCGCCGGTGCGCGCCGGCATGAAGGCGACGATGCTGCCCTGATCATCCATATCGAGCAGTGATCGCACCGGATCGCCAAAGCCCCGGCCGCCGGGCAGCTTGTCGGCGCCCAAGGTGAAAATCCGCCCCGTGGAGGTCGCCAGCAACAGCTTGTCGGTCGTCTGCGCGTGGAAGGCGATCATCGGACCGTCCCCTTCCTTGAACTTCAGCGTGTCCGCCGATGCAAGATCGCGATGGCCGCCAAGTGCCCTGATCCAGCCGCGCTCCGACAGGACCACGGTGATCGGCTCGCGCTCGATCATCGCCTCTAGGGGAATCTCGCGGGCCGGTGCCGCTTCCTCGACCAGCGTGCGCCGTCTGCCGAATTGGCTGTCCGGGGAATAGCGCTTCCTGAGATCGGCAAGGTCTTTCTTCAGCCTTGTGCGCTGCCGGGCCGGACTTTCCACCAGCTTGGTGAGTTCGTCCCGCTCCTTCAGCAATTCGGCATGTTCCCGCCGCAGTTCCATCTCTTCCAGCTTGCGCAAGGACCGCAGGCGCATGTTGAGGATCGCCTCGGCCTGGCGATCGGTAAGCTGGAACTCGTCCATCATCACCGCCTTGGGCTCATCCTCCGTGCGGATGATCTCGATCACCCGGTCCAGGTTCAGATAGGCGATGATATAGCCGTCGAGCAGTTCCAGCCGCGCCGCGATCTTGTCCAGCCGATGCTGCGCCCGCCGGACCAGAACGTCGATCTGGTGCTTCAGCCATTCGATCAGCAACGGCCGCAGGCCGAGCACGCGCGGCGTTCGCGTGGCATCCAGCACGTTGAGGTTCAGCGGAAAACGGTTCTCAAGGTCGGTCAGCCGGAACAGGCTGTCCATCAGCACGTCGGGATCGACCGTGCGCGCGCGTGGTTCGATGACGATGCGGATTTCCGCGTCGCTCTCATCGCGGACATCGGCAAGGATGGGCAGCTTCTTGTCGTTGATAAGCGCCGCGATCTGCTCGATCAGCTTAGACTTCTGCACCTGAAACGGGATCTGCGTGACGATGGCTACCCACGTACCCCGCCCGCCATCCTCCTTGTGCCAGCGCGCCCGCGTCCGGAACGAACCACGTCCGGTTGCATAAGCTTCGGATATGATCGCCTGATTATCGACCAGCACCCCGCCCGTCGGGAAATCCGGACCCCGCACGATCTGCATCAAATCGGCATGTTCGGCATCGGGATTGTCGATCATCAGGCTGGCCGCGTCGATCAATTCGGCGACATTATGCGGGGGAATGCTGGTCGCCATGCCGACAGCGATGCCGCTGGCGCCGTTGGCGAGCAGATTGGGGAAAAGGCCGGGAAAAACCTCCGGTTCCTCATCCTCGCCATTGTAGGTCGGGCGGAAATCGACCGTGCCTTCATCCAGCCCTGCCATAAGGTCGGCGGCCGCCTGCGTCAGCCGCGCCTCTGTATAGCGCATCGCCGCCGCATTATCGCCGTCGATATTGCCGAAATTGCCCTGTCCGTCGACCAGCGGGGTACGCAGCGAAAAGTCCTGCGCCAGACGCACCATGGCGTCATAGACCGAGGCATCGCCATGCGGGTGATATTTGCCGATGACGTCGCCGACGACGCGCGCACATTTTTTGTAGGCGGTCGTATTCCGAGCCGGATTGGCGACCAGCACGTCAGGCGGCGCGCCGCCCGGCTCCATCCGCAGCAGGCGCATCGCCCAGAGCAGGCGACGGTGCACCGGCTTCAGCCCGTCGCGCAAATCGGGCAGCGAGCGCGCGGTGATGGTGGAGAGCGCATAGACGAGGTAGCGCTGCGACAGCGCATCGTCGAACGGGTGATCCTTGATAGCGTCGAACGGGTCGCGAAAATCGGTCATCGCAGTGGGGAATAGCAGCGCCGCCGGAAAACGGAAACGGAGTTTACCAACGCAGGGTGGCAGATAAAGGCCAGCAAGGGCTTGCCAATTTTGGGAGAGACGCCACTTTGCGCCCGTGCCTGATTCTTCTCCTTCGCCCAGCCTTCCAGCACCGCCGATCGGCCTTTTGACAGGAGCGGCGCTGTTCCTCGATTTCGACGGCACGCTCGCGCCGATCGCTGATACGCCGGAGGGCGTCGTGGTCGACAAGGACCTGCTGGCGCTGCTTCGCCGCCTGCGGGACGATCTGGATGGCAGGCTGGCGATCGTCAGCGGCCGTGCGATCACCACCTTGCGCGACCTCGGCTTTGGCGACTTCCTCCTTGCGGGAACCCACGGCCTGGAGTTCGCCGAACCCGGTTCAGCCGTCGAGGCGCCTGAAAAACTTCCTGCCGTCGATGAGGCCGCGGCGGCGTTCAGCCGCTTTGCGCATGACAAGCCTGGAATTCTCGTGGAACGCAAGTCGATCAGCGTCGGCCTGCACTTCCGGCGGGCTCCGCAATGGGGCTCGGCCGCGCGAGAACTGGCGACCGATCTGGCCGATCAGCTCGACCTCGCCGTCCAGCCGGGCAAGATGCTCTATGAGCTTCGTCCCGGCGGCGCGGACAAGGGCAGCGCGGTTCACACCCTCATGCAGCGGCCGCCCATGGCAGGGGGAACGCCCGTCTTCATCGGTGACGACGTGACCGACGAAGAAGGCTTCGCCGCAGCCCGCGATCTGGGCGGCGCCGGCATTCTGGTCGGCCCGCCTCGCGCCACGCTGGCCGCATTCTCCTTGGAACAGGTTGCCGCCGTCAGGCATTATCTTGAACGGGGTGTTGCAGCGGATTGATCTGCAGCAAACCCCTATGTGTGCGTACGAAGGGGGACAGACCGATAGCTAAGCAAAAGGACGATATTGTCGCCGGTGACGAGCGGACGCTCGATCTCTGGCCGATCGGCAACTGCCAGGCCTCCGCGCTGATCGATCGCGCGGGTCGCATGGTCTGGGCCTGCGTGCCCCGCGTGGACGGCGACCCGGTCTTCTCCGCGCTGCTGGACGACAAGGCGTGGGATCAGCCTGAAGCGCGCGGTTTCTGGGCGATCGAGCTGGAAAACTGCGTCTCGGTCGAACAGCATTATATCCGCAATACGCCGGTTCTGGTCACTCGCCAGTCGGACTCCCAGGGCAACGCGATCGAGTTGCTCGATTTCTGTCCGCGCCACAAGCATCTCGGCCGCATGTACCGTCCGGTCGCCTTCGCGCGGATCGTCAGGGCCGTCTCGGGCAGCCCGCGCGTCCGCGTCCGGTTGCGCCCCACGACGTCATGGCATTCGGAAAAGGTTCCGATCAGCTATGGCTCCAATCATATCAGGCTGGTCCTTTCCTATATGGCGATGCGAGTTTCGACCAACGCGCCCATCGGCCTCATCTCCCAGGAAAGCTGGTTCCGGCTTGAGCATGACATGCACTTCTTCCTGGGGCCGGATGAGAGCTTCTCCGATGCTTTGCGCCCGGCTGTCGAGCGGATGCTGGACGACACTATCCTAGAATGGCAACTGTGGGTGCGCGGCCTCGCCATCCCGGCGGAGTGGCAGGAGGCCGTCATTCGCTCCGCCATCACGCTCAAGCTCTGCCAGCATGAGGAAACCGGCGCGATCGTTGCCGCGCTGACCACCAGCATTCCCGAACATGCCGATTCCGGCCGCAACTGGGACTATCGCTACTGCTGGATCAGGGATGCCTATTATACGGTCGAGGCGCTGAACCGGCTCGGCGCGCTCGACGTCCTGGAAAGCTACCTCGTCTATCTGCGCAACATCGTCGATGGCGCGCGCGGCGGGCATATCCAACCCCTCTACGACGTGCGCGGCAACGCCACGCTGGAGGAGAAGGAGGCTACGAACCTGCCGGGCTATCGCGGCATGGGTCCGGTGCGGGTGGGTAACGCCGCCTATTACCAGGTCCAGCACGACGCCTATGGTCAGATCGTCCTCTCCTCGGTCCAAGGCTTTATCGACCAGCGCCTGCTGCGCATGGCCGGCATGTCCGACTTCGAGGCCCTGGAGGCAGTCGGCGAGCGCGCCTGGGCCGTTTACGACCAGCCCGACGCTGGCCTGTGGGAATTACGCACACGCGCTCACGTCCACAGCTACAGCGCGGTCATGTGCTGGGCGGCGTGCGACCGCCTCGCCCATGCGGCGGAAGCGCTGGGGCTGGCCGAACGAGAGGTCCATTGGCGCGAACGGGCGGAAGTCATGAAGGCGCGGATCCTGCAATCCGCCTGGCGGACCAACAGCAACGCCATCTCCGCCAATTTTGAGGATGACGCGCGCGACGCATCGCTCCTCCAGCTTCTCGACCTGCGCTTCCTTTCGGCCGACAACCCCATGTTCATCGGGACGCTGAAGGCGCTGGAGAAGGATTTGCGGCGCGGCAACAACATGCTGCGCTACAGCGCGCCCGATGATTTTGGCGAGCCCGTGACCGCCTTCAACGTCTGCACATTCTGGCTGATCGAGGCGCTGCACCGCACCGGACGGACGGAAGAAGCACGCAGCCTGTTCGAAGAAATGCTGTCCCGTCGCACCGCCGCCGGGTTGCTTTCGGAAGACATCGATCCCCTGACCGGAGAATTGTGGGGCAATTATCCCCAGACCTACTCGCTAGTCGGCATCATCAACTGCGCCGTGCTGTTGAGCAAACCATGGAGCGTGATGCGTTGAGCCGCCTGATAGTCATTTCCAACCGGGTCAGTAGACCCACCAAGACGGGCAATCAGGGCGGCCTGGCGGTCGCCCTCTCCCAGGCCCTGCGTGAAAGCCGGGGCATCTGGATGGGCTGGTCCGGTGAGGTGACGGAGAATTTCACGGGGCAGATCGGCTTTGCGGAAGACGAAGGCGTCAAGACCGCGACGATCGACCTGGAAGAGCAGGATATCGACGAATATTATAACGGCTATGCCAACAAGACATTGTGGCCGCTGTTCCATTTCCGCATCGATCTGGCCGAATATGCCCGCGATTTCGAGGGCGGCTACAACCGCGTCAACCAGCGGTTCGCCGACACCGCCAGCCCATTGATCGAGCCGGACGACATCATCTGGGTCCATGACTATCACATGATCCCGCTCGGCGACATGCTGCGTCGGCGGGGGCACCAGAACCGGATGGGCTTCTTTCTGCACATCCCTTGGCCGCCAACCCGGCTCCTCGTGTCCCTGCCCCACCATACCAAGCTGGTGCAGACGCTGTTCGCCTATGACGTCGTCGGCTTCCACACGGAGGAATGGCTGGAATCCTTCCGCCATTATGTGGAGCGGGAGATGGGCGGCACCGTCAACGGCGACCTGGTGACCTTGGGCGACCGCACCATTCAGGCGATCGCCTGCCCGATCGGCATCAACGCCCAGCAGTTCGCGAGCGCGGCGGTCAGCGACGATGCGAAGGACATGTATGAGAAGGTCCGTCGCTCGCTGCAGGACCGGTCGATGATCGTCGGCGTCGACCGTCTGGACTACAGCAAGGGCCTCGAAGAACGCTTCAACGGCTTCGCCCGCTTCCTGAAGGATCATCCCGAACAGCATCGCCACGTCGTGCTGACGCAGATCGCTCCGCCCTCGCGCGGAGAGGTGGAGAGCTATCAACAGATCCGCGCGACGCTCGACGCCATCGCGGGGCGGATCAACGGCGAATATAGCGACGTCGACTGGACCCCGATCCGCTACGTCAACCAGGGCTATCCGCGCGACAAGCTTGCCGGCATCTATCGCGCCGCTCGCATCGGCCTCGTCACCCCTCTGCGCGACGGCATGAACCTGGTCGCGAAGGAATATGTCGCCGCACAGAATCCCGATGATCCGGGCGTCCTCATTCTCTCCCGCTTCGCCGGGGCCGCGATGCAGTTGAAGGACGCGCTGCTGATCAATCCCTATAGCCCGGAGGAGATGTCCGACGCCATGACCCGCGCCCTCGCCATGCCGCTGGATGAGCGGAAACGGCGCTGGCGCTCTATGATGGACTGCGTCGAGGAGCAGGACATCACCTGGTGGCGCGAATGTTTCACCGCCCGCCTGACCGCCGTTCAGCGCGTTCCTTCCGATGCGGAGCCGGAGCCGGCTGGCTAGGATGACGGGCGACCGGGAAGAGGATGGCGCAGGCCGGCTCGATATAATCCGCGCCCATGCCGGGCCGGTTATCGGCGTCATCGGCCTCGCCGCATGGCTCGCCCTCCTATGGTTCATGTTCGGTGATGTCCTTTAGGATCGCTCCCGAAACGGCCCGCTTTTTCCATCGCTCTCTGCCCGTTTGCACCCCCTGACGCTTTGGTCTATGGGCCGTCATCAACAGCCCCGGCCACCGCTGATCCATTGATTCGCGTTTGCCGGGGCACATTCTTTCTTGGAAAGACAGGAACGCGCATGGCCCGTCGCCGCCAGATCTACGAAGGCAAGGCAAAGATCCTTTACGAAGGCCCTGAGCCCGGCACGATCATCCAGTATTTCAAGGATGACGCCACCGCCTTCAACGCGCAGAAGAAGGGCACGATCTCCGGCAAGGGCGTGCTCAACAACCGTATTTCCGAGCATATCTTCACCCTGCTCGGCCAGATCGGCGTGCCGACCCACTTCATCCGCCGCCTCAACATGCGCGAGCAACTGGTGCGCCAGGTCGAGATCGTGCCGATCGAGGTCGTTGTGCGGAACGTCGCCGCCGGCTCGCTCAGCAAGAAGCTGGGGATCGAGGAAGGCACGCAGCTGCCCCGCACGCTGATCGAATATTGCTACAAGGACGACGCGCTGGGCGACCCGCTCGTGTCCGAAGAACATATCGCCTGCTTCGGCTGGGCCAGCCAGGAAGAGATGCACGATATCGCCGACATGGCGATCCGCATCAACGACTTCATGTGCGGCCTGTTCGCCGGCATCGGCATCCGCCTGATCGACTTCAAGCTGGAGTTCGGGCGCCTGTGGGACGGCGACTATAGCCGCATCATCCTGGCTGACGAGATCAGCCCGGACGGCTGCCGCCTGTGGGACATGAACACCGGCGAGAAGCTGGACAAGGACCGCTTCCGCCGCGATCTCGGCGGCGAAGTCGAAGCCTATCAGGAGGTCGCCCGGCGGCTGGGCCTGCTGCCCGAGGGTGCGGATACGACTGTTCTCGACCTCGACACGCATCGCAAGAAGCGCAGCAAGGACTGATCAGCCGGCACTGATTGCAGGGGCGCGTTGCTCAGGCCAGCAGCGCGTCCGCCATCAGCTTGATCCCCAGCAACACCATCAGCACATAAATCAGCGTGTAGAAGCGCGCCGGATCGACCCGCCGCACCAACGCCACGCCCGCGAAGGTCGCGAGCACCGCTACCGGCACCAGCATCGCCGTCGCGAGCAGATTTTCCCGCGTGAACTGCCCCAGCGCCGCATAGGCGGGCACCTTGATCCAGTTCATCGCGGCGAACGCGATAGCGGTCGTGCCGACCAGCATGTCGCGCGGCAGCCGCTTGGGCAGCACCCACATCTGGAAGGGCGGCGATCCCGCATGGGCAATCTGGCTGGTAAAGCCGCTCGCCACACCGAACAGCATGCCCATCCATGCCGGCGAGTTGGACGGGAGCACCATCGTCCCGCCCCGTTCCACCCACAGCCGCTGCAGACCAAACAAGGTCGAGATCAGGCCCAGAGCGCCGAGCACGGTCGTCTCCGGCACCTGCGCAGCGAAGACATAGCCCAGGCCCACGCCCGCCGCCATGCCGGGCAGCATCACCTTGATGACATAGCGGTCCCAGCTGTGCCGGAACGCCCAGACGCTGACGGCATCCTGCACGATCAGGATCGGCAGCATGATCGCGGCGCCGCGCACCGGATCCACGCCGAGCGCCATGATCGGCATCGCCAGCGCACCGACACCGGCAAAGCCGCCCTTGGCCAGGCCGGAGAGAAGGACCGCGACAAAAGCACAGAGATAATAGAGATGGTCGGGCTGCATGGCTCGCCCCTAGACCAGGCGCTTGGGGAAAGGGAGCCTTCTTTGCGGCTCTTCACCCGATCAGTTGTTGGAGCGATAGCCGATCAGGACGCCAAAGGTGAAGGTCGCCAGCAGCGCAAGCTGCACGCGGCCATGCGGGTCCTCATAGCCCATGATCTGCTGACCAAAGGCAAACAGCCCCACGAACATCGCCAAAGCAAGACCGCCCATCGCAAAACCCCATGCTCGTTCAGCCGGTAATAGCATCGGGCCGCTAACAAAAGCATAATGCCTTGCCTGTCGCGCCCCACGCGACTAGGGGGAGCGCGAGCGCCTGTTTACGGAGTTTCTTACCTCATGAAAGCCCGCATCTTCGTCACCCTCAAGGGCGGTGTCCTCGACCCGCAGGGCAAGGCGATCCACCACGCTCTGGACGGACTCGGCTTCTCCGGCGTCAATGACGTGCGCGCGGGCAAGCTCATCGAGCTGGACCTGGCGGACGGCACCAGCGACGAGGATATCGATGCCATGTGCCGCAAGCTGCTGGCGAACACCGTCATCGAAAACTACCGCATCGAGAAGGTGGCCTGAGCCATGAAAAGCGCTGTCATCGTCTTCCCCGGCAGCAATTGCGACCGTGACCTGGCCGTCGCGTTCGAGGCGGTGAGCGGCTCCAAGCCGGTCATGATCTGGCACCGCGACACGGAACTGCCCGACGATCTCGACCTGATCGGCGTTCCGGGCGGCTTTTCCTATGGCGATTATCTCCGCTCCGGTGCTATGGCCGCGCGCTCACCCGTGATGCAGGCTGTTGCGAAAGCCGCCGAAAAGGGCGCCTATGTGCTCGGCATCTGCAACGGCTTTCAGGTGCTGACCGAGAGTGGTCTGCTGCCCGGCGCGCTGCTGCGCAATGCGGGCGGGCATTTCGTCTGCCGCGACGTCGCGCTGACGGTGGAGAACGCGCAAAGCGCTTTTACGAGCCGCTATGGCGCGGGTGAGGCGATCAGCTTCCCGGTCGCGCACCATGACGGCAATTATTTCGCCGACACCGAAACCTTGGATCGGCTGGAAGGCGAGGGCCGCGTCGCGCTGCGGTATGCGGAAAGCGTCAACGGTTCGGCGCGCAACATCGCGGGCATCCTGAACGAAGCCGGCAATGTGCTGGGCATGATGCCCCATCCCGAGCGCGTGATCGAACCCGCCCACGGCGCGACAGACGGCCGCCGCCTGTTCGAAGGACTGGTCGAGGGATTGCTGGCCCGCGCGTAAGGCTTCAGGCGCTCCCGCCGGGAGTGGCTGCGGACGACCAGAGCAAGACATTCCTTCTCCCTTGGAGGGAGAAGGATACGGAGCCTTGCTGAACGGAGTGAAGCTAGGCGAAGTTGGATGAGGGGGAGCGGCTACAGGCCAGTCTTTAGCCCGGATCACTCCCTCACCCAGCTACGGCTAGGCAGCAAGCTGCCAAGCCGGCGCAGCCCTCTCCCTCAAGGGAGAGGGATAAGAGAAGAATGTCCGCTATCCACCCAAAACAGACGCGCCACATACCCAGCAGGGCCAGCGGCGTCAGCCTACCCGCCCCGATGATAGTCATATTCAAACGTGCGGCTTTGCTGCTTGGTCAAAACCCCGCCGATAATCGCGCCGCCCGCGCGGCGCAGCCGTTCCACCGCGACCCGCAGGCCGCCATGGTGATTGCGTCCCCATTCGACCACCAGCAATGTCGCCTGCGCCTTGCTCGCGAGCAGCGACGCGTCAGACAGCCCAAGGATCGGCGGCGCGTCGATCAGGACCGTGTCATAGCGGTCCCGCACCATTGCCAGCATTGCGTCGAGCGCCGGCGTCACAAGCAACTCAGCCGGATTGGGCGGGATCGCCCCGCAGGGTAGCAGGGCCACGCCGGCGACGCCGCTGTCCATGATCACCTCATCGACCTTGGCCTGCCCCGTCAGCAATTCGCTGATGCCGCGCCCCGGCGCCACACCGAACAGGCTGTGCTGCTTGGGCCGGCGCATATCCGCGTCCACGACCAGAACGCGCTTGTTGAGCTTTGCCAAGGCCCGCGCCAGTGCGTGCAGGCTGGACGATTTGCCCTCCCCCTCCTGCGCGCTCGTCACAAGGATGGATCGCGGCAATCCGCCCGCCGACCCCAGCAGCAGCGAGGAGGCGATCGGCGCGAAAATTTCAGGTGACGCCCTGTCGCCCGCAGGCACCGCGCCCAGCAGCGGCAGATTGACCCGCTCGGCCAGCGTATCCGCCGACGTCACCGCATCATCGAAAATATGCCGCGCACCGACCAGCAGCAGCCCCAGCACGAACCCGCCCAGCGAGGCGATGAGCAGCGTTCGGCCAATGTCTGGCGATGAGGGTTGCGAAGGCACCGCCGCGCGATCGAGCGGCTGAATGCGCCCGGCCTGGAACCCGGCCTGAGAAGCCATGTCGCGATAGCGTTGCAAGAGGCTGTCGTGCAGCAGCCGGAATGTATCGACCTGCCGCTCCAATATGCTCATCTGCACGCCTCGGCCCCGCTCGGCCAAGGCCTGCCGCTCGACATCGCTAATCTCGGCCCGAATCTGCCTTTCGCCATGGACGGCGACGTCGAACTGCTCCTTCAGTGACGCGCGGATGGTCGCGGCCATCGTCTGCGCCTGGTCGTCGAGCGCCGCGAGCCGCGCCCGCGCCTCCCGCATTTCAGGGTGAGCGTCTTTCCGGAACTGCCGCTCCTGGATCACCTCCGCACGGGCCTGCGCACGCTGCGCCATCAGCTGCTGCATCGCGCCATTGTTGAGCACTTCGGGCAAGGTTTCGACGCTCGACAGGCGGGCGCTCTCCCACCGCTTCTGTGCGGCGATCCGGTCGGCCGTCGCCTGGGCGCGGAAGCCGTTGAGCTGCGCCAGCCGCGTGGCGGTCGTCCCTTCCGGCGGGGCGTTCGCAGGACCAGCATCACCCTCTGCGTCCGCTCCGCCCGCTCGCGCCGCGTAGACTGCCAGATCGCGCTCCGCCTTCTCCAGCTCCCGGCGCGCTCCATCCAGCTCACCCAGCAGGAAGCGGCGTGCCTGCACGCCGGATTCAAAGCCGCGCTTCAGGTCCGCGCGGATCAGGCTGTCAGCATAGCTGTTGGCGACCCGCGCCGATAAAACCGGGTCGGCGGCGATGAAGCTGATCCGGATCACACGCGACTTGCCGGGCAGCTCGACCCGAAGATTGTCGCGCAGCAACTGCACGACGCGCTCGGTTTCGACCTGGCGGTGGCTGAGCGATCCAACGCCCCGCTCGGGCCGGCGCACGTCCATGCCATCGAAGAAGGTGCGGCTGCCCACCAGAGCCAGTTCCCGCGCCACATCTTCCGCAAGCGCGCGGCTGCGCAGCACTTCCAGCTCGGTCTGCATCAGCGCTTCATTATCCGCCGGTGCAGCGGGCCTCTGCGCCGCCGCTGCGCCCGCCGCTCCCGCAGGCACATCCTCGACCTCGACGGAAGCGGTCGCCCGATATTCCGGGCTCGTGAAGAGAATGAAGAGAACGCCCGCCAGCAGGCTGAGCGCCATGGTCACGAACAGGATGATCCTATGCCGCCACACCGCCGTCCAGGCAGCGCTGCTCATCGCGGCGATCCGCGCGGCGCTGCCTTCCCGGCCAGCCGGCGCGGGTTCATCGTCGATCAGATAGCTCGGCCCCGCCATCACAGCCCGCCGCCCAAAGCGACGAAGCCGGCGCCCACGACCGGCGCGGCGAGCAGGGCGCCGCCCAATATGGCTTTGGCGCGCGACAGGCCGACGATGATCGTGTCGCCGGGCAGGATTTCCGGATCGGGCGCCTCGCCCTTGCGAATGGCCGACAAGTCGAACATCGCGGCCTTGCGCTCACCATTCGCCTGTCGCACGACGATCACCTGCGAGAGGCTGGCGAGGCGCGTCGGACCCTTTGCCAGGGCGACCGCCTGCAACAGACCGATCCTGCCTTCCAGCGGGAACAGGCCCGGCTCCCGCACTTCCCCATCGATGGTGACGCGCCGGCCCACCGCCTTCTTCACGAAGACGGTGACCTGCGGCGACACCAGATATCGCTCCCCCAGCCGACCGGCAATGACATCGGACGCTTCGCTGGCGGACAGGCCCGCCACCGGCACGTCGCCGATCAGGGGCATGCGGATCATACCCGCTGCGGTCACCTGCGCATCTTCCAGCGACAGGCCCGGCTCGTGATAGATTTGCACACGCAGGACATCGTCAGGCGAAATCTGATAATCGACGCCCATTGCGGGGGCCGGGGGGATGGCGGCATAGGCGGCCTCTCCGCTGGGAGCGTCCTCCACAGTCGAACAGGCGGCCAGCAATAGCGTGGCCACCCCTGCGGCCAGCTTCTGGCTCATCCTGTCAGTCGGCCACTCCATGCCGTTGCAATCCCCCGCATAAATCAGGTGGCGCGCGCGAAGCCCGCCGTCCCGGGCGGGGTTAACGGCAGGTCAGGGACATGGCAACCGCAGGCGGGACCGAATGCGCCGCTCAGCCGCCGATCAGACGGCGATCCGCGCCTCAGCCGGGATGATCCGGCGCGGCTGGTCGGGCCAGACTCCGCGCGTATCATAGACCGCCTTGCCGAAGCGCTCGTCCAAGGGGACTGACCTGAACACATCATGATCCACAAGAATGACGAAGACGCCACATTGTTCCAGAGCCGTATCGAGATCGATCAGTTCGGCTCCGGTGCCCGCAAACTCCATCGGCAGATCATGGGCATGGGGCTCGACAAGCTTGACGCGACGGCCATAGCGTTTCGCCAAACGGGCAGCGACCTTCACCGCGGGGCTTTCACGGAAGTCGTCGATATTCGGTTTGAAGGCGAGGCCGAGGCAGGCGATCTCCTCGCCGGCGAAATCGTCGATCAGGTCCGAAGCCTTCGCGACGACATAGTCCGTCTTTCCATCATTCACCTCCCGCGCGGTGCGGATCAGCCGGCTATTCTCCGGGTCGCCATGGACGATGAACCAGGGATCGACGGCGATGCAGTGGCCGCCCACGCCGGGTCCGGGCTGAAGGATATTCACGCGCGGATGACGGTTAGCGAGGCGAATGACCTCCCACACGTCGATATCCATGCGATCGGCGATCAGCGACAGCTCATTGGCGAAGGCGATGTTGACGTCGCGAAAGCTGTTCTCGACCAGCTTCACCATCTCCGCCGCGCGCGCCGAGGTGGTGATGCAGGCGCCCCGCACGAATTGGCGGTAGAAGCCCAGCGCCTTGCGCGCGCAACGCGGCGTGATGCCGCCGATGCAGCGGTCATTGTCGATCAGCTCGACCAATATGCGGCCGGGCAGCACCCGCTCCGGGCAATAGGCGATGGCGACGTCGCCGGCACCGCCCTGCCCCGGCATCTTGAGATCCGGGCGCAGCTGCGCGAACAGGTCGCGCATCGCCTCGGTCGTGCCCACGGGCGATGTGGATTCGAGAATGACCGTGTCACCCGCCTTCAACACGCCGGCGACGGTGCGCGCGGCGTTCAGCACATGACTGATGTCGGGCGCGCGGTCTTCGGCAACAGGCGTCGGTACGGCAATGATGAAGACATCACTCGGCTCGACGCTCAGGCTCGCGCGCAGATTGCCGCGGGATACGACGCCCTGCACCAGCCCGTCGAGATCGACCTCCTCGATATGAACGCGGCCGGAATTGACAGTCTCCACCACATGGGCGCTCACATCGACGCCGACGACCTGACAGCCGCCCCGCGCGATCAGCGCCGCCGTGGGCAGGCCGATATAGCCCAGACCGATGACGGAGACTTTCTGGTTCAGCTTGTCGAGGGGCATTAGGTCTTCCCGGGAAGTCGATGATTTCTCCCGGCTTCTGCCCGCAAATGCTGAAGATTTCGGTAACGCTGCCCGTCAGGCGGCGCGGTCGATCTCTTCGCGCACGCCGCTCTGCGCCTCCCGCCCGATCACGTCGGCGATCCGCTCTGCCGCCATACCGTCACCGAAGGGATTATGGGCCCGCGCCATCGCCGCATAGGCATCGTCATTGTCGAGCAGGAAGGCGACGGAGCGCCCGATCTGCGCCCGATCCGTGCCCACCAGCTTCGCCGTACCCGCAGCCACGCCTTCCGGCCGCTCGGTCGTCTCGCGCATGACCAGAACCGGCTTGCCGAGCGAGGGCGCCTCCTCCTGCACGCCGCCGCTGTCGGTCAGGACGAGGTCGCACATGTCGAGCAGCCGCACGAAATGCGGATAGTCGAGCGGCTCGATCATGGCGACGTTGCGGAGGCCGCCCAGCACCGCGTCCATGATCGGCCGGACATTGGGGTTGGGGTGGACCGGGAAGATCACCGCCACGTCAGGGCGTGCTGCGATGTCGGCGATGGCATGCGCGATCGCCTCCATGCCACCGCCGAAATTCTCGCGACGATGGGTGGTCACGGCGATGATCCGCTTCCCCGCAAACCGCGCGGCGAGTTCGTCCAGTCCCTCCGCCAACACAGGCTCCGCCAGCACCCGCTCCCGCGTGGCGAGCAGCGCATCGATCACGGTGTTGCCGGTCACGTGGATGCTCGCCACGTCCCGGTTCTCCCGGCGCAGCGCGTCCGCCGCCGCCTGCGTGGGCGCGAAATTCATGTCGGCGATGCAGGCGACGACGCGGCGGTTCACCTCCTCGGGCCAGGGATGATGAATGTCCCCGCTGCGTAGCCCCGCCTCGACATGAGCGACCGGGACCTTGCGGTAATAGGCGGCCAGGCTCGCCACCATCGTCGTCAGCGTGTCGCCGTGCACGACCACCCGGTCCGGCTTTTCCGCGTCGAAGACATGACCCAGTTCGACAATGAGCTTGGCGGTCAAGCCTTCGAGCGTCTGGTTCGGCATCATGACGTCCAGATCGACATCAGGAACGATCCCCGCAATTTCGAGCACCTGATCCAGCAGGCCGCGATGCTGCGCGGTGACGATCACGCGCACTTCGACATCCTCCCGCGCCCGTAGCGCGTGGATCACGGGAAACAGCTTGATGGCCTCGGGCCTCGTCCCGAACACCAGCGCGACCTTCATCATCTTGCCCCCATCAGCTGCGATTAGGCGCAAGTGCCTGACAGAAAATGGTAACCATCCTCTGAACAGAGTACCCCCGACGCGCGCTTTCGCATCTGCAACGACCTATGCTAGAGGCGCCCTTATCCAATTCATTCCAGCGAGGCTGCAAGAATTTTATGAAGATCACGATGATCGGCACCGGCTATGTCGGCCTGGTTTCGGGCGCCTGCTTCGCCGATTTCGGCCATGACGTGGTGTGCGTGGACAAGGACGCGCGAAAAATCGACGCGATCCAGTCCGGGCGCATGCCGATCTTTGAGCCCGGCCTCGACCAGTTGGTCGCCGGCAATGCGTCCGCCGGCCGGCTGACCTTCACCACCGATCTGCCGCAGGGCGTCAAGGGCGCCGACGCCATCTTCATCGCGGTCGGCACGCCGTCCCGCCGGGGCGACGGTCATGCGGACCTCAGCTACGTCTATGCCGCCGCCAAGGAAATCGCTGAGGCGCTGGACGGCCCCACGGTCATCGTCACCAAGTCCACCGTCCCTGTCGGCACCGGTGACGAGGTGGAGCGGATCGTCAAGGAAGCCCGCCCTGATCTCGACATTCAGGTCGTATCCAACCCCGAATTCCTGCGCGAGGGCGCTGCGATCGGCGACTTCAAGCGGCCCGACCGCGTCGTGGTCGGCACCACCGGCAATGAACGCGCCATCGCCGTCATGGCGCAGATTTACCGTCCGCTGAATCTCAATCAGGCCCCAGTCATGTTCACCGGGCGGCGCACGGCCGAACTCATCAAATATGCCGCCAACGCCTTTCTCGCGACCAAGATCACCTTCATCAACGAGATGGCGGACCTGTGCGAAGCCGTGGGCGCAGAGGTGCAGGACGTCTCGCGCGGTATCGGCCTCGACAACCGCATCGGGTCAAAATTCCTTCATGCCGGGCCCGGCTATGGCGGCTCCTGCTTCCCCAAGGATACGCTGGCGCTGGTGAAGACCGGCCAGGATTATGACACACCCATCCGCATCGTCGAGACGGTGGTGCAGGTCAACGACCTGCGCAAGCGCGCCATGGGCCGCAAGATCGTCAAGGCCCTCGGCGGCGACGCGCGCGGCAAGACGGTCGCGCTGCTCGGCCTCACCTTCAAGCCCAATACCGACGACATGCGCGACGCGCCCAGCCTTGCCATCGTGCAGGCGCTGGAGGACGCGGGCGTGAAGATCGTCGCCTTCGATCCCGAAGGGATGGAGGTCGCCGCACCGATGATGTCCAGCGTCACCATGGCGAAGGACGCCTATGAGGCGGCGCAGGGGGCCGATGCGGTGGTGCTGGTGACGGAATGGGACGCGTTCCGCGCGCTCGACCTCAAGCGCCTCGCCGGTTCGATGAACGGCCGCGTGCTGGTGGACCTGCGCAACATCTACCCGCGCGCCGAGGCGGAGGCGGCAGGCTTCACCGTCACCCGCGTCGGGGGCAAGGGCGTCACCGCCTGATGCGGCTGGCACCGCAAGGAGGGCGCGAAGAGAGCGCCCTCCCAGGGCTGCATCATTGGATTATCGCGACGGTCATGCTTTCGGTCACGATCCTGGTCGTGCCAGTGATTGCCGGGCTGGTCTAACCTCTAGGCGGCAGCGCTCCTGCGACAGCAGGAGTCCAGTCCACCTCTCATTCAAGCCTTGAGCTTCCACCCGCGCTTCAGCAGCGTGAAGCAAAGGACAGCCAGCACGATATTCAGCCCCAGCAGCACGATGCTGCCCGCCAGCACATCGCCGTCGGCCGCCGCGACGAAGCCATAGCGGAAGCCTGAAATTGCATAGAAAAACGGGTTCATATGACTGATCGTCCGGAACACGGGCGCGAGCCGGTCGATCGAATAGAAGGTTCCCGACAGCAGAGTCATCGGCCCGATTACGAAATTGGTGATCGCGGCGGCATGGTCGAACTTCTCCGCCCAGATGGAGGTCAGCACCCCGACGAAAGCCGTCAGCCCTGCTCCCATCAGCCCGAACCACAGGATCGCCCAGGGATGCGCCGGGCTCACATGCACGCCGGGCCACAGCGCCATCGCGCCCCACAGCGCCAGTCCGACGCAAAAGGCGCGCGTGACAGCCGCCGCCACGATCGCCAGCAGCAGTTCCCCGTTGGACAGCGGCGGCATCAGATAGTCGATCAGCGTCCCCTGCATCTTGCCCGCCAGCAGCGAGAAGCTGCTGTTGGCGAAGGCATTGTTCATCATGCCCATGATCATCAGGCCCGGCGCGATGAAGTCGGCGAAGGGAACGCCCAGCACCTGCCGGTTCGCGCCGCCCAGCGCGATGGTGAAGATCACCAGGAACAGCAGCGTCGTGACCGCGGGCGCCCAGATCGTCTGCAACTGCACCTTCATGAAGCGCCGCACCTCCTTGCGGTACAGCGCCTTGGTACCCGCCCAATTGACGTTGCGGATCACCATCTCGCCCGGTTCGTGGAAGGGCCGGCGCTGCTCGATGGACGCTGCAATTTTGGACTGGTCGTTCATGATCGGATCGACTATCGGCTGGGGGGTTGTGCCGCAAGGGCGTTATGCACAGGAAATTGAACCTGTGCCGGCGCGCCCCATATAGGGCGCCAATTAGAGATTTTGAGGAGTCATTCATTGTCCTGGACCGACGAGCGTATCGACCAGCTCAAGGCAATGTGGGAACGCGGCCTGACCGCCAGCCAGATCGCGGACGAACTGGGCGGCGTCAGCCGCAACGCCGTGATCGGCAAGGCGCACCGCCTTGGCCTGCAGTCGCGCCCTTCCCCGGTCAAAGCGAACGAGGTGCCCAAGAAGGCCCCGCCGCCGCCGGCGCGCAAGCCTTTGGTGGAAGCAGAGGCACCCAAGCCTGCCGCTCCAGCGCCGCATGTCAGCCACGCCGCGCCGACGCCGGCACGCGCGCCCGCTCCGGCCGTACCGGCACCCGCTCCTGCAGCATCGGCTGCTCCCGAAGGCGAAGCACCTAAGCCGCAGCCGCGCATCATTTCGGTCGGCCCCGGCGGCTTCCTGCGCCAGGGTCCGGGTGACCAGCAGGCGCCGATCCCGCCCGCGCCGCCCCGCCGTCTGGTGCCCGCCAAGCCCAGCCCGGAGATCGCTGGCAAGACGACGCTGCTCGATCTGACGGAGCGTATCTGCAAATGGCCGATGGGTCATCCGGGCGAGCCCGATTTCCACTTCTGCGGTGAAGCGGTGAACCCCGGCTTCCCCTATTGCGTCGAACATTGCGGCCGCGCCTATCAGGCCCAGCTGCCGCGCGGCACCCGCCGCCCGCCTCCGCCGCTGCCCTTCGGCGGCCCGCGCGTTCGTTAAGACTGTAAGCTGTCCTTCTCCCTGGACGGGAGAAGGATATGCAGCCTTGGTCGCACAGCGAATGAGGCGAAGCTCGATTAGGGTGAGCGGGCGAGAACGCGCCGCCTCCTTCCCGCTTTCCAGCTCCGGATGAATTGCCTTCCCTCACGGCTGCTGCTTGCACCCACCGCATACCCCCTTATAGCTAGGGGCATGTCCGATCTGTTCGAGAGCCAGTCCGCTTCCTCCTCCAACTATGACGCTTCCGCCATCGAGGTGCTCGAGGGGCTGGAACCGGTCCGCCGCCGTCCGGGCATGTATATCGGCGGCACAGACGAACGCGCGCTGCACCATCTCGCCAGCGAAGTGCTGGACAACAGCATGGACGAAGCGGTTGCCGGCCACGCCACCCGGATCGAGGTGACGCTGGAGCCGGGCAACAAGCTGACCATCACCGACAATGGCCGCGGCATCCCTGTCGACAACCACCCCAAATTCCCCGGCAAGTCGGCGCTGGAGGTGATCCTCACCACCCTCCATTCGGGCGGCAAGTTCACCGACAAGGCCTATGCGACCTCGGGCGGCTTGCATGGCGTCGGTATCAGCGTGGTCAACGCGCTCTCCGTCGTCACCGTGGTCGAGGTCGCGCTCAATCGCGAACTCTTCCGCCAGAGCTTCTCGCAGGGCCTGCCCACCAGCGGGCTGGAAAAGGTCGGCGCAGCCCCGAACCGGCGCGGCACGTCGGTCACCTTCATCCCGGACCACGAGATTTTCGGCGAACAGAAGTTCAAGCCCGCCCGCCTCTATCGCCTCGCCCGGTCCAAGGCCTATCTGTTCGCGGGCGTCGAGATCCGCTGGAAATGCGCGCCCGAACTCATCAGCGACGACACGCCCGCCGAGGCCGTCTTCCAGTTCCCCGGCGGCCTCGCCGACCATTTGAAGGAACAGGTCGGCGACCGAGAATGCGCGACCAGCGCCTTCTTCTCCGGCTCTCAGGATTTTCCCGATTCGGCCGGCCGCGTCGAATGGGCCGTCGCTTGGCCGCTCTGGTCCGACGGCAGTTACAGCTGGTACTGCAACACCATCCCGACGCCCGACGGCGGCACCCATGAGAACGGCCTGCGCGCCGCGCTGGTGAAGGGCATCCGCGCCTTTGGCGAACTGGTCGGGCAGAAGAAGGCGAAGGACATCACCGCCGACGACATCGTCGTCTCGTCGGAGATCATGCTGTCCGTCTTCATCCGCGACCCCCAATTCCAGAGCCAGACCAAGGACCGCCTCACCAGCCCCGAAGCCGCGCGTCTGGTCGAAAACGCCGTGCGCGACCATTTCGACCATTATCTGTCCGACCATATGGAGCGCGGCAAGGCGTTGCTCGCCTATGTCATCGACCGCATGGACGAGCGCCTGAAGCGCAAGCAGGAGAAGGAGGTCAAGCGCAAGACCGCGACCAGCGCGCGCAAGCTGCGCTTGCCCGGCAAGCTCACCGACTGCTCGACGGACGATCCCGAAGGCACGGAAATTTTCCTGGTAGAGGGCGACTCCGCCGGCGGCTCGGCCAAGCAGGCACGCGACCGCAAGACGCAGGCGATCCTGCCCCTGCGCGGCAAAATCCTGAACGTGGCGTCGGCCAATGCGGCCAAGATCCTCGCTAACCAGGAAATCGCCGACATGATCCTGGCGCTCGGCTGCGGCACGCGGCGGGACTGCAATCCCGACAATCTGCGCTACGAACGCGTCGTCATCATGACCGACGCCGATGTCGACGGCGCCCATATCGCAACGCTGCTCATGACCTTCTTCTTCCAGGAGATGACGGAACTGGTCCGGCGCGGGCATCTCTACCTCGCGCAGCCGCCGCTCTACCGTCTGACCGCCGGCGGCAAGAGCCTCTACGCCAAGGACGACGCGCATCGCGAGCAGCTGCTGCGCAAGGAGTTCAAAGGCAAGAAGGTCGACGTCGGCCGCTTCAAGGGGCTGGGCGAGATGAATCCGGGCCAGCTCCGCGAAACCACGATGGACCCGAAAACCCGCAGCCTCATCCGCATCACCCTGCCCGACGATATCGAGGATCGGCAGCAGGTGCGCGAACTGGTCGATCGGCTGATGGGCACCAATCCCGCGCATCGTTTTGCCTTCATTCAGGAAAACGCCGCCGCCGTGGATGAAGAGGCGATCGACGCTTAACCGGAACACCGCTTGGCAAGGGCGGCAAAAAGCTGCCGGCAAATTTTTGCCTACCGCCGCGTTAACCAGCGCGGCGCACCGGATGTTCAATTTTGCGCGCGATACGGGCAAGCATGTCAGGCTTCCCGTCCCTCCGCCTTACGGCCTTCCGCGTCGCTCCGGCTCTGCTGCTGGCAAGTGCAAGCAGCCACGCGCTGGCCGAAACGCCAGCCGCCCTCGGCTATTCCGGTTCGGAGCGGGTCGCGGCAACGCTGCTGGCTGGCGGCATGAGCAGACTGTCGGCGATCAGCGCACAGCAGGGCGGGACCGGCCCCTCATGGATGCCGCAGCCCGTGGTGCAGCAAGCGATCGTCAATGATCGCCGCCTGACGACCTTCATGGGCAAGCTGCCCGGATGGCAATTGCAGGGCGTTAAACTTGCCGTCGCTGCCCCCACGCTCGACTATCGCGCTCCTGAACTGATGCCGTCCTTCATGCGCGGCCTCTTGCCAGTTCCCGCCGCGCAGGCGAGCGCGTTCGTGATGTCCGCCCGTGCGGCCCTCTCACTCCCCTCCGCGCCTCCACGAAGCGGACAGCCGGATGTCTTCGGCTCGGTCGCGCTGCCGATCTCCCGGACTGCGCTGGACGGCAAATGGGCCGCTGCCACGCGTCCGATCGGCGGCAATGCCCTTTGGAGTGGCCTCATCCACGCGGCACAGGGCGCCGGGCGACAGCAGCAGGTCGAAATGGTGAATCGCTGGGTCAATCAGCGGCTCCACTTCGTCGATGATCGCGGTGATACATGGGCGACGGCCAGCCAGTCGCTCGTCCGAGGCGCTGGCGATTGCGAAGACTATGCCATCGCCAAGATGAAGCTGCTGGAGGCGGCGGGCTTCGACCGGCGCGCGATGTTCCTGGTGATCGCACGCGATCTGGTGCGGCAGGCGGATCATGCCGTGCTGGCGGTACGGATCGATGACCAACTCATGATCCTCGACAATATGACCGACCGCGTGCTGCCCTCATCAGCCGTCGGCGATTATCGCCCGATCATGAGCTTCAACGCATTCGGCCGGTGGACGCACGGCTATCGCGTCACCCCGGCGAAGGTTCAGTTCGCCGCGAGGTAGATAAGCGACGCCGTAATCCTGCTGCCCCAGGAGCACCGCGATGCATTAGCGCTCCCGCAGTGCCTCCGAACGCGCCTTCATGATCGGCTTGAGCAGATAGGACAGCACCGTCTTGCGCCCGGTCAATATCTCCACGTCGCATACCATGCCGGGCGTGATCGGCAGCCTGTGCGCGCCCGAACCCAGCCATGCCCGGTCCGTCTCCACCACCACGGTAAAATAGGCCTCCTTGGTCGCCTCGTCATAGACGCTGTCGGCCGACACCTGCTGCACCGTGCCGGTCAGCCCGCCATAGATGGAAAAGTCGTAAGCGGTCACCTTCACCACGGCGCGGTCACCGGTCTTGATGAAGGCGATGTCGTTGGGCTTCACCCGCGCCTCCACCAGCAGCTTCTCGCCCACCGGCACGATCTGCATGATCTTCTGCCCCGGGCTTACAAAGCCGCCGATCGTCGTCACCTGCACGTCATTCACCACGCCATCGACGGGCGAGCGAATTTCCGCCCGCTGCGCCCGGCCCTTCGCGCCGCGCAAAGACTCGCTGTTGACGGCGATCTTGGCTTCCAATTGGCTGCGTTCGTTGAGCGCATCCTGCCGAAACTGAAAGTTGGCCTCCGATAGCTGCGCCTGCGCCTCGCGGATCGCGGCCGATGCACGCGAAGCCTGCTGCTGCGCCGCGCTCAGACGCCCTTGCGCATCCACCAGTTCGCGCCGGGCGTCGAGCAATTCGGTCTGCGGAATGATCGACTTGGCGGCGAGCGGTTCCAGCATCGCGACCCGCTGCCGCGCCAGTTGCACGCTGCCGCCCAGGCTGGCGATGGTCGCCTGCGCCTCGCCCAGTTCGCGGCGGCGCTGGTCGACCTGCGCCGACATCGCATCCTGCTTGCTGCGAAGAGCCGACTGACGAACCGCAGCCAGCGCCTGCTCCTGCTGGCATTCCGGCCCGCCCGTCTCGCAACCCGCGCCCGTGCCGGTGCCTTCCTTCTCCAGCCGCCCGGCCCGCGCGGTCAGCGATCGCGTCTCCGCCTGCAACTGCCCCAGTTCCGACGCCAGCATCGCATCGTCCAACCGCACCAGCAACTGCCCCTTGCTCACCTTCTGGCCTGAGCGAACGAGAATTTCCTCGATCGTCGTCGGTTCGGCGGACTGGATGACCTGCGCCTTGCTGGAGGGGATCACCCGCCCCTGCCCGTGCGTCACCTCATCCACCGGAGCGAGGCTTGCCCACAGCAGGAAGGCGATCATGCCGCCACCGCTATAGAGGATGACCTGTTTGTTGCCGGGTTGCCCGCGCAGCCAGCCGATCCAGCGCGAAATCATGGTTTTGCCCCTTGGGAAATATGGTCGTCAGCCGCCAGCGTGACCGGCGCGGCCTTCTGCTGCGCGGCGAGCATGCTGCTCAACGCGCCGCCTGTCTCGGACGGATCGGGAATGGAGAGTTTCCAGCCCTTGGTCGGGTCCATGCGACCGCCGACGTCATCGGCCGCCCCCCCGCCCGCCGTTCCGGCAGAGCCGCGACCGGCGGATAGTCGATCACCGGCTCGGCCGCCGCAGCCGCAAGACGGGACGGGTCGAATGCCGGAATATGCTCGCCCCCCGCATAGCGCCCGGTGAACGCCCCCGGCAAACCCCAGCCGCCCGGCCAGCGGTAGAAAATATGCGCGCCGATCTTGGCCAGCTTCGCCAGATGGGGAGCCCAGTGCGGGAAGACATAGTCGGCGTGATAATGGGTCGCCGTCCCCACGTCCTTCTCCACACGTCCGGCCAGCGCCTCGGTAGCGACCCGCCGTGCGCGTGCCCAAAGGCTAGGCAGCGGATCGCGTGCCAGCGCCCCGTCGCACACGAAGCTGAACTGGCATGTCGACGCATTGAACCGCTGGTATACGACGCCGCACACCGTCTTGGCGAAGGCAGGATGGCGCACTCGGTTCAGCACCACCTGCGCGACAGCACGCTGGCCGCTTTCCGGCTCCCGCGCCGCCTCATAATAGACGGCCTGCGTCAGGCACTGAAGCGCGCGGTCATGATCCTCGCTAGCGCCCGCCAGCGCCTTGAATGGCTTGGCGGCGGCAAGCGAACCGCCTGCAAAGCCGAGCCGCTCATTTGCCTGCCGCGCTGCCTCACCCTGCGCGTCCGCTTCGGGCCGTTCGGTCATGGCGATCAGAGCCGTATATTGGCGCGGTATGGGCGGAGCGGGTCTGACGATTTTGGGCTGTATGGCGGGACCGGAAACCTGATCCTTCCACAGCATTGCAGTCCCAGCTGTTGCCAAAACAATCCCTGCACCGAGCATCAAGGAACGCCCTGCTCCTGCGGAAGCAGGATCATACTCCAACAAGAACAAGGCTCTTGAGACAGTCATTGCCCCGCCCCCCGTTGCAACTGGCCAATGATCTCATCGCGCGGGCCATCGGCGAGCACGACCCCCTGATCGATCACGATCAGCCGGTCCACGATCCGCAGCAGCGCATGGCGGTGGGTCGATACGATCAGCGTCTGATCAGGGTCGAGCGCCTTTTCCAGATGATCGATGAACAGATGCTCGGTCTGGTTGTCCATCGCCCCGGTCGGCTCGTCCAGGAACAGCAGCTTGCATGGTTCGACCAGTGCGCGCGCCAACACCAGGAAGCTGCGCTGCCCGCCCGACAGGCGGCTGCCGCGTTCGCCGATATGCAGGTCGAAGCCCGCAGCATCCCGCCCGAAAAAGCGCGACGCACCCGAACGGTTCAGCGCCTCCAGCAGCCGCTGGTCATCCGCCTGCTGCGCACCCAGGAGCAGGTTCTCCCGCACCGATCCGCTGAACAACTCGGCGTCCTGTCCGACATAGCGGAATGCGGAACGCAGTTCGTGCGGATGATATTGGCGGCTGTCGATATCATCGATGGTCAGTGCGCCGCCTGCCGGTGGATAGAGGCCGCAGATCACTCGCCCGAGCGTCGATTTGCCCGAAGCGACGCGCCCGATCAGGCCGATCCGCTCGCCCGGTTCGATGCGGAGGCCGAGGCCCTTCAGGCTCGGCTGGCTCGCGCCCGGATAGGCGAACTCCAGATCTTTTGCGACGATCGCGCCCTTGCGAATCTTCGGGATGATGCCGCGCGCGCCGTCCAGCCGTTCGTCAGGCTGGTCGATCAGCGTCTGCAGACTATCGAGCGTGGTGATCGCCTGCCGCGCCCGCACGATCACGAACGCCAGCTGCCCGACCGGCGAGAGCGAGCGCCCCGCCAACATGACGATGGCGATGATCGCGCCCATCGAAATGTCGCCCGCCGCGAACATGTAGAAACCGCCGATCACCAGCGCGATGCTCGTCACCTGCTGGCACAGCGCCGCCAGCGTCACGCTGGTCGAACTCAGCCGACGCAGCTTTTCCTGCGTCGCGGCGCTCATCCGCGCATAGCGCCGCCAGCGGTCCAGCATCCGCCCTTCGGCCCGGCACGCCTTCAGCGTCTCGATGCCGCCGATCGCCTCCACCAGCGCGGAGCTTTGCAGGCTGGAGTCCGCCTGCGCGTCGCGCGACAGGCGCGCCATCGACCGTTGCAGGAAAAATCCTGCGCTCGCCATGATCCCCATCATGACGACCGGTACGATGGCGAGCCAGCCCCCGAGAAGCGCGATGATCCCGACGAAGAAGAAGAGGAACAGCACATCGATCGCCAGCACGACCGTCGTGGAGGTAAAGAACTCACGCACCGATTCGAACTCGGACACCCGGCGCGCCAGCGCGCCGGTGCTGCCCGCACGGCTGGAAAGCGGCACGTTCATCACCTTTTCGAACAGGCGCTGCGACAGACGCTCATCGATTTCGCGGCCTGCCTCGTCGACCAGCCTCGCCCGCGCAAGGCGGAGCGCGAAGTCTAGGCTAAAGGCGAGCAGCACGCCGACGCCCAGCACCCACAGGCTCGCCGCCGCCTTGTTCGGGATAATCCGATCATAGACGTTCATCGTGAACAGCGGCAGCGCGAAGGCGAGCAGGTTGATGATCGCGGCGGCCAGCATGACATAGCCGAACGATCCGCGCGCGCGCCAAACCTCGCGCCAGAACCAGTGCTGGCGCGCCCGCTCGTCCCATGGACGTTCCTCGGCCCGCTCACGGCCATGATCGGCCATGACCACCAGCGCCTCGCCAGTAAAATGGCCTTCAAGATCGCTGACAGGCGCCCAGACCGGCTCGCTCGCATGCGGCAACTGCACCAGCGCGTCGCCCTGCCGCAGCTCCAGCAGCAGCAGGACGCGCCCGCCCTTGAGCGGCAGGATGGCGGGCAGATTGCTCGCCCGCCATTTGTCCAGCCGCCCCCGGACATGGTCGGTCAACAGACCGATCTGGTCGAGCGCCGCCTCCGCCTGATGGAAGGGCAGCCGCCCGCTCTCATCGACGGCAAGGCCGGCGCGAAGGCCGACCACGCCCGCCGATCGGTCGAAATGCCGCGCCACATGGCCTATGGTGTCGACCAGTTCGTCGCCGTGCGACCCGTCAAGGCCCAGCCATTCGGCCAGACTCAATGTGCTTCGTTCCAACATTGTTTACCCCGCGCCATGCCGGCTTGCGCCGGCATGACCCCAATCATGGAAACTCAGCCCGGATAGCGCCGCCGCTGCAACTCGGCGGGCGGCAGGTCCGGGACATCATATTTTTTCCGCGCATACGGATTTGCGCCCGAAGGCTGTGCGATCCCCAGCGTGTCGAGCAGCTGGTTGGTCGCGGCCAGGATCTGATACTGCGCGAAAATTTCCGAGAAGCGGGCCGTCTCCGTCCGCACCTGCGTGTTGAAGCGGGTGTTCTGGCTGTCCAGCACGTCCAGCAGCGATCGCCGTCCGACATTGAACTGCTCGCGATAGGATACCAGCAGGCTGTCCGACACCGTACCCTGGCGCGACAGGTCGCTGACGCGCTTCTTTTCCGTGTCCCAGCGGTTCCAGGCAGTGCGGACATCCTCCTCCGCCTCGCGCTGGCGCTGGCTCAGGCGGAAGCGGGCTTCGCTCGCCCGGCGGGTCATCTCCTGAACCTTCGCCCGGTTGATGCCGCCATTGAACAGCTGCCAGCGCACGACCACCCGGCCCTGCACATCGTTGGTGCTGCCCTTGAAGCCGTCGACATCCTCACCGATGCGGCCGGTTCCCTGCAGCGACACCGTCGGCCCAAGCTCCGACTTCGCCTCGTCCACCACGGCGTGAGCGGCCTGGATATCGGCCTCGGCCTCGCGGATCAGGGGATTGTTGGTGCGCGCGGCGGCGATGGCTTCATCCAGCGTCGGCGGCACGGCGGCCGTCACCGGATCGGGCATGGTCACCTGGTCGATCGACAGGCCGGTCAGGGTGCGGAACTGGATCGCCGCATTGGTCATGTCCTGCTCGGCTTCGCTCTTGCGGACGAGCGCGGCCTGCAGCCGTTCCTCCGCCTGCTGCTGATCGGCGATGCTGATCGAACCCTTCGACACGCCCTCGCCCAGATCGCCGAGCAGCTTGCGATGGAAGGAGATATTATCCTCCGCCGCCGCCACGACCCGCTGCTGAAGCATATAGTCGAGATATTGCCGCGTCACGTTCAGCGCCACGAACTGGGAGCGTTCACCGACGCGCAGCGCGGCCCCGTCCGTCCGGGCCGCCTGCCGGCGCTTTTCAGCGCTGCGATAGCCGGAATCCCAGACCGTTTGCTCAGCGTTGATGCTGGCTTCCAGCGGCCAGAGCGTTTGGTCCTCGATCCCGATCGCCCGGCGGGTGGCGTTCTCCAGACGGCGCACGCCGGCCGACCCTTCCACGCTCACGCGCGGCAGATAGAGGCCCTTCGCCTGCTCGCGTTCGAACTCGATCGCCTCCTTGTTCTGGATCGCCTGGTTGATCTCCGGATGGCTGTCGATCGCCGCCGCGATGGCGCTCTTGAGGTCCGTCGTCTGGGCCCAGCCCGTGCTGACCATGGCGGCCGCGCAGAGGGCGATCAGGCTGCCGCAGGTCTTGCGCATGATTGTCATTGTCGCCTCCCCCTCAATTCGTACTGGCGGTGATTTCGACGCGGCGGTTCATCGGCTCTTTCACGCCGTCGGCCGTGTCGATCTTCAGCTGGGTTTCGCCCACGCCGGTGACGGTCATCGCCTCCGTGGGCACGCCGCCCTGACTCATGAGGGCCGCGACATTCTGCGCCCGGCGCAGCGACAGCCCATCATTATAGCGGTTGCTGCCCGACGTGTCGGTGTAGCCGGTGACGCCGAAGCGCTTCCAGCCGCACTGCGCCGCCGTCTGCGTCAGCTGGCTCACCGTCGATGCGCCCTCGGCCAGCGGCGTGTCCATGTTCCAGTCGAAGAAGATGGACACCGCCGGTGCCGTACAGTCCAGCGCGGGTGGGGCTGAAGCTGCCGACACCGGCGGCGGTGGCGGCGCCGAAAGGCGGGCCACAAAGTCGTCGCACTTGTTGATGCTGTCCGCATCCTTCGTGCCGGATTTCAGGAAAGCGATGGCGATGCTGCACTGGTTCTTGGCTTCAACGGCCCAGGTCCAGCGGCTGTCCTGCGCCGCGCGCACGCTGGCGTCGCCGACGGCTGCCACCGCCGTGTCATACCGGCTGCGCAGCGTGTCGTTCAGCTCCGACTTGCCCATTTGCAGCAAAGGCGATGCCGGCGCGGCCAAGGCCGTGCCCGACAGCATGCCGGCCAGCAGCCCGATGGCTGCGACCCCTCCCAACGCATATCGCATTTTCATTCTCCCCAAATTTCCCCGCGAGATAAGTCCAGTCGCTGCCCCCCAGCCCATTCACCCATGGGCTACGGCCATCGCCTCGTGCATCGCCATCGCCGCCTCGAACACGCCCACGCCGACGGCCGCCATGTGGCCGCTGTCCACGATCTCCGCCCCCATCGGCGCCAACAGCACCGGTGCCGCGACATGCTCACCGCCCGGCAGCGCCGCGAGCAGCGCATCGATGTTCGGCACGTCGTGCGCACCCAGCGCTTCCTTCACCACCTCTGCCGCATGCTCCGTGGCCACAGGCGACTGTGCCTGAGCCAGCGCGACCAGCGCGGCATTTCCATCAAAGGCCGGCAAGTCGATCGACTGCGCCAGCAATCCCTGATGATCGCCGAGGTCAGGCTGATCGGCCGGTGCGGCATCCGCCAAGTGCGGCGCGTCTGCCTGATCCGACAGGGTTGCATGATCTTGCGCGGCATCTTCGCGGCCATGGCCGCTCTGCTCGACAGGTTGCTGGACCCTATGGTCCGCCTGATCGTCCGCCGGAGCGAGCGAGGTCGAGCTGCTGTCGCCGGCCGCCGACTCCGCCGTGACGCTGCCGGTAGGTGCAGTATCGACAAGGATCGGCGCGCTGTCCGTCGTGGTCGGCACGCGCTGCGGCTCGCTCACCGCCTCGGCAGCACCGGCAACGGCCACCAGGCTGGCTGCAACCAGCGCCTGATTGAAGCCGCTCGTGGCCGTTTCCATCGTCTTGGCCGGATCGCTGCTGGCACTGGTGGCGAAGCCTGCGTCCGCCGCTGTGCCTTGGCTGCCGTCCGTGCGCGTGAACTGGGTCTCGCCATGGACCACGACCTGCCCGTTTGCAGCCGTGTAGCTCATGCCCGCGGACTTCAGGTTGATCGAAGCGATACCCAGGTCCACAAGCGACCGGAACTCGCCCGCTTGCGCGATGCCGTCGCTATTGGCATCCTGCCACACCCCGAACTTCGCGAAGTCGGCATCGGCGGCAGACAATATCCCGTCATGATTGCTGTCATAGCGGGCCGCCAGCCCCTCAAGGTCGGTGCTGCCATCGACGGAGAAGACGATCTCCGACCCGTCGTTGACCAGATGATCGCCATTCTTGTCGATCGCCAGGATGCCGTCATTGGGATCGACCCATGCGGTGGCAACGGCATGGCCGTCACCGGCATAGTCGAAGCGGACGCCTGCGGACTGACCGAGGAAGCGAACGCCATTGCCGTCCAGGTCGAGGACCACAGGGTTCGTCGGATCGTCAATGAAGACGTGGAGATTGGACGTTGTGGTCGTGTCTCCATCCGTATCCGTTGCCGAGATCGTGAAGTTCAAATTGAGATCGGGCGGCAGAACCGTCTTGGTGACGTCGACGGAGGTGAAGCGCACCCCCTGCCCGCCGTTCGTGACGCTTGTTCCACTCACCTCGATCCTGTTGAATTCGGACAAGGTCGGGTCGAGCGTCAATGTCCCGCTATTGGTGCTGATTATATAATCACGCCCTTCGACCACCGTGCCCTGCGCGGTGTCCTTGTAGAAGTTGACGTGAACGGTCATCGAACCCGACGACACATTCATGCTGTCCCACTTCAGCGCCAGCTTGCTGACATATTCGACGTTCGTCAGCGCCGCGCTATTGCCGGCCGTTCCAGGATTGTGGAACTCCATGGTGAAGCTTTCCTGGTACCCGACAAACTGGTTATCGACACCAAAGCCCTGCTGTCCGGAATTGACACCCGCGCCGCTGCCAGTGAATTCGATGCGATAGTCAGGCGTCTCCAGGAACGGCGTCGGGCCGCCCGGGGACAAGCCGATGAGCGATACCGTCGACGTGGTCGCAGCTTGCGGCGTCACCAGGTTGAACGCATAGCTGCCATTGCTGTTGACCTGCAGCGTGTAGACGGTGACCGGAGCCAGAGGCCCGGCGCCATCGGGGTCGGAGCTAGCCGTCAGCAGCGCACCCGACGCGTTCTGCGTCACGGCGTAGGTGACCCCGCTCGGCGGCGTACCCGTGATGCTGAAGCTGCCATGCCCGTCGGCGCCTGGCGTGTAAGCAAAGCTGCCGGTGGTCGTCCCCGCGACATTCAGCATGGTTGCGTCCTGGAAGGTGCCCAATGTCGGCACATCATCCGTTACGCTGACATTGACCTGCCCGTTGGCGGTGTCGCCGTCATTGTCGCTCGCCTGAACGATGGCATAGCCAAGGCTCTGCGTCTGCGCGGCGTTCGCCAGCGCATGCGGCAGATTATCGGACAGGGTCGCCGTCACCGTCACCGATCCGGTCGCCCCGGCCGCGATGCTCGCCGGAGCCGTCAAGATCAGCGTGATTGCGACCGCTCCGCCCGCCGTGCCCAGATGGCCGGTGATCTGCGTGGCGCTGTCGCGCACCCAGACAATATCCGTGCCCGCGCCGTCGAGGTTGCTCACCAGATGGCTGAGGTCGGTCGAGAAGCCGAAGCTGGAAAGCGCGTCAGAGCCCGCCGTAAAGGAAAGCGTAGGCAGGCTGTCGCTTTCCGTCGTGAGCCCAGGATTGCTCCCCGTCGCACCAGCCGTGCCGAGCGCCGCTTCCTCGACCAGCAGCGTGATCGGCGTCGCATCAGCGGCAGGCGTGCCGTCGAGAATGGAGATGG
>NZ_ASTG01000014.1 GCF_000412635.1 Sphingobium bisphenolivorans
CGCCGACGCGCGCTGTTCGGGCGCGCCGACGCAGGAGGCGAGGAGGAAGGCGGTCGCCAGCGCGGCGGAGGACAGATGGGAACGCATGCCCCTCCATGCCCGAGGGGACAGGATGGCATCAACCCGAAAAGGACCGAGCGCCGCCGCCCGACCGGAGGAGAAGCGGCGAGCTTCAACGCTTTTGCGGCCGCCCGCCATTGACTGCCGCCACCCGAATCGGTAAGGGCACCCCTTCCCGACACGCTGGTGAGCGGCAGTGCCTTGAGCACTAGCCGTCTTTTTTGCGTCTTGGGGCCTATCGAATCGGCTGCGGTCCATTTAGGGGCTTCAGCCCGAACGCTTTGAGATGGGGCGGCGCCAACCGCCCCGTGGAGCAGGAGTACAGAATAGCATGGCACGTATTGCGGGCGTCAATATCCCGACCAACAAGCGCGTTATCATCGCGCTCACCTACATCCACGGCATCGGCCGTCACACCGCCGTAGCGATCGCCGACAAGCTGGGCATCGACCACAGCCGCCGCGTTCAGGACCTGTCGGACGCCGAAGTCCTGCAGATCCGCGAAGCGATCGACGCCGACCTGACGGTGGAAGGCGATCTGCGCCGCGAAACCGCGATGAACATCAAGCGCCTGATGGACCTTGCCTGCTATCGCGGCCTGCGTCACCGCAAGGGCCTGCCGGTTCGCGGCCAGCGCACGCACACCAATGCGCGCACCCGCAAGGGCAAGGCCAAGCCGATCGCTGGTAAGAAAAAGTAAGAAGTTAGTCCGGGGGACTGATTTCAACTTTTTCTCCGCCGGATGGCGCCCGTCTCGGGCACGCCCTCCAGCATCACAAGTTTTCTGTAGGATAGAGCAATATGGCACGCGAACCCCAGCGCATTAAGCGGCGCGAGCGCAAGAACATCTCGGCCGGCGTCGCGCACGTCAACGCCAGCTTCAACAACACCATGGTGACCATCACCGACGCCCAGGGCAATGCGATTTCCTGGTCCTCGGCCGGCATGATGGGCTTCAAGGGCAGCCGCAAGTCGACCCCCTACGCCGCGCAGGTCTGCGCCGAAGACGCCGGCCGCAAGGCCGCCGAACATGGCGTGCGCACCCTGGAAGTCGAAGTGAAGGGCCCCGGTTCGGGCCGTGAATCGGCTCTGCGCGCGCTGCAGGCCGTCGGCTTCCACATCACCTCGATCCGCGACGTGACGCCGATCCCGCACAATGGCGTGCGTCCTTCCAAGCGCCGCCGCGTCTAACAGCAGCGCGCGGCTTGTCGGCGGGCGGCGGACGCGTCGCCCGTTCACCCGTTTGCATCGGCCGGAACGTCCTGTCGGGTCAGGATTTTGAACGTTTCGGCCTCATCCCCAGGGGAAATTATGACTGTCAACATGAAGAACTGGCAGGAATTGAAGAAGCCCAACAGCCTTGAGATCAAGGCGGCGGGCGACGGCAGGCGCAAGGCGACCTTCGTCGCCGAACCTCTGGAGCGCGGCTTCGGCCTGACGCTCGGCAATGCGCTGCGCCGGGTTCTTCTGTCCTCGCTCCAGGGCGCGGCGGTCACCTCGATCAAGATCGAGAACGTCCTGCACGAATTCTCCTCGCTCGCCGGCGTGCGCGAGGACGTCACGGACATCGTCCTCAACATCAAGCAGGTCGCGCTGAAGATGGAGGGCGATGGCCCCCGTCGTCTGCAGCTGTCCGCGACCGGCCCGGCCGAAGTGCGTGCGGGCGACATCACCACCGTGGGCGACATCGAAGTGATGAACCCCGACCTGGTGATCTGCCACCTCGATCAGGGCGCGACGCTCAACATGGAACTGACCGCCGACGTCGGCAAGGGCTATGTCCCGGCCGTCGCCAACCGGCCGGCCGACGCCCCGATCGGCCTGATTCCGATCGATGCGCTCTACTCGCCGGTCCGCCAGGTCGCCTACAAGGTCGACAATACCCGCGTCGGCCAGGAACTGGACTATGACAAGCTGTCGCTGACCGTCGAAACCGACGGCACCGTCACGCCGGAAGACGCGGTGGCCTATGCCGCCCGGATCCTGCAGGACCAGCTCCAGCTGTTCGTCCACTTCGAGGACGCCCTGCCCGTCGCCGCTCCCTCCGCTGGGGCCGGTGCCGCCGGTGCCTCTGCCAGCGAAGGCGAAAGCGACGCGAACCAGATCAACCGCTATCTGCTCAAGAAGGTGGACGAGCTGGAACTGTCGGTCCGGTCGGCAAACTGCCTCAAGAACGACAACATCATCTACATCGGCGATCTGGTCCAGAAGACCGAGGCCGAGATGCTGCGCACCCCCAATTTCGGCCGCAAGTCGCTGAACGAAATCAAGGAAGTGCTGTCGTCCATGGGCCTGCGCCTGGGCATGGACATCCCCGGCTGGCCGCCGGAAAATATCGAGGAAATGGCCAAGAAGCTCGAACAGGAGCTGCTGGGGTAAGAACCACAGGCCGTTCGGTTCAAGCAGCTTCGAGCGAAGTCGAGAAGCGGCGGTCGAGGAGAACTGTTCTCGACAAGCTCGAACCGAACGGATGTGGTTACAAGGGGCTGATGGGCGGTGGCCCTGAACACCGCCTGGTCTGGGCTACCTCACACGGGCCCTTAACGAACGAAAGGAAAGACATATGCGTCACAAGGTTGGTCATCGTAAGCTGCAGCGCAGCGCCGGGCATCGTAACTCGCTGCTCCGCAACCTCGCCGCCTCGCTCATCAAGCATGAGCAGATCCTGACCACCACGCCCAAGGCGAAGGAACTCCGTCCCTACGTCGAGAAGCTGATCACCCTCGCCAAGAAGGGTGGCCTGTCGAATCGTCGTCTGGCCCATTCGCGCCTGCAGGACGACGCCCAGCTGACCAAGCTGTTCGAAGTCCTGGCCGAGCGCTACAAGGATCGCAATGGCGGCTACACCCGCGTGATCAAGGCCGGCATCCGCGCTTCGGACGCGGCGCCGATCGCGATCATCGAGCTGGTCGATCGCGACGTCGATGCCAAGGGCCAGGATTCAGGTCCGGTCCAGAACGCCGACGCGGACGAGCTGGAAGCGGCATAATCCGCCGCAGCGCTGGTCGCTCAGCGTAAGACATTCGGACGGGCCGCGGCTTCATGCAGAGCCGCGGCCCGTTTGGCGTTCACGGCAAGCGCTTGGGGCACCGGCCTTGGTTGAGTATGTTACCTTTCATCCGACAGCCTCCAGCTCAGACGCGACGAAGCGCGCCTGCCAATGTCTTAACGCCGGGCTTTGACCCGGAGGTCCGCTTCATCCTGCAAGCCCAAAGGAGGCAGCGGGATCCCGGCTCAAGGCCGGGATGACGGGGTGGATTAATTTAGGCTCGACCTGCCTTGAGCGGCGAAATTCCTTTGTTTTCCGACTGCTCCGAGGCATCAGCGGCCGATTGCAAAATGCGGTTAGAGGGAAAGAGGATGCGCGCCTTGGGTTGGCTGGTTTCGGCGCTGCTGCTTGCATCCTTTCCCGCCATGGCCGCGCCGGATGCAGCGGCCACGCCCAGCGCGAAGGCGAGCGGCCTGCGTTACCCGGGGGCGAAGCGGCTCGATCTGGTGGAGGATCATTTCGGCGTCAAAGTGGCCGATCCCTACCGCTGGCTGGAGGGCGATCTGCGCACCGACCCGGCGGTGCAGGCCTGGGTGGGGCAGGAAAACGCGCTCACCCGCCGGGTCATCGACGCGCTGCCGGGGCGGGCGATACTCAAGCAGCGGATGCAGGCGCTGTTCGCCCACGGCCGCTACACCCTGCCGCGCAAGGCAGCCGGGCGCTATTTCTATGGCTATAATAGCGGCCTCCAGAACCAGACGCCCCTCTTTGTGCGGGAGGGGCTGGCCGGACCGCAGCGGCTGCTGATCGATCCCAACCAATGGGCGAAGGACGGATCGGCGGCGCTGGCGGAATGGGCGCCCTCCCCCGATGGACGCCATCTGCTCTACTCGGTGCAGGAGGCGGGCAGCGACTGGCGAACCCTGCGCGTGCTGGACGTCGATGGCGGCAAGTTGCTGCCGGATGCCGTGAACTGGGTCAAATTCTCGCAGCTCGCCTGGGACGGGCGCGGCGAGGGCTTCTTCTATTCGCGCTTCGCGGCGCCGGGCGAGGGGCAGGATTTTCAGTCCGCCACGGTCGGGCAGCAGGTCTATTATCATCGGCTGGGCACGGCACAGGGCGAGGACCAGTTGATCTATGCAACGCCCGATCGGCCCAAGCTCAGCCACACCGCGCAAGTGACGGCCGACGGCCGCTGGCTGGTGATCAGCAGCTTTCAGGGCACCGACACCCGCCGCGAGCTGCATGTCGCGCAACTGACAGGCGGCAGGATGAAGGTGCGCACGCTGGTCAACGGGATCAGCAACGACTGGCGGCTGATCGGCAGCCGGGGTCCGATGCTCTATCTGGTGACGGATCAGGGGGCGCCCCGCCTGCGCGTCGTCAGCATCGACGCGCGCTATCCCCGGAGCGGAGCGAAGCCGGTCGTGGCCGAGCGCGGCGATACGCTGGCCGGCGGGACGCTGGTCGGAAGCCGGTTGATCCTCGCCTATATGGCCGATGGCGCGACGGTCGCCGAACTGGTGGAGCTGAACGGGCGGAAGGTGGCCGAGGTGCCGTTGCCAGGCGTCGGCACGGCGGCGGGCTTTGCCGGGCGGGACGGTGACCCGGAAACCTTTTTCAGCTTTTCGGGCTTCACGACCCCGGCCAGCATCTATCGCTTCGACACGGCGGCCCTGCGCTATCAGCTATTCGCGCGGCCCGACACGCCCTTCGACCCCGATGATTTTGGGGTGGAGGAGGTGAGCTATCCCTCGAAGGACGGGACGATGATCCCGATGACGGTGATCCGGCGCAAGTCGCTGGCGCTGTCGGGCACGTCCGCGCCGACCATCCTCTACGGCTATGGCGGGTTCAATCTGACCCTGACGCCGGGCTATTCGGCGATGCGGCTGGCCTGGCTGGAGCAGGGCGGCGTCTATGCGATCGCCCACCTGCGCGGCGGCGGCGAATATGGCCGGGCCTGGCATGATGCCGGGCGGCGGGCGAACAAGCAGAATGTGTTCGACGACTTTATCGCGGCGGGCGAATATCTGAAGGCGAAGGGCTATACGACCAGGGACGGGCTTGCGATCGAGGGGCGGTCCAATGGCGGGCTGCTGGTCGGCGCGGTGGTCAACCAGCGGCCCGACCTGTTCGCCGCCGCGCTGCCGGCCGTGGGCGTGATGGACATGCTGCGCTTCGACCGCTTCACCGCCGGTCGATACTGGATCGACGATTATGGATCGCCGGATCGGGAGGAGGATTTCCGCCTGCTCTACAGCTATTCGCCCTATCATAATATCGCGGAGGGCAAGGATTATCCGGCAATCCTGGTGACGACCGGGGATACGGACGATCGGGTGGTGCCGGCGCACAGCTTCAAATATGCCGCGGCTTTGCAGGCGGCCGATATCGGGCCCCGGCCGCGCCTGATCCGGATCGACAGCAAGGCCGGCCATGGGTCGGGCAAGCCGATCGACAAGCTGATCGACGAATATGCCGACAGCTACGCGTTTCTGGCGGAGTTCACCGGCCTCAAGATCCGCGATGCGCCGCGATAGCCCGTTCAGCCCACCGACAGCCGGCGGGGCTTAGCCTTCCGGCCGGACAGACTGAGGATATGAGGGTGATGATCAAGGCAGGCTGGTTGACGGGAACGATGATGGCGGCAGCGCTGGTCGCGGGGAGCACGGCGTCGGCGCAGGCCTTGCAGCCGCGCCTCAGCTACCCGCAGGAGCAGGATGACATCACCCGCGATGATGCGCCGGACAGCGGGTATGAGGAGGATGGCCGCACCACGCAGCGGCAGGCGGACGATGATTTTTCCGACGTGGTCGCGCGGGACCGGGCCGGCACCGCTGCCGACCGGCGCGACGAGCGTGCCGGATCGCGGGACGAACTGGCCGTCGGCGAGGCACTGGACAGCGAGAGCGAGCATGCGGTCAACGACTGCGCCGTCGCCGCCCGCGACGAGGCCGAGCGCGAGGGCGGCTATGCCGAGGTGCGGCAGGTGCAGGCCCCGCGCGAGACGCGCAACGGCTATGATGTCGAGGGCGATGTCGAGGTGCGGTCGGGCTGGCGCGCCCAGGATGAACGCGCGCGTCATTTCACCTGCTCGGTGCAGAATGGGCGGGTCGCGGAAGTCTATTTCCACCGCGCGCGCGCCGCCCGCTGACCTGCTCTCCGACCGCGCTGTCTTGGGCAGGCGCGGCCTCAGCCCGCCCGGTCGCCCTGCTTTGCGGCTTGCGCTGCGAGCCAGGCCAGCGCGTCCGCTTCCGTCGTGAACAGTTCGTTGCGCTCTATCATTTCCGATATGCGCTTGATCTGCAGCACCTTCAGGGCGGATGATGAAACGATCGAGGCAGTGGTGCGGCCGGGTCGGCCTGCATCTTTTAGAGAATCGGTCAGCAGGTCAGCAACTTCGCGGGGCTGGATCGCATGCTCGCGCATATCGATCAGCACAGACAGCTGATCGAGATCCAGTCCGATCCGCTGCTCCTGCCGCCGCAGATCTTCCAGATAGCTGTGGGCCGTGGGCAAGTCCCACAGGCCCGCCAATGTGATCCGAAGCAATTTTCGATTGTCGTCATAGGCGATCTCATAGGGCCTGGTGGCCATTATCTGTCCTTTATTGCCGAAAACTCGAGAGCGCATTGGATGCGGGACGCTCCTGTAGGGGAAGATGCTTTACAATTTGCTTCGGCCGGCGCGGCAGCCCGTCGGCGCACACGCACTCTTGGCAGCAATCGCCCGGCACTATAGCCCGCTTCCTGTCATGTCCCCTCCCCCCTCCTCCCGCCGAAGGGCCGCGATCGCCTTCATCCTGGTGACGGCGCTGCTCGACGTCATGTCGATGGGGATCATCATTCCGGTGCTGCCCCAGCTGATCGAGACGCTGTCCGGCTCCAGCGCGGCGGCGGGGATGTGGAACGGCCTGTTCGTCGCGCTGTGGGCGGGGATGCAGTTCATCTGTTCGCCCGTCATCGGCTCGCTCTCGGACCGGTTCGGGCGGCGGCCGGTGATATTGGTTTCGGTCGCCGGGCTGGCGCTCGACTTCGTGCTGATGGCGCTCGCGCCCAACCTCTGGTGGCTGGCATTGGGGCGGATATTGGCCGGGGTCACATCGTCCAGCTTCACCTCCACCTTCGCCTATATGGCGGATATCACGCCGCCCGAGGAACGCGCGCGCGGCTATGGGCTGATCGGCGCGGCGTTCAGCGGCGGCTTCGTTGCGGGGCCGCTGCTGGGGGGACTGCTGGGGGAGGTTTCGCTGCGCGCGCCTTTCTGGGCGGCGGCCGGGCTGTCGGCGCTCGCCTTCATCTACGGCCTGTTCGTGCTGCCGGAGTCGCTCTCGCCGGACAAGCGCATGGCTTTTTCCTGGAAGCGCGCCAACCCCTTCGGCGCGCTCAAGCTGCTGCGCTCGCATCCGGAGCTTTCCAGCCTGGCGGTGGTGAATTTCCTGCTCTATTTCGCGCATCACCTCTTCTCTGCCGTGTTCGTGCTCTATGCGGGGGACCGCTATGGCTGGGGCGCGTGGCAGGTGGGGACGCTGCTGGCGCTGGTGGGCCTGATGGACATGGGCGTGCAGGGGCTGCTGGTCGGGCGCGTCGTCAAGCAGCTGGGCGACCGCAGGACGATGGTGATCGGGCTTTCGTTCGGCGCAGTCGGCATAGCGGCGATGGGCCTGGCGCCGACGGGCTGGCTGTTCGTCGCGGCGATGCTGCCCAATGCGCTGTGGGGCCTCGCCATGCCGACCATCCAGTCGCTGATGACGCGGCGCGTGTCGGAGTCGGAGCAAGGCCAGTTGCAGGGCGCGAACAACAGCGTCGGCAGCATCGCGGGCATCATGTCGCCGCTGTTCTTCGGCACCGTCTATTCGCTGTCGGTGGGCGCGCGGCCGGTCCTGCCCTTCATCGGCAGCGCCTTCCTGATCGCGGCGGGGGTGCTGGCGCTGGGTGCGCTGATCGGATGGCGCGCGGGGCGTGCCGAGGATGCGCCATCGCTGGACAAGGCGGCGCGAGGGCACTAACCGGCGCGCAATCCGTTCCCCCATTCTGGTTCAAGACAAAGGCGATTCGATGACGCTGCCCCTTCAGGATTCCATCCTTATCGTGGACTTCGGCAGCCAGGTGACGCAGCTGATCGCGCGCCGCGTGCGCGAGGCGGGCGTCTATTCCGAGATCGCGCCGTTCAATGCCGCCGCCGAAGCCTATGAGCGGCTGAAGCCCAAGGGCATCATCCTGTCGGGCGGCCCGTCGTCGGTGATGTGGGAGGACAGCCCGCGCGCACCGCAGCCTTTCTTCGATGCCGGCATCCCGATTTTGGGCATCTGCTACGGGCAGCAGACGATGATGCAGCAGCTGGGCGGCAATGTCGAAGGCGGCGAAAGCGGCGAGTTCGGCCGCGCCTTCATCGAGGTGAAGAAGAGCTGCGCGCTGTTCGATGGCCTCTGGAGCGAGGGCGAGCGGCATCAGGTGTGGATGAGCCATGGCGACAAGGTGACACAGCTGGCTCCCGGCTTCGAGGTGGTGGCGGTCAGCGAGGGCGCGCCCTATGCGATCACCGCCAATGAGGAAAAGCGCTTCTACGCGACGCAATTCCACCCGGAGGTCGTGCATACGCCGGATGGCGCGAAGCTGCTCGCCAATTTCGTGCGCCATGTCTGCGGCCTTGCCGGCGACTGGACCATGGCGGAGTTTCGCGCGACCAAGATCGCCGACATCCGCGCGCAGGTGGGTGAAGGCCGGGTGATCTGCGGCCTATCGGGCGGCGTCGACAGCGCGGTCGCGGCGGTGCTGATCCATGAGGCGATCGGCGACCAGCTGACCTGCGTCTTCGTCGACCATGGCCTGATGCGGCTGGGCGAGGCGGAGCAGGTGGTGAGCCTTTTCCGCGAACATTATGGCATCAAGCTGGTCCATGTGAACGCCGAGGAGCGCTTCCTGGGCGGGCTCGCCGGCCTCACTGATCCGGAGAAGAAGCGCAAGTTCATCGGCGGCGAGTTCATCGCCGTGTTCGAGGAAGAAGCGAAGAAGATCGGCGGCGCGGACTTCCTGGCGCAGGGCACGCTCTATCCTGACGTGATCGAGAGCGTCAGCTTCACCGGCGGCCCTTCGGTGACGATCAAGTCGCACCATAATGTCGGCGGCCTGCCCGAGCGCATGAACATGAAGCTGGTCGAACCCTTGCGCGAACTGTTCAAGGACGAGGTACGCGTGCTGGGCCGCGAGCTTGGCCTGCCGGAGATTTTCGTCGGCCGGCACCCCTTCCCCGGCCCCGGCCTTGCGATCCGCATTCCGGGCGAGGTGAGCAAGGAGCGCTGCGACATATTGCGCAAGGCCGACGCCGTCTATCTGGAGGAAATCCGCAACGCCGGCCTCTACGACGCGATCTGGCAGGCATTTGCCGTGCTGTTGCCGGTGCGGACCGTGGGCGTGATGGGCGATCACCGCACCTATGACAGCGTCTGCGCGCTGCGGGCGGTGACTTCGACGGACGGCATGACGGCGGATATCTATCCGTTCGACGCCGCCTTCCTCAGCCGCGTGGCGACGCGGATCATCAACGAGGTGAAGGGCATAAACCGGGTCGTGTACGACTATACCTCCAAGCCGCCGGGCACGATCGAGTGGGAGTAAAGCCGATAACGCGAATGTCCCGGGGACATTCGCCGGCTTTACTCGGCCGCGCTAGCGGCCGCAGCGGCTACGACACTGAAGAAGCCGCTCATGTCTGACACCCGCCTCGGCCATCCTCTCTACCGCGACATGCCGCCGACCATCTTCGAGAAGATGTCGGCCCGCGCGCGCGAAACCGGTGCGATCAATCTGGGGCAGGGCTTCCCGGATACGAACGGGCCGGAGGATATTCTCCAGGCGGCGGCCGACGCGCTCCTCACGCGATCCAACCAATATCCGCCGAGCGGCGGGCTGCCCGAGCTGCGCGCGGCGGTGGCGGCGCATTATGCGCTGCATCAGGGGCTGGACCTGGCAGCGGAGGAGGTCATCGTCACATCCGGCGCGACCGAGGCGCTGGCGGCGAGCCTGCTGGCGCTGGTGCAGCCGGGTGACGAGGTGCTGGTCTTCGCGCCGCTTTACGACGCCTATCTGCCGCTGATCGAGCGGGCCGGCGGGGTCGCGCGGGTGGTGCGCCTGACGCCGCCCGACTGGCGGATCACGCGGGCAGTGCTGGAAAGCGCGGTGACGGACCGGACACGCGTCCTGCTGCTCAACAACCCCCTCAATCCTGCCGCCGTGATGCTGTGCGAAGAGGATCTGGCTCTGCTGGCAGAACTTTGCGTGCGTCATGACCTCATCGCGATCTGCGACGAGGTGTGGGAGCATGTGACGTTCGATGGAGGACGCCATCGGCCCTTGATCGCTCTGCCAAACATGCGCGATCGGACGGTGAAGATCGGGTCGGCGGGTAAGATATTTTCCGTCACCGGCTGGAAGGTCGGCTGGATGTGCGCCGCCCCTGCGCTCGCCACGCTGCTGGCGCGGGCGCATCAGTTCCTGACCTTCACGACGCCGCCCAACCTGCAATGGGCAGTGGCGGAGGGGCTGGCAAAGCCGGCGGAATGGTTCGACACCATGCGCGCAGGCTATGAGGCGTCGCGCGACCGGCTCGCCATAGGGTTGCGGCGAGCGGGCTATGTGGTGCAGCCGGGCGCGGCGACATGGTTCGTGACGGTTGATCTTATCGCGTCGGGCCTTGCGCTGGACGACGTCGCCTTCTGCGAGCGGATCATCGAGGAGGCAGGCGTCGCCGCCATTCCCGTTTCCGCCTTCTACCCCGCCGATCCGGTGACGCATCTGGTCCGGCTGTGCTTTTCCAAGGCGGATATCGTGCTGGATGAAGCGGTGGCGCGGCTCGCCGCGTTCAGGCTTGCGCATGATGGCAGGCGCGGGTAGGTTCACCTTTCGTTCCACACAGGGGGGTTCATGGACAGTCTGGCCGTCATTCTCGTTATCATTGCGCTGATCGCCGGCGCGGTGATGGGCTGGCTGTTCGGCGGCAAGGCGGCGGCGCCGCTTGCGGCGGAAAAGGCTGATCTTGCGGCCAAGCTCGACATGGCGACAGCGCAGCGCAACGCCGCCTTGCAGGAGCTGGTAGTGGCGCAGGATCGCGCCGGCCAGGCAGCCGAACTGGCGCAGAAGCTGGAGGATGAGCGCGCCGCGCGGGAGCTGGCGAGCCGCGAGCTGGCGGCGCTGCGGTCCGACACGCAAGCGCGCGCGGAAGCCTTCGAGGCGCAGATCGCGGCGCTCAAGGACGCGAAGGAGCAGCTGTCGGCGCAGTTCAGCGAAATCGGCGGCAAGCTGCTGCATCAGGCGCAGAGCCATTTTCTGGAGCGCGCCGACCAGCGCATGGCGCAGGCACATGAAAAGAGCGAGGCGCAGCTGAAGCAGCTGCTCCATCCCGTCAATGAGACGATCCAGCGCTACGACCACAAGATCACCCAGATCGAGCAGCAGCGCACCGAGGCCTACGGCATCCTGCGCGGCGAGATCGAATCGATGAAGAGCGGTCAGGAGGCGGTGCGCGCCGAAGCGCAGCGGCTGGTCGATTCGCTGCGTCATGCCCCCAAGGCGCGCGGCCGCTGGGGCGAGCAGCAATTGCGCAACGTGCTGGAAACCTGCGGGCTGTCCGAGCATGTCGATTTCGAAACCGAGGTCAGCGTCGCGGTGGAGGATGGGCGGCTGCGGCCCGACGCGATCCTGCGCGTGCCGGGCGGCCGGGCGCTGGTGATCGACGCCAAGGTGTCGCTCAACGCTTATCAGGATGCCTATGGCGCGGAGGGTGACGAGGAGCGCAAGCGGCTGCTGGGCGCCCACGCCGCCGCGATGCGGGCGCATGTCGATACGCTGGGGCGGAAAAGCTATGCCGACCAGTTCGAGGAAGCGCCCGACTATGTGATCATGTTCGTGCCGGGGGAGCATTTCCTCTCCGCGGCGCTGGAGCATGACCCGCAGCTGTGGGACCACGCGTTCGGCAAGCGGGTGCTACTGGCGACGCCGACCAACCTCATCGCCATCGCGCGCACGGTCGCGGCGGTGTGGCGGCAGGAGAAGATGGCCGACGAAGCCAAGCGCATCGGCGCGCTGGGCAAGGAACTTTATGAGCGGCTGGCGACGGCGGCGGGGTCGCTTAAGAAGCTGGGCAATCGGCTGACGGGCGCGGTCGCCGACTACAACAGCTTCGTCGCCAGCTTCGACAGCCGGGTGCTGGTGACCGGACGCAAGCTGCGCGACCTCAATATCGAGACGGGCGGCAAGGAACTGGAGCAGTTGGAGCCGGTGGAAGCGCTGGTACGCGAGCCGGCCTCCCCCGAAGCGTTGCGCGCCCTGCCGGAGGCAGCGGAGTAGCGGGTAGCGGCCGGGATGGGTGGTGAGCCGACTTTCTCCTTTTCGTCACCCCGGGCTCGACCGGGGTCCCGCCGCCTATGGCCGGGCGCGAACGACCGAAGAAGCGGGGTCCGGATCAAGTCGGAGGTCGCAGCTGATAAACGGCTAAACCTTGGTCATCCTCTGCCGGGCGACTTGTTTTCGCCGCGCCGAATCCGGTTCGACCGCTATCGCCGGCCCGAAGTTCAGGCGTCCAGAAAGCGGAGGGCCTCTTCCTCGGGGAGGAAGAAGCGGTTCGGCCCCTGGTCCGCGCCCGGCCCGAAGCGCTTCAGATGATTATCGAAGGCGAGATAGCCCGCCTCCTTCATCAGGCGCATGACTTCTTCTTTTCGATTTGTGACCTCGATCATCAGCTTCGGCCGGACATGGGACAGGCAGTGCTTCATGCCGCCGAGCGCCAGCAGTTCCGCGCCCTCGATGTCGATCTTGATGAAGCTGGGACTGATGCCGCGGCTGGCGATGAACTGGTCCAGCGTCACCGTTTCGACACTGGTTTCCCGATATTGTTCGGCCGCGCCGGCCATCCGGTTGTTGCGCGCAAGATTGCCGTAATCGCCGATGAGCGTCGAGTTCTGGCCCGACAGCGCCTCGATATAGAAGCGGGCGATGCCGATCTTGTCGCTCAGTGCAGCCGGGACGGCTTCGATCTGCGCGAAAGGCGCCACATTGGCCGTCAGATAGCACAGATTGTCGCTGCTGGGCTCAAAGGCATAGACTCGCCCGAGGGGACCGACCAGATCGGCCAGATACAGGCTGACATAGCCGATATGGGCGCCCGCCTCGATCACGGTGTCGCCGGGGCGGATCAGCCGGGGCAGGCTGGTCATCACCCCCCGCTCGCGCCGGCTCGCATGATACCAGTAACCGCGATGACGGAAGAGGTTCAGCCGCACCTGCGCGCTGGGCACCCAGTGATGGGCTATGCTGATGTCGTGATTCCCGGCGCGCGACAGGAGGGCGAAGACCAGCCGCCGCAATGCCGGATTGCGATGCCAGCCCAGGCGACGCGTCGCCGATGCGGGGGTAAGGAAAGGCGCGATCTGCATATTTGGCCCTCCGGCATTTTCAGGAGGGACTAGGACAGGCGGACCGCGCCAGCCACTGTGCATAAAGGCTAAGCCGATCGGTGCGACCGGGCATCTCTAATTGATGAGGGGCCGGCAGTGGCGCGCGCATTCCCGCGCGAAGTTTCGCCAGGCGCCCACTTGCTTTTGCGTCGGCCGGCAAAAGCGCCTATACTGCGCCCCAAGCATGCAGGACTTAAGGACCGCAATGAAATCCAGCTTCTTCCGGGGTGCCGTCGCTCTCGGCGCGCTCGCGCTTATTCCCGCCACCACCGCGGCGCTCGCCGATGGCGAGGCGAGCAGCTACAAGGCGCTCGACGAGTTTATGGACGTGTTCCAGAAGGTCCGCAGTGACTATGTCGAGCAGGTCGATGACGAGAAGCTGATCAAGGGCGCGATCGACGGCATGCTCGCCAGCCTCGACCCGCATTCAAGCTTCCTCGACGCGCGCGACTTCCAGAATCTGCGCACCCAGACGGAGGGCAGCTATGGCGGCCTCGGCCTCTCGGTCACGCAGGAGGACGGCGCGGTCAAGGTGATCGCGCCGACGCAGGATACTCCGGCGTGGCGCGCGGGGATCAAGGCGGGCGACTATATCACGCATCTCGACGGACAGCTGATCTATGGCGGCACGCTGGACGAGGCGGTCGACAAGATGCGCGGCGCGCCGGGCACGCAGATCAAGCTCACCATCGTGCGCACCGGCCGCGACAAGCCGATCGAACTCACCCTGACGCGCGAGATCATCCAGCTGAAGCCCGTGAAATGGGAAGTGAAGGACGGCGTCGGCGTCATCAACATCGTCAGCTTCTCCGCCAACACCGGCGCGGATGTGCGGCAGGCGATTCGCAGCATCGACAAGAGCCTGGGCCGCAAGCCGACCGGCTATATTCTCGACCTGCGCTCCAACCCCGGCGGGCTGCTGGACGAGGCGGTGTCGGTCAGCGACACCTTCCTGGAGCGCGGCGAGATCGTGTCGCAGCGCGGCCGGCAGAAGAGCGATGTTGAGCGCTATTATGCCAAGCCCGGTGATGACGCGAAGGGCCTGCCGATTATCGTGCTGGTTGATGCGGGATCGGCATCGGCTTCGGAAATCGTCGCGGGCGCGCTGCAGGACCAGCATCGCGCGCTGGTGATGGGCGAGCGCAGCTTCGGCAAGGGCAGCGTGCAGACGATGCTGCCACTCACCAACACGACCGCGCTCAAGCTGACGACGGCGCGCTACTATACTCCATCCGGCCGGTCGGTGCAGGAGGGCGGAATCGAGCCCGATGTCCGGGTGCCGCAACTGTCCGATCCGGATTACAAGGCGCGGCCGAAATTCCGCGAAAGCGACCTGCGCCGCCACCTGATCAACGAGATCAAGTCCGACAATGCGGCGCTGGAGGAGGATATTAAGGAAGATCCCCGCTTCGCCGCCACGGCCGAGGACCTCAAGAAGAAGGGGATCGAGGATTTCCAGCTCGACTATGCGCTGAAAACGATCGGGCGGCTGGCGGCGAAGCCGGGCACGCCGATTGCGCAAGCGGGACCGGTCGCGCGGAAATAAGGTCCGCTACTTCCTGTTCGTCGCCGCGCGCTTCCACAGCGGCCCCGCTTTCTTGCGCGGGATGAGTTGCACGAAAGAAGGCAACGGGATCCCGGCTCAAGGCCGGGGTGACGGAGTTGGTAAAGGGTATGACGCCCCTCTTTCCACCAAGTTCAGCATGACGAAAGGCTTTCGCCGGTCTAAGCGGAGCGGATGAGAAACCTGCCCCTCGCCCGCGCGATTGCGCTGATCGTCCCCGTGCTGCTGCTGGGGGGGGCCTATGTCTCGCAATATGCGGGCGGTCTGCATCCGTGCGAAATGTGCTGGTGGCAGCGTTATCCGCACATGGCGGCGATTCCGCTCGCGCTGATCGCCTATGCCACCAGAGCCAAGCCCTGCATGAGCGCGCTGTTCACCGGGCTCGCCGGCCTGGCGATCGGCATCAGCGGCGGCATCGGGCTGTTCCATGCGGGCATCGAATATGGCTGGTGGCAGGGGCTGACCGCCTGCTCGACCAGCCCCGCGGGCGGCAGCGGCGCCGACATATTGAACCAGATCATGGCGACCCCGATCACCCGCTGCGACGTGGCGCCGTGGACCCTGCTCGGCATCTCGCTGGCCGGCTATAACGGCCTCTTGTCGGGAGCAGCCGCCCTCGCCATCTTGGTCCTGCTGCTCGGACAAGGGAACAAGGCATGAGCGTAGCGAAGGACTTCCCCCGCCCCGGCCGGCGCGTCAGCGATGAGGCGCGGGCGGCAATGCTGCGCGTCGACCAAGCCGGCGAATTCGGCGCGACCCGCATCTATGCCGGGCAGTTGGCCGTGATGGGCGACCGTCACCCCGACTCCCGCATCATCGCCGGCATGGCCGCGCAGGAAGAGGCGCATCGCAAACATTTCGATGCGATGATAGTGCGGCGAGGCGTGCGGCCGACGGCGCTGCGGCCGCTCTGGAATGTCGCGGGCTTTGCCTTGGGCGCGGTCACGGCGGCGATCGGGCCGCGCGCGGCGATGGCCTGCACCGCGGCGATCGAGACGGAGATCGACCGCCATTATGACGAGCAGCTGAAGGAATTGGGGTCCGACGACCCGGAACTTGCGGCCGTCATCGCGGATTTTCAGGCGGAAGAACTCGAGCATCGCGATACCGCCATCGCCCATGGCGCGGAACAGGCCCCCGCCTATCCGCTGCTGTCCGGGGTGATCCGGCTGGGCTGCCGCGCCGCCATCGCGCTGTCGAAGCGAATTTGAGGAGAAGGCACGCATGATGAAGACAAGGATGATCGCCGCCATGCTGCTGATCGGCACCGCCGGCTCCGCATTCGCGCAGACGGGTCCCACACCGCCGGCCGAGCAGGCACCGGCGGGGAGCGGCGGATCGGAGAAGGTCAATCTGGTCATCGTCTATGGCGACGATCCCTGCCCGCAGAGCCAGGGCAGCGACATCGTCGTGTGTGCGCGCAAGGGTGAGGAGGAACGCTACCGCATTCCCGAGCCGCTGCGCGGCGACCCCAACAAGCCGAGCAACCAGGCTTGGGGCGAGCGGGTGAGGTCGATGGAATATGTCGGCCGCTCCGGCACGGAAAGCTGTTCGGCGACCGGCGCGGGCGGGTTCACCGGCTGCTTCGCGCAGCTGGCGCGGCTCGCCAAGGCGGAGCGCCAGGCGGCCGACAATGCCAGCTGGAAGGATCTGGTCGAGGCCGAGCGGGGACGGCGGCTCTCCAACATCGATGCCGAGAGCCAAGCGATCGAGGCGCAGGCCGTGGCGCAGGAAAAGGCCGAGGCTGCCCGGCAACAGCAGTCCCAGCAGCAGCCGGCGACGACGACAGCTGCGCCCGCACCCTGACGGCATCGATCAGCCGGCGGCGTCTGGCGAAGGGCGGCATGACAGGGGATGAACAAGGAATCTGATGCATGCGTCCCTTCGCCTTTCTTCCTCTCGCGGCGATCGCGCTCGCTCCCTTCGCGCTGGGAAGCGCCGCGCGGGCCGAGCCGCCGCAGAAAATCTTCAACCTGATCGTCTATGGCGATGATCCCTGCCCCAAGGGCGAGGGCGACGAGATCATCGTCTGTGCGCGGCGGCCGGAGTCCGAACGCTATCGCATCCCCAAGAAGCTGAGGGAAAAGCCGGCGCCCTCCGGCGGCCCCGGCTGGGGCAGCCAGGTCGCGACGATGGAGCAGGTTCAGCGGCAGACGCTGCCGGGCAGCTGCTCGGCGATCGGCAGCAACGGCTTTACCGGCTGCACCGCCAAGATGCTGGAACAATGGTTCGCCGAGCGGCGGATGCAGGAGTCCAGGGGCGAGCCTTGAGGGGCTGGGTGTCCAGCCGGTAGCAACATGGCTGGTGCGAAGGCACTCGAACGAGAATGGTCCTGCCCTCTGAACTGGGATCCTGCTTTCGCAGGAGCAGGTTGGGCCTGAAAAGGCGAAGGACTTGCCTCGCGCGCCAATCTATCCTAGGGCAATCCCGTCATCTGGGGAGTAGCCAGCCGTTCCGAATGCGGAACGGGCCGTTCGTCAACATATTTGGCCGAGAGGTCATGGCGGACGGGATGGAGAGCCACGGCTCTCTTAATCGGGCGAGACTAATGGCATCGGCTCTTCCGGTCCGGCCGGGCGGGGAGAGGCGGTGGCATTGTGTCTTGTTCTTGCCCGGCCCCGGAAAATTCGCATGGAAGCCCTTCTGACATCCACCGCCATCGTCTCGCTCGCCGAGATGGGAGACAAGACGCAGCTGCTGGCGATGCTGCTGGCCACGCGGTTCCGCAAACCCCTGCCGATCATCGCGGGCATATTGTTCGCCACGCTCGCCAACCATTTCCTTGCCGCTTTGGTGGGCCATTCGATCGCGGGCGTGCTGACGCAGGACTGGTTCCGCTATGCGGTGGCGGCAAGCTTCATCGCCATGGCGGGATGGACGCTGATCCCGGACAAGTTCGATGAGGACGAACCGCTGAAGGCTCCGTCCAAGGCGGGCGTGTTCGTGACGACACTGATCGCCTTCTTCCTCGTCGAGATGGGCGACAAGACGCAGGTGGCGACCGTGGCGCTGGGCGCGCGGTTCGAAAATATACTGGCGGTGACGGCAGGGACGACGCTGGGCATGATGATCGCCAATGTACCCGCCGTGCTGTTCGGCGAAGCACTAGCCCGGAAAGTGCCGATGCGCGCGCTGCAGATCGGCGCAGCGCTGCTGTTCCTGGGGCTGGGACTGTGGATGATCGCTGACTTGCAGGGCTGGATCGGGTAAAAATGGAGCTTCCCGCGCCCCCGGCGGTTGTCAGCGGGCGGCGGCTGTTGCAAGGGGACGAACTGACAATCTCCCCTTTCATTTGGACAGGCATGGGACGCGTGATGAAGGACAGTCTGGTTACGGTGTTCGGCGGCGGCGGCTTTCTGGGCCGGCAGGTTGCACAGGCGCTGATGGCGCGCGGCGCGCGGGTGCGCGTGGCGCAGCGGGACCTGTCCACCGCGATGCGCGTCAAGCCGCTTGGCGCTCTGGGCCAGACGCAGTTCGTCGCGGCCGACATCCGCAAGCCGCAGAGCGTCGCCCGCGCGCTGGTGGGGAGCGACATCGTCATCAACCTGGTCGGGGTGCTGAGCGGCGATTTCGAAGGGTCGCATCATGACGGCGCCGCCAATGTCGCGAAGGCCGCGGCGGACGCGGGCGTCGGCGCGCTGGTGCATGTGTCGGCCATCGGCGCGGATGCGGCCAGCCCGTCGGCCTATGGCCGGTCCAAGGCGGCGGGTGAAGCGGCGGTGAAGGCCGCCTTCCCGACCGCGACGATCCTGCGCCCCTCGATCATCTTCGGTCCCGAGGACCAGTTCCTCAACCGCTTCGCCGAGATCATCCGGCTGGCGCCGGTGGTGCCGGTCATTTCCGCCGAGACGAAGTTCCAGCCCGTCTATGTCGCCGATGTCGCGCATGCGATCGCCAATGCGGCGGCGGAGCCGGGACTTTACGGCAGCAAGACCTTCGAACTGGGCGGCCCGCAGACCTTCAGCATGATGGAACTGAACGGCTGGATCGGCAAGGCGATCGGGCGGGAGCGCAGCATGGTCGCGGTGCCGGCCTCTGTCGCCTCCTTCCTGGCGATGCTGCCGGGCGGCCCGATCACGCGGGACCAGTTGGCGATGCTGCAAACGGATAATGTCGCGGCAGCGGGCGCGCCGGGCCTTGCCGAGCTGGGCGTTGCGCCGACGCCGATGTCGGCCGTCGCGGACAAGTGGCTGGTGCGCTACCGCCGGCACGGGCGCTTTGCGGGGCGGGTTCAGGCCTGATTTCCGCGCCGTCGGGGCGGTCGGCCGATGGTCCACCGCGCCGGGTTGAAGCGCGATGCTTTGCGCACCCCCTGCTCTTCTGCTCAATAGGGGCGGCTTGACCGCCGGCACCCTGTTCTCGCCCTTCCCGTCCGGGAAGGGCATCCCTTCTGCTTGACCTTTCAAGGACCAGACGCACCCATGGACCTGCACTTCCTGACAGTCATCCTGCTTGGCATCGTCGAGGGGCTGACCGAATTCCTCCCCGTGTCCTCCACCGGCCATCTGATCCTAGCGAGCGAACTTCTGGGTTATGACGCATCGACCTGGGCGATGTTCAACGTCGTCATCCAGCTGGGCGCCATCCTGGCGGTCGTCGTGCTCTACTGGCGCACCTTCTGGGCGGTGGCGATGGGACTGCTGCGGCGGGAGCCGGTGAGCTGGCGCTTCCTGCGCAACCTGATCCTCGCCTTCCTGCCCTCGGCGGTGATCGGACTTGCGCTCCACGACTATATCGAGACGCTGCTCGGCGCGCCCAAGGTGGTGGCCTGGGCGCTGATCGTCGGCGGTATCGCGATCCTGATGATCGAGCGGATGGTGAAGGAAAACCGCTTTCACGGCATCGCCGACATCCCCCTCGCCCGCGTGCTCGGCATCGGCTTCATCCAGTGCATATCGATGATCCCGGGCGTCAGCCGGTCGGGCGCGACGATCATGGGCGCGCTGACGCTGGGCGTCGAGAGGCGGACGGCGGCGGAGTTCAGCTTCTTCCTCGCCATCCCGACCATGCTGGGGGCGTCCACGCTGGAGCTGCTGAAGAAGGGCGACCAGATCACTTCGGCGCAGGTCGGCTGGGGCTCCATCGCGCTGGGCTTCGTCGTCTCCTTCATCGTCGCGCTGCTCGTCATCAAATGGTTCGTCGGCCTTGTCTCGCGGCGCGGTTTCACGCCGTTCGCCTGGTATCGGATCATTGCCGGGGCGGCAGCGCTGGTCTGGCTCTCGATTCGATAAGGCCGGATCGGACCTAAAACCCAAGGGAAATTGCGTAAGATCCGACCAGTCGAATGAGACCAGCGTCCAAATAGGACAGCCTATATGTCTTATCCTGCAGAATCCACGTGACTCTGCGGGTTTTTCTGCTATGAGCGCTCCTGACTTTATCGCAGGGACTCACCATGGCTGATAATCCGATGCTGAAATTCGTGGGAACGGGCCAGGCCTATCCCGAGAAGCGCTCGGCCGATGATCGCGCCGACGACTTTCTGGAGATCAACCGCAGCTTCCTGCTGGAGCGGGCGGAGGAGCAGGCGTCGCGCTGCTCGCAGTGCGGCGTGCCCTATTGCTCGACCCACTGTCCGCTGCACAACCATATCCCCGACTGGCTGCGCCTGACGGCGGAGGGCCGGCTGCGCGAGGCTTATGAACTCAGCAACCTCACCAGCACCATGCCGGAAATCTGCGGCCGCATCTGCCCGCAGGATCGCCTGTGCGAAGGCAATTGCGTCATCGAATTTTCCGGCCATGGCTCGGTCACCATCGGCAGCGTCGAAAAGTTCATCACCGACACCGCCTGGAAGGAAGGCTGGGTCGAGCCGCTCGTGCCCGGCGCGCCGCTGGGCCAGTCGGTCGGCGTGATCGGTTCGGGTCCGGCGGGCCTCACCACGGCGGAATATCTGCGCGTGGCAGGCTATGAGGTCCATGTCTACGACCGGCATGACCGCGCGGGCGGGCTGCTGACCTATGGCATTCCCGGCTTCAAGCTGGAAAAGGACGTGGTCATGCGCCGCATCCAGCGGCTGAAGGACGGCGGCATCGTCTTCCATGACAATTTCGAGGTCGGGCGTGACGCCAGCCTGGAGGAATTGCGCAGCCGTCATGACGCCATCCTGATCGCGACCGGCGTCTACAAGCCGCGCGACATCCGCGCGCCGGGCGTCGGCGCACCGGGCGTGGTGAAGGCGCTCGACTTCCTGATCGCGTCCAACAAGGCGGGCTTCGGCGACGCCGTGCCGGGCCATGAAGACGGGTCGCTGCTGGCGACGGGCAAGAATGTGGTCGTCATCGGCGGCGGCGACACGGCGATGGACTGCGTGCGCACCGCCATCCGTCAGGGCGCCAGGTCGGTGAAGTGCCTCTATCGCCGCGACCGGGAAAATATGCCGGGATCGCAGCGCGAAGTCGCCAATGCCGAGGAAGAGGGCGTCGAGTTCGTCTGGCTTTCCGCCCCCCTCGCCTTCGAGGGCACGGAGCACGTCACCGGCGTCAAGGTCAGCAAGATGCGCCTCGGCCAGCCCGACGCCTCCGGCCGCCGTGCGCCCGAAGTCGATCCGGGCAGCGAGTTCACGCTGGAAGCGGACCTCGTCATCAAGGCGCTCGGCTATGATCCGGACGAACTCCCCAAGATGTTCGGGGCCGACGATCTGTCGGTGACCCGCTGGGGCACGCTGCGCGTCGATCACAAGACGATGATGACGTCGATGGACGGCGTGTTCGCGGCGGGCGACATCGTGCGCGGCGCTTCGCTGGTGGTCTGGGCGATCCGCGACGGCCGCGACGTGACCGAGCATATGCACCGCTATCTGAAGGCGAAGGCCAAGGCGGCGGCGGGCGAGAAGGTCGCCGCCTGATCCCCTTCTCCCCCCGTTCGGTTCGAGCTTGTCGAGAACGGGGGACAGAGTTCTCGACAGGCTCGAACCGAACGGATTTGTGAGGAGGCATTTCATGGCCAGCACCCCCTATATGGCGAGCCCCGAAGAGCGCGCGCGCCTTGCCGCAGAGGGCATGTATCATCCGGAGATGGAAGGCGATGCCTGTGGCGTCGGCCTGGTCGCCGCGACCGATGGCCGGCCGAGCCGCCGCGTGGTGGCGAGCGCGATCGACGCGCTGAAGGCGGTGTGGCACCGTGGCGCGGTCGACGCCGACGGCAAGACCGGCGACGGCGCGGGCATCCATGTCGACCTGCCGGTGCGCTTCTTCGACGATGCGATCGCGGACTCCGGCCACAAGCCGCTGCCCAACCGGCTTGCGGTCGGCATGATCTTCCTGCCGCGCACGGACCTCAGCGCGCAGGAAACCTGCCGCACGATCGTTGAATCGGAGATCATCGACGCGGGCTACACCATCTATGGCTGGCGGCAGGTGCCGGTCGATGTCTCCGTCATCGGCGAGAAGGCGCAGCGCACCCGTCCCGAGATCGAGCAGATCATGATCGCCGGCCCGATGCCGGAGGAACGCGATCAGGCCGAGTTCGAAAAGGACCTCTACCTCATCCGCCGCCGGATCGAGAAGAAGGTGATCGCTGCGCAGATCCAGGACTTTTATATCTGCTCGCTGTCGTGCCGGTCGATCATCTACAAGGGCCTTTTCCTGGCGGAATCGCTGTCGGTCTTCTACCCCGATCTGCGCGACGAGCGGTTCGAGAGCCGGGTCGCGATCTTCCACCAGCGCTATTCGACCAACACCTTCCCGCAATGGTGGCTGGCCCAGCCGTTCCGCACGCTCGCGCATAATGGTGAGATCAACACCATTCGCGGCAACAAGAACTGGATGAAGAGCCACGAGATCAAGATGGCCTCCCTGGCCTTTGGCGATCATAGCGAGGACATCAAGCCGGTGATCCCGGCCGGCGCGTCCGACACCGCCGCGCTCGACGCCGTGTTCGAGGCGATCTGCCGCTCGGGCCGCGATGCGCCGACGGCGAAGCTGATGCTCGTCCCCGAAGCCTATCAGTCGGCGAGCGCCGAACTGCCGCAGGCGCATGCCGACATGTATGAATATCTCGCCTCGGTGATGGAGCCGTGGGATGGCCCCGCAGCCCTCGCGATGACGGACGGCCGCTGGGTGGTGGCGGGCGTCGACCGCAACGCGCTGCGGCCGCTGCGCTACACGCTGACCGGCGACAATCTGCTGATCGTGGGGTCGGAAACCGGCATGGTCGTGGTTCCCGAAACAACCATCGTGCGCAAGGGCCGCATGGGCCCGGGACAGATGATCGCGGTCGATCTGGCCGAGGGCGTCGTCTACGACGACCGGGAGATCAAGGACCAGATCGCGGGCGAGCGCCCCTATTCGGAGCTGATCAAGGACTTCATGACCGTCAATGATCTGGCCGATGCGCCGTCCGCCCTGCCCGCCTGGGACAAGGCGGAGCTGACGCGCCGGCAGGTCGCCGCCAACATGACGCTGGAGGATATGGAGCTGATCCTCGCGCCGATGGTCGAGGATGCGAAGGAAGCCGTCGGCTCGATGGGCGATGACACCCCGCTCGCGGTCATTTCCGACAAGCCGCGCACGGTCAGCCATTTCTTCCGCCAGAATTTCAGCCAGGTCACCAACCCGCCGATCGATCCGCTGCGGGAACGCTATGTCATGAGCCTGAAGACGCGCTTCTCCAACCTGCACAATATATTGGAGCAGGACGCGCAGAACAGCCATGTGCTGGTGCTGGATTCGCCGGTGCTGACCTCGGCGGAGTGGGCTAAGCTGAAGGGCCATTTCGGTCCTGCGGTCGCGGAAATCGACTGCACCTTCCCCGCCGAGGGCGGGCAGGAGCAGCTGCGCGCCGCGATCAGCCGCATCCGCGAGGAAGCGGAACAGGCCGTGCGCGAGGGCCGCACCGAGATCTTCCTGACGGACGAGCATGTGAGTGCCGAACGGGTCGCCATCGCCGGCGTGCTGGCCGCGGCGGCGGTGCACACGCATCTCGTCCGCAAGGGCCTGCGCAGCTACGCGTCGATCAACGTGCGCTGCGCCGAAGCGCTCGACACCCATTATTTCGCGGTGCTGATCGGCGTCGGCGCGACCACGGTGAACGCCTATCTGGCCGAAGCGAGCATCGCCGACCGCCATGCGCGCGGCCTGTTCGGCGATCTGAGCCTCGAAGCCTGTTTCGAACGCTACCGCGTCGCGATCAACGAAGGCCTGCTCAAGATCATGTCCAAGATGGGCATCGCGGTCATCAGCTCCTATCGCGGCGGCTATAATTTCGAGGCGGTGGGCCTGTCGCGCGCGCTGGTCAACGACCTCTTCCCCGGCATGCCGGCCAAGATTTCGGGCGAGGGCTATCAGTCGCTCCACTACAGCGCCAAGCTGCGCCACGACCTGGCCTATGACAGCGCGGCGGTGCGCCTGCCCGTCGGCGGCTTCTACCGCCAGCGCAACGGCGGCGAAACACATGCCTTCTCGGCGCAGCTGATGCATCTGCTGCAGACATCGGTGGCGACCGACAGCTATTCGACCTATCTGCAGTTCTCGCGCGGGGTGCGCGATCTGCCCCCGGTCTACCTGCGCGACCTGCTGGAGTTCAACTTCGCTCGCGAGGCGGTGCCGATCGACGAGGTCGAGGCGACCACCGAAATCCGCAAGCGCTTCGTGACGCCCGGCATGTCCTTGGGCGCACTGTCGCCCGAAGCGCATGAGACGCTGGCGATCGCGATGAACCGGATCGGCGCCAAGGCGGTGTCGGGCGAAGGCGGCGAGGATGCGAACCGCTTCAAACCCTACGAAAATGGCGACAATGCGAACTCCGTCATCAAGCAGATCGCGTCGGGCCGCTTTGGCGTCCATGCCGAATATCTGGGGTCGGCCGAGGAAATCGAGATCAAGGTCGCGCAGGGTGCCAAGCCCGGCGAGGGCGGCCAGCTGCCCGGTTTCAAGGTGACCGAGTTCATCGCCAAGCTGCGCCATGCGACGCCCGGCGTGACGCTGATCTCGCCGCCGCCGCACCATGACATCTATTCGATCGAGGATCTGGCGCAGCTCATCTACGACCTCAAGCAGATCAATCCTCGCGCACGGGTTTGCGTCAAGCTGGTGAGCCAGGCGGGCATCGGCACCGTGGCGGCGGGCGTGGCGAAGGCGCATGCCGACGTCATCCTGGTCGCGGGCCATGTCGGCGGTACCGGCGCTTCGCCGCAGACATCGGTGAAATATGCCGGCACGCCCTGGGAAATGGGGCTTTCGGAAGCCAATCAGGTGCTGACGCTCAATGGCCTGCGTCATCGGGTCAAGCTGCGCACCGATGGCGGGCTCAAGACCGGCCGCGACATCGTGATCGCGGCGATCCTGGGCGCGGAAGAGTTCGGCATCGGTACGCTCAGCCTGGTCGCCATGGGCTGCATCATGGTGCGCCAGTGCCACAGCAACACCTGCCCCGTGGGCGTGTGCGTGCAGGATGAGCGGCTGCGCGAGAAGTTCACCGGCACGCCGGAAAAGGTCATCAACCTCATGACCTTCATCGCGGAGGAGGTGCGCGAGATCCTGGCGCGTCTGGGCTATCGCAGCCTGGACGAGGTGATCGGGCGGACCGAACTGCTGAAGCAGGTCAATCGCGGCGCCGAGCATCTGGACGATCTGGACCTCAACCCGATCCTCGCCAAGGTGGACGCGCCGGACGATCAGCGCCGTTACTCACTGACGGAATGGCGCAACCCCGTGCCCGACAGCCTCGACGCGCAAATGATGAAGGACGCGCGCGCGGTGTTCGAGCGGGGCGAGAAGATGCAGCTCACCTATACGGTGCGCAACACGCATCGCGCCGTGGGCACCCGCCTGTCGGCGGCCGTGACCGAGAAGTTCGGCATGTCGGCGCTGGCGGACGGCCATCTGACGGTGCGGCTGCGCGGGTCGGCGGGACAGTCGCTGGGCGCCTTCTTGTGCAAGGGCATCAAGCTGGAAGTGTTCGGCGACGCGAACGACTATGTCGGCAAGGGCTTGTCGGGCGGCATCATCACGGTGCGCACGACCGTTTCCTCGCCGCTGTCGAGCAAGGACAACACCATCATCGGCAACACCGTGCTCTACGGCGCGACCAGCGGCAAGCTGTTCGCGGCGGGCCAGGCGGGCGAGCGCTTCGCCGTCCGCAATTCGGGCGCGCAGGTGGTGGTCGAGGGCTGCGGCGCCAATGGCTGCGAATATATGACCGGCGGCACGGCGGTCATTCTCGGGCGTACCGGCGCGAATTTCGGCGCGGGCATGACCGGCGGCATGGCCTTCATCCTGGACGAGGATGGCAGCTTCCCGACCCGCGCCAATCCGGAAAGCATCCTCTGGCAACGGCTGGAAAGCGCCCATTGGGAAGCGGAGCTCAAAGCGCTGATCGCCCAGCATGCGGTATCGACCGACAGCAAATGGTCGAACACCATCCTGGACGATTGGGACCGCTGGCGGGGTTATTTCTGGCAGGTCGTACCCAAGGAGATGGTGAGCCGCCTCGCCTATTCGCTGAACGACAATGGGGCTGAGGTCGTCGCCGCCGAATAAGGCTGCGCCGATTAGAAGGACAGAGCAGCGTCCGTCGGGGCCACCCCGGCGGGCGTTGTGCTTTGGTCGTCAGGAGCTGGCGCCTGTGCGACCTTTACCGGCCAGGGCTGGGTCGATCCTTCAGTAGCATAGCGCTCGACCGATACGGGCAGCGGCTGAGCAGCCGGCGCCTCCGGCTCGGCGTCATAATTAGCCTGCTCATAATTTGGCTGGGAATTATAATCATGCCACATCGGATCGTTGCTTGCGTCCCAGCCGGCCATGTCGGTGGCCATCTGCCGGTCCGCTAGGGTCGGCCCGCAGCCGGAACATTTGACGATGGCTGGCCCGGTCAGCTCTGCCGGGTCGTAGGCGTCCTGGTGGATTGTCGCTTCCGGCAGCACCGTCTCGGCCCAAGGCAGCTTCTGCGGCGTGGTGGCATAGACGCCCAGCCCGAGGCCGCCGGTCAGGGCCGCGCCGGAACAGGCGAGAGAGAATAACCAGAAACGCGCGGACATGCCTGTGTCTTCCTTCGTCCAGTGCTCCCCGACTTTCCGATCAAAACAACGCGCATGAAGATCGGTTGTTGCATCCCCCAAAAGCCTTTGCTAAGGGCCGCCTCCTACCAAGGCACCGGCGCCGCCGGTTTCCCTTCAGATGTGCGGTCGTGGCGGAATTGGTAGACGCGCAACGTTGAGGTCGTTGTGGCCGAAAGGCCGTGGAAGTTCGAGTCTTCTCGACCGCACCATCACCCCTGACAATGCGAAAAGGATCGCCTTCGGGCGCTGCCTCACTCTGCGCGGAACGCCTGGGCTTGCCATGCGGATGGGCTTGGCTCATGGGACGGCGATGGGCCGATGGGCCGCCATGAATCGCTGTAAGGGCACAGGATGAGTTTCAACAGCTTCGGCCGTGTTTTCCGTTTCTCCACCTGGGGCGAAAGCCACGGGCCCGCGATCGGCGCGGTGGTGGACGGCTGCCCGCCAGGGCTGGCGCTCAGTGAAGCGGACATCCAGCCCTTCCTCGACAAGCGCAAGCCGGGCACGTCCAAATTCACGACGCAGCGGCGCGAAGCGGATGAGGTGCGCATCCTGTCGGGCGTGTTCGAAGGGCGCACGACCGGTACGCCGATCAGCCTGATGATCGAGAATACCGACCAGCGTTCGAAGGATTATTCGGAGGTCGCCAAGGCCTACCGGCCCGGCCATGCCGACTATGCCTATGACGCCAAATATGGCTTCCGCGATTATCGCGGCGGCGGACGGTCGAGCGCGCGCGAAACGGCTTCGCGGGTGGCGGCGGGGGCGGTCGCCCGGCTGGTCATTCCGGACGTCGATATCTTCGCCTATGTGAGCGAGATCGGCGGGGATGCCATCGATCCGGCGCGGTTCGACGCGAGCGAGATCGACAATAACCCCTTTTTCTGCCCTGATCCCGAGGCTGCGAAACGCTGGGAGAAGCTGGTGGACGAGGCGCGGCTGGATGGCTCATCCCTCGGCGCGGTGGTGGAATGCGTCGCCAGCGGCGTGCCGGCCGGCTGGGGCGCGCCGCTCTATGCCAAGCTCGACAGCGAATTGGCTGCGGCGATGATGAGCATCAATGCGGTGAAGGGCGTGGAGATCGGCGACGGCTTCGCTGCCGCGCGCCTGCGCGGGGAGCAGAATGCCGATCCAATGCGGCCCGGTGACGACGGCGCGCCGGTCTTCCTCGCCAATCATGCGGGCGGCATCGCCGGGGGGATTTCGACGGGGCAGCCGGTCAAGGTGCGGATCGCCTTCAAGCCGACCAGTTCGATCCTGATCCCGGTCGAAACCGTGACCCGCGAGGGTAAAGCGTCCGACATCGTCACCAAGGGACGTCATGACCCTTGCGTCGGCATTCGCGGCGTTCCGGTGGTGGAAGCGATGATGGCGCTGGTGCTGGCGGACCAGAAGCTGCTGCACCGGGCGCAGTGCGGGGATGAGGCGTGTTAAAAGGCTGAACCGAGCCATTCCCCCGATGGGGAGCCGATTTGCGCAAGACGACTCGGCAAACTTAGGTTAAGATGGATGCCAGAGATCGCCCGCGGGAGGGCGAGCGGCAGAGCGTAAGCCTGGGGTGCGTCATTCCTCCGGTCCACTGGACCAAACAGGAACCATGACGGTCAAAATGTCCCCTTAAGCCGCGAACACGGGCCAGCCATGTAACCCATGGCTGGCCCATTTCATGGAGCGGCGGTCGATCAGGGACCAGTCGTGCAGGACCGGCCCTGTCGCAGATGGCCTATCTTCGGCAAAAGCATGGCACTTCAGGAGGATCACCGATGACCAGCCTGCCGTTCACTCAGGTGGATGCTTTTGCCGACGCGCCCTTCACCGGCAACCCGGCGGCCGTGATGCCGCTCGGCCAATGGCTCGACGATGCGATGCTGCAGGCGATCGCTGCGGAAAATAACCTGTCGGAAACCGCCTTCACCGTGCCGACGCCCGACGATCCGGAGGCGGACTATGCATTGCGCTGGTTCACGCCCACGGTGGAGGTGAAGCTGTGCGGCCATGCCACGCTGGCGAGCGGGCATGTGCTGATGGGCGGGCGGACGGCGGTACATTTCCGCACGCGCCATGCAGGGGTGCTGACGGTCGCGCGGGAGCGGGACAGCTATGCGCTGTCGCTCCCTGCCTGGGATATGCAGGCGCAGCCGCTTCCTGCGCTGGCGGAGGGACTGGGTGGCGATCCCGTCGAATCGCATTGGCGCGAGGGCGGATACAGCCTCTTCCTCTTTCCCGACGCTGCTGCGGTCCGGGCGTTGCGGCCGGACTTTGCAGCGCTACGGGCGCTGGGCGACGTGATGCTGATCGCCACCGCGCCGGGCGAGGATAGCGATATCGTCAGCCGCGTGTTCGTGCCCGGCGGCGGGGTGGATGAGGACCCGGTCACCGGATCGGCGCACTGCCTGCTGACGCCCTTTTGGGCGCGGCGGCTGGGCAAGACGAAGCTCAGTGCCTTCCAGGCGTCCGCGCGCGGCGGGCGGCTGGGGTGCCGGCTGGAAGGGGATCGGGTGATCCTGACCGGCGCCTGCCGGACGGTTGTCGAGGGGCAGTTTCTGCTGTGAGTCCCTAGCGCGGGTATAAGCCGATCAGCTTCGCCAGCCCGTCCTTCAGCGCCGCTCGCTCTTCCTTCGTCGCGGACTTGCCCAGCCGCACCACCGTCAACCGCTGCGCCGGGGAGACGAGGATATATTGGCCGCCATGGCCGACGCAGCCGAACAGGCTGGCGGGCGCGCGGCCGGGCATGAGCGCACTTTCCTCGCTGTCCTTGTTCAGCCAGAGATGCGCGCCATAAGCCGCGTTGCGCGAGGACGGCCGGCGCATATAGTCGATCCATTTCTCCGGCACGATCTGGTGGCCGGCGATGCCCCTGCCCCGGTTGCGCAGCAGCTCGCCGAAGCGCGCATAGTCGCGGGCGGTCATGTGCAGGAAGCTGCCGCCGATCATCGTGCCGGCAGCATCATATTCGGGCGTCAGGCTGCTGAGCTGCGCCGGCACTTTCAACCGGCCATCGACGAACATCTGCATCGCGCGGCGACGCACTTGCGGGTCGCTGCTGTTGGTCAGCATCCGCGTCATCAGGTCCGACAGGATCAGCGTGCTGCCGGTCGAATAGGAAAATCGTGCGCCGGGCCGGGTGGCAAGCGGCTTCGCTTCGGCAAAGCGGCTCATATCCTGTGCACCGTCGGTGAAAAGCATGCGGATCGTGTCGGCGCGCGCGATCGGCTCGGCATCCTCGACATGATCGAGGCCGGAGGTCATGCTGAGCAGCTGGCGCAGCGTGATCTGGCCGCGCGGATCGCCGGGCTGGCTCCAGGCAGGCACGGGCACGGGCGAGTCGAGCGCCAGCCGCCCGTCCGCCACCATGAGGCCAACCAGCACGGCGGTCACGCTCTTGCCGATCGACCAGCTGAGCAGCTTCGTCTGCGGTCCGAAGCCGGGAGCATAGCGTTCCGCGACGATCTCGCCATCGTGCATGACGACGAGGGCGCGGGTTTCGCCCATGCTGTCATCCTCGAACAGCGGGTCGATCGCCGCGCGGAGCGAGGCGGCGTCCACGTCCGAATCGCCTGCGACTTCCATGAACGGCTCCGGGCCGGCGGCGTGGACCGACCACATGCCGGCGAGCGCCAGCGCGACCAACAGGCAGGCGATGACGCCAAGATGCTTTACGCTCAGCCGCTCGATCTTCATAAGCCGCGCCTTAGATCATGATGCCGGTCCGGGGGAAGGGGAGCATGGCGGGTCGCCCGAAATGGATTTACGCCGTGGTGCTGGCCGCGATGCTTCTGATCGCGCTGCTGGGGTGGAACTGGGGCGCGATGCGCGCCCGGGCGGCAGTGGGCGCGGCCTATGGCGCGCGCATCACCTGTTCGTGCCGCTATGTCGAGGGCCGGTCGATGGACAGCTGCCGGGGCGACAAGGAACCGGGCATGTGGGCGGTGTCGATCAAGGAACTGCCCGAATCGCGCTCCGTGAACGCGACGGTGCCGCTGCTGGCGTCGCGCACGGCGAAATATCGGCCGGGCTGGGGCTGCCTGCTGGGGCCATGAGAAAAGGTTGAGCAGTCCGCCTTCCACCGGCTAGAGCCGCTGCATGCCCGCCGACATTCCCACGCTGCTTCACGACATTTTCGGCTTTTCCGGGTTTCGCGGGGTGCAGGGCCAGGTCGTCGGCCGGATCATGGCCGGGCAGCCGACGCTTGCCATCATGCCGACCGGCGCGGGCAAATCGCTCTGCTATCAACTGCCCGCCGTGGCGCTGGAGGGGTGCTGCATCGTCATCTCGCCGCTGATCGCGCTGATGCACGACCAGTTGCGCGCGGCGCAGGCGGTGGGCATCCGCGCCGCCAGCCTCACCAGCGTCGATGCGGACTGGCGCGAGACGCAGGACCGGCTGCGCGGCGGCGATCTCGACCTGCTCTACGTCGCGCCGGAGCGGGCGAGCGGCGAAGGCTTCCGCAACCTGCTGCGTTCGGCGAAGATCGCGCTGTTCGCCATCGATGAGGCGCATTGCGTATCCGAATGGGGGCATGATTTCCGCCCGGATTATCGCCTGCTGCGCCCCTTGCTCGACGAATTTCCCGACGTTCCCCGGCTAGCGCTAACCGCGACGGCGGACGCGCATACGCGGGAGGATATCCTCGTCCAGCTCGGCATCCCGCATGAAGGGATGATCATCGCGGGCTTCGACAGGCCGAACATCCGCTATGCCGTGCACCCGCGCGACGGCCTGCCGCGCCAGCTGGCGGATTTGATCGCGCGGCAGAGCGGACCCGGCATCGTCTACGCGCCGACGCGCGCCGCGACCGAGAAGCTGGCGGAGAGCCTTGCCAAAACCGGCCGCCCGACGCGCGCCTATCATGCCGGGCTCGATCCGCAGGTGCGCGCTGCCAACCAGACCGCCTTCATAGCCAGCGAGGATATGGTGATGGTAGCGACGATCGCCTTTGGCATGGGGATCGACAAGCCGGACGTGCGCTTCGTCGCCCATGCGGGGCTGCCCAAGTCGATCGAGGGCTATTATCAGGAATCGGGCCGAGCCGGGCGCGACGGCGAACCGGCCGAGGCGCATCTTTTCTGGGGCGCGGAGGATTTCGCCCGCGCGCGCATGCGGATCGCCGAGCTCGACCCGGCCCGGCAGCAGGGCGAGCGGACGCGGATCACGGCGCTGGGCGGGCTGGTCGAGACGGGCAGCTGCCGCCGCGCCATATTGCTGCGCCACTTTGGCGAGCATCCGGCGGCGACCTGCGGCAATTGCGACAATTGCTTGAGCCCGCCCGCCAGCATCGATGCGACGCAGACCGCGCGAAAATTCCTGTCGGCCGTCTACCGTACGGGGCAGAGTTTCGGCGTCGGCCATATCGAGCAGGTGCTGACCGGCGCCGTCACCGACAAGATTCGCGAGCGCGGGCATGACCGGATTTCGGTCTATGGCATTGTTGCAGGCGACGAGACGGCGCTGCTGAGGCCGGTGTCGCGGGCGCTGCTGGTCCGCGACGCGCTGCAGACGACAGAACATGGCGGGCTGGAGCTTGGCCCCAATGCCCGGCCGATCCTGCGCGGCGAGGAGGAAGTCAGCCTCGTGCTGCCAGCGCGACGGCAGAAGCGGCGTTCCGGGCGGAACGGCGCGGCCGAAAATCCGGTGGGCGATCCGCTGTTCGACGCGCTGCGCGCCTGCCGCCGGGAACTGGCGCAGGAAGCGGGCGTGCCGCCCTATGTCATCTTCCATGATTCGACGCTGCGCGAAATGGCGGAGCAGCGGCCCTCAAGCTTGCGGGAACTGGGCCATGTCAGCGGCGTGGGCCAGCGCAAGCTCGACGCCTATGGCGATGCCTTCCTGGCGGCGATCCGGCCCTATCTCTGACCTTGAATCCGCCGCGCAACAGGCGCATGGCTCGGCCAAGAAGGAGTTTCGCCCCATGTTCCGCCAGATCGCGCCCAATCTTTATGTCTCGCCGCAGATCACCGTCGATCAGGTGGAGGAAGCCAGGGCGATGGGCGTGACGATGATCATCAACAACCGCCCCGATGACGAGGAGCCGGGTCAGACCAACGGCGCCGAGGTCGAGGCCGCGGCGAAGGCGGCCGGCATCGGCTATGCCGCGGTGCCGGTGGCGCATGGCGGTTTTGCGCCTTGGCAGCTGGACGGCATGGCGGCGGCGATCGACCAGGCGGGGGGCGGCAAGGTGCTGGCCTATTGCCGGTCGGGGACACGCAGCACGCTGCTGTGGGCGCTGACGCGGGCGCGGGCCGGCGATCACCCGGCGGCGCTGACCGAACAGGCCGCGTCGGCGGGCTATGATGTCGGCCCGGTGCGGCAGATCATGGACGCGCTCGCCGCCGGTTGATGGCGCTCCTCACGGAAAAGTTCGACGCCATCGTCTTGGGCGCTGGCGGCGCCGGCCTCATGTGCGCGGGCGTTGCTGGGCAGCGCGGGCGGCGCGTGCTGGTCATCGACCATGCCGATGAGGCGGGAAAGAAGATCCTGATTTCCGGCGGCGGACGGTGCAACTTTACCAATATCCACACCGCTGCCGATCGCTATCTGTCGAGCAATCCGCATTTCGCCAAATCGGCGCTGGGCCGCTACACGCCCGCCGATTTCCTGGCGATGGTCGAGCGGCATGGCATCGCCTGGCATGAGAAGACGCTGGGACAGCTGTTCTGCGACCAGAGCGCGCGGCAGATCGTCGCCATGCTGCTGGATGAGTGCGGCGCGGGCGGGGTTACGCTCAGGCTGGGGCATGCGGTCGGTGATGTGAGTCATGCCGATGGCGAATATCGGGTGAGCCACGGCGACAGGCTCGCCGCCGCGCCCGCGCTGGTGATCGCGACCGGCGGGCCTTCGATCCCGAAGATGGGGGCAAGCGGCTTTGCCTATGATCTGGCGCGGCGTTTCGGGCTGAAGGTGGTGGAGCCGCGCCCGGCGCTGGTGCCGCTGACGCTGGGGGGAGAGGATGTGCTGTTCCGCTCGCTGTCGGGCGTCTCGACGGAGGTGGTGGCGCGGCATGGCAAGACGGCTTTTCGGGAGGCGGCGCTGCTCACCCATCGCGGGCTTTCCGGGCCGGCGATTTTGCAGATTTCCTCCTATTGGCGGCATGGCGAGCCGATCACGCTCGATTTTCTGCCTGATCTGAAGCCCGGCTGGCTTGTCGAGGCCAAGCGGGCAAAGCCGCGCGCGAGCCTGGGCGCGGCCTTGCGCGGCCAGCTGCCGGACCGCCTGGCCGATACCCTGGCGGAGCGGCTGGGACTTGGCGGAGAGCTCGGCAACATGGCCGACCGCAAGCTGCAGGAGGCAGAGCGGACGCTTGCCGCATGGCCTTTCCTGCCCAACGGGACGGAGGGTTTCGCGAAGGCGGAAGTGACCATCGGCGGCATTGCCACCGCCGAACTGTCGTCGCAGACGATGGAGGCGCGGCGCGTGCCGGGGCTCTATGCGATCGGCGAGGCGGTGGATGTGACCGGCTGGCTCGGCGGCTATAATTTCCAGTGGGCTTGGGCCAGCGGCTGGGCAGCGGCCCAAGCACTGTAGACATTCAGTTCTGGTGGCCTGCAAAAGGCGATCTTCCGCGCTTCCAGTGCTCACTTACTTTTGCGTATGCTGCGCTCCGGGTCACGGGAAATCGCCATTTTCGGGTACCATCTCCTGAATGTCGATCCGTGCTTATTATTAACCCGCCTCGACGGTCACATGCTCCATGCGCGGCAGGGCACGGACGCGCTGGCGCACCGCCGCGACATTGGCGCCGGGCGCGAGGCTGACGATCGCGGCGTGGGCGTGGGGGCCGATGCGCCAGACATGGAGGTCGCGGATGGTTGCGCCCTCCGCCTCGGCCAGCCCCTTGATCCGCGCCATCAGCGCTGGCTCGGCGGTGTCGAGCAGGATGGCGGCGGTATCCTTCATCAGACCCCAGGCCCAGCGCGCGATGACGACGGCTCCCAGCAGGCCGACCGCCGGATCGAGCCACCACCAGCCCATGTAACGGCCTGCGAGCAGCGCCACGATCGCCAGCACCGATGTCAGCGCGTCGGTCAGCACATGGACATAGGCGGCGCGAAGATTGTTGTCGGCATGACCGTGCTTATGGTCGTGATCATGCCCATGTGCGTAACCGTGATCATGGCTATGGTCATGGCCCAGCAGCATCGCGCTGATCAGGTTGATGACGAGGCCGATCACCGCGACCAAGGTCGCCTCGCCGAATGCGACCTTCACCGGCTCGAAGAAGCGCAGGCTGGATTCGACGGCGATGAACAGCGCCGTCACGCCCAGCAGCAGCGCGGAGGCAAAGCCGGACAGGTCGCCGACCTTGCCGGTGCCGAACGTATATCGCGGGTTGCGCGCATGGCGCCGCGCATAGCCGTAAGCCGCCGCCGCAACCGCGAGGGCGCCGGCATGGGTCGCCATGTGGAAGCCATCGGCCAGCAGCGCCATCGAGCCAGTGAGCCAGCCGAAGACGATTTCCACCACCATGGTGGCGGCGGTCAGCCACACCACCCACAGCGTCTTGCGCGCATTGGCGTCATGGCCGTGGGTCAGGTAGATATGGTCAAAATAATGGCTTTCCTCGCCATCCTCATTGGTGATGGCGGGCGCAGGATCATGGTCATGGTCGCCGCGCGCATGGTGATAGTGGCCATGATCGTGGCCGTGGTCCTGGTGCATGCTCATTTCCCGTAGCGCCGGATCAGCGCCAGCATCTCTTCCGCCGCTGCCTGCCGCGCATCGTCGCTAAGGCCGGGGCGGGCGACATGTTCGCGCATATGCTGATCGATCAATTCCTCCATCAGGCTGCCGACGGCGCCGCGCACGGAGGCGACGAGCTGCAAGGTTTCAGAGCAGCCCGCATCACCCGACAGCTGCCGTTCAACCGCACCGATCTGGCCGGCGATGCGGCGGACGCGGGCAAGGAGCTTCTCACGATCTGCGATCACATGCATAGGGTACCCCCCTACCCTATAGTCGTGGTAAGGACAATCTTTTCCATGCAATTGCCTGGCCACGCACCTAACAGGGGGAAATGCATCACGATCTTGACTGCGACCTTGCGATAGTGGGCGGCGGATTGGCGGGGTCCCTGACCGCGCTCGCCTTTGCAAAGCGGCGGCCCGACGTCCGGCTCCTGTTGCTGGAGCGGGATGAGGCGTTCGGCGGCAATCATCTCTGGTCCTTCTTCGATGACGATATTCGACCGGAGGAGCGCTGGCTGATCGAACCGCTCGTGACGCGGCGCTGGGCGAAGGGGCATGAGGTGAGGTTTCCCGGGCACCGCCGCGTGCTGGATACGCCCTATAACAGCATCGCCTCTCCCCGGCTCGACGCCCGGGTGCGGACGGTGCTGGGGGCGAGCGCCCTCCCCCATGCCGGCGTACGATCGCTCGCTCCGACCGGCGTCGAGTTGACGGACGGCCGCTCGATCCGGGCGAAGGCCGTGATCGACGCGCGCGGGCCCCGGGATCTCTCCCCGCTGCGATGCGGATGGCAAAAGTTCGTGGGTCATCGGCTAAGGCTGGACAATCCGCACGGCCTTGAGCGGCCGATCATCATGGATGCGTCCGTCGAGCAGATTGACGGCTACCGCTTCGTCTATGTCCTGCCGTGGGACGCGAACAGCGTCTTTGTCGAGGATACCTATTATAGCGACGACCCGCAGCTGGATGTCGGCGCACTGGACAAGCGCATCACCGCCTATGCCGCCGGGCAGGGATGGCAGGTCGAGGAGATCGTGCACCGCGAACAGGGCGTGCTGCCGGTGGTCTATGGCGGGGATTTCGAGCGTTTCTGGCCGAAGAATGATCCCGTCGCGCGGGCAGGCGTTGGCGCCGGGCTGTTCCATCCGATGACCGGATATTCGCTGCCCGATGCCGTCGCGACGGCGCTGTGGCTGACCTCGCAGCCGCTGGAGGGCTTGGCCGAAGCCAGCCGCGCGCGCGCCGCCGCGCACTGGCAAGCCGGCGGTTATTACCGGCTGCTGGGCAAGATGCTGTTCGGCGCGGCGAAGCCCGAGCAGCGCTGGCGCATTTTCGAGCGCTTCTATCGCCTCAGCCCGGACCTCATTGGCCGCTTCTATGCCGGACGCTCCACATGGGCGGATCGCATCCGCATCTTGTGCGGAAAGCCGCCGGTGCCCATAACGGGCGCCATGCGTGCCTTGCTGAACCAATCCGTCCAATGAACAGGAAATCCATTGTCATCGGGGCTGGCTTTGGCGGCCTGGCGCTTGCCATTCGATTGCAGTCCGCCGGCATCGAGACGACGCTGGTCGAGGCACGCGATCGGCCGGGCGGGCGTGCCTATATGTGGGAGAAGGACGGCTTCATCTTCGACGCCGGGCCGACCGTCATCACCGATCCCGATTGCCTGAGCGAACTGTGGCGCCTGTCGGGCCATGACATGGCGGAGGATGTGGACCTGATCCCTGTCTCGCCCTTCTACCGCCTCAACTGGCGCGATGGGACGAATTTCGACTATTCCAACGACGAAGCCGCGCTGCGGTCGCAGATCGCCAAGCTCAATCCGGAAGATGTGGCCGGGTATGAGAGCTTCCTCGATTACGCCAACGGGGTTTATGAGGAGGGTTATCGCAAGCTCGGCCATGTCGCTTTTCTCGACTTCGCGTCGATGGTGCGCGCGGCCCCGGCGCTGGCAAAGCATCAGGCGTGGCGGTCGGTCTATTCGGTCGTCTCCTCCCATGTGAAGAGCGAGAAATTGCGCGAGGCGCTGTCCTTCCACACGCTGTTGGTCGGCGGCAATCCGATGCAGACCAGTTCCATCTACGCCCTCATCCACAAGCTGGAGAAGGATGGCGGCGTCTGGTTCGCAAAAGGCGGCACCAACAAGCTGGTGCAGGCGATGGCCCGGCATTTCGAGCGGCTCGGCGGGACCATGCGGCTGGCCGATCCGGTGGTGCAGATCGAGACTTATGGCGACAAGGCCGTGGCGGTGCGGACCGCGTCGGGGTGGCGCGGCGAGGCGGACGCGGTCGCGTCCAACGCGGACCTCATGCACCAGTATCGCGATCTGGTCGGTCATCATCCGCGTGGGCAGAAGCAGGCGGAGAAGCTCGCCCGCAAGCGCTGGTCGCCGAGCCTCTTCCTGCTGCATTTCGGTATCAAGGGCAGTTGGCCGGGCATTCCGCACCATATGATCCTGTTCGGGCCGCGCTATGGCGGGCTGCTCAAGGATATTTACGATTATGGCGTGCTGCCGCAGGACTTCTCGCTCTATCTCCATCATCCGACGGTGACCGATCCGTCGATGGCGCCCGATGGGCATTCGACCTTCTATGCACTGGCGCCGGTGCCGCATATGGGCAAGCTGCCGATCGATTGGGAGCAGTTCGGGCCTGTCTATGCAGAGCGAATATTGGATGAGATCCAGCATCGGCTGATCCCGGATATACGGTCGCGTATCGTGACGCGCTTCCATTATGCGCCGCCCGATTTCCAGCGCGATCTGTCGGCGCATCTCGGCAGCGCCTTCAGCCTGGAGCCGCTGCTGACGCAAAGCGCCTGGTTCAGGGCGCACAACCGCGACGATGTGATCCCCAACCTCTATCTGGTGGGCGCCGGCACGCATCCCGGCGCGGGGATTCCCGGCGTCGTCGGCAGCGCCAAGGCCACCGCCGCGCTGATGATCGAGGACCTGGCCTGATGAAGCGGCTGGCGGTCTATTGCGGCTCGGCGACGCCCGCCGATCCCGCCTATGTCGATGCGGCGCGCCATGTCGGGCGGACGCTGGCGGCGCGGGGAATTGGTGTGGTCTATGGCGGCGGGCGGCTGGGACTGATGGGAGCGGTCGCCGACGCGGCGCTGGAAGCGGGCGGCGAGGTGGTCGGCGTCATTCCCGACGCGCTGGTGAGCGCGGAGGTTGCCCATAAGGGCTGCACCGAACTGCACGTCGTCCAGACCATGCACCAGCGCAAGCAGCTGTTCACCGACCTTTCGGACGGGTTCGTCACCCTGCCCGGCGGTGTGGGCACGATGGACGAATTGTGGGAGGCGATCAGTTGGGCGCAGCTTGGCTATCATCACAAGCCCGTGGGCCTGCTGAACGTCGGGGGCTTCTACGACCAGCTTATCGGCTTCAACCAGCATATGGTGGAAGCCGGCTTCATCCGGGCGCAGCATGCCAACATCCTGATCCATGCGCATAATATCGAGGCGTTGCTGGACCATATGGCGGCTTATCGGCCGCATGAGACGATCATCGCGATGAAGGCGGATCGACTCTGACTATCCCTCCGCTTGCGGGAGGGGATAGGTGAGGGCATGTCCAGCCGATGGACCTTACAGACCCTCCCCCGCCCCCTCCCGCAAG
>NZ_ASTG01000015.1 GCF_000412635.1 Sphingobium bisphenolivorans
CCCGCAAGGGGGAGGGGCGTTGTTGATCGCACCGCCCTAGTCCAACACGCCCGTGAGAGCATCGCGCGGGGATCAAAATCCTTTGCCCTCGCCTCCCGATTGTTCGACCCCAAGACCCGGGAGCGGGCATGGCTGCTCTATGCCTGGTGCCGCAAGTGCGATGATATCGCGGACGGGCAGGACCATGGCGGCACGTTGCGGGGCGTTGCCGACGGTCAGGCGCGGCTGTCGATTATCCGGGCGCTGACGGACGCGGCGCTGCAGGGCGAGCCGACCGGCGACCCCGCCTTCGACGGCTTTGGCCTGGTGATGCGCGAATGTGCTATCCCAGAGCGCTATGCCCATGACCTGATCGAGGGCTTCGCGCTCGACGCCCGCGAGTGGCGGCCGCGTAGCGAAGCCGACATGCTGCGCTATTGCTATCATGTCGCGGGGGCGGTCGGCTGCATGATGGCGGTGCTGATGGGTGTCGACCCGTCTGATCAGGCGACGCTCGACCGCGCATGCGACCTCGGGCTTGCCTTCCAGCTCGCCAATATAGCGCGCGACATCAGCGAGGATGAGGCGGCCGACCGCTGCTACCTGCCCGAGGAATGGCTGGTCGAGATGGATATTCCGCCCGGCGAGCATATGAAGCCGTGGGTGCGGCCACGCCTTGCGCTGCTGGCGCGCCGGTTGGCCGACATGGCGGCGGACTATGAGCAGAGCGCGCGCCATGGCACCGGCGCGCTGCCGGCGCGTGCCGCCTGGGCAGTGCTGGCGGCAGCGGGCATCTATGGCGATATCGCGCGAGAGGTGGCGCGGCGCGGCGAACATGCCTGGGATCATCGGGTGGTGACATCGAAGGCGGGGAAGCTTGGCTGGGTGCTGCGCGCGGGGCTGCAGGTCCCGGGTTGCGCCCGGCGCTGGCCTGCCGCGACACCGCGCCCCGACCATCTCTGGCGCCGCTCCGCCTGAACGAAAAAAAGGGCCGATACTTTCGTACCGGCCCCAGGGTTGTTCGCAGGAGGAACAAGGTGAGGCGGGCGGGCCTTATTGGGTGGCCCGCCCGCCCTGCCAATCTCATGGGTTGTAGGCGCGCTCGCCATGCTCGCCGAGGTCGAGGCCTTCCAGTTCGACTTCGCGGCTGACGCGGAGGCCGGTGACCGCCTTGGCGATGAAGATGGCGATAGCGGTGCCGATCGAGGCCCAGACGATGGTCGTGAGCACCGCTTCGATCTGGACGATCAGCTTGGCGCCCATGTCATAGTCCGCAGCGCCCGGGCCGCCCAGCGAGGGCGAGTAGACGATGGCGGTGCCGATCGCGCCGATCATGCCGCCGATACCGTGGATGCCGAAGGCGTCGAGCGAGTCGTCGTAGCCGAGCTTCGGCTTCATGACGGTGACGGTATAGAAGCAGACGACCGAAGCGACAGCGCCCAGGACGATCGCGCCGAAGGGACCCGAATTGCCCGCTGCCGGGGTGACCGCGACCAGGCCGGCGATGATGCCCGAGCAGAAGCCCAGGGCCGAACCCTTATGGCCGTTGATGCGCTCCGCGAGCATCCAGAACAGGCCGCCCGCAGCCGTTGCGACGAAGGTGTTGATCATGGCGAGAGCCGCCGAACCATTGGCCTCCAGCGCCGAGCCGGCGTTGAAACCGAACCAGCCGACCCACAGCAGGCCGGTGCCGACGCCGGTCAGCGTCAGGCTGTGCGGCGGCATCGGTTCGCGGGGGAAGCCCAGGCGCTTGCCGAGGATGAGGCAGGCGACCAGCGCGGACACGCCAGCGTTGATGTGAACCACGGTGCCGCCCGCGAAGTCGAGCGCGCCGGCCTTGAAGAACAGGCCGCTCGCCGCCCACACCATGTGCGCGATCGGGAAGTAGACGATGGTCAGCCAGACGGCTGCGAACACCATGACGGCCGAGAATTTGATACGCTCGACCACGGAACCCAGCACCAGCGCTATGGTGATCGCGGCGAAAGTCATCTGGAAGCAGATGAACACATATTCGGGGATCTCGACCCCAGCGGTAAAGGTCGCCGCCTGCGACGCCGGTGTGACGCCCTTCAGGAAGGCCTTGTCGAAGGTAGCGATGAAATTGCTGAGGCCGTTCGTATGATCAGGACCGAAAGCCAACGAATAGCCGTACATCACCCAGATCAGCATCGCGAGACATGCGACCGCGCCGACCTGCGTCATGAGCGAGAGCATGTTCTTGGTACGGACCAGACCGCCGTAGAACAGGGCGAGGCCGGGCAGGATCATCAGGAAGACGAGGACGGTGGAGGTCATCATCCAGGCGGTATCGCCCTTGTCGACCGTGGCCGCGGGCGCCGCCGCCTGTGCCCAGGCGGGCATCGCGGCGAACAGCGAGAGGCCGAGCCCGCCCGCGACGCCGCATAGTTTCTTGGAAAAGGTCATCAATTCCCCCCTTACAGTGCGGTTTCGCCGGTTTCGCCGGTACGGATGCGCACCGCCTGCTCGACATCGAGGACGAAGATCTTGCCATCTCCAATGGCGCCGGAATTGGCCGCTGCCTGCGTCGCCTCCACGACGCGCGGCGCGAGGTCGTCGTCGCAGACCACCTCGATCTTGATCTTCGGAACCATGTTGGTCGAATATTCGGCCCCGCGATAGATTTCGGTCTGCCCCTTCTGGCGGCCGAAGCCCTTAACCTCGCTCACCGTCATGCCGGCGATGCCGAGCGAGGAAAGTGCCTCGCGGACATCGTCAAGCTTGAACGGCTTGATGATAGCCATGACAAGTTTCATGTCGCCCCCTGTAACTGGTGTGCAGCCAAGTACCAGCAAGAGGCGTGCCAAAAGGTGAAAAGGCGTGTTTTCTCAGCTTTTTTGGAAGGCCGGTTTCAGAAGCCGCCGAATTTTTGGGCAGCCGAACCCTGCTGCCTAAAAAATGGGCAGAGGCCTGGAACTTATCCTGCTCCCGCGAAGGCGCTCGAACGGGACTACTGGCTCATGAGAGGCTGGATCAAATAGCCGAACTGGGTTCCTGCCTTCGCAGAAGCGCGTGTCCTACCAGTCTCCGCCTTGTTCGACGGCCTGTTGCTCCTCGGGCAGCGTCTTGCGCCCCAAAGCCGCATTCCGGTGCGGGAACCGGCCGAACCGCTCGATAATGGCTGAATGCTGCCGCGCGAAGTCGAGGGAGCGGTCATCGCCCGCACCTTCGAACAGGCTCAGCGACAGTCTCTGGTCGTCCATATCCTCGCTATGCTGGAACGGCATGTAGAAGAAGAGCCGGCCCGCGCCGCCGATCTGGATGTCATAGCCCTGCGCGATGGCGCCGCGCGCGACATCGCGGGCCAACCCGTCGGTGGCGAAGGCCTGCGCCGATCCGCGGAACATGTTGCGGGGTAGTTGGTCGAACAGCAGGACCGCTGCCAGCGCATCATCGGCACGGACGAGAAAATCGGTCGCGGCGACATGGCGCTTCTCTTCCCACAGCGCGGCAAAGCGATCCGCGCATTGGCGGTCCAGCGCAACGCCGCCGTTCCACCAGCGCTCCTCGCCCACCTGATTGAACCAGAAGTCGAGCAGGGCCGCGGCCCAATCGGCCGTCACCGCATCATGGCTGTCGGTCAGCATGTTCATGAGGGATCAAAGATGGAGCGGCGCTCCGGTTCCTCGACCCACGGCGTCGGCGGCTCAGGTCGCCGTGCCGCCCACTGTCAGCCCCTCCATCAGCAGGGTAGGCTGGCCCACGCCGGCGGGCACGCTCTGCCCGCCCTTGCCGCACATGCCGACGCCCTCGTCCAGAGCCCAGTCATTGCCGATGCCGATCACCTTGGTGAGCGCGGTCGGCCCATCGCCGATCAGCGTCGCGCCCTTGATCGGCTCGCCCAGCTTGCCATTCTCGACCTTGTAGGCCTCGGTGCAGGAGAAGACGAACTTGCCCGACACAATATCGACCTGACCGCCGCCAAAGCTCTTGGCGAAGATGCCCGACTTCATGCGGGAGAGGAGTTCGGCCGGGTCGTCCTGCCCGCCCTTGATGAAAGTGTTGGTCATGCGTGGCATCGGCGCATGGGCATAGCTTTCGCGGCGGCCGTTGCCGGTGGGCTCGACGCCCATCAGCCGGGCGTTCAGCCGGTCCTGCATATAGCCCTTGAGAATGCCGTCCTCGATCAGCACATTCTCGCGGGTCGGCGTGCCCTCGTCATCGATCGAGAGCGAACCGCGACGGTTCATGATCGATCCGTCATCCACCACTGTGACGCCGGGCGCGGCCACCCGCTCGCCCAGCCGGCCGGAGAAGGCGCTGGTGCCCTTGCGGTTGAAGTCGCCCTCCAGCCCGTGGCCGATCGCCTCATGCACCAGCACACCGGGCCAGCCGGGGCCGAGCAGCACGGTCATCTCGCCCGCAGGCGCGGCGACGGAGCGCAGATTGACCTGCGCCTGGGCGAGCGCCTCGTCGATGGCGCGGCTCCAGATCGCGGGGTCCATCACCTGATCGTAGAGATAGCGGCCGCCGATGCCGAAGCCGCCGGATTCGCGACGGCCATTCTCCTCCAGAATGAGGGAGACGTTGAGCCGCACCAGCGGGCGGATGTCGCTCGCGGTGAAGCCGTCGGCGCGGACGATCTCCACCACCGACCAGCTGCCCGAGAGGCTGACCGACACCTGCGCCACGCGCGGATCGCGGGCGCGGGCGGCGGCATCGATCGCGGCGCAGAGCGTCACCTTCTCGGCGAAGGGCACGATCTCCAGCGGATTGGCGTCGGTGTAGAGGTGGCGGTTGGTGTGCTGCGGCGGCGGAGCGGGCGCGCCCTTCGCGGGATCGAGCAGCGTCAGCGTCTCCGCCGCCCGGCGGATCGCCGCCTCGCTGATGTCGTTCGCATGGGCAAAGCCGGTCATCTCCCCCGACACGCCGCGCAGGCCGAAGCCCGCATCGGTCGAATAGTCGGCGGTCTTCAGCCGGCCGTCATCGAAGCCGAAACTCTCGCTCGCCCGATATTGCAGGTAGAGTTCGCCATCGTCGCAGCTTTTGAGCGCGTCGGCGGTGAGGCGGCGAGCGCCGTCCGGATCAAGCAGACCCGCACGATAGAGAAGGCCGCGGGCATCGGTGAACTGAGAGGCGATTTCGGTCATACCGCCCGATATAGGAGCGGTCGCCGTCAAGCCCAATGAAAATCACGATTGCCGCTTATTCGCCGACGTCGGTCGTTCCCGTAGGGGGGCGGACCCTCCCAGCTTACAGCCGTAAGCACGCGCGGGCGATGGACCCCACCTGCGCGGCGATGACAGGCGCCGGGCTAGCGCTGCTTAAATGCTGGCGCTGGAGGGGATGTCGGGCAAGCCGGCGACTTCTGGCGTGTCGGCCGGCCCGCCGATCAGCACGAAGCGGCGATCGCAATAGCCGCAATCGACATAGCCGTGCTCGTCAATTTCCAGGAAGACGCGCGGATGGCCGAGGGCTGCGGGGATGTCGCCGGAGCCATCGCAGGCAACGCGGGGCTTGGTGACTCGAAGGATTTCGGGCGGCTGGATCATGACCGCCGATTAGCAGCGGCGGCGCGGCGCCGCAATATGGTGGTACAGCAGGAAGGATGGTGGGCGATGACGGGCTCGAACCGCCGACATTCTCGGTGTAAACGAGACGCTCTACCAACTGAGCTAATCGCCCCCGTGGGGATTTCTCGGCGCTTCTAGGCTTATTCGGCTGCTGGTCAAGGGCACATTTGCGGAACGGATCGGAGAGAGAAAAGCAAAAGGACCTGTGAGTCCCGAGCTGTTCCCGAAGTCTATCCGGAGGACGGAGGTGCCTTACAAATGTCGGTGAAGAGCCACAGGTGGCCGCGCCACTAGAAGCCGAGCAGTTGATCCAGCGCAGCCAACAACCGGCGCTCGTTCGTCGGCTTTCCGGCGTTTGGGACGCCCGCTAAGACGTCGCCGCCATATTGTTCGGGACAGGCATAGGCGGTCGCCACAGCGAACGGAATGCTGTTCGCCTTCAGTGCCACGGCCACCGGGGTTACGAGTTCCCTGCCAAGATTGACGTCGAGAAGGGCGACCAACGGCAATTCGACCTCTAGCAGAGCCAGCGCCCCTCTGACGGTCGCCACCGGGCCAATGACCCGCCATCCGTGTCGTTCAAGTAGAAGCTGGAGGTCCATCGCTATGAGATATTCATCTTCAACGATCAGGACCGTCTTCTGCATCATTCGCTGTCAGTCTTCGGGAGAGGCACTCCCCAGCGGAATGACGATCTCGGCGTTAAAACCGTCGATGGCAAAATCCAGTTCCACCTGCCCGTGCAGGTTGTAGGCCGCCGCCGATTGGATGAGGCGGGTTCCATAGCCGCTCGCCGCTGGGCTGGCCACTGGAGGGCCGCCGCTTTCGGTCCACTTGATCCGTAGCGTCTTGCCGCCTTCCTCCACCAGCCAACTGACACGCACCTGGCCGGTCGGCACCGACAGCGCGCCGTACTTCACAGCGTTTGTCGCTATCTCATGCATGATAAGGCCCAGCGACATGATGATGTGCGGAGCCAGCACCACAGGTTCGCCGGGCTGGATAAGGACGGCATGGGGATTTGCGGAATAGGGCGCCAATATGCTACCGAGCAGTTCCGCGAGGCCACTCTCTTCTTGCTCGGCGAAGGCGAGGTTCTCGGCCTCGATCAAGGCAGCAAGCCGCCCTAGAAAAGCGTCACGATATTCCTCAGCCGTTCGGCCTTCTGCAGTTGTGTGACTGGCCAACGATTGTATCACGCCGAACAGGTTTTTCATGCGGTGGCGGAGTTCGCCAAAGAGCAGGTCCTTGGCGACGTCGCGCCGACGCTGATCAGTTGCGTCCATGATGGACACCAACATGGAACGGCTGCCCCCATCCGGCTGGTGTAAGGTGCGCGCGGTCAGCAGCATGGTTCTTCTGCCGAGGGCGGGAAAATCGTGCTGGACCTCGTAATTGATGATCGCGGTCGCCTTCGGGATCACCTCCTCAAGCAGGTGGCGTAGCTCCGGAATATCCCACTGGCCATTGCCCAGCTCGTAAATGGGCTGGCCGATTGTCTCATAGCTGCTGACGCCGAAGGTTTTGAAAAACGAGCGGCTGGCAGCTTGAACGCAGAGACTAGCGTCCAGTACCAGTAGCGGTTCGGCTACCGTATCCACGATGCCCTGCGCCTGAGCGTGGTTGGTGCGAAGAAGGCGATAGAGATCGTCGGTGTTCATAGAGGATGTGTCGCACCGAAATGTGGATCAGACAATATCGATGGGGGCAATCGCCCGACATCCTCGGTGGCCGCAAATCTACGGCAATCGGGCCGCTGGTCAAGCGGGACATGGCTTCAGGCGCAGCGGAAACGGCGGCTGGCGACGAACCACTGGCTGATCGCGTCCACCGCCCGGTCGGCAAGCGCAATGAATACGCGGCGACCGTCATGCGGATCGGCCTGCCGATCGACAAAGCCCCGCTCCGTCAGGGTGCGGATCCAGCGCAGCGCCGTCGTCGGCGGCACGGCCGACGCGATGCACAGGCTGGACACGGACACGCGCTCATGCTCCAGCCGGGCGGCGAACAGGTCGAGCAGCATGTCCCAGGCCGGATCTGCGAACAGGTCTGAGGGCATATACTCCTCCCGAAGCCGCCGGGCGCGCAACAGGTCGCGCACCTGAGCCGCCTGGATCGGCGCGGTATCGGCGGACTTTTTCGCGCTGCCGATCGGCTCCAGCGCGGGCATGCCGATATAGTCGCTCGGCTGGTCGGAGATGCGCGGGCCAAGATCGAAGGAGGGCGTCGCCTGTCGAGGGCGCAGGGTCAGCGCTTCGAGCGTGCGGGCAAGGCGGCTCACCTCCTCGCTCAATTGCTGCAGCCGCACGCCATCGCCATCGCGATTGGCTTCATGAAGCGTGTGCGAAGGCGCGTAGCTGGCGGCCGCCAGGAGCGCGGCGGCAAGGTCGGCATGATCAGGCGAGCACAGCAGCTGCGTCCGTTCGCTGCGGAGACAGGCATAAGCGAGGTCCAGCGTGTCGATCCCCGCGACCGTCACCACCGGCATTTCATTCTGAAGCGCCATGGTTTCAAGCTGAACCAGCAGCCGCTCCAGCATCGCGGTGCGGGCCGGGCAGAAGAGCAGGACGATGTCGCAGCCCACCTGCGCATCCAGCCGGGCGCAAGCATGGTCCAGCGGTACCGCTCCCAGAAGCCGCAGGCCCGCCGCTTCGCTCAATGCGCGCACCTCCTCGGCACACATATCATCGGCCAGGATCAGCAGCCCCTGCCGGTCATCCCTCGCCCCCAGCGGCACGTCGAAAGATGAGCCCAGACCTGGCTGAAAATGATCCATTTCCATGAAACTCCCCTGACGCTGTTCCGCCCAGCTTAGCGGATTATGACCGCAGCGCAGCCCAACCATCCTCCAAAATGAAGGAGAATGCACCGGAAGCGTCTTTTTACTGACGCTGGAGAAGCCAACGAAAGCGCCTTGCCGTACAGGAACAGCCAAAATGGAGGCAGCATCGGTCGCAAATGGCGCAAGCGGGACGGCGCGCCTGCTTCATCCGAAATGGATGAAGTTTTGCGTATATTCAGACCGCCGTGCGCCGCGCGAAGTCGATGTAGAGGGTGCGCAGCCGCATCGCCACCGGGCCGGGCGTGCCGTCGTCCACCGTCTGCCCATCGATGCGGACGACCGATTGGCAGAGAGTGGAGGCGCTGGTGATGAAGGCTTCCCTTGCGGCGAGTGCCTCCGCGACGGTGAAGGCACGGCGGATGACCGACAGGCCGCTTTCCTCAGCCAGCGCGGTCAGCGCCGCACCCGTGCAGCCGGCAAGCACCGCCTGCGAATAGGCGCGGGTGACGATGCCTTCGTCGGTGACGATGAAGGCGGTGGAGGACGCGCCCTCGGTCACGAAGCCGTCCTCGACCATCCAGGCCTCCTGCGCGCCAGCGTCGGCAGCAGCCCGCTTGGCGAGCGCCTGGGCGAGCAGGCCCACGCTCTTGATGTCGCGCCGCGCCCAGCGCAGGTCGGGCATGGTCGCGACCGCGATCCCGCTGTGGACGGCGGGCGCATCGAGGAAGGACTTGACCTGCGCGAACAGAAACAGCGTCGGCTCAATGCCGGGCGAAGGGATGAAGTCGCGCGTCTCGTCGGCGCCGCGCGTCAGTTGCAGATAGATCAGCCCCTCCGACAGATCGTTGCGGGCGATCAGTTGCTTCTGGACCGCCTCGACGTCTTGAAGCGGCAGCGGCAGGCGGATGCCGATCTCGCCATGCCGATCTCGCCCGCCGATCGTTCCAGCCGCGCCAGATGGGACGCGCTGTCGACCAGCTTGCCGTCAATCACCGCCGCCACCTCGTATACGCCGTCCGCGAACAGGAAACCCCGGTCGAGCGGCGAAATGCGGGCCTCGGCCAAGGGCAGATAGCTTCCGTTCAAATAGGCGGTGGACATGCGGGGGAAATCCCTGGGAGAAGAAGGAGCGTGCCCCCTGCTGTTGCGCGCAGGGTGGCCGCCGTCAAGCGGCCTTGCCGCGCAGCGCCTGTTGCCGCCGCCTCTGGACCGACGAGCCGATGCCCAGCGATTCGCGATATTTGGCGACGGTGCGGCGGGCGATGTCCATGCCTTTGCCGCGCAGCATGTCGACCAGCGTGTCGTCGGACAGGATGGCGTCGGGCGTCTCGGCCGCGATCAGCGCCTTGATGTGGCTCTTGACCGCCTCGGCCGATATCGCCCCTTCCCCGCCGGCCACAGCGACGCCGCTGGTGAAGAAATATTTGAGCTCGTAAAGCCCGCGCGGGCAGGACAGATATTTGTTCGAAGTAACGCGGCTGACCGTCGATTCATGCATCCCGATCGCGTCGGCGACCGCCTTGAGCGTCAGCGGCTTCAGATGCTCGACGCCCTTGCGGAAGAACTCTTCCTGGCAGCGGACGATCTCGGTCGCGACCTTGATGATGGTCTTCTGCCGCTGGTCGAGCGCCTTCACCAGCCAGTTGGCGCTGGCGAGGCAATCGGCCAGCCACGCCTTGGAAGCCTTGTTCTGAGGCCCGGTAGCCAGCTCGACATAATAGCTGTGGTTGATCAGCACGCGCGGAAGGGTGGCGGCATTGACCTCGATCGACCAGCCGTCGCGCGTGGGCCGCACGAACAGGTCGGGCGTGACCGGGGCGGCGGTATCGGTCGAATAGCGCAAGCCGGGCTTCGGGTCATAGGCGCGCAACTCGCGGATCATGTCGGCGAAGTCTTCCTCATCGACGCCGCAAATCCGGCGCAGCTGCGGCAGCGCGCCCCTGGCGAGCAGGTCCAGATTGGCGAGCATCTTCGCCATGCAGGGGTCGTAGCGGTCCGCCTCCTTCGCCTGAAGGGTGAGGCATTCGGCGAGCGAACGGGCCCCCACCCCGGTCGGATCGAAGCTCTGGATCAAGCCCAGCACCCGTTCGACCGACTGGAGCGCCACGCCCATGCCATGCGCGGTTTCGAGCAGGTTCGCCTCCAGATAGCCCGCCTCGTCGATCTGGCCGATCAGTTGCGTCGCGACGGTCAGGTCCATGCCCGACAGGCTGCTGCGCGCCTGATCCATCAGATGTTCCTGAAGCCCCTGTTGCGGATTGGCGAAGCTGTCGAAATCGGGCGCCTCGCCGCTGCCCTCGCGCAGTATATCGAGGCTGCCAGCGCCTGAAGCGGCGGCGGCAACGCGGTCGGCGGGGCCATCATCGATGAAAGTTTCGGCAGCGAAATCAACGTCGAGCGGGGAGTCGGCTGCGCCCAACCCTTGGCTGATCAGATGATCGGCATCGCCGATTTCCGCAGGGAGCGCGGGCGCCTCGATCTCGCGGTCTATCCCGTCGGCGGGCGGATTGCGGTCTTCACCGGCAGGCGCGGATTCGAGCAGCGGGTTCTTCTCCAGCTCGCTTGCGACGAACGCCTCGATCTCCAGATTGCTCAGCGCCAGCAGCTTGATCGCTTGCTGAAGCTGCGGCGTCATCACCAGCGACTGGCTCTGCCGCAGGTCGAGGCGGGGCGCGAGCGCCATCAGCCGCTTCCCCTGCCGTCCGATGGGGGGAGAGGCGCGCCCGTCATGCTAGAGCGAGAAATTCTCGCCCAGATAGAGGCGGCGCACATCGGCATTGGCCACCAGTTCGGTCGGGCTGCCCGCGAACAGCACCTGCCCGTCATAGATGATGCAGGCGCGGTCGACGATTTCCAGCGTCTCGCGGACATTATGGTCGGTGATGAGGACGCCGATGCCGCGGGTCTTGAGTTGCTTTACCAGGTCGCGGATGTCGGCGATGGACAGCGGATCGATGCCGGCGAAGGGCTCGTCCAGCAACACGATGGAGGGGTTGGCGGCAAGCGCGCGGGCGATCTCGCAGCGGCGGCGCTCACCGCCCGACAGCGCCATGGCGGATGAATCGCGCAGCCGCGTGAGCCCGAACTCGTCCAGCAGCTGCTCCAGCCGCGCCGTACGCGCAGCCTTGTCCGGTTCCGCCAGTTCGAGCACCGCGCTAATATTCTGCGCCACCGTCAGGCCCCGGAAGATGGAAGTTTCCTGCGGCAGATAGCCGAGGCCCAAAATAGACCGGCGATACATGGGCAGGCCGGTGATATCCTGCCCGTCGAGGACGATGCGCCCCTGATCCGGCCGCACCAGCCCCATTACCGAATAGAAGCAGGTCGTCTTGCCCGCGCCATTGGGGCCGAGCAGGCCGACGACCTCACCCTTGCCGACGGTGAGCGACACGTCGGTCAGGACGGCGCGCTTATCATAGCTTTTGGCGATGGAGATGACGGAAAGGCCATCGCCTACTTCCTGGGGAGGAAGCGGTGAAGCTGGCGCAAACCGGTCCTGCATCATCACATCGTCCATAACGCGTCCTTGCTGCCACATGGTTGAAACCGGTCGATCAGGCATTCCCGGCGGCAATTGGCAAGCTTTGTGCATGGGATCGCCGCCGGGGCAAGGAGAAAATAATTTCCCCTGCCCCATAGCCGGGATTTGCCGGGACATCGGGATGCCGCAGTCAGCTTTCAATGGCCTCAGCGGCAGGCCGTCAACCCGCCGCGACCGGATCAGCCGCGATCGAGTGCGATGTCGGGTGCGTCCTCCGCCTTCATGCCGATGACATTGTAGCCCGCATCGACATGGTGCACTTCCCCCGTCACGCCCGAGGCAAGATCGGACAGGAGATAGAGGCCGGCCCCGCCCACATCCTCGATCGTCACGTTGCGACGGAGCGGGCTGTTGAACTCGTTCCACTTCATGATGTAGCGGAAATCGCCGATGCCGCTCGCCGCCAGCGTCTTGATCGGCCCGGCGGAAATGGCGTTCACGCGAATGTTTTCGGGACCAAGGTCCATGGCGAGATATTTGACGGAGGTTTCAAGCGCCGCCTTCGCCACGCCCATAACGTTGTAGTGCGGGATGACCTTTTCCGCGCCATAATAGCTCAGCGTCAGCAGGCTGCCGCCTTCCGCCATCAGTGCGCGGGCGCGCTTGGCGACGGCGACGAAGCTGTAGGCGGAGATGTTCATCGTCATGAGGAAGTTTTCGAGGCTGGTATCGACATATTTGCCGCGCAGCTCGTTCTTGTCGGAATAGCCGATGGCGTGAACGACGAAGTCGAGCTTGCCCCAGCGGCCCTTGATCTCGTCAAAGGCGGCGTCGAGCTTGTCCATGTCGGACACGTCGCAATCGATCAGCAGGTCGGAGCCCAGCTCCGCCGCCAGCGGCCGCACGCGCTTGGCGAGAGCCTCGCCCTGGTAGGAGAAGGCCAGCTCCGCCCCCTGTGCATGCAGCGCCTTCGAAATGCCCCAGGCCAACGACTTGTCGTTCGCGAGGCCCATGATCAGACCGCGTTTTCCCGCCATCAAGCCTGTCATTATGTCGTCCCGTTCCCTTTATCGACAGGCGCTGCCGCCTTGACTTCCTCTTCCGGGAATTCCGCCAGCGCCGCATTCAGTTCCGCGCCAATTACCACGCCAAGGCCAACGAGAAAGAAAAAAATGAGTGCAATCATGACGCCAGCCAGACTGCCATAGGTCATGGAATAGCCGCCGAGCAGCGAAAGCGTCGGCGGAAGCAGCATGGTGACGGCATACCACCAGAGCGCCGTCGCCAGCGCGCCCGGCCATTTGGGGAAGCGCGGGTCGCGATACAGGCTGGGGGTCAGGGAGACAAAGAGGTAGTAGAGCGCGACGCACAGGATCGCCATCGGCGCCAGTCGGGTCAGCGCGACGATCTGGATCGCCTGATCCGCGAAGGGCAGGATCTGATGCAGGAACTGGTCGATACCGGTGATGGCGACCTGAAGCGAGAAGGCGAACATTACGGCGAAGACGCTGATCAGGGTGATGCCGATCGAGGTCAGCCGATAATGGATGAAGGAGCGCGTGCTTTTCGTGCCATAGGCCCGCCGCAGAATGTCGCGGATCGTCTCGATCAGGCTACCGACCGTCCACAGGCCGACAAGCCCGCCGAACCAGAGCAGCGGCCCGGTGCGGGCGGTCAGCACGTCGATGATCGGCTTCTTGATGACGTCGGCGACGCCGGGCGGCACCGTCTGCAAGAAGGCGCTGACCGCCGCCAGCCCGTCCTGCGAGCGGCCGAAGATGCTCGCCACCGCCGCCGCGACGATGAAGAAGGGGAAGAGCGTCATAAGCGACAGATAGGCGAGGTTCCCAGCATGGATGAAGCCGTCGCTATAGGTGCCGATCAGGACGCGCTTGGCGATCTCGAACGGATAGGTGCCGGGCCTTACCTTGTCGATCTCCCGATCGAACCGGTCACGGACGCGCCCCGTGATGCGGTGGCGGCGGCTCTCCGGGGTGTAGGGCGAATGCGGCATCCTGCCCTAAACCACTCAGACGCCCAGATGGGTCCGCACGGCGCGCCTGTCCTGCCAGTTCTCGACCAGCGATTGCAGCGTCGGGTCATCGGCGGGAATGTCGATCATGAGCGTGACGAGTTGGTCGCCGCGCTGGCCGCTCTTCCCCGTGAAGCCCTTGCCGCGCAGCCGCAGCGTTTTGCCAGACGTGGCGCCAGCCGGAACGCCGAGCATCACCGGACCGTCGACGGTCGGCACCTTCACCTTGCCGCCCTTCACCGCCTCATCGAGCGTGATGGGGAGGTTGAGCAGCACATTGTCGCCGTCCCGCTCGAAGAAAGCGTGCGGTTTCACCTCGATCGTGACGATGGCGTCGCCCGCGCCGGCCGGCCCCGCCTGTCCCTTGCCGGAAAGGCGCATCTGCGTGCCCGTCTCGACGCCGGCAGGCAGTTTGAGGTCGATGGTCTTGCCGTCCTGCAAGGTAATGCGCTGCGGCGCCAGTGTCGCTGCGTCGACGAACTGCACCGCGAGGCGGTAGGTGACGTTCGCCCCCTTTTGCGGCGGGGCGTTGCGGCCAAAACCGCCAAAGCCGCCCCCGCCGCGCCGGCCAGCACCGCCGCCGCTGAACAGCCCTTCGAAAATATCGCCGAAATCCGCGCCTTCCTGGAATTCGAAGCCGCCGCCCTGACCCGGCCGCCCACGAAAGCCGCCGCCCGCGCCGCCGCCAAAGCCGAAGGGCGCAGCCGGATTGCCGTCTGCGTCGATCTCCCCCCGGTCGAAGCGCGCCCGCTTGTCCTTGTCGGACAGCAGGTCATAGGCACTGGTGACGGCCGAGAATTTCTCGGAAGCCTTGGGATTATCCTTGTTCCGGTCGGGATGCAGTTCCTTGGCAAGCTTGCGATAGGCCGACTTGATCTCTGCCTCGCTCGCGCCGCGCGCGATGCCCAGGGTGGAGTAGGGGTCCGCCATTGCTGGTGATTCATCCTTCTTGAGAAACAATTGAACGCTTTGGTCCCTATGTGGCGAAAGCGGGCGTTTCGTTCAAGCGCGGGGCAGCCTGTATCGACATGAGCCCGGCGCGCGCCTAGATCAGGGGCATGACCACCAATCCCTTCGCCCTGTTCGACAGCTGGTATGCGCAAGCGCGCGACAGCGAGATCAACGACAGCAACGCCATGGCGCTGGCGACGGCGGACGAGCGCGGCCGTCCCTCCCTTCGGATGGTGCTGCTGAAGGGCCATGGGCCGGACGGTTTCATCTTCTACACCAATTTCGAAGGGCGCAAGGCGGGCGAGTTGCTCGTCAATCCTCATGCGGCGCTGCTGTTCCACTGGAAGTCGCTGCGCCGCCAGGTTCGGATTGAGGGACCGGTGGAAGTTGTCGACGACGCCAAGGCCGACGCCTATTTCGCGACCCGCAGCCGTGACAGCCAGTTGGGCGCCTGGGCGTCGGATCAGTCGCGGCCGCTCGAATCGCGGCAGGTCTTCATGGCGCGCTATGAGGAAGCGCAGCTGCGCTTCGCGGGCGGGCCGGTGCCGCGCCCGCCCCATTGGTCGGGCTTTCGCGTCCGACCCGAGCGGATCGAGTTCTGGCAGGACCGCGAACATCGGCTGCACGAACGGCGCCTGTTCGAGCGCACCGATACTGGCTGGAGCGAAGGGCTGCTCTATCCGTAACCGGCCTTCCCCGGCCAGAGCAGGCGCGGAAACAGCCTTCCTTGTTCGTCTAACCCCTCGCGACCAATTCTACCCCCGATTGCAGGTGGTTCGGCCGCCTGTTACGACGTGGCGGTCCGTTGGGCAGGCGCGGAATAAGGGAATAAGATGCGAAATCGACTGACGGCGTTCATCCTGATCGGCATGCTGCTGGGGGCGGTGGTGGGCTTCGCCACCAATATGTGGGTGGCCGGCGACAAGGTGCTGGCGAAGGACATCGCCGGCCATTTCCACCTGCTGGCCGACATTTTCCTGCACCTTATCAAGATGATCATCGCGCCGTTGGTCTTCTCCACGCTGGTCGCCGGGATCGCGCATATGGGCGACAGCGCGGCGCTGGGCCGGATCGGCGGGCGGGCGCTCGCTTGGTTCATCATCGCCAGCCTCATCTCGCTGACGCTGGGCCTCATCTTCGTCAATTTCTTCGCGCCGGGCGAGGGACTGAACTTGGTCCGATCGGGCGCGGAATCCGGCGTCAACACCGAAGGGCTGAACTTCCGCGACTTCATCCTGCACGTTTTCCCCACCTCCATGGTCGGGGCGATGGCGGAAAATTCGATCCTGCAGATCGTCGTCTTCTCGCTGTTCGTCGGCGTCGCGCTGACCGCCATCGGCGAGAAGGGCAAGCCCATCGTCACCGTTATCGAGGCGATGGTGGAGCTGATGCTGCAGGTCACCGGCTATGTCATGCGCGTGGCACCGCTGGCGGTGTTCGGAGCGCTGGCGTCGGCCATCACGACCGAGGGGCTGGGCGTGCTCAAGACCTTCGGCGAGCTGGTGGGCGAATTCTACCTGTCGCTGTTCGCCCTTTGGGTGCTGCTGTGCTGCGCGGGCGCGGTGTTCCTCGGTCGGCGGATGATAAGGCTGCTCCGCTATGTGCGCGAGCCGCTGCTGATCGCCTTCTCGACCGCCTCATCGGAAGCCGCCTACCCCAAGATGCTGGAGCAGCTCGACCGCTTCGGCGTGCCGCGCCGCATCTACAGCTTCGTGCTGCCGCTCGGCTATTCGTTCAATCTCGACGGGTCGATGATGTATTCGACCTTTGCGACCATCTTCATCGCGCAGGCTTATGGCATCGACCTGCCGATCGCCACGCAGATCACCATATTGCTCGTACTGATGGTCACCAGCAAAGGCATCGCCGCCGTCCCGCGCGCCTCGCTGGTCGTGGTGGCCGCCACGCTCGGCCAGTTCGACCTGCCGGTGGAGGGGGTCGCCTTCGTGCTGGCGGTCGATCATTTCATGGACATGGGCCGCACCGCCACCAATGTGCTGGGCAATGCCATCGCCACCTCCGTCATCACCAAGTGGGAGGGGATGCTGGAGGTAGAGGAACCGGACTATGTGCCCCATCCCAAGGCACCGGCTCAGACGGCCGCCCACGGGCGCGCGGGGCTGGCGCTGGCGCCTGACATGGTCGAGGACGAACGGCAGGGCTGATCTACCAGAGAACGCCCCGTTCGGGCGTCCGCGGTTCGGGCGCTGCGTCGCCGATCGATTGCGAAAGGTCGATCTCGATCGTGCGGCACATGGCCGAAAGCGGGACGTCGTGCACCGAATTGGCGAAAGGATCGACAAGATCGTCGCCGATGCGCAGCACCGCCAGGAACATGAGCCCGGCGATCGTCGAACCAAGCGGCGTAGCGAAGCCCAGCGTTTCCACCAGGCCGATCGGCAGCAGCACGCAGAACAGATGCGTGAAGAAGGTCGGCAGAAAGCGATACTGGACCGGCAGCGGCGTATTCTTCAGCCGTTCCATGCCGCCCTGCGCATTGGCCATATCGACCAGCACCGCCTCCATCTGCGTCTGCTGGATGGTGTCGATCCAGCCCTGCCGCCGGGCAAGGTCAATCCGCCGCCCGGTACTGTCGAGCAGGCCGTTGGCCGGATTGGCGCGTGCCAGCGCCAGCCCCTTGTCGCGCTCCTCTAGATGATCCGTGACCGAGGCATCGATCGGCTGTCGCCGCAACTGAAGGCGCAGCGCGTTCACATAAGCAATCTGACGCTTCACGATCTCCCGCTTTAGATCGCGCGCTTCCGGGTCGGGCAGGAAGTTGCGGGTGGAACGCGCCAGGCTGCGCGAGGCGTTGATCATGGCGCCCCACAGGATCCGCCCTTCCCACCAGCGCTGGTAGGAGGAGTTGCTGCGAAAGCCGAGGAACAGGGCCAACGCCGAGCCGAACAGCGTCAGCGGCAGCTGCGGCGCGGTAAAGGGAAGCAGATAATAGGTTATGGTGACAGCGCAGTCCCACATGAACAGAAGCGCGAGCGGTTTCCACACTTCACTGGCCAGCCGGTGCAGGCTGGGTACGGCATTGACGATCATGCATGTCTCCGGACGAAAGGGACGCCAACGCCCGAGGGACGCAAAAGGCTATTCAAGCCTCGCTTCAGCTTCGCTTCCCTGCCGCAGCCCAATGAGCGAGACTGCGCGCGAAACCCGCAAAGCCGCGCTCCAGCGCAGCGCCGCCGTCGCCATGGGGGCGGCCCTCGGCATCCAGCGTGTCACCGATCTGGCCGACGCTCAACCGCTCGGGAATGACCGCCATGCCCATGGCGCTGAGCGTCACCGTCCAGGCGGCGTGGCTGTTGACGCCGGCATAGCGGCCCATCGAATAGCTGACGATGCCCGCAGGACGGCGGTCGAACTCCTTGAGATAATGGTCAACGAGATTCTTGAGGCCCGGCTGCACGCCGCGATTATATTCCCCTGTGACGAACACGAAGGCGTCCGCGGCGCTCAGCCGCTCCGCCAGCGCGGTCATGGCGGCGGGCGCTTCTCCGGCCGGATAGTCGCTGTAGCGCAGGTCCAGCATGGGCAGGCCGACAGCCATGGCGTCGACCAGTTCGGCCTTGTGGCCGAGGCTTCCAAACCCCTTCATCAGATAATCGGCGAGGCGGATGCCCAACCGGCCGCGGCGATAGGAGCCGTAGAGAACGAGGATGTCGAGCGGCATGGGAGCCTCCGTGGTGAGAGGCTGATGTTTTCCCATGAATGGAGCAGAGCGTCCAGCTTCTGGAGACGAACGACGTGCGCCTGTGGAGGCAGGAAACCAGTTCCAGCGTCCGCCAATCCAAGCATCGGCCGGACTGGGTTTCTGCATTCGCAGGAACCCAGATAGCGTCAGTCAGCGCAACTTCGCGATCGAAAGCCCGTCCTGCTTGGCACGGGCTTTCACCGATTCCTCGCTGCGGGTGAGCGCCTTGGCGATCGCCTTGAGCGCCATGCCCTTCTTCGCCAGCGTGTGAAGCTTTTGCAGCTCGTCCGCCGTCCAGGGCTGTTTGTGACGCTCGAAGCGGTCGCCGGCCATGAGTCTTCCTTTGTTTGGAACCGCATCGGCCCGCTCCCCACCCGGCCACCCGACGGCAGTATCATATGGGCGGTCGGGTGGGGGGAGCGGGCCGGTGCCGATCTGTTTCAGCTCAGCTGAACCAGCATAGCATCAGTCCGCGAACGGGTCGCGCACAAGGATGGTGTCGTCCCGCTCGGGGCTGGTGGAGACGAGCGTCACCGGGCAGCCGATCAGCTCCTCGATCCGGCGGATATATTTGATCGCCTGCGCCGGAAGGTCGGCCCAGCTGCGGGCGCCGGCAGTCGTGTCCTGCCAGCCTTCGATATCCTCGTAGATCGCTTCCGCCTTCGCCTGGTCCTGAGCATGGGCGGGGAGATAGTCGAACGTCTGGTCGCCGATCCGGTAGCCGGTGCAGATCTTCAGCGTCTCGAACCCGTCGAGCACGTCGAGCTTGGTGAGCGCGATGCCGGTGACGCCCGAGACGGCGACCGACTGGCGCACCAGCACGGCGTCGAACCAGCCGCAGCGGCGCTTGCGCCCAGTGACCGTGCCGAATTCATGGCCGCGTTCACCGAGGCGCTGGCCGACGTTATTTTCCTGCTCGGTCGGGAACGGACCGGAGCCGACGCGGGTGGTGTAGGCCTTGACGATGCCCAGCACGAAGCCTGCGCCGCTGGGGCCAAGGCCAGTGCCGCTCGCCGCCGTGCCGGCCACCGTGTTCGACGAGGTGACGAAGGGATAGGTGCCGTGATCGATGTCAAGCAGCGTGCCCTGCGCGCCCTCGAACAGGATGCGCTTGCCTTCCGCCTTCGCCTTGTTGAGCGTCAGCCATACGGGCTGCACGAAGGGCAGGATGAAGCCGGCGATGTCGCGCAGCTCCGCCATCAGCGCCTCGCGGTCGATCGGCGCTTCGCCGAAACCGGCGCGGAGCGCATCGTGGTGCGCGGTCAGGCGGTCCAGCTGGGGACCGAGATCATCGAGATGGGCGAGGTCGCACACGCGGATCGCGCGGCGGCCGACCTTGTCCTCATAGGCCGGGCCGATGCCGCGGCGGGTGGTACCGATCTTGCCGGCGCCGCTCGCATCCTCGCGAAGGCCGTCGAGGTCGCGGTGGAAGGGCAGGATCAGCGGGCAGGTTTCCGCGATCTGGAGGTTGCCGGGGTTGATCATCACCCCCTGCCCCTTGAGCTTCGCGACCTCATCGCGGAAGTGCCATGGATCGAGCACTACGCCATTGCCGATGACGCTGAGCGTGCCGCGCACGATGCCCGACGGGAGCAGCGAGAGCTTATAGACATTGTCGCCGACGACCAGCGTGTGTCCGGCATTATGGCCGCCCTGGAAGCGGGCGACGACGTCGGCGCGCTCCGACAGCCAGTCGACGATCTTGCCCTTGCCTTCGTCGCCCCACTGGGCGCCGATCACGGTTACATTTGCCATGGATACAGACCTCCGCCCGCCGCGCGGACCGGCCATGCCCTTCGACGGGACTCGGCATGCCGATAGGATCAATTGGGCGGAATTCGCCCTGTTGCGGGGCGCGCGTTAGCCGCGCTGCCCCAGCGGGTCAAGTCAGTAAGGCCGCGGTTCGTCGCCGTCGAGCCAATGGGTGCAGCGCAGCGCCTCGCCATTTTGATCAGGGCTGAGCGCCGCGAGCGTGCGCCAGCCCTCCCCGCGAAGCTGCGCGGCCCGGCCTGAGTCGTAGTGCAGCGGCAGGAACAGCCGCTTGGGACTTTCCCGGCCGAAGCCCGCATCGATCAGCGGATCGGGATAGAGGGAAAAGCCGATGGCGGGTTCTTCCGAACCGTCGGCGCGGGCGATGGCATAGCTGCCGCCCCGGCCGATCTCCCCGACGAAACCGTCCGCGAAGATCGAGAAGCCGAACCAGTTCTGATATTCAAAGCCGTGCCGCTCGGTCGGATCGAGCGTCAGGGTGATGTCCCAGCCGATCGGCTTCGCGATCGCGCGCAACCCCGCGATTCGGCCGTCCATCGCGCCGCCGAGTTGCCTGTTCAGCGCCTCGAGCTTTTCCATGGCGGGATGAAAGGGACCGGTCGCTTCGATCAGCGGCAGGTAGGCGGCGGCGGCCGGACCGAGCGCGGCAAGCGCGCCCGCGTCCTTCGCATCGAGTTCGGCGCGGACCGCTTCAATCTCGTGCGGCGCGAGGGGCAGCGGTCCCGCAGCGAGGCTGTCGATCAGGTCGGGCAGGGTGAAATCGATGGTGATCCCGGTGACGCCCGCGGCTTGCAGCGCCTCGATCGCGACATTCACGATCTCGACCGCGGCGGCGATGCTGTCGCTGCCGATCAGTTCCGCGCCAAGTTGCAGCCGCTCGCGCTCAGGCCGAAGCTGGTTCGCGCGCAGACGGATCACCGGACCGCCATAGGACAGGCGCAGCGGGCGCGGTACGCCGGCAAGGCGCGTGGCCGCGATACGCCCGATCTGCGCGGTCATGTCCGGGCGCAGGGCTAGGCTGCGTTGCGAAACCGGATCGACGGCGCGAACCAGGTCCTGCGCGCGCATGGATTTGAGGCGGCCGACCAGCGTGTCCTCGAACTCGGCGACGGGCGGCATCACCCGCTCATAGCCATGCGCCGCGACCGTATCGAGCACGCTGCGCGTCAGCCGCGCGGAAGCTTCGGCCTGCGGCGGCAGGCGGTCGGAAAGGCCTTCGGGAAGGAGGCCGGGCGGGATGGCCATTACAGCTCCCTCCCCCCTAGGGGGGAGGGTCGGGGAGAGGGGGCATCGCGCAACGCCTGCGCGATGGCGCCAAGCACGCCCTCAATATTTCCCATCACATCCGGGTTGCCGAAACGAAGCACGCGATATCCTAGCGATTCCAGAAATTCCGTTCGTCGTGCGTCATAGCGATCTTTGAAGCAATGTGTATCCCCATCGATCTCGATGATGAGCCTCGCGGCCTTGGAGGCGAAATCGACGATGTAGGGCGCGATGATTGTCTGACGGGTGAACTGCTGATTTTCAAAACGGTTGGCGCGAAGCGCTAACCAGAGCTTTTGTTCTGAGGGGGTGGGTTGGCGCGCATTTGCCTCGCGCGCTCCTTGAGCTTTGGGTCGAGACGCAATCTTGCCTCCCCCTCTCCCAAACCCTCCCCCCGAGGGGGGAGGGCTTTTCGGGTTGTTACGCGAAGCGCAGCAGCTTCACCGTCTTGACGCCTGCGAGCTTGCAGATGTCCGCCAGCACATCCTCGTTAACCGCGCCGTCGACCGAGAGCAGCAGCACGGCTTCGCCCCCCTGGTTGCGGCGGCCGAGGTGGAAGGTGCCGATGTTGACGCCCGCTTCGCCCAGCGTGCTCCCCAAGCGACCGATGAAGCCCGGCGCGTCCTGGTTGACGATGTAGAGCATGTGGCCGGCAAGGTCGGCTTCGACCTTGATGCCGAACAGTTCGACGAGGCGCGGCTGCGAATGGCCGAACAGGGTGCCCGCAACCGACTTGTCGCCGCTTTCCGTCTTCACCGTGACGCGCACGAGGGTCTGGTAGTCGCCTTCGCGGTCGTGGCGCACTTCGCGCACGTCGAGACCGCGTTCCTTCGCGAGGAAGGGCGCGTTGACCATGTTCACCGTGTCCGAATAGACGCGCATCAGGCCGGCGAGCACCGCCGCGGTGATCGGCTTCTGGTTGAGCTCGGCGGCATGGCCCTCGACCTCCACCGCGACGCTCTGGATGCGGTCGCCTTCGAGCTGGCCGACGAGGCTGCCCAGTTCTTCCGCGAGCGCCATATAGGGCTTGAGCTTCGGGGCTTCCTCAGCGGACAGCGACGGCACGTTGAGGGCATTGGTGATGCCGCCATCGAGCAGATAGTCGCTGAGCTGCTCGGCAACCTGAAGCGCGACGTTGACCTGCGCTTCGTCAGTCGACGCGCCGAGGTGCGGGGTGCAGATGAAGTTGGGGGTGCCGAACAGCGGCGATTCCTTGGCCGGTTCCTGCACGAACACGTCGAGCGCGGCGCCAGCGACATGGCCTGCATCCATGGCTTCCTTGAGCGCGGCTTCGTCGATCAGACCGCCACGGGCGCAATTGATGATGCGCACGCCCTTCTTCGTCTTGGCGAGATTTTCCTTGCTCAGGATGTTGCGCGTCTGGTCGGTCAGCGGCGTGTGCAGCGTGATGAAGTCCGCCTTCGCCAGCAGCGTGTCGAGATCGGCCTTCTCCACGCCCATTTCGACGGCGCGTTCGGGCGTCAGGAAGGGATCGAAGGCGACGACCTTCATCTTGAGGCCGAGCGCGCGGCTGGCGACGATCGAGCCGATATTGCCCGCGCCGATCAGGCCCAGCGTCTTGCCGGTGACTTCCACGCCCATGAAGCCGTTCTTGGGCCACAGGCCCTGCTGCGTCTGGGCGTTCGCCTCGGGCAGCTGGCGGGCCAGCGCGAACATCAGGGCAATGGCGTGTTCGGCGGTGGTGATCGAGTTGCCGAACGGGGTGTTCATCACGATCACGCCCTTTGACGAGGCGGCCGGAATATCGACATTGTCGACGCCGATGCCGGCGCGGCCGATGACCTTGAGGTTGGTTGCGTGGTCGAGAATGTCCTTCGTGACCTTGGTGGAGCTGCGGATGGCGAGGCCGTCATATTGGCCGATGATCGCCTTCAGCTCGTCAGGGGTCTTGCCGGTGATTTCATCGACTTCGACGCCGCGTTCACGGAAGATCGCGGCGGCACGGGGGTCCATCTTGTCGGAAATAAGTACCTTGGGCATCTGTGTTTCCTAAATTTCATCGTCATCCCGGACCTTATCCGGGGTCCCGCTTGACTGCGGGCGGACATGAAGAAGCGGGACCCCGGCTCAAGGCCGGGGTGACGCAGTTAAGCTAATCAGCCAGCCTTGGCCGTCGCATAGGCCCAGTCGAGCCAGGGGCCGAGCGCTTCGATGTCCGCCGTCTCGACGGTCGCGCCGCACCAAATGCGCAGGCCCGCCGGAGCATCGCGATAACCCGCGACGTCATAGGCGGCGCCTTCCTTCTCCAGCAGAGCCGCGAAGCTCTTGATGAAGGCTTCGTCCGCGCCTTCCACGGTCAGGCAGACGCTGGTGGTCGAGCGGGTGGCCGGATCGGCGGCGAGATGGCCCAGCCATTCACGCTCTTCGACCAGCTTGTTCAGCGCCGCTGCATTGGCGTTGCTGCGTGCGATCAGGCCCTGAAGGCCGCCCAGCGACTTGCCCCATTCCAGCGCGAAGATCGCGTCCTCGACCGCCAGCATGGAGGGCGTGTTGATCGTCTCGCCCTTGAAGATGCCCTCGGCCAGCTTGCCCTTCGCCATCAGGCGGAAGACCTTGGGCAGCGGCCAGGCGGGGGTGTGGTTTTCCAGACGCTCGACCGCGCGAGGGCCGAGGATCAGCACGCCATGGCCGCCCTCGCCGCCCAGCACCTTCTGCCAGGAGAAGGTGGCGACGTCGATCTTGGTCCAGTCGATCTCATAGGCGAAGACCGCGCTGGTAGCGTCGGCGAAGGTCAGGCCTTCGCGGTCGGCCGGGATCCAGTCAGCGTTCGGCACGCGCACGCCGGACGTGGTGCCGTTCCAGGTGAACAGCACGTCATGGGCGAAGTTCACACCGTTCAGGTCGGGCAGCTGGCCATAGTCGGCGCGGATGATCGTGGGGTCGAGCTTCAGCTGCTTGGCAGCGTCCGTCACCCAGCCTTCGCCAAAGCTTTCCCAGGCGAGCGTCGTCACCGGGCGGGCGCCGAGCATGGTCCACATCGCCATTTCGAAGGCGCCGGTGTCAGAGCCCGGGACGATGCCGATGCGGTGCGTTTCGGGCAGATTCAGCAGCTCGCGCATCAGGTCGATGCAGTAGGCGAGACGGGTCTTGCCGATCTTGGCGCGGTGCGAGCGGCCGAGGGATTCGGCGCTCAGCTTGTCGGCGCTCCAGCCCGGAGGCTTGGCGCAGGGACCGGAAGAGAAATAGGGGCGAGCCGGCTTGGTTGCGGGCTTGGCGGCAGGCGCAATGGTGGCGTCTGCGGCGAACGTTTCAGTCATGTACTGCGTCTCCTTACAGAGAGCACGCGCGGCGTTGGGACCGCGTGGCCCGCCGGCCGAACTAAAGTCTTCGCCCCAAGAGTCAAGCCGTCAACGAGTCCGGATGATGGTCTGGACGCGACGAACCGTTGGCGATGTTAACGCAAGGCCCAGCATGTCGTGGTAAATGGTCAAGTCATGACTATGCGGGTGTGGGGAAAAGCGGTTTATCGCCAGGCGGGACTGGCGGCGGTCACGGCGGCCGGGCTGACTCTGGCGGGCTGTGGCGGCGATCTGGTGCCGCGGGGCCGCGTCGAACGGCCGTCCAAACCGGTTAAAAGAGCCGCCCGACACCCCGCTCCGCCGACGATGGAAGTGCGCCAGTGCATGGCGAAGCTGACGTCGCAATCGGTCGCCTTCACGCCCCTGCCGGACCAGAATTTCGGCGGCGGGTGCAACGCGCTGGGCAGCGTCAAGCTGCTCGACATCGGGGTTCCGACCAGCAATCTAGGGGCCATGACCTGCAATCTCGCGGCCAATTTCGCAGCCTGGGCGCGCTACGGCGTGCAGCCCGCCGCGCGGCTGATCCTGGGCGCGGAGATCGAAAGGATCGAGACGTTCGGCACCTATAATTGCCGGCCGATCGCGGGCAGCGGCAGGCTGTCCGAACATGCGCACAGCAATGCCGTCGATGTGTCGGCCTTCGTCCTGAGTGATGGGCGGCGAATTTCCATCGAAAAGGACTGGAACGGCGACAGCCGCGTGCAGCAGTTCCTGAAGATCGTGCATGCCAGTGCTTGCAAACGATTCCGCACGGTACTGAGCCCCGATTACAACGCGGCTCATCACGATCATTTTCATTTCGACATGGGCGGAAAAGGTGGCTTCTGCCGCTAAGCGCCCTTGGCTTTGCCGCACGCCGCCCTAAGTTGGAGCTAATGACAAGACAAGAAATCGAAGAGCGCAAATTCCGGCCCGCGCGTCAGGAAGCTGCCGATGCCCGCAAGACCGTAGGCACTCCCCAGACCAACAGCGCCGCCTACCGCCTGGCCTTTCAGGATACCGAGTTCCTGCTGCGCGAGGATCTGCGACCGGTGCGGTTCCAGCTGGAACTGCTGAAGCCGCAGCTGCTGATGGACGAAGCGGGCATCGAATCGACTTTCGTCTTCTACGGATCGGCCCGCATCCCCGAGCCTGAACAGGTTCAGGCGCGGATCGATGCCGCGACGACCCCGGACCAGCGGCGCATCGCGGAGAATCTGGGCAAGAAGGCCCGCTATTATGAGGAAGCGCGCAAGCTGGCCCGGATCGCTGCGGAATATCCGGTGAACGAGGCGGGGTGCCGCCATTTCGTGGTCTGCTCAGGGGGCGGGCCGTCGATCATGGAGGCCGCCAATCGCGGCGCGGCGGACGTGGGCGCGCAGACGATCGGCATGAATATCGTGCTGCCGCACGAGCAGGCGCCCAACCGCTTCGTCACGCCGGAGCTGAGCTTCCAGTTCCATTATTTCGCGCTGCGCAAGATGCACTTCCTGCTGCGCGCGCGGGCGCTGGCGGTATTTCCTGGCGGCTTCGGGACGTTCGACGAGATGTTCGAGCTGCTGACCCTGATCCAGACCGGCAAGATGAAGCCGATCCCGGTGCTGCTGTTCGGACGAGACTTCTGGACGCGCGTGGTGGATTTCGAGGCGCTGGCTGAAGAGGGGGTGATTTCGCCCTCCGACCTCAACCTGCTGACCTGGGTGGAGACGGCCGAGGACGCATGGGCGGCGGTGCAGACCTTCTATGAGGATAGCGCCGCGCCGGGCTGCGGGTGACTGCACAACTTCAAAGTCCCGTCATTGCCGCGAAGGCGGGAATCCATTTCCGGACCTAACGCCAAGCACAGCCGTTGGGAGATGGATCCCCGCCTGCGCGGGGACGACGATTAAGGAGAGGTGTTGCAAGGCGTCGGCCCTTGCCCTCCCCGCCCGGTAGGACTAGGGCGCGGCCATGCGCGCGGACCTTGCCCATGTCGACAGCTGGATCTTCGATCTGGACAATACGCTCTACCCGGCAAAGGCGGACCTGTTCGCACTGATCGACGTCAAGATGGGCGAGTTCATCCAGGGCCTGCTCGGCTGCGATCCCGAGGTCGCGAAGGCGACCCAGAAGCGCTATTTCATGGAACATGGCACGACGCTGTCGGGGCTGATGCACCATCACGGCATCGAGCCGCGCGCTTTTCTGGACTACGTCCATGACATCTCGATGGACCGGCTGGAAGTGGACGAGGCGCTGAATGCCCATATCGCCGCGCTGCCGGGCCGGCGGCTGATCTTCACCAATGGCGACGGCGCCTATGCCACGCGGGTGCTCGACAAGCTGGGACTGACCGGCGCGTTCGAGCTGATCCACGACATTCAGGCCTGCCAATATGTGCCCAAGCCTGATCCGTCCGGCTATGCCGAACTCTGCCGCGTCCACAAGGTCGACCCGACCCGCGCCGCCTTTTTCGAGGACATGGCGCGCAACCTGAAACCCGCCAAGGCGATCGGCATGACCACCATCTGGGTCAATAACGGCTCGGAAGCCGGCAATCACGAGCATCATCCCGACTTCATCGATTTCGAAACCGACCATCTGACGCCGTTTCTGGCGAGCATCTTGTAAGGACAGGCCATGAGCAACGAACTGATCGCGACCATCGACGCCGCTTGGGAGGACCGGGCCAATGTCAATCTTAAGACCCAGGGCGCTGTGCGCCAGGCGGTCGACAAGGCGCTGGCGCTGCTGGACAGCGGCGAACTGCGCGTCGCTGAGCCGACCGCGGATGGCTGGCAGGTCAACCAGTGGGCGAAGAAGGCGGTGCTGCTGTCCTTCCGCCTCAACGACAATGTCATGATCGACAATGGCCCGGGCGCGGGCCATTGGTGGGACAAGGTGCCGAGCAAGTTCGCCGGCTGGGACGAGGCCGCCTTCCGCGCCGCTGGTTTCCGTGCGGTGCCGGGCAGCTTCGCCCGCGCGGGCGCGCATATCGCCAAGAATGTCATCCTGATGCCGAGTTTCGTCAATATCGGCGCGTTCGTGGACGAGGGCACGATGGTCGACACCTGGGTGACGGTCGGCAGCTGCGCGCAGATCGGCAAGAATGTCCACCTGTCGGGCGGCGTCGGCATTGGCGGCGTGCTGGAGCCGCTGCAGGCCGATCCGGTGATCATCGAGGATGACTGCTTCATCGGCGCGCGGTCGGAAGTCGTTGAGGGCGTGCGCATCGGCAAGGGTTCGGTGCTGTCGATGGGCGTGTTCATCGGCCAGTCGACCAAGATCGTCGATCGCACCACCGGAGAGATCTTCATGGGCGAAGTGCCGCCCTATTCGGTGGTCGTGCCGGGATCGCTGCCCGGAAAGCCCCTGCCCGACGGCACGCCCGGACCAAGCCTCTATTGCGCCGTGATCGTGAAGCGGGTCGATGCGCAGACGCGGTCGAAGACCGGGATCAACGAGCTGCTGCGCGACTGAAACTGAAGGATTAGGAATTGCGTGCTCCTGCGAAGGCAGGAGCCCAATTCCGCCCTCTGATCTGGGCTCCTGCCTTCGCAGCACGGATGCTGAAGCCGCAAGGTTGAACATACTGGATGCGAGCGGCTCGAAAGCCTACATAATCCCCCATGCCGCCATCCACACCCGACAATAGCCCGCTCCCGCCCGTATGGGAGACGATGCGGCGCTTCTTCCCCTATCTCTGGCCGGCCGATGCGCCTGCGTTGCGACGGCGGGTGGTCATCGCCATGGCGCTGGTGCTGGTGGCGAAGATCGTCAGCCTCGCCATGCCCTTCGCCTATAAGGGCGCGGTCGACCGCATGGTGCCGGGCATGGAGGCGGGCGCCAGCCTCGCCATCGCGCTGGTCGTCGCCTATGCCGGCGCGCGCTTCGGCAGCGTGCTGTTCGACAATCTGCGCAACGCCATTTTCGAACGCGTCGGGCAGGAAGCCGGCCGGCGGCTGGCGGACGATGTGTTCGTGCATCTGCACCGCCTGTCGCTGCGCTTCCATCTCGACCGGCGCACCGGCGCGGTCACCAAAATCGTGGAGCGCGGCACGAAGAGCATCGACACGATGCTTTATTTCCTGCTGTTCAACATCGCGCCCACGGTGCTGGAACTGGCGGCGGTCTGCGTCATCTTCTTCTGGAAATTCGGCGCAGGGCTGGTCGCGGCGACGCTGGTGATGGTGGGCCTCTATATCTGGTTCACCCGGACGATCACCGAATGGCGCAACCAGCTGCGGCGCGACATGGTGGACATGGACACCAGCGCCGTCGCCCATGCGGTCGACAGCCTGCTCAATTTCGAGACGGTCAAGTATTTCGGCGCGGAAGAACGCGAAGCCGCCCGTTACGGCACTGCGATGCGGCGCTATGCCAATGCGGCGGTGAAGTCGGAGAACAGCCTTGCCTGGCTGAATATCGGCCAGTCGCTGATCACCAACCTCATGATGGCGGGCGCGATGGGCTATACGGTCTGGGGATGGAGCCGGGGGCAGTTCTCGACCGGTGACGTGGTGCTGGTGAACACGCTGCTGAGCCAGCTGTTCCGGCCGCTCGACCTGCTCGGCATGGTCTATCGCACGATCCGGCAGGGCCTGATCGACATGGAAGCGATGTACAAGCTGATCGATACGGAAACCGAGATCAGCGACGCGCCCGGCGCGCCGATGCTGCATGTGGAGGCGGGCGAGGTGCGCTTCGATCATGTGCATTTCGGCTATGATCCTGAGCGCGAAATCCTGCATGGCGTCAGCTTCACCGTGCCGGCCGGCAAGACACTTGCGATCGTGGGTCCGTCAGGCGCGGGCAAATCAACCATCGCCCGCCTTCTCTTCCGCTTCTACGACATTCAGGGCGGCCGGATCAGCATCGACGGGCAGGATATCGCGCAGGTGACGCAGCAATCGCTGCGTGCCGCGATCGGCATCGTGCCGCAGGACATGGTGCTGTTCAACGACACGGTCGGCTATAATATCGGCTATGGCCGCGACGGGGCGACCCAGGCGGAAATCGAGGCGGCGGCGAAGGCGGCATCCATCCACGACTTCATCATGGGCTTGCCGCAGGGCTATGCCACGCGTGTGGGCGAGCGGGGCCTCAAGCTTTCGGGCGGCGAGAAGCAGCGGGTGGCGATTGCCCGGACGCTGCTGAAGGACCCGCCGGTGCTGGTGCTGGACGAGGCGACCAGCGCGCTCGACAGCCGGACGGAGACGGAAATCCAGGATGTGCTGCGCAGCATTGCGCGCAAGCGCACCACGCTGATCGTCGCGCATAGGCTCTCGACAGTGGTGGAAGCCGATGAGATTATCGTGCTGGAACGCGGGCGGATCGTGGAGCGCGGCCGCCATGCCGATCTGGTGCGCGCCGATGGCCTCTATGCCGCCATGTGGGCGCGGCAGGCCACCGAGCGGTCGGACATGGCCAGCGAGCCGGTGATCGACGATCATATCCCCGGGGTTGAAGCGGTTGAGCGAACGGGATGAGGGAGCAGGTCTGATGGCGAAGGCAGGAACGCGGCTGGCGGTGGACCATCCCTGGCGCACCATCATCTGGTGCCTCGCCGCCGCGATCCTGCTGATGCCGCTGGTCGCGATGCAGTTCACGGACGAGGTGCGCTGGACCGCGTGGGACTTTGCGGCGGCAGGCGGGCTGCTGATCGGCGCTATCGGCCTGTATGAGGTCGCCGCGCGCGTCCTGCGTGATCGCCGGCTACTGCCTCTGATCGCAGCTGTGCTGATGCTGATGGTGCTGCTGATCTGGGCGGAGGGCGCGGTCGGTATCTTCGACTGAAGGCTGCAGATCGGGCCACAGCCTTCAGCCTGATGGCGATTTAGCGGTTGGTGACAGTCGTCGTGGTCTTCTCCACGACAGAGGCGCGGACCGGCGCTGTCGTCTTCTTGCGCACGACCTTCTTCGGCACCGTCTTGCGCACGGTGGTCACAGGCGCGGTCTTCACGGTTTCGGTGGTCACCGTCGTGGTCGCCGGCGCTGGCGGCGTCGCCAAGGCGGCAGCGCGGGCCGCTTGCGCGTCGGCGGCGGCGGAAGCAGCGGCCCGTTCGGCCGCGTCAGCGCGGGCATTGGCGGCGGCGGCATCCTGCTGCGCCGCGGCGGCGGTCGAGGCCTGGACCTGCGCATCCGTTTCCGTGCGCGCCTGGCTGCGGCCGATCGCGGTGTCGGCAAAGCCCTGCGCCTCGATCGCCGCCTTGATGGCATTCTGTTCCTTGCCGCTCTTCAGATTTTCCTGAGCCAGCCGCAGCGAGGCCTGCGCCTTTGCCAGCACGGCCGGGTCGAAGTCGCCGGCCTTCAGCTTGGCAGCCGCGTCGATCTTGCCCTGCGCCTGCGCAATGGCGGCGAGCGCCCGTTCCTCGTCCCCTGCCAGTGCGGGGCCGCTTGCCAGGAACAATGCCGAGGCTGCGGCCATGGCGCGCAGGGAATAGCCGAACTTACGCATATTCTCTCCTGTAGACGTTGGTGGCCGGGAAAACGTGCCACCCGCAGGGGAGGTTCCGAACCGTTACGGACCGAGAAAGGGCGCCGCGACTTCCGGGGGCACGCGCAGGATGCGGCCGCTGTCGCGGTCGATGATCGCCCAGGTGGATTTCGCCGCCACCTTCACCTTGCCGTCGGGGCCGGTGAAATCCATGTGCCGGTCGAACCGGGCACCGCGCGGACCTTGCGGAATCCAGGTGCGGGCAGTCACCGCCTCCCCCTCCCGCACATTGCCGCGATAGTCGATCTCATGCCGTGTCACGACCCAGACATAGGCGTCCAGATGCTCCGGCGCGGCGTCGCGGGTCCAATGCTCGGTCGCGACCTGCTCCATCCACTGCACCCAAACCGCATTGTTCACATGGCCGAGGACGTCGATATGCTCGGGTCCGGCGGTGATCCGGGTTGTGTAGGTGGACGCCATCAGCTCTCCACCCCAAGCTGCCAGAGAATGAAGGCGAACTCCTCGGCGGTTTCGTGCAGGCTTTCGAAGCGGCCCGATTTGCCGCCATGGCCCGCGCCCATGTTGGTCTTGAGCAGCAGGACCTTGTCGTCCGTTTTGGTGGCGCGCAGGCGGGCGACCCATTTGGCCGGCTCCCAATAGGTGACGCGCGGATCGTTGAGGCCGGCGGTCACCATCAGTGGCGGATAGTCTTGCGCGCGGACGTTGCTGTAGGGGTCATAGGAGCGGATCGTCTGAAACGCCGCCCGGTCCTCGATCGGGTTGCCCCATTCGGGCCATTCGCCCGGCGTCAGCGGCAGCGTCTCGTCCAGCATGGTGTTGAGCACATCGACGAAGGGCACATGCGCCACCACCGCGCCCCACAGGTCGGGATCGGAGTTGATGACCGCGCCCATCAACTCGCCGCCCGCCGATCCGCCGGAAATGCTGATGCGGCCCTTCGCCGTATAGCCGCGCTCAATCAGGCCCTTCGCCACGTCCACGAAATCGGTGAATGTGTTGGTCCGCTTGTCGAGCTTGCCGTCCAGATACCATTGCTGGCCGAGATCGTCGCCGCCGCGGATATGGGCGAGGGCGAAGGCGAAGCCGCGGTCCAGCAGCGACAGGCGGCTGGTGGAGAAGCCGGGCTCCATGGCGATGCCATAGGCGCCATAGCCGTAGAGATGCAACGGCGCGCTCCCGTCGCGGGGCAGGTCCCTGGGATAGACGATCGACACCGGGATGTCCGTGCCGTCGCGCGCTGGGATCATCAGCCGCTCGGTGGCATAGCGGCTCGCGTCGTAGCCGGAGGGGATTTCCTGCACCTTCAGGACCTCAAGCTCGCCGGTCGAGAGGTGATAGTCGTAGATGGTGTCGGGCGTGACCATCGATTCATAACCGATGCGCAGCTTCGTCACGTCATATTCGGGATTGTCGTCCAAGCTGGCGGAGTAGCTCGCTTCGGGGAAAGGGATGCGCTTCGCCTGATGAGTGGCGTAATCGCGCAACTCGATCTGGTCGAGGCCGTCCTGCCGACCCTCGGTCACATAGAAGCCTTTGAACAGCGTGAAATCCGTGAGGTAGAAATGGGCGTCGGCGCCGATCACCTCTTCCCACTCGGCGGGCTTTTCCAGCGAAGCCTTCACCAGCCGGAAATTGGGATGGGTGTCGTTGGTGCGGATGTAGAGCGTGCCCTCATGCTCATCGACATCATATTCGCGGCCAGCTTTGCGCGGCGCGACCAGCAGCGGCTCCGCCAGCGGATTGTCGGCGGGCAGCAGCCACACTTCGCTTGTCACATGATCGCCCGTCGCGATGACGATCCACTTTTCCGATGATGTGAGGCCGACCGAAACGCGAAAGCCCTCATCATCCTCGTGGAACAGCTCGACATCGCTTTCCACCGGCTGCCCCAGCCAGTGGAGGCGGGTATTGTCGGTGCGCCATTGCTCATTGGCGATACCGTAGAGCAGGCCCTTGCTGTCGCTCGTCCAGACGAGCGAGGACAGCGTGTCGGGAATGACCTCCGGGAGAAGCTCGCCAGTGAAGAGGTCCTTCACCCGCGCCTCGAACCGCTCCGAGCCATTATTGTCGATGGCGTAGGCGAGATAGCGGCCGTCGGGGCTGACCGAGAGGGCGCCGAGGCGGAAATAGTCGTGCCCTTCCGCCAATGTCGGCTCGTCCAGGATCAGTTGATCCTCGCCGCCTGCCACGGGCCGCCGATACCATTTGCGATATTGGGCGCCAACGTCGAAGGCGCGCCAATAGACATAGTCCCCATCCTTCTGCGGGACGGACCTGTCATCCTCCTTGATGCGGCCCTTCATCTCGGTGAACAGCGTGTCGAGCAGCGGCTTGTGCGGCTGCATCGCCGCCTCGAACCAGGCATTTTCTTGGTTCAAGTAGGCGAGCACATCCTTGTCCGTCACCTCCGGATAGCCGGGGTCGCGCAGCCAGGCATAGGGGTCCTCCACGGTGATGCCGTGATGGGCAATGCTGTGCGGGCGGCGGGCGGCGACGGGCGGATGGTTCGAAGCGGTCATTCAGGGTCCTGATCTGGTCGAAGTCGGGCGCTGGCATCTGCGCCCTGCCCTGCTTATGTTGGCTATGGCAGGGCCAGCGCAAGAGGGCCCTATGATCCAAGGGGTTTGCGATGTCGACTTATGAGGACCGTCTGAAGGCTTTGCGGGCGCAGCTGGCGCGCGTGCAACTGGACGGCTTCGTCGTGCCGCTCACCGATGAGCATATGAGCGAATATGTCGGTACCTATGCGCAGCGGCTTGCCTGGCTGACGGGGTTTCACGGATCGGCGGGCAGCGCCGTCGTGCTGCCGGAGGAAGCGGCGATCTTCGTCGATGGACGCTATACGCTGCAGGTGCGCGAACAGGTGGACGGCGCTCACTGGCAATATGAGAGCGTGCCGCAGACATCGGTGGCCGCCTGGCTTCAGGACCATGCGCCCCAGGGCGGCCGGATCGGATACGACCCTTGGCTGCACACGCGCTCCTGGGTGAAGGCGGCGGGCGAGGCGCTGGCCGAGCGCGGCGCCGAGCTGGTGGCGGTGGACAGCAATCCCGTGGATGCTGTGTGGCCGGACCGCCCCGCGCCCAGCGCCGCGCGACTGGTCGTGCATGAGGATCGCCATGCCGGGCAGAGCGCGGCCGAGAAGCGGCAGGCGATGGCGGACTGGCTGACGTCGAAACATGCCGATGCGGTGGTGCTGTCGGCGCTCGATTCGATCGCATGGACCTTCAACATTCGCGGCAAGGATGTGGACCGCACGCCGGTCGCCCTTGCCTATGCCATCGTGCATGCCGACGCGACGGCGGACCTTTATGTCGCGCCGGAGAAGATGGACGAGGCGGTGGCCGCGCATCTGGGCAACGCAGTGCGGGTGCACGATCGGGCGGAGTTCGCAGCGGCGCTGGCGGGGCTGAGCGGCAAGACTGTGGCGGCCGATCCGGATCGGGCCGTGGCCGCGATCTTCGATGGGCTGGATGCGGCGGGGGCGAAGGTTCTGCCGCTACGCGACCCGGCGGTGCTGCCCAAGGCGATCAAGAATCAGGTCGAGATTAGTGGGCACCGCGCCGCACAGGCACGGGACGGGGCGGCGCTCAGCCGCTTCCTCCACTGGATTGCGATTGAAGCGCCCAAGGGCAGTGTCGATGAACTGGGCGCGGCGGCGGAGCTGGAGGCGTTCCGCAAGCAGACGGGGCTTCTGGAAGACTTGTCGTTCGACACGATTTCCGGCGCCGGGCCGAACGGCGCCGTGGTGCATTATCGGGTGGAGCCAAAAACCAACCGGCCGATTGAAACGGGCAGCTTCTATCTGGTCGATTCGGGCGGTCAGTATCGCGACGGCACCACCGACGTGACGCGCACCATCGCGATCGGCACGCCGACGCAAGAGATGAAGCGCCGCTTCACGCTGGTGCTGAAGGGCCATATCGCTTTAGCCCGCGCGGTTTTCCCGCGCGGCACGCGCGGCGGGCAGCTGGATGTGCTGGCGCGGCAGTTTTTGTGGGCCGAAGGGCTGGATTATGCCCATGGCACCGGCCACGGCGTCGGCAGCTTCCTGTCCGTGCATGAGGGGCCGCAGCGGATCGCGACCTTCGGCGGGGGCGACGAGCCGTTGCAGCCGGGCATGATCCTTTCCAATGAGCCCGGCTATTACAAGACCGGCGAATATGGGATCCGCATCGAAAATCTGGTGCTGGTCGAGGACCGGGAGCTGCCCGGCGCGGAGCGGGAGATGCTGGGCTTCGAGACGCTGACCTTCGCGCCGATCGATCGCAACGCGATTGAAGTGGAACTGCTGACGCGCGATGAGCGGGCCTGGATCGACGCCTATCATGCGCGCGTGGCGGAGGTGGTCGGCCCGCAACTGGAGGGTGAGGCGCTGGCATGGCTGAAGGCCGCCTGCGCGCCGCTATAGGCCCTCAGTCCTTCCGCTCGGCTGGCGGCGTTGTTTCGGCGTCGCGCGATTCGCGGGCCTGCGCCTTGCGCCGCCGCAAATTGTCGCGCAGCGCCTGCGCCAGCCTTTCCTTCCGCTTGTCCTGCCCGCCTGTCATGGCCGGCTCCTAAGCAAATTGCATCGCCCGCCGCAAGCCGCCTTGACAGGAAGTCTTCGGGCGGTCATAGGCCCGGCTCCGCCGACGCGATGCGCCGGTTGGGACCGAAATAGTGCTGCCGTAGCTCAGTGGTAGAGCGCATCCTTGGTAAGGCTGAGGTCGCGAGTTCAATCCTCGCCGGCAGCACCATTTCTCCCCCTCCCCGACATTCCGCGGTCAGATGATCCACCAGCCGATGACCGTGCCCAGCTGAACGGCGGCGATCAGTTGCAGCTGTGTGGTGAAGGGCTGTTTGCGCGTCTTGTGGCGGAAGACGCGGCGGGCAAGAAAGGCGCCGGGTGTCCCGCCGATCAGCGCAAGTCCCAGCAGATCGCGCTCCGCGATACGGCGCTGCCCCCGACGCGCGCGTGCCTTGTCAGCCCCGAAGCGCTGGAAGGTCCAGAGGTTGATCAGCAGCAGCCAGGCGGCCGCAAGTGGCAGGAGCGTAGCGGACGAACCCATGGAGGCGTTCAGCGGCCAACCGTGAAGCCGATCCACAAAGTGCGCGGCGTACCCAGATCAATGGACGCGACGCCATTCGCGCCCGTCACCTTACGGGTGATGACGGCTTCGTCGAACAGATTTTCGCCCCGCGCGACCACAGCGATGCCATGGCCGAGCGGAATCCGCGCGACCGCGTCGACGGTCAGCGCATCCGGCAGCACGTCGACGTGCAGGTCATCCTCATATTGTTTCGCGACATAGCGCAAGGTGGCCGAGACTGCCGGTCCATACCGGGGCTGCCATGCGAGCGTGCCGCTGGCGGCGTGGCGGGGGCTTTGCGCGGGACTCAGCCCGTCGATATCCGGCAGGCCCGGCGCGTGGATGCTGCTGTTGCTGTGGGCGTAGGAGGCGAGCAGGCTCATATCCCCGCGTCGCAGCGAGGCGTTGAACTCGAGGCCCCTCGCGACGATCGCGTCGACATTCTCGCGCTGACGCATGTTCCGGTTGGCGGGATCGGGCGTCACATTGGCGATCGCATCCTCCAGCCGGTTGTAGAAAGCGGTCACGGACAGGCTGACGCCTTGAGCGGGGCTGATGTCGATCCCCGCCTCCGCGCCCCTGAGCTTTTCCGGGTTGAGGGCAGGATTGGCCTGCGTCGTGACCGGGAAGACGACGAAAGGCCGGTAAAGCTCGTTGAGTGTCGGCAGGCGAAAGCCGCTATAGGCCGCCGCGCGGAGGGCGACCGCGTCGTTCATCCGGTAGAGCGCGCCGGCTCGGCCGGAAAACTGCCAGCCGGAGCGATTTCCGATCGCGGGCGGCGGCGTGATCGCGCCGGTCGGGGCACTGACCTCGCGGAAGAAGCCATTGTCGATCGTCCAATGGTCCGCGCGCATGCCACCGGTCAACACCAGCCGCCCGCGCGTCCAGTCATCCTCCACGAAAAAGCCGGTCGTCCTCTGCTGACCCCCGGCATGGCGGCGGAAGGTGACCGCGCCCGCACCATTATAGGCGTCCTCATACATGTCGCCGCTGGCGAAGCGGGTGTCGGCGCCGATGCGCAGCAGATGCGCGCTGCCGACCGGCGGGCGCAACTCGATCTTGCCGCCGATGCCGGTAGAGGGAGTGTTGCGCTGGTCGAGCGACTTGCGCAAGCTGCTGGCCGAGATCACGACGTTAGAGAAATCGCGGGCCTGAAGATAGGCCAGCGCATCTACCTGCCATTTGCCGCGGGAAATGAAGCGGATGCTGGCATCCTGCCCTTCGCTGAGGCTGTCGGCTCCGCGAAAGCGCAATGTCCGCTCGTCATGGAAGAGCGTGCCGCGAAACTGGACCTCCGATATGGCCGACAACGGCGCGGCGGCGCGCAGATTGGTGGACCAGCCGTCATAGGCGGCGGGCACGGTGGCCGCGACGCGCTGATCCCGGGGCGTGGTCTGGAAGCCATCGCCCCGGTCCCACCGGCCTGACAGCGACACATAGCCGCTGCCGAGATCGGGCGAGAGGCTGGCGGAAAGCTCGGTCGCGTCCCCGCTGCCGTAAAAGGCGCTCATGCCCAAGCGGGGCAGCTGGTCGCGGGTGGCGCTGGCAAGTTCGATGGTCCCGGCCACCGCGCCCGCCCCGAAAGCGCCTACGCCGCCGCCGCGCGTCACGCGCACCACCGACAGGCGGTCGGGCACGAGCGCATTGAACGGGATGTAGCCGAAGAAGGGATCGGCCATCGGCACGCCATCGAGCAGGACCAGCGTTCGGCTCGACGCATTGCCCCCAAGCGCGCGAAGCGTCGCGCCCTGTGCCGACGGATTGGCCGAGCGGCTGTCCGACCGGCGGAACTGCTGGAAGCCGGCGACGTCGGCCAGCGCGCTTTCGATGCGACCTGACGCGCTGTCGGTCAGACGCTGCCGATCGATCAGCACTGAACCATAGGCCGGCGTCCCCGGCGGCAGGGGCAGCCCCTCGCCCGTCACGATGATGCGCGCCTCGTCAGACGCGGCCGGCTGTGCGGAGGCAACTGCCGGAACGCTCACAAGGGCAAGCGGAAGAGCGAGATGTTTCAAGATGGCGGCCCTTTTGCGCTCATTTTCTTGAAGAGCGCTCAGGCACGCCGCCATCGAGCTGTCAAGCGAGCGCGCTGCCCTCCCCCCGCTCAAGCAGCTTGTCGATCGTCAGCGGATAGTCCCGCAGGCGAATGCCGGTCGCGTTATAGATCGCGTTCGCCACCGCCGCGCCGGCGCCGCAGATCCCCAGCTCTCCCACCCCCTTGGCCTTCATCGGCGAGCTTTTGTCGTCCAATTCGTCGAGGAACAGCACATCCTGTTCGGGGATGTCGGCGTGCACGGGCACCAGATATTCGGCCATGTCGTGATTGACGAAGAAGCCGAAGCGCGTATCGACGCTCAGCTCCTCCATCAGCGCGGCGCCCACTCCCATGGTCATCGCGCCGATCACCTGGCTGCGCGCCGATTTGGGATTGAGGATGCGGCCCGCAGCGAAGGCGCCCCCCATGCGGCGGACGCGTACTTCGGCGGTGTCGATGTCGACCCCGACCTCGCAGAAATGCGCGCCGAACGTCGCCTGCGCATAGCGTTTGGCAAGATCGCCAAATTCGATCTGGTCTTCCGCCCACAGCCCCTCGCGGCCGGCCAGCGATCCGATCGGCTTGGACTGGTTCCCCTGGCGGATCATGCCGTCTTCGAACACGGCCTGGTCGGGGGCGAAACCCGCCTTTTCCGCCAGCTTGCCGCGCAGCGCCCAGGCGGCGGCATAGACGCCGGAGGTGGAACTGTTCGCCCCCCATTGCCCGCCGGAGCCGGAGGAGGCGGGGAAGCGGCTGTCCCCCAGCCGTACGGTCACAGCGGCCAGCGGCACGCCGAGCATCTCGGCCGCGGTCTGGGCGATGATGGTGTAGCTGCCGGTGCCGATGTCGGTCATGTCGGTTTCAACCGTCACATGCCCCTTGCCATCGACGCCGATCCGCGCACCCGATCGGGCGACCAGATTGTTGCGAAAGGCCGAAGCAACGCCCATCCCGACCAGCCAGCGCCCCTCACGCACCTGCCCCGGCTTGGGATGGCGGCGGCTCCAGCCGAACCGGTCCGCCCCCTGGCGCAGGCACTCGACGAACTTGCGGCTGGAAAAGGGGCGGCTGGGCCCGACTTCCGGATCATGTTGGACATCGTTGCGAATGCGCAGCTCGACGGGATCGACATTGCAGGCCTCTGCCAGCTCGTCCATCGCGACTTCCAAGGCGAGCAGCCCGACCGCTTCGCCCGGAGCGCGCATGGCATTGCCCTCCGGCAGGTCGAGCGTGGCGAGGCGGTGCGTCGTCAGCCGATGATCGCCGCGATAGAGCAGCCGCGTCTGCTGCGCCGCCGTCTCCGGCCCGCCGCCGGGCAGGTCGCCCGACCAGACATCATGCGCGATGGCGTCGATCACGCCGTTGCGGTTCGCGCCGATACGGACGCGCTGGATCGTCGCGGGCCGATGGGTGGTGTTGTTGGGCACCTGCGGCCGGGCAATGGCGACCTTCACCGGCCGCCCCACCGTCCGCGCGCCCAATGCCGCCAGCAGCGCGTCGGCGCGCAAGAACAGCTTCGCGCCGAAGCCGCCGCCGATATAGGGGGAAACCAGCCGGACATTCTCCTTGGGGATGCGCAGCGTCTTCGCCAGGTCCCCGGCGCTCCAAGACACCATCTGGTTGGACGTCCAGAGCGTCAGCTGATCGCCGTTCCACGCGGCGGTGGTGGCATGCGGCTCCAACATCGCATGGCTTTGATCGGGCGTGGTGTAGCGCTGATCGATTCGAACAGGGGCCCGCGCGAAGGCAGCGTCGAAATCGCCCGCCCGCGTGTCGGCAGGCCCGCCGAAACCGGTCTCCGGGGCGACGGCGCTGCCCATCTCCGCGGCAAGGTCGAACCGTCCCTTTTCGGGCGCATAGTCGATCCGCAGCAAGCGGGCGGCATCGCGGGCATTTTCCAGCGTATCGGCGATAACCAGCGCCACCGCCTGCTCAAAATGCTCGATCTGCGGCCCGCCGAGCAGATGCGCGGTGTTCATATTGCCCTTGTCGAGAGGCCCGGCATTCTGATGCGTCACGATGCCCAATACGCCCGGGGCGGCCTGCGCCGCCTGGCTGTCGATGGCCTTGATCCTGCCCTTGGCGATCGCAGACCCGACGATCCAGCCATAGACCGCGCTTGGGGCTGCATCATGGCGTTCATAAGCATAGGGCGCGGTGCCGGTCACCTTGGCGGGGCCGTCAATCCGGTCCTGCGGAATGCCGACGACGCGGCCGCGATCGATCGGATTACTGGTTGCGGGACTGTCGAATTTCATGCCCGAGCCTCCCTCTGGCGGAAGACCGATGCGAGGGTCCGCGCCGTCAATTGCTGCTTGAATGCGTTGAGCGGTGTGGGACGCGCGCCGTCGAGCGCCGCCTCCGCGACCGCCGGTGCCCCGGATCGGGCCGCGGCATCCGCTGCTGCGACCCGCCATGGCTTGGGTGCGAGCCCGCCAAAGGCGAAGCGCCCCTGTCCGTCGCGATCGAACACGGCTGCGACCGACACCAGCGCGAACGCGTAGGACGCGCGGTCCCGTACCTTGCGATAGACATGGGTGCCGCCGATCGGCTTGGGCAGCGTAACGGACGTTATCAGCTCGCCCGGCTTCAGCGCGTTTTCGATGTGCGGCGTATCACCCGGCAGCAGGTGAAAGTCGGCGATCGGAACGGAACGACGAGCGCCGTCCGCCCCGATGATGTCCACGCTGGCGTCCAGCAGCCGCATCGCCACCGCCATGTCCGAGGGATGCTGCGCGATGCAGGCGTCGCTGGTGCCGATGACCGCAAGGCTGCGGCTCATGCCCTTGATCGCAGCGCAGCCGCTGCCCGGCCGCCGCTTGTTGCAGGGCATCCGAGTGTCATAGAAATAGGGGCAGCGGGTGCGCTGGAGCAGATTGCCGGCCGTAGTCGCCTTGTTGCGCAACTGTCCCGACGCACCGGCGACCAGCGCGCGGCTCAGCACCGCATAGTCGCGGCGGACCGTCCTGTCGGCCGCCAGCTCGGTGTTGCGCACCAGTGCGCCGATGCGCAGTCCCCCCCCCGCCGTCGTCTCTATCCGGTCGAGGCCGAGATGATTGATGTCGATCAGATGGGCCGGCGTTTCGATCTGCAGCTTCATCAGATCCAGCAAATTGGTGCCGCCTGCGATGAAGCGCGCCCCCTGCACGCTGGACGCGGACCTGACCGCTTCCTCGACGCTCGCGGCGCGGGTGTAGGTAAAGGGCTTCATGCCTTGTCCTCCCCGGCGACGTCGCGAATGGCGGCGATGATGTTGGGATAGGCGGCACAGCGGCAGATATTGCCGCTCATCCGCTCGCGCACCTCGGCATCGGAAAAGGCGACTTTCTCCAGATCATCGGTCGCATGGCTGGGAATGCCGGCCTCGATCTCCTCCAGCACGGCCACCGCCGAGCAGATCTGCCCCGGCGTGCAATAGCCGCACTGATAGCCGTCATGGGTCACGAAGGCGCGCTGCATCGGATGCAGCCGCTCGGGCGTGCCGAGGCCCTCGATCGTCGTGACCTTGTCACCCTGGTGCATGACCGCCAGCGTCAGGCAGCTGTTGATCCGCCGCCCCTCGACGATCACCGTGCACGCACCGCACTGGCCATGGTCGCACCCCTTCTTGGTGCCGGTCAGGTGCAGATGCTCGCGCAGCGTGTCCAGCAGCGTGGTGCGCGGGTCGAGCTGAAGATGCGCCTCGCGGCCGTTCACGTTCAATTCGACGGCCACCATGTTTGATCCTTCCGTGCGGGACTGCCGACGATCGGCGGCCGCGGAAGCTGCGACCGGAGACAGTGCCGCCGCAGCGGCTCCCCCGCGCAGCAAGCCGCGGCGCGTCAACTGATCCAATGTCATGGCAATCAATTCTCCTGTTACCCGATGCCATAGGAGGACGGGAAAACTTAATCCACGCGACGCATCAAGGCCATGCGCTCTTGAGAAGACTAGCAGCTAGGCGCGGCGATGCCAGAGGCATCATGTATGTGCCGCAACGTCGAGGCAAAAAGAAATTCGCTTTCCTGCAAATTCACCCTTGCCGATGGGAAAAACCACTGCTAGTTGCCCGCCTCACCCGCCGAGAGGGACTTCTCCTCCGGCCGCCAGAGCGGGCGTAGCTCAGGGGTAGAGCACAACCTTGCCAAGGTTGGGGTCGAGGGTTCGAATCCCTTCGCCCGCTCCAGTTTTCCTTCGAAATCAGCGTATCAACGCGAAGCAGCCGCAGGCGCGCCGAGCAGCGCCGCGCGTTCGCATGTCGATCTCCCCTGCTGCGAATTAACCCTCCCGAAACTATTGGCTGCGAGCAGTGGCTCATGTCCATTTCAGCGATCGTAGAGCCACCGCCCGCATCGGCCGACCAGCGCCAGGCTGTCCGCTGGCGCATGCGGCTGGAACTGCCGGGCTCCCTGGATGAAGGGCGCGCGAACGTCATCATTCACGACCTGTCCACCGCAGGCATGCTGATGGAAACGACGTCCCGACTTGAGGTGGGGCAGAGCATCACCCTGTCCCTGCCCGAGGCGGAGAATGCGACAGCGCAGATCGTGTGGCAGGACGATCATCTGTTCGGCTGCCGCTTTGAACAGCCGCTGCCGCAGGTCGCGATCAGCGCGGCCAAATTGCGCAATCCGGCTGTCAGTCCTGCGGAGCCGCCCGCCGCCTCCCCTTCCAGCCAGCAGAGCCCGCTGGCCGAACGGTTGAGCCGCCTGCGTCAGGCGCGGGGCATGAGCCGGACCGCGCTGTCCGCCCGAACGGGGTTCAGCAAACCGAGCATCTGGGCCTGGGAAACCGGCCGGACGGTGCCGCGGCGGAGCAATTTGCTGGCTCTCGCCGAAGCATTCGGGCTGAACGAGGAGCAATTATTGCGGGGCGACGACTTGCCGACCCCTCCGCAGCCCTCCCCGGGCGGTGCGACAGCGGACCGGCTCCACGCAGCCATCGATGAGGCACGCCGACATATCGCCGCGATCGCGGGCGTGCGGGAGTCGAAGGTGCATATCTCCATCGAATTCTGAGCCGGTCGCTCTCCCGCAGCGAGCGCGCGCCGTTAAGCCGCGGCATAAGTGCGGCGAAGCGTCTTTCTTAATCGATGCTGGAATGTTACGGTTAAGTTGCGAATTTGGGCACTTCCCCATTCTTCGCTCGACTGGGTGTGGGGGCCGGAACGTCTCCAAACCCTTCCTGCCCTCGCCCCCAGTCGATCAGCTCCCATGCTGCTTCTTACGCCCTTACCCGCGTCGCCGCTTGCGCCCGGGGTTTGCCCTCCCTTTACCGCGCATGTAAACCTTAGCCTCTCGCGCTGTACCAATTTCGAACAATCAACTTTGCCGATAAAAAATTGATCGGGCGCGTTAACTTTCCTGTCCCTAGGAAAGCCGTGGGTCTTGGCCTTATGCTCCAGCTATTCCCGAGCTTTACTGGCCTTCGCAATGCCAATCTACTCAATTTAGGGTATATATCATTCGTTAGGCTTTTGTTAATCGCCCTATCCAGCGAAGGGTAGAGAACAAAAAGAGTCGCGGCCCTGCAGCAAAGTTGATTGATCGCTCCCAATGGAGACGGGGACGATCCTTCAATATGCGTCGAAAGTTGGGGAAGTGGTCCATGTCGAAGAAGAGCCTGATAGGCAGAGCAGCGGCGCTGTTCGCAAAAGCGATAAACTCTGCCGGATCCGGATACCGTCCCACGTCCTTTTGACGTGACGGTCCGCGCCCCGATTTCGGGGTTCCGTCCTTCTTAAAATAGCTGCTGCCCCGGACGCTTGACTGTTCGGGCACTGATGACGCGCACCTTCACGCGCAGCCCTGGCCGGCATCGGCGGGCGAGCGTGTGATGCAGCATAAAGGGCTTGAAAAGTGAAGCATCTACGACTGGCCATGCTTGGGGCGATCGCGTTGGCCGCCCCCGCTTCGGCGCAAGAACTGAAATTTGAGTTCCGCAATCCGTCCTTCGGCGGAAATCCGTTCAATTCGGATCATCTTCTCGCCACCGCCACCGCGCAGCGGCCTCCCCAGAAGTCGAGCGGCGCCGATGGCACCGGCGAACTGACGGAAGCGCAGCTGTTCGCCCGGCAGATTCAGAGCCGGCTCTTGTCGGCCCTGTCCTCCAGCGTCGTCGAGGCGATCACGGGTTCGAACCCGGGCACGTCGGGAGAGTTCACCGTCGGCGATCAGAAAATCTCCTTCGAACGGACGCTGAGCGAAATCCGCCTAAGCATCTTCGACAATTCGACCGGCGAAACCACCGACATCGTCGTTCCGGTGCTGACGCTCAACACCGCCAATGCGCAATCAGCCGCGAACACCGGCTCGGTCGAAAGCTCGCTGGCGCAGAGCCTGGCGGCGACCAACACTCTGACAGGGCAGTAAGATGAGCATCAGGGGGAATTTTTCAAAGCGCTCGGCGGCTGTCGCGCTCATCGGCTGCATGGCGGCCACATTGGGGGGCTGTTCGGTTCCGCGCGAGCTGACCGCGTCGGCCAGCGCACCGCCGCAGATCGCTCCGGTCACGCCGGTTCAGCGCGACCTTATCTATCTGCCGCCGCCGCCTCAGCCGGTGCCGATCGCGGTTTACAGCTTCACCGACCAGACCGGGCAGCTCAAGCCGTCCGAAAATATCCAGAGCCTTTCGCGCGCCGTGACCCAGGGCGGGACGAGCGTGCTGATCAAGGCGCTGCGCGACGCTGGCAACGGCAACTGGTTCACCGTGGTGGAGCGTGAGCGGCTGGATAATCTGCTGAAGGAACGGCAGATCATCCGCGAGATGCGCCAGCGCTATCTCGGCGAGGCGGAAACGCCCTCCAGCGTCCTGCCTTCGCTGCTGTTCGCCGGCATCCTGCTGGAAGGCGGCATCGTCGGTTATGACAGCAACACCCAGACAGGCGGCATCGGCGCGCGCTTCCTGGGGATCGGCGGCGACATGCAGTACCGCCAGAACACCGTCACCGTCTATCTGCGCGCCATCAGCGTGAAGACGGGCGAGGTGCTGGGCAATGTCGTGACCTCCAAGACGGTCGCCTCCGTCGCGCTCAACACCAACGTCTTCAAGTTCGTGCAGTTCGACGAGCTGCTGGAAGGCGAAGCGGGCGTCTCATCCAACGAGCCGGTCCAGATCGCGACACAGGCGGCCATCGAGAAGGCAGTCTACGCCCTGATCATGGAGGGCGCGCAGCCCGGCGGTCGCCAGCTGTGGAGCTTCGCCGACCAGGCCGCGGGCAAGACCTATCTCGACCACTATAAGGAAGAGAAGGACCGCGCCATCGCCGCCGCCTTCCGCCGCACGGGGCCTTATTACACCGATCCGATCGACGATCCGAAGAAGCCGACCCGCACCAGCCGCGCCAGGGCGCCCGGCCCGCAGGCACGCGCTTCGCAAACCCGATCGCGCCAGCCTGCACCGACCCAGGTCGCAGTCGGCAATCAATCGAATTCCGCCGGTCAACCGACCGCGCGGTGATGAAACTCACCCCTTCAAGCGGGGGGAGAGTGTGACGAGTGGGCAGGGAAATCGAACCCCGCCCGCCCGGCGCTACCGAACTGGGGAGCCGGTAAGCCTAGCCGCCGCAGACCATCGCGGCACTTGAGTTGAAACAGGAGGAATGTGATGATCAAGAAGCTTCTACTCGGCGCTTCGGCGCTGGCGCTGACGGCGGGTGCCGCCAATGCGCAGGTTGGCACCGGCGCTCCGGTTGGCGCCGTCTATGGCAACACGCCTAACTCGACCAACAATTATTCCGACGTTCAGCAGAAGGCCGACAACAACAGCGCGACGGTAACCCAGACCGGCCAGACCGGCGGATCCAAGGGGCGTTCGGTCATCAAGCAGGGGCTCGCCAATACCGCAGGTTCGGGTGACAACCATGCTAAGGTGACACAGTCGGGCAATGGTGCAAACTCGTCATTTGTCGAGCAGATCGGCACGGATCGCAATAACCTGCCCAATCACCCCGCCCCTGTGCCCGCCGGTATCCCTGCTGGCTATGAGCAGAGCGTCGAGATCACGCAGCGCAATGCTACCGGCTCCAGCAGCGCGAACAAGGCCGTTGTCTATCAGGGCAAGGCTGGCGCGGGCGGTCTCGCCAATCGTGCCATCGTCGACCAGGACGGCCGTGGCAACGAAGCCGCCATCGAACAGGGTCGCGTCAGCGGCGGTACGCCTGAAGAAGACGGCCGCATGTACGGCAAGATCGAACAGGACGGGCGCGACAACAAGGCGCAGACCCTGCAGGGCGAGATCGACTACTCGACCACCAAGCAGGACGGCCGCGATAACGTTGCCTATGTTTCGCAGTTCCCGGGCAATGTGAACGGCGCCGACACGCTGGGCCGCACCAGCACTGTCGATCAGGACGGCAACAGCAACGGCGCCTATGTGCTGCAGAACGCCAACGGCACCCGCAGCGGTATCGAGCAGGACGGCGACGGCAACAACAGCTTCGTCACCCAGACAGGCACGACCGCCATCAGCGACGTGGCGCAGGACGGCGACGACAACCGCGCCGATGTGCAGCAGGGCGGCGAACGCGCCAACAGCATCGTCGATCAGGACGGCAACCGCAACTATGCCGACGTCCTGCAGAACGGGGCCGACGGCACCAGCACGGTGACCCAGACCGGCAGCAACAGCTTCCTGTTCTGGTCTTATGACAACCACGAGGCTACTGTCCGTCAGACTGCCGGCGCGACCAAGGCCGACAGCGACATCACGCAGAACGGCAAACTGCATGAAGCCACTGTCGATCAGAGCGCCGATCGCGCCGACAGCGACATTCTGCAGAACGGCGCGCGTCAGGAAGCGATCGTCAACCAGAGCGGTGCACAGGCCAAAAGCGACATCGATCAGGCTGGTTCTGACCACACAGCCGAAGTCCGTCAGAGCGGTATCGAAGCGAACAGCGAAGTCGACCAGACCGGCATCGGCAACAATGCCTATGTCAATCAGAGCGGCAACTCGGCTGGTGGCTTCGTCGCCAAGAGCAAGATCACGCAGGGCGTGGTTGGTGGCAACGACGCCGACGTTCGTCAGACAGCGAACGCCAACAGCGTCGTCAACCAGCAGGGCCAGCTGAGCGAGGCCGATGTCCGTCAGGGCGGCTCGCGCGCCGACAGCGACATCCAGCAGAACGGCACGCGTCATGACGCATTCGTGACCCAGGATGCCACCAAGGCCAGCAGCAAGGTCTCGCAGACTGTTGGTTCGCTGCTGCTCGGCGGCAACAACGCCACCGTTACGCAGCGCGCTGGCGCCGATGACGTTGCAAGCGTCGTCGATCAGGCCGGTATCGCCAACACGGCGACCGTCGACCAGGCTGGTGCCGGCAACACTGCCAACAACGCGCCGGTGGAAAGCTACATCCAGCAGGTAGGCTACGGCAACAGCGCCAGCCTGACCCAGACGGCGACTGCCGATCTGGCCGTGAGCGACATCAACCAGAATGGTTCGACCAACCTGGCCGTCGTTTCGCAGGAGGCCTTGCGCGGCAAGAGCGACATCGATCAGATCAATGCCGACAACAAGGCCTATCTGAACCAGTATGCCGGCGCCACTGACGCATCCAGCAAAATTGGTCAGAACGGCCTGCGTAACCATGCGACGGTCAAGCAGTCTGCCGGCAATCAGGTGAGCGAAATCAGCCAGCTGAAGAACGACAACATTGCCGAAGTGACCCAGGGTTCGCTCGGCGCTCGCGCTCGCAGCACGATTTCGCAGGATGGCAACGGCAACAAATCCTATGTCACTCAGAACGCTGTGGATGTGAACAGCATCATCGCTCAGGCCGGCAACGGCAACCTGTCGACGGTGACGCAGAGCACGCAGGCTGCATCGTTCAGCACGATCTCGCAGAACGGCACCGGCAACATCGCCACCGTTTCGCAGTAATCGAGCCAGAGAAGTTGCGGGGCGGCGTCATGTCGCCCCGCACCCTTCTGCTCAGCGAAGCTGCGGCTTTGCTCAGGTGAAGGATGAGGGCCACCCGAGGCCAAGAAGCCGAAAGAGGAGCATGATATGCGGATGACAGGCAATTGGACGCGCAAGGCGCGCACGGTGGCGGCGCTCGGCCTGGCGGCTCTGACTGCGGGCACTGCATTCTCCGGCGCCAGCGCGCAGTCGATCGCCTTCATCGAGCAGGTGGGTGACAACAACCAGACCAGCATCGACCAGAGCGGCAGCACCGGCTCCACGGCCTCGGTTCAGTTCAAGGGGTCGGCCAACCTTCTCGACATCACGCAAACCGGACGAGACAACAGGGCGAGCATATCTGTAATCGGCAGCCGCAATGGACGCGGCGACGCTCCCGGCGGAACGGGCCGCAGCATGGCTTTCTCGCCGCGCACCCTGTCGGTCTATGGCGTCAGCAATGGCAACAGCAGCAACAACAACGGCAATAGCGGCCAAGGCAATCCTTGTGGTGGCGGCAATGGCAACGGAATCGGCAACCCCTGCAACGGCAATAACGGCAACAACAACGCCAACGGAAACGCCGGCAACAATAATGCTGCACTGACGCCGCTGGCCGGGCTGGAGTCGGGCGTGATCCGCCAGTCGGGGCAGCGCAACCTGGCCGGCGTGCTGATCAAGGGGGACAGCAACGACTTCCATGTGTCGCAGTTGGGCAATGACAACAAGGTGGCTCAGGCTCTGTCGGGATCGTTCAACCAGGCCGCGATCGTGCAAGGCACGCCGGACGGCGCGACGGGCAGCCGCAACTCGGCCGTCCAGGCTCAAAGCGGCGTCGGCAACACGGCCTATGCTCATCAGGCGGGGAACAACAACGTCGCAGTGCAGGTACAGGCCGGGTCCATCGGCGCCACGCAGCCATGGGCGGAAGCCGCCCTGACTCAGGCCGGGACGCTGGCCGGAGCCGCCGGCAGCGCCAGCTACGCCCAGTCGGCGGAAGCCGTGCTCGCCAGCTATAGCGCGCGCGGAAATGGCACGGGCAACAGCATCACGCTGCAGCAGAATGGGGACAATAATACAGCGGTGCTCGGCCAGTTCGGCAATGACAACAGCATAGCGCTGCGCCAGCCCGGCAATGCCTATGCAGCCGTTACCCAGATGGGCGATGGTCATGCCATCGGCATCGACCAGCGCGCCGGAACCAACGGCGTGAGCCCGATCAGCGTCACGCAATATTGATCCGTCGCTGCGGCGCACAGGGTGAGATCGGCCAGGAGGTGAAGATGCGCAACCGGACAAAGCTGCAGGTCATGGGGATGAGCACAGCGCTCGCCTTGTCGCTTGCCTCCCCTGCCCTGGCGCAGACGATCAGCGCCGGCGACGGCATTTTGATCACGGAGATCCAGATTGCCGATACGCCGCAGTCGTTCATCCAGGACCAGGTACTCGCCAACGCGCTCGGCAAGTCGCAGGATGTCGGCATCGTCAGCGACAATGTGCCGGATCGCAGCGATGTGCAGGGGTTCAACAAGGGGGATGTGCGCGGCGCCATCATCGCTGCCTTCAACTCAAGCGCTCAGTCGATCATCGGCAGCTTCAATCTCGATCAGGTGCCGGGGCTGCAATTCACCACCGTCGGCAACAAGGTCGCGGTCGAGCAGGATGGCCTGCGCAACCTTGCCGATATCAACCAGGCCGCGGGCAATGCGGGCTGGGCCGTGGTGAACCAGGCGGGCGAGGACAATGCGACGCTGATCGAGCAGGCCGACACCCGCGCACCGGGTCAGCGCTCGCTCAACCGCGCCTATGTGGGGCAGGTGGGCTCGGCCGTTCAGTCCGGCGCGCTGCTTTATTCCAACTATGGCCGGATCCAGCAGACGCACCGCAGCTTCGACCTGACCGCCGGACGGTTCAGCGGCAATAATCTGGCGAACAACGCCACGATCCAGCAGGGCGGCTTCCGCGATGTTTCCCTGCGCGAGGTGCCGGTGCAGTTCAACGCCGTCGCCGCACGCAACGACGCGCTGATCGAGCAGGAGGGCGCCGAAAATGACGCGGTGATCCAGCAGGGCGCGGAAAACCCCAACACCTTCGCATTCGAGATCGGCGATGCGATCGGCCGCAACAACCGCGCGATCGTCCGCCAGGTCGGCTATGGCAACCGCGGCGTGATCCTGCAGGAAGATGATGCCAACGCCATCACCCATCAATATGGCTCGGACAATCTCGCCTTCACGCGGCAGGATGGCGATGTGCTTGACGGCGGACAATATAGCCTGATCGAGCAAGGGCGGCTGGAAAATGGCGATCTTTCGGGCAATTTCGCGTCGGTATTCCAGCGCGGGATATTGCAGGAATCGACGATCCGCCAGAACAGCAGCCGCAATGACGCGCATGTGTACCAGACCGCCGAGTCGGGCTATGCCCGGTCCACCATCGAGCAGAGCGGGGGCAGCGGCAATTATGCGAGTGTGCTTCAGGCCGCTCCGGTGGCATCGATCGATCTCGCGGTGGTGAGCCTCATCGTGCAAAGCGGGGCGAGCAATGAAGCCTTTGTTTCGCAGCGGACCGCCGGCAGCTACAGCAATGTCGCGCAAAATGGCGATCGCAATTTCGCGCAGGTGCGGCAATAGGCTATGATAGGTCTTCCCCGCCGACCAGCCCATGAGATGCCCATGAGAAGCCTCGTCATCATGACCGCCCTGATGGTGGCCGCTGGCGCGTCCGCTGCCTTGGCGCAGCGCGGCGATCTCGCGGTCGAGCAGCTTCCCGCGCCGGTGGGCGGGCGAGCGGTCCCTCAGCTGGGCGCGAGCGGGCCGACGGATTCTCCAGCGCCGACGATCCAGGGCCAGATTTCCTCGGCCCGGTCGGGCCGGGAGCCGGCCGTGCGGCAGGTCGCCCCGCGCGCCGCTGGCGCCACGCCGACGTCGCAATTGGCCGACCGCAACGTCAATCAGCGGATCAATGCGCTGCCTCCCGGTCTGGTCGACGCCTGTGCCCGCGCGGCTGAAGGCCGGGGCACTCCTCCCCCGGGAGTCGACTGCGCGACGCTGGTCGAAGCGGCGCCGCCGCCGCCCCCGATCTCCGCGGAAGAAGCGCTGCTGACCACCGATGATGAGCGCGCCGCGCAGCGCATGGCAAGCGAGCGGCAGTCACGCGGCCAGACGCCCGACGCTGCGGAAGTCGCCCGGCGGCTGAGCGCGGGCGACATCTCCAATTCGCCCGTCGCGCAGGCGGTCGCTGCCCAGGCCGCTTCCGACGCCATCGCCAACTCCCAGCAAGCGCCGGGCAATACGCCGGTGATCGTGCCGGGAGGCGGAACGGTCGTCGTGCCGAGAGGAAATTGAGCCATGATACGCCGCCTTTGCCTGCTGCTCGCCGCAGCCTGGTCGATCATCCCTGCGCAGGCCGCCATGCCCGGCCTTGATGCGCGCCTTCTGGTCGAAGACGGCCCCAATGCCGGCAAATTATTCGTCGCCTATCTCACGACCCAGCAGCCGTTCGAAGGCCGCTATGAGCTTTCCGGCGAAAAGAAAGGCGTGGCAGGCAGCGCGCGCGTGAAACAGGCAGGCGCGGTAAAAGCTGTGCCACATCAGGCGCTCCGTCTTTCCCACCTCGCCTTCGGCGCGATTGCGGCGGACGATCATTATACTGTTCGACTGAAGATCTTCCGGGGCAGTGAACTGGTGAGTGAGGCCCAGATCATCAAATAGAGTGATAGACAACTCGGCCTGAACCAAGGTTATGCTAACGATATCTTCACCTCGGGATCCTAGGCCCGTTCTCCAATGCCAATTGGCCGGAGGACGAGATGACGCAGAAGTTCGGGCAGACTGTTTGGGGGGGAAGAGGGATAGCAGCCTGGGGGATCCTGGCAGCGATAGTTGTTCCAGGGTCTGCTTTCGCCGCTCAGTCGGACATTCTGATCGATCAGCTGAGCCAGGGTTCCGGTTGGGCGGCTCACGCGATGGGGCAGATTTCGCCTGTCGCGGCGGGCAGCGCTTTCGTGGCGCAGGCACAGCCAAGGCAGGGACTGGCTCCCGTCGCGTTTCAGGCCAATGGCGGTGGCCTATCCTTTGCGCAGGTCGCGCGCACCGAGCAGATCTCCCAGGATTTGTCTTCAGGCGGAGCGCCGGTCGAAATGGCCTTTCTTGGCTTTGGCCTTGACCTTGGCAATTATCACCACAGCGGCACAGGCGCCTTGTCGATGGAAGATGCCAACGGCAATGTCTTGCAGCAGGACTGGCGCGGCGAGGGCAATCTGCAGTTCGCCTCCCAGCAAGGGACCGGCAATCGCGCGGTCCAGCAGCAATATGGCGCGCGTAACATGGCGATCCTGTTCCAGCGCGGCACAATGAATGTAGGAGAGGTTCTGCAGCTTTCCGATCAGGGCGTGGTGACGTTGCTGCAAAATGGCGACCGCAATAGCGCGAGCGTTACGCAAGCGACGGCCGGCAGCTTCGCCAGTATTTCGCAAACCGGTGTCGCCAATATCGTTGCGGTGCGCCAATAAACGCACATCGAAAATCCGACATCGCCTATTTGGGGGCGCTCCCGGTCACTGCCGAGAGCGCCCTTATTTTTTGACGCCGGCTTGTTTGCAGCGTTGGAATTGCAGACGATGTTTGACCTGGATCAGGATGGAGCGGAGCCAGAAGATGTCCAACACACGCCAGAAGAAGAGTTTTTCGGGTTTTTCTTTGCACGGACAGTAATTTAGCCGCCTGATCCCATTGCAAAGAAAGCATTAACCTTATACATGCGGCGACAAATAAAGGTCTGGTCGCGCGGATAAATGGGGTAGAAATGCTGCAGGCCGATCGTGAACCATATAGCGCCCTGGCTTTGGGATGGCTTTCCGCCGATTTTCGCGGTCGCCTGATGATCGATCCTTCGCACCGCATCCAATGGTGGAACGACGCCGCGCAACGGGCGGTTACTGCCAGCCATGTCGTCAAGGAACTGGACGGCAAGCTGATTCTCGATGCGCCGGCGACCGCCAGGCTGAACGCGTTCCTGTCGAGGCTGAAGACCTGCTCGGACACGGAGATACTGACGCTGAAGGACGGCGACGGCCATGTCGCCCTGCTCGGCCATTATGACGCCGAGGCCGAGATGTTCTGTCTCGAAATCAGTTCCTCCCATGTCGAGGAACGCGCCCTCTTCGCCGACTTCCGCACAATCTACGGCCTGACAGAAAGCGAAAGTCAGGCGGCGCTTGCCCTGTTCCGGGGCAAGACGGTGGCCGAGATCGCGCTGGATCGGAACGTATCGATCGATACGGTGCGAACCCAGGTCCGCAGGATGTACGGCAAGATCGGGGCGCAATCGCGCGAGAAATTCTTCAAGATGCTGCTGCCGTTCCGCATCGCCTGAGCATCTTCGGAGCTATCCTGCCGCAGCTTGAAGGGGCGCCAAACAATCCGGCGCCCCTTTCCATCATCATTCGGCAGCGGGAAGGTAGATTTCGCTCCCCTGCTTTTTGAACGTCTCGCTCATCTCGGCCATGCCCGCTTCCACGTCGCCTGATGCCGAGGCGCGTGCCTGCTCTGCCGCAAGGAAGCTGTCGGCCGACTGATTCTGCTTCGCCGCGAAGTCCCTCACTTCCTGCGTGATCTTCATCGAGCAGAATTTGGGGCCGCACATGGAGCAGAAATGCGCGGTCTTGGCGCCCTCCGCCGGCAAGGTCTGGTCATGATATTTTTCGGCCGTGTCGGGGTCGAGCGACAGGTTGAACTGGTCGCGCCAGCGGAACTCGAAGCGGGCGCGGCTGAGCGCATCATCGCGGACCTGGGCCGCGGGGTGCCCCTTGGCAAGGTCAGCCGCGTGGGCGGCAAGCTTGTAGGTGACGACGCCCACCTTCACGTCGTCACGGTCGGGCAGGCCCAGATGCTCCTTGGGCGTGACGTAGCAGAGCATGGCAGTGCCATACCAGCCGATCATCGCCGCGCCGATGCCGCTGGTGATATGGTCGTAACCCGGCGCGATGTCGGTGGTGAGCGGCCCAAGCGTGTAGAAGGGCGCCTCGCCGCAAGCTTCGAGCTGCTTGTCCATATTCTGCTTGATCTTGTGCATGGGCACATGGCCCGGCCCCTCGATCATCACCTGCACATCCTGTTCCCAGGCGCGCTTGGTGAGTTCGCCGAGCGTATAGAGTTCGGCGAACTGCGCCTCGTCATTGGCATCCGCGATGGAGCCGGGACGCAGGCCATCACCCAGAGAATAGGCGATGTCATAGGCCTTCATGATCTCGGTAATCTCGTCGAAATGCTCGTAGAGGAACGATTCCTTATGATGCGCGAGGCACCATTTCGCCATGATCGACCCGCCGCGCGAGACGATGCCGGTGACGCGCTTGGCGGTCAGCGGGATATAGGGCAGGCGCACGCCCGCATGGATGGTGAAATAGTCGACGCCCTGCTCGGCCTGCTCGATCAGCGTGTCGCGGAAGATTTCCCAGGTCAGTTCCTCGGCAATGCCGCCGACCTTCTCCAGCGCCTGATAGATGGGCACGGTGCCGATCGGGACCGGCGAGTTGCGCATGATCCATTCGCGGGTGTCGTGGATGTTGCGGCCGGTCGACAGGTCCATCACCGTGTCGGCGCCCCAGCGGATCGACCAGACCAGCTTGTCGACTTCGCTCGCCACGTCGGAGGCGACGGCGCTGTTGCCTATATTGGCGTTAATCTTCACCAGGAAATTGCGGCCGATCGCCATCGGCTCCGATTCCGGGTGGTTGATGTTCGACGGGATGATGGCGCGGCCGCGCGCCACTTCCTCGCGCACGAATTCCGGCGTCACATAGTCGGGGATCGACGCGCCCCAGTCCTGTCCGTCACGGACATAATGGGCAAGGCGGGCGCGGCCCAGATTCTCGCGCTCGGCGACATATTCCATCTCCGGCGTGATGATGCCGCGACGGGCATAGTGCATCTGGGAGACGTTGCCGCCCGCCTTGGCGCGCAGCGGCCGCTTCACGACGTTGGGGAACGGCTGGACGCCGCCGCTGCGGTCAGGACCCTTGAGCCCATTATCCTCCGGCTTGATCATGCGGGCGTCATATTCCTCGACATCGCCCCGGCCGATGATCCAGTCGCGGCGCAGCTGCGGCAGGCCGGCCATGATGTCGATCTGCGCATTCGGGTCGGTGTAGGGGCCGGAGGTGTCATAGACGCGCACCGGCGGCTCGCCGCTGCCGGGCTCCAGGTCGATCTCGCGCATGGCGACCTTCAGGGGTCCGACATGGATTTTGCGGCTTCCCCGGATGGGGCCCGTCGTAACGCGCATCTCAGTACGGGCCGGGACATCTGCCATGGCTATTCCTTTCAGGTGATGACGGTAGCGCGGCCGGTAAGGCCAGCCAAAAAGAGGAGGATGCCGAGCAGGATCGAAACGACCGCCCAGGCGCGGGTGAATTTCAGCGACCAATTACCGATGCGGATGAGTGGCGCGGGGACGGCAAGCAGCAGCGCGCCTTCGATCAGCGCGGCATAAGCGATCAGGCTGACGATGACCGCCAACGGATCGGTCCAGATGCTGTGGATGAGGACCAGCGCCGCCCCCACGGCGAAGACCGCGAACCCCAACGTCATGACGAGCCCGGGCGAGCGGTCCAGATCGTCCATCATCGCCCGCCAGCGGTGCTGTGCGACAAGGCCGCCGATGCCCACCACGATCATGTAAAGACCGATGGCTTCCGCCAGGCGCAGGGTGAGGAGGGAAATGCTAGTCATGTGCGCCCTCCTCTTCATCTCCAAGGGGCGGAGAGCGGGAGCAGGCTGCCTTTGGCAACGAGCCTCCCTCCCTACGCCGGTTTCAGCCGGATCAGGTTCAACGGGTCGCGGCCACGTCAGCCGCCTCTCAACCGCCTGTGAGCGGTCCCCCGGGGATGGGCGAAAGCGATAGCTGAAGCCGCGCGGGAACGAAAGCCCTATTGCCGCGCTGGAAAGGCTGTCCGCCGTTCCGCACTGATGAGGCACATGAAATATTCCGACCTGTCGACAAAGGCTGGGCGCAAAGCGCACCGCCACGAGATGCGCATGATCGCGGTACGCCCGCGCCGATGGGGACTGTGGCTGCTGACCGCAGGCTTCCTTCTGCTGCTGGCGCCCTCCGCACTGGATATGCATAGTCTGGTCGGGCTCTGGCCGCCGATGCTGGGCGCGATTTGCGCCCTCCTCGGCGCGCCGCTGCTGGTGGCGAGCGTGGTGCTCAAGCGGCGCTATGTTCAGCAGCGTAGGACGGGGCGGGCGATGCTGGGGCGGGTCAGGGGGTGATGGCGCGATCCATGTATCACCGCCCTCACCCTTCCGCCGTGCTGCGCACGGCTCCCTCCCTCTCCCATAAGCGGAGAGAGATTGCCCCCCGTCAAACCACCGCTTCGAACATCAGCTTCATCCCCGTCCTTGGCCGGATCGTCAGGCGGCTGATCGGTTCCGGTTTGAAGCCGGGCGGCACCGACAGGCGGTAGCGGCGGATCACGCTGGCGATCACGGTCATCACCTCCTGCTGGGCGAAACCGGCGCCGACGCAGACGCGCGGGCCCCGGCCAAAGGGGAACCAGGCCTGTTTCACCATGTCCGCATTGGCGGGATCTTCGAACCGGTCGGGGTCGAAGCTGTGCGGGCAGGACCAGTTTTCCTTGTTGCGCTGGGTGAGCCAGGGGGCGACGACCAGCATCGCGCCTTCCTCCAGCTGCTTGTCGCGCATCGGCATGGGGCAGGTCACTTCGCGCGGGAAGAAGGCGACCGGCGGATAGAGGCGCAGCGTTTCACGGAAGATGTTGCGGACCGCGCCCATGTCCTTGAGCATGGCGGCGTCGAGCGGCGCGTCGCCGGCAAGCGCCGTCACCTCGGCGCGGGCAGCGTCCTGGATATGGGCGCATTCCGCCAGCATATAGAGCGCCCAGGTCATGGTGCTGGCTGAAGTCTCATGGCCCGCGAGGAAGACGGTCGACACCTGATCCATCACCTGCTGCAGGGTGAAGTGTTCGCCGGTTTCCGGATGTTTCGCCTCGATCAGCGACTGGAGAATGTCCTTGTGGGGCGCTTCGCCGCGCTCATGAAAGCCCCGATAGCGGGCCTCCACGATCGGGCGGAAGACGTCATGGATCGCCTTGGCCGGCTTTAGCGCGGCACGCTCGAACCAGCCTGCCGGAACACCGTAGAGGCGCAGCATCGAGGCGCTGTGAGCAAGGCGCTGAAACCGGCCAAAGGCAGTGTGGATGATGTTGGAGCGATACTCGTCCAGCGCTTCCGAAAAGAGCGTGCGGAAGATGATGTCGGCCGCGACATGGGTCATCATCGGGTCGATATCGACCGCCCGGCTGCGATCCGCCGCCTTGAGGCGGGCGAGCAAGTCGTCGGCCGCCGCGACCATCAGCGGCATGGAGCGGCCCAGCGCGGTATGCGCGAAGGCGGGGTTCACCATCGCGCGCTGGCTTTCCCAATCGGCGCCATTGGCGGAAAAGACGCTGTTGCCGATCAGCGGCGAGAGGTTGCGGACCAGTTCGCGATGCTTCGGGTACGCCGTGCCGCCGCGCAATATCTTATCCACCAGCGGCAGCTCGTTGGCGATATACATGGTCTGGCCGGGCATGCGGATTTCGCCCAGCTTCATGGTGTAGCTTTTTTCGAACAGCACATGGATCCAGCTGTGCCAGCCGCGAAAGAAGCGCTTGACGAGGCCGCGGCGCGTGCGGGGCGGCTGCGGATAGGGCGGGGTGAAATGCTCCGTCACGGGATCGTCCTGAACTGCGCTATGGCTTCATCGATGGTCCGGCGGCCGGCGGTCAGGCTGACATAGTCGACTGGGGACAGCCGGTCGCCCACGCGCAGATAGTCGAAATGCGCCTCATATTTGTTCGACCATCCGCCATGATAATTTTCCGGTTCATAGAACAGGTGAAAACGCGGCGAGAGCAGCTCCACCCGCGCGGCGCAGCGGTCCGAAACGAGGTGGATGGGATGGACGTCATGATAGGCGGCGCCGTCCGGCGGCGCGGAGAAGTCGATCAGGCGGAAGGGCTTGTCGTCCAGCGCCTTGAGGTCCGCATGATACCAGCGCGCGTCCTTGCGGAGGGCAATCACCGGCACCACCTGCCCCAGCGTCAGCACGATGAAATTGCCCGGCAGCGGCCTGCCTCCACGTAGTTCGAGGATGCGGCGCAGCACGCTCATCGCATAGATGGTGCCGTTGCTGTGCGAGGCGAAGACGACCTCGTCATAGGGGCCATCCATCTCCTCCACGATGCGAGCCGCGAACTGGTCGAGCCGCGCCTCCATCTCCGCGCCGGGGCCCTCGGCAGCGACCGTGTGGTTATAATACATGAAGCGCAGCAGCCAGGGCACGATCAGCTTGTTGAGCAGCCTGCCCGACAGGGCGGCGCTGATGCAGATGCCGATGAGCGCCGCAGCCCAGAAGGGTAGCAGCAGCGAAAGCAGCAGCGCCGGGATCAGCGCGAGAGCGAGCGGGATCAGGATCGCCAGCAGCGGCGGGTAGAGAATGGTGATGACCGGGCCCTGCCGCAGCTTGCGCATTCGCCAGAACTGCATGTGCCGCGCATGCGCGCTGTAGGTGCCGATCGACCGCCAGGCAAGAGCAAGGGGATTGCGTATCCACACCTTGCCGACCAGATCTTCCCAGCGGAGGAACTCATAGTCCGTCTCCACGCCGGCGCTATGGTTGGTGACGGTCCAGATCGCAGAGGAAGCAGGGCCGGCACGGCGCGCGCTAACCTCCAGCGCCTCCCCCGACAGGCGTGAATAGCGTTCCGCCTGATCGCGATAGAGCTGGTGGTAGAAACGCACCCCGCGCGGGTCGAAACCGCCCAGATAGAAGACTTTACGCTTGAACTTTTCCATGGCCCCTGTCCACATCGGGCCATGACGACACCCGAACGCGATTACTGCTATTTCATAGACCACCGCAAATACAACCGAAACATCGGCTGTCGGCGCCACGACAATGCCTATGGCATAAACGGCGGCGGCAGCGAGCGGGATCGGTGGCGAGCGGACCTGGCTTTTTACCGGCATATGAAGGGGGAAGGCGATCCCATGGCACTGCCCTCGCTACTTGCCTGCCTGGCCTTTGGCTGGTTCTGCTGGAATTATCATCCGGGCAAAGGGCTGTGGCGAGGGCAACTCTTGCGCCGTTTCGCGAAAGCGCCGAAGTGAGCGGCATGACCAAACATATTTCCGTGGGGCCGGTGACGATCGGCAACGACCTGCCCTTCGTCCTGATTTCCGGCCCTTGCCAGATCGAGAGCCGCGACCATGCGCTGATGATGGCGGAAAAGCTGCGCGGCATCGCCGACCGGGCGGGCGTGCCGTTCATCTTCAAATCCTCGTTCGACAAGGCGAACCGGACTTCGGTTTCCGGCCAACGCGGTGTCGGCATCGATGCGGGGCTGGCGATCCTGGCCGAGGTGAAGGCGGCGTTCGGCTGCCCGGTGCTGACCGACGTGCACGAGGCGGATCAGGTCGCGACGGCGGCGGAGGCCGTGGACATCCTGCAGATCCCGGCCTTTCTGTGTCGCCAGACCGACCTGCTGCTGGCGGCAGGCCGGACGGGGGCGGTGGTGAATGTCAAGAAAGGGCAATTCCTCGCCCCCTGGGATATGGCGGCGGTGGCGCAGAAGGTCGCATCGACCGGCAATGAGCGGATCTTGCTGACGGAGCGCGGGGCTAGCTTCGGCTACAACAATTTGGTCAGCGATATGCGCTCGCTGCCGGTGATGGCGCAGACCGGCTATCCGGTGGTGTTCGACGCCACCCATTCGGTGCAGCAGCCGGGCGGGCTGGGATCAGCGTCGGGAGGACAGCGGGAATTTGCGCCGGTTTTGGCCAGGAGCGCGGTTGCGGCCGGGGTCGCGGCCGTCTTTGCCGAGGCGCATGACAATCCGGACAGCGCGCCATCGGACGGGCCGGTGATGCTGCCGCTGGAGTGGGTCGGACCGATGCTCGAGAAGCTGAAGGCGATCGATGCGGTGGTGAAGGGATAACCAAATCTCCGTTCATTTCGAGCTTGTTGAGAAACGCTGGCACAGCGCTGCGTTTCTCGACTTCGCTTAAACGAACGGAAGTTGCTTTAAGGTCGGGTCTGCCCCGTGCCGCGGACCAGCCACTTGTACGTCGTCAGCCCTTCCAGCGCCACTGGGCCGCGTGCGTGCAGCCTGCCGGTCGAGATGCCGATCTCCGCACCCAGGCCGAACTCGCCGCCATCCGCGAACTGGGTCGAGGCGTTCCACATCACAATCGCGCTATCGACGGCGTTCAGGAAGCGCTCCGCCTTGGCCGCGTCCTCGGTGATGATGGCGTCAGTATGATGGCTGGCATGGGCAGCGATATGGGCGAGCGCCTCCTCCAGGCCGTCCACCATTCGCACCGAGACGATGGCATCGAGATATTCGGTGTCCCAATCCTCGTCCGACGCTGCGGTGACGCGGCCGTCCATCGCCTGCACCGCCTCGTCGCCGCGGACCTCGCACTTGGCGTCGAGCAACGCGGCCACGATGGCGGGCGCGGTCCCGAACGTCTTGTCGATCAGCACCGTCTCGGTCGCGCCGCAAATTCCGGTGCGGCGCATCTTGGCATTCACCACCAGCTTCTGCGCCATGTCGGGATCGGCCGCGCCATCGACGTAGCTGTGATTGATGCCGTCCAGATGGGCGAGCACAGGCACGCGCGCTTCTTCCTGCACGCGCGCGACCAGGCTCTTGCCGCCGCGCGGCACGATGAGGTCGATGAACTCGGCCGCCTTGAGCAGAGCGCCCACCGCGGCACGGTCGGTGGTCGGCACCAGTTGCACAACGTCGGCAGGCAGGCCGGCGGCGGCGATGCCCTCAGCCATGGCGGCGTGGATGGCGCGGTTGCTTTCCTTCGCTTCGCTGCCGCCGCGCAGGATCACGGCGTTGCCAGCGCGCAGGCAGAGCGCGGCAGCGTCGGCCGTCACATTGGGGCGGCTTTCATAGATGATGCCGATGACGCCCAGCGGCACGCGCACGCGGGAGAGCTCCATGCCATTGGGACGAACCTGCTTGTCGATCACGCTGCCCAACGGATTGTCGAGCGTCGCGACCTGATCGACGCCAGCCGCCGTAGCGAGCACACGGTCCTCGTCCAGCCGCAGCCGGTCGAGCATCGCGGGGGAAAGCCCGTTGGCGGCGGCATTTTCCATGTCGCGGGCATTGGCAGCGATGATCTGCGGCGCCTGATCCCGGAGCGCCTGCGCGGCGCGGCGCAGAGCGTCGATCTTCTGCGCGTCGCTGGCGGACGCCAGAACGGCGGCGGCGGCGCGCGCGCGCGCGCCCATCGTCGCGATCAGCATTTCAGGGGTCTGGGTAAGGTCGTTCATCTGTCATACTCGCCGAGGGTCGCCGCGCCCTTATCATGAAACGGGGTCGCAGCCAAACCAACGTCGGCCATGATCGAGGATCTGGGAAAGATGCCGGCGGCCGGGCCATGGGTCGCAAAATGCCCCAGCCGCCAGCGGGCAGATAAACCGCCTCTCACCGGCGCCTAGCGAAATCAGTAACTTAATTCATACCGCAAATAGGGTATGCGTGCAAAGAATCCGTCACGCGGCCTGCGCCAGCGCTTCCTCCCGCATGGCGTTGAAGGTGCGGCAGGGGGGAATGTTGCGCCATTCGACCCGCTCGCTGATCTCGCCGAAATAGGGCGTCAGCAGCTGGCGGACATAAGCCGAATATTGATAGACGAGGAAGGAGCCGCCCGGTTTCAGCACCGAACAGGTTTCAGCGCAGATCGTCTCGCCCACCCCGCTCGGCAGGGTCGAGAAGGGGATGCCGGACAGGATATAATCAGCCTGCCGGTAACCCGCCTCCTTGACGAAGCGGCGCACATCGGCCGCCGAGCCATGAGCGATGCGCAGGCGCGGATCATCGATCTGCGCCTCCAGCCAGGCGACGAAATCAAGGTTGAGGTCGATCGCGAGCAGAGTCGCGTCAGGGTGCATCCGCTCCAGGATCGGCCGGGTGAAGGTGCCCACCCCCGGGCCATATTCCACGAACAGGCGGGTGCGCTGCCAATCCACTCCATCCAAAACCGCGTCGACCAGCGCCGAGGAGGAGGGAATGATGGAGCCGATCATGCCAGGATGCTTGACGAACTGGCGGAAGAACATGCCCCACTGTCCCAGAAATGACGCGGGGCGCAGCGCCTTTGCTGCCGGCTTGGTCTTCTTCAAGGGAATGGAGGCCATCAACTCTCGCCTGTCTGTGTCGATGTGCCCGACTCGCAAATATCCGCCCGCCTTGCAAGCGGCTTCGCGGCCAGGGACAGGCTGAAAAGAACGTGTTTCGGGAGGAAGGGTTCAATCCCCTCCCCCCCGCCATCATCATTCAGCGCCGTTGCGTGCCCGAAGCATGCCCGGTGACACGAAACCGATCGGATCGCCCCGCATCGCGCTCTGCTTCAGTTGCGCCTGGATCTGCTCATATTCGCGTTCCATCTCCGGCGTGACGGAGGCGCGGGTGTCCTCCAGCGCTTCCTCGAAATGCGCCTGCGTCACCTTGTCGACGGATAGCGACTGGCGTAGCGCGACCAGACCGGCCCGGCGGACTAGGTCCTCCAGATCCGCACCGGTGAACCGCTCGGTTTGTTCGGCGAGCAGGTCCAGATCGACATCCTCGGCCAGCGGCATCTTGCCCGTATGGATGGCAAGGATGCGCTTGCGCCCCGCCCGATCGGGCACGGGCACATAGATCAGCTCATCGAAGCGACCGGGCCGCAGGAGGGCAGGATCGATCAGCGTCGGGCGGTTGGTCGCGCCGATGACGACCACCGATTGCAGCTCCTCCAGCCCGTCCATCTCCGCCAGGATGGTATTCACCACCCGCTCCGTCACCTGCGGTTCGCCAAGGCCCCCGCCGCGGGCCGGCACCAGGCTGTCCAGCTCATCGATGAAGATGACGGTAGGCGCGACCTGCCGCGCGCGGGCGAAGAGGCGGGCGATCTGCTGTTCGCTCTCCCCATACCATTTGCTGAGCAGGTCGGACGACTTTGTCGCGATGAAGTTCGCCTGCGCTTCCCGTGCGACTGCCTTCGCCAGCAAGGTCTTGCCGGTGCCGGGCGGGCCGTAGAGCAGGAAGCCCTTGGCCGGACGGATGCCGATGCGGCGGAAGGCTTCCGGGTCCTTCAGCGGCAGCTCGACGCCTTCCTTGAGGCGCATCTGCGCTCCGTCCAGACCGCCGATATCGGCCCAGCCGATGTTGGGCGCCTGCACCATCACCTCACGCATGGCCGAAGGCTGGACGCGCTTGATCGCGGCCATGAAATCCTCCCGCGTGACGGAGAGTTCCTCCAGCACGTCGGGCGGGATCGTCCCTTCCTCCAGATTGAGGCGCGGCATGAAGCGGCGAACCGTCTCGATCGCCGCCTCGCGGGTCAGCGCCGCAAGGTCAGCCCCGACAAAGCCATAGGTCATGCGCGCCAGTTCGCCGAGATCGACGCCCTCCGCCAGCGGCATGCCGCGCGTATGGATGCCCAATATCTCGCGGCGGCCGCGTTCGTCAGGCACGCCCACGATGATTTCGCGGTCGAAACGACCTGGGCGGCGCAGCGCCTCGTCAATCGCTTCCGGCCGATTGGTGGCGGCGATGACGATCAGATTGGTGCGCGGCTCCAGCCCGTCCATCAGCGTCAGCAATTGCGCGACAAGCCGCTTTTCCGTCTCACCCGTCACATTGCCGCGCTTGGGCGCGATGGAGTCGATCTCATCGATGAAAAGGATCGAGGGCGCCGATTTGGCCGCGGCCTCGAAAATTTCCCGCAGCTGTTTTTCTGACTCGCCATAGGCCGAACCCATGATTTCCGGGCCGTTGATCAGGAAGAATTCGGCTTCCGATTCATTGGCGACGGCGCGCGCCAGCCGTGTCTTGCCGGTCCCCGGCGGGCCATGGAGCAGCACGCCCTTGGGCGGATCGACGCCGAGCCGCTCGAACAATTCGGGATAGCGCAGGGGCAGCTCGACCATCTCGCGCAATTGGTCGATCGCCTCGGCCATGCCGCCGACATCGTCATAGGTGACGTCCGCGCGGCGCATGTCGCGCGGCTCCTCATATTCGGCGCGGAGTTCAACTTCCGTATCGGCGTCGATATGGACGATGCCCTTGGGGCTAGTGGAAACCACGACCAAACGGATTTCCTGCAGCGCATAGGCAGGCGCAGCCAGCATCTGGCGCAGCTGGGGCGGCATGTCGCTGGGCGGCACCTGCTGCTGCCCGGCGGTCGCGACGATATCGCCCGAGGTCAGCGGCCGCTGGAAGAAAACTCGCTTCAGCGCTTCCGGATTGCCCTGAAGGCGGAGGTTGTTTTGTGCGGGTGCGAACACCACCCTCTGCGCAGGACGGGTATCGGTCTTCTCGATCTGCACGAAATCGCCCGAGCCTACACCCGCATTGGCGCGCTGCAAGCCATCGAGGCGCAGGACGTCCAACCCCTCATCCTCCTTGTACGGGCGAACGACGCGGGCGGGCGTCGCCCGCTTGCCGACGATCTCAACCACGTCTCCTTCGGCAAGATGCAGTTCGGCCATCACGCTCAACGGCAGCCGCGCAAGGCCGCGTCCGGCATCTTCCGGGCGCGCGTTAGCTACTTGAATCCGACGTCCGGCACTTTCCTGATCAGCCACGGGCCATCCCCATTCTTGTCACTGCGTAACGAGATAGGAAACGCCAAACCGATCGGAAAGACCCGCCCGATCATATTAACGTGGCATAAAAAAAGGGCCGGCCCGAAGGACCAGCCCTGAAGTTTTTAGGAGAGGATGCCTGAAAGGCCTTTCCTATGTGCAGTGCGGAAGGTATTTTTGCAAGTGCGAAAAGAATCGGGGAGTTGCATTTTTTGCATCTTCCCGATAGCCGACGGTAGATCAGGGTAAGAAAGGATGTGCGAGCAGGATCGCGCCTTTTCCAGAAAATGACGGAATGCAGCGGACCCGCCCTTGAGATGACAAGCCATGCGTAGATTGCCGCCCCTCACCGCCCTGGAGGCGTTTGTTCAGGTTGCCCGCCTGGGATCGGTCAAGGCAGCCGCCGAGGAACTCGCCCTTTCGACACCTGCGCTCAGCCGCCGCGTGCAGGCGCTGGAGCGGTTCATCGGCCGTCCGCTGTTCGACCGCAAGCATCAGGCGCTGGAAATCAACGCGGACGGGCAGCGCCTGCTCGACGACATCGCGCCGGCACTGGATTCGCTTAATCAGGCGCTGGAGAATATCCAGAGCGGCGGCAATCAGCTGCGGCTGCGCCTGGCGGTCATGCCGCTGTTCGCGACCCAACGGCTCTTCCCCCATCTGGGCGCGCTGCGGCAGCGGCATCCGCAACTGCATATCGACATCGAAACCACCCCTTATGCCGTTGCCCGGCTGGGCGAAGGGCTGGACGCGGCGATCGTGCTCGCGAAGGATATCGATCCCGCGCTTTACGCTCATGAACTGGATCAGGACGAGGTTTATCTGATCGGGCGCAAAGCCCTCCTGGATGGGCCGCAAGGACTGACATCGCCCCAGGAGCTGGCGAACCACACCCTATTGCTCCACCGTGACATGGCGCTCTCCTTCGATGCGTGGAAGGAGGCGGTCGGCCTGCCCGACTTGCAGCCGCTGGCGATCGACAATTATGATTCAGGCCAGTTGATGCTGGAGGCTGCCGCTCAGGGCCTTGGCATCGCCGTCATGCATGCGAGCCACTTCAACGAGTCAGGCGATTCCCGACTGGTTCGCCTGTTCCCCGATACGCGGGTAGAGAGCCCCTATCGCTATTATTTCGTCTGCCGCCCGCGCGCGCTGCAGACCCGGGCGGTCCGCATCTTCCGCGACTGGCTGATCTCCGCCGATATTTAGAGGCTAAATTTCAGGAACTTCGTAAGTTTCGCCCGAGCGCCCTTAACCTTGTTCCGCCGCGTCCGTTCTAAGCGGCATGACTGGGGCAACATCTTCCGCTGTGCATGGGCAAAAGGGCCTTACCGACCGACTGGCTCGCTGGGCCCGCGGCCTTTCGGGCAAGGGCGACGAGGACGAGGGGGCAGAGGAGCAGGCTTCGCCGCAACGCGCCCGAAGCGGGAGCGCAAGCAGCCGCGAGATCACGCGCCGGCGCAAGTTATATGAGGATATTGGCGATTTCCTCTTTGCCCATGATCTGGACCTTACCCCGCTGAATTTCGGGGTCGCCCACGACTATCTGACCGGCGCGCAGATCGGCATGGAAAAGGCCATCAAGGCGGTGCTGGCGGAGCGCGGCCAGATCACCAACGGCTGGGTGGAGACGACCGTCGCCGAACAGCGCAGCGATGAGATCACGCCCGACGCGCTTGCCTCCATGCTCGACAAGATCGAGGAAAATCTCTCCCAGTTCACCGGCCTGATGACCGAATCGCGCAATTCCGCGAAGGATTATGGGGCCGCGCTACAGGAAGAGGTCAAGGTTCTTGCCGCCAGCGGCGACAATCAGCCGATCATGGCGCGCCTGGTCGCGCTGACCCGCTCGATGGTCGAAAAGACGCGGCAGGTCGAAGGCCAGCTGCGGCAGAACCAGAAGCAGACTCAACTGCTCAAGTCCAATCTGGAAAGCGCGCGCCGCGCGGCCGAACATGACCACCTGACCGGTCTGCCCAATCGCCGCGCGTTCGAAAGCGTGCTGCGCGACGAGTTGGCGCTGGCGCAGCGGCAGGGAGAGGCTCTGGCGGTGGCCTTTTGCGACATCGACCATTTCAAGCTGATCAACGACGCTCATGGTCATGAGACGGGCGACCGCGTGCTGAAGTTCGTCGCCGGCCTGCTAGCGAAAGTCAGCAACGACCAATGCCACGTCGCCCGCCATGGCGGGGAAGAGTTCGTCATGCTGTTCCGCGGCAAGACCGCGCCCGAAGCCTGCGAGGCGGTCGACGGCGTCCGCCAGGATCTGGTGACGCGCAGCCTGGTCAACCGCACCAATGGCGAGCGGATGGAACGGGTGAGCTTTTCCGCAGGGGTCGCCAATGTTCTGGCCTATGAAGACCCGCGCGCGGCGCTGAAGGCCGCGGATCGCGCGCTTTACCTCGCCAAGGAACATGGCCGCAACCGCGTCTATCTGGCGGCGGAAAACGACTGAGCGCGCTTAGAAATCCGGCTTTTCATAATGGGGCGGCGGGGTGATCACCTCCATCCGCTCCGAAAGCAGCGGGCGGAAGGACGGGCGTGACTTGAAGCCGGCGTACCAGCGCTTCACCGTCTCATGCCCGGCCCAGTCGATGCCGCCGAGATAGTCTGCGACCGACAGATGCGCCGCGGCGGCGATGTCCGCCAGGCTGAGCGTGCCGCCCGCCATCCAGCTGCGATGGTCGAGCAGATAATCCATATAGTCCATATGGACATTGGCGCGCTTCATCGCCTCGCGCAGCACGCGGGCGTCCGGCGGCGCGCGCTCGATCAGGCGCTTCTTCATGCGTTCATGCAACAGCGGCCCGACGACGTCACCGTAGAAATTCTGGTCGAAAAAGGCGGTGAGGCGCCGAACCTCCGCCCGTCCCGCCGCCGTTCCGGAAATCAGCGGAAATTTCTCGATCGTCTCCTCGAAAAACTCGCAGATCGCCTGGCTGTCGATGAGGGTCACCCCCTTTTCCTCATCCACCATCACCGGCGTAGTTCCGGCGGGATTGAGGTCCAGAAAATCGTCGCGCATCTCCCACGGGGATTCGCGCACCAGATCATAGCCGATGCCTTTTTCGCCGAGCAGCAGGCGGACCTTGCGGGAGAAAGGGCAGAGGGGAAATTGGAAAAGTTGCCACATATTCCCCTCCTGTTAGGCCGGGCGGGGCTGCGCGGGAAGCGGCAAATGGCATAGCGCCGCTTATTGGCGGACAATATCGGCGGAAACTGTGGCCGCGCGACCTGATCCCGACTTCCGATCCTTCCGGCGAAGCTCTAAAGCAGTCGTCAAACGAAGGTTTCGCAATAGAAAGGATGCCCGATGTCTGACGATTTTTTCCCGATCCCTGCGGAGTGGGCAGCCTCCGCGCTGGTCGATCGGGATGGCCGGGCGGAAGACTATCAACGCTCGGTCGAGGAGCCCGAAACCTATTGGCTGGAGCGGGCCAAGCGGCTCGACTGGCTGAGCTTTCCGACGCGCACCAATGAGAGCAGCTTTGCGGAGGCTGACTTCGGCGTCAAATGGTTCGCGGACGGCGTGCTCAACGTCAGCGCAAACTGCATCGACCGGCATCTCGGGACGCGCGGCGACCAGACGGCGATCATCTGGGAACCGGACTCGCCCGATGCCGAACCCCGCCGCTTCACCTACGCCCAGGTGCATGAGGAGGTCTGCCGCTTCGCCAATGTGCTCAAGGGCGCGGGGGCGAAGAAGGGCGACCGCGTCACCGTCTATCTGCCGATGATCCCGGAGGCGGCTTTCGCCCTGCTCGCCTGCGCGCGGATCGGCGCGATCCACAGCGTCGTGTTCGGCGGCTTCTCGCCCGAGGCGCTCGCCGGCCGGATCATCGACTGCGATTCCACCTTGGTCATCACCGCCGATGAAGGCTGCCGCGCTGGCAAGAAGGTACCGCTCAAGGCGAATGTCGACGCCGCACTCAAGGAATGTCCGGGCGTGCGCAACGTCATTGTCGTTCAGGCGACCGGCGGTGCCATCGCCATGAAGGAGGGTCGCGACCTCTGGCTCCACGAGGAAGCGGCCAAGGTTTCCCCCGACTGCCCGGCCGAGCCGATGAGTGCGGAGGATCCGCTGTTCATCCTCTATACCTCCGGTTCGACCGGCAAGCCCAAGGGCGTACTGCACACGACCGGCGGCTATCTGCTTTGGGCATCCCTGACGCACGAACTCTGCTTCGATTATCGGCCGGGCGACATCTACTGGTGCGCCGCCGACATCGGCTGGGTCACGGGGCACAGCTATATCGTCTATGGCCCACTGGCGAACGGCGCGACCACGCTGATGTACGAAGGCGTGCCCAATCATCCGAGCCCCAGCCGCATCTGGGAGGTGGTGGACCGGCATCAGGTCCAGACGCTCTTCACCGCACCCACGGCGCTTCGTGCGCTGATGAAGGAGGGCGACGCCTTCGTGACCCGCACCAGCCGCAAGTCGCTGCGCCTGCTGGGCACGGTGGGCGAGCCGATCAATCCGGAGGCTTGGCGCTGGTATCATCATGTCGTGGGCGAGGATCGCTGCCCGATCATCGACACCTGGTGGCAGACCGAAACGGGCGCGGCGATGATCGCGCCGATGCCGGGCGCCACGGACCTGAAGCCCGGCTCCGCCACGCTGCCGATGCCGGGCGTGGTGCCGCAGATCGTCGATAGCGAGGGCCATGTTCTGGAGGGCGCGGCCGAGGGCAATCTGGTGATCGCGCAGAGCTGGCCAGGGCAGATGCGCACCGTCTGGGGCGATCATGAGCGCTTCTTCCAGACCTATTTCACCACCTTCCCCGGCAAATATACGACCGGCGATGGCGCCCGCCGCGATGCGGACGGCTATTATTGGATCACCGGGCGCGTCGACGACGTGATCAACGTGTCCGGCCACCGCATGGGCACGGCCGAGGTCGAGAGCGCATTGGTGCTGCATGAGGCGGTTGCCGAAGCCGCCGTGGTCGGCATGCCCCACGACATCAAGGGACAGGGCATCTACGCCTATGTGACGCTCAACAGCGGCGAGGAGCCGAGCGACGAACTGCGCAAGACGCTGGTATCATGGGTGCGCAGCGAAATCGGGCCGATCGCAACCCCCGACGTCATCCAGTTCGCCCCCGGCCTGCCCAAGACCCGTTCGGGCAAGATCATGCGCCGCATCCTGCGCAAGATAGCCGAGGGCGAGGTTTCCGCTCAGGCGCTGGGCGATACCAGCACCTTGGCCGACCCGTCGGTGGTGGATAATCTGGTCGCCAATCGTCAGGGTTAGGGGGCCGCTGGATCAGGAGAAGCCCCTGGAAAGATACAGTCTCGTCGCGCGCACGCTGCACTGGATCATGGCGATCCTGATCCTCTTCAATCTCTGGCTGGGGCTCGGGCATGATTCTCTGCCCAGGGACTGGCAGGTCATGCCGGTGCACAAGTCGGTGGGCTTGACGGTCCTTGTGCTTGCCCTCCTCCGCCTGATCTGGCGGCTGACGCATCGGCCGACCCCGCTGCCCGGTGGGCTGCCGGCAGGGGAGAGTGCGGCCGCGAAGCTCACCCATTATATTTTCTACGCCTTCATGCTGCTGGTGCCGCTCAGCGGATGGATCATGACTTCGGCAGGCAACCGGCCGCTGAACTGGTTCTTCCTGTTCGATGTCCCGAAGTTCGCCGTGTCAAAGGGCGACGCCATCGTCGGCATTTCCAGCGAGGTCCATGAGTTGCTGGGCTATGCGTGGATCGCACTGCTCGTGCTCCATGTCGGGGCGGCGCTGCGCCATCACATCATCCTCAAGGATGATGTGCTGCGGCGGATGCTGGGGTAGATGACCGACTGATCGTTATGGACCCTTTCGCTTGAGGGAGAGGAACGTGAAGACTTGGCAGCTTGCTGCCTTAGTCGTAGCTGAGTGAGGGCCGGCGATCCAACGGATTGCGCGGGCATCTAGCCCGTTTCCAGCAATGCCACTTCGCCTTCCACGGGAAAAGGAACGCCCTGGCCCATCGCCAGCGACAAACTACACCATCTCGCCGGTCAGCAGCTTCGGCAGCGCGCCTGACTGGCCGCGCGCTTCGGCCATGAAGCGGTCCTTTAGCAGCGAGGTGCGTTGGACCGCCGCCAGCCCGGCCCGACGGACAAGGGAAGGAATGCGGCCGGGCACGTCGAACAGGCGGACAAGGCCGTCCATCGCCACGCTGGTCATCATCGCGTCCAGCCCGCGCCAGCGCTGGTAACGCGCCAGCAGTTGCGCGTCGCCGGGGTCAAGGCCAAGGCGCATGCCCTCGACCAGCACCTCCACGAGCGCAGCGACGTCGCGGAAGCCGAGATTGAGCCCTTGCCCCGCGATCGGATGGATCGCATGCGCGCTGTCGCCCACCAGCGCAAGCCGCGTGTCGGTGATGCGGGCAGCATGGTGGAAGCCCAGCGGATAGCTGGAGCGGGGACCGGCCAGCTTGATCTCGCCAAGGAAGCCGCCCATGCGCTTCTGCGCTTCGGCAAGCCAGGCGCGTTCGGAAAGCTTGAGCATGGCGGGCGCCTGCTCCGTCGGCACCGTCCACACGATCGCCGAGCGGGTTCCCGGCAGCATCGGCAACAGCGCGAAAGGCCCGCCGGGATAGAAAATCTCATAGGCCGTGTTGGCATGTGGCACTTCATGGTCGATGGCGGTGACCATCGCGACATGCTTGTAGTTCCAGCGGGTGGTGCGGATGCTCGCCGCTTCACGCGTCGGACTGTTGCGGCCCTCGGCGGCAACCAGCAGCGCGCCGCTGACGCTTTCGCCGCTCTCCAGCTTCAGCGTGATGCCATCGGCATGACGATCGACATGGGTCGCACGGTCGGGTTGGAACCGCGTGAGGTTTACTGCCCGCTCGGCTGCCTGCGCCAAGGCGACACGCAGGTCGCGATTGGGGAACATGATCCCCATAACGCCGTCATCCTCGTCCGGCGCGAAATCCAGCGCACCGGGCTCCAGGCCGTCGCTGACCCAGATACGGTCGATCCGGCATCCCTTGCCCTCCAGGAACTCGGTCACGCCGATGGTGGAGAGCATGGCATGGCTGGTCGAGCTGATCGCCGACACGCGGCCGTCGAAGCCGGCTGCGGTGGTATCGACAGGGTTTGCCGGGTCGATGACGGCGCAGCGCACGCCATGACCGGAAAGCGCTATGCCAAGGGTCAGGCCCACCAGGCCACCACCCAGAATGACGACATCAAAGCGTTGCATGCGGCTGGTTCTAGGCGGTTGGGAGGGGATTGGGAAGGGTGGCCCGCCGCATAGATTTCCGTGCTCCTGCTTTCGCGGGAGCACGCTGTCCAGCTTAGAGCCGGCGGACCCAATTTGCCGGGTCTTCGACGCTGCCGCGCTGGATGCCGGTCAGGTCGGCGCGCAGCGCTTCGGTGACGATGCCGCCATCGCCATCGCCGATGGTGAAATCGCCATCCACGCTCTTCACCGTGCCGATCGCGGTAACGACCGCCGCCGTGCCGCAGGCGAAGGCTTCGCGCAGCTTGCCGCTGGCCGCATCAGCGCGCCACTGGGCGAAGCTATAGGGCTCCTCCCGCACTTCATGGCCCTTGGCGCGGGCGAGCGAGATAATGCTGTCGCGGGTGATCCCCGGCAGGATGGTGCCGGAGAGCGGCGGGGTCACAATCGATCCGTCATCCATGACGAAGAAGACATTCATGCCGCCAAGTTCCTCGACCCATTTATTCTCGGCGGCGTCGAGGAAGACGACCTGATCGCAGCCATGCTGGATTGCCTCCTTTTGCGCGACCAGCGAGGCCGCGTAGTTGCCGCCGCACTTCGCCGCACCCGTGCCGCCGCGCGCGGCGCGGGTGAAATGTTCGGACACCCAGAGGGTAACCGCGTTCTTTCCGCCCTTGAAATAGGCGCCGACGGGCGAAGCGATGACGCAGAAAATATATTCGTCCGCAGGGCGCACGCCCAGGAACGTCTCGCTCGCGAACATGAAGGGTCGCAGATAGAGGCTGCCCTCCCCGCCCGGAATCCAGTCGGCGTCGATCTTCACCAGCTCCTCGACTGCTTCCATGAAGACGTCTTCCGGCAAGGCGGGCATCGCCATGCGCTCGGCCGAATCGGCGAAGCGGCGGGCGTTCTCCTCCGGCCGGAACATGGCAATGCTGCCATCCTCCAGGCGATAGGCCTTCATGCCCTCGAAGATTTCCTGCGCATAATGCAGCACCGCGCAGGCGGGATCGAGCTGGAACGGCTTACGCGGGCCGACGCTGTGGCTGTGCCACCCCTGCCCCTCGGTATAACGGATCGTCACCATATGGTCGGTGAAGAGCTTTCCAAAGCCTGGGTCGGTCAGCAATACCGCGCGCTGGTCAACCGATACAGCCTCGCTGTTGCGGGTGACGGTGAAGCGCGATGTCTGCCGGACGTCCATGATGAAAGCTCCTATGGGTTGGACGGGGCCGCCTATGTCACAGATGGCGGCACGAAACAATCGGTCAATATTACTGACCCATATTGTGCGCCATGGCCGATCCTGCACGACTGGCATCTTGGCCCTGCCATCCGCCGACGTTATTGGCGAGCGATGCATTTCTTCTCGGACAATTCGACGCCTGTCTGCCCAGAGGTCATGGCGGCCATCGCGGCTGCGGATCAGGCGGATCATGGCTATGATGGCGACCGCTGGAGTGCGCGGCTGAACGGCGCCTTTTCCGATCTGTTCGGCATGCAGGTTCACGCGATGTGGATCGCAACCGGAACGGCCGCGAACAGCATCGCGCTGGCCTGCCTCTGCCCGCCCTATGGCGGCATCATGTGCCATGACGAAGCGCATGTCGTCGTCGACGAATGCGGTGCGCCGAGCTTCTACACCCATGGCGCGAGCCTGATGGCGCTGCCCGGCGAGGGGGCGAAACTGTCGCCCGGCACCGTCGTCGAGCGGCTGAAGGGGATACGTCCCGACGTGCATCAGGTCCCCGCGCGCGCCATCAGCATCACCCAGGCGAGCGAATATGGCCTCGTCTATACGCCCGATGAGGTGGCCGCACTGGGGATGGTGGCGCAGGAACATGGGCTCGGCTTCCATATGGACGGCGCGCGATTTGCCAATGCGGTGGCCTTTCTTGGCTGCCATCCGGGCGACGTTACATGGCGGGCAGGCGTCGACATCCTCTCCTTCGGCTGCGTCAAGAATGGCGGGATGATCGGTGAAGCGCTCGTCTTCTTCGGTGACCAGGCGCAGGCGCGAGCGGCCGAGGGGGCGCGCTGGCGCAAACGGTCGGGCCACCTCTTCTCCAAGGGCCGCTACCTGGCGGCGCAATTGCTCGCGATGGTGGAGGGCGATCTGTGGCTGCGCAACGCGCGCGCGGCCAATTCGGCGGCACAGGCTCTGGCGGGGGGCGCGGCAGGGCGGCTGCTCCATCCCGTGGAGGCCAACGAGCTGTTCATCCGGTTGACGGCACAGGAAGCCGCGCAGCTGCGGGCCCAAGGCTTCGATTTCTACGATTGGGGCGACGGCGCGGCGCGGCTCGTCACCAACTGGTCGCACGACGCCGCCAGCGTGCAGCCGCTTGCCGACGCTCTGGCGGCGTTGCCGGCATGATGGAGCGCAAGGGCGGCGTCGTCCTTTCCTTCATCCTGGTGACGCTGATCTGGGGATCGACATGGATCGTGATCCGCGACCAGCTGGGCAGCGTGCCGGCGAGTTGGTCGGTTTGCTACCGTTTCCTGCTGGCCGGAGTCGCGATGGCGATCTTCGCCAAGGCGCGTCGCGTCCCGCTTGCGATCGGCAGCAAGGGCATGGTCTTCGCCGGGCTGCTCGGCGTCGCGCAGTTCGTGATGAACTTCAATTTCGTCTATCGCGCAGAACATTATCTGACCTCCGGCGTGGTAGCGGTCGTCTATGCGATGCTGCTGATCCCCAACAGCATCATGAGCTTCCTCTTCTTCCGCCAGCCGGTGAGCCGCGCCTTCATCGCCGGATCGGTGATCGCCGTTGCGGGCATCGTGCTGATGCTGGTCCATGAATATCGAGCGGCGAGCGTGCGGCCTGACATGGTCCTGCTGGGCGCAGGGCTTGCCGTCGGCGGGCTGCTGAGCGCATCGGCCGCCAATGTGATGCAGGGGATGAAAATCGCGCGCCGCCTGCCGATGGTCGGCGTACTCGCCTGGGCGATGCTGATCGGCGCAGCGGTGAACGCGCTCTTCGCCTGGATCACCGTAGGGCCGCCGGTGATCGAGACGCGGATCGGCTATCTTGCCGGCATCGTCTGGCTGGCGCTGGCGGGATCGGTGGTCAGCTTCCCCCTCTATTTCCAGCTGATCCAGCGGCTTGGCGCGGGCCGGGCGGCCTATACGAGCGTGATGGTCCCGCTGATCGCGATGCTGATCTCCACATTGATGGAGGGATATCGCTGGACGACGCTGGCGGGCACGGGTGCGCTGCTGGCGATAGCGGGGATGATCGTCGCACTCCGGACGAAGCAGGCCTAGCGCTGGGTGCGCGGCTGATAGAGGCGCTTGGCAGCGTTCACCTTGTCGATCAGGCTGGTGAGCGGCACTGCCGCTGAGCGGGTAGGCGCCGGCATGGGCAGCGTGGTGATGCGACGGCCAAGAGAGGCGAAGGCGTGATCGAAGCGGTCCATCTGTTCAACTCCCTGGCGAGCGGCCAAGGCGTGATGGACGATGGATGGTTAAGAAGGCGTTAGTGATGAGCGAGCTTCGCGGCGGGAGGAGTCAAAGCAGGCGCGCAGCCCGTCACGATAGGTCGGATAGCGCGGCGACCAGCCGAGCAGGCGCTTGGCACGGCCATTCGCCACCCGGCGGTTTTCAGCATAAAAGGACCGCGCCATCGGCGAAAGCTGCGCTTCCTCCAGCGTCAGCAGCGGCGGCAAGGGCCGGCCGAGAAGGGCGCAGGCTTCCTCGATCAACCGGTTCTGTGCGCAGGGCAGGTCGTCCGAGAGATTGTAGATGCCGGCAGGCCCCTGATGCAGCGAGGCAGCGACGCCGGCCACGATGTCGTCCACGTGCGCGCGGCTGAACACCTGATCGGGCAGGTCGATGCGATGTGCCCTGCCTTCCGTCACACGATCAAGCGCCGAACGCCCCGGGCCGTAAATACCGGGCAGGCGGAAGCGGCGGACATCGGACCGGAGCGCACCCCAATCCGCATCCGCCTGCGCACGCGCGGCGCGGCGGCCGAGGCGGATAGGGCTGCCTTCATCCACCCACGCACCCGCCGCGTCACCATAGACTCCCGTGGACGAGAGATAACCGGTCCAGAGCAGCGAAGCGTTCGCAATGGCGGTGCCATAGCGGGTGAGGACAGGATCGATCTCGCCCTCCGGCGGGACCGAGGAGAGGAGGTGACTGGCCTGCGTGATGGCGGCGCGGACGCCGCTGTCGTCATCAAAGGCGAGCGCTTCGGCATCGGCGGCGCGGCGCACGCCGGTCACCTGCCAACCCTCTGCGCGCAGGCGGGAAGCGAGGCGAGAGGCGGTGTACCCCATGCCGAGGATGAGCATATTGGGCATCTGATGATCTCCGTTCGGTTCGAGCTTGTCGAGAACGGAGCGCAGGGTTCTCGACAAGCTCGAACGGAACGGAGGAGATCCTTCAGACCGTGAAGCTCTCGCCGCAGCCGCAGCTGCCCTTGGCATTGGGATTGTTGAAGACGAAGCCCGCGGTGAAATCGTCCTCCACCCAGTCCATCGTCGAGCCGACCAGGTACAGCACCGAAGCGCCATCGATATAGAAGGTGCCACCGGGCGTTTCGATCTTCTCGTCGAACTTCGCTTCCTGCGTCACATAATCGACCGAATAGGCAAGGCCCGAACAGCCGCGGCGGGGCGTCGAGAGCTTGACGCCGATCGCGCCTTCGGGCGCCTGCGCCATCAGGTCCGCGATACGCTGCTGCGCGCTCGGCGTCAGGATGACGGCGGCGGGACGGGCGCGGGTCTTGGTTTCGCCATTGGGAGTAGGAGTCATCAGAGCATCCCTAATTCGAGCTTGGCCTCGTCCGACATTTTCTGCGGGTCCCATGGCGGGTCCCAGACGAGGTTCACCTGCGCGTCGCCGACACCGGGCACGGCGCCGACCCGCAGTTCGACTTCGCCCGGCATCGATTCGGCGACCGGGCAATGCGGCGTGGTCAGCGTCATGGTAACGACGGCATGGCCGTCCTCCGTTACATCGACGCCGTACACGAGGCCAAGGTCATAGATATTGACGGGAATTTCCGGGTCATAAATCTCCTTCAGCGCGTCGATGATCGCGTCGTAGAGATTGCCGCCCGGTTCGCTGGCCGGCACTTCCGCCGGCTTCGCGCTAAGGAAGCCGTCGAGATAATCGCGCTGGCGCGGAGCCTCTTCGACCCGCGCCTTGGTCGGGGTGTCGACCGTCTCCACCTCTTCCACCAAAATTTTTCGTTCCTCGGTCATCCGAAGATCTTCCTCACTCTTTCAATGCCCTTGACCAGCGCGTCCACATCGCTCTCGTCGCTGTAGATGCCGAAGCTTGCGCGTGCGGTCGCCTCGACGCCCAGATGGCGCATCAGCGGCTGCGCGCAATGGTGCCCGGCTCGGATCGCGACGCCCGTTTCGTCCAATATGGTGCCGACATCATGCGGATGCACCCCCTCCACCTCGAAGGAGAGAATGCCCGCGCTGTCCTCCGGCCCGAAAACGCGGACGCTGTTCAGCCCTTCCAACGCGGTGCGCGCCTTGGCGACCAGCGCGCATTCATGGGCATGGATGGCATCGAGGCCGATCGCCTGCACATAGTCGATCGCCGCCGAAAGACCGACGACGCCGGTGATATGCGGCGTTCCCGCCTCGAACCGGGTCGGCGCGGGGGCGTAGGTCGTCTTCTCGAACGTCACCTTGTCGATCATCGACCCGCCACCCTGATAGGGCGGCATGGCGTCGAGCAGTTCCTTGCGGCCCCACAGCGCGCCGATCCCCGTCGGGCCGTAGAGTTTATGCGCCGAAAAGACGTAGAAGTCGCAATCCAGCGCCTGCACATCGACGGCGAGGCGCGGCACGGCCTGACAGCCGTCGATCAGGATTTTCGCGCCAACGCTGTGCGCGATGTCGGCGGCGCGGCGGACGTCGAGCACGCTGCCCAGCACGTTCGACACATGGGCCAGCGCAACCATCCTGTGCGCCGGGGTGATCATCGCGGCCATGGCGTCGAGGTCGATCCTGCCGTCGGCCGTCAACGGCACCACGTCGATCTGCGCGCCGACTTTCTCGGCTACGATCTGCCAGGGGACGATGTTGCTGTGATGCTCCAGCATCGAGAGCAGGATGCGGTCGCCGGGCTTAAGCTGCGTGCCCCCCCAGCTGTACGCGACGAGGTTGATGGCCTCCGTCGCGCCCCGGACATAGACGATCTCGCTGTCCGAAGCCGCGCCGATGAACTGGGCAACCTTGCGGCGGGCCGCTTCATAGGCGAGCGTCATGTTGGCCGAACGCTCATAGACGCCGCGATGGACGGTGGCGTAGTCCGGCCCATAGGCGCGGGCGATGGCGTCAATCACCGCATGGGGCTTCTGCGCGGTGGCGGCGCTGTCGAGATAGTGCCAGCTGCCGACGCCGGGGAAGTCGTCCCTAAGCCGCAGCGCTTGGGCGAGGCTCGTCATACCAACGCCTCCAGCTTGGCGAGCGCTGCGGCTTCAAGCCTGTCCTTGACCGCTTCGTCGGCGACATCGTCGAACACGCCCGCGACGAAAGCCTTGAGCAGCAGCGTCTTGGCCGTCGCCGGGTCCATACCACGCGATGCCATGTAGAAAAGCGCCTGTTTGTCGAGTTCACCCACGGTCGCGCCGTGGGCGCATTTCACGTCGTCGGCGTAGATTTCCAATTCCGGCTTGGCGTTCGCCGTGGCGGTGCGGTCGAGCAGCATCGCCTTCACCGACTGGAAGGCATCGGTGCGCTGGGCGTTGCGCGCGACATTGATGGAGCCGAGGTAACTGCCGGTGGCGCGCTGCCCCAGAATCGAGCGGATCGTCTGGCCGCTGGTCGCGTCGGGCTCCGCATGGGTGACTTTGGTGATGATCTCCAGCACCTGATCGCCACCGCCGATGATAGCGCCGTTGAGTTCGAAATGCGCGCCCTTGCCCAGCGTGACGGTGAAGGTCACGCGGCCGAACTTGCCGCCTATGTTGAGGACGTGAAAATCGAGCCGCGCTTCGTCGGCGATGGTGATCGCATAGTCATGTACCGCCGCCGCGCCTTCGCCCGCATCCTGGAGCAGATGATGGCGCGCATTCTCGCCCGCCGCCACGTCGATGCGCGTCGGCGCGGGCGTCGGCCAGATGGCGGCCAGCGCGTCAAGGTCGCTGTAGCGCCATTCTTCCTGTCTGCGCGTGGGAAGGGTAAGCGTGGTCACGCTGCCACCACCTCGGCATAGCCCTCACGCTCCAGCTCCAGCGCCAGTTCGGGACCGCCCGACTTCACGATACGGCCGGCCGCGAGCACGTGCACATAGTCCGGCTTCACATAGTCGAGCAGCCGCTGATAATGGGTGATGAGCAGCACCGCCTTGTCGGGCTTGCGCATGATCGCATTGATGCCCGAACCCACGATCTTGAGCGCGTCGATGTCCAGGCCGGAGTCGGTTTCGTCCAGGATCGCGAGCTTGGGGTCGAGGATACCCATCTGCACCATTTCGGCGCGCTTCTTCTCGCCGCCCGAAAAGCCGACATTCACCGGGCGCTTCAGCATCTCCATGTCGAGCCCTAGCAGGCCCGCCTTCTCCTTGGCGAGCTTGATGAACTCGCCGCCCGACAGCGGTTCCTCGCCCCGCGCCTTGCGCTGAGAATTGAGGCTTTCGCGCAGAAATTGCAGATTGGACACGCCCGGAATTTCGACCGGATACTGGAAGCCGAGAAACAGGCCTGCGGCGGCGCGCTCATGGGGTTCCAAGTCGAACAAGTTCACACCGTCGAAAGAGGCACGGCCACCGGTAACCTGATACCCGGGGCGACCACCCAGCGTATAGGCCAGCGTCGACTTGCCCGCGCCGTTCGGCCCCATGATGGCATGGATCTCGCCCGCCTTGATGGAGAGCGACAGGCCTTTGAGGATCGCCTTGCCGTCAATTTCGTTGGTCAGATTTTCAATCGTCAGCATCGTTCAACCCTTATGCGCGCGCTGCAGCGTCCGCGCGGTCCAGAAGGCCATGTCGCGCACGTCGCCCGGCGCGGGAAAGAGCGTGTCGATATGGCGCTTGATCGGCATATAGGGCCACCAGTCCGCGCCCGGCTCGGGCGGGCCCTTTTCCAGCACGCCGGACACGAACTCCGTCACCGGCCCCATGCGGGCGAGATTGGGCGCCTTTGCCTTATGGAACGCCTTGTCGGACTTCAGCTTCTCGGTGAAGGCGAGATCGCCCTTCTCCAGCGCGGCGCGACATTCGGCCTGATAGGCGTCGAGGTCACCGAAATCCTTGCGCGCACGCGCTTCCAGCTCGCCATCTTCCAGCTCGTAATCCTCGGTTAGGATGCGGATCGCGGCGGTCCATGCCTGACCATTGCCGACATCCTCCGCGAAATCGGCGAGGGCATCCTGGATATCGTCTTCGTCGCTCAACTTTCAGTCCTTTGAACTTAGGTATTCTTCGTCACCCCGGGGCCGTTCGACAGGCTCAGGACAGGCTTGATCCGGGGCCTCGCTGTCTACGGCCGTCGCGCAGGAAGAAGCGGGATGCCGGATCAAGTCCGGCATGACGGGGGTGGAAGAGGGAAGGGTCAACCGACCGAACCCTCCAGCGAAATACCCAGCAGCTTCTGCGCCTCGACGGCGAACTCCATCGGCAGCTGTTGCAGCACTTCCTTGACGAAGCCGTTGACGATCAGGGACACGGCGCTTTCCTGATCCAGCCCCCGCTGCAGGGCATAGAAAAGCTGGTCGTCGCTGATCTTGCTGGTCGTCGCCTCATGTTCGATCTGCGCAGAGGGGTTTCGCACCTCGATATAGGGCACGGTATGCGCGCCGCACTGGTCGCCCAGCAGCAGGCTGTCGCATTGGGTGAAGTTGCGCACGCCCTCCGCGCCCGGCGCGACGCGCACCAAGCCCCGATAAGTGTTGTTCGAGCGGCCGGCGCTGATCCCCTTGGACACGATGGTCGAGCGCGAGCCCTTGCCATTGTGGATCATCTTGGTGCCGGTATCGGCCTGCTGCATATTGTTGGTGAGCGCGACGGAGTAAAACTCGCCGACGCTATTTTCGCCGTTCAGCACGCAGCTGGGATATTTCCACGTAATCGCGGAGCCGGTTTCCACCTGGGTCCAGCTGACCTTGCTGTTGCGCCCCTGGCAAAGCGCCCGCTTGGTCACGAAATTATAGATGCCGCCCTTGCCCTGCTCGTCGCCGGGATACCAGTTCTGGACAGTCGAATATTTGATCTCCGCATCATCCAGCGCGACCAGTTCCACGACGGCGGCGTGCAGCTGGTTCTCGTCGCGCATCGGCGCGGTGCAGCCTTCGAGATAGGAGACATAGGAGCCCTCATCCGCCACGATCAGCGTGCGTTCGAACTGGCCCGTGTTTTCGGCATTGATGCGGAAATAGGTGGACAGCTCCATCGGGCATCGCACGCCCTTGGGGATGTAGACGAAGGTGCCGTCGGAGAAGACCGCGCAATTCAACGTCGCGAAATAATTGTCGTGCATCGGCACGACCTTGCCCAGCCACTTCTTCACCAGATCGGGATATTCGCGCACCGCCTCACTGATTGAGCGAAAGATGACGCCGGCCTCCTCCAGCTCCTTGCGGAACGTGGTGGCGACCGAGACGCTGTCGAACACGGCGTCTACAGCGACCTTGCGGCTGCCTTTCACTCCGGCAAGCATTTCCTGCTCGGCGATGGGGATACCGAGCTTCTGGTAGGTCGCCAAAATCTCCGGGTCGACCTCATCCAGTGAGTTCAGTTCCGCCTTCTTCTTGGGCTCGGCATAATAATAGGCGTCTTGATAGTCGATCGGCGGGATGTTGAGCTTGGCCCAGTCGGGCGACTCCATCGCCTGCCACAGGCGGAACGCCTTCAGCCGCCATTCCAGCAGCCATTCAGGCTCCTTCTTCTTGGCGGAGATGAAGCGGACCGTGTCTTCGTTCAGGCCCTTGGGCGCGAAGTCCTGTTCGATGGCGGAGGACCAGCCATGCTCGTAGGTCGAGGCGCGCTCGGCGGCCTCATGCGCTTCGAGATTGCGGACGGTGGTGGCTTCTTCGGTCATAGGGCGATCTGTTTAGCTCCGCTGAACTCGGCTCCGCCTCGTTTCTCGACTTCACTCGAAACGAACCGGGAGGGAGGAATCTCTCGCGTCAGGCTGGCAATGGTGACGCCTGCCAGCGCCGAGCGAATCGCATTGTTGGCGACATTCATGTGCGGGCGGACGCGGCAATCCTGCTCCATCGAACAATCATGCGTGCCATGGTCGGCGCAGGCCGTCATCGCGATCGGGCCCTCCACCGCCTCCACCACATCGGCCAAGGTGATCGTGGCGGGCGGTCGGCTGAGGCGCACGCCACCGCCAGTGCCGCGGCTCGATTCGAGCAGACCGGCAGCCGACAGGCGGCTCACCAGCTTTTGCGCCGTCGGCAGCGGGATGCCGGTTTCCGCGCTGAGCGTGGTCGCATTCATCCTGGTGCCCCCGCAATGACGGGCGGCTGCTGACATCAGCACCACGGCATAATCTGCGAAACTCGAAAGCCTCATAAACCGGCGTCTTTGCGAACCATTCTTAATCGGACGGAATCAATCCGATTGCGCATGTGGTCGCACGGGGCGCCGGAATCAAGCCGTTTTTAGCGTCGCTGCGCTTCAGCTGTAGCGGTTGATCACCGCGACGTCGCCGCCCAGCGACCGACGCAGCAGGGTAAGCTGCGCCACGGCGCTTGGCTCCGACTGAAGCTGGTGCGGGGTCAACCCGATGAAATGCTTGATCTCCCGGATGAAATGAGACTGGTCGTAGAAGCGCCCGTCTTCGCACAGCGCCTGCCAGCTTTCATGATCCAGCGCGATCCGGGCGCTGCACCGAAGCGCGCGATATTTGCGCGCCAGCAGTTTGGGCGGACAGCCATAATAGCGGTTGGTGAGCCGCGCGAGCTGCCGCGGCGACAAGCCCGTCCTGCTCACCAGCGTTTCGATGCGCGGCGATCCTTCCTCCATCAGCCACCCATCGACGGTTTCGAGCAGCCGCCATGTCGATTCGGGCAGCGGCACGAGCTTGCTCGTCAGGAAGGACCAGCACAGGCCGGCGATCGCCTCTGCATCCTCCGCATTCTTCAGGGCGGCCAGCAGGTCGCGATAATCCTGTCCGCTGCCCATGTCGGTCACCCGATCCGTCAGCGCGCTGGCGTCACCGCCTTGCAGCGCCTGCCATCCCGCCGGCAGCAAGGAGATGCCGACGACCTTCGCGGGTCCCTCCAACTCGAAACGAGTCGCACCCAGCGTCGGTCCAAGCAGACAGATTTCCGGCGTGGGCGCCTGCCTGCCATCATGGAAATGATAAGCGCCGCCGCCCTTCAGCATGAAGCGGAGTTGCGGCACGTCCGCACGCGTCACATCGGAATAATGATCGGCATCGGCGGAGAAGATGTAGAGCGAGCCGAAATAGGTGTTCAGTTGATCGGGCAAGGCGAAATAGCGCAACTGCACCGGACCCTGCACGGCGTCGACACTATAGGAGAGCGGCGCCCACCCATCCTTTGCCGTGATGTTCCCCGTCCCCCCGGACGCTTCGCCGCGATGCGACATCATAGTCCTTATACCCCGCACCGGCACTATGCGTCATCTCGTCGCGGACGCAAGCGTCATGGTAAACAGGGAGGGATTTTTCCCGAAGTGGGACAAGTCTTGAAAAATGACCCGGCAGTTTTAGCTGCCGGGTCAGTAAAAGGTCTCGTCAGCCAAGTGGCCTAGAGCCTTCGGGTCGCAAGAGTCTCTTAAGTCCGAATCGGGTCCGGTTTATTGGATGGATCAGACATTTGACGGACCATTATGGCACCATTAACCAAGATTCTTCTGGGGCCTAGGACATTGGAAGGTCACTGTTGCCGCAGCGCAACAGCGACTCGACGCCGCGGTCTCGCGCTGGCATAGGCCGCCCATGTTCTACAGTCTTGCCCGCCCCCTTTTCTTCGCGTTCGAGGCCGAACGTGCACATCATCTCTCGATCGCGCTGCTGCGGATGATGCCTACTCCTGCGCCGCTTGAGCCCGATCCCATGCTGGAACAGACCGTTGCCGGCATCCACTTCCCGAACCCTGTCGGGCTCGCCGCCGGCTATGACAAGGAAGGGCGGGTTGCGCACAAGATGCACGGGCTGGGCTTCGGTTTTGCGGAGTTGGGAACGCTCACCCCCCTGCCCCAGCCGGGCAATCCGCAGCCGCGCCTGTTCCGTCTGGCCGAGGACAGGGCCGTCATCAACCGCATGGGCTTCAACAATGGCGGGCAGGCGGCTGCGGCGGAGCGAGTCGCCAAGCGGCGGCGGCCCAATGGCGCCGTCATCGGCATCAATATCGGCGCGAACAAGGATGCGGTGGACCGAATCGCCGATTATGCGACGGGCGTCACCTGCATGGCGCCGTTGGCGGATTATCTGACGGTCAACATCTCGTCCCCCAACACGCCGGGCCTGCGCGCCTTGCAGGACCGGGCGGCACTCGACGAACTGCTGGGCGCGGTGATGGCCGCGCGCGGCACCGGCCGCACTCCGATTTTCCTGAAGGTCGCCCCGGACCTGGAGCCTGCGGATGTGGAAGACATCGCCGCTGCCTGTCTGGACCACCGCATCGACGCGTTGATCGTGTCCAACACCACCATTTCGCGTCCGGCGCTGCGCTCGGTGCATGGCGGAGAGACGGGCGGACTGTCGGGTGCGCCGCTCACCGATCTGTCATTGCAGAAACTGCGCGATTTCCGCCGGCTGCTGGGCGCGCGGCTGCCCTTGATCGGCGTGGGCGGCATCGCCAGTGCAGAACAGGCCTATGCCCGCATCCGCGCCGGGGCGAGCCTGGTCCAGCTTTACAGCGCCCTCGTCTATGAAGGGCCCTATCTGCCCAAGCGGATCAATGCGGGGCTGAAGGCGCTGATGCGGCGCGATGGGGTCGCCCGGATCGGTGATGTGGTGGGCGCGGACGCCTGATCGCGCCGCAAGAACGGATAAGTGCCGCCAGCCATTGCGGAATATCGGTCCGGCTCTAGGGTGACGCCCATGACTTCGCACCTCCTTCGCCTCTTGGTTCCGCTCACATTCCTGAGTTTGCTGCCCGCCCCTCTGGCCGCGAGGGAGCCGGTGTCGGTCAGCGCCACCGTATCCGCCGCCGATCCGCGCGCGGCAGAGGCCGGGCGGGAGATATTGCGCCAGGGCGGCAGCGCCACGGATGCAGCCATCGCGATGATGCTGGCGCTGAACGTGGTGGAGCCGCACAATAGCGGCATCGGCGGGGGCGGCTTCCTGATGCACCATGATGGACGCACCGGCGTGCTTGAATCGATCGACGGCCGCGAGACGGCGCCGGCGGCGGCGCGTCCGGACCGCTTTATGGGCGAGGACGGCGAGCCGCTTTCCTTTCGCGATGCCTGGCCTGGCGGCTATTCGGTCGGCGTGCCGGGCAATGTGCGGCTCGCCTGGCACGCGCATCGCAAATGGGGCAAGCTGCCTTGGGCGGCGCTGTTCCAGCCCGCCATTCGTCTGGCGGAAGAAGGGTTTGAGGTACGCCAGCGGCTGGACACGGCGATGAAGGCGGTGGCGCCGATCTGGGCCGATTTTCCGGAGATCCAGACATATTTCTGGGTGAACGGCGCGCCCGCAGCGATGGGCACCATGCTCAAAAATCCGCCGCTCGCCGCCTTGTTCAAACGTATCGCAGCCGAAGGGCCCGACGCCTTCTATCTTGGCGACAATGCAAAGCTCATCGCGCAGACGGTGACCCAAGCGCCGAAAAATCCTGTGCCGATGACGGAAGCGGATCTGGCCGCCTATCAGGCCAAGCCGCGCAAGCCGGTCTGCGGCCCCTATCGCAGCTTTACCATATGCGGCATGGGGCCAGCTTCGGCCGGCGGCATCACCGTGTTGCAGGTGCTGGGGATGGTGGAACATTTTCCCCTCGCGAAATGGGGCAAGGACGATCCCCGGTCCTGGCACGTGATCGGCGAGGCCATGCAGCTCGCCTATGCCGACCGCGACACTTATCTGGGCGATCCCGAATTCGTACAGGTGCCGATCGCGGGGCTGATCGATCCTGCTTACCTTAAACAGCGGTCCGCGCTGATTTCGATGGGCAAGGCACTGAACGATTATCGCCCAGGCTCGCCGCCGGGCGCGCAGGTCCGCACGTCGGCGCTGCCCCAGCCCGAATCCGGCACCAGCCATTTCGTCGCCGTGGATCGCAATGGCGACATCGCCGCATGGACCTCCACGATCGAGAGCTTCTTCGGCAGCCAGCTGATCGCCAATGGCGTCATCCTGAACAATCAACTTACCGACTTCAGCTTCACGCCCGAGAAGAACGGCGCGCCGGTCGCCAACCGGGTGGAGGCAGGCAAGCGCCCCTTGTCCTCCATGTCGCCGACGATCGTCTATGATTCTGCCGGGACGCCCGTGTTCACGGTCGGCGCGGCAGGCGGCAAGACCATCATCATGCAGGTCGCCAAGGCGCTGATCGCGCATTTCGACTGGGGGCTGTCCGCGCAGGACTCGATCGCGCTGGGGCTGGAATTCTTCAACGCCGACGGGATCGTGCTCGAAAAGGGCACGTCATTGGAGGCGATGAAGGCGCCGCTGGAAAACCTGGGGCACAAGGTCAGCGTGGCGCCCATGGGGCTGAAGGCCAATGCGGCCGAGCGCCTGCCGGACGGGCACTGGATCGGTGCCGCCGATCCCCGGAGCCCGGGCGTATCACTCCAGGAGTGACCGCACCTTAGCTGTAGCGCGCGGCAGTCTGCCGGATGAGGGCGATCATGTTGGGGATGCCCTGGGTGCGGTTGGAACTGAGCTGATTGCGCAGGTCGAAAGGGGCAAGCGCGGCCTCGATATCGGTGGCGCCGATGACGGCAGGCGCCTGATCCTGTACCGTCAGCAGGACGAGGGCGATGATTCCCTTCGTGATGGCGGCATTGCTGTCCGCCAGAAAATGGAGGCGCCCATCGTCGAGCGCGGTGGGATAGACCCACACGGCAGCGGAACAGCCGCGCACCAGCGTAGCGTCAGTCTTGAGCGCGTCAGGCATCGGCTCCAGCGCCCGGCCGAGGTCGATCAGCAGCCGATACCGGTCGTCGGCGTCCAGAAATTCATATTCCTCGATCAGGTCGGCAAGCTTGGGCGTGTCGGTCATAGCCGCCATATAGGGGGAAAAGCGGCCGGCGGAAGCCGCCTTTTCCCCCGCTGCCGTCAAAGATCGACTCCGGCGGCAATGGCCTCAAGCTTGCGGACGCGTTCCCTGAGATCAGCCACTTCGATCCGTGCCACCGCGGAAGGCTGGCCGCCCTCGCCGGGTCTGCCGAGTTCGGCATGTTTGAAGCCGAGCCACCCGTTCCAGCCGCGCAGGGCCGCCGTTGCGACGATGAGCAGCGCCGACAGAGCAGCGGTCGCGACGATGAGAGTGTAAGCCAGGTCCTGCATTCACTATCCCTCCAAAGAGGCTCGCGCTCGATCCGCGCCGGTCAGCGAAGCCTGTCGATCTCGTCGGCCAGGCGTGTGTTGCGGCTGGTATAGAAGGTTTCGATGTCAGCCAGCCTGCGGTCGATGTCGCGGAATTTGGAGCGCACGTCACGCGTGGAGCGGGCCGGGTTGGTCCGCACGCCTTGCCAGAATTTCTCGTCATCACGATCGGCATAGAGGCCGAGCGGCTTGCTTTCGGCGAAATAGGCGGCGGCGAAATAGGCGATCAGCGTCCAGGGGAAAGCCCCCATCAGCGTCACCAGCACTGCGGCGACCCTGACCCAGACCACATCGATCCCGCTATAGTCGGCAATGCCGGCGCACACGCCCATCCATTTGCCATTCTGCTTGTCCAGATAATATTTGGTGCGGCGCGCAGCCATGTCAGTTCCTCCGATCGAGATTTTGGCGGCTGAAATCATAGTCATCGTCGTGCAGGGGCCGCGACGGACGGAATTCGGGATTGTCGGCAGCGATGATCCGCTCGACCGTCTGCAACCGCTCCTCCAGCCGTCGGGCGAGCAGGTGAAGCTCGTCCAGCAGCCGCTCATCCTCGTCGGTGATCTTGGGCGCCTGCTTCCACTTGGTGACATAGTGGAAGATCAGCCAGGGCATGCCGATGAACAGCATGCCGCAGATCATGATGGGCAGGAATATATCCTCCATGGATCAGCCTTCCCTGTTCATGCTGGCCTTAAGCGCCGCGAGCTCTGCATCGACCCTGTCGGATGCCTTGAGGTCGGCGATCTCCTCCTCCAGCGACTTCACATTCTGCCCCAGGCCAGCCGCATCGGCACGGCCCTCTGCCAGATCGACGCGGCGCTCCAGAATGTCGAACCGGGCGAAGGCCTCGTTCACCTTCTCGCCGGCATAGGCTTCGCGCAGGCGCAGACGGTTCTGGGCGCTCTCCATCCGAGTGACCAGGCCATTCTGACGGGTGCGGGCCTCGCGCAGCTTGGCCTGGAGTTTGGCAATGTCCTCCTCCGACGCGCGGAGCGATTCATCCAGGCCTTCAATCTCCTGCGACAGCTGCTGCGCCATGTCGGCGGCCTTCTGCTTCTCGACAAGGGCGGCCTTGGCCAGATCCTCGCGATCCTTGCTGAGCGCCAGTTGCGCCTTTTCCGTCCAGCTGAGCTGCAAGCCCTCAAGCCGTGAGATATGCCGGCTAATCTCTTTCTGGTCGGCGATGGTGCGGGCGGCGGACGCGCGCACCTCTACCAACGTTTCCTCCATTTCGAGGATGATCATGCGGATCATCTTGGCCGGATCTTCCGCCCGGTCGAGCAGATCGGTAACGTTGGCGGCGATAATGTCGCGGGTGCGGGAAAAGATACCCATTGGACTTTCACTCCTGATGCGCGGGGACTGTCGCGCTTGACCGGAGATCTGCAGGAGCCGTGCCAAACCGGACAGATGGCAGAATTGCGCGGTTTTCGTCGGAGGCCGCGAGGCGCCGAGGAAAACTATTGCCTAACAATGGTGAATTTCACCATATATTGGCAATGAAGAAGAACACACAGTTTGTCGGGCAGTCCCTGGCCTTCCTGGATGCGGTGGAGCAGGCGGGACGCGCTGCCGAACTCAACCGCCCGATACTGGTCATCGGCGAGCGCGGCACGGGCAAGGAACTGATCGCCGAGCGGCTGCACCGGCTATCGCCGCGCTGGGACGGGCCGCTCATCATCATGAACTGCGCGGCGCTGCCCGAGACGCTGATCGAGGCGGAGCTGTTCGGTCATGAGCAAGGGGCCTTCACCGGCGCCGCACGGTCGCGGGCTGGACGATTCGAGGAGGCGGACGGGGGCACGCTGTTCCTCGACGAGTTGGGTACGTTGTCGATGGCCGCACAGGAGCGGCTGCTGCGGGTGATCGAATATGGCGAAGTGACGCGGATCGGCGCATCGCGGCCAATCTCGGTCGATGTGCGGATCGTTGCGGCGACCAACGAGGACCTGCCCGCCGCAGCCGAGGCGGGGCGCTTCCGCCCCGACCTGCTCGACCGACTGAGTTTCGAGGTGATCACCTTGCCCCCGCTCCGTGCGCGGGAAGGGGACGTTGCGGTACTGGCGGATCATTTCGGACGGCGCATGGCGGCGGAGCTGAACTGGCCGCAATGGCCGGGCTTTTCTCCCGACTGCCTGGCCGAACTGGAAGCACATGACTGGCCGGGTAATGTGCGCGAACTGCGCAATGTGGTGGAGCGCGCCATTTATCGCTGGAACGACCCCGATCGGCCGGTGGCGGCGGTCCAGTTCGATCCCTTCGCCTCACCGTGGAAGCCAAAGTCGCCAACCCCTGCGCCGGCCCAAGCCGTGCCGGCCGCCCGGGCAATGACGGCTTGGGAGGAGATCACTGATTTGAAGGCAGCCGTTGACGCGCATGAAGCCGCGATCGTGCGTTCGGCGCTAGCGCGGCATCGCTTCAACCAGCGCGCGACTGCGAAGGGATTGGGCCTGACCTATGACCAGCTTCGCCATTGCATGAAGAAGCACGGGTTGAGGGAGGGGTGATCGGAAACGCCATGCCCCTGCTTTTGCAGGAGCACGAAGTCCATGATCACCGCGTCGGCACGGGCTCCACGCCGGAATAGTCATAGAAGCCCTTGCGGGTCTTGCGGCCAAGCCAGCCGGCCTCGACATATTTGACCAGCAGCGGCGCCGGGCGGTATTTCGGGTCGCCGGTCGTGTCCTGCAGCACCTTGCAGATCTCCAGGCAGGTATCCAGGCCGATGAAATCCGCCAGCGTCAGCGGACCCATCGGGTGGTTGAGGCCGAGCATCACGCCCTTGTCGATGTCCGCCACGGTGCCCACGCCCTCACCCAGCGCGAAGACCGCCTCATTGAGCATCGGCAGCAGGATGCGGTTGACGACGAAGCCGGGCGCGTCGAACGCATGGACGACCTGCTTGCCGAGGCTGGCCGCGAAGGCTTCGACGGCGCTCACCGTCTCCGCGCTGGTAGCAAGGCCGCGGATAACCTCGACCAGCGCCATCAACGGCACCGGGTTGAAGAAGTGGACGCCGACGAAGCGGCTCGCGTCGGGCGCCGCCTGCGCCAGCCGAGTGATCGGGATGGAGGAGGTGTTGGAGGCAAGGATCGCATCGGCGGCGAGCAGCGCGCCAACATTGGCGAAGATCGTCCGCTTGATATCTTCCCGCTCGGTCGCAGCCTCGATCACCAGTTGCGCGCCGGCGAGCGGCGCGACCTCGCCCACGGGCTGGATGCGGGCAATGGCGGCATCGGCGTCCCCCTGGGACAGCTTGCCCTTCTCGACCGTCTTCGCCAGTTGCCGGATGATGCCGTCGCGGCCCTTCTGCGCACGCCCCAGATCGACGTCGGACAGGATAACCTCATAGCCCGCCTGCGCCGCCACCTGCGCGATGCCCGCGCCCATCTGCCCGGCGCCGATTACGCCCACGGTTCGAATATGGGTCATGCTGCTTCCTCCGCCCTTTGATTCAAAAGTTGGCGGCAGCCCTAACGACAAGGCGAGCACAGTGCCACCATCCTCTGTCGATCAGCCGGTGCAGATGGGGTTCCGACCGATGGAAAGCCCGACAGGACCGGCAGAATGGTGTCATTACCGCTATTTCCGGCTTTGCGCGCGTCGTGCATGATGGTTAAAAGCCCCGCCATGTCCGTTTCTTTGCCCTTGCCCGCGCCGGCGACCGGAAGGTTCATTGCCGCCGAGCATTATTTCCCCCTGCGCGTCTATTTCGAGGACACAGATCTGTCGGGCCTGGTCTATCACGCCAATTATCTGCGCTATATGGAACGGGCGCGGTCCGACATGCTGCGGCTGGCGGACATCGACCAGCGCGGCAATCTGGAGGACGGCGAGGGCGTCTATGCCGTCACCGACCTACATATCCGGTATCGTCGGCCGGCGCGGCTGGACGATGAACTGATGGTGGTGAGCCGCGTCACCGCCGTTGGCGCCGCCACCTGCTCCATTCATCAGGGAGTCAGGCGGGGCGATGAAATACTGACGGACGGCGACGTCTCTGTCGCATTCCTGACACCCCAGGGCCGCCCGCGCCGGCAACCCAAGCCCTGGATCGACATTTTCAGCCGTTTGATGAGAGGGGAAGACTTCCACCCATGAGCCTTTCGATGCCCGAGGTTGGCGCCGCCGTGGGCGCGGCCGCCGCCAATGCCACCATTTCGCCGCTGGCGCTGTTCCTGCAGGCCGACATCGTCGTGAAAGTGGTGATGCTGGGGCTGCTGCTCGCCAGCATCTGGACCTGGGCGATGATCATCGGCTTCAGCTTCACCTTGCGCAAGGCAAGCAAGCAGAGCGCGGCGTTCGAACGCGACTTCTGGAAGGCGGAGGATATCGACCGCTTCTATGAAGCGCGCGGCAAGGCGGAGTTTCCCGCCGCCCGCGTGATGGCGGCGGGCGTCACGGAATGGCGCCGCTCCACCGCGCAGAAGGTGATCGACCGCGAAGGCACGCGCGACCGGCTGTCGACCACCATGTCGAGCACCATCGGCGCCGAAGTCGATCGGTTGTCGGATCGGCTGAACATCCTGGCCACCATCGGATCGGTGGCGCCTTTCGTGGGCTTGTTCGGCACCGTCTGGGGCATCATGCGCGCCTTTACCGCGATTGCCGCCGAGCAGAACAGTTCGCTGGCGGTGGTGGCGCCGGGCATCGCCGAGGCGCTGTTCGCAACCGCAATCGGCTTGTTCGCCGCCATACCAGCGGTGATCGCCTACAACCGCTTCAGCCACGGCATCAACCGAATGGAGTCCGGGCTGACGCGCTTTGCCGACGGCTTCTATTCGACGCTCAGCCGGGAGTTGGAGGCGCAGCGGTGACGGTTTCGAAAGCCCACAACCGCACGGCATTTCGTGGTGGAGGAGCCTTGTAATGGCGATGTCCGGCCCTCCCTCCGGTCGTCGTGGGCGCGGGCGTGCGCCGATGGCCGATATCAACGTGACACCGCTGGTCGATGTCATGCTGGTGTTGCTGATCATCTTCATGGTGACCGCGCCGCTGCTGGTAACCGGCGTACCGGTGAACCTGCCCGAAACCCGCGCCAAGGGGCTGGATCAGGACCAGAAACCGACTGTCGTGTCGGTCGATCGCGACGGCGGCGTCTTCATCGACGAGGAGCAGGTGAGCGACGCGGACCTGCCCTCCCGCCTTGCCGAGATCATGTCCGCCAACGCCGGAAAGGCCGAGCCGCCGCAGATTTTCCTGCGCGCCGACAAGGGGCTGGACTATGGCCGGGTGATGCTGGTCATGGGTGAGTTGAACCGCGCCGGCCTCAACAAGGTTGCGCTGGTGAGCACCGGTGCCGACGGTGGCACTGTCAGCAGCGGTTCAGAATAGGGGCCATAGGTCTTGGCGATGGATCGTGCGGAGAAAATCGGCCTTGGCGTGGCCACAGCGGGGCATGTCCTGCTGTTCGGCCTGCTTTCGGCCGGCTTTCTCTCGACCCCCAATCCGCTGAAGCTGAACTCGCCGCCGATGGATGTGAGCCTGGTGGATGAGGTGGCGCTGAAGTCGATGGCCCCGCAACTGTCGACCCAGCCCCCCCCGCCGAGCGTGGCGCCGGAGAAGGGACCGACGGAAGACGCCGCGCCGGCGCCCGAGCCTGAGCCACAGCCCATCCCGGAACCGGAGCCGGTCCCCGCTCCACCGCCGCCCAAGCCCGTGCCGCCCAAGCCGGTAGCGAAGCCTGCGCCGCCCAAGCCTGCGCCCGCGCCGCCAAAAAAGGACGTGCCCAAGGCCACGCCCAGGCCCAAACCCGCTCCGGAAAAACCGGCAGCACCGGCCAAGCCTGCGCCTGCAAAGCCCAAGCCCGCCGCCGCCGCTCCCGCAAGATCGGCGCAGAAGCCCGCCGCCAAGCCGAAGGCCGACGCGCCTGCGCGCGCTTCGGGCCAGGGCAAGGCCGAAAAGCCCAAGGGATCGCTGCTCGGCAAGGATTTCCTGAAGGGCATCGACACGGAGGCTGACGCGCCCCGCAAGGCCGCGCCGCCGCCCGCCGCCGCCATGGGCCCGGCCCAGAAGGCCGCGCTGGACGCGGAAATCCGTCGCCAGCTGAAGCCGCACTGGCGCCCGCCTTCGGGCGCGGATGCCGATCAGTTGGTAACCCTGCTCGAAGTGCGGCTCGACAAGAGCGGCAATGTGATCGGCGCGCCGCAGGTGATCGACCAGCTGGGCGTGACCGCGAGCAACCGCCCGCAGGCGCAACTACATGCGGAGCGCGCGATCCAGGCGGTGAAGCTGGCTTCCCCGTTCCGCAACCTGCCGGCAGAATTTTACGACCAATGGAAATGGCTGCGGCCACTCCGCTTTGACGCGAGGCTGAACCGATGATGACGACCTTGTTTCGCCGCCTGAGCGTGGCGACCGCCGCCTTCATGGCTCTCGCCGCCGCGCCCGCGCTGGCGCAGTTGTCAGTCGACGTGACCGGCGAAATCGACAGCAACCTCAAGATCGTCGTGCCCTCCCTTCCGGCACAGGCGGAGGTTTCGACCCCTGCGGGCGGTTCCACCGAACTGGGACGCAAGATCGCCGAGGTGATCGCGTCCGACCTCAAGGGGTCGGGCCTGTTCGACCCATCGGGGCCGGGCGGCATTCCCGCCATCAGCTTCGGCGAAGTGACCGCGCCTGCCTATGCCAAATGGGGTGCCTATCAGGCGCTGGTGCAGGGTTTCGTGCGCACCACAGGGGGAGAGGCGGACATCACGGTCGGCTGCTACCTCTATGACGTGGCGCTGAAGCAGGAACTGACGCGGCAGGGCTATGTCGTGAGCCCACGCGACTGGCGGCGCGCGGCACATAAATGCGCCGACGCCATTTATGCGCGCCTGTCAGGGGAGAGCCCCTTCTTCGACAGCCGCATCGCCTATATCGCGGAGAGCGGGCCCAAGGGGAACCGCACCAAGCGCCTCGCCATCATGGATTCGGACGGCGCCAACCACCGCTTCATCACCAACGGCCAGTCGATCGCGCTGACGCCGCGCTTTTCGCCCGATTACAAGTCGATCGTCTATGTCAGCTATCTGAACAACCGCGTGCGCATCTATGTCTATGACATTGGCACCGGGCGGCAAAAGCTGGTGACGGAGAGCAACAACCCAACCTTCGCGCCGCGCTGGTCCCCCGATGGCCGCAATATCCTTTTCTCGATGGCGATCGCGGGCAATACCGACATCTACCGCGTGTCGGCACAGGGCGGGTCACCGGTACGGCTGACCACGGCGCCGGGGATCGATGTCGGCGGCAGCTACTCGCCGGATGGCACGAAGATCGTGTTCGAAAGCGACCGTTCGGGCAGCCAACAGATTTATGTCATGAACGCGGATGGCTCGGGCCAGCGCCGGATCAGCCATGGCGGCGGGCGCTATGCGACGCCCGAATGGAGCCCGCGCGGCGACCTCATTGCCTTCACCAAGATCAGCGGCGACTTCAAGGTGGCAGTGATGACGCCCAGCGGCGACAATGAGCGTATCCTGACCAATGGCTGGCAGGACGAGCAGCCCAGCTGGTCGCCCAATGGCCGCGTGTTGCAATTCTTCCGCACGAGCCCCGGCCGCGACGGCAGCAGTCAGGTGTGGCAGGTCGACCTGACCGGCGTGAACGAACGGCGCATCCCGACGCCGCTCAGCGGCTCCGACCCCGCCTGGGGTCCACTGCTGCCCTGATACGGAACCACATCGTCGCGAAGACGTAACGACCTTATATTTTCAAGGAGCCAGACATGAAACTCTCCCGCCCCCTGCTGATCGCCGCTTCCGTGCTCGCGCTTGCCGCCTGCGGGAAGAAGGCTCCCAAGGAACTGCCGCCGCCGCCGGCCGACACCAGTGCGCAGACCGGCACCGGCTCCACCGCCCCGTCGGGCCCCACCAAGGGCAGCCAGGAAGATTTCGTCGCCTCCGTCTCGTCCGACCGCATTTTCTTCGACACCGATCAATATGATGTCGATGCGCAGGACCAGCAGACCCTGCAGAGCCAGGCCGCCTGGCTCCAGCAGAACCCCAATGTCCGCGTGACGGTGGAGGGCCATGCCGACGAGCGCGGCACCCGCGACTATAATATCGCGCTGGGCGAGCGGCGCGCGAACGCGGCCAAGAATTACCTCGCCTCGCTGGGCATCGATCCCAGCCGCATCACGACCGTCAGCTATGGCAAGGAACGCCCCGCGGCGCTCGGTTCGGATGAGGCGGCATGGGCGCAAAATCGTCGCGCGGTGACCGTCACCGTGCAATATTGAAGCCTTTGGGTCGCACCGATGCTTCAGGGGGCTCGCCAGTCATGCGCCGGCGAGCCTTTTATTTCGCCTGCCAACCGGTTGCCGTAGCCGATGATTAGGGTGGCGAAGACCAGCGGGCCAACGCCGCTCCAGCGGGCATGGCAGCCTATATCACGGGCGCGGCGCTGCTGGCGGTTGGCGGCATATATGTGAATTTGCAGTAGAAGCTGTCAGAATGCCGGGCCAGCGCCTGACGCTGATCCGACCCGCACCGCTTGGAGGACGAACTGCCGATGACCATAATCGACCGCCGCACCCTAATCACCGGAGCTGCCGTGACTGCGGCGCTGACGCCCGCCGCCGCCTTGGCGCAGGGCTTCCCGCTGCCAAAGGGGTTTGAGCGTTTTCCGATCTGGCCGGGCAAGGCGCCAGGCGGCGAGCGCGTCACGGTGAAGCAGGCCGAAGCGCTGCGCCGTCCGGAGAGCGGGCCGGAGGACAGCGCGATTTCCCATGTGGTGACGCCGACGCTCACCATTCTGCGCCCGGCGCGACCCAACGGCGCGGCGATGCTGATCATTCCGGGCGGCGGCTATGTGCGCGTGGCGATAGGCCACGAAGGCTACAGCGTGGCGCGGCGCTTCGCGGAAGCCGGCTATGTCTGCTTCGTCCTGCTTTACCGAATGCCGGGCGACGGCTGGGCGGCAGGACCGCAGGCACCGCTGCAGGATGCGCAACGCGCGCTGCGCATCGTGCGCAGCCTGGCGAAGAAGGAGAAGTTCGACGCGGCGCGCATCGGCGTCATGGGCTTTTCCGCAGGCGGTCACCTTGCCGCCTGGCTCACCACCCGAGCGGTGGAGAGCTACAAGCCGGTCGATGCCGTCGATCGGGAACCGGCCAAGGCGTCGGCAGCCGCCTATATCTATCCAGTGATCGAGATGGAGGGGCCGCACGTCCATGCGGGGTCACGGACGCAACTGCTCGGCTCAAATCCGACGGCCGAACAGATGCGCAGCTATTCGCTCGACCAGAATATCGCCGACGGCGCGCCGCCCGCCTTCCTCGTCCATGCGTTGGACGACCAGTCGGTGCCGCCTGAAAACAGCCTCGCCATGCTGGCGGCACTGCGGGCGAAAGGCGTGCCGGCCGAGTGTCATCTGTTCGAAAATGGGGGGCATGGCTTCGGCCTGACCGCGCAGGCTCAATCCGCCGCCCCGTGGCCGGAGCTCTTTCTCTCCTTCGCCAAACGACACGGTTTATGAAGCAGCGGGTCGCCCTTTTCGTCACTTGCCTCGTCGATCTGATGCGGCCGCGCATCGGCTTCGCCGCGATCCAGGCGCTCGAAGCGGCTGGGCGCGAGGTGGTGGTGCCGGAAGGTCAGACCTGCTGCGGCCAGCCCGCGCTCAACACCGGCGATCGCGGCCATGCCGAGGCGCTGGCGAAACAGACCATCGCGGCGCTGGAGCCCTATGAGGCGGTCGTCCTGCCCTCCGGCTCCTGCGCCGGGACGATTTGCTGCCATTATCCCGAACTGTTCGAACATGATCCCGAATGGCTCCCGCGCGCGCAGGCGGTGGCGGGCAGGACGTTCGAGATCATGGCCTATCTGGACGAGGTCTGCGGCTGGAGGCCTGACAGCGTGTCGCTGAGCGCCAGCGCAACCTATCACGACAACTGCTCGGGCTTGCGCGAACTGGGAATCAAGGCGCAGCCGCGACGGTTGTTGAAGGCGATCGATGGCCTCTCCCTGACGCAGTTGCCGGGTGAGGAGACATGCTGCGGCTTCGGCGGCACCTTCTGCGTCAAATATCCGGCGATCTCCAATGCCATCGTGGGTGAGAAGGCCGAGGCGATCGAGGCGACCGGCGCCGACCTGCTCCTCGCGGGCGACTTGGGATGCCTGATGAACATGGCGGGCAAGCTCCATCGGGCTGGAAGCAAGGTGCGGGCCTATCATGCCATCGAGCTGATCGCTGGCATGGGCGATGGCCCGGCGATCGGGGAGGAGGCATGAGCACCTTCACCGACCGCGCCGACGCCGCCCTCGCCGACCCGCTGTTGAAGATCGCGGTCGAGCGCACCGCCGGAACCGCGGAAGCCAAGCGGGCGGCCGCCATCGCAGCCTTCCCTGATTTCGAAGCGGCGCGAGCCCGTGCCGCCGCGATCAAGGATCATGTGATCGCGCATCTCGGGGCCTATTTGGAGGAGTTCGAGGCCAATGCGGTCGCGGCCGGCGCGTGCGTCCATTGGGCAAGCACCGCCGACGAAGCCTGCCGGATCGTCGTCGAGATCTGCAAGACGGCCGGCGCGCGGACCGTCGCCCGCTCCAAATCCATGCTGGGCGAGGAAATCGGCCTGCCGCACGCGCTGGCGGAAGCCGGAATCCGCCGGATCGAAACCGATCTGGCCGAACATATCATCCAGTTGGCCGATGAGCGCCCCTCCCACATCATCTGGCCCGCCATGCACAAGACGCGCGAGGAGGTTTCGGCGCTGTTCAAGGCGCGGCACCGATCGCCGCACGAGGAGGAAACGATCGCTGCAATGGCGGAGAGCGCCCGGCGTGAGCTGCGCATGCAGATGCTGGGCGCGGATGTCGGCATATCGGGCGCGAATTTCCTGGTCGCGGATACAGGCGCCGTCTGCACTGTCACCAACGAGGGCAATGCCGAGCTTTCGCTCGTGCCGCCACGGGTGCACATCGTGACGGCGGGGATCGAGAAGATCGTTCCCTCCATGGAGCATGCCGTCCACATGCTGCGGATGCTGGCCCGATCAGCAACGGGCGCAGCGCTGACGCAATATACGACCTTCTATGCCGGCCCCAAACGCCCCGGCGATCGGGACGGGCCGGAGGAGATGCATATCGTGCTGGTCGATAATGGTCGGACGAAGATGCGCGAGGAGGGCCTGGCCGACATGCTCCGCTGCATCCGCTGCGGCGCGTGCATGAATCACTGCGTGGTGTTCCGGCAGATTGGCGGCCATGCCTATGGCGGCACCTATCCGGGGCCGATGGGATCGGTGCTGACGCCTGCCCTCGACGGGCTCAAGCAGAGCCGCGACCTTCCGAACGCCTGCACCCTCAACGGCAAATGCCAGGAAGTCTGTCCGGTCCGCATTCCCCTGCCCACGCTGCTGCGCGGCTGGCGGGAGAGGAGCTGGCGCGAGGGGCTGGAACCCGCATCCACGCGCGCAGGACTCGGGCTGTGGGCCTGGGTGGCATGCCGCCCAGCTCTCTACCGTGTGGCAACCGGCGTAGCCATGCGCGCCATGCGGCTGCTGAGCAGGGGCGGCTGGATCGCCCGGCTCCCGCTCGCCGGTGGGTGGACCCGCTATCGCGACATGCCAAAGCCTGCGCCGCGAAGCTTCATGGCCCAATATCGCAAGGAGCGCCGCGGATGAGCGCGCGGGAGGCCATGTTGGCGCGGCTCAGGGGCGCGCACCCGGACAAGGCGGAGGCCGACGCCCTGCTCGTCGCCCCCGACCGCCGGGCCGTGGACGAGGGCGCGCTGGAGACGGAGTTCCTCGCCCGCATCGCCCTGCCGAGCGTCAGCGCGACCCATGACATCATCGAACGGCTGGACGAGCTTCCCGTTGCCGTCGGCCGCTATCTGGAGCAGCAGGGCGAGCCCCTCACCCTCTGCCTGCCGCCCGATCCGCGCCTCTCCGCCTGCGACTGGAGCGGCTTCACCCTTCGCGAAAGCGCGGCGCCGGAAGAAACCGCCGCCCTTGCTATCGCGCGCAAGGGGATCGCGGAGACAGGATCGCTGATCTTCGAAACCTCCCCGCATGCGCCGATGCTGCCCAATTTCCTGGCGCTGCATCATATCGTGCTGCTCGCGGCCGGCGACATCGCCCCCTGGCTGGAGGATGCGCTGCTCCCCGGCCCCCAGCCGCGCGCGCATTATTGGGTGACCGGCGTGTCGGGCACGACCGATATCGAGGGCACCTATGTGCGCGGCGCCCATGGGCCCCGCTTCCTGCACGTCATTCTGCTCCGCTAGGACCAGCCGCCGCCCAGCGCGAGGAAGACCGCGATCTGATCCTGCACCAGTTGCACCCGCGCGGCGGCCGCCGACGCCTCCGCGCTGGCGAGGCTGCGCTGGGCGTCGAGCAGCGAGAGGAAGTCGCCCCGGCCGAAGCGGAAGAGCTTGCCCGCTTGCGCTGCCGACACCGAAGCGCTGTCACGCGCCCGCCCCAGCGCTGCTGCACGCTCGGCATCGCGGCGATAGGTTTCGAGCGCGGTTTCGGTCTGCCGCAGCGCCTCCAGCACGCTGCCCTCGAAGCTCGCCAGATCAGCCTGCACCTGAGCGTCGGCCTGGACGATCCGGGCTTTTACGACAGGGCGGTTGGGGAAGCTCCAGCTGATGAGCGGACCCAGGCTGAAACCGAAGGCAGAGCCGGAGCCGAAATCCTTGAGCGGTCCCGCCAGCCCGACCGACCCGCCTATTTTTACCTGCGGATATAGGTCCGCCATCGCAACGCCGAGGCGGGCGGTGTTCGCGGCGACGGTGCGCTCCGCCTGGCGAATGTCGGGCCGCCGCCGAATCAGCGCGGCGCCATCGCCCACCGGCAACGGCGTGCCCAAGGCCGGCGGGCGGGCGCAGCCCTCCACCTCGCGCGGATAATCGGCGGGCGGGCGGCCGAGCAGCGTTGCGAGCAGATAGAGGCCGGATTGCCGCTGCCCCTCGAAGCCGGGCAGCGCCGCTTCGCTCGTTTCCACCGCCGTCTGCGCCCGGCTGACGTCGAAGGCCGTGCCGCGCCCGCCCCGGAACAGCCGCTGCGTAGCGGTCAGCGTATCGCGCTGGAGGGCGACGACGCGCCGATTGACGACGAGCGAATAATTGGCGGTGCAGACCTGCGCATAGGCGCGGGCCGTCGCCGCCGCCACGCTGGTGCGCAGATAGTCGCGGGTGGCCGCGACCGCCTCGACATTGGCACCGCTCGCCTCGATCGCGCGGCGGATGCGGCCGTTGAGGTCGAGCGGATAGGAAGCGCTGAGCCCGAAATCATAGCTCATCGTGCCGGGCAGATGCTGCGTCACGCCCGAAGGCCTGGCGAGCGTCTCGCCGCCGCTGATGCTGGTGGTGATCTCCCGCCCCGCCTCCGTCTCGCGCAGGACGGCCTGCGCCGCGGTCAGGTTCGCCTCCGCGACGCGCAGATCAGTATTGGCGGCAAGTGCCTGCTCGATCAGGCCATCGAGCCGGGGATCATTGTAGAGCCTCCACCATTGGTCGGGCAGCGGGGCATCGGAAAAGCCCGACCCTTTCGCCGAGAGGAAAGCGCCCTGCGCGCCGGGCGCGGTCGCCGCCGATTGCTCCGGCGGGCGATAGTCAGGTCCGGCAGTGGCGCAGGCGGCAAGCGCTAACGCCAGCAGCGGCGTCCATAGCGATTTACGCATGGCGGCAGGCTCCGGGCTGGGCGTTCTTCCGGGCGGGTTCGATCGTTACGGTCGCGGTTCGCCCGGCGATCAGCTTCACCTCGGCCGGCACATGAGTCAGCTTCACCCGAACCGGGATGCGCTGGGCGAGGCGAACCCAGGAGAAGGTCGGCTCGACCGTGGGCAGCAAATTGCCGCTGTCGCTGCGGCTGGTGTCGTTGATGCCATAGGCGATGCTTTCAACCCGTCCGCGCAGGTCCTGCGCCTCGCCCATGAGCCGCACGGTGACCGGCGCGCCTATGCAGACGAGGGGGAGCTTGGTTTCTTCGAAATAGCCCTCGATGCGCAGGCTGTCGCGGTCGACCAGCGCCATCGCTTGCTGGCCCGCCGCCAAGAAGTCACCCGGATGCAGATCGAGATTGGTGACGACGCCGTTGACCGAGGCCACCACGCGGGTGCGCTTCAAGTTGAGCGCGGCGGCGTCGCGGGCGCTCATCGCCTCAGCCAGGGAAGCCTGCGCGGTTGCGACGCGCGCGACATTCTGCTCATGCGCTTCGGCCGCGACCAAGTTGCCGAGCGCCAGGTCGCGGGTTGCCTCGCGCCGGGCCTGACCGAGTGTCGCGCGAGCGCTGGCGATCTGCGATTCCGCCTGTTCCAGCGCCAGCGCGTAGCGCGGCCGGTCTAGCACGAAGAGCAGGTCGCCCGCTTTCACCGCCTGATTATCGTGCACTGCAACCGACGTGACCAAGCCGCTGATATCGGGCGTCACCCGCACCACGTCGGCGCGCACCCGGCCGTCGCGCGTCCAGGGGCTGCGCTCATAATGGTTCCACATCCAGATCGCCACCGCCAGCGCCGCGATGACGATGATGATGGTGGCGGCGCTGCGGAGCAGCGTGGCGGAAAGGCGGTTCATAGGCGGATTCCAAGGGTGGGGACGAGAAGCGCGAGCAGTCCCAGCATCAGCACGAAGATGCTGAGGTCGACCACCGCGCGATAGGCGAGGAAACGATAGAGGCCGAAGGCGCCGATCAGCCGGGTGACGCCCCAGCTCAGCAGCAGCGCAACCAGCGCGAGCAGCAGCAGTGTCGGCACATAGACGCCGCCGAGCGCGATTTCTCCAGTCATGCCGGTTCTCCGGTCAAGAGGGCGGCGCGGTACGCGGCGCTGTCCGGGAAAAGATTGCGGCGCAGGCTGACCAGCGCCAGCATCGCCTCCCGCCGGATCCCCGGTTGGGGGTGATGCGACAATCGGCCGATCGCCTCATCTATATCGTGCAGCAACTCGCGCCGCGCCGGTGCGGGTACATCCGGGTCCAACCCGCGATAATAGGCGCTGACGCCGCTCAGGACGTCCGCGAGCGGCGCTGCCTCGCCTGCGGGCAGGTCGATCCGCAAATGGCGCAGCTCCCCGATGGCGACGCCTGTGCGCAGGTCACGCAGCGCGTCGTAAAGGGGCTGCCCGCTGTCGGCGCGTGTCGCGGCAAGGCGCGGCGCGAGCAGGGCAATGCGGTCGAGCATGCGGTTGATCCAGCCACGAACATCCGGCGGCGACATGAGCGTGGCGCGATTGGCGATGTCGGCCCAGCCCGCGCGCAGCGTACGGCGGATAGCGCCCTCCACCCCGGCCGATTGCAACAGACCGGCCATGATGATGGCGAACCAGATGCCGACCAGCTGCGCCACCGTGCCGTTGGCATAGCTGGCGAAGGCGTTGACATAATGATCGCCGAGCAGAACGGGGCTGCCCAAGCCGAGCAGCGTCGGCAGCGCGATGCCAGCCCAGCGCGGCGAGGCCATCATCGCCCCCAGCAGCAGCAGCACCGGCGCATAGGCGGCCGCGAGCATGAGGAAGCCGTCGAGCCGCGGCATGATCGCATAGCCATAGACGGCGCCCAGCAGGGAAGCGACGATGGTGCCTACCATAAAGCCCTTGAGCGGCGCGAGCGGATTGTCGGCCGCGGAGAACAGCGCCAGGAACACGCCCGCCAACATGACGGCGCTGCCCCCGTCCTTCCAGCCGCTGCCGATCCAGAGCGCGCATCCTAGCGCAACCGTCAGGAAAGCGCCGAAGGCCCCCCGCAGCGCCCCGGCATAGTCGCGGTGCAGCTCGCGGTTGCGGCGGCCCTCCAGCAGTTCGGCGACGCGCGGCGTGACCGGCTGGCGGCTGTGAGTGACCATCTGGTCGTAGAGGTCGCGGCAGTCCCGATGCGCCGCGATCAGCGTCGACAGGCGCGCGAAAAGGCTGAGGCGCATCATGTCCGCCCAGCCCATGCCGCTTTGCGCTGCGGGCTCCATCGCGGCGCAGCGGGCAATCAGCGCGTCGGCGGCAGCACTGCGGGCGGTCCGGTCATCGTCGGGATCGACGATCCAGGCGCGGGCGTCGGCGATCAGCGCTTCTACCGGGGCGGGCACGCCGCCGCCGCTCGCCTGCCTGAGCGCGGCAAGCCTGTCCTCCACCGCCGCGCCCAGCGGCAGCAGCAACGAAAGCTGGTCCTGCATCGCACGGACGGTTCGCACGCGCGGTGCAAGACGGCTGATGTCGAAAGGAAGATGGACGGACAGCTGGTGCAGCTCGGTAATGTCCTGTGCGAGCCGCTTGCGCTCGGCATCCAGCTCTTCGACCGGCTCGACCGCGATGGCGTCATGCGACCAGCGCTCGGCATCACGCAGCATCGCATCCACACGGGCCAGCAGCAGCCCGGTGATCGACCCCGGGAAAACAACGCCATGGACGAGGCTGCCGCACAGGATGCCGAGCGTGATCTCCTGCACGCGCAGCGCGGCCACGGTGAAGATCGCCTCCGGCGCATCGACGTCGGGGAAGACGATGAGACAGGCGCTATAGCCTGCGAGCACGAACATGTAGGAGCGCGACGTGCGGTCCAGCAGCGAGAGGAAGACGCAGAAGGCGAGCCACGACGCGACGGCTAGCGAGAGCAATTCGGGCGCGTTCACCAGCACCGGCACGACCGCAACGGCGAACATCGCGCCGACGAGCGTGCCGACGATCCGGAACACCGCCTTGGAGATCACGGCGCCGGCCATCGGCTGCGCCACGATATAGCTGGTGAGGAACGCCCAATAGGGACGCTCCAGCCCGATGCTGAGCGCCAGGTACAGCGCCAGCATACCCGCCGCGAAGCATTTCAGGGAAAAGAGCGCCGCCGGCCAGCCGATGCGCTCGCTCACGCCCGTCTCTCCCTCATGACTGGCCGCGATGGTCGCTCATGCGGCGCTCCAGTAGGTTCAGGACATTGACGACGATCTCGACGGCAGCGTCGGGCACGCCATCCAGCAGTTCCTGTCGCAGCGCGCCTAGGCGTGTCTCGATCTTCCCCACGAGTTCCTGCCCTTCCGGCGTGAAGGCGAGTCGGTTGGAACGGCGATCATCAGGGTTGGGTAAGCGCTCGACAAGCCCTGCGGCCTGTAGCTGATCCAGCGTGCGGACAAGCGAAGGCTGCGTGATCCCCAGCTCCTCCGCCAAGTCTGCCTGCCGCGCATCGGGACCAAGCCGGCCCAGGAAGATCAGGCACCAGCCCGCGCTGTTGGAGATCGAGAGTTCAGCAAGCGCGCTATCGGCCAGTTGCCGCCACTGGCGTGCGACTTGAGGCAGTTTATGCGCGAGCGCGCGCAGATCGTCGGTGCGGGACATTTAAGTTAGATAGCTAACTAATTCCTGTTGTCAAGTAAGGTGGCTGCCTTCCTGTCAATGTGCTCCTGCGACCGGAGAAGCTGGACCAAGCGTCAACTGGGCTCCTGCTTTCGCAGGAGCACGTTTCGAATTCCGCAAAGTCGTTCAGGGACGTCAGGCGCGGCGCTGGCCGGAAAATCCCGCTGCGCCAAAAGCGCCTAATTGCATCGTGCCGGTAATCGCGTCGCCCGCAACTTCCGCTTCGCACTCCAGCGTCATCGGCATGGGCAAGGTCATGTTCATCTTCCAGCTCAGCTTGTTGCCGTCCACCCGGCCCTCGGCGACATCGAGCGAGCCCATCATTCCGGCGAAGGTGCCGTGGAAGCTATCACCCGAACTGACTACGGTCAGCACCCCGTTCTGGTCGCCCATCGGCGTCTTTGCCACGCAGTCATAGGCTCCGTCGACACCTGCCATTGCACTTCTCCTTTACGTAATCGTTAATCTGCCAATGTACCCATTTCCACCGGCAGGCCTACGGCGTCAAGCTGCGGCCGCACCAGCTTCGCATCACCAACAACGACCCAGATCAGCCGATCTGGATTGATTGCTTCCCGCGCCGCCTTGTCGAGGTCGGCGGCGGTCATGGCGCGATAGAGCGCGGGCAGCCTTTCATAGAAATCGTCCGGCCGTCCCAGCATATGGTTGCGCATCATCGCGGCGAGCAGGTCGGACGAGGTTTCGAAACTGCCCGGCAATGACAGGATCTGGCTGTTGATGGTCTGGTTCCGCTCCGCCTCGGTCGTGCCCCTCGCCGTCAAAAAGTCGCTGATGTCCTTGCGTGCCGCGATGATGGATGGGCCGGTCTTGTCCGTCTGCACCGGGGCATAGACCAGCAGCGGCATCGTCTCCTTGACGCCGGGAAGCGCGCTGCCCGCATAATAGGCCCAGCCTTTCGTTTCACGCAGGTCCATGATGAGGCGCGAGGTCGAGCTGCCGCCCAGCACCTCATTGGCCGTGGTGAGGGTGATTGGATTATCGGTGCCCTGCTTGCCCGTGAGTAGACCGGCGAGGATCATCGATTGCGGGCTTTGCGGCTTGTCGACCAGGATGATGCGCGAGGGCCGGAGCATGCGGTCGATGCGGAAAAGCTTGGCCCCCTTCGCCGCCTTTGGCGCCTTCCAGTCGCCGAAGCGCTTCTCCAGCAGCGGCATGACGTCAGCGAGATTGGTGTCTCCCGTGACGAAGATGGTCGCATTATCGGGCCGCAGCCATTTGTCATGGAACGCGACCAGATCGACGCGCGTCACCGCCTTAACCCCGCTTTCCGTACCCGAGCCGGTGAAGGGAATGCCGTAGGGATGCGCCTGCCCGTACAGCAGGGGCGGGAGCAGACGCTGGGCGATCGGCATGGGCTCGGTCTTCTCCGCGGCGATGCGGGTGAGCAGCTGGCCGCGCAGGCGCTCCACCTCCGGCGGGGCGAAGGCGGGGTTGCGGATCACGTCCGCCAGCAGGTCGAGCGATGCGTCGAGATTCGGCTTCAGCGCATAGAGGCCGACATTGGTCGCATCCATGCCGTTGCCAGCGCTGATCGACGCGCCGATCCGTTCCTGCTCCTCGGCGATCTGGACAGAGCTGCGGGTCTTCGTCCCCTCATCCAGCAAGGCCGTCGTCAGCGCGGCGGTGCCGAGCTTCGCCTTGTCGTCGGCGGCGTTGCCTGCGTCGAAGGACACCGACACCCGTACGACCGGGACGGTCGATCGCCGCGCGAAGACGACAGGGATGCCGTTACTGAGCTTGGCGTGCTCCACCGCCGGGAAGTCGAGGTCCTTGACCGGCTCGATGGCGGGCGCGGCGACCTTGGTCGGCGGCGGCGGCGTAGCAGCGACAGGGGCGGGCTTCTTGGGATCGCGGAAATAGGCAGGATGGTGGGTCGCGTTGCCCGCCAGCGCATTATCCTCAGCCGACCGCTCACCCGGCGCGACGGTCAGGCGGAAGACCGGGCGGCCAAGCCATTTGCGCGCAGCGCCGCCCACCGACTGCGGCGTGGCGGCGGCGTAAATGGCGAGGTCCTTCTTATATTTCTCCGGATCATTGGAATAGACCGCGCCTTCGGCCAGGGTCACCGCCTTGCCCGCGAAGCCGCCGACCTTCTCCAGGCCGCCTATGGTGCCGGACAGCTGCTGCGTCGCCGCGCGCTGGACCTCGTCTGCGCTGGGCCCCTTGGCGAGATAGTCGGCGAGCAGCTGGTCCAGCCGCTTGCCCACGGCCCCGGGGTCCTGACCCGGCTTCACGTCGACCGTGATCTCGGCAATGCTGAGCTTCTCAAAGGGCTGGATGCTGGCTTTGACGGCGACTGCGACCTTCTCGTCGCGCACCAGGACATTGTCGAGGCGGGAGGATTTGAGGCCGCCGAACACCGCCATGGCAAGGTCGAGCTGCGGCAGTTCGTCCGAATTGACGCCGGGCACGATCCAGTTGCGGTAGAGACGCGTCGCCGCGACATTGTCGTGCATCAGCTTCTCGACGTCCCGATCGAGCGTCGGGATGGTCGCATCCACATCCTTGGCGGCCGGGCCGGCAGGGATGTTGCCAAACCATTTCTCGACCTTCGCCTTCGCCGTGGCCGTGTCGATGTCGCCGGCCAGCACCAGCACGGCATTGTTCGGGCCGTAATGGGTTTTGAACCATGTCTGCACGTCGGCGAGGCTGGCCGCGTTCAGGTCCGCCATCGAACCAATGGTGGAGTGGCGATAGGGGTGCCCCTCCGGCAGCATCGCGGCGAGTTGCGCATATTCGACCAGGCCATAGGGCTCATTCTCGCCCATGCGCTTTTCATTCTGCACGACGCCGCGCTGCGTGTCGAGCTTGGTCTGGGTGACCGCGCCAAGCAGATGGCCCATACGGTCGGATTCAAGGAACAGCGCCCGGTCGAGCGCGCCGGTCGGCACCGTCTCGAAATAATTGGTGCGGTCGAACCAGGTGGTGCCGTTCCAGTCGGTCGCGCCGATGTCCTCCAGCCGGCCGAAGAATGGGCCGTCGGCGTTTTCCGATCCGTAGAACATCAGATGCTCGAACAGATGGGCAAAGCCCGTCTTCCCCTGGGGTTCGAAGCGCGAGCCGACATGATACCAGACCGACACCGCAACGACGGGCGCCTTGCGGTCGCTATGGACGATGACGCGCAGGCCGTTCTTCAGCGTGAACTGCTCATAGGGAATATCGACCGCGCTCACGAGGCTGGAGAGCGGCGCGGGCGCGGCAACCTGCACCGCTCGTTCCGCGGCCGCAGCCTGCATCGGCGGCAGGAGCGGCAGGCAAGACAGGCCGAGAGCCAGCGCCACCCGGCCGGTAAAACAATAGGAAGTCATGAGTGCCTCAAGAAGGTCGATTGGGTGGCGGGCAGCATAGCGAGCCGCCTTGGCCGCGCAACACGCATGTGAGGGTGCTGGACAGGCAGCGCTGGCGCGCTAGGTTCGACTTTCAATCATAAAAAGAGAGGTTTGCCGCCGATGTGCCTTCGCACCCTCGCCTTCGCTTCCCTCCTTGCGCTCGCTCATCCCGAAATCGGCATGGCCGAGGCTTCTCCCACCATTACCGGAGAGCAGATACGGGCCGATGTCGGATTTCTGTCTGACGATCTTTTGGAGGGGCGCGATGCGGGCACGAGAGGCTATGATATCGCGGCACGCTATGTCGCCGCCCGGTTCGAGGCGCTGGGCCTGCAACAGGCGGTACCGGGCAGCTGGTTCCAGCCTGTGACGCTCAGCCTCGCGCGGCTCGATGAACAGGCGCCGCCCTCGCTGACCATCGGCGACAGGCGCTTCTCCAGCGACGTCGCCATCGGCGCGTTCGGCCGCGAGGCGAAGCAGGGCCTCGCTGCGCAGGCGGTGTTCGTCGGCTATGGCCTCAAATCCGCGCGGGAGAAGATGGACGATTATGCCGGCCTGGACCTGCGCGGCAAATTCGCCGTCGCGCTGTCAGGATCGCCGCTCGGCATGCCGAGCGAGATCGGCGCGCATCTTTCCGCCGAAAAGGCACTGGCCGCGCAAGAGGCGGGCGCCATCGGCCTTATCACCATTCCCAGTGAAAGCTTCCTCAGCCGCACTTCTTGGGAGAGGTTGCGTGAGCGGGCGGGCGAGCCGGTCGTGAGCTGGATCGGGCAGGACGGCCAGGCCTATGTCCGTGCAGCGGGCATACGTGGCACAGCCTATGCGAACGGCGCGGCCGCCGAGGCGCTGCTGGCGGGGTCAGGCCGGACCCTCGCCGCGATCCGCGCGGAGGCGGCGAAGAAAGGCGCGCGGCCGCGAGGCTTCGCACTGAAGCCAATGATCCGGATCGAGCGCACCAGCATCGTCGAGACGGCCGCCAGCCGCAATGTCCTGGCGCTGCTGCCCGGTTCCGACCCTGCACTGGCAGGGGAATATGTGCTGCTGATGGCGCATCTCGATCACCTGGGGGTCAAAAAGAGCGCGAAGGGGTCGGACAAAATCCATAATGGCGCGATGGACAATGCCTCGGGCGTCGCCACGATGCTGGCGGTGGCGAAAGCCTTTGCCGAAAGCAGGCAGCGGCCGAGGCGATCGATCCTGTTCGCGGCGGTGACGGCGGAAGAGGACGGGCTGCTTGGGTCGCAATATCTGGCGAAAAATCCGGTGCTGCCCGCAGGCGGCAAGCTGGTCGGCGTGGTCAATCTGGACATGCCGATCCTGACCTATGACTTTCGGGACCTGATTGCGTTCGGCGCGGATCATTCGACATTGGGGCCGATCGTGAAGAAGGCCGCTGGGGCGGAAGGCATTGCGCTCTCGCCCGATCCTCTGCCCTCCGAAGGGCTGTTCACCCGATCCGACCATTACCGCTTCGTGCAGGAGGGCGTGCCCGCCATATTCCTGATGACAGGGTTCGCCGGCCCGGGACGAGAGGCGTTCGAGCATTTCCTGAAGACCGACTATCATCAGCCTTCCGACCAGATGAGCCTGCCCTTCCACTGGAATGCCGCCGCTAAGTTCGCCAGGGTGAACTATGCCATCGCCCGCGGGATCGCGGACGAGGCGCAGGCGCCGCTCTGGTACAAGGGCGATTTCTTTGGCGATGCTTTCGCGCCGGATGCTCCCAAGGCGGAAAAACCATGAACAATCCGGTAAGGAGAAAGATTTTCGCGGGCGCCCCTTGTGTGGCTTTTATGCAACATTACATCCGGGACAGCTAGAGCAAGGGCCAATCCCAAGGGGACGTTATGAACCTCGAAAAATTTACTGATCGCGCCAAGGGCTTCCTGCAATCGGCGCAGACCGTGGCGATCCGGA
>NZ_ASTG01000016.1 GCF_000412635.1 Sphingobium bisphenolivorans
CGTGATCAATGCATGTTGGTATTAGGCCTGCGGGCGGTCGCCCGATCCCTCACACCTTGTTCGCGCGCTGTTGCGCCGCGCCCCGCGGCGCCGTCGTGAGCCGAGGGGCAGCAGCGAAGGCAAGGGCATAGAGGAGGGCGAGCAGGCCAAGGGCAACGCCGCCAGTGCTGCGCGTAGTGGCCGCGAGCGCGAATATGGTTACGCCGCCCACGCCAGCCCAAATGGCCCAATGGGGCCGCCGACCCGTTCTCCACATCAGCGGCGGCAGAAGCAGGGGCATCAGGTAAAGCGGCAGGTCGCGGCCGGGGAGGGCATGGTTGAGCGGCCAGACCTTCCCATAGATCGCCACAGCCATGGAGGAGAGGGCGATCAGTATCGCGGCGGCAGTCCGACTGTGGGGCGCATCCTGCTGCAGCCCGACGCGCAGGCCAAGAACGAGGAGGATGGCGAAGGGGAACCATGCGCCCGGGTCGCCGCGACCGGGAATGTCTGTCAGCGTGACGGCATAGAAGTAGACGAGGAGAATGTGGAGCAGAAGCCCGGCCATGAACCAGCCGAGCAGGCCGGACGGAAGCGCTCGCTTCATCTCATATCGGATCGGCAGCCGCCCTATGCCCTTCAGCAACAGGAAACTGGCCAATAATTCGGTGCCTTCCTCCACCACCGCACGAACGCCCACCGACCATGCCGGCCAGTCGACCCGGTGCTGCACATATTCCTGCAACACCACTGAAGCGTAGAGCGCGCCTGCCGGGATCAGGAAGAACAGCAGGCGACGAGCCTGCGCATGGAGCAGGAGGCGCAGGCCCGTATAGGCCGCAAGGCTGACCAGCAGCGCCGCCATGGCGCGGAAGGTGATGGCTCCGCTGTCGGCGGTGAAATCCGTGAGCCGCTCGTGCAGCGATCCTATCTCGTCGAAGGAAAGAAGCAGGCAGATGGTGCACAGGATAGCCCAGGGCGCGACAAGATCCAGGCAACGCTGCGTCGCGCATAGGCCAAAAGCCAGTCCGGCGGCCAGGATCAACGAGCCCGACCACCACGCCGCAAGGTTCATTTCCGATCCCAGGTCGAACAGATGAAACAGGGAATGGGCCCTGAACCCCATGAGCTCGGCGCTGGTCCTGCCGATCAGCAGGATGACCAACAGCGCCAGGTTGGCGCTCTTCACGAGCGGCAGCGCGCCGGTGAGCGGGGATTGGACCAACCCGTCATTCTGATGAGGGGCAACAATAGTTCCTGTTCGGGACATGATGCCTTCCATCACATAAATGAAGTAAGAATGACGCCACCGTGTCATAAAATGGTAACATGCCCAATCAGGGTGAATGCCTACTCGTTAGAATTGACGGTCGTTCATAGTGTCTGATTTCTGCCTCCTGCATCTGGGCAAAACCTATTCCCTTCGGCCCGATTAGGATGGACCGGCGGGTCCGTAGTTTTCCATAACTGACCAGAGCAATTCTTTCCCCTATGCTCCGGTAGCTCGACATCCAAACGGGGCCGCCATTGTCCACCATTTTGTCCAAGCTTGTTGAAGGAAGCCTTTGGGCCACCGGTGCGCGAGCCATGGTGAACTGTCTCGGACTGGTCTCGACCCTACTTCTCGCCCGGCTGCTGACGCCCGCCGATTTCGGGATCGTTGCGATCGCCACCGTCCTCCAGCTGATCATCGCCGCCGTCACCAACCTCTCGCTGGCAGAGGCGCTGATCCAGCATGAAGACCCGCAGCCACGTCATTTCGATACGGTCTGGACGCTGGGCGTGCTGCGATCGGCGCTTGCTGCGGCTGTATATGCACTTGCAGCGCCGTGGGTGGCGCGCGCCTTCGGAGAGCCGCGCCTGGAGCCGGTCATGGCCGTGCTGGCCCTGGGCATTTTCCTGACCGGCCTTGCCAACCCCCGCCGCGTCATGATGCAGAAGAAGCTGATCTTCTGGCAGGATTTCATGCTGAAGGTCGGCGAAAAGCTGACCGCGGTGATTGTCACGGTGACGATTGCGCTGCTTTTCCGCAGCTATTGGGCGTTGGTCTGGGGCGTGGTCGCCGGCCAACTGGCTCACCTGCTCATTTCCTATTCCATCCTGCCCTATCGTCCTCGTCCCGGCCTCTCGGGCGCAAGAATGTTGTTCGGCTTCTCGGTCTGGCTGACGCTGGGGCAGGTCGTCAACACCATCAACTGGCGGTTCGACCAGCTGCTGGTCGGCAAGTTCATCGGCCCGGCGGCGCTGGGACTCTATACGGTGGGCGACAATCTGGCGGTTATGCCGACGCGCGAGGCAACACAGCCGTTGACGGAGACGCTCTATCCTGCCTTCGCGCAGCTTTCTCGTGAGCCGGATCGGCTGCGTTCTGCCTATCAGTCAGCGCAGGCGCTGGTGACGGCGACGGCCCTGCCACTGGGCATTGGCATGGCGCTGCTGGCGCGGCCGCTGGTGCTCGCGGCGATGGGGCAGAAATGGGAAGGCGCGGTACTGGTCATCCAGGGCCTTGCGTCGATCTTCGCGCTGCAAACGCTGGGTGCGCTGGCGCAGCCGCTGGCGATGGCGCTCGGCCGGACGCGATCGCTGTTCAACCGTGACGCAGTGATGTTCTGCGTCAGGCTGCCGATCATCATCGGCGGCATCGCGGCGGCGGGACTGCCGGGGCTGATCGCAGGACGGATCGTCGCGGGGCTGATCGCCATGATCTTCAACATGACGCTGGTGCGCGGGCTCATCGCGCTGCCGCTGGGTGGTCAGGTGGCGGCTAACCGGCGCGCGCTGCTATCGGTCGCCGCGATGGCGCTGGCGGTGCTCGCCTGTCGCCATATGTGGGAGGATGGGCACAGCCTTGCCGAACTGCTGATGACGATCCTTCTGCAAGTGACGCTGGGCGCGCTGGTCTATTGCGGGACGAGCGTTCTGCTGTGGCGCCTCGCCGGTCAGCCTCCAGGCCCCGAGTCCGACGTGAAGCGCGTGCTGCTGGCCCTGGTCGATCGGGTGCGTCCGCATGATCCCCGGCTACAGGGAACGCCCAGATGAGTGACAGCCAGAAGGTTCGCATCCTCGTCATCAGCATGGCGGAGGCGATCGCACGGCGCGCCGCGTTCCGCCAGCGCGCGGAGGGCGCGACGTTGGCCTGGGAATTTGTCGATGCTCACACCTCGCTGCATCCCCAACTATATTATCTTCCCGAAAAAGCGACACGAGTGAACGGTCGGCCGCTCCAGGCCGGCGAGATCGGCTGCTATTCCAGCCATTTCGCGCTGTGGCTGCAGTTGCTGGACGACAGTGTCGATCATTATCTAATCTTCGAGGATGATGTCATCATCGACTGGAACTTCGTCCAGGCCTTTGCTGGGCAAATCGAGAATGATGTACGGTTCGACTATATCCGCTTCTATTACAAGCGGCCCGTACCGGCGGTCAGACGCGCCTTTCCCTTTGTCACCGCCGACTGCAGCCTAATGGAACTTTACGGCCGCGCTTACGGCACGCAGGGCTATTTCATCAGCAAGGACGCCGCCCGGCGGCTGGTTGAGGCCTGCCGACATGTGGAGCGTCCGATCGACGACCAGATGGACCGCTCCTGGGTCCACGGCGTACCCAATCTGGCACTTTTCCCCTGCCCGATCATGGAGGAGAATGTGCCCTCCATCATCGGCAGAAAGCGGTTCGAGCGTATCGGCCCACGGCCTGAGCATGTCACGCGAAACCTCAACCGCGACAGGAAAGCCGCGCGGCGTGCCTACTGGCGGGCGGCTGCCATCGAGTGGCTGAGTATCAAGCGCAACTATTTAATCGGCAGGATGGGCCTTGAAGACGGGAGAGTCCGCCATGACCAATGAAATCGGCCATCGCATAGTGGTTGAGCGGCAGGCGAGGCTGTTGTCCGTACAGTATCGCGGCTTTCTGAATCTTGGGCATCCTTATGCACTGGTCGATTTCCCCAATCATAGCAATGTCGGGGATAGCGCGATCTGGGCAGGTGAGTTGCGGCTGCTAAGAGAGATCACGGGCCGCGATCCTGACTATGTTTGCGATATCAAAAACTATGACCGCGACGAGTTGAGGTACAGCCTGCCGGTCGGCCCCGTGCTGATCCATGGCGGCGGTAACTTCGGCGATATTTGGCCGCGTCATCATGAGTTCCGGTTGAAACTGATGTCCGATTTCCCGGGCCGGCTGCTGGTGCAATTGCCCCAGTCGATCCATTTCAACGATCACCAGTGGGTCCGCGCCACTGCGGAGGGCATCGCCGCCCATGGCAATTTCCACCTGATGGTCCGGGATGCCCACAGCCACGCCATCGCAGCGGACCAGCTGGGCGTGGAACCGATGCTCGCTCCCGATTCCGCCTTCGCCCTGGGGCCGTTGCAGCAGCGGGGCGGGGGCGACAAGGATGTGATGGCGCTGCTGCGCACCGATAGCGAGGGGGTCGGGCGATCGGTCGACGCGCTCGAAAGCCTGCCCGACGTCCTGATCGACGACTGGCTGATCGAAGGTCGGTCGAGCAGAGCGTCCTTCCGACGGTCGCAGATCCAGTCCGCGCTGCGGCTGCGCTTTTCCGAGCATGAGCGGCGGCTCGACCATTATAACCGGCTCGCAGACTGGCGCGTCGAGCGCGGGCTGCACCTGCTCTCACGCGGCAAGCTGGTCATCACCGACCGGCTCCATGCCCATATCCTCAGCACCCTGATGGGTTTGCCCCATATCGCGCTGGACAATAATTATGGTAAGATCAGCGCCTATATCGATGCGTGGACGCACGACTATGCGGAGCTGGCCGTTGCCACCGAAATGGTCGATGCCGTGGCGAAGGCGAAACGATGGTTGGACTTGCAGACAGCGTCACGGGACGGGGCAGCGGCAGCGGCCTGATGACGCTGGGAATTGTGCGGCATTTGGCGTGGGCCGGCCTCTTGCTCGTCGTGCCGGCCTGGGGCCAGCAGGGGGCTGAAGGCATCAGCATCGTGAACCGGACGAGCGAAGTCCAGGCCTGTCGAGTGCGGAGCGACCATAGCGACTGGTCCGGTTACCAGTCGATCGCGCCCGACTTTGCCATCACCATTCAGACCGGCGATGCCAAACATTATTATATCGAGTGCCAGCCGCATGCGAAGGCGAGCATCTACGCAGCGAAATCGGGCGACCATTTCGCGCTGACCGCAACGGGCGAAGGCCCTGCGGTGCTACAGCGAATTGACCAGCAGTCATAATGGCGAGCGGCTGGCGCCGACCTCGCCCGGCGTGCCGTCCTGCCCGATACGCCCGCTGCCGCTGAATGCTTCCGCCAGTCGGCGGCGGAGCATCCTGTTTGCCGGCAGCTCGCAATAGCGATGGGATAGGGCTGCCAGCAGGAAAGACAGGCCAAACGCCACGCCCGAATGCACCAGCGCCGGCGGGTTCAGCGAGCCGCGCAGCAGGTTGGCGATGTAGAAGGCCGGCATGTGCAGCAGATACAGCGAGAAGCTGCAAGCGCCCAGCCAGCGCATGACGCTGTTGCCCCAGACGCGTTGATTGAAGGAGTTGGCGATGGTGCCGCTGAAGATCACGGCGGCGCATCCCAGGATCTTGGCCATGTCGCCATAATAGCCGACATGCTTGGGATCGCCCCGCGTGCTGGGGTAGAGCAGCTCGGCGAGCGCTGGCGGAGTGGCGATCAACAGGGTGAGCAAGATGAAGCCGACCGCCGTCACCGGAATGCTCCACGCCCCGGCCAAGCGGTCGGGCAGCTTGTTCACCAGCAGCGAGAGGGCGATGCCCGTGATGAAGATATGCAGCTTCGAGAAGACCGAGAAGCCTGGCATGGCCGGACTGACGATATAGCAGAGAAGGATGGCAAGCGCGATGAGGCTGAAGACGATCCGTCGGGTCGGTCCCTTCAGGTGAAAGGCGAGCCAGAGGAAGGGGAAGAGGAAATAAAATTGGAACTCCGGGCCTATCGACCAGAATATCGCTTCCGAACTGGTCAGGGTGAATAACCGCACCAGTTGCAGCGCATCCACATGATAGGGGAACTGGCGGTCCACCAGCGAGTAGAGGAGGAAGGAGATCAGCGCTACCGCCGTGTATAGCGGGATGATGCGGGCAACGCGTGCCGATGCATATCTGACGATCGCGTCTCTGTCGGGCGTGCGCGGCAGGTAGAGATGGCCCATCAGGAAACCGCTGAGCACGAAGAAGAGCATCACGCCATAATCGCCGACGTGGCTGTTGAGCGGCGACGGCACATGCAGGGCGTGCAGGTGGGCGACCAGAACGAGAACGGCTGCGAAACCCCGCATGCCGTCCAAGGCGGGGATATGCGTGTCCCTTGTCATGCGGCGCCCTCCTTTCCCGGGATCCTCCGGCTGCGCGCGTAGCAGAAGCCGTAGATGACCCACATCAGCGCCGCAGTCTTGATCGACAGCAGCGAGTTGCTGATCGGCATGCACAGCGTAAGGAACAGCATGATCCCATGTTTCGCCATCCGGTCCTGCGCACCCGTGCCGAAACTGGTGAGGCCGAGGAACAGCCACAGGCCGACCGATACGAGCAGCGATTGCGCCTGCACGAAGTCGGCCCAGCCGGCATCGTCGAAGCGCACCCGCTCCGCGCTGATGCCCAGCATTTGATCGAGGTCCATGCTGCTTAGCGCCTCCACCCCGACCGCGAGCCTGCCACCGAAATTGTCGCCCGTCTGGTCGAGCAACCCGAGTGCGCCGCCGGTGGAAAGCGCCAGCAGCAGCAGCGGCAGATAGGCGATGCTGAACCGATCGGGGATCCAGCGGCATAGCGGCAACCACAGGCAGAACAGAAGGATGACGCTGAGCGCCAGACGCCCATCGCAAATGGCCAGGAGGATGAAGGTCGACCCGATCATGAAGGCGCGGGCGGGCCGGCTGAGGCTGCGCCACATGGCCGCGGTGAACAGCGCCGCCACGACGGCCCAGTTGCCCAGCGACACCGGTTCAAGGAACAGCGACGATCCGCGATGAAGGCCCGATCCCGCCAGCAGCAGCCGGCCGCCGGGTCGTTCGGAACTCAGGAACAGGTCGCCGCCGGCCCAAAAGGCGTTCGCGTCATAGCCGCGTGTGTTCACATAATAGTCGACCACATGGAAGAAGGCGCCGAATTGGACCGGCTGTGCCAGTTCCCACATGCCAAGAAGAAGGATCAGCAGCTGCAATCCGATGACGGTCCGGCGCAGCGTCGGCCCGTCCAGGCGCATGCCGAGCAGAATGAAGGCGGGCAGAAGCAGGATGTCGCCCAATATCTTGGGTTCGAACTGGCCACGCACTGCGCTGGTCAGCGCGACGGTGACCAGCAGCAGCCAGGCCATGATAAACCAGCGGGCGATCAGGGTCGCCGGTTGCAAAACGCCAATGGCAAGGGCGGAGAGGACGATGGCGCCCTGCGCGGCGGAAACAATGGACGGCGTCAATGCAAACAGATGGGCATTGACCCAGGCGAACGCCGCGTTGAAGGTCACCGCCGCGACCAGCAGCGCAGCGGCTGCCGGCTGCGTCGCCCAGGCCATCGACCGATCGAGCGGCAGGGTGACGGTCCTTGAAGGGCTCGCCGCAGGATGGGACAAGCCGGATACCGCTATTCTAGCCAAGGGCCGCCTCCGCCAGTTCTTCGGCGATCGCGTTCCAGTCCTTCATCATGACCGGAGCTCGCCTCGCGCCGACGGCCTGCGTGAACGCCCTGCCTGTGTCAGCCAGTTGCATCGGGTCATAGCCGAAGCGCAGCGCGTGATCGCCCACCGCGAAGGACGGGCATACCGCCGGCAGGCCGATCGCCGCATATTGCCGGAGTTTGAGGCTCGAGTCCGCCAGATAGCCGCAACCCTCCGCCGGAAGATAGGCGGCGACGCCGACATCGGCATGCTGGATATAGGGCAGCGTCCGGTCGAACGACATCTCGCCATATTGGCGGACGTTGGGCGGGAAACTGCCCTTGGGCGTGCCGATCAGATGGAAGGAGAAGTTGGGCATCGCTTGCGCCAGCGCCTGAACGGCGCCGGCGTCGAACAGCATCGAGCCGACCGACACGGCGTTGTTCGGCCCCGCATAGGGATTGTCGGTGCGGCGCATCAGGCCGTCTGTGTCGACACCGTGGGGGATGAAAAGCTTGGCGCACTGAAAACTGTCGAAATGGGGCAGCATCGCGCGGGCGACGACGACCAGCCGGTCGACATGATGTTCATTGTCCTGCAACATATCCTCGATGCAGGACGGCACCCCGGCGGTCGAGAGCAGGTCGGTGGCGCGGTAGAGGATGCGTGCTCCCGGAGCGGCGGTGCGGAGGCGGGGCAACAGCGCCGGCGCGATGCCGGATTCGACGATGATCGCGTCTGCCTCGCCTGCCACTTCATCCAGTTCGGGAAAGGGCGCGTTCGCCCAAAGATTATACATCCAGCCTGTGACGGCTTCCGGGATCGGCAGCTTGACGGGGTGCCAGGCGCTTCGCCACAGGAAGCTGCGCACGCCGTCGATTTCCTCCCATCGGTTGGCGCGGTGGAACAGGTGCGCCCGGCTGTCGCCGCGCAGGCGCGACAGCCAGCTATAGCCGATCGACAGGAAGGATATGCGGTGCCCCTGCTCCGCCATCTTCTGCGCCAGGAAATGGACGCTCGCCCTGCGCGCGGTGCGATAGTCGTGGCGCGAGATGATGAGGATGTGCCCGCGCCTGACGGCGCGGGGAGAGGGCATGGCGGATACGCCGGCCCTCATGACGATCTCTGGTGGCGAGCGATCACTTCGTCGTAGAAATCCTCCAGCGCGCCCACATTGTCGCCGACGTCGAACTGCTTGCGCACATGCGTCCGGCCCGCCTCACCCAGATCGCGGGACAGGTCGCCCGACCGGAGCAACAGCCCAAGATGGCTGGCATAGTCATCGGTGTCGCCAGCCCGCGCGAGAAGCCCGCTTTGCCCCGGCAGGATCGCTTCCCGCATCGGTCCCTCGTCAAACACGATGACAGGCATGCCCATCGCCTGCGCTTCCATCAGGACGATCGGCAGGCCTTCGGAATCGCCGTTGGCGGCGCGCATGCTGGGCATGGCGAAGATGCGGTGGCGAGCCATCGCGTCGAACACCTGTTCACGAGGGCGCGGTCCCAGGAAGTGCGGCTTGATCCCCAGCCGCTCTGCCTGCGCGCGGAGTTCCGGCATCAGCGGGCCATCGCCGATGATCGTCAGCGGCTCCTCCTGAAGCGCGGGGGGCAGTTTCGCCCAGGCGTCGAGAAGATGACGGACGCCCTTCTTTTCGACCAGGCGGCCGACGAACAGGGCTCCGCGCCGGTGATAGGCGGATCGTGCCTGCGGCAGTCCGTCGGCATCTATCCCTAAGCGTATGACGCGCAGCTTTTCTTCAGGATAGCCCCGCTCCATCAGGCAATGCTTGATCCAGTTGGACACGCAGACGATGCCTTCCACGTAGCGGATGAGGAACGGCTTGAGCGCGAGATACCACATCCCCTCGGTCCGCCGCGCATGTTCGCGCGCGGAGACGGTCGCGTCATAGCCATGGGCGGTCACGATCAGGGGCAGGCGTCGCCGCAGGGCATAGGACAGGATGCCCGCTCCGTCCTGGAGGAAATGCGCGTGGATGAGGGAGGGTGATCCGGGTGGCTGCAACGCATAATTGCCGGTGAGCCGTCCACATAATCGTCGCAACCGGCCGGAGGAGGACTTGTGAAGAAGGTGCGGGTTGTAACGCTGAGGATCATGACCTGAAACAAGATTATCCGCAATCACCAGCGGGTTGTATCGCCCCAATGACCGGATGTGATCTGCAATGAATGTCTCGGATAGTGGCAGGAAGCCACGCCTGTATATTGCGACCGTTGGTTTATTGGCAGTCGCCACTAGGGGTATTCCCTCAATTCGCTGATGCTGCTCCAATCGGTATATTCAACAATGTCAAAGATTTCGAGTAAGGCATAACACCTATGCAAGGCAGCGAGCTTCCCGGCGGCAGGCCGTACGTATCGGTTGTCATCGCCGCCTATAATGGCGAGCAGAGCGTCGGGCGGGCGGTGGAATCGGCATTGGCTCAGTCCGTGCCCGTGGAGGTGATCGTGGTCGACGACGCTTCGACTGACGGCACGCGGGAACGGGTGGGCCGGCTTGCCGCGCAGGACAGCCGCGTGCGGCTGATCGAATCGCCGGCCAATGGTGGGCCTTCGACAGCGCGCAATCTGGGGATCGCCGCCGCCAATGGCGACTGGATCGCCATATTGGATGCCGACGACGCCTTTCTCCCCGATCGGCTGCAGCGCATGACCTTGGTGGGAGAGCGCCACTGCGTCGACATCGTCTGTGACAATCTGGCCTGTTATGACTGGGTGGCCGGCAAGGTCACCGGCCATGCGCTGCCGCTGGCCGCCGAGGCGGCGCGGCGCGTCAGTGTCGATGATTTCGTCAGAGAATCCATGACAGGGCGGTCCCGCTTCGACTATGGGCAACTCAAGCCCTTGTTCCGGCGTCAGTTCCTGGCGTCGCGCTGCCTGCGCTACCCACCCGAACTGCGCCATGGCGAGGATTTCGCGCTCGTGCTCGACTGCCTGCTCGGGGGTGCGCGCCTGCTGCTGATCGGGGAAGCGCTCTACCTCTTCACGCAGCGGATCGGGACGGCTTCGGCCGTCAGCTCGGGCCAGTCACGCACCATGGTCAATCTGGAGGCGATGCGCGACCATGCCTTGTCGCTGCTCGTCCGCCCGCGCGTTCGGCGTGACGCCACCCTGTCCCGGCTGCTGGCGAAGAGAGCCGACGCGATTCGGGACCAGTTGATCTGGAGCCGGGCCTATCCCCATTTGCGCGCACGGCGGCCGATCGCGCTGCTGAAGGAAATGTTCCGCGATTGGCGCAATGGACCGATGCTTGTGCGTCACCTGGTGCGGCGGCATCGCAATCGGGCGCTGGCGCAGTCATAGCGCAACGCGCGGGCGGATCACGCCGCGCTTGCGCCCTTTGCCCGCAAAGGTGAGGTGGGCGGCGCGCTGTCCTCCCAGCGCTGCCCTTCCCAGGCGTCGCGGATGGCATGGGCCATGAAGTCGATATTGCCCTTCAGATAGCGTTCCGAAAGCCGCGTCGGCTCCTTGAGCAGACGGTAGACCCATTCCAGCCGCATCTGGCGCAGCCAGGCCGGCGCGCGGCGGATCTGCCCGGCGGCGAAGTCCAGAAATGCGCCGCCGCAGACGACCGGCCGCTGGAACTCGGCCGCCCATCGCGCCGCCCAGATTTCCTGCCGCGGATTGCCCATGCAGGCGATCACCAGATCGGCCTCGCTCTCGGCGATCCGTTGCGCGATAGCAGCTTCTTCCGCCGGATCGAAGAAGCCGTGCTGCACGCCGACCACCTTCACATTGGGGAAGCCGCGTTCGAGCGTGGATGCCGCGCGAACACCGATGCCAGGCGCTGCGCCGACGAGGAACAGGCGCAGTCGATCAGCATATGCGTCCATCAGCTTTGGGATGAAGTCGGTTCCGTTCAGATTTTCCGGAAAGGCGCGGCCATAGCGGAGGCGGCTGGCCAAGTTGACGCCGATGCCGTCATTCAGCACCAGCGCCTTCTCCAGCGACGCAGCCAGTTGCGGATCGCGCCGCCCGAGATTGGCGGTATGGGCGTTGCAAAAGGCGATCACGACGGGCGCGCGCTGGTGGATGAGGGCTGTCACCTCCTCCAGCGCCTCGTCGCGGGAGCGAACGGCGACATTGATCGTGCCAATCCTGCGGGAGCGATGGCCGAGCAGCTGTTCGTAAATGTGCAGGATGCGCTCCGCCACCTGCGGCCACCCGTAGGAGCCCAGCGCTTGCTGCGCCGACGCGAGTGCATTGCGGCTTCGGGCGGCGCGGAAGTCCTGGAGGATGCGCGCTGGCGAGAAGGGACCGGTAAAGTCGATAAGGCTGCCGATCCCCAGCTTCTCCCAGGATCGCCGGTGGGCGGGAATGTCGCTGATCACGGGGTAAAGCCCGGCCGATACGGCTTCGATGAAGGAAATGCCGAAGCCCTCATAAGCGCTGGCGGAGGCGAAGATGCTGCTGCGTGCGATCAGCGAGCGCAGCGCCTCGTCGCTGGGGCTTTCGTGCAGTTCTACCGACCCGCCCAGCCCTTCCTCGTCGATGACGGCCTGAAGGTCGGCCAGGGTGACGCCCATCGGCTTGCCGGCGACGATGAGGGACCAGGACGGGTCGAGCTTGTGCAGCCCGGCGAACCAGCGGATCAGCCGATCGACGCGCTTGTTGGGCGCAATGCGGCCGAAATAGATGATCGTGCGCGCGTCGGGCTGGGCAAGGCCGGCGAATTTGTCGACGTCGACGCCATTTTCCACCAGTGTCAGGCTGCGGCTGCAAATGCGGGCAAAGGTTTCATGATCGGCATGGCTACAGGCGATGACCGCCTTGAACCGGCTCAGCGAAAGACGGGAAATGCTATTGAAATAGGCCCGTTTCAGCCGCTGGGCATAGGGCGTGTGGAAGAAGCCGCCATGCGTGCTCAGCACCATCGGCTTGCCGTGGAGCATATGGGTCGCGGCGAGAAAGTCGACGAAGAAATCGACTGCATGAACGTGGACGATGTCGCTCTCGTCAATGTGACGCAATATGGCCGGCGCCAGGGGGTAGCGGCGCCCGCCGCGAAACGGCACGCGGATCACCTCGACGCCGCCGATTTCCTCATGCGGGAGGAGGGCGCTGCCGTCGCCGTCGAAAATCCGGTCGAGCGTGATCATCCGTACTTGATGTCCGGCCTTTGCCTGTTGCTCGCACAAATTGCGGGTGAAGCTTTCCAGGCCACCCACGCCGGGATGATACTGGCGGCAAACGTGAACGATCTTCATGGCGACTCCCTGTTGGCCCCCGCCCTCAGACGAACATCACCGTGCCCATGATCGGCATCTTCAATATTGATAGCTTGTGCATGGTCGCCTTGAGACTGGCGGTCATCGTGCCGTCGCGGCGAATGGCCAGGATCGCCGCTTCCGCGCTGGATGCGGCGAGCGCGAGGTCGCCGGCATGGCTGGCATCGACCAGGCACAGGTCGAAATGGGCCGACAGTGGCGCTATGCGCTGGGCGAAGGAGCAGATCGTCTGCTTGTCGCCCTTGATCTCCTCCACGGCGGGCATGGCCATCAGCGAGAGCGAGGGGACTGTGCTCGGCTGGGCGATGCGGTAGAGATCCTCCACATCGTCCGCCCGGAAGGCGAGCGGCTGCGTGCGCAGCAGGCGATGCTGGATGAAGCCGGACTGCGGCATGTCAACCAGCAACGTGCGCAGGCCGCTGAGTGCAGCGGAAGCGGCGACATTGGCCGTCAGCACTGCCGTCTCGTCATCTGCGTCCACGCCGATCAGCGCGATCGAACTTGGCTGCGACCCGTCCGGCAACCGAAGCGCTGACAAAGTGGATCGGATGTCCCGCGCCTGGATGGCGACCGGCGCATAGGGATCGGTGATGACAGCGACCAGCGGATCGACGTCCGGGCTTTCGTGCGAGAACGGCGGATCGATGCCGTGGGCGTCCTGATGAGGGAGGGTGGGAAATGGCGCCTGCGCCAACTCGGTGGAACGCAACCTCATGACCGCTTTGCTCCTTCGATACGAAGTTGATGCCCAATCTGGCGCAGATCGGCCTGGCCCAGCACGGGAACGCCGGTGAGATAGGTGATCGCGTCGCGACTGCGGATGCGGGGCGTCAGCCATTCCGCCGCTATCGCCGATCCGACCGCCAGCAAGATGGCGAGGATGGTCATCATCAGCACGCGCACCGGAATATTGGGTGCGTTGGGCAGCAGCGGCGGCTCGGCCGTGTTGAGCCGCACAACGTTCAGCGACGGAACAGTGCTTTTCGCCTTCAGTTCTGCCAGTTGCTGGGTTTCGGTCTCATATTCCTTGCGTGCGGAGTCGACATTGCTTTCCAGCACGCTGATCTTGCCCCGATCGGAGGCCAGCGAGAGCATCCGGCCGCGATGCTGGTCGAGCAGCGACTGCATCGATCCGCGGTTGGCCGACGCCGCGCTGCTGGCGGCGGCGAGCGTCGCGGCGGCCTTGCCGGTCTCCGACGCCAGTGCCGCCTGCAATTGTCCCAGCTGGGCCTGCGCGGCCTGCATCAGCGCGTGATTGGGGCCAAGTTCGGCCGCCATCTGGCGGATTTCCGCGGCCTTGGCCGCGATCTGCGAACGCAGGCCCTGGACGACGCCGCTCGACTGCACTTCGGGCATGTTGGCGCCTGCCGCAGCCCGTGCGCCCGCGTCGGCTGCGCCCGCTTCGGCGCTGGCGAGCTTCGACGACAATTCACTAAGGCGCGTGCCTTCAGCATCGATGGCACCGGTCGCGACGATGCCGCGCAGACGCTGGAACCGCGCGAGAGCGTCCTGCGCCTCTTCGACGCGGGCGCGGGATTCCGCGATCCGCTTCTGGAACCAGCCGGTATATTGGCGGGCAAAGTCGCTGCTCATCGCCAGGCGGGCGTCGTTGAACGCCCGTGCGAAGCCGTTCGCCATTTCAGCCGACTTTTCGGCCGAGGCGCTGAGATAGCCGATCTCGATCGTGTTGCCGGTGGCGCTGGGAGCTACTTCCAAGCCGGATTTCACGCGTGCCGCCAGCCAGCCGTTGAAGCTTTGGCCGCTTTGCGCCTGCTCCGACCATTGTTGTCGTATCGCCGGGTCCTTGGTCATGCCCAGCTGGTCCGCGACCTTGAGCGCGATTACCTCGCTCTTCAAAATCTGGGCCTCGGTCGCCAGCATCGCCGACTGGTCTGCGGCCGAAGAGCCATTCTTGCTGGGCAAGGGGTCGGGGGCGCGGGAGTCGAACAGCAGGGTGGCGGCGGCACGATATTCGCGCGGCGTCAGCGCTATCCACAGCGCCGTCAGCAGCATGACGCCAGTGAAGATGGCCAGGACCATTTTCCAGCGCTGGAAGATGGCGCGGATGATGTCGAACATGAGCATGGCGATATCCTTCAGTGCACCATGGGCTGGCGCATGGGATCGACGAAGTTGACGATCTTATGGTCGGCTTTGTCGCTGTTTCGGGTGGCGAAGAGCATCGCCAGCAGGAATTGCGGCGCCAGGCTGTCGTGAAAGGCGAAACGGTCGCCGCTTTCGTTCGCTGGCTCCAGCGCGTCACGCAGCAGGATCAAGGGCTCCAGCATGGCGCCATGCTCCTTCTGGACATCGGAAAAGGGGACCGACCCATGGATCGCCGCATCGCGGGCGACATGCTCGATCAGGTCCCAATGCGCGGGGCCGAGCGCGACCGCCTTGCGAAACAGCGCGGCTTGGCCGGCATTGGTTCGTGACCAGTCGTTGACGGCGCGCGAGATGCCGGCGACCGCTGCCCCGACTTCCACCGTGCGGTGCTGTCGCCGCAGGGCCTCCAGCGAAGCGAGAGCGCAGAATAGCCGCACATGATAGGGCGATCCGCAGGAGAGGAGCGCAATCATCTCACGCGCGGCATCGGTGAAGGGCAGGCCGGTCGCCGCGGCGCCACGGTCGATCAGCGCGACGACCGCGTCGGATTCGATGCCGGCGACGGCGACAGGGATCATGTGCCGGCGCAGCGAGGCATGCCCTTCGATCATGGCGGCGACGCTGGAGCCGATGCCCACCGCGACGATGTTGACCGGGATTGCGGCGTCCGACAGCATCTTCATCATCCGTGCCAGTTCATGCTGCACGGTCACGTTGGTGACGCGGTCGAATTCATCCAGGATGAAGATGAAGCGGCGTCCGACATGTGCGGCGAGCAGGTCCACCATCTCGCGCGTCGCCAGCGGCGGGCCGGCCGCAACCTCGTGCTGCCGGTCGGCCGGCAGGGTGGCCGCCAGATAGGGGCTGATCAATTGGTGCAGGCTCTGGTCGGGTTCGCATGCCGAATAGAGAACGATCAGCCCGCGATCGTCGGCCATGTTGGCGAAGACGCGCGCGAGGGACGTTTTGCCCGAGCCGCGCGGGCCGTAGATCATGGCGTGGTTGCAACGGTCCAGAACGCCGTCGACCAGTTGTTCCAACTCCTCCTGCCTGCCCTGGAGGTGGCGGGCGCTGGTGACGGGCTGGGTCGAATTAAAGCCTTTGCGGATGGCTGAGCGGGCGAGGTCGGCCTGCACCAGCGGATGGACCTGTGCGGCGGAGGTGACCGGCGCTTCCCTCTGGTCGGGTGACCCGGAGCGCACGCGGACCTCGGCGAGCCGCTGCGAGAGATTGCCGCTCTGGGCGCGCTTCCGGCGCGGCCTCAGCCAGCGGCCAATGATGGACAAGAAGCTCATCGGCGGTTCCTTTCCGGCAGGGTCGGCATGTCAGAATATCCGCTCCCTGACGGTGAAGACGTCGCCCGGCTCCACCAGCATCTCGAGATCGGCGCGCTTGATTTTCTGCTTGCCGCGATTGAGCGTGATCTTCTTTTCCGATCCACCCAGCGTCGGGCCACCGGCTTGAGCCAGCATCTGCCGCAGAGTCATGCCGGATTCAAAGGTCAGCCGGCCCGGCTTGTTCACCTGACCATAGATGAAGACATCCTCCGCCTTGGGCACGAACAGGGAATCGCCGGGCCGCAACATCAGCCCGCTGCCCGTCACGGGATCAAGGTTGCTCAAGGGGATCTTCCGATCCGCTTCGCCCTGCCGCTGGAGAATAGCATAGTCGGCAGCATCCGCGCGCGCGCCGCCGGTGCGGGCCAGCATCATCGCCAGCGTCTGCGGCCGATCGAGCGGGTAGATGCCAGGATTTTGCAGGTTGCCGAACACGGTGACGGCGCGGCTGACATAGCTCACCACCTCCACATTGACGATCGGGTCGACAAAATAGCCGCCCGCCTTCAACTGATCCCGCACCTTGGTCGCAAAGCCATTGGTGGTCTGTCCCTGCGCCATGACATCGCCGATGCTGGGCAGCGTGATCGACCCGTCCTCCTTGATGCGCGTCTTGACGTCGAACGGATAGGCGCCGAAGACGGAGACGCGGATTTCATCATTGGCGCCCAATATGTAGCTGGAAGCGGCGGCGACAGGCGCGGCATTGTCGGCCAGGGCCAAGGCCGGCGGCGCCATCAGCGAACAACTGAGCCAGGCAAGAGCGAGGGCCGGGCGGTTCCTCATGATCCATCTCCTCACAGATCAAGTCCGACGAACAGCATCGCGGACGAATAATGGTAACGGTAGCTTTCGACGGGTGTGGAACGGCGCTCGTGGCGCAGCTCCAGCCCGGCCTGCAGGCGATCGCGCAGGGTGTAGCGATAGCCGGCGGTCACGGCCCTGGTCGTGTCGCGGTCGCGTGCTTCGCCCGGGTCGAGCATAAGTTCGCCCTTGTAGTTGCGGTGGCTCCAACTGGCGCCCGCCGTGATGGTGGACCGCGCCCCGGCCTTCAGGTTGGCACGCAGGCCGACATCGGTCTGGATGATGTAGGTCGCGCCGCTGCTGCTCTGGTTGCGGGAACTGCGATCGACGTCCAGCAACAGCGAGAAGCGTGGCGATGGCCGCCAATTCGCCTGCGCGCCATAGCCCAGGCCTGAATAGCTGGGCAGGCCGTCCGCGCGTGGCTTGGTCCTGATGTAGTTGGCGTTCACCTGCCAGCTAAGGCGCGGCGCGACGGCGCGCCGGAACAGGATGCCAGCGGCGTAGTTTTCCGCCCCGTCGCGCAGCGTCGGGATCGCTTCGTCGACATGGGGGCGGCGGAAGCGTTCGTAACTGAAGTTGAGTTCGACATCGCCCAGGCTTTCCTTCGAATAGCCGATGCCCACCGCCCCCAGGACCGTCGAAATGTTGAATTTGCGGCGCGCATCGGCGCTGTTGGTCGTCTTGAGATAGCCAACTGTCGCGACGGGGTAGAAGCCATATGGCCGATCGCAATCAACCCGCAGTCGATAGTCCTGCGTTCGCTGCGTGTTGCCGACGATCACGCCCTGGTCCTCAAGATTGGCTTGGGCCAAGTTGAGCCTGACCCGCGGTCTGGCGTGGCAATAGCCGGTGACGGACAGGTCGCCGTCGGCAAGCAGGGTGACCCGTTCGCGATCGAGGAATTTATAGCGCTGGTGAAAATCATAGCCGGCCGATCCGACGACGGTCAGCAGGTGCATGCCGATCTGCCGACGGAAGGTCAGGTCGACGGTGGGGGTGATGCGCAGGTCGTCCGTATCGCCGGTGACCAGATCGTCGTTCTGGCGCAGCATGTTGGTGTCGTAGAGCAGCCGCACGGTGGGAGAGACGCGCAGTCCATCGGGGGGCACATCGACCTGCGCGCGCGCCATCTGGGGCAGGATTGCCGTGCAAAGGGCAGTTAGGGGAAGGATCGACTTCACCGACGTGTTGCTCCCTTTCCGGAATAGCGTGCGAGAATGGCGGATTGGGGCCGTGCCGCGCCTTTCACCGGCTGCGCGCTCATTGGGTAATTGGTGCCCCACCAGCCGCCGCCTGCCCAATAGGTCCATCCCATCCAGGCGTCCGCATTGGTGTGCAGGTAATCCAGCAGCGCGTTGAGGCTCTTGAGGCACTGTTCGTCCGCGCCCACGCCGAACTCGCCGAGAAAGCCGCGATGACCATTGGCGCGCAGCCAGGCCGTCGCGGCCTCCAGCCGTTGGCGGGCGACATCAGGGCTGAGGCAGTTCATCTTCGTGCCCGAGCTATCCTGGTCCAGATACTGGTGCATCTCGACGGCGTAGTTGCTGGCAGGGTCGCGAAAGCCGGCGAAGCTCGCGGCATTGCTCTGTCCGCCCCGGCCCGTGGTCCAGCTGTGTGCCCCCGTCCATTTGGAACCGGGCACCAGGATCAGGTTGGTCGCACCCGCCTTGCGGATCGCGATGACGCTGGGCTGGGCGACACGGAACCAGGCGGCGGGGCTCATGCCGTTCGGCTCGTTCATGAGGCCGAAGGCGATCTTCCGGTCGCCTTTGTAGCGTTCGGCAAGGCGTCGCCACAGGTCGGCAAGATAGCGTTCGCCGCCATCGATCTGATCCAGCCGGCGGCCCTGCCATTTGCCATAATTGTGGATGTCGATGATGATGACGTCGAAAGCGCGCAGTCCCTCCAGCGCCTTGTCGAAACGGTGGAGTTCGGCGTCGGACAACGGTTGCAGCGCAACGGGCTGGAGCCTTTCCCAGAGCACCGGGACGCGGACGATCTTCATCCCCATGTCGATGAACGGCTTGGCGACCCGGGCGTCGGGATAGACATAGTCCTTGGCATAGACGCCCGGCCGCCGGCTGGCGTTGAATTCCCCGCCAGCGAGATTGATGCCGGAAAGGGGCGGGGCGGCAGGGACCTGCGTCGGGGCCAGCAGGGCCGCGCCGAGACAGGCGATCAGTATAGCGCGCGTCGCTGTCATGCCGGCACCCCCGAGAATTGACCTCGTGGAATGGCAAGCGCTACAATTCGACCGACAGCATGGGAGTGACGATGACCAGCGGGCACAATCAGGCCGCGATGGACGAAGGAGGCAGCGCTGCCACCGTCCGCAGCGCGCAGGCCGCTGACCCGGAGCCGCGCAAGCTGGCTGTCACCACGCATATGGGCACCATCGGACTGCTGCATGACTGCGGCGTCATCTGTCGGGTGGAGGCAAAGCAGGACGGGCGGAGCAGCCTCTGCCATTATCAGCGTTCCTCGGGCGCGGAATTGCCTTTCCGCCTGGCAGCGCCGCATCAGGTAAGCGTCGGCGATCTCGTGCTCGTCAAGTCGCTGACCCTGCCCGACGGTCGGGTGGAACCTGTTGCGGTGCGCGCGGCCGCGGACCGGCCGTGGATGGAGGTGGAGGACGCCCGGGCGCTGCTGCGGACCTATGGCGTCGGCGCCAGCCGTTTCATCTGCTGGAGCGCGGGGCTGGGATCGCTGGCGGGGGCAGCGGCGGTCATGGGCATTGCCTTCCCCCTGACCGGCGCGGCAGCGCTTGCGGCGCTCGGCATGTCGATCGGGCTGCATCGCCGCGACCGCCGTGACCGCGCAATGCTGGACAAGCTGGTGGAGTAAGGCTGTCATTTCAACATCCCCTGATCGCGATACCAGCGGACCGTGCGCCTGAACCCTTCGGCCAGATCGACGGCCGGGGTGAAACCGAGCGTCCGCTGCGCCCGGGCGATGGAAAAGGCGCGGTTATGCTTAAAGAAGGTCAGTCGGCGACGATGGAGCGGCGGCTGAACTCCGAGCGGCGCGCACAGCAGTTCACAGCCGTGCGCCGCCGCGTTGGCGAGGCTATAGGGAACCGTCACGCGCGGCCGCGGCACCTGCAATATGTCAGCGGCGGTCGCGACATAGTCGCGCAGCGGCAAATAGCCATTGCCGCCGATGATGAACGCCTTGCCGGGCGCGTCCGGGCTGGTCATGGCGAGCAGGAAGCCCTGCACCAGATCGTCGATATAGACCGGGTGAAAATTGGGCTGGCCCGCCCCCACGAAGAAAAAGCGGCGCTTCTGCACCATGCGGAACATCTTGAGCATCCGCGTGTCGCCCGGACCATAAATGGCGCAGGGACGGATGATGACGATGTCGAGCCCGGGACGCTCCATTTCCTCGCGGCAGATGGCCTCGGCCAGCAGCTTGCTTTCCTGATAGGGATCGCGTGGGTCGAAGGGCGCATCCTCATCGGCCGGCGTCTGGGCGACATGGCCGTGCACCCCGATCGAGGAGCAGTAGATGAAGCGCCCGAGCCCCGCCGCGCGGGATGCGGCCAGCAGCAGCCGCGTGCTCTCGCGATTCGCCTCCAGAAACTCGTCGCGGCTTCCCTCCGTCCGATACATGGCGGCGACATGGAAGCAACAGCGCGCACCTTCCACCAACTGGTCCAGCACGGCGGCGTCCGTCATCGACCCGACGATCCACTCTATGCCGCCGTCCCGTTCCGCTTGCGTCGGTTGCCGGCGGGCCAGCGCCCGGACGCGGTAACCCTGCGCCACCAGTTCCCGCGCGAGCGCGCCGCCGGTGAAGCCCGTCGCCCCCGTGACCGCCACGATCGGCAAGGCGGCAGTCTGCGTCATGCGGCCCTCCTGTCGAAACGCTGGAGCACCGGATTGCCGACCAGTCGCGTCACGCCGATGCGGCGAAGCCCTTCCTCCATCAGCTGGACCGGGCGCCCGCCCATGCGGTGCAGCCCCATGGGCGCTGTGAACTGCTTGACGCTGCGCACCGGGTGGAAGCCATTGCGCGCGAAGGCGCGACGCACCGTCGTGGGCCAGAAGCTCTGATAGGTTCGCGTATCCTTTTCGATCAGGCGCTTGATCGGGAAGGCGGCCGAGGCGAGCGCATTGGCCCCGACCAGCGTCGGATAATCGACGATCACGGAATGGCCCGCAACGCGACACAGTTCGTCGATCAGCCTGTCCGCGTCCTCGATATGGGCGAGCAGGCGGATGCTGGTGACGAGGTCGAAGCTGCGATCGGCGAAGGGCAGGTCGAGAAGGCTGCCCACCCGATAGCTGATCCGGCCCGCATGGGGCCCGCCCATCAGTTGTTCCGCGCAATCGGCGCGCGAACCCAGCACTGTGGTTTCGAAGCCCAGGTCGAGCAGACGACCGACCAATTGGCCGTGGCCGCCGCCGACGTCGACCGCCGTGGCAAGTCCGTCGGGCGCGGCCCGCACCAGATCGCCGAGCGCGCGATCCTGGACCGAGAGCAGATAGCTGCCTGCTGGTCCGGCAAAGCGGCGAGCATAGCGGGCGGAGCCGGTCTCCAGATCAGGGGGAAGTGGTCCAGTCATGCCGCACCTGCAGATCTTGCTGCAATGCCAAGGGTCGCAGATGGGCATGACTGGTGTGGCAGCCCGGGCTGCCAACGGGGGGAAGTCGAGGCTAGGACCGGTCGCGGGCCAGGCGTCTTGCTTGCGGCGTGCCGGGCATAGGGGCAGGTGCGGCGCGGCGCCTTGTGTTGCCAGCGGAAGAGGTGAAACCCCCTTGGCGCCCGCACCGCGGCGGTGCGGCGCGCGATCAGCTGCGCGACCTGCGGCGACACGCCCATTTCGTTGCCCCACTGGCTGTCGGACACGATGACGAGACCGCGATCGTTGCAGTCGATGATGGCGCTCATCCCTGCGCTGCTGTCGACCAGGGGGCGACCAGTCCGGAAGTCACGGCTGAAATCGCGCGGGGAGTCGAGCTCGCCCAGGCGGCTATGGCTGATATAGATGTCGAAGCGGCCGACATGCGCCAGCATCCGGAGGTCATCGCCGGTGACCAGCAGCGGTTCGTTGGCGGCCAGCCGATGCAGCGCACCGCTGGCCTGGTTCCACCCCCCGTCCGGCACCGGAGCGGCGACCAGCGCGGGATTCTTCGCCACTCTGGCAAGATGCGGCAGGACCAGCTTCGCGCTGTATCTATAAAGCGGGTTGCCGATGAGCAGCAGCGCGAAGAGGGCGGCGGCGATCGCCCACGCCTTGGGAGGCGTCGTGGCGCCGCGGGCGAGGATGGCGTCGAACGCCAGGCCATAGCTCATGCAGAGGAAGGGAAAGCTGTAGAAGGCATAGCGCCACGCCTTCATCCCGGCGAAGGAGTGGAGCAGCAGGCACAGTCCGGTCATGATGACGCAGAGCGCCGCCAGCGAAGGGTTGCGGCGCCATCCCGTCAGCACGGCGACCGGCCATAGCAGCAGCATTAGCGGCGCCTGGGTGAAATATTCGCGCACATAATAAAGAGGTTCGTCCTGTGATGCCGCTGCCCAGCGTTCGACATGGCGAAATTGCGACCATGCCTGTGCGCCGAACAGCCCGATGAAGGCCGCGCCTGCCAGCCCGATCAGGAGCAGCGCGGGCAACGCGATGCGGCCTTCGCGCGCAAAAAGGTGCATCATCGGCGCGCGCTGATCGCAGAGCAGCCAGGTGCCCGCGCCCACCAGCGCTATCGCGGTCACCGGCTGGACATGCGCGGCGATGGCGAGGCAAAGAGCTGCCGCCGCCAGCCAAGCCGGGCGCGAGGTCGCCTGCGGACGGGTAGCGATGAACAGCGCCGCCACGGCACAGACGATCATCGCCGTGTGCAGCGCATAGAAGCGCGCGAAATGGGCGATGTCGAGCGTATAACCGGCCAGCCCGAAAAGCGCCCCGCCGACCATGGCGCCCCAGCGTGCTCCAGCCTGACGGAGCCAGGCGAAGATGACCGCGACGGTGGCCGCCGTCAGGATCACCGAGGGGATACGCGCCGTCACCAGGTCGGCGCGATTGAACAAGTCCATCGACCAGGCGGTGATGATGGTGAACAGGCGCGCCCGCTGATAACTGCCCTCGAGAATGGCGAAGCTGCCATTCTCGATCCAGCTGCGTCCGGCGATCAGATGATAATATTCGTCGACATGCGCCTCGCGCGTCTGGATCGTGAGGGCATAGAGCAGGCAGGCGGAAAGCCCCACCAGGATCGCGGGTGCTGTGGCCTTCACCCGGCCCGCGGCACCCCGCCCGAAGGGCAACGGCCCCGCGATCGGGTTCTCGATAGTGAGGGCTTCAGACCTGCCTGTCATGGCTGCTCCGCATCTCGACACCGCCTTCGATGACATGATGCGATTGTCATATGCGAGCTCCCGCCAAGTCAACATAGGGAGCAATACTTATCGGTACGTGCAACTACATAATGGATTATTTCTGAAATGTGTGCAGAATGGCTGTCATAAGGTCGTAGATCAATTCAGAACAAAGACGAATTGATGTATAAATGATGTAACTGATCAAAAATATCTTTGTCAGGTTTTTAGGATCTGGACCATGACCGACCTGTCCATAGTCGTCCCGCTCTATAATGAAGAGGATAATGTTCCTCTGCTTCACGCCGCGATAAGCGGCGCGCTTGCCGATTTTCCCCGCGTCTATGAAGTGGTTCTGGTGGATGATGGCAGCAAGGACGCGACTTTCGACGCGGCGGTTGCGCTGGTCCGCCGGGACCCGCGCGTGCGGGTGGTGAAGTTCCGCGGCAATTACGGCCAGACGGCGGCAATGGCGGCCGGCATTCGGGAAGCGCGCGGGGACATCATCGTCACCATGGACGGCGATCTTCAAAATGATCCCCTGGACATACCCGACATGATCCGGCTGATCGACGAGGGACATGACATCGTCGTGGGATGGCGCAAGAAGCGCCAGGATGGCGGCATGCGCGTTTTCGTGTCCAAGGTCGCCAACCGCATCATGGCCCGATTGATGGGTGTCGCTGTGCGCGACAGCGGCTGCTCGCTCAAGGCGTTTCGCAGCATACTCATCAAGCAACTGCCCATGTATGGGGAAATGCACCGCTTCATTCCCGCGCTGTCCCGTCTGGCCGGCGCGCGGCTCGCGCAAGTGGAGGTGCGCCACCATCCCCGGCAGTTCGGCGTGTCCAAATATGGTTTCTCGCGCATCTACAAGGTGATGCTGGACATCATCTCGATCCGCGTTCTCCTCAGCTATGTGCGGCGCCCAATGGCCTGGCCCCGGCTGCTGATCGCGCTGGTCACGGCGCTGGGCATTGCCGCCGTCATCGCCGCTGTCGTGAATGGCGGCATCGCGCTGCCGATGCTGGCGATCGGGTCGCTGCTGCTGTCGCTCGGCCTGTTTCTGCTCGGCTGGGCAGTCATCGGACAGATGCTCGCGTCACTGTCCGACAATGTTTCATCTTTCGCTATTTTGGGAGCTAAGCTCTCCAACGCGATCCGGCATGAAGGGGAAGAAAGATGATTGCCAGTGCAAAGCTGGATCTGGTCGAAATTGTCGACCTAACGGTGGTCGTGCCTGTCCTGAAGCGGTTTGATGATCTCGCAATACTTTACGAAGATTATCGGCACAGCCTGGATACCACCGGTAAGAGATGCGAGTATATCTTCGTAATCGACGGTGGCCAGGATGTCCCACTTGCCGGACTGGAGCGGCTTGCTTCGTCTGGCGAGCCGATCGAGATCGTCCGTTTCAATCGCGAATTCGGCGAGGCCGCTTGCCTGCGCGAGGGCGTGAGTCGGGCGAGCGGGCGGCACCTGCTGTTCCTACCCGCCTATGCACAAGTCGCGCCGGACGCCATCGCCGATCTGATCGGCCATCTGGACGATGCCGACGTTGTCGCGGCTCGGCGCAATCGGCGGGCGGATGCGATGTTCAACCGAGTGCGCGGTTGGGGTTTCGAGCGGCTGACCCGTTTCGCCGGCGCGCGTTACGACGATCCCGGCTGCATGGTGCGCGCCGTCCACCGCAGCGTGTTCGATGAGATCCCGATCCAGGACGACAAGCAGCGTTTCCTGCCGCTGCTGGCCGAAGTCCACGGTTTCAAGGTGATGCAACTGACGCTGCCGCAAGCGGTCAGCGATGCCGCCCGTCCGCAGCATCGGCCTGGCGTCTATGCCGACGTGATGATGGACCTGATGGCGGTCGGCTTCCTGCTGCGATTCATGCAGCGCCCGTTTCGCTTCTTCGGGTCGTGCGGCGCGGTGGCGGTCTTGTGCAGCCTGGTGCTGATGGGCTACCTGATGTTCCAGCGAGAGGTCAGCAATGTGCCACTCGCCGACCGGCCGATGCTGGTGCTGGTCGTGCTGCTGATGGTGCTGGGCATACAGATCGCCGCGATTGGCCTGATCGCCGAAATCATCATCTTCACGCGCGGTGATGGCAAACAACATTATCGCGTCGAGAAGGTTGTCGAGCATGTCTCGGGCGATGCCTGACCCGGTCATCATCGGTGCGGGCATCCAGGGCGCGACGCTGGCCCTGGCGGCTGTCGCGCGGGGGCTTCGGCCCTTGGTCATCGACCGCGACGCGGAGCCGTCGGGCGCCAGCGTCAACAGCTATGGCATCGTGCATGGCGGCCTGCGCTATCTCCAGCGGCTCGATCTACCCCGCTGGCGCGAGAGCCGCCGCGCCCAGCTCTGGTATATCGACCGCTATCCCCATCATGTGCACCCCTTACGCTGCGTCATGCCGCTCTACCGTGGCAGGCTGCGTTCGCCCGCGCTGTTCGGCGGGGCGCGGACATTGGATCGAGCGCTGCGCACGACGGTGCAGCGGCAGGTGCCCTTGCCGGCCGACCATGGCTGCGGGAGGGAAGAAATATTGGCTGGCTATCCCGTGCCCTCGTCCGGCCTGGTCGGCGGCGCGGTGTGGCACGACGCCCACATTCGTGACCCCCATGCCCTGCTACGCGAAATGCTGGCAGAGGTGGAGGATCGCGGCGGCGTGCTGCTGCGCTCGACGGAGGCAGTTGCGCTCGACATCGGAGAGGGCAGGGTGCGCGGCCTGTATGTCCGCGACCGAACGAACGGTGCCGAACGGCGGATCGCAGCATCGCAGATATTCGATTGCGGCGGCGCATCGGCGGGGCAGTGCCTGCAAGGTGGGGCGAAGAGCGCGCTGCCGAGCGCCGCTATGCTCGCCTTCAACCTGCTCGTCGATCTGCCGTTCCCGGCCGGCGGCGATGCGTTCGCGCTGTCGCCGGTTGCCGGCAAGGGGCGTAGCTATTTCTTCCGTCATCACGCCGGCGCCACGCTGGTCGGGACTTTCTACCGCCCAGCTCCGGTGGGAGCGGCCCGCGAGCCGACCGAGCAGGATATTCTTGCGGCCCTGCGCCAGATCCGCCTGTGCCTGCCCGACATGCCGGTCGAGCGGGACATGGTGCGGTCGGTTCGTGCGGGGCTGCTGCCCGATCGCGACGGCAGCGGGCGCACGCTGCTCTCTGCCGACCGGCATCTGCGGCCGGGGCCGCGGGGCTACCATATTCTTCTGGGCGGCAAGCTCACGACCGCGCCACTCCTCAGCGAGCGTGTGGCGGCCAGGATCTTGCCCCCGGCAAAAGGCGCCATGCAGAGCGGATTGTTGCCCCGCCATGCCTAGGATCATGCTCGACGCCCATGTTCACCTGCATCCCGGCAAGCCGCCCATCAGGGCATTGCGGGAGGGACGCAAGCGAATGGCGGAGATGGCGGCCGGAGTTTGCCTGCCGGTCGTGTTGCTGGCGGAGCAGCAGGGCTGCAACGCGTTCGAAAGCCTTCGCGCGAGGGCGCATCCCACGCGCGAGGCGGAAAGCCTGTGGCTGGATAATGCGTCCATAAGTCCGCTGCTGATCCTTGCCGGGCGGCAGGTGGTCAGCGCTGAAGGCCTGGAGATATTGGCGCAGGCAACCGCGGCGCAATTTTCCGACGGAGAACCGGCCGAGCAACTGCTGGAGGCGATGACAGCGGCCGGCGCGATCATCACCCTGCCTTGGGGCGCCGGCAAATGGCTGGGGCGCAGAGGCCGGCTTCTCGACAGGCTCCTGGCGGCGGACCTGGAAGGCGCGCTGCTGTTGGGCGACAATGGCGGACGCCCTGCCTGGTGGCGTGAACCAAGGCTGATGGCGCGACCTGTGCTGCGCGGCTCCGACCCGTTGCCGCTCGCCGGCGAAGATGCGCGGATCGGCAGCTTTGGTTCTATGCTGGAGGGCGCGCTGTCTCGCGAGCGCCCGGCCGCCGACCTGCGTGCGCTGCTTCGCGCGCTCCGGCAGCCACCGCCGGGCTTTGGCCGGCACGTATCGTCCCTCCGCTTTGTCAGCCACCAGCTACGTATGAGGATCGCCGCATGAGGATATTGATGCTGGCGCCCCAGCCCTTTTACGAGGAGCGTGGCACGCCCATCGCGGTGCGGCTGGCTGCAGAGGCTCTTGCCGCCCAGGGGCATGAGGTCGATCTGCTGAGTTTCCATCTCGGCCGCTCGATCCCGATGCCCGGGGTGCGACATCACCGCATCGCACCGCCGCCCGGCATCCGCCACGTGCCGATCGGCTTTTCGTTCAAGAAGGTGGTCTGCGACCTCTACATGCTGGGCAAGGCCGCCCGCATGATGCTGCACCAGCGCTATGACGTGCTCCATGCCGTGGAGGAGGCCGCTTTCTTCGCGCTGCCGCTCGCCGCGCTCGGCCGCGCGAAACTGGTCTATGACGCGGACTCAATCCTGAGCGAACAAATTGTCGAGAAATGGCCCAAGGTTGCGCCGCTGGCTGGCCTGGTCGCCTGGGTCGAGCGGCTGGCCTATCGCCGAAGCGATCTGGTCGTCGCGGTTTGCCCCGCCGTCCGGGATGCCGCCAGCAGGGCCGCGCCGGCGGCCAGGGTGCATCTTCTGCCCGACGCGGTCATGGGAGAGGGCGCGCCGCCACCTGTGGAGGAGGATCTGCGTGCGGAAGCGGAGGGGCGCGAGGTGGCGCTCTATGTCGGCAATCTGGAAGCCTATCAGGGCGTTCCGCTCCTCCTGCAAGCCATGGCGATGCTGCCCCCCGGCGACCGGCCGCTGCTGGTCGTCATCGGCGGCGACGAGGCGGCGGTGGAACGGCATCGCCTGCTTGCGGAAGGACTGGATATCGCGGCCGACGTCCAGCTGCTCGGCGTGCGGCCGTTGAGCGCGCTCGGTGCTTACCTGCCCATGGCCGATATTCTCTGTTCCCCTCGCATCAAGGGGCGAAACACGCCGATGAAGATCTTTTCCTACATGGCGTCGGGCCGCGCGATCCTGGCCACGGACATCGAAAGCCATCGGCAGGTGCTGGACGCGGAATGCGCGATGCTCGTGACGCCTGATGCCGCAGGCATGGCGGCCGGCCTCCAACGGCTGAAACATGATCCTGCCTGCCGCGCTCGCCTCGGCGATGCCGCGCGAGCCAAGGCATTGCGGGACTATAGTCATGCCGCCTTCGAGGGGCGCCTCCGCCGCGCCTATGCGATGATCGCGCCAGACGGTCTGAACCCGCCCGCCGCTCCCGCTTTGAAGGTTCGGCTGTGAAGGTCGGCGCGTCCTCCGTGCCGGTGGCCGCCAAGAGCAGGAGCCTTTCCAGCCTTACGACCGCCCTGGGCTTCGGCCTGTCGGGTGCGGCGTTCACGCTTGGCTCGCTCATGCTCGCCCGGATGTTGCCGATGGACGCCTATGGACGGCTGACCCTTGCGGTGGCGGTCTTCAACATACTCGGACTGCTGACGCCACTTGGTGTGGACCAGTTGCTCCTGCGCCGACGGATCGCGATCGACGGCCGGCTACTTGCGCTGCTGCTTGGATCCGGCACCGCCATGTCGGCGCTTATGGCTGCAGCGATGCACCATGCAGGCGGGCTGCGGCCGATGGAAAGCCTGTTGACGGGCCTCGCGATCATCGCGGGGGGCGTCGTTGCGACCGCGAGCATAGGGTTACGCATTGCCGGGAAGCCCGCGGCATCGATGCTGCTGGTCATCTCTGCCAGCTTTGCGCTGCTGCTGGCGGGCACGATGGCGCTGGCGCTCGGGCTGACAGACACGATCGTGCCGCTGGCGATCTTTGCGACCGGCAACTGCCTCTCCGCCATTGCGGGCTGGTGGATGCTGGCGGGGATGCGGCAGGACGCGACCGGCCGCCCCGACCCGATCGTCTGGCGCGAAGCCCTGCCGATGCTCGGGCTGGTGGCGCTCGGCACCTTGTCCCTCCAGATTGAGCGTATCATCATCCCGATCCCCCTGACGCTGGAGGATCTAGCGCGCTTCGGGGTCCTGGCGTCGGTAGCGATTTTCCCTTTCAGATTGCTCGCCGCCGGCGTCAGCCTTTCCCTGCCGCCCCGGCTGCTGGTCGCAAGCTGCGCCAGTGAGCGCCGTGGTGCAGTCAGGCGGGAAATCATGCAATTGATGCTGATTTTCGTGCCTGCCAGTCTGCTGCTCATCCTGTTGGCGCCCTGGGGCGCGGCGCTGCTAACCGATGGCATCTACAAGTTGGACCGGCTGCTCGTGCTGGCCGCTTGCCTGAACGGAGCCAGCAAGGTCGCGATGGCCTTCCCCTCCGCCATGCTCAAAGTGTCGGGTAGCGCGTCCGACCTGCTGCTGGTCAATGGCTGGGGCGTGATCTGGCTGGTGCTGACCTTTTGCGGGGCGCTGGTCGGTGCACATTATGGCCTTGCCGGGCTCATTCTGGGCGCCAGCCTGGCGAGCATCGTCCCCACCATCTTTTCCTTCAACCTGGCCTGGGATCGCCTGGGCAAGGGGTGACCAATGACTGCACAGACCTGTTTTGCCGACATATTTGACCTGCTGAGGAACGAGCCCGCCGTTGATTACCGCAAGGCGAGCCGGATGCTGCGGGAGATCGAGATGCCGGCCGATCTTCGCGTAGCGATGATGGGCAACATGACGCTGGACCTGCTGATACCTTGCCTGCGAGTCGCGGCCGCCAGCGTGGGCCAGGTGGCAGAATTCCAGGCAGCGCCTTTCGGCCAGCACATGCAGCATCTCCATGACGAAGCCCTGGCGAGCTTCCGTCCCGACATCCTCCTGCTGGCGCTGTCGCCTGACGTCATGCGCCCCGATGGCTTCGCGCGCTTTCAGGCGATGACGGTGGAGGAGCGGCAGGCGCTGCGCGACGGCATCATCGCGGAGATAGAGGAGTGGATGGCCGCGGCGATCAGCCGCACTGCCGCGACGCTGATGATCGCCAATTTCCCCAGTCCGCGAAGTGCCGGCGGCCTTGCCGACCTTGCGAGCGAATATGGTGAACAGGAATTTTACCTCGACCTCAATCACGCGCTGATCCGCACCGTGCGAGGACAGCCACGCGCTCTTATTCTTGATGTCGCGGCCGCAGCAGCGCGGGTCGGCACGCGCCAGGCGATCGACGCGCGGCTGCAGCACCTCGCCAAACTCTCGTGGACGCAGCCGATGATTCGGGAAGTCGGGCAAGCCTTTGCCCATGCAGTCGTGGGCAGCAGGGGCCTTGCCCGCAAATGCCTGGTGCTTGATCTCGACAACACCCTCTGGGGCGGCGTGGTGGGCGAGGATGGCCCGCACGGCGTCCATATCGGGCCGGGGGACATGGTGGGGGAAGCCTTCCACTCGTTCCAGCTGCGTGTCAGGGCGCTCAAGGAGCGAGGCATCCTGCTCGCCCTGTGCAGCAAGAATAATCCCGCCGATGTGGAGGAGATTTTTCGGGAGCGCGGCGACATGCCGCTCAAGCTGTCCGACATGGCGGCGACGGCGGTCGGCTGGCAGCCCAAGCATGAAGGGCTGGAGCAGATCGCGCGCACGCTGAACATCGGCCTCGACGCGCTGGTGTTCCTGGACGACAACCCGGCCGAGATCGCCGCCGTCCGCGCCCATCTGCCGCAGGTGCAGAGCGTCCTCCTGCCCGCCGAACCGGCCTATTATGTGGATGCGCTGGATGAGCTTCCCTGGTTTGAGAAGGGCCGATTGACCGCCGAGGATAGCGGCAAGGCGGAACAATATGCGATCGCCGTCCGGCGCGATGCCCTGAAGGTGGAGCGCGATCCCGAAGATTATCTACGCCTGCTGGAGATGCGTGCCGTGATCAGGGAGGCCGATTCCGCCGACTTGCTGCGCCTGCATCAGCTGTTCGCCAAGACGAACCAGTTCAATTTGACCGCAAAGCGTCTGGGGCTGGGCGAGATCGAGGCCTTGCTCCAGGATGATGCGCATCAGGTCGGGGTCGCTGAGTTGCGCGACAAATTCGGCAATCTGGGCACTGTCGCCCTCTATGTTCTGCGCCGGAACGGGCATGTCCTGACGATAGACCATCTGATGATGAGTTGCCGGGCCATGGGTCGGGGGCTGGAAGACGCGCTGATGAACGACATCAAGCAGCGCTTCCTGGCGATGGATGATGTGCCCCTGATCCAGGGGCTCTACGTGCCCACGCCCAAGAACAGCGTGGTGAGCGGCTTTTATGAGCAGCAGGGCTTTGAGCGAGCGCCGCAAACCGGGTGTCTCGCCTATAGACTCGGCAGGACCGACGTCCGGTTGAAGCCGTGCAACATGATCAAAGTGGAGAATGAATGATGCCTATCACGATGAACGAACTGCTCGCGCTGGTCGGTGACGTGATCGAGCTTGATCCCACCAGGATCGACGTCTGCAGCGATCGGGACGATGTGCCCGGCTGGGATTCGCTCGCGCATCTTAGCATTGTCACGGCGCTGGAGGAGCGGTGCCATGTCCGACTGACCATGGAACAGATTGTTGCGGTCAGGACCGTGGAGGATCTGGGTCGCGCCCTGACAGAGCCGGTGAGACCGTGAAACTGACCGTTGCGCTCCGTCGACTGCTGATCCCGGGCATCTTCCATACAATCTATCATCTGGTGCGCAACCGCGTGATGGTCAGCCCGCGCGCGGAGGTCGAATGGAGCAGGCTGCTCAAGATCGGGCGGCGATCGCAGATCAGCTCCTTCGTGAAGATCAAGGCTAGCAACGGCCCCGTGGTGATCGGCGCCCGCACGGACATCGGCTGCGGCGCCTTCATCGCCGGGCACCAACATGGCGTCGAGATCGGCGATGATTGCCTGATAAGCCCCAATGTCTCGATCATAGGTGTCAATTATCGCTACGATCGCGCTGACGCCATCATCCGGGAGCAGGGCGTCAAGTCCGAGGGACCGGTCCAGATCGGCAACAATGTCTGGATCGGTGCCGGGGCGGTGATATTGGACAATTGCCGGATCGGGGATGGAGCCATCATCAGCCCCAACTCTGTCGTGTCCGGCCCGATCCCGCCCCTTGCGATCGCCTCGGGCAACCCGGCTAAGGTCATCTTCGTGCGCCGATGATGTCCATGACGCTTTGCAGATGCGACCGCCTTCTTGGCTGCCGTCTTCGGCACAGCTTTTGCATAACCATCAGCAGTTCGCCGCCGAGATCGCATTTTCCGTAGAATTGCCTGGTCGAAGATAATCCACGTTAAGCATCCCGGCGATATATGCGAATATACCTACTAGCAGGCCCGTATCTTTTGGATATAGTCATGCTGCAGCGCAACACTTGGTGATGCGCGGCGGCAGTGGACTAGGCTGAATAACCCGTCATTTCACGCCTGATATTGAAGCCTCTAAAAAGAGGCGCGGTCGCAAGAATAACATCGGATCTGGCCTTATGGCGCGGAGTAGAAGGTTATGCTCGCGAGCGATAGTGGAACATGGTCGATCGATGCGATGGCGTCCCTGCGCCTTTGCATCGACGGTCTTGTAAAACATCTCGCGCACCCGGAGCGGGAAAGCCGCAGGAGCATAGTGCGGCGCTATCTGCTCGCGCTGCTTGTGCTTGCCCTGTCCACCTCATGGCTCCTTTTGATGGACCCATCCGCGCGACTGCTGTGCCACGAGATCTTCCTGCTGATGATCGGCGTGACGACGACCGCCATTTTGGGCGCAGGTCCAAGCATGTTGGCGATTTCGGGCCTGATGGTGACGGGCAGCGCGATCGTCGACATGGACATGAACGGAACGGCCACGAATGATTTCATTGCGGTCCTCTGCGCGCTCGTGCTGGCCAATGGAGTTGCGCTTCGCTCCACCTTCTGGCGCGTCCGCGCCGAACAGGGAACGTCGCATGCCATCCGTCTGGCCGAACAGCTGAAGCTGATTACCGACGGCACCATGCATTATGCGCTTTACATGACCGACCCGGCGGGCCGCATCGTCCATTGGAACCACGGCGCGGAGCGATATACCGGCCGTCGGGAAGCAGAGGTGATCGACCGGCACATTACTGCGCTTTACGACGGGCGGCCTGAAATGGCGGACCTTCTGGAACGCACATTCGCCCTGGCTGCGGAGCATGGCGGGTGCGAGTTCGATTGCGAGTTTACCCGACGGAACGGCACCAGCTTCGTGCAGAACTGCGTGGTGACGGCACTGCACGACGAAGACGGCGGTCTTCGGGGCTTTTCCAATCTCGCGCGTGACGTGACGCAGGATCGGGAACGGGAGCATCGGTCGCAGGAGCGCGAGGCGGAGCTTGGCTCGATCCTGGGCGCGGTGCCCGACGCGGTGCTCGGCATCGATGAAAGCGGGCGCATCGATTATGTCAACGAAACCGCCGAGCGCGTTTTCGGCTATCATCCGGCGGACCTGCGGGGCAAGGATTTCAATATCCTGCTCAGCGCCAGCCAGCCAGCGCGGCAGCGCCAGCAGCGGTTGATGGAGGATGGCGAGACTCATTCCACAGCCCGAAGGCTGATCGGACGCCGCGCCGACGGATCGAATTTCCCGATCGAAATGACTTTCGTGAAGGTGGAGCGGATGCGCAAGGTCCACAGCACCGCCTTCATCCGCGACCTCACTGAACAGGAAGCGACCAAGGCGCGGCTGGAGCAGTTGCGGGCGGAGATGCTGCACGGCACGCGCTACAGCGCCATGGGGGCCATGGCCTCGATGCTGTCGCACGAACTGAACCAGCCATTGACTGCGGTCGCCGCCTATATGGAGGGGAGCGCGATCCTGCTCAAGCGGGAGAAGATGGATCGGCCCAAACTGGAGCGCGCCTTCCGCGCGGCCGCTGCGGAGGCGGTTCGGGCGGGTGCGATCATGCGGCGCCTGCGGAGCTTCGTCAGCGACGGAGAGGCCCAGCTGGAAGTGCACGACATTGAAGAGATCGTCGAATCCAGCGTGGGGCTGGTGAGCGCCGCAGCGGAAGCCGCGGGTGTCTATATTGCCGTGGATGTCGGCGAGGATGCCGGACCGATCTTCGCCGATCCGATCCAGATCCAACAGGTGATCGGCAATCTCTGCCGCAACGCCATAGACGCCATGCGCGATTCGCCCGAGCGCCTGCTGACCCTCCAGGCCAGGCAGGTGGACGAGATGACGACCAACATCCTGATCAGGGATACGGGCCCAGGCGTGCCCCCCGAGATCCAGGACCGGATATTCGATGCTTTTGTAAGTCATAAGCCGACCGGGACGGGCGTCGGCCTGTCCATCTGCCGGACGATCGTCGAGGCGCATGGCGGGCATATCTGGGTGTCCACCGATGCCACGGGAAGTTGCTTCGGCTTCAGTCTCAAGCGTCAAAAGGGAGTGTAACAATGGAAGAACAGAAAAATACGGTTGTGCACATTGTCGATGACGAGGATTCAGTGCGCGCCGCGGCCTCCTTCTTGTTGGAGATGGAGGGCTATTCCGTCCGCACCTGGCAGCGTGGGACGCATTTTCTCGCAGCCGCGGCAGACGAGCCGCTGGGCTGCGTCATCATGGACCTGCGGATGCCGGAAATGGACGGGCTGGAAGTGCAGCGTCGGCTGCACGAAGCGGAACTATATTTCCCGATCATCATGCTCACCGGCCACGGCGACATCGGCACGACGGTCGCCGCCATGAAGAACGGCGCGGTGGACTTCCTCGTAAAGCCCTTCGAGCGCGAGACGCTGCTGACGGCGGTGGAGAATAGCTGGTCCCTGTTCAACGACGGTGGCGCTCGCCGGCAGCGGGCGGTCAGGGCCGGCGCCCTGGTGCAGAAGCTGACGCCGCGAGAAAAGGATGTCCTGTCTGGACTGACCATGGGCCTGCCGAACAAGCACATCGCCTTGCAGCTCGGGATCAGCCCGCGCACGGTAGAAATCCATCGCGCGAACCTGATGTCGAAGCTGCAGACGCGTAGCCTGTCTGACGCCTTGCGCGTCGCCTTTTCCGCCGGGGTGGGAAGGCAGATGGATTAACCTTTGCCCGTCCCTTCCCCGCTTTTTATCGAAAGGATGGTGTCGCCATGGCGGACCGCGCGGGCGTTCTGATCGTCGATGTGGACAGCGAGCATCTGCGGCATTGTCGCGCGGTGCTGGAGGGGCTGGGCTTCAGGGTTTTCGCTGCTTCCAGTGCGGAAGCGGCATTGATGGTAGGGCATGGTGAGCAATTACTGGACCTGGCGTTGATCGCCGCTGATCTGGGGGACGGCGTGACCGGAACGGACGTGCGCCAGTCGTTGGAAAATTTGGGCAGGACCAAAAGAATTCTCCTGATGTCGGATGAGGCGACGAATCACGTCGATCATATCGTCAAGCCGATCACGGCAGAGCAGCTACGGCCTATGCTCGACTGACCTTGTCGGCTCGCTTGGTGCCGTGTGCTTCGCAGCACGGCGACAGGCCGTCCACCTGCTCGCTGCCGCCCAGGCGGACGACGTGCGGATGCGCGCTGCATCGGGCGGCAGCGGCCACGCGTTCCCGATCGAGGCGCAGCTTCTCGCGCCGGTGCCGGGATGCCAGCAGGGTGCGGAACAAGAACGGCAGCGCCAGCAGGAGGAAGCACAGGCCGACAGGGAGCCAGAAAATCGCGATGACGCGATCGAGCGGGCCGACCTTGGACACTGCCCTGGATGCGCTTTGCAGGCGCCAGAAATGCCAAGAGCCGATCAACCAAACGCAAGTCAGGGTCGCAATACCGAGAGCTATGGCAACCATTTCCACATCCCACCCCTGGCCGGCCACGATGAGTGCGGCCGGACGATTCTCTCCATCCACATTTCTACCATGGATCCCGCCCGCGTCATTAAGCGCGATTACGCAATGCTCTTACTATAAAGAAGGTGAGGGCGTCCAAGTAATGTTCCTGAATTGCTCAAATGGGCTCTGCGGGTGATTTAACGAGATCTGCAATGTCGTTTTAACCTGCTGGAAGGGTGATGGGATGTCCCGCATAGACGTTGCGGTGCCGGAGGAAATAGGCCTTCCCGGCCCACCGTCAGTGATGAGCCGGAACATCCGTCTCAGCCTGTGCCTGATCCTGCTGCTGGCAGATCTGCTCGCGCTGCTGATCGGTTCGAGGCTGGGCGGGGGAGTGAACCTGGGAGGCGGGTCGTGGGCAGAAAATAGTGCGTCGCTCGCCGCGGGCATGTTTCTGTTCGTCTTCATAACCTTTCAGAACAAGGGCTATACTCGCCACTGCCTGTCGAGCGCCTATATAAGTTGTCGCAACGGCGCACGCGGCATCGCGACCACCTTGTTGATGTTTTCGCTGGTCTTCTTCGCGTTGAACGTGGCGCGGACATTGTCGCCCTCGTCCTTCTTTTCCGTGCTGTTCTGCACCGCCGGGCTGCTGCTGCTCCAGCGCTTCCTGATCGCCCGTCTTATAGCGCAGTATTTAGGCGACCAGCTGCTCGCGGAACTGGTCATTGTCGATCAGGTCGTGCTGCCCAACGAGCCGGGGCGTGCCGCGGTGGTGCGCGCAGAAGCGGCGGGGCTCCAACCCGATCTGGACGATCCTTTCATGCTGCACCGCCTCGGCATGTTGCTGTGCGACTATGACCGGGTGGTGATCCATTGCCCAGAGGAGCGAAAGACGGCTTGGTCCGACGTGCTCAAGGGTAGCAGCATCCTGGGCGAAATCATCGTGCCGAAGATCGAGGGGCTGGCGCCGCTGGCGATCGGCGAATGGCGCGGCGCTTCCACCCTGATCGTCTCGCGCGGCCCGCTGAACCTGGCCGATCGCGCTGCGAAGCGGATGTTGGACATCGCGCTGGCGGTGCTGGTGCTGATCGCCATTACGCCGCTGCTGCTCCTGATCGCTGCCGCCATCAAGATCGAATCGCCCGGCCCCATATTGTTCCGGCAGCAGCGGGTAGGCCGCGGCAACCGAATGTTCACCATCCTCAAATTTCGTAGTATGCGGTGCGACATGGCCGACGAAGCCGGTATCCGCTCGGCCTGCCGCGACGACGACCGGGTGACGCGGGTCGGTCGGCTGATCCGACGCACCAGCATGGATGAGCTGCCACAGTTCATCAATGTCCTGCTGGGCGAAATGAGCCTTGTGGGACCCCGCCCGCACGCGTTGGGCTCCAAGGCGGAAGACGCGTTGTTCTGGCAGGTGGATCGCCAATATTGGCACCGGCACGCCTTGAAGCCTGGGATTACCGGCTTGGCTCAGATCAGGGGACTGCGGGGTGCGACCGAATCGAAGCGCGACGTGATGGAACGGGTGAAGGCGGACCTGGAATATATGGAGGGCTGGACGCTGGCGAAGGACGTCATGATCTTATTCAGGACGTTCGGTGTTCTGTTGCACGACAGGGCGTTTTGATACGCGACATCCTGACCTTTGATCGAAACATGTGAAGCCTGGACCCTCGCGCTCTAGTGCGGGCAGGCCAGCGAGCTGCTTCCCTCCGTTCAGCTTCTGGATAGGGGTATACCCACGGCCTCCGGGAAACGGAAACGCCGGCAACGGGGTGCCCGCAATAGGCGATGAACGTCTTCCAAAACCGTTTGTCAGCGTAGCTGACAATCATCAAATCAGAGCTGATGCATCTGGGTCCAGTGCCATTGGCACATTTTCGCGGACCAGATAAGGTCGGTCCATGTCTTCGCTGCACCTACTGGACCGGCGCTCGCTCGCCCTGGCGGCGATCTCCACTGTGGTCGAATGGTATGACTTCACGCTCTTCCTCTATCTGGCGACGGTGCTCGCTCGCCTCTTCTTCGTTGGTGAAGGCGCGGTCCTGACGACGCTCGGGGGGTTCGCCATCGCCTATCTCATGCGCCCGCTCGGCGCGATCGCTTTTGGGCATTTCGGCGACCGTTACGGACGCCGGGCGGCCCTGCTGACTTCCATGGGGGTGATGACCGTCGCCATGCTCCTAAGCGCGATGCTGCCGACCCTGGCGCAGATCGGCCCGCTCGCCGGGATTCTGCTGCTTCTCCTGCGATGCGTCATGGAATTTGCGGTGGGTGGCGAATATACCGGGGTCGTGGCCTATCTGCTTGAACGCGCCGCTCCGCACAGGCGAGGGCTCGTTACTTCCATGGCAGCTGCCACCAGCGAGGTTGGCGCTCTTCTCGCCGCCGGCGTGTCGGCATTGACCGTCAACCTCCTGCCGGCTGACGCGCTTGCTAACTGGGGGTGGCGGATGCCCTTCCTGTTCGGCGCAGCACTGGCAGGCGCAGTCCTTATTGCACGCGCCGCCATGCGAGAGTCGCCAGCGTTCGAGGCGGACCGCGCTGCCGGGGCGCTCGTCCGACAGCCTCTTGCTCATGTCTTGAGGCGGTGTCGGCGCGGGGTCATGCGCGGCTTCGTCATCTCGGCTTTGGGATCGATCACCTATTATACCGGCATCACCTATCTGCCGGTCTATTTAACATCGACGGCGGGACAGAGCGAAGCGCAGGCGCTACAGCTTGCAACGGTGCCGGCGATCGCAGTCATTGCCGCGACCCCGCTCACCGGATTGCTTTCCGATCGCCTTGGCCGAAGGCCCGTGTTGATTGGGCTCGCCATCCTGGCGGCGGCGCTGCCTTACATGCTGTTTCGACTGCTCGCGTCAGCGGCTCCCATGGGCATCCTGTTGGGCGCGGTGTGTCTTGCCGCTCTGGCTGGCGGGATCAGTGCGGTCGGGGCGGTGGCGACCGCCGAGCAACTCCCAGCCAAGGGACGCCTCAGCGGGCTTGCTGTGGGCGCCACGACGGCCACTGCGCTGTTCGGCGGCCTCACCCCGTGGCTAGCGCAGATCCTGACCAGCAGGACGGACTCGCCTGCGGCTCCCGGAGTGATGATTGCGCTCGTGGCCCTGGCAGTCTTGCCGGTGCTGATCGCGCTGCCCGAGACGATGCCGGTCCAGCGGGAGGGGCCGTAACCGCCGTCACGTTCGTATTGAAGCTGCGAAGATTCTCGGCGAGCGTGTCGAGCAGAAGGTCGAGGGTCCGGGGGTCCATCGCTTCGGGGTTGAAGCGATAGTAGAAGACAGTGTCGGTATCGGTCTCCCGGACTATTACAGCCGCCTCCATCGCATGTTTGCAGAAGCTGAGCATGAGGCGGCGACGGCGACGATCAACGACCGGCCGAAAAGGCCGGACGAGGCCTGAGTATCTGGAAGGTCAAGCATTCGATCGCTTCACGGCATCCCCATTCCCGCTTCCATCTATGAGCGTCGCACCGTAAAGGCGATCGGGCCGGCACGGGCCGTGGTGCTGGCGATAAGAGCCGTAGCGAAGAAAAGGAAGTGGGAAGGCGTCAAGATGATTCCTCCCCTTGGCTGTGTTCGTTGAGCATCGGGAAACTACGCTGATGCCAGACCGGATAGGAGGAGGGGGTCTCGCTCGCGATGTCGAGGCGCGCAACCTGCTCGGCCGACAACGCCCATCCCACCGCGCCGATATTCGATACGAGCTGCTCCTCATTTCTCGCGCCGATTATGACGTTAGCGACTGTCGGCTTGCGCAGCAGCCAGTTAAGCGCAATCTGCGGAATGGTCTTGCCGGTTTCCTCAGCCAGATCGTCCAGCACGTCGACAATCGCGAACAGCCGCTCTTCAGGATAGGCCGGACCGGTTCCGGCAATGTCGTGCGCACGGGTTCCGGGCTGCGCGGGCTGGCCCCGGCGAATCTTGCCGGTCAGCTTGCCCCATCCGAGCGGGCTCCAAATGGTCGCGCCTATGCCCTGATCCCGGCCCAGCGGCATCAGTTCCCACTCATAATCGCGATTGAGCAGCGAATAATAGACCTGGTGGGAGACGTGCCGTGCATAGCCGTAGCGATCGGAAACGGCCTGCGACTTCATCAGGTGCCAGCCGGAGAAATTGGAAGCCCCTATGTAGCGAATTTTGCCCTCGCGCACGAGTTGGTCGAGCGTCGAAAGCGTCTCCTCTACCGGAGTATTATAATCCTGCCCGTGAAGCTGCAGCAGATCGATATGATTGGCGCCCAGCCGCTTGAGCGAAGCTTCGACGGCGTTAATCAGATGCTTGCGGGAAGAGCCATAATCGTTAGGGCCATCTCCAGTCGGAAAAGTGACCTTGGTCGAAATCAGCAGCCGATCGCGCTTGCCTTTGATCGCCTCGCCCAAGATCGTTTCTGCAAGGCCGTCGGAATAGACGTCGGCGCTATCGAACATGGAAACGCCGTGATCAAGGCAAATGTCGATGAGGCGAGACGCCCCATTCGCGTCGGTTGATCCCCACGCCTTGAAGAAATCCCCGCTTCCGCCGAAGGTCGCCGTCCCGAAACTCAAGGCGGGAACACGCAATCCGGAGGCACCCAGTCGCCGATACTCCATAATACTCGTCCTTCTCACCAATTTCGCAATCTTAGTTCATATACCAGCCGCCGTTGGCGTTGATGGTTTGTCCAGTGATATAGCCATTCTGCGCGAGCAGAAGTGCAATGGACGATATCTCATCAGCCTGCCCAAAGCGGCCGACCGGTATGAGGTCGGGTTTGATCTTGTCGTTGCCCTTAAGCATGTCCGTTTCGACCAGGGCCGGGGCGATCGCGTTGCACGTGATACCCTCTTTGGCGAGCAGGCTGGCATAGCTGTGAACGAGGCCCAGGATGCCGGCCTTGCTGGCAGCGTAATGGTGCCCGATGACGCCGCCAAGCTGCGCGGCGACTGAAGAAAGCATGATAAGTCGTCCTCTTGCCTGGGCGCGCATCGCTGGCAGAAGTGCCTGAGTTACGTAGAAGACGGAGCTCAGATTTACCCTGATGGTCTGGTCCCAGTCGGATGCGTCGATCTGATCAAGCGGCTTTGATGGGTTGATGCCGGCATTATTGACAAGGATGGATATGGTCCCAAGTGCATCCGTCGTCCTTTTTACGGCAGCCTCCGCTTCCCGTGAATCGGATAGACCGGCTGAAAAGGCGGCGGCGCGACGCCCCAGCGCCTCAATCTCCTTCACGACCTTGGCAGCTTCGTCGGATCCCTTGCGATACCCGATGGCGACATGGGCGCCCGCCTCTGCAAGTCGAAGCGCGATGTCGCGGCGGATGTCTCGGGAGGCGCCCGTGACCAAAGCGATCCTGTCAATCAAACTGTCGATCACCTGCATCCTTTCGCGGCCATTTCGCCTTTCTCCGCCCGCGGGGCAACATCCAGTTCGTCGAGCCTCGTATACCCTGCTTCTAACGCCCCAATCTATCGATCATATCACCACGCTGTGATCTGCTCGCGTGCCTCGCACAGCGCGCCGCTGCCGGCGGCGAGGTTTTCAGCCATGTGGGAAGCGTTCTCAATTTCTGGGATAAGCAGGTCACCGCCTCTGACCGAGCACGAATTCAAGGAACAACGGGGACCGATTCTGACAGCCGATCTCGGCAGTTATATCAGGTAGCGGCTCCGGACGGGCCGCTGTGATATATCCGCCGTCGCCATCGGGGGAGTTTTTCACCGACGCCGCTAAGCGGGTCGTGACCGAGATAGCCCGCGGTGTCTCTCCATGAACTCCCCGCCTGGCCCTCCCCATGATCGCCTTCAATCGGTGGCCATCGCCGGAGCCGTTCACGTTGGAGCGCATGGGCCGCGCCCTGAACCAGAACCAGCGCAAGCTGCGCGTGCTGTTCAGGGGAGGGCGGTCGCAAAGGCGCACGCAACCGGTATCGACGACGCCTCAACTAATGAGTGGCTCAGCCCAGTCGCGCCTCACCTCGCCGCTACGAAGCAGTCCACTGCCCAATCATAGGTTATGAAGGGCAGCCATCCCGGCACATGAGAGGATCGTCAAAATGGCGAATCAAGATCAAGGTAATCAGATGGGCAGCCAGCAGGGCGGACGTCAGAACCCAAATCCTGGACAGCAGCAGCAGGATACCGGAGGCGGACAAGGCGGGCGGCAACAAGGCGGCCAGCAGGACCGGAACCCGGGCCAGCAAAATCAGCAGGATGAGCAGCGGCGGCAGCAGGGCGGCGGCAAACAGGAACGCCGCGACGACCAGGGCGGACAGCAGCGCTGATCTGAGATGAGCGCAGAAAGGGGGCCGCCCTCGCGGGTGGCCCTTTTTCTTGCCTTCTCCCTGACGAAGCCGACTGGATCGGCAGGGATCATGGATTAATGCTGGCACAGCCGACCACTCATTCGCGCCTAGCGTCAACGATGCAGCCGACGCTGGTCGTGACCCGCGGAAGGCCAGAAATGGTTCCACGAAATCGAATATGACGGCCATTGGACCGAGCTGCTGCTGAACGGCCCGAAAGCCAGGCCTTCACGCGCAATGGGCACGACCCGAGCGACAAGTATCGGCCAATCTGGAGTGCCCGAAAAGATAAGCGGTCAGTCCGCAGCTGAGAACGAAAGATCGGCGCCTGAACGATCACAAAGGGTTGCTGTGAGCAATAGATCGCGCGTTCGATACTCCGGTAGGGCTCTTGGCGTCGGAGCGGATCACATCGCGACCATCAAAAGCGCCATTTCGATCATGCCGAGGTTTTCGGTGCGTGGGGCCGCGGGCGCGTTGAGCTAAGCGTCAGGGGGTCGCGAGGGCAGGTGGGGAAGGCGCCGGATGGCGCCTTCCGACGAACTTAGGGGTGCGAATGCCCCGAGTCAGGGCTCGATGCTGCGCTATCATCAGCGCAGCAATCCTTGCCAGTCGTGGCGACTTCTCTGGGGTTGCGTGAAAGAATCGCCTGAAGGATTGGCTAGTTTATGATATAGCAGCCGACCATCGACCCGCTCTCAATTCCAGGTGATGGCGATGGACAAGACCGCAGGTTCACTGTCCCTCATGACAGCGGCGGTCATGCTGATGAGCGTGGCCCCGGTCCCGCATGACAGCTTTCCCGCCAATCTGCTCGCGCGTCTCGACCCAGGCGCCACGGCACGCAATCTTTGCGGCCGTCAGGACGGCACTGGCCAGCCGATGCGCGCGATGCTCTCCCTCGCAGCGGCCGTTGTTCAAACCCAATCCAACATGCGAGCGCCCCTGTACGACGGTCTGGGGGAGGTCCGCCTTCCCATCACGGCGAGCAATTCGTTGGCGCAGCGTTTCTTCGACCAGGGATTGGCTTTCGCCTACGGCTTCAATCATGCAGGCGCGATCGCCTCCTTCCGCGAAGCACAGCGGCTTGATCCCGCTTGCGCGATGTGCTTCTGGGGTGAGGCGCTTGCCCATGGCCCTAATATCAACGCACCGATGAACCCAGCGACCAATGCGCGGGCACTCGGCCTCGCGCGCTACGCCCAGTGGCTGGCCCGCAATGGGAGCCCCGCCGAGCAGCAGCTGACGGCTGCCATGATCAAACGCTATTCGGCCGATCCCAAAGCTGAACGGGCCGGACTGGACGCAGCCTATGCCGACGCCATGCTGGCCGCGGCAATGGCGCAACCGGCCCATGATGACATTGCGCTGCTCGCGGCCGAGGCGGCGATGGACACGCGGCCGTGGGATTATTGGCTCGCTGATGGGCGGACGCCGCAGCCCCGATTGGGCGAGGCCGTACGCCTGGTGGAAACGGTGCTTGCGCGCAACCCGGACCATCCTCAAGCGCTGCATCTCTATATTCATCTGATGGAGAATGGGCCTGATCCCAGGCGGGCCGAGGCAGCGGCCGATCGACTGGCCAGACCGTTGGCGGCAAAATCGGGCCATCTCGTCCATATGCCGGCGCATATCTATTATCGCCTGGGTCGATGGAAAGATTCCATGCGGGTCAACATCGCCGCCGCACGCGCCGACGAGGAATGGATCAGGTCGAGCGGAGACAGGGGGCTGGTCCGCTACGGCTACTATCCCCACAATGTCCATTTCATCGTGACTTCGGCGCAGATGGCCGGAGACATGGCGACCGCAATTCGCGAGGCGCAGCGGCTCGAAACGATTCTCGACACTGGCACGAGCGCGAAGATCGCATGGGTCCAGGCGATCCATGCAGCACCTTATTTCGCCGCGGCGCAATTTGCGACGCCCGAGCAGATTCTTTCCATGCGACCGCCTGACGATCGCCTCCCTTATGCGGTGGCGATGCGGCATTATGCGCGTGCATTGGCTCATGCGCAGCGGCGAAACCGCGTGGGATTTGAAGAGGAATTGGCGAATCTGAGCGCCTTGCGCCGCAGCGAAGCCTTGCAGCCGATGATCGACCAAGGGGTCCCCGCCCGCGATCTCCTGCAGCTTGCCGCGACGGTTGCGCTCGCGCGCTGGGCGCAGGCCGGCGGTCGCTATCACGAGGCGGAGAAACACTATCGGAAGGCGGTCAGGATCGAGGAGAAGATCCCCTATATGGAACCGCCCTACTGGTATTATCCCGTCCAACAATCCCTTGGGGGCGTGCTGTACCGCCAAGCACGGTACGATGAGGCGATCGCCGCTTTCACCGCAGCGCTCGCGCGTTCGCCGAATAATGGGTGGGCTCTCTACGGCATAGCCTTTTCGCAACGCGCGCTCGGCAGGTGGGCGCATGCCGCTGCCGCCCAGGCTGCCTTCAAGCGGGTTTGGGCTGGCGATCCAACGTGGTTGAGAATGGATCGGCTATAATGAATATCGCCAGCGGCGTGACAGGGGGATGAAGCCCTTACCCCGGCTTGGCGCTACGCGCAGCGGTGAGTGGGTTGGTTCGACCATTGTCACAGGCCGATATCGACCAGCGCCCGCTCGATCGTCTCCCGCGCGACCCCGGGCGCAAAGGGGAAGGATCGCAAGAAGTCGCGCCCGCTGTAATGTGGTTCGCTCTGGCGGATCGCCGCCAGCCATCGCAAGCAATGATCGCTTCGACCGGCAAGATGGGTCGCGATGGCGGCGATGACCGCGATGTGCTTGTGCGCGCCGGGCGACCGCGCCGCCCGCTCCGCCAATATCGCGGCCTCTCCATGATCACCGCGCAGGACATGGCTGAGCGCGCAGGTGGCGATCATCGCATAGCGCAGGGGATCCAGTGGGCTGAGCCGAAGCGCGAGCAGGGCGTCGCTTTCCCCTTGTTCCGGCGCACCTGAGAGCGTCCGCGCCCATGCCTTGCTATAGATGCCCTGCGCATAGCTGGGGCTGATCCGCGTCGCCTGTTCCAACCAGTCCAGGCTGCCGGCCAGGTCGCCGTTCAACCAGAGCGAGCGGCCCATGTTGAAATGGCAGAATGGGTCGAGCCGATCGATCTGCACGGCTCTTTCCGCCAGCCGGTGGGCGGCATCGACCTGCCCGGCATGATCATGATCATAACCCAGAAAGGCATTTTGGAAATGGGTGAAGGACTTGCCGGCGCAGGCGCGGGCGAACTGGGGATCAGCCTGCATCGCCCGATCGAACAGGCGCGCCGCCATCTGGTTGTCGGCACGGTTGAAGCGGAACATATGGTCCAGCCCGGCATGATAGGCTGACCAGGCGCTGAGCTGACTGATGTCCCTACTGCGCGCGAGCTGGGATTCGTGGAGCGAGATGCTGGTTTCCAGCGCGGCAACGACATTGGCCGCGATGTCGCGGCGCATCGCATGAACATTCGTCACCCGGTCCTCATATCGTTCCGCCCAGATCACGCCGCCACTGGCTGTCTCTACCAAGTCGATGGCGCAGAAAATCCCCTCGTCCGACAAGGCGACGCTGCCGGTGAGGCAATAGCGCACGCCCAGTGCCTGCCCGATGTGCTGATGGTCGATGGGCCCCTCGCGAAATCGGAAGGATGATCCGCGGGCGATTACGAATAACCACCGCAAGCGGGAAAGGTCGGCGATCAACTCATCGGCAAGAGCGTCGGCCAGGAAGGCGGCAGGCCCCGCATCGCCCAGCAAACGCAAAGGCAAGACGGCGATCGAAGGTCGGTCCGCCAATGCGTTCTCCTTCAAGGCATCGGACGGGGCGGCAGGGGCGGAGGGTTGAGCGGGGAAAATCACTGCCCCCACAAAGCGGAAGCCTCGGCCATGGATGGTCCGGACCAGCCGCTGCTGCAGGCCGTTGTCGCCGATCGCCTTGCGCGCGGACTTGATGCGGGAGGCTATCGCGGCTTCGGACACGACGCGGTTGTTCCAGATCTTCTCGATTATCTCGTCCTTGCTCACCATTCGGTCGCGGTTGGCGACGAGCAGGGCGAGCAAAGACAGGACTTGCGGTTCGACCGGGACTGGCGTGCCGCCCCTTCGCAGTTCGAAACGCGCGACGTCCAGCTCGAACGGATCGAAGCGGTAAATCATGCCCCGTCTGCCGCAAGAATCCCGGCGATCTTCATGAATTCTCCATCCCGCCTTCAAGCTTCGCCTTGGCGCCTGGCCTATTGTCGCAACATCAGGTCGAAGCGGCCTGATCTTTTAGCATGAAGGAGAGGAAAATGCCGCTCGTTACGATCGACGTCATCAAGGACGTTTTCACCCCCGAGGAAAAGCGCCGGCTGATCACCAATGTGACCGAAGCCCTGATCGAAGTGGAGGGCGAAGCCATGCGCCAGGTGACATGGGTCCGCATCAAAGAGGTGGAACAGGGCGACTGGGGCATTGGCGGCCAGTTGCTGCGCGCCGCCGATGTGCACGCCATGGCCGGCAAGGTTCCAGCCTGAACGGGAAACAGGGAGAGGAGGCCGACATGAAGGGATGGCGAACGGCACTGCCGCTGGCGGTGGGCCTGGCAAGCCCGGACCTTGCAGCCGCGATGGAGCATGGGGCCAGCACGGCCGTCAGCTACGCCGATTTGGATTTGTCGAAACAGGCGGATGCCCGTCGCCTGCGGGCGCGGGCAGGAAAGGCGATCCGCAGTCTCTGTACGCAGCCGCGTCAGGGAGTGCTGGCGAGCCCCGCAGAAATCCTTTGCCGCCGAGCTGCGATGGTGAAGGCGCAGGCGCAAATCGAGCGCGCCGTGGCGCTCGCGGTCGATCGGCGAAGTCTAACCCAAAGCCGCCTCGCCACGGCTGCGACGCGTTAAGCCTAAGCCCCGTCCCCGCCTGGCTGAGATGGGGCTTCTTGGATATCCACGGGAGCAGGCCGTCCGCTGCTGGACGGGCAAACTCCTCCGCTGAATGGCGATAAGGGGTCTGAGCTGAGTGGCTAGGATCCTGCGAATAACGCGCCGAGGAGCTGACCGGTTAGTCGGTCAAGCACCTGCTCTACTTGCTACCGATGGGGTCTGCGGTACCGTCCGGATCTGGCAGGGCGGTTCCGCTCTTGTGCGGCGCACCGCCCCCATGGAGGAGCAGTATCCCAGCAAGATGGGGCGCGGCCATGGAGGTGCCCGAAAGGGTGGCGTAAGTTCCGCCTTTGTAGGTCGATAATATGGAACTGCCCGGCTCGGCGAAGTCGATCGGCGGATTGCCCCAGTTCGAGTATCGGGCGAACACGTCCTTGTTGTCGATGGCAGAACAAGTGTAGACGCGCTGCGCATTCACGCGGGCTGGAGAATAGTTGGCTGCATCTGCCGATGAGTTTCCAGCGGCAATTGCCGCGTAATAGCCCGCGTTGGCGGCAGCAATCACTGCTTGATCCAGTTCCGGCAATCCCGTCATTATGAGGCTGAGATTGATGACGTCGCCAGGGTGGTTTTTCCCCGGTGATCCACTCAAGAAGACCGTCGAAGTCCCCATCATCCTTGGCATCCCACAGCCCGATTTTACAGTTCGGTCGTGGAGGCCCCTTGGGCGGAAAGATGGGCACTGATCGCGCCTATGTGCAGTGCGACTTTCAAAAGGAGCCCACGCCAGCGCACACAGCAGGGCTGGAGCCTCGCACGTTCACGCCTAGTGAGACGCTACAGTGGAGGATGAGCCGCGAAACATTGAAATGGTCCGATGCAGGCCATGACAAGGCCTGGGCAACCAAGCTGCCAAATGGCCGCTGTACGAGGGTTTTGGCTTCGAGAGCTGGTGGGATCTCGATCGCTATACTGCGAACACGCTGCATGGCGGGGCCAACATTACCCGCACCTTCCAGCAAGGCATATTCATGAACACAGACGAAGTTTACGGAATCGGGAGCTTCACCAAGGGCTTTCATAGCTTTGCCGTAGATATCCAACCGATTACATCACCTGGTTCGTAGACGGCAGGGAGACTTATCAAGCGGTCAATCCGTTCGCCGGCTTTCGCTGGTACCCCATCATGGATGTCGCCGTTAAGACGAACGGCGATTATGCCGATGGGACGGGAGACATGATTGTAAAGGAATATCAAGATTGCTCCAACTGACCGGATCAGGTGCGGCCTTAGAAGGGCCGCTCCAGCGGATCATTAGGGCGCCGCCAGCTGAATCAGTTTGGAACTAATGTCGAGGCGGTGTCTTGTGTCCGCTTGCCTGCGCAGTTCATCCTGAGCGGTCGTTCCGTAACCAGCCATGAGCTGCATCGATTGGATAGCTGCGTACGACAAAGAAGGGTCGTGAAGCCATCTGCTCACCCATCACTCGCTAACGGCTGCGGTCCGGCTTGATCGTGCGATCGCGGCCGAGTTTATGCGATGGTTGCCGAGGGTGCCGGCTATCGCGGCATCGATGAGCAAGGCCGAGATCGTCGAGGACGGGCTGATCCGCGCCACGGCCGGCATGAGAGGGTCGGCAATGCGCAGAAAGCGGTTCATAAATTGCTCGATTGGCCGACTCTCCTTCCGGTTTCCGCCGATAAAGCCGGGGCGAATGATGGTGAGCGATGGGAAATCGAGCTGCGCTACCGCTTCCTCCAACTCGCCCTTGATCCGCGTGTAGAAGAAGCGTGATTGCGCATTCGCGCCCATGGAGGACGTCAACGCGAAGCGGGGTGCACCGCCCTCCCGTATCCGCGTGGCGATGGCGAGAGCATAGTCGAAGTCGATGGCGCGATAGGCTGCGGCCGATGGCGTCTTGGCCCGTGTCGTCCCGATCGCACAAAGGCCGCCGTCCGCGGTCCACCAATCGGCATCGAGCGGCAGGTTGCCGGGATCCACGATCGGGTTCAGGAGCTTGGAGTGGGGTGCAAGCGGTCGGCGCGTCGGTGCGACGACATGCGTGACCCGCTCGTCCCGCAGAGCCAGCGCCAATGCCTCGCCACCCACCAACCCGGTCGCACCCGCCAGCAGTAGCCTGGTCATCGCGCCTCCCCCAACATGGACCGGCACGCCGACTGTGCCGTTCCGTTCGACCGCTCAAGCGCATCGAGCGTGGCAAGCGCCATCGCCTGATAGGGCGGAAAAAGGGGCGGGCAGTCCTTGCGCAGGGCAGAGAGGTGGCCGCCAATCGTCTCCTCATCACCACGCAGCAGGGGGCCTGACAGCCCCATCATGCCCTTGCTCAGGCTGTTCTCCAGGGCGGTGCGAACCAGTGGAGCCAGCAGTGCGGCGGGATCGTCCACGCCTGCCGCAGTCAGGGCCTCGCAGGCGCCCGCTATCAGCGTGACGAGATGATTGGCGCCATGGCACAGGGCGGCGTGATAGAGCGGTCTAGACTCCTCCGAAACCTCGACGGGGACGCCGCCCAGGCGGGAGACGATCGCCCGGGCGGCAGCATTGGCCTGTGGCGTCGAGCCAGTCACGCCGAAGCGCGCGCCAACCATGCTCTGGACCTCCGCCTGCGGATCGCCGGTGAATGTCATGGCCGGATGGATAGCCGCAGTGAGCCATCCCAGAGCGGTCAGGGGCGAAAGAATGGCTGCGCCGCTCTGGCCGCTGACATGGAAGACGAGCGGACTTGTCGGGGTGGGCGCGGCGCTCAGCTCGTGGATGCACGCTTTGAGTGCGTCATCCGCCACCGCCAGGACGATGAGATCGCAGGTGGCGGCGATGTCCACAATTCGTGGCATCGGGCGGGCGCGGCCGATAGCCGCGCTCGTGGCAGCGGAATTTGCCGGCGTGCGGCCCCATAGAACCAGCGGCTCAATCGAGTGACCGGCAAGGCTCAGCCCGATCGCGGAGGCGACCCGGCCCGTGCCGATGATGCCGATCCGGCGATAAGGTGGAAAGGTGTCCATTTTTCAACTTACGACGCAGTGCATCCGCCTGTCCAGCCGGCTGATAAAAGCGCGCGCATCGGCGATTGCCCCTCGGCTCCCCGTGCCGGATCCCGTTGCAGCTCCGACACATCGCCCTTAAAGGCGCGGGTCATCATTGCCGCTGCCGTTTCCTTCGCCATGATGCTCGTCCTTGTCCGAAGGGGAAGGACGCGGAAATGACTGCGCTCTATTTAGCGTGATCATGCCGCGATTATCCTCCATTCCTCGCGAGCAGCTTGCAAGATCAGGCTCCTACTCGCTCAGGTTGATGCCGGTGCGCCTCAGCCTCCTCTTCCGTTTTCTTGACGCGGTGGCGAGATGGAGCGGAAACCAACCAGACGGACGACCGGTTGCGCTGCTGGCTCATGCCTGCGATAGGCGCCACCCCGCCTCTCCATCTCGCCCATCAAATGGACCGCATCCATGACTCCTCCGGCTCGCTCGCTCGGTATCGACTTCGGCACGACAAATTCGGTTGTCGCGCTGGGCGGCGCACACGGCGAAGCGAGGATGGTGGACTATCCTGCGCCGGGCAACACCGGTGCGATCTTCCGTTCTGCTCTCTGTTTCTGGGAAGATCATGGCGTGCCTGGCGGTGTCGCCCGGGAAGCGGGACCGTGGGCGATCGCCGAATTTCTGGAATTTCCCCAAGGCAGCCGCTTCCTGCAATCGTTTAAATCCGTCGCAGCGAGCAAGGCCTTTGAACATGCCACCATCTTTGACAAGCGGCTGCGCTTCGAAGAACTGGGCCATGTCTTTCTGGACCGGCTGCGGGCACATGCCGCCGGCGCGCTTATGGACCTGCCGGCCCGCATCATCGTCGGGCGGCCGGTCCGCTATGCAGGGCGGCGGCCGGACAGCGCGCTTGCCCGCCAGCGATATGATCTCATGTTCGCGGCCCTCGGGCGGGAGGTGCATTATGTCTATGAACCGTTGGGCGCAGCCTTCAGCTTCGCTTCGCGCCTGACCGATCCGGTCACCCTGCTGGTCGCGGATTTCGGCGGCGGGACCAGCGACTTTTCCGTCGTGCGGATCGAGGCGGCGGGGACAGCGCAGCGCTGCACGCCGCTTGGCTCCGCCGGCATCGGGATAGCTGGGGATCGCTTCGACTATCGCATCATGGACAAGCTCGTCCTGCCGATGTTGGGCAAGGGCGGTACCTATGCATCGCTGGGCAAGAAGCTGGAGATACCGGCGGGCCATTTTGCCGATTTCGGCGACTGGGCCCGCTTGGCGCTGATGCACAACCGGCGCACGCTGGCCGAGTTGAACAAGCTGAAGCGGGCGGCGAGCGATCCGGCCGCGATTGGCCGCATGATCGCCGTGGTAGAAAATGAGCTTGGCTATCCGCTCTATGACGCAGTCGGGCAGTTGAAGCGGACGCTCTCCACCGAAGATCGCGCGCATTTCCATTTCGACAGCGCTGGGGTGCAGGTGGAGGCGGATGTCAGCCGGGCTGATTTCGAAAGCTGGATCGCACCCGACCTCGCTCGCATCGGCGCGACGGTGGATGTGGCGCTCGACCGCGCCAGGATCGGCGCGGATGCGATTGACCATGTTTTCTTGACCGGGGGTTCCTCGTTGATCCCCGCTGTCCGCGGCTTGTTCGAGGAACGCTTCTCCGCCAGCCGGATTGCGGGCGGAAATGAACTGACCTCCATCGCCCACGGTCTCGCGCTGATCGGTCAGGAGGCCCGCATCGCGGAATGGACGGCGAGCAGCGAGGATGAAACGGAGCAGGGTTGAACCGTGACCCTGGATCGCAAACAGGGGGAATCCGCTTCAATCGAACGCTGCTACTGCCGGGACCTCATTCACGCTCATGAACGGCCGGTAGGGGTGTGTGGCGGCTGCAGCCCCGGATTGTCAGCTCGGCGCGGGCTCGACATCGAAATCGACCATCACCTCTCCCGATATGTCTTCCAGAGCCTGGCGCACCTCATCGGTGGAGAGAGTAGCGGGAACCAGTATTTTTGCGCGTGCCCGGAACAATGGCACACCTGACCATGCGCCGCCTTCGACCGCAGTGAAGAAGTCTTCGATGTTAACGTCGAGCCTTGCGAGCACTGTGGTCACTTCCCGGACGATCCCGGGTCGATCCTGCCCGACGATTTCTATCGTCAACGGCTCGCCGCTGCGCTCGTCCACTTTAGCGGATAGGATGATATCAACCTTGAGACCAATCGCATCAATGCTGCGAGCCGCCTGCTCAAGCTCTTCAAGCCGTTCTTCGGGCAGTTCGACCAACACCGATCCGACATATTTCCCGCCGAGCCGCGTAAGGTGGCTTTCCAACCAGTTGCCGCCCGCGCCGTATACCGCATCGGCGATCGCTTGCGTAAGACCTGACCGGTCGCTGCCGACCACCGTCAGAATTACCGTTTGATCCATGCTTCACCTTCCCGCGTCATGCTCGTCAATACACGCAGATAGTGTATTTTGGACGATTTGAAGAGGGTTTGCCTAAGAAGCAGCTGGTCAGCACCATTTGGACGGCGTCGGCCGGATTATTCGCCGTATAAAACAGGGATTGACTTTTCCAGCCATTCTAGCGCAAGTCGCTACATAAGTCACATAGAAGGGCTGCACATCGCGCGACCGAGCACTTGCAGAGGCGAGGCGCCACGAGGGAGGAGCATAGGCATGATGCGCATTACACTCTATTCAACTGTGGCATGGGCGACGCTAGTACCGGCCGGCGCATTGGCGCAGCCGGCCGGCGATCAGGCCGTTGCAGCGGCGCGGGGCCAGGATCCGGAAAATACACCACAAGCGGGGGTGAATAGCTTCACGGACGTGATCATCGTCACTGCGCGCAAGCGCGCCGAGGCAGTGACCGACGTCCCGATCGCCATTACGGCGCTTGGCTCCGAAAGACTGGCAGAAGCGAACATCAAGGACGCATACGGCCTTCAGTCCGCTGTGCCAAATTTGACGGTGTCATCGTCGTCCAATTCAGCGGCAGCCGTAGCAACCTTTTCGCTGCGCGGCCAGTTGCAGGAGAGTTCAGGGGCTTCATTCGACCAGCCGATCGGGGTTTATTATGACGGCGTTGCTGTGCCCCGCGCCATTGCGTTCAGCCCCGCGTTGATCGATCTCGACCGCGTGGAGGTGCTGCGCGGGCCGCAGGGCACGCTGTATGGCCGCAATACCACCGGTGGCGCGGTATCGGTCTATTCCCGCACGCCAAATCTTGATCAGTTCAGTGGCTTCGTCAGCGGCGAGTACGGCCGGTTCAACACTTGGAAGCTGACAGGGGCGGTGAACGTTCCCATCGTGCCGGAAGCGCTTGCCGGGCGCATCACCGCCAGCTACGGCGATAGCGATGGTTTTGGCCGCAGCGCGGTCGAGCGGCTCGGGCAACTCAAGCAGCAATATTATCGGGGCAAGCTGCGGTTCGACAATGGCGGTCCGTTCAAGGCCTCGCTCATGGTGGATTACGCCAGGATCGAAGGCACGAACAATCCAACGTCAATGCTAAACCTGGTCGGATTGAGCGGCAATCTTCCCGGGCAGGCGTCGGCAGCAACCATCTCGACCGCGGCGGCGGTACAGATCGGTGCACTCAGCCCGGCGGATCTCGCGACCACCGCCACCGGCAACCCCACAGGCGCCACCCCAGCGCAGATCGCCGCCGCAAGGACGCGTATCGCGGCGGCCCTCCCGCTGGGCCTGGCCGCCATTCGGCAGGGCCTTCTGCCCGGCCGTCCTACAGGGGGAACTTTCACTGGCGGCTTTTGGGATAACAACACCACCCTGCGCCAGCCCTTGAGTGCCGACCGCCTGGGCGGTGCGCTGAATCTTTCCCTTGATATCACCGACCAACTGTCAGTGACTTCGATATCGGGTTATCAGAAGGCCAATCGTGACGCTATAACTGAACTCGATGGCACTGCTATCAGCATCCTTGAGAACGAAAAGGCCGCGCAAAGCACTGAGTTCAAGAGTCAGGAACTCCAGCTCGCCTATGCCGGCAGTCGGCTCAACGTCATCGTCGGAGGCTACTACAGCGTTGAGGAGGGCGATGACGATTCGATCTCGCGGAGCCTCAATGCGATCAACGCCGTTACGAACAGCAACATAATCGATTACCGCTACGTGACTTGGGGCGTTTTCGGGCAGGCTGACTACGAACTTGCCGACAACCTCAAGGTGACCGCCGGCATCCGCTATTCGAAGGAGCGCAAGCGGGCCAACCTTCAGAATTCCCGCACTAATCGCAACACCGGGGTGGTCTCTTGCCGCCTTGCCGCGAGTTTCAACCAGGTTCCGGCGCCGGGCTGCTCGGCGACCGTCGAGGGCAAGTTCGACGATATCTCGTGGCTCGCGAGTCTAGACTACAAGCCGATCGAGCCCTTGCTGCTCTACGTCAAGGCGGCGCGCGGCTTCCGCGGCGGCGGCGTAAACTTCCGCGCGACGAACGCCAACGAAGCAGCGCCGTTCGCACCCGAACTCGTCAACGAGTATGAAGCCGGCGCCAAATTTGTCAGCGAGGGCCGGGCTGTGCAGCTCAACCTTGCAGTATTCTACGACAAGTACAAAGATATCCAGCGCAATTCGATCGTCGCCGTTACCAACCCCGATGGCTCGACGGCAGTTGCCACCGCTGTGACCAATGCTGCGGCGGCGACGATCTGGGGGATCGAGGCCGACTTCATCTTGCGCCCCTCCGACCGTTGGGAATTCAGCGGTCAGCTTGGCTATCTCAACGCGGGGTACGATGATTATCTGGTCGTCAATCAGGCGAATCCCACCGGCCCACGCCTTGACGTTTCCGACACGCCGTTCGCCGTTCCCGAGATCACGCTCGGTGTTGCCGCCAAATATACATTGCCGACCCAGTTCGGCAGCGCCTTCGCCCGCATCAGCTATGACATGATCTCCGACCGGGTCCTCACTGACCAGGCAGTCGACCGCAGGTCCGCCACGCAGGATGGGTATGGCCTGCTCGGCGGCCGCTTGCAGCTAAACTTCGAAGCTTTGGACGCGAATATCGCGTTGTTCGGCACCAACCTGCTGAACCAGAAATACTACATCAACGCCTTCTCGGTTGATTCCGCTTCCTCCGCGCTGGGCTTCACCCTCGGCTATCCCGGCACGCCGCGGACGTACGGAATTTCGTTCACCAAGCGCTTCGGGAACGATTGAGGGGCGGGTGAGCCGTGGCGGCCGCGGTAGGGCCGCCACGGCAACTGCGGCCGGCCGGACGCTCGCTTCGGCGGCATGGGAACGGCGAGCGCGGTTGACCGCATTGCAAGAGGAGTGAAGAATGGCGATGAAGATGGGCCTCGTCGGTTTAGGCGCGTTTGCGAAAGGTACGATCATCCCGGCCACGCATATGACGCCGGAGGTGGAACTGGCCGCCGTTTACGATGAAGTCCCAGAAGCGATAGCTGACGTCGCCGCCACGTTGCCCGAGGGGGTTGTCTGCGCGTCGGCCTCGGAACTGATCCAGCGGCGCGACCTTGACCTGGTCTATGTCGCCACGCGGCCTCCCGGGCATAAGGAACTGGTGGAGCAGGTGATCGCGGCGAAGCGCAACATCGTGTGCGAAAAGCCCTTTACTACGAACAGTTCGGACGCGCGTTACCTTGCGGACCTAGCGGCCAAGGCCGGACTGGTGAACGTGATCGACCACGAGATGCGCTATTCGTCGATATATCTCGAGATGAAAGAGCGCATCTCGGCTGGGTATATCGGCCAGCCCGTCGTCGCGTCGACGACAGTGATCTCGGATTATGCGAGGAACCCGCTGTTCACGTCGGCCTATTACTGGGGCACTGGATCAATGCGCTCTGGCGCGGGCGGCATCCTTCATGCTTATCTGAATCATTTCATCGATCTCTACGTCTACTTGCTCGGCGGGATCGAGCCGCGCGGCGGTTATGCCGCGACGATGCTCAAGGAGAAGCCCGAACGCATCGACACGGTCGGCGCCGACGGCGTGCGAGTTTTCAGCGAAGGACCCAAGAAGGCCGTCGATGCGGACGACTCCATCGTGCTGAGCGGGCGGCTGCCGAACGGCGCTCCGGCATCGATTGTCGCGACCTGGTCCGTGCCGGTCTCAACGGGATCGAACTGGCTGATCCAGGGCGATGAGGGGGTGTTGGTCTACCAGTCAGGCGATGAAATCACCGGCCTCTGGAACGGGAAGATCCAGGGCGCGCGCGCCGGTGAAAGCCTGAGCACAATTCCCACCCCTCCCGAGATTGTCCCCAGCGACGGGATGGCCCGCTATATGAGCTCGCTCGTTGCCGCGGAACTTGTCGATGCGGCGCAGGCAATTGATGGCGGAATTGGCAGGTTCGCGACTTTCGCCTCGGAATGCGGCGTTTGGGACGCGCTTGATGGCTGGGATGTGCAGACCGGCGGCTGAACCTAGCTCGTGTCGACAAAGTGGCTTCCCAAACCGGCTGATCATCGCTTCAAAGCTGCCCATCGCGGGGAGCGGCAGTGCGCCTGGTGATCTGACGGGCGGGGAATGGGGGCTCGAGACGCTGCGGCCTGCCGAGCGGGGCGCAAGTTCGCGGGCTGCCCACGACAATCGGTGATTTCCCAATGGGACGATTCATGTGCTGCGTGCCGGGTGCCGTAGCGCGAAATGCCGACAGGGGTATGACGGTGACGCTGAGCGTGCAGACCTACTGATGCTCGCCTTCCTTCCAATCCTCCCGACCGAGGCTACGGGCGCCAGGCGATTGCCTGCCATTGCAGCGAAACATTATTTCGCAAGCGAGCCGGTGGCACCCTTTTCAACAAAGACGGTTTCCTTGGACCTGGCCGGCAAAGTAAAGGCAGACAAGGTCGCGCATATGTTGAGGACAATGATGACTAAGAATGTCAGCTCGAACGCGGCCGCCGAGGGATAGAGTGCCTTGCTGGCTGGGTCCAGGACGACGTCGGTCGCCAGCAAGATGGTTATCAACATGGCGCCGATTCCGACAAAGAGGCTCCGGACGACCGTTAGCATGCCCGAAATCTCGCTGGTGCGATCCTTCGGCACCGCCTGAGCCAGGATTGTCGGGGCGACCGCGAACAGCATCGCGGCGCCAAATGAAATGATACACAGCGCGATGATCGCGGCCTCCACCGTATCGTGCACGCAATAAGCGAAAATCCAGCCCGCAGTCGACACCGCACCACCGACCAACATCGCGTTTCGCCCTCCGCCCCGACCCGTCAACCAGCCACTGAGGGGGCTTGCAAACGTCCCCAGCAAACTCGAGGGCAGTTTTGCCAGCCCGGCAACAAATGCCGTGGCGCCGAGGCCAATGCCGGTCCAAGCCGGCGTCTGTAGCAGAATGGAAAATACCAACACGCCTTGCATCGACCCGAGCGCAGCCAGCGCGGTCACGAGGTTCGCTCCGACCACGTGGGGAATGGTGAATTGGCGTATGTCCAGCAACGGATTGGGGTCCTTCAAACTGCGCCAGCCCCAATAGGCAAGCAGCACCGCCCCCATCCCGAAGGCCATTAATCCAACAGGATAGTCCAGACCCTTTTTCGTGATCGAGCTAACATAGTAGAGGACCAGCATCGTTCCCGGCGCGAACAGGACGCCGGAAAGCCAGTCGATCCCCCGAGACGAGCCTCCGTGCGGCGAACGCGGCACGCAGGCGAGGACCCCAACGATCGTCGCTGAGCAGAACAACGCGCTCGCCATAAAGACGCCGTGCCAGCTGTAGTTGTCCACGATCCAGCCACCGAGGACCAGTCCCGCCGCATTGCCGAGCGACGCCCCTGAGATCATCAGGCCGACGGACATCGGTACATGCTGTGGCGGCACGTCTTCACGCACAATGCCAATACACAGCGGAAGAATCGCGGTAGTGATACCCTGGAGAATGCGACCGGCCAGCAACCAGGCAAAGCTTGGAGCCACGGCACTGACGATAGAGCCCACCAAGCCGGTTACCAGAACAATGATGAGAATGCGCCTGCGGCCGAACAGGTCGCCAAGTCGTCCAACGACGGCTGCTGCCGCCGCGCCGACGATGAGATAGGCTGTGATTAGCCAGCCGATCTTGGCCGGGTCACCGAAATCCTCGATGAGATAGCGCATCGCCGCGATCACCATCGTCGATTCGAAAGAGCCGGTCATCTCGGCAAGCCACAAAGTGATGAGAAACCCTGTGTAGCGCTTTAGACCGTGCCAGCCATCCTGTCCGGGAGTGACAAATTCCGCATCACTCACAGCGTAGATCCGTGATCTGATCCAAAGTTGGCTGCAAAGACTTTCTCCCACAGGCGATCTTCGAATTGCCCCCGCACGGCCGCGCCCGCGCGGGGGTCGCTCCCGGTTTAAAAGCACGGAAAAGATTTTCAAGCAGCATTTTATTTGCTTGTTGATTTTTGCTCCGGAACCCGTAAGCCAGTCAAGGGCGCTCAACGAATCAATGCGAATGGCGCAGCCTTCTATGGCTTTGAGCCTGATGAATCAGCGGTGCTAGTGCCCGGTGAGTAATGACCGCAGCGGATCCGCCCCGATTGCGATCGCATGTGGCGAGATGGGCGCGACCACCGCGCTGCCCGTGAAAAGTGAATGGGAGAGGTATGGGAGAAGGTAATGGGTGAAGTGGAAAGTGCAGAACGGTTTATACCGCCTCTCGTGACTTCAGGCGACCTACCGGATGTAGTCGTCGATATCGACAAGAGCTATTACCAGCATCTTGACGAGCTTCGTGAAAAATATCCAGCGGTCCGTCTCCCCCGCCGTGACTCGGAAATATATGTTTTCCTGCGCGCGGAAGAGGCTCGCTTCGTTCTGTCCGACTTCGAACATTTTACGAACAGAAAAGACGAGGACGACCCATACATCGAAGACAATTTGCTCCCCTCGTCGATGGACCCTCCCGAACACACCAAGTACCGTAATGTTCTTCAGCCATTCTTCACGCCGCGCGCAGTGCGCGAACTTGAAGATGGGATGAAAGCGTTGGCAAACCGGCTGATCGACGGGTTCGTCGCTGACGGAAGCTGTGAGTTCATCGAGGCTTTCGGAAAGCCCTACCCCTGTCTGATCTTTTGCCAATTGCTTGATTTGCCGCTGGAAGACGTGCCGTACCTGGTCGAACATGAGGCATTGGTCTGGACGCCACCGGCGGAAGATCCCGACAGGAGCCTCAACCGCAGGGGCATGGAAGTTCTGCGGAACTATCTCTACGATCAAATCAAACAGCGTCGCGTCAAGCCGCGGAATGGGCTTTTCGATGCTATGCTTGACGCCGAAGTCGATGACCGCAAGCTCACCGATTACGAGATCGTGATGATGGCCTTGCTGCTTTGCCTCGGAGGATTTCATACCACGAAAGGTGCGCTGTCGAGGCAATTCATCCATCTTGCCCGGCATCCCGAGGATCGTCGCCATCTGCGCGAGAACCCGGAGCTGTTCCCAAGGTTCGTCGAGGAAATGATCCGGATCTACTCGATGGGTGAGACTTTCCGGATCGTGAAGAAGGACTTTGTACTGGGCGGAGTCGAGCTCAAGAAGGGCATGTTGGTTTCCGCGCACAAGCCTGCGGCGAACCGCGATCCGCGCCTGTTCGAGAATTCCAAGAAGATCGACCTGTCTCGTCCCTCTAGGCATGTCGGATTTGGTGCCGGCCCGCACATGTGCCTGGGCTTGCACGTTGCGCGGACCGACATGCGCATAGCGCTCCAGGAATGGCACAAGCGCATCCCCGACTATCGGATGCCCGATGGCTTCGTGGTCCAGGAACAGCTTTTCGCTGGCGTGGGTCCTTTGGAAGTTCCCCTCATCTGGCGATGAGCCAATGTCACAATGGTAGGCGAACTATTCACCCGGCGGTGAATGCGCACGAGCCAACGTCCTTATAAGTGGAGAGAGAACCTTGAACGCCAAGTATGAACATATGGTCAATCTCGTCCGGCAGCATGCCGCGATGGAGCGCGCGGGCGACTTGGAAGCGGTCTTGGCCACTCTAGTGCCCAACCCGATATACACGCTTTGGAACGGCATGCGGGTGGAAGGCATGGAAGCGATCCGCGAGATGTACACGCAACAACTGGCGCGCCGCACTCCGGTGAAGGTGGAAGACATGGCGCCGCTCCATGTGGGGTGGTCGCTCAATCCTTCGCCGGGCAACGTCATCCGTGGCATGTGGGTGAATGACGATGCAGTCATGATCGACTCGCTCATCCCACATGTGGGACCTGACGGAACCATGAAGGAATATGCGTGCGCCGCGGTCTTCCCGTTCGAGAACGATCTGATCACGGGGGAGCACGTCACCACGGTGCCCGAATTTTCTGCCATTCTCGATGAAGAGATCGAGGACTGGAGTCGTGTCATCGCGGTCAACAAAGCCAAGGCTTAGCCTTATAGGCGGGGAAGCCGCCGCAAATCGCGGCGCTTTGAGCGTCAGCGGGCAGGCTACCGGCTGTGCCCGCGCGCTCCCTCATATCCCGCACGATATGAAGGAACAGCCGTGACGAGCGAGCCGGAGCGCGTCGACGTCCAGGGCAGATTTGCATGGCACATGCGTCTCGAGAAGGAACAGATGCTGCATAACCTTGGAATGAGCGCGCGACCTTCTGTTGGGAGTAGGCAGACTTGAAACGGCTGGAGGGGCGCATTGCGCTGATAACTGGTGGCGGGAGCGGGATCGGCCTGGCGTTCGCCCACGCGCTTGGCCGCGAGGGAATGCAAATCGCGTTGGCGGGCCGCCGACTTGCGCCCCTAGAAGTAGCCGCCGCGGAGTTGCGCGAGCACGGGATCAGGGCGCTGCCACTGGAGCTTGATGTCGTCGACCTTTCAGCGTGGCAGGAAGCGCTTCGCAAGGTCGAACGGGACCTCGGGGATGTCGCTCTCCTCTGCAACAACGCTGCGGTGGGCGATAGTGAACTCGTTCGCGATGCGGACCCGAATTGGTGGCTCTACGTCATGAAGACCAACGTAATGGGACCCTTCAATGGCATCCGCACGATACTGCCCCGAATGCTGGAACGGGGGGAGGAATCCCACATCCTCAATGTGTCATCCACGTCTGCGTACAGGGCCAACGCCGGGATGTCGGCTTACTGCGCCTCCAAGGCTGCCGTCGTGGGACTAAGCAATGCCCTCCGTCAGGAGCTGCAGAGCACGAACGTAGGTCTTTCGTTGATCGTGCCCAGCCTCACCAATACCGAATTTTCCGAGAACACGCGCCGTACCAGAGAAGCCGTGACCGGAGCGGCTCCGCCCCTCGACGCACAGATTCGGGACATCTTCAAACAAGGCATGGGGCCTGAGAATGTCGCAGCGCAGATGCTGAAGGCCGTGTTGGACGATAAATATTACGTGTTCACGCATGGCAAAAGTCTCGAAGTCATCGAAGGTCAGTGCCAGGAGCTGCTGGCGGCTTTTGACCACACTGACGATGCTGACTTTGGCGGCGACTATGCAGCCATCGAGCGCGCCGTGAAGACAAGATTGCACAGCGACGACTCCGCAAACGATCAAGGCAAAGTAGAGGATGACCATGGAAGCTGAGAACGATTTCTCGAGTGGCCTGCCTGCGCAATGTGATTACGCTTTGCCTCAAGCGCATTCCAATCCGCTCGTCTATGAGACCTTCAACACCTTCATCTACGATGGCGAGCGCAACATCGGGCTGAATCCGAACCTGATCCATGTCCGCGGCGGAGAAGCCCGGGAACGCTCGGCGATTCTGCTGGGTGATGGTCGCCAATATTTCTCGATGTCGACAGGGCGGTATACGGACCCTCGAGCGCCTGGTGATGATACCTATGTCTACCGCTGCCTAGAGCCGTTCAAACGGTGGAGGTACAGCTGGAACGGCATGGCTGAACTGGCGTCGTTCCAGGATCAGTCCCAGGGTCATGTTTCTCACGGCGGAGAACAAGCCAGGGTTTCTGTCGAGCTTGTAGCTGAGGCGGTGAGTGAAGCCTGGGTTATGCCCCTTTCAACCGGACCTGCATTTCAGTTGGGCGAGCCGGAATTTGAAGGGGATAGCTATCTTGGTAAATACGAGCAGCTCCTTCGTGCCGACGGGCGGGTGTCCGTCAATGACGAAAGCTGGGAATTTTCCGGCTCAGGCGTCCGGGGACATGTGCGTGGTGCGCGCGACACCGCCGGAATGGCATTCCACAGCTGGATATGCGGCATATTTCCCAGCGGGCGGGGCTTTAATCTCAAGCAACTGCACGATGAGGCCGGTAATCCTTACTTCAGCCAAGCCTATCTGCTCGACGGCCATAAGGCTGTCCGCGCGAAGATCCTTCAAACGCCCGACCTCGTCCGTGTGCCGCAGCAGCCTGAGTATGAAGTGGTGCTGCAAACCCCGGCCGAAACAGCGCGCATTCGCGGGTTTAACAAGCTCACCTCGTGGGTGCCAATCGGCGAATGGGGAGGGATCTTCAAGACTCCGGACCACGCGGCCTACGGAATTTTCGGCAACGGCTATGGTCTGGTGCAAGAGGCTAGGATGATCATGTCCCAGGGGTTCGCCCGCTTCGAGTGGGATGGCGAAGAGGGCTATGGGATGTGCGAACTGTCCGGTTGATCATGCTGGGCGGCAAGCATGTTGATTGGAGAGAGAAGTAATGGATCTGACGGCAGAAATATTGATGGGACAGGCGGAGAAGGCCACCGACCTTCATGACTGGGGACCAGATTTATCCTTCCGCATCGGCCTTGACATATTAGTACAAGATTTCACTCGCATCGATCGTTCCGATGTGGTTGTCGAGCAGTTTCGAAACCAGCTGGTCCAGCTGCTTGCCACGCGTCTCCGTCTGGTGGATGATCAAGTGCGACACCCCGAAATCCTGGATGTCGTTATCGACGCGCCAGTCGTGGGTGTCGGGCTTGCGCGAACCGGCACCACGATATTGCTTGACCTGCTGGCCCTCGATCCGGCTGCGCGGGCCCCCAGGCAATGGGAAGCCGCCTTTCCGTGCCCTCCCACCGAAGCAGGCTCGTTCCATACCGATCCGCGCATCGCGCGCATGCAGGGCGAACTCGATCAGCTGCTTGCGGCAATTCCTGAAGTCCGGGCCATGCATCCCTGGGGGGCGGAGCTTCCGGCTCCTTGTCTTCAGCTGTTCAATCTACACTTCGCCAGCACGAACTTCATGGCCTCCTATAAGGTGCCAGGCTATGTTGATTGGCTCGCCAGCAACGCTCAGGAGGGGGTGTATCGCACGCACAAGCGCCTTCTGCAGCAGTTCGGTTGGCGAGGCCCCAGGGGGCGATGGACTCTGACGGAGCCAATGCACCAGCTCAACCTGGATCTGCTCCTTGAGGCCTATCCCAACGCTATGCTCGTTCAGACTCATCGCGATCCGATGCGGACGATTCCGTCGACGGCAAGCTTGATATACACGCTGCTCAGCGGGCGAGATCCCAGCGTGAGCCGTGAGGAGGTCGGGCAGCTTGTCCAGAAGATGTTTGGCGCGCATCTTGAACGCAGTCTGGCCGCACGAGAGCGGGATCCAGTGCTTGACGCGCGTATCGTGGACGTCGCCTACCGAGATACAGTGAGAGACCCGGTGAGCGTCGTGCGTCGGATCCACGACGCTTTCAATCTCCCCTTCGTTGACGAGCATGCGGAAAGAATTCGCCGGCATCTCGCAGAGAGTCCGCAGCACAAGCACGGACGCCATGTATATAAAGCGGAGGATTATGGAATCACTGAGGCCAGCCTGAAAAGTTACATTCCGGCGCGGTACAGTGAACGCTTCAGCCAACTATTCGAAGAGGACTAGGCGTTTGTAGATAAGTTCAGAGCGGATGAGGCATTATTTTCAATGATGGGGTGGCCGCGTACCAACGGGATCGGACCCGTCGGTCCATCAACCGCCCGGCTACCAAAATAACTGGGAGACATGCGATGTCTGGTATGATGGCGCCACAACAGTATCACTTAAATCTTCTGGATGAGCTGTCTTGCCGACGACTTCATCAGATATACCAGGTCGCGGAGATAACGCGCGATCTTGACCTCTTCATGTCGATCTGGACTGAGGATGCGCGCTACGGCAATCTTCAGGGAAAGGCCGCTATCCGGAATGCGGCTGCCGGATTCTTCAAGGACATGGAATCCATCACCGACTTGCGGATCAGTCCCGCAGCCTGTCATATCGAGGTGAAGGGCGATACTGCAGAAGGCAAATTCTTCCAGGTGGCCCAACTCAAGATCCCTCAGCGCGACGGTACGACGAGCATCCAGCACTGGGATGGCAGCTATCACGCGGAGTTCGTCCGAAACCCCGACGGCTGGCTCTTGTCTCGGCTGTGCGGTATCAAGAACCCGGATCTGTTCCATGACACCGATATCCAGGCGCAACTGAAATATGAGGAACTGCATTTCACTCTGGATTGAGCTGAACGCGCTGATCGGTGCTTGTCTGCACCTCTCCTGAAGTGATCGGGCGCAGTTTACGATCCACCTTCATTACGGCTTGCGAGGCAGCAGACGGACAGGCGCTGGAAACTAGGTACTGGAGACGCGAATGAGCACCAATTACTTCCATATCGGAATCCTTGTCGCCGACCTGGATGCGGCGATCCCCAAGTTCAGCAAATTATTTGGCGTGGTGTTCAACCCTCCCAGCGTGATGCGAGCGCCGATTGAATGGCATGGGCAGAAACTGGACATGGATATAAGAGTGACCTACTCGAAGGAACCTCCCTACATCGAGCTCATCGAAGGTCAGAGCGAAGGGTATTACGCGATCTCACAAGGTGAAGGAATTCATCACATAGGGCTGTGGGTGCCTGAATATGGCACCGTCGAATGGAATGAGCGCTTCGGCGACATGGAAATCGAATCTCTCCTGTTTTCGCCGACGGGGGTGGGAAACGCAAAGACCAGCCCTGGATGCCTCTGTGGTGTACGCCTGGAACTTGTGGATGAAGGCTCGCGCGCGGCGCTGGAGCGTTGGGTCAACGGCGGGGCTTCCAGCCTAGCTGTCGAATAGTTGCCCTTGGGAGCGGTGAACATGCGTCAACGGAAGGTGGCGCTGACCCGGCCTGTCAGGCTTTTCGGGGTGTCCGCCGCGCCTAATTTTTCGCAAGCGCTTTCAGCCGTGCTTCGATCAAGGGGATGTCGGGCTTGCGCTGGGATCATGGCCGTCGCCCAGAGTCACCAACGCCCGCTCATGATATTCATGCTGGGGATCGCCGAGCGGTTGCCTCGCCCTGAACGGTGGTGGCGAGGTCGCTCGGAGTGGCAGAGCCGAGCTGATCGCAGGAGGACGAGCCGTGAGACATGCTACCGAAGTTTTCGTCGGAACGGACGTGGCAATAGCGCGGAATGCGGTTGCGGACGGCGGGCGCGAAAAATTCAGCAAAGGACGCGGTAACGCGAGGTTGACTTTCGCGGTGACGCGGTCTCTGTAGCCGAAAATGATCGTTCCGGAGACTTATTAGGTGGGCATCGCTGGCGAAAGCAGACCAGGCAAGGGGGAGATCGCACGCGAACGCATCAAGGGGGAGGCGCGCCGTCTCTTCGCGCAATATGGCATCGACACGGTCACGATCAGGGACATCGCCAAAGCCGCAGGTCAGCGCAACGGAGGATCGGTCAACTATTACTTCCGATGCAAAGAGGATCTCGTACTGGAGGTGTTGAACGACGCGGCACGCGAACTCGACACCATCCGGGGACGGCAACTGGATGCGTTGGAGGAGTCGAATAATCCCATCACCCTCCGCGCGATCATGACAATCCTCGTCCTGGTCGATGGCTTTGAAAGTGATGAGCAGATGCGCCTGTTCACAATGCTTCAGATCTACCGCCGGGACTCCATGCACAGCGAAATCCCTGGCAAGTGGGATCAGGCCTACCAGCGTTGCGTCGCTTATCTGCGCGGCCTCATTCCCGATTATCCCGAAAAACTGTTCAAACAGCGCCTTTATTTTCTCATCCCCTACATATGGACATTCATGGCGACCCGGGAAGGCGGGTCTGGGCAGGCGAAATTCTGGCAGGAGTTCTGGGCCGACCCGTCCACGCTCGAAAATTTTCTGGATACCGCCGAAGCCATGCTCCTATATCCTCCCTCAGCGGCCGCGCTGTCCGCACTGGGGCCGCAACAGGCGTCATGATCGAGTTCAGATCGGACAGGACGACCAACTTCTTGCCATCATTCCTGCCGTTTCAGCGCGGGTTTGTAAGTGCATGACCGCCTTCCATTTCGGCGCAGGTGCCGTCCAGCGCCGCAATGTCGTCATCTGTCAGGTCGATGTCGCACGCCTTGATCAACTGTTGTAGCTGCCCTACGCTGGTGGCGCTCGCAATTGGCGCGGTGATGCCTGGCTTCGTCAGCAGCCAGGCGAGCGCGATCTGCGCGGGCACGGCGTCATGCCGGGCTGCGACCGCATCCAGCACGTCCAAAAGGCGCTGTCCTTGCGTGTCGAGATATTTGCCAACCAGCTCGCCCCGCATGCCGGGTCGAAGATCAGCAGCCGAGCGGTACTTGCCGGTCAGGAAGCCGCTTGCCAGCGCGAAGAAGGGGATCACGCCCAAATCCTGCTCGACAGCCAGCGCCTGCATGTCGGACTCATAGTCGCGCCGATCATACAGATTATACAATGGCTGCACGGCTTCGAACCGGGGAAGCCCAATCCGGTCGGCAATCGCAAGCGCCTCTCGTACGCGGCCGGCACTCATATTCGACGCGCCGACCGCACGCACCTTGCCGGCGCGGATCAGCTCCGCAAAAGCATCCAGCGTTTCGGCCAAGGGCGTCTTCGGATCGTCGCAATGAGCCAAGTAGAGGTCGATGTGAGTCGTCCGCAAGCGGGCGAGCGAGGCGTCGATCGCTTCCATGATGTACGCGCGCGACAGGCCCTTCTTTCCCCGCGCCATCGGCAGGCCGACCTTGGTGGCCAACATCACCCGCTCGCGTCGCCCGCCGCCCAGCGCGAACCATTCGCCCAGGACGCGCTCCGACGTACCCACGCCCTCGTCCGTCCAAGGCGCGTAGACGTCGGCTGTGTCGATCGCCGAAAAGCCCGCGTCCAGAAATTCGTCGAGCACACGAAAGGATGTCGGCCGGTCCATCGTCCAGCCTAGAACATTACCCCCGAACATCAGCGGCGCGAAGCGGAGGCCCGATCGACCCAAGGTGCGAATTTCCATCCCTTGACTCACGGCGTCACGCCCATTGGGGTTCCCCAGCGGCCGCGGCCTCGCGCGCAGCGATGAAACCGAAGGTCATCGCCGGCCCGATGGTGGAGCCGGCGCCGGGATAGGCTCCGCCGAAGATCGTGGCCGCGTCATTGCCCGCAGCGAACAAGCCGGGTATCGGCCTGTCGCCGGTATCGAGCACACGCGCCTTGCCATCGGTGCGCAATCCGGCCAGCGTACCGATGTCCCCCGCGTGAATGCGCACCGCATAGAAAGGCCCTGTTTCCAGGGGAGCAAGCGTCGGGTTGGGCGTGAACCGGCAATCGCCCATGGATCGGCTATAGCGCGTGCCACCACGGCCGAATAGAGTATCCTTCCCGGCCCGCGCGTCGCTGTTGAAACGCTCCACCGTCGCTTCCAGCGCCTCTGCATCGATCCCGGCTCCCTTCGCCAGATCGCGGATAGTTTTCCCACGCATCAGATAGCTGCTGCGCAAATGAGGGCCCATCGGCACAGGCGCGGGCCTCACAAAGCCCAATCCGTAATCACGGATCGCACGATGATCCGCGATCAGGAAACCTTCGGCCGGCATGCCGGGTCGACGCGCCGTTAGCAGCCCCTCGCAATAATCCTGCCAAGGCACCGATTCATTGACGAAGCGCCGCCCTTCAGGCGTTACGGCAATAACGCCCGGCATAGACGCCATGAAGGAGTGCGGCACGCTGCGCGTCAGTCCACCCGGCTTGGGCAGGCGCGAAATCGGCATCCAGGCGCCATTGTTTGCGACTGTGATGATCTGCCCCCCGACTTGTTCTGCCAGCCTTAGACCATCACCGGTGTTCGTGCGCGGCGCGAGCGAAAAATGCTGGTCTTCGTTCGCCGGATGCGGATAGAGCGCGGCGCGCCGCGCAAGATCCCAGGGGAACCCTCCTGACGCCAGCACCACGCCCCTTCGAGCACTAATTTGTCGCTCGTCCTCGGACGTGCCGATCCTGATGCCGGCAACTGCTCCGTCACGCTCGATCAACCCGACCGCTGGCGTGTCATAGAGGATGGTGACGCCTTCTTGCATGGCAGCCGCAGCAAGCTGAGCCACAAGCGAATTGCCGTTCACCGCCTCCATGGCGCGGCCATATCGCAGCATTTCATAGCCGTGCTTCACCAGCCACTTCGCCACGAACAAGGCGGATTTCGTCGACCGGGTCACATTCAGGAAGTGCAAGAGGTCATTGCCCATGTCGATCGGCACCCCCATGAACCCGGTTTCCGGGAGCGGCGGGCGCAGCCGCTTGTGCGCATTGCCCAATATGCCTGCATGGACAGGAGCGGGAAACAAGGACCGGCCACTCTTGACGGCTCCGGGCAGTTCGCTGTGAAAGTCCGATCGGACCTCGGCAAGCAGCAGCTTCAGCCCCGCCTGCTCCATGAAAAAACGGAGCATCTGCGGTCCGGCATCCAGATAGGCGTCGACGCGCTCAGAATCAAAGTGATTGCCGGCCAGCGCTACAACATATCGGCGCGCCTCCTCAGCTGAGTCTTTCATCCCTGCCGCGCGCGCTAAATGGTTGTTGGGAATCCAGAGGAACCCGCCCGCAAAGGCGGTCGTCCCGCCGAAATAGCGCGATTTTTCAACGACGATTACATCAAGGCCTGCCTTGGCAGCTGTAACCGCCGCGGCAAGCCCGCCCGCACCAGAGCCGACCACGACAAGGTCGCAAATCCCATCCCCTCGGATGCCCGTCATACGCTCCCTTCCTCATGCATAGGTGCCTCGCATCGAAAGCACTTCTCGCTACTGATCCGGCCTCGACGCATCGAAACCGTCCGCAGACCGCAAGATTTGTGCTATCGGCCCGCTCGCGCAACCCATTTCGATCGAAATCTACGCATCGATAATGTGAAGCGTCGCTGTGAACGGAAGCGGCCCTCCTGACCCATCACTAATGAGTGATTCAGTCATCAGATGATGTGCATGACGGTAAGGCGGCAAGCGCATAGCTTCAGGCCGATAAACACCTCGAAGAACCGCCGGTTTAGCAGCGACCTCCAGCCGCGAGGGTGGTCAGGCCTTTTGCGGGACTCGGTGATTCGGTAGTATTTTTCGCTGTTTGCCTTCACGCGGGCACAGTATTCGCCGCGAGCTACGCAAGCCTAGGGATTTGAGGGCAGATTGGCGATGCAGATGGTGCGCAGGAAGCGGATATGCGATGCTTCTGCGGCGCGCGCGTTCGACCACCGAGCGAGCCGCTGAGCGCTTGGCATCGGCGCGCGCGGTGCGCTCGGAGCGTTGCACGGCGGTGTGGCTTTCGCTGATGGTCTACGGATCTGGTCGGGCGGCCGATAAGGATTGATAAGACGATGCAACAAGTAGCAGGCACACATCACTGCCAGCATCGCCAGTATGTGTCATTGGCGACCGACTCACGTTAGGCCGCCCATGCCCGCGGCTACCATCGAAAGCGATGCAATGCGCCACCCCTCCTTGGTTCGACGGTAGCGACAGACGTAGGTGCCTGCGCCCACCAGATAGGCTCCATCTGCTTTCTTGAGGAATAGGGTTACCTTCCAGTTGCCGTGCGCCTCGTCGCCTTCGATCACTGGGTCAGCCTGCGCGAGCAAATGGACAGCCATCGCCAGACCGCTGCCCGACAGCCCGGCAGCGATGGCCTCACGACCCTCGAACCGCCCCATAGCTGCCGACTCCCACACGGCGTCTTCCGTAAAAAGCGCGGCCAAAGCATTCGGATCACCTCCCGCCGCGCCCCAGCCCTTATCGCCATAATGAGCGTAGAGAATCTGAAGCCTGTGCAATTCGGCACGGTCTTCCAGCCGCGCCAGACGCTCCTCAATGGTAAGGTCCGCTGTTCCGTCGCGCATGAAATCTCCTTTCGCTGGCATCAAACATCTGCCGCAGCCTTCAGTAGAGCGCCTTCACCTGGCCGCCGTCCACGACGATGAATTGGCCGGTCACATAGCTGGCGCGGGCCGAACAGAGGAAAGTGATGACGGCAGCGATCTCTTCGGGACGTCCCAGGCGCCCCACCGGAATTTCTTCGCGCCGCTCGGCCTCGCGTTCGTCCCAGTCGCGGCCATTTTCGGCCACCATGCGCTTCATCTGCTCGTAATAGCGGTCAGTCGCAAAGCCGCCCGTGCCGATCGTATTGATCGTAATGCCGAATTTGGCGATCTCGTCCGACACGCTCTTGTTGAGCGAAAGCGCAGCGACGCGGGTTACGTTGGCGGTGACCAGCGGCAGTTCCTTGTGGGGTTCCTTCGACGCGACCGAATTGATGAGGACAATGCGGCCCCATTTCTTGTCCCGCATCGCCGGGGTGAAGGTGCGTAACAGATGGACCTGGCTCATCACGATGCCGTCATAGGCGGTCAGGAAATCTTCGTCTTTCGTATTATCCCATCGGCCATGCGTCGGGCCATATACATTGCCCACTACGATGTCCGGGTCGCCATAGGCCGCACTCGCCACCTCCTGTACTTGAAGAATTCCCTCTTTTGTCGACATATCGGCATAAGCAGCAACGGCTTCGCCCCCTTCATCCCGGATTTTTGCGACCGTCTGGTCGACCGCTTCCTTGCCTCGCGCTGAGACCACCACCCGGCAACCCTCTCGCGCCAGATCTTCGGACACCGCGCGTCCCATTCCCTTGCTACCGCCGCCAGAGATGGCGATCTTGCCCTTGATGCCGAAATCCATACCGCCCTCTCCCTTCGCTGTTGTCTGATTTTCGCATTTTTGGTCGGCGTGTCAATCATTGTATAATTTACTGCTTCATGCCCCTTCTGAAGCGAACTTTTCGCGGAGAGTAACCATCGGTGGCACGACATTCCCCGATCGCTCGGCCGGTCCTTCGGCGCATCAGAGCCGCGCAGTTGCCGTAATATAAGTTCGAGTTGTTACCCATGGCAACGGGTGTAAAGTCCTGTTCCAACATCGCGAAAATACAAACATCGGCCGATATATCTTAGGAATGTTCCGAACCAATCGGAGCGGACCATCAGTAGTTCTTAAGTTATTATAAGAATTCTTACCGAAAACAAAAAATGACGCGAAAATGAAAAAATAACTACTGTCAATGTGACAATGATTGTCACAAAAATGTTGTGATGAGTGCCTAGTGGCCGGCCCCGCAAAACATCCACTTGATGGATCCGAAAAGGGATTACACATGATGCGCTCTTCCACTACCCTGCTGCGCGCGCCGGCTGCCGCCCTGCTGCTGGCATCGGGTTCGATGCCCGCGCTCGCCAGTGCCGCTTTTGATGAACAGCCGGCCGCCGCGCCCGCCGCCGATGCAGCTGACAGCGAAGGCATGGATGCGATCGTCGTCACCGCCACCAAGCGCGAAACCAATTTGCAGGAAACGCCGATTTCCATGGCCGTGGTCGACACGCAGGCGCTGGAGGATCGCCATGTGCAGAGCATGTACGACTTTGCCGATGGCGCGGTTCCCTCGCTGCGGGTCGCGACCTTTGAGGCTCGCCAGTCCGCTCTGACCATCGGTATTCGCGGCATCGTGCCGCTCGACGCCAATCAGCCCGCCCGTGAGCAGGGGGTCGGCATCTATGTCGATGGCGTCTATATGGGCCGTCAGCATGGCCTGAACGCCGCGCTGTTCGACATCGAGCGGGTCGAGGTGCTGAAAGGTCCGCAGGGCACGCTGTTCGGCCGCAATACCGAAGGCGGCGCGCTCAGCATCGTGAGCAAGGCCCCGACCGGCGAATGGGGCGGCCGCATCGAAGCGGGCGCGGGCAATTATGGCAGCCGCTCCGCCGACGTCCACCTCGACCTGCCCAAGGTCGCGGGCTTCAGCGTCAAGCTGGACGGCGTGATCCAGCATCAGGACGAAACCACCCGCAACCCGCTCGCGGGTCAGGCCGGCTGGAACTATTACAACCGCAAGGGCCTGCGCGCCGCCGTCCGCTGGCAGCCGACCAGCACCATCACCAACGACTTCGCATATGACGTTGCAAAGGACGAGAACACGCCCTTTTACAGCCAGCTGCTGAACTTCAACCCCAATGGCTGCGTCGCGGGCACCCAGGCCGTTTCGCCCAACTGCAAGCTGCCCGGCACGAACTACACCACGTTGACCGGCACCGTCCGCAATCCGCTGCCCGGCGTGGTCATCAATGGCGACACCCGCATGGGCGTGGCGGACATCGGCGTGCCGCAGCAGGTGAGCGTCGACAAGACCCATGGCTTCACCAACACGTTGAAGTGGAATCTGGGCGACGCGTTCGAACTGCGCTCGATCACCGCATGGCGCGGCGTCGATGCCACCCAGTGGGACAATTCGGGTGGCGCTCACCGTCCGCCGGTCGTCAACCTGACCACCGCCTGCACCCTAACGGCTCCCTGCGCGTTCAGCCGCTACAGCCTTGCCGACCTGCGCCAGCGCCAGTTCAGCCAGGAGTTCCAGGCTGTTGGCACCGTCGGCAGCATCGACTATGTCGCAGGCCTGTTCTACTTCAACGAACATGTGAGCGACGACGCGGCGACGCCCAGCTCCCGGGGCGTGGCGCTGGTCGGCGGCGTGCCCACCTATGTCAACATTCCCTTCTGCACCGCATCCACGCCGCTGTTCGTCGGCACGGCCGTCAATGGCTGCTCGATCGACCGCGCGTCAGAAGTCTGGTCAAAGAGCTACGCCGCCTATGGTCAGCTGACCTGGAACGCTACCGACGCGCTGCATATCACGGTCGGCGGCCGCTACACGCATGACGAGAAGAAGGGCGTGCTCCATTTCTCGCGCAACGTGAATTACGACGCCAACCCGCCGGCCGCCAGCGTCGGTTACAAGCCGCTGGACGCGAGCTGGAACCGCTTCAACCCGATGGCGACGATCGCCTACGACGTCAGCAACGACCTGCACGTCTATGCCAAATATGCGACCGGCTATCGCGCAGGCGGAGCCAGCTCGCGCACGTCCAACTATCAGGCGTTCGATCCTGAAGATGTGAAGTCCTACGAAGTCGGGCTGAAGTCGGACTTCTGGAATGGCCGCGCCCGCTTCAACCTGGCCGGTTACATCATGGACCGCAAGGACAGCCAGGTGGACATCAGCTCCATCCAGTTCGTCGGCGCGACAAGCTTCAACAATCTGGTCACGATCAATGCGCCGGGCACCACCAAGATCCGCGGGATCGAGGCGGACCTGACGCTGAACCCGGTCGAAGGGCTGACGCTGAACGCCAGCTATGCCTATACCTATACGAAGATCCCGCCGGTGTTCATCGCAGCCACGGGTGTCTATCAGAACTTCTACATCGTGTTCACGCCGCGCAATGCCGCCAGCGGGTCGATCGACTATGCACTGCCGATCGGCGGCAACGACACGAAGCTGAAGTTCCACTTCGACGGCAATTATTCGCAGGCAACGCAGGCCTTCGACCAGTTCGCGACGAAGAATGACAGCTCGCTGATCTTCAATGGCCGCATCTCTCTGGCGGATATCGGCACCGGTAACGGCCACAGCCTGACGCTCAGCCTCTGGGGCCGCAACCTCTTCAACGAGCAGCATGTCTTCCGTCGCGACCCGTCGAACAGCCTGCCGGCCGCACCGACGACCAGCACCACCACCGGCAGCATCGCCAACGTGCTGGGCGACTATGGCAACTTCAACGCGCCGCGCACCTACGGTATCGAAGCGAGCGTGAAGTTCTGATCCGCCCGACCCGGTGAAGAAAAACGGCGCGCCGCTCCCGTGCGGCGCGCCAATTTTCATGCGGTCGGCAGCAGCACCGTCACCTCGAGGCCGGGCTGTGCGTCGCCCAGCTCGATCGATCCGCCATGCAGCCGCACGATGGACGCGACCAGCGGCAGACCGAAGCCATGCCCCTTCACCTCGCTTCCGCGGGATAATCGACCGAAGCGATCCAGCGCCCGCTCGCGGTCGACCGGCGCGATACCGGGACCGTTGTCCGCCACGATCAACGCCGCCCGACCCGGTTGCGCGACCGAAAGGCTGAGGCGGATTTCGCTACCCGATGGCGTGTGGCGGACCGCATTTTCCAGAAGATTGATGACCATCTGAGAGAGGAGTTGAGTGTCGCCCCGGACAAAGATGGGCTGCAGGGGCGCCACCGACAAATGATGCCCGCTATCCTCGACCACGACTTCCAGCGCCTCAGCGCAATCGGCGACCAGGTCGGCGAGGTTTAGGACCGCGAAATTTTCCCGCCGCGCTCCACTATCGATCTCGGCCATGCGCAGCAGCGCGGAAAAGAGGCTGAGCAAGCTGTCGGCCTGTGCTTGCGCTTCCTCGATCCTGTCGCGCACGGGGAGCGCTCGCGGATCATGGGCGATGAGGGTCAGATGATTGCGCAGGCGTGCAAGCGGCGTGCGCAATTCGTGCGCCACGCCATTGGTGACGTTCTGCACCTCCGTCATCAGATCGCCGATGCGGTCCAGCATGCGGTTGAAGGCGTGCGCCTGCTGTCCAAAGGCGGTGTGTGGCCCGCTTCCTGGCACGCGCTGCGACAGGTCGCCTTCGACAATGGCGTCCACGGTCCGGCGCATCTCGATTATCCGCTGCCTGATGATCAGCGTGAACGTCGTCGCGGCCGCCAGCGCCACCAGGATGATCGAGCCGAAGCCGAATATATAGATGCGCTTGCGGGCAGCGTTGTAATTGTCGAACGGCTCCGTCTCGGCGATCACCGCCAGCCGCAGGCCGCCGCCCAGATCGCGGACCAGCACGCGGCCGTGGGAAAGGCCCTTGATCTCGTCGGCCGGATCGACCTGCGACAGGCCGAGGGGCAGGGGTCGCGACACGCGCACATTGCCCGCGATCTGCCGCCCTCGCTCCAGCAGGATCAGGCCAAGGTCGCCAGTGTCGCGATCGCGTGCGGCCGCCATGATGCGCCTGCCGATCCGGCCCGCCGACAGCTGTTCTCCCTCGGGCGCCAGCACTTCGCTCGTGCTCGTGATGCGCTGCACGACCATATGGTCGATCGTCTTCAGCGTCGCGAAATAGATGCCGAACGCCGTCGCCAGCGTGGCGAAAAGGAAGAAGAACAGGAAGGCGAGCGTCAGCGCCCGCAAGGATCGGAAGAAAATCACCCCCGGATCATATAGCCAAGCCCACGAATGGTCACGACGGGATCGTCGCCGCCAAATTCCATCAACTTTATCCGCAGACGGCGGATATAGGCTTCCACCAAATTGGTCGCCGGTTCGAAATCATAGTTCCACACCCGCTCCAGCAACATGGCGCGGGTCACGGGCGTGCCGGCGTGGCGGACGAGTTCGGCCAGCACCTTGAACTCGGTCTTTTGCAGCCGCAGCGCCTTGCCATCCCGCCAGGCGCTGTGCCGCGCGGGGCTGACCACCAGATCGCCCACGCGCAATGTCTCGTCGGCCCTGTTGTCCGTCCATCCCCGCGCCCGTACCAGGGCCTGGAGCCGGGCGTTGAGTTCGGCTGGATCCACAGGCTTCACGACATAATCATCTGCGCCGCTTTCCAGTCCCTCCACCTTCTGCCGGGATTGGCCGAGCGCCGTCATCATGATGACCGGAGTCAGGATATTATGTTGGCGCAAGCTTTTAAGCAGGGTCACGCCATCGATCATCGGCAATATGCGGTCCAGAATGACCGCGTCGAAATGCGTTGTCGCTATCATCTGATTTGCGCGGCGGCCGTCGCCTATGATCGTATAACGATGTCCGAACAGGCTGAGCTGCTCGCCCAGCTGGGTCGCCAGTTCTTCATCATCTTCGACGATCAGGAGGCTCAGAGACAATGTTCGGTTCCGGACAGATGCTTCACTTCCGGAGGATATGACGATCAGGTTGCAACTTGATGACAGTTGGACGGGACCCCAAGGAGGCGATGATCGAGGGTGCCTTGTCCGCCTGTGCCCTGGACCCGCAAGCCCCGCGACGCGACCTCGATCGGGGTCGGCGCACTGACGAGGAGGCTTGCATGGTCGAGATTATTTGCGGAGCAACTCTATGGTCCCCGTATGGGTGCTTCCGATCTCATAGGGCAGAAACAGGATCAGCGAATCTGGCGCGATAATGGTCCCCTGACTTTTTGCGAGCGACTTCAGATGCTCGAAGACCTCTGGTTCGATGCGCCAACTGAGGCGTCCTCGGTCGTCTGCCAACGCCTTTGAAAATTCGGTATGGAAATCCTGGAGAAATTGCATCGGCCATTCTGCTCAGCTTTGGATCGCTGCGGCATTTTCCAACTTTACGGAATCCCGTCTACAATCTGGATCAAAGGTTGGAGGGAATGCATCGATGCGGACTTCGCGAGCCTTCTCGGTGAACGCCTGCCAGCTGCTTAGTCGTCCAGTCCTGCTCGTTCGACGCCTTCTTCCACAACCGCCCGCATCCGTTCGATTTCGGCCTCGCTGCGGTTTTCCAGCCCGATGAGCGCATTGCGGGCGTCATGGTTCACCTTGATCAACTCGTCCAGCTTCGCCTGAAGCGCGGCGCCGTCCCGATTTTGAGAGGCCTGCAAGATCGGCAGCAGGAGAAGGGTCACGATGCTCAGTGCAAGGTTCGCGCCTCCCAGAAAATGCTCGTCACCTGACACATAGGCGAGGATGCCGAGCACTGAGATGACCATGCAGGTTATCAACATGGGCGGCTGGCCGGTAAATCGGGCACATCCTGTGGCGACCCTGTTGAACCAGTCCCTCATAGCCTAGCATTCCACTTGCCGCGCCGGAGTCAGCACCTCATCCATGCCACGGCCTCCTTCATAAGACGGCAACGGGCGGCACTCGATGTTGTTCCTCGCAGCCGCCCCTGCTGCTCGCCAGTAGCGGCGCAGCATCGGTGAGGATCGCCAGATCGCGGCGGGGCTAAGTCGCCTCACCCTGCCCGTCGCGCTGGTGAGGCGAAAGCATCAACATCAATGCCAGCTATGGGAGGCTCAACCCGATATCTTACAAACGGTTAATGAAACCGATGCCTTTCCTGAGCCGTTACTTGCCCATGCTGACAGATGTCGAGGTAAGATTATGCGTACCACTGCCTTCAACGACGCCGGAAAGGAATTCCGTTTAGCTTACATCCCCCTTTATCGGGATGACGAAGCAAATCACTGCGCCGGTTGCGGGAGGCAGCAATGGATCATTGGGCGCATGACGGCCGAATGCGGCTTTTGCGGGACTGCGCTGCCGCTCGAAAAATTCAGCACCTGGAGCACCTCACCGCGTATAGAATGCCGGGGCTCTCAGGCGGATGAACTGCCGGAATATCTGCGGCCCGTTTCCTGAAAAAGCGAAAGACGAGCCTAGAGGGCTTGGGCCCGCTTCGCGAACGCGGGCCTGGCGGAAGCGGTGCGCGCCGGTCAGGTGAGGGTGCGCTTGAACAGGGCGAGGGTACGGCTCCAGGCGAGAGCGGCTGCCGCCTTGTCGAACCGCGGTGTGATGTCGTTGTTGAAGCCGTGCTCGGCGCCTTCGTAGATATAGACGGTGTAGCGTTTGCCGGCCTGCTTCAGCGCCTCCTCATAGGGCGGCCAGCCCGCATTCGTGCGCGCGTCATTGCCAGCGAAGTGGAGCAGCAGTTCGGCGTTGATCTTCGGCACGTCGGAAAGCGGCGGGGCACTGCCATAGAAGGGCACGGCTGCGCGCAACTCGGGCAGGCGCGTCGCCAGCAGATTGGCGACGCCGCCGCCGAAGCAGAAGCCGGTCGCGCCGAGCTTTCCATCACCGCCGTCGATCGTCAGGGCGTGGCGGGCGGCAGCGACGAAATCCTCGCCGATCTTGTTGCGGTCGAGCGTCGCGAATAGTGCGCGCGCCTTGTCCTCATCTCCGGGATAACCGCCAAGAGTGGTGAGCGCATCCGGCGCGACGGCGATGAAGCCATCGACGGCGAGGCGGCGGGCGATATCCTGGATATGCGGGTTGAGCCCGCGATTTTCATGCGCGACGATGATGACCGGCAGCTGCTTCTTCGCTTTTGCAGGCCGGGCGACATAGGCCCGAATGGTACCATTGCCCTGTCGCGTGGGGATATCGACCCATGTGGTCGCGACCCGTCGATCCTCCGGCGCGATGACCTGGCCGAGTGCGAAATTCGGGCTGAGGGCGGTCAGCATTGCGGTGGCTGCGGCAAGGCTGCCGGCATGGACAGCGCATTGGCGAAGGAAGCCGCGACGGTCGAGGCCGCCATGCACATAGGCGTCGAACAGGTCGAGCACCTCGCGGCTAAAATCCGTGCTGACGGGTCGGTCGGTCGCGGTCATAGGATCATTCTCCCATAATCTAAATGGCAGGAACGGGGGTCAGCCCTGCGTCTGCAGGGCTGCGGTGAGGGCATCCAGGTCGGCAGGGTCGATGGGCGCGCCATAGACATTGATCATCTTGATGACGGCATCTCGCCAGAATTGCGAGCCTTTGCCCTTTGGCTGGCTCGTAATGTAATCGAGCGAATGACAGCCCATGCAGTTGTTGACGATGACCTCCCCCTGCGGCCCTGCAAGGGCGGCGGGCACGCTGTCAGCCGGCAATGTGTATTCGCGCGGCCGGGCGGTCGGAGCGGCGGCAAGGAGGCCTGAAGCCAGGAGAAGCAGGACGGGTCTGCGGCTCATGCTGCGCGCACCTTGATGCTTTCGACGACATTGCGCATGTAGCCGGCGGGTTGCCAGCGCGGCGAGACGGGCTGGGTTTCGCCGTCATGCCCGATCGCCCGGACCTTGACGTCATGCTCGCCGGCGGCGAGCCTCTCCGTGATCGTCCATTCCCGAAAGGAATAGCGACCGAGATCCTCACCAAGGCGCGCCTCCTTCCAGCTGGCGCCATCGTCGATCGACAGTTCGACGCGGGCGATGCCGCTGCCGCCGTTGAACGCGATGCCGCGGAAAGCCGTCGGGGCGCCGGCACGCACGGTATCGCCATCCTCGTGGCTCGTCACGAAGGAGCGGATGTTGAAGCGGCCGATGGGCTTCGTCTTGTCCGGCTTTTGCCCCGGTGTCACGCAATTGCAGTCATTGTCGGGGATGCGATAGGCGGTCTTCATCCAATAGCCGTCATATTGGGCGTCGACGACATTGATCTCATGCAGATGCTTGATCCAGTAGGTGCCGTAGTAGCCAGGCACGACGAGGCGCAGCGGATAGCCGTTGAGGAAGGGCAGATCTGCGTCGTTCATCGCCCAGGCGACCATCACTTCTCCATCGCGCGCATGATCGATGTCGAGCGCCTTCACGAAGTCGGGGATGCTGTCGACCGGCGGCGTGTCGAGTCCGTTGAAGGTCACCTGTCGCGCGCCCTCTCTCACGCCAGCCCGGTCGAGCAGCGCCTTCAGCGGCACACCGAACCAACGGGCATTGCCCATCGCCCCATTGCCGAGCTGTCCGCCGCCCACCCGCGGATCGGAGAAGCCACGGCTGTTGCCGGAGCATTGGTTGACGGCGACGATCTCCTGACGCGGGAAATCGCGCTTGAGCGCAGCGAGCGAAAGCGACAGCGGCTTGCCCACATGGCCGCCGATGCTGAGGCGGAACCGGGCGGGATCGATGGTCGTCGGCAACCCGGACACATGATAACGCACGAAGAAGGCGTCATTGGGCGTGAGCAGCCCGTGGTTGAAGATGTCGAACGGCGTTTCCAGCTGCGGCGGGCGCGTGGTCAGTCCAATGAGCGGGCGCTTCTGCGGCAGCTGCACCAGGGGCCGCTCCCCATTGTCGAAGGGCAGGCGCACCGTCGCCGCGCGCGCCAGGTCAGGCGCGCCCGCGAACATGCCCGCCGCGGCGGTGACGAATTGCCGTCTGTTGATGCTGTTCATGGTCGTTTCACTCGGAGCAGAGGATAGAAGAATAGACGAGCTCAGGCGCAAAGTCGTTCGCCGTGCAGATCGGCGCGCTCGGCGAAGCTCAGCAGCGGCACGGCACGCTCCAGGGCCGGCCGCCGCTTGGCGCCCGACAATATCGCTGCGTCCAGATGGGGAGCCAGCATTTCCATCAGCTCATAGGCATAGTTGCGCAGCAGCGAGCCCTTGAGCGTCGCGATCTTGGTGACGCTGGGTTCAAAGAAGCGGTTCGAGCCGGAGAGCACGGTCAGCGAGTCGCCTGGTCCGTTGCTCACCGCCAATTGCGAGACGATGCCCACGCCCATGCCCAGTCGCACATAGGTCTTGATCACATCGGCATCCATCGCCGTCAGCCGGATGTCGGGCTCTATCCCCGCCTGCTCATAGGCGTCGGTGATCTGTGAGCGGCCCGAAAATTCCGGATTATAGGTGATGATCGGATAGCGGGCGGTATCGGCGAGAGACACTTGTTCCGCCTGCGCGAGCGGGTGATTGGACGGCACGATCACGACATGCTCCCAGCTGAAGCACGGATAGGTCTGAAGCTCGGGATAATCGTCCACCGCTTCGGTTGCGATGCCGATGTCAGCCTCCCCCCGCAGCACCTGTTCGACGACGTAGCGGGGCGTGCCCTGGCGCAGCTCGATTTCCACCTCCGGAAAGCGCTCGCTGAAGCGCAGCAGCACGGGCGGAAGGACGTAATTCGCCTGGTTATGGGTGGTAGCGACGACCAGCCGGCCTTTGTCCTCCTGCACGAACTGTTCGGACAGGCGCTTCAGATTGTCGGCCTGGTTGAGCAGCTTGTCGATCAGTTGAGCCGCGTTTTCGCCTGCCTTGGTAAGGCCGGTCAGCCGCTTCCCGCGCCGGACGAAGATGTCGACCTTCAGCTCGGCTTCCAGTTCCTTGATTTGTTTGCTCACGCCCGACTGCGACGTGGAGAGCCGGTTGGCGACCTCCGTGAGGTTGAGATTGTGCTGAATCGCGGTTCGGACATAGCGGAGTTGCTGGAAGTTCACACCGTCCTCCGCGTCCAGGCGAGTTGGTGCAGGCCTAATGCCCGGAAACGATGCTCCCGTTGATGCTTCACGCTTTTTCCCCTGTTGCGCATCTTCAAGCATCCACGGCAGGGTAGCTTTGTAACTCAACTTATCTGATTGAGAAACTTTGCGTTGACAAGCGTTTGTGCATGCCGGGGAAAAGCGAGGTCCATTGCGGGCATGCTGAGATAAAACGCTGCTTTTCATGATCTTAGGTCTAGGCTGCGTCTCCTAGGAGCAGCCGACGCAGCTCTCCTTTAGGCCCTGTGAGAATATCTAATGTCGGTATCCTTGGTTTGATCGGTGTCGTCTCGCTCTAAAAGGCCGCGCGACAATTGACTGAGATCAGGATCGAACAAAGATGAAGATTGCGCTCGCCCTACTATTCGGAGCGCTGGCCTGTCTTGCAGGCGCCAACGCGCTCGCGGGTGCCTCGCTCAATGATCAGTCGGAACTGCAGATAAAGGAATTCATGGGCCATGTCATGCAGCGCAACGCCGAGCAGATATGGCAGTGGACGGCCGAGGAAACCGACCTGCAGGGCGAACGGTCCGGCAAACCCGTCACCGATGAGGACTGGGAAAATGCTGAAAGCGACGCGCTGACGTTGCAGCAGCTAAGCTATGGGCTGGAACATTCGGCCTATGGCATCCCCGATGTGGAATGGGACAGGCATCTGGCATCCTTCAGGGCGGCCGCCAGCGCCAGCGCGGAAGCTGCCGAGCGTAAGGACTATCCCGCGCTTCAGAAGGCGGGCGACCGGATCAACGAACAATGTGTTGCATGCCATCTGACGTTCAAGCCGGAGATCGAGGCGCCGCCACCGCCGCTGCCCGATGGCTTCTGAGCAGAGTGGAGCGGCTGTTGCCCGGCTCTGACGCATGACAAGGCGCAACATCGGATGATGCGCCACCTATGATCATTCTTCGGGCGTCGCAGGGCAACTCTCATTGGCGCCAGCCGCCCGCCGGCGCCAGATAGGAGGCCCCCTGCCCGAAGGAGAAGATCATGGCGACCATAGCCGGCGACACGCTCAAGGCCCGTTACGCGGCTTTGCAGGCGGAGCGCGAACAGAGCTGGACCGCCGCCCAGCTAGAGGGCAATATTCACCAGCGCCAGCTTCTATCGCAGCGGTTCGACCCTGCCGCCGTTGCGCAGCCGGGTGTGGTTCTGCCGCCCCTATCCTTTGCAAATGTAGAGGGGGGTACGGTGTCGCTCGGCGAGATCACCGCGCCGGGACACGCGCTGATCGCGTTTTTCCGCTATGCGGGATGCCCGGCCGACAATATCGCACTGCCTTATTATGCGCGGGCATTGGCTCCCGGCCTTACCGAACGGGGTATAGGCTTCCTGGCGCTCAGTCCCCAGCCAGCCCATCTGCTGAAGGCGATCAAAGAGCGGCATGCTCTTCCCTTCGCCATTGCGACCGACACCGACAACCACCTGGCACGGCTGCTGGGGATCGCCTTCCAGCCGGACGAGCGGCCTAGCCCGCCGCCTGCCGGATGGATCGGCGAAACCGCCGGCACGAACAGCTGGGAACTGCCGCAGCCCTCCTTCCTTTTGCTGGACAGCGGCCGCATCGTGCGCTGGCTGCATGTTAGCCCCGATTGGCTCGACCGGCCGGAGGCGGACGCCATATTGGGCCGCATCGATCTTGAGATCGGCGAAACCAGGCTTTGACGCGTTGAAGATGGGGAGGCGGGCGCCTCCCCTCCCTACGGGTTCAACTCAGCAGGATCAGGCTGCGCTCTTTTCAGAAGTCCGGCTGTAGCGGTTGTCCGGCCGGGGAAGCCCGAGATGTTCGCGGAACGTCGTTCCATCATAATCGGTGCGAAACAGACCGCGCGCCTGAAGGATCGGGATCACCTTGTCCACGAACAGGTCGAGCTGGCCCGGCAGCGGCTCGAATATGACGAAGCCGTCGGCAGCGCCGCTTTCGAACCATGCCTGAAGCCGATCGGCCACTGTTTCTGGCGATCCGACAAAAGCGCCGCGCGGAGTCGCGAGCCGCTCGGCCACTTGGCGCAAGGTCAGATTTTCCTCCCGTACTTGCTTTAAAATCCGCAGCGTGCCGCTTTGCTGGCTGTTGAGGCCGATATGTTCGACATCGGGGAAGGGCGCGTCCAGATCATATTGGCGGAAGTCATGATCGTTGAAGGTGCGTGAGAGGAAGCCAAGGCCGGTTTCGATCGATTCCAGTGCCGCGACTTCCCGATATCGGGCTTCCGCATCTTCATCGGTTTCTCCGACGATGGGCGAGATGCCGGGCAGAATGAACAATTGGTCTGCGTCGCGGCCAAAACCCCTCGCGCGCGCCTTTACATCGGCATAATAGGCGCGGCCCGCTTCCGCATCATCGGCATGGGTGAAGATGACTTCCGCACGTTTCGCCGCGAAGTTCCGTCCATCGTCGGAGGCTCCTGCCTGGAAGATGACGGGCTGGCCTTGCGGTGTGCGCTTTATGTTGAGCGGGCCCCGCACCTGGAAGAATTCCCCCTTGTGATCGAGCCGATGCAGCCGTTGCGGATCGACGAACCGGCCGCTTTTCTTGTCGCCGACATGGGCGCCTTCCTCCCAACTGTCCCACAGCCCCTGCACCACGTCCAGATATTCACCGGCGATGCGATAGCGGACGGCATGCGGCGGATGTTCGGTCTTGCTGAAGTTCGCCGCCGTGTCGCCCAGCCAGGATGTAACGATGTTCCAGCCGGCACGGCCGCCGCTGAGGTGATCCAGCGAGGCGAACTGGCGCGCGACGTTGAACGGTTCGGAATAGCTGACGGTCAAGGTGGCTACCAGGCCGATGCGGGACGTCGTGGCCGCCAGCGCGGACAGGATCGTGATCGGTTCGAAACGGTTGAGATAATGCGGGCTCGACTTTTCCGTGATCGATAGGCTGTCGGCGACGAACAGGAAATCGAACTTTCCGCGTTCTGCGGTAGCGGCCTGCTTCTGATAATGGGCAAGGCTGGTGCTGGCATTGACGTCGCGGTCCGGATGGCGCCAGTCGTTCCAGGTGCGGCCGACGCCGTGCAGGATGAAGCCAAGCTTGATGTGGCGTGGTTGGGGCATGATGTTCTCACTGATAAAGGTTGGTTGCCGGTGATAGCGGCGGCGGTATGGACAGACCAACGCGCATCGACCGATCTTCTATGACTTGATCAAATAGAAGAGGGCGGCGGATCATCTGGTCGCTACTATGGGCAGGACTGATAGGATGGTGACAAATATTCATGAGATTCGGCGGCCCGGCCGCCTTAATCCTGCGGCATGACTCTACAAGGAGTCTGGCCCAAAGGAGTGTGAATATGTCCACCGCTACAGCCCACAGCATCACGCAAAATGACTTCAATGAGCTAGACCTGCGGCCCTTGCAGCCGACCGTCGGCGCGGAAATTCACGGGATCGATATCGGCAAGCCGATCACGCCCGCGCAGCGCGACGCAATCCGGGCGGCGGTGCTGAAATATAAGGTCGTCTTCTTTCGCGACCAGCAGCTGGACAATGAGAGCCATGCAGCCTTCGCCCGCCAGTTCGGGCCGCTCTACACCCACCCCAGCACGGCGCACGACCCCAAGATCACGCCCATTCACAACATCGCCGCCCGCGACAATGCGCGTTTCGACAAGCGCTACGCGCAGCCGATCCGGCCGGGCGAGGCTTATCACAGCGACACGAGCTGGCGGCTTGTCCCGACCTGGGGAGCGGTGTTGCGCGCAGTCGACCTGCCGCCAGTTGGCGGCGATACCGTCTGGGTGGACGCGCATCTCGCCTATGAGGGGCTTTCCGACGCGGTGAAGGAGCGGCTTGAGGGCTTGCACGTCACCCATGATTATCGCGCCGCGCTCAATGCCGATGGCCATGATTACCCGATCGTCGCCCATCCGGTCGTGCGCACCCATCGCGAGACGGGGGAGAAGATCCTCTGGGTCAACCTGACGCAGAACCCGCAGATATTGGGGGTGGAGCTTTCGGAGAGCCGGGGCCTGATCGATGAGGTCCTGCTGCAATATAAGCGGCCTGAATTTCAGGTTCGCTTCTCCTGGAAGCCGGGATCGGTCGCCTTCTGGGACAATCGTGCGGCGGTTCATTATGCGGTGCGCAACTATGGGGATTATCCGCGCCTGCTGCATCGCGTTCTGATTGCCGACGAGCCGCTCTACGCGGACCTGTGACCCTGACTGCGAACGCGTTTCCCATTGACGCGGGAGGAGACTACGGCCTCCTCCCGTTAATTCTTTGGCTCCAGCGGATCGTCTCTGCCAATAATCGTGCCTACCGGATGCAATGTTATCACGCATTCGAATATGCTTATGAGAACATCTTATTAAAGTTAAATTCAAGTTGGATACAGTTTAATTCACTTAGCCAGAATAAACTCACCCGATAACTCTTGTCCCGACACATTTTGATCGGGGAAGAATCTATGTCCGTTTCGCTCTGGCCGCGCCTGTCTGTTTCCGCCGCCGTTCTTGCAATTGGGATCGTCGGCGCGGCGACATCGCAGGCTGCCGCCAATGATGCCGCCGCCGTCCTGCCCGACGACGCAGCCGCGGACAGCGCCGCCATCGTGGTGACGGGCGTGCGCGGTGCCCGAGCCCGAACCGTTGCGGACAGCCCTGTTCCGATAGACGTCATCGACACGCGCGAGTTGCAAGCCACCGGGCGGGTCGGGCTGAAGGAGATTCTGGGCAATATCGTGCCGTCGCTGACCGTGCCGGCTTTGAGCGGGGGCGGCACCTCATCCGGCGCGAAGCCGATCGCGATCCGGGGCCTCAGCGGTGATTATGTGCTGGTGCTGGTGAACGGTAAGCGGCGTCACACAAGTTCGCTGATCAACAATCTTTCCCGCATCTCGGGCGGCAGCACGCCGGTCGACATCGACCTTCTGCCCGCCAATGCGGTCGGCCGGGTCGAGGTGCTGCGCGACGGGGCGGCGGCTCAATATGGGTCGGACGCGATTTCCGGCGTCATCAACTTCATCCTGGACGCAGCGCCGGAAGGGGGCGAGTTCACGACCACCGCAGGTAGCCTTTATGAGAAGGGCGGCGAACTGGTCCAGCAAGCGGTCAGTTATGGCACCCGGCTGGGGCCGGACGGCGGCTTCATCCGTTTCGCGGTGGAGGGCAAGTTTCACGACCGCGCCGATCCATCGGGTGCGATCGTGCCTGGTTCGGTCGATCTCTATCCTCGGCTGGCCGATGGTTCGCGCGATCCGCGCGAGGCGACGATCGATCGTAACCGCGCGGGCAATTATGGCCGCACCAACCGCGACTATATCGTCAATGGAAGCTATAATGCGGAACTGCCGATAGGCGAGGACACGACGCTCTACAGCTTCTCGACGCTCAGCTATCGCGATATCAAGGACGGGCGCGGGCAGTTCAACGCCAATAATGTGAATTCGCTGCCAGAACTCTACCCCAATGGCTTTCTTGCCAAGCGCCGTATCTGGGAAACGGATTTTCAGATCACGGGTGGTCTGCGCACGACATTCGCGGGGCTTGACGTCGATTTCAGCAGCAGCTTCGGCCGCGATCATGTGAAACTGGGCGCGGTCAATACGCTGAACCCGTCGCTGGGGCCGAGCAGCAAGACCAGCTTCTTCATGGGCAAGCAGATTTCCAGCCTGTGGGTCAACAATATCGATTTCAGCCGGACCTTCGACATCGGCCTTGCCGAACCGCTGACGCTGGCCTTCGGCGTCGAGCATCGCTGGGAGCGGTTCCAGAACAAGGCGGGCGAGCCGGACAGCTATCGCGACGGCGGCTATGTCATTCCGCGTGGAACGACCCCCTTCCAACTGGCCTATGGCGGCCAGCGCCCCGCCGCGAGCCTGGTGTCCTTCACCGGCACGACGGCCGCCGACGCCTTCGTCCTGACGCGCAACAACTTCGCCGGCTATGTCGATATCGGCGCGAATATCACCCCCGCCTGGTTCGTCGGTGTCGCAGGGCGGGCTGAACATTATACCGATAGTTCGGGCGACACGGTCAGCGGCAAAATCTCGACTCGCTATGAGTTGTTCCCCGGCTTCGCCCTGCGCGGCGGCGTCAACACCGGCTTTCGCGCGCCGTCGCTGGCGCAGCAGGGCTTCTCCACATCCCAGAATACCGGCATCGTCCTCAATGGCGACTATGTCACCCAATTGGTGAAGTTCCTCGCACCCAATGATCCGATCGCTGGATATTTCGGCGCCAAGCCGCTGACCCCGGAAAAGTCCTTGAACTTTACCGGCGGGGCGACCTTCGAAAGCGGCGCCTTCCGCCTGACTCTCGATGCCTATCAGATTCGTATCAAGGACAGGATCGTCAAGACGGAAATCCTGAACAGCGCGGAGGCGCGGGCGATCCTGACCAGCCCGGAGGTAACGGCCATTCTTGCTCAGCGAGGGGTGCCGGGGATCAGCAGCGCACAATTCTTCATCAATGGGGTAGATACGCGGACGCGAGGGGTCGACCTGGTCGGTGAATATACGCTGCGGACGGCGAGCCTGGGTGAGCTCAAGCTCAACGCCGCCTATAGTTACAACAAGACGAAATTGCTGCGCGTGGCAGAAAACCCTGGCAATCTGACCAACACCCTGCTGTTCGGGCGGCAGGCGAGGGCCGACCTCGTCCGTGCCACTCCGCGCGACAAGCTGGTCCTCAGCGGAGACTGGTCGATCGGCCCCGTGCGGAGCCTGCTGCGCGTGACGCGGTTTGGCCATTATACCGAAACGGGCAGCAGCCAGACATCGACAGCGGACGATCGGACGTTCGGCGCAAAATGGGTGACCGATCTGGATGTGTCGGCGCAGCTGACCCCCGCTGTCAACCTGGCGGTCGGTGCGAACAATCTGTTCGACGTCTACCCGGACGCGATCGGCATCACGCAGGCCAGCACCGGGGGTGGCCTCTACGGCAGTTTCGCGCCCTTCGGCCTTAGCGGCGGGTTTTACTATGCTCGGCTGGGGGTGAAATTCTGATCACTCATCGTCCGGATCGAAGCTGAGAGCATCTTCCTCATCGCGGTCGAGCTGGTCGTCGAGGGCCTCGGCGATCAGGTCGAGTTGTTCGTAGCTGGCGGTCAGTTCGATGGCGGGCTGATCCCCCGCCTCGAAGGTGAGGATATATTCGTCGCCTTCGCGAGCGATGCTGAAGCCGGAAATTTGCGTCGGCATAAGGATTCTCCCGGGCGGTTCTGGATGAGTTCGGCGGTTCAAAGCGGGTAAGGGATGACGGTCCGGTTAGTTCCCGCTTTTCGGGTCGAGTCCGGCACGGGAAGGTGAAATATCTCGGGTCGATGCGGCCGGGCTCATGTGGCTGCGGCTGAAGCAGCCTTTCGGGGCGTGGAGCGTTACGGGGGCAGAATGGATCAAGCGAAAGGCAGGCGGAGCATGGCCCGCATCTTCATCACCGGCAGCACGGAGGGTCTGGGCCGTGCCGCAGCCGAAGCGCTGATGAGCCAAGGTCATGAGGTGGTGCTCCACGCGCGCTCGAAGGAGCGCGTCTCGGCGGTTTCGGATATCGCGGAACGGTCGGCCGGGCTGGCGGTGGGCGATCTGTCCAGCGGGAGCGAGGTTCGCGCCGTTGCCGATCAGGTCAATGCGCTGGGGCGGATGGACGCGATTATCCACAATGCGGGGATATACAGCACGGCGGAGCGGGGATCGACCCCGGAGGGGCACGCCACGATCTTCGCGGTGAACAGTCTGGCGCCTTATATGCTGACCGCATTGATCGAGCGCCCAGCGCGGCTCGTTTACATGAGCAGCGGCCTGCATCGGGGAGGCGAGGGATCGCTGCCCGATCTTGATTGGACAGTGCGGCGCTGGGATGCGGGGAAGGCCTATGCGGAAAGCAAGTTGCAGGCCGTGGCGCTCGCCTTTGCGCTGGCGCGCCGCTGGCCCGATGTGTTGTGCAGCGCGGTCGATCCCGGCTGGGTGCGCACGCGGATGGGCGGATCGAGCGCGCCTGTCGATATCGACACCGGGCAGCGGACGCAGAGCTGGCTCGCCGCTACTGAGGAACCGGCAGGTCTGATCAGCGGCCGATACTGGCACAATCTTCGGACGGAGGAGCCGGCGGAAGAGGCCGCCGACGTCGAGTTTCAGGATCGGCTGCTGGAACGGTTTGCCGAGATCACAGGGATCGGGCTGCCGGGCTGATCCCTCAAAGCCGGGCGAGGCGGCCGCCGTCCACCGCCAGCGACGCGCCTGTGATGAAGGCTGCGTCGTCGCTCGCCAGAAAGGCGACGGCGGCGGCGATATTGGCCGGCGTGCCTACATCGCGCTTGTCGATCGTCTCGGCGCCTGACTTGACGTTCGGATTGTTCCACAACATCGGCGTATCGATGGCGCCCGGCAGCACCGCATTGGCACGGATCGCCACGTCGCGCCCCTCGATCGCGGTGCTGCGGGTAAGCGAGAGCATGGCCGCCTTGGCCGCTGCATAAGGGGCGGCATTGGCGCTGGTTTCCATGGCATGGACGCTCGCGATGTTGACGATCGCGCCGCCTTTGCTGCCGAAATGGAGAAAGGCCTGTTTGGTGAAGAAGGCCGCCCCGAGCAGGTCGACGCGCAGCACCTTCATCCAGTCGTCGCCGGACCATTCCGCCAGCGTCTTGAAGGACATGAGTCCTGCATTGTTGACGATGATGTCGAGCCTGCCGAACCGGTCGAGTGCCGCCTGGACGCAAGCCGCCACCTGATCCTCCGCGCCGACGTCGCAGCCGAAGCCGAGCGCTGCGCCGCCCATCTTGCCCGCCGTGGCCTGGGCGGCGGCGCTGTCGAGATCGGCAATGAGGGCGGCCGCGCCCTCGGCACGGAGGCGCGCGGCGATGGCGGCGCCGATCCCGCCCGCCCCGCCCGTGATGATCGCGACGCGGTCCTTGAAACGCGCTTCCATCATCCATCCTCCTGCACGGCCGGCGAGGTGGCCGGCGTCCTGATCATCCGCTTGGCGCGGGCGCGCTGCTCGGCCGCGAAATTGCGGTCGGCGTCGCTGGGCAGCACCACCGGCACGGTCAGGCATAGGCTCTGCGTCGGAAGGACATCGCGCCATTGCTGGATCAACCGCTTATAGGCTTCACCCACCGGGCGGATCTTGCGGTCGAGATCGTAGAGGCCGAGCGGATTGACGTTGCCGCGCTTCTCGCGAAGGGCGCTGTCCCAGTCGACCTGATCGGTCAGTGAATACCAGGTGAAGCCAACGATCGGCACGCCATCGTTGCGGACGCGCAGGACGTTGGCCCATTGCTTCCACAACCAATCGACCGCTTCGGTGCCGAGCGGGCCCTGCGACAGGTTGGTTTCGGTGTGCATCACCGGCAGATGATAGCGCTGATGATATTGGCGGGTGATCTCGCTATAGCCGAATATCTCGCCTGATGCTCGGGTCCGGCCGTCTTCCGATACCCGGTGTTCGTTGGTCACATAATAGTCATTGCCCATGATGCAATGCTGTTTCAGGCGGTTGTCGAGGAAGAAATGATATTCCTCCCGTGTCATGCCGTTATCCATCAGATATTCGTACATTTCCGAATCCAGGCGGCGGCCGTAATTGAGATCGAGCGAGAGGAAGCGCTGCGAGTTCATGAGCTCGGCAGGGCGAATAGCCGCTGGGGATTCCGCATGAAAATATTCGGAAGATTCGCTCTGAATGAAGATGGCGTCGGCTCGCACTTCCAATATCCGGCGCATCGCACAGACATTGGCGCGGACCAGATGCTTGAGCGCGGTCACAAACGCCCGGTCGTCGCTCAGTTGCTCGTTCCACCAGCCATAGCGCGCCGAGAAGGTCGCGCAGATATACATTTCATTGACTGGCGTGTAGAGTTGCACCCAAGGGTAGCGCTCGGCGAAGCGGCCGGCATAGATCGCGAACTGATCGGGAAAGTCGGGGTTCTGAAAATTCCCCACCCAGTCCGGCACGCCGAAGTGGCAGAGATCGACAATCGGCACGAGGTCCAGCCGCTGGAGTTCCGCGAAACTCTTGTCGGCAAAGTCCCAGTCATATTTATCCGGGCCAAGCCAGGTCAGGTGAATGGGCGGGCCGTAGCGTAGATAGCCGATGCCCATATCCCTGACGAGCGCGAAATCCTCCTGCCAGCGGTCATAATGGCCGCAGCTTTCCATTTCATCGACCCGCGTCCGGCCATTGTCGATGGTCGGTACGCTGTTTTCGACACCGGTCGCGAACATGAAGGTAGCGATGACCTGTCTCCCTTGCGCTGGCCTCAATCAGGGAAAGCGATCCAGGCTTTGCATTGATCCGCAACACCACCGTTCGGGCTGAGCCTGTCGAAGCCTGCGCGCGTCCTTCGAGAGGCTCAGGACGAACGGATGTTCGGACGGGTCATGATCGACCCCATTGTTGTTCCCGCGCTCATGAGACGGTCACGTCGGCGGCCCCAGCCTCCCGGAACGCCTCCCTCACGGCGTCGCTTTCATCTTCGTTCATGTCGACGGAGACGAGCAATTCGCCCTCATAGGCGGCGCCCCGAGCGTCCGTGCTCTCTCCCGGATGGCCGCTTTCCACATCGGCACCGGCAGGCTGCGCGCCGGAGCTATTCTGCTGGCCAGCGGGCTCGATGAAGATGTCCGTGCGCTCGATCCCATATTCCTGAACCAGATGCTCGACCGCCAGTTCCACTTCGCGGCGGCTGGGGAATAGAGCCTTGATCGTCCTTGCCATAGATGCCTCCGATTGCAGGGGGAGAGCGCAGCAAGGCGGGCAAAGTTCCCGTCATTCTCCCCACAAGGTGACAGGTCCGATCGGACCTGACGGACCCAGCGGGGCGTCGGGGCGATAGGTGGGCGCGGCGGTAAAGCTGATTTTATTCGCGCCCGGTCAGCACCCCGGCGAGAAAATAGGCGACACGCCGCGCCGGCGGGTGATCCGGCGTGCCCGGAGAACCCGACATCATGGCCCCTCGTGAGGGGCGAACCGAGGCAAGGCGGTTACCGCCGAGCGGGAGAACCTCCCGCCGCGCTGATGGTCCTGAAGCCAATATGCGACGTACCAAGGTCCAGCTCCTGCGCCTGGAAAGCGGCCGGGCGGAAATTGGCGCAATAGTTCATCGCACAGAGATAGGAGCCGCCTTTGACGAGTCCGCTGCGGCCGCGCTGTTCGCTCGTCCATTCCCAGACATTGCCGACCATGTCGTGCAGGCCGAAGCTGTTGCCCTTGAAGCAGCCGACGGGCGCCAGTCCGGCATAGCCGTCCCGACCGGTGTCGCGAACCGGGAATACGCCCTGCCAGCTGTTCGCCGTCGGGTGGCCTTCGTCGTCATAGGCCCAACTGGCCGGAGGGCGGGAGGCTGCCTGATCGTCGCGCGCGGCGCGTTCCCATTGCGCTTCATCGGGCAGGGCAGCGCTAGCCCAGCGCGCATAGGCGGCGGCGTCCTCATGATCGACATGGATGACCGGCCAATCTTCACGCCCCTCGATGCTGCTGCCTGCGCCATCGGGATGCCGCCAGTCGGCCCCCTTGCGATAGCGCCACCAACTGGCGGCATTGTTGAGATCGACCGGCCCCGCCGGGGGCACGAAGATGGCGGAGCCGCCCTCCCGCTCCGCCGCGGTGCGGTATCCGGTGGCAGCGACGAAGGCTGCGAACTGCCGATTGGTAACCTCATGCCGGTCGATCCAGAAGGCGGCGACCGCGACCTTCCTGCCCGGCCGTCCTTCGCCATCCTCGCCCAGCAGCACGGTGCCAGCCGGAACCAGCACCCGGCCATCGCGAACGTCGCAGCCTGCGGCTTGCAGCGACGTGCTGCGGGGCGGCGGCGCTGCGCTCAACAGCGCAGCCCCGGCCGTGGCGATGAACGCCGCGCACGCGATCCGCCGCATCCGCCTCATTGCTGCGGCGCCGGGGCAGCGGGAAGAACGACGCCCTTTTCCCTGGCGTAGCTGTCCCAATCGGCGATCAGCTCGCGCAGCTTGACGGGCTCGCTTGGCGCCAGATCATGGGTCTCGGCTGGGTCCTTCGCGACGTTGAACAATTGCCAAGTGCCGTTGCCGACGCTCTTGCGCGGATAGGCGCTGCCAGATGCGGGCAGATAGACCGCCTTCCAGTCGCCCTTACGCAATGCCCGGCGGTAGAACAGTTCGGTCCCGACGGGCTCGCTCGATTGCCGGACCGCACCTTGGCTGCCGCTCAGCACCGGCACCAGACTGTGCCCCTGAAAGGGGAGGATGGGGCGGCCGGCAAAGCTGGCGGGCTGGGTCTGGCCGGCGAGGTCGAGCAGGGTCGGAGCGACGTCGGTGACACTGAGGAACGCGCTGGCGATCCGGCCGCCCGCAATATGCGGCCCGGCGGCAAAGGCGGTGACGCGGGTACCGCCCTCGGTCGGATAACCCTTGACCAGCCAGGATGGCGAGCTGTTCGCCTGTGCCCAGCCTGGCCCGTAGCCGAGATAGGATGTCGCCGCGCCGATATTCCCCAGGCTGTTGTCGATGCCCAGCTTCGCCGCGCCCTCGGGCTTCAGCGCGGCTTGATGCGGCGCGTCGATGGCATTCCCCTCCGGCCCATTGTCGGCGAGGAAGATGATGACGGTGTCGTCATATTTGCCGAGGCGCTTGAGCGTCGCGACGACGCGGCCGACATTCTCGTCCATGCGATCGACCATCGCCGCGTAGACTTCCATCTTGCGTGCTTCCACCGCTTTTTCCTGCGGGGTCAGCGATGCCCATGGCTTGACATCCACAAGTTCGTGAGGAGTGAGATCGGCGGGCACGAGGCCCAGTTCCTTCTGGCGCTTCAGCCGGGCTTCGCGCAGCGCTTCATAGCCCGCGTCATAGCGGCCCTTATATTTGGCGATGACTTCCGCCGGCGCCTGGATTGGCCAGTGCGGCGTCGAATAGGGCAGATAGGCGAAGAAGGGGCGCTTGTCCTTCGCGCCTTCCTCCAGGAAGCCGATCAGCCGGTCTGTGAAATAGTCCGCCGAAAAACGGCCCTTGGGATAGGACACGATCTTGCCATTGTCACGATAGGTCGGTGCCGCGTCGATCGCCTTCCACGCATGGGTCTGGTCCGCGCCGAAATGATTGCCGAGGCCCTGAAGCAGAGCATAGGAGCGCTCGAAACCGCGCGCCGCCGGCCCGCGTTCCGGGGTGAGCCCGAGATGCCATTTCCCCGCCATCAGTGTCCGGTACCCCCCCTCGTGCAACAGCTCGGCGATCGAGGCCACCCGGTCGTTGAGATAGCCTTCATAGCCCGGCTGCCCTGTTTGTCCGGGCTGAAGCGTTTCTGCCATGCTGCCAAGACCGGCCTGATGATTGTCGACGCCGCTCAGCAGCATCGACCGGGTTGGCGAGCAGGTCGGCGCTGTGTGGAAGCCGGTGAAGCGCACGCCAGCGGTCGCAATCGCATCCAGATTGGGCGTCGCAATCTCCCCGCCAAAGGAGCCAAGGTCCGACCAGCCAAGATCATCGGCGACGATGAGCAGAAAATTCGGCCGTTGTGCCGCAGGTGCAGGAGCGGGGCTGGGGCTTGTAGCCGGCGCCGCCTGAGCATGGCCCCCGCCGCCCCACGACAGTGCAGTGAAGCCAAGAAAAATAGCTGATTTCAGAAGTTTGTTCATCCCACCATCTCCAGAGCTGATTGGCACTTCAGTCGTGGCACCTAGGCCAGGAGGGGCAGGAATTCGAAGCAATCAATTGTCTATGACATCGATAGAAAAATTGTCTGGCGCAATGTCCAGCGTTTTCTCTAGTCAAGCGATTGAGAATAACTCAACTGTCCGGTCGCCGTGAAAGGGGTTTCATGACCAACCTGCGTTCTTCCTCGTCCCTCGCCCTTGCCGCTGCCCTCGCAGCGGCCCCACTCCCGCAAGCCCATGCGGCGGAAAACGCGGCTGCCGCTGTCGATGCCATCGATGACAGCGCCGCCATCATCGTCACTGCGCGGCGTCGTGATGAGAAGATCGAGGATGTTCCCGTCGCCGCCAACAGCTTCGGCGGGGAGCAACTGGCATCCACCCGCACCTATAACCTGCGCGATCTTCAGGCGCTCAGCCCCAGTCTGGTGGTGACAGTCACCAATCCGCGCAACACCAGCATCAATATTCGCGGCCTCGGCAACAATGTCTCGGTCTATAATGACGGGCTGGAGCCGGCCGTCGGCGTCTATATGGATCAGGTTTATCTAGCACGTCCGGGGCAGGCCGTGTTCGATCTTGCCGATGTCGAGCGGATCGAAGTGCTGCGCGGACCGCAGGGCACGCTGTTCGGCAAGAATACGTCCGCCGGCGCCGTCGTCATCACCACCAAGTCGCCCACGTTCCAACCTGAATTTGGGGGCGACGTCACCTATGGCAATCATGACTTTCGCCAGCTGCACGCTTATGCGAGCGGCGCGCTGATCGAAGACAAGCTGGCCGCGCGTCTCTATGTGTCGAAGACGGACCGGGACGGCTATGTCACCAACCGCTTCGACAATGGCAAGACCCAAGATTATCATGATTTCGGGCTGCGCGGGCAGCTGCTCTACACGCCGACCGACAATTTCAAGCTGCGCGTGATCGGCGACTATGGCTTCCAGAAGCAGCAAACGGCTGCGGCGGTGCTCACCGGGGTTATCCGCAGCTATGATAATGGCACCAACTTCGCCAACAACTATACCGACCGTGTGACCCGGCTGGGCGTGCCGGTCGTGACAGAGGCGCCGGGCGAACGCATCGTCGATGTGAATGGCAACCCCCGCTACAAGATGCGGCAGGGCGGGGTGGCCGCGATTGCCGACCTGACGCTGCCGGGGAACAGCCTGACGTCCGTCACGTCCTGGCGGCGCTGGGACTGGTATCCGCATAATGATGGCGACGGGACGCGGCTCGATGCGGGCCGGGACTTCCACCAGAGCAACAACCAGCAGCAATTCAGCCAGGAATTGCGCATCGCGTCGGAGGGCGAGCGCAAGGTCGACTACATCGCGGGCCTCTATTATCTGTGGCAATCGATCAAGGCCGAAGCGCTGAACGCCTATGGCTCGGACGCGGCGCGCTGGTTCCTCGCGCCCAGCACGGACCCGGCGGTTGGTGCGGCGGCGCTCAACAATTACACGGTACTCAGCCACTCCCGGCCGGTGACGAACAGCTATGCGGCGTTCGGCCAGACGATCTGGCACATCACGCCGACCATCGACCTCACCACGGGCCTGCGCTACACCTATGAAACCAAGACCGGCTGGTTCGACCAGGTGGCGACCGGTGCCAGCCTGGCTGGCCTGACCACCGCGCAGCAGGCCGCTGCCCAGGCGATCCGGGGCCGCTATGGCGTTGCCAATTTTTATGAAGCGAAGACCAAGGAAGGCCGGCTTTCGGGCCAGGCGACGCTGTCGTGGAAGGTGACGCCCGATGCGCTGCTCTATGCGACATACGGCCGGGGCAACAAGTTCGGCGGCCTCAACCTCGCCAACATCATCACCACCGGCCAATTCGCCGTCGATCCGGTAATCAAGCCTGAGACGATCGATAGCTATGAACTGGGACTCAAGACGAGCTGGCTGGGCGGCAAGCTGACTGCCAATCTCGCCGGCTTCTGGACCGACGTCAGCGACTATCAGACGACGATCGTCGATACCGCGCCTGATCGCAACAATATCTCCTACTTCACCAATGTTGGCAAGGTACGCACCCGCGGCGTCGAGGCGGACCTGCGCGCCAGCCCTGCGCCATGGCTCTCGCTCTACGGCTCGGGCAGCTACACCAACGCCAAATATGTGAGCTATGACACGGCGCCGTGCCCGATCGAAACCATCGGGGCGACATTCTGCAACCTGTCGGGCGGCCGGCTGCCGGGCGTTTCCAAATGGGCTTTCTCGGCCGGCGGCGAGGCGAAGGCGGCGATCGGCAGAACGCTGGGGCAGGAAGCGGAGATCTATGCCGGCGCCGACTATAGCTACCGCTCCAACTTCTACACCACGGCCAGCCTCTCGCGCTATTCGCTGATCCCCGGCTACAGCCTGCTCAACGCCCGCATTGGCGTGCGGGCGCTCGACGGGAGCGTGGATGTCCAATTGTGGGGCCGCAACCTCTTCAACAAGGACTATTATCAGAGTCTATCAGCCGCCAACACGGGCGCGATTACCGGCACGCTGGGCGATCCGCGTACCTATGGCGTGACGCTTCGGACACGCTTCTGACGTTCGATTAGCGGAAGGTTGCGCCCCGGGTCGCCCTTACGGACGCGGCACGGAGCGTAACTCTTGACGCCGCAAGGCGCCGATCATAGCGTCCCCGCGCGATTGGTGAGGCATTCGGAGTCAATTGTTCATGGGAGACATCGCGGAGGAGCGTGCACCCGGATATCGCTATTCGCGACGTGGTACGCTGGCGCTGGTCCGCGAACTTTCCGTTATCGACAATCGCCGTAACGCGCTGCTGCTCATCCTGCAGTGGGCCATCATGATCGGCGCCGGCGCGCTCGCGATCCATGTCGATCGGGTGCCGGTATATCTGCTCGCCGGCCTTGTCATCGGATCGCGCATTCAGTGCCTGGCGGTGATGATGCACGACGCGTGTCATGGCATGCTGTTCAGCAATCGCCGCGTGAATGACTGGATGGGGGACCTGTTCGTAGCTTTTCCGCTCGGCTTCAGCATCCATCTGTACCGCGCCAATCACATGGTTCACCACCGCCATACCAACACGCTGCGCGACCGCGACTATCGCGTTCAGCAGAGGGACCCCGACCAGCATTTTCCGAAAAGCCCGGCTGCCATGGCCTGGCTGCTGGTCCGCAGCGTGACCGGGCTCAATTTCTACCGCATGGCGCGGGACAGCCGCATCTGGGCACCCTTCGCCAATTTCCATAACCCCGGGCGCTTCGGCTTCGATTACCGCCTGGGGCTGCGCGTCCGATATGTGGTCTGGGCTCTGCTGTTCTACGGGCTGATCCTGGTGTCGCCCTGGCGCTGGCAGATATTGGGGCTTCTCCTGATCCCGCAATTCATCTGGGCCAATGTCTTCAATCGCATCCGCGCGATCGCCGAGCATAATGGCGTCGCGGACGAGCGGGAACTGAACGGCACACGCACCATCATCCCCACATTGCTGGACCGGTTCCTGATCGCGCCCTTCAATGTCAGCTATCATCTGGAACATCATCTGTTCCCCTCCGTGCCCTGGCAAAATCTGCGCCGGCTGCATGTGCATCTGATGACCACCGATCCGGCTTATGCAGCGGACGCGCATATCACGCGCGGCTATTGGGGCGTGATCCGGGAACTGATGCCAAGGGCAGCAGCGGGTGAAGAAGAAGCGCCGAAAAAAATGCCGCCCCATCACGCTGCCGAAGGGGCATAGCGGCGCGATTGTGGGGCGGCAGTTCGCAGGCGGACCGCCGGTTCAGGGCCGTCCGGCAGGAAAGCTGCTCATTCAGCGGCGATGGCGGGAAGCTCGCGAGCGTAGCGGTTTTCGGGCACCGGCAGGCCGAGATGGCTACGCAGCGTCGTTCCTTCATAGTCAGTGCGGAACAGCCCCCGCTGCTGAAGGATCGGCACGACCTTCTCCCGGAACAGGCGGAAGTCGGCCGGACGCGTGACGCGCAACAGGAAGCCGTCGGCGGCTCGCCCATCGAACCAGCGCTGGATTTCATTAGCGATCGTTTCCGGCGATCCGACGAAATCCGAACGCCATTGGCCGAAGCGATAGGCGGCTTCGCGCAACGTCAGCCGGTCCTGCCTGGCGATACGAATGATCCGTTCGGCCTGGCCCTTGTAGCTGTTGAGCGTGACGCCTGACAGGTCGGGGAAGGGCGCATCCAGATCATATTGCGAAAAGTCGTGATAGTTGAACGCGCGACCGATCTGGAGCAGCAGCTTTTTAATGTCCAGTGCGTCCTGTGCCGCCTCTGCGATGGCATGGGCTTCGTCGTCCGTCTCGGCGATGATGGGAACGAGGCCCGGCAGCACCTTGATCTGGTCCGGATTGCGGCCCAGCGCTGCCGCGCGCGCCTTCACATCGGCATAATAGGCGCGGCCGGTTTCGAAATCCTGAGCGCTGGCGAACGCGCCCTCCGCGATGGCAGCGCCCAGGTTGCGGCCTTCATTGCTGTCGCCAGCCTGGAAAATGACGGGCTGTCCCTGCGCTGAGCGGCTGAGTGCCAGCGGCCCCGCGACGGAGAAATGCTCCCCCTGATGGTCCAGCCGGTGCTGCTTGCTCTTGTCGAGGAATATGCCTGATTTCCGGTCACGCGGGAAAGCGTCATCCTCATAGCTGTCCCAGAGGCCCCGCACGACATCCACGAACTCGCGGGCGCGGCCGTAGCGCAGCTTATGGTCGAAATGCTCTTCCCGCCCATAGTTGCGGGCGGCGCCTTCGAGGCCTGTGGTGACAACATTCCACCCGGCGCGGCCGCGGCTGATCTGGTCGAGCGACCCGAACTGCCGCGCAACATTATAGGGTTCCCAGTAGGAGGTGGTGAGCGTGCCGACCAACCCGATATGCGATGTGGTGGCTGCCACCGCCGAAAGCAGCGTCAGGGGTTCCAGCCGGTTCAGAAAATGCGGAGCGGTGTCGGACGTGATATAGGGTGAATCGACGAGGAAGACGAGGTCGAACTTGGCCGCTTCAGCGGCGCGGGCCTGCTCGATATACCAACTGATGTCGATGCTGGCATCGCCCGGCAGATCGGGGTCCAGCCAAGTCTGATGATCGGCGCCGACCCCTTCGAGAATGGCGCCAAGATGCAGTTGTCGCTTTGCCGTCCCTGCCATTGTCCGATCCTTTCGATGATGGGTTGAACTTAGGCGAAGGGCCGGGCGGCGACCAACGAGGCCTTCTCATAGGCTGTTTGATACTGCTGAACGGTCAGGACCGGGGCGGCTCGCTCTCCGGACCTTCGCCGCCACCGCCTCGATCTCGACCAGGAAAGGCGGGAAGCCTGCACTATGGAGCGCGCGACCTTATTGGGCGGGGCATCTGTTCCGAAGAACTGGGCATAGACTTCCGAAAAGCCTTTGAAATCCTGCTTGCCGCCCAGCTTGGGGTCGCCGACGAGGAACACGGTCAGCTTGATGACGTCCTTGAGACTATAGCGCTGCGCTGCCAGAAAGGGTTCGATCATGCGGAAGATGCCGATGGTCTGAGTCCGGGTGTCGCCATAGGCCCCCGGACTCGCTGACCGTGCGGTCCGTCCGACGGGTTCCCGTCACGACGATGGGATCGCGCGCAGCTCCGATTGCGGCGTCATTCACGGGCAAGCCCTGCGCCTGCGAATGCTGGCCGAGCGCCATCGCCATCAGGGCCACACCGGCCCTGATCCCAATCGTAATCGACTGCATGTTTCCCCGCTGGCTTCTCCTATCTATAGAGATGCGACAATCCGGCGCATGCCGCGTTCCGGCTGTCATGAATATCTACTAATTATGAGGGCCATGCCGGCAATCGAGTATTTCTCATATCAGCAGCAGCCTCCGATCATATGGGGAAGAGAATGGACTCATCACCGGAAATTTCGGAGATGGAATTTATCTCTATGTCGTTGATGACAATTGGATATGAGATCAAACAATATATCGACAATCATTGTCATTGTTCACGACATCATGATCTGAGCTAGTCAGACCTCCGAACAGGGGGACATCATGATATCCACAGACACCGATCGCTCGACTGCCCGCCGCCCGTTGCTGAAAGGCGGGGTCGCACTCCTTGCCCTCTGCGCGACGATCCAGGCGGCACAGGCGAGTGACGCTGCCGCGGATGCATCCGCCGATACCACGGCCGAGATCTTCGTGACCGCGTCGCGGCGTGAGGAGAGCATTCAGAAAACGCCGATCGCCGTCACCGCGATCGGCGCGGACGGCATCCAGCAGCAGGGCATCTCGACCTTCCGCGATCTGTCGGGGCGCGTGCCCGGCCTGCTCGCGCCCAAGCGGTCGACCGCCTATACGACGCAAACTTACTCGATCCGCGGCATTGGAGAGATCGATACCTATCCCGAACCATCGGTCGCGGTTTATGTCGATGACGTCTATCTGGCCCGCACCGTGGGCTCGCTCTACGACACGCCGGACCTTGAACGGGTGGAGGTGCTGCGCGGACCACAGGGTACGCTCTACGGCCGCAATTCCAGTGCCGGCGCGATCCGCTTCATCACCAAAGACCCGACGGCCGAACATAATCTCTACGTCAGCGCCACTTATGGCAGCTTCGACAACCTTGACCTGAAGGCGCGGGTCACCGGCGCGATACTGCCCGACGACAAGCTGAACGCCGCCTTCTCCATCATCCGTCACACGCGCGACGGGTGGCAATATAGCGTGCCGCTCAACCGTGACGTCAACGACCTCGACCTCACCATCCTGCGGGGTAAGCTGAAGTCGCAGCTGACCCATCGGCTGACGGTGACGCTGAGCGGCGACGCGATGTTCGACCGGTCGAGCCAGAGCTACTATACGCCCGTCAACCAGCCGGACGGACAGACCGGCACCGGCCGCAAGACCGATCCCGACCTCACCTGGTCCGACACGCTGCCCTATAACGCCACGAACGCTTATGGCGGCTCGCTGACGCTGCAATATGAGATCGACGATCACCTCGTCGCCAAGTCGATGACCGCCTATCGCGGGATCGATGGTCCGATCTATTATGACAATGACGGTGTCACCGCCATCAAGAGCGATAGCCATGCGAGCTTTCGCCAGTGGCAGAAAACCCAGGAATTCAACCTTAACGGCGAGTTTGATCGCCTGAACTTCGTCCTTGGCCTCTATTATTTTCAGGAATGGTTCCACAATCACCGCCTCAGCCAGTCGGCCGGGGCCACGGTCGATAATATCGGGACGGTGACGCATACCAATAATTGGCTGCGCACCACCAGCTATTCCGCCTACGGTCAGCTCAACTACAAGGCGACGGACGCGCTGACGCTGACGATCGGCGGCCGCTGGACTACGGACAGGCGCAAGTTCCGCAACATCGGTCAGCAGGGGACACGCTGGGGGCTGCATGATCCGCAGGAATGGGGATATGATCCCGATGCCTTCTTCCGCCTCTATCCGACGGGCACATCGGCCAGCAGCAGCTTCACCAGCTTCGACGTGACTGCCAAACCCAAAAGCTTTTCCAGCTTCACGCCGAAATTTGGCCTGCAGGTGGAATGGTCGCCGCAGATCTTCCAATATCTCTCCTGGTCGCAAGGCTTCAAGTCGGGCGGCTACGACCTGCGCACTAACACGGTCGCGGGCAGCCAGACACCCTACAAGCCGCAACTGCTCACCACATATGAGATCGGGCTGAAAACGCGCCTGTTCGGCGATCTGCTGACGGCGAACCTTGCGGTCTTCTACAATGACATCAAGGATTTCCAGGTGCGCGCCACCAGCACGGCGGCGCAGGGTATCGTGACCAACCAGCTCATCAACGCGGGCAAGGCGGCGAGTTGGGGCGGGGAGCTGGAATTGGCGACATCGCCGGCGGAGGGGCTGAACCTCAGCAGCAGCATTTCCTATCTGAAGACCCGATATCGCACTTTCACCGCGACGCTGCCTCCCAATGTGGCCGGACGAACGACACTGGTCGGACTGGAATTCCCGCTGTCGCCCAAATGGCAAGTCGCCGGCTCCGCCAATTACCGCCTGCCGCTGGCAGCGGACGGCGCCTGGCGGATCGGCGTGGACGCGCAATATGAATCGCGGCGGTTCGTCGATCTCTACAATACGGCGCAGACTGCGGTGCCCGGTCAGACGTTCGTCAATGGGACGATCAACTACACGACGCAGGATGAAAGCCTGACGACGGGCATAAAGGTCAGCAACATCTTCGACCTGCGGCGGGGGCAGGCGGGCGGCTATTCGCCGACCAATGCCGGCCTCTACCCGACCTACTATCGGGCTTATAACGAGCCGCGGATGATCAATGTGTTCATCAACAAGAATTTCTAGATGATCGCCGCTCCCCTATCCCATTTCACCCGATAGCGCTGACCTGAAGCGAGCGGAGCGCGGCGGAATTGATCCGTTCGGCGACCGTGATCAGCCGCGTCGAGAGTCGAGCCGTGAAATTTTCTCGCTCCGCTGCGTTCCGGGATCGATCAGTAGCGGCGCCTGGCTAGAAGAGGATCACCGGTCGGCCCCGAACGCCGCCCGCCTCGAGCAGGCGCTGGGCATCGGCGACACGCTCGGCCGGAAACTCCGCGGCCACGAGCGGCGTGATGTGTCCCGCGGTCACAAGCGCCCGCAGTTCCTCCAGCCAGTCCGTCCGTTCGAGCACATCGGGCACCATCACCGGCTTGATGGCTATGCCGCGTTCCGCGTCGGGACCGTTCCAGCCCCTGACGGGAATGTAGATGCCACCGTCGCGGATCGCGGGGAAAGATGTTTCGGCCAGGAGCGCGGTGTCGAGCAGCATATCGACACCCTCGGGCACTGCTTGGCGAACGGACGCGGTGAAGCCCTGCCCGCGTTCCACCACCACATCCGCGCCATAGCCGCGAACAAGATCGAAGTCGGAGATCTTGGCATCGGCTACCACGCGCAGCCCGCGCAGCTTCGCGATGACGATCGTGAGATAGGCGAGCCAGCCCGCACCGCCCGTCACGGCAAGCGTCTGTCCGGGAGAGCGCGCGGCGATTTCGAGTGCATAGAGGGCGGTCAGGCCGTTCATGGGAATGGTCGCGGCCTGGGCGAATGAGATGCCCGTCGGAGCGCGGACTGCAGAAGCGGCAGGAATGACGATGAAGCTAGCCTGCGCCCCACCTTCAGGGCGCATCGGCGAAACAGTGGCCATCACAGCGTCGCCAACTGCGAGATGATTGACGCCCGAGCCCACCGACTCGACTGTGCCAGCGGCGTCCATTCCCGGAGTGAGCGGCGGGGGCAAACGGCTGGCGCGGTTAGAACTGCGCAGCAATATGTCCGTCGGGCTCGACGCCGCAGCGGCGACCCTGATGCGGACCTCGCCCGGCTCAGGCGGCCGGACTGCCCGGTCGGCGAGGGAGACTACTTCATAGCCGCCGGGACCAGAATAGGTGACGGCCCGGGCGATGACGGTTCCGATGGGATCAGGCTTTTGAGACATGGAGATCGGCTCCTCGAAAAATAATACATCGCCTCGTCGGGAGGGGACGCACGGCGTTCATGATATGCGACCGCTCGTCGTCAATTGGCGGTGAAGCCGCCGTCGACCGGCAGCGCTACGCCGTGGACGAAGCTGGCGCCGGAGCTGGAGAGCCACATCACAGCCGCCGCTACCTCTTCCGGTTCACCAAGGCGGCCGATGACCTGGAGACGCATGATGTCATCCATCGCTTCGGGTTGGGTTGCCAGCATGCTCGCGACCATGGGCGTGTTGATGGTCGAAGGGCAGACCGCATTTATCCGGATGCCCTGTTTCGCATAGCGCAGCGCGGCGCTTTTGGTCAGGCCCACGACGCCGTGCTTGGTGGCGTTATAGGCGGCGAGGTCAAGGTTCCCAACAAGGCCGCCTGCCGAGGCCATGTTGACGATCGTGCCGCTTTTCTGCGTGCGCATCTGCTTGAGCTCATGCTTCATGCAGGCCCAAAGGCCGCGCAGGTTGATCGCGGCGACGCGGTCGAAGTCGGCGGCATCCTGGTCCGCGAGGTCGACCGCCGGCGCCTGCACGCCGGCATTGTTGAACGCCATGTCGAGCCTGCCGAATTCCGCCGCAGTCCGGCCGATCGCGTCAGCAACCTGGGTTTCATCGCTGACGTCGCAGGCGATACCGACCGCCTTGCCGCCATCGGCAACGATCCGATCGGCCTCGGCGGCGACCTTCGCTGCCTGCACGTCAGTCAACACCACGGCGGCACCCGCCCGGGCATAGGCTTGCGCGGCGGCAAGACCCATGCCCTGGCTGGCGCCCGTCACGAACGCGACCTTGCCCTTGAAATCATAGGTGGGGTTCATCGCATTTACTCCTGATCGTCGGACGGGCGCCGGCATCTCGGCCCTATCGACTGGATGTGAGGAGCGGCTTTATTGGCTGCCCTCGGCTGGGTCAGGGACGGATCAGTACCTTGAGTGCCTCACGCTCATTCATCGCGCGATAGCCATCCGGCACGCCGTCGAGGTCGACCGTACGGTCGAACACAAGGCCGGGCTCTATGCGGCCGTCCAGGATGTCGGGCAGCAGTTCGTCGATATATGCTCGTACGGGCGCGGGCCCACCAGCGACGATCACATTCTGGTAGAAGGCGGGGCGGGTGTTGGGTACCGCGTCATAATGCGGAAGTCCGACGCGTCCAATGGCGCCACCTGCCCGCACGATGCCGAGCGAAGTCACAATCGCAGGCTCCGATCCGACGCATTCCAGCACGGACTGGACGCCATAGCCGCCGGTCAGTTCGCGAACCCGCGCGATCGCTTCGTCGCCGCGTTCGCTCACCACATCGGTCGCGCCGAAGCGCCGCGCAAGGTCGATCCTGTCCTGATGCCGGCCCATGATGATGATCTGTTCGGCCCCTATCCGCTTGGCCGCAATCACGCCGCACAGGCCCACCGCGCCATCACCCACGATCGCGACGCTGCCGCCGCGACGGACGCGGGCGGTCACTGCCGCATGGTGTCCGGTGCCCATCACATCGGAAAGGGTTAGGAGCGACGGCATGAGCGCGTCGTCCTCGCCGATGTCGAGGGGGTAAAGCGTGCCGTCGGCGTTGGGAATGCGCAGCGCCTCGGCCTGGGCTCCGCCAAGCCCGGTGCCGCTGCCGAAGAAGTTCACCTGGACACAGGCGGTCTGAAGACCCTCTTCGCAAAACAGGCAGGTGCCGTCGGAATCCGCGAAGGGCATGATAACGACTTGCCCAGGTTTGATCCGCTGGACGTCGCTGCCGACGTCAAGGACGACGCCGACCGCTTCATGGCCCATGCACTGATGAGCCACGTTCGGACCGTCATTATAGGGCCACAGGTCGCTGCCGCAGATACAGGCGCGCGTGATCCGGATGACGGCATCGGTGGGCTGTTCGATCGTGGCGTCCGGGACATTCTCGATCCGAACGTCCCGTGCGCCGGGCATGGTGGTCGCGCGCATGCTTTATCTCCCCGAATTCAAAGCCGAAGGGCCGGCAAGATATTCCTCGTCGGTGACATGGTCCAGCCAGGTGACGGGCGAGCCGTCCTTGCTTTCCTGGATCGCGATATGGGTCATGCCCGTCGTTGGCGTGGCGCCGTGCCAGTGCTTCTTGTCCTTGGGACACCAGATCTGGTCGCCGGCACGGAACTCGTGAATCTCGCCGCCCTCGACCTGTGTCCAGCCGATCCCCTCCGTCACGATCAGCGTCTGGCCGAGCGGGTGCCTGTGCCAGGCAGTGCGGGCGCCTGGCTCGAAATGGACGATGGCGCCCCCCACGCGGGACGGCTCGTGGCGCTGGAACTGGCCCGTGATAGTGACCTTACCCGTGAAGAACTCGGCCGGGCCGTCAATGGTTTTCAGGTCAGCCTTGCGTGTGATTTCCATGATTGGAACTCCTTGTGCTGGAGGGGAGCCGTCCGGCTTCGCGCTCGCCGTTGTCGAGCCGAGGAGCCAGAGAGTGAGTGCGATGACGCGATGCGGTCTCATCGCATCATACCAGATGCCGGCGGAAGAAGCCGTCGAGCTTGTCCCAGGGTATGAGGTCGACGCGGTCGTACAGATCGACATGTCCTGCACCCTTTACCCAGGCGAGTTCCTTTGGTTCGGCGGCTCTCGCAAATGCGTCCTCGCTGAACTCCCGGCTGTGGGCCTCGTTCCCGGCGATGAAGAGCATGGGCCGGGGCGAGATCGTATCGATATCGTTGAACGGATAGAAGTTCATGAACTTGACGTTGCTCGTCAGCGTCGGGTGGGTCGTCGTAAGCGGCGAACCGTTCTTCGGAGTGAACTCGCCGCGTGGCGTCCGGTAGAAATCGTAAAACTCACGCTGGATCGGGTCTGTCTGCGGGGTCAGTTCATGCGTGCAGCCGCCGGTATATCCGATCCTACCACCGGCGAATTCGACGTCCCGCTGGTTGGCGGCGGCGGCTATGAACGACTTGCGCTGATCGACTGACACGCCCTTGCCCAAGCCGCTACGGTTGGCCGCGCCCATGTCGTACATGCTCACTGTCGCGATCGCCCGAAGCCGAGGATCGATCTTGGCGGCGCTGATCGCGAAGCTGCCGCTGCCGCAGATGCCGATAACGCCGATAGCATCCTTGTCCACCAGCGGCTGGGTGCCGAGAAAGTCGGCCGCGGCGCTGAATGCTTCCGCATACATGTCGGGCGATACCGCATTGCGGGGCGCGCCCTCGCTTTCGCCCCAGAATGGCAGATCGATCGAGAGCGTGATGAAACCGCGCTCCGCCATCTTGGTCGCATAGAGATTGGCGCTCTGCTCCTTCACCGCGCCCATGGGATGGCCAACGATGATGGCGGGATGCCGAGTGCCGCGCGCAACCGTTTTGGGCGCGAACAGGTTGCCGGCGATTTTCATCCGGAACTGGTCGCTGAAGGTGACCTTGTCGATTGTCACCTTGTCGCTGACATAGAAATTGTCTGCATCTTTGATCATGGTTCTTGCCTCTGCGATTGGGGAGGTGAGGATGGGCAGGCAGAGTGCCGTGACACCTGCTCCGCGCAGCATCGTGCGACGATCGAGCTCCAGCGCGCTCCGGTGAGTGGCGTTGGCGGTGATCATGCCGTTGCTCCTGCCAATGTGTTCTTCATCGCCCGCCTTGCGCTCGTCGCTCCCACCAGGGCTGATGCGCCGAGCAGGACGGCAGCAGCGATGAAGGTAGCGCGGTAGCCGCCCGTGTCGAACAGCAGGCCGCCGCCCGCTGCGCCCAAGGTGATCGCGAGCTGGATGACCGCGACCATCAGTCCGCCGCCGGCCTCCGCATCATCGGGCAAGGCGCGGCTGAGCCAGGTCCACCAGGCGACCGGCACGGCGGTTCCGATCATGCCCCAGGCGGCGAGCAGCAGGGCGGTGGCTGTGGGAACGGTGCCGAGCAGTGTGAGCGCAAGCGCGATACCCGCCATCAGGAGCGGCGTGAGCATGAGGATGGCGGCAAGACTGGCAGCGATGGCGCGACCGATCAGCCACGTCCCCAACAATCCCGCCCCGCCCATCATGAACAATATCAGCGAGAGAAGCGAGACGCTCAGGCCGGTGGTGCCTTCGAGAAACGGCCGGAGATAGGTGAACAGGGCGAACTGGCCCATGAACAGCAGCGCGACTGCCAGCATTCCGCCGCGAGTCACCGGGCGGGCCAGCAGACCGAGCGCGTTGGCGTCCGACCCATTGCGATCGGAGGGCATTGCCGGCAGCGTCAGCCATTGCCATGCAAAGGTGACGGCAGCGAGCGGAACGACGGCGAAGAAGGCGCCCCGCCACCCGATAAATTGGCCGAGGAAGCTGCCGAGCGGCGCCGCGATCGTCGTCGCAAGCGCGTTTCCGCCATTAAGCATTGCAAGTGCGCGCGGCACCTGATCCTCTGGCACGAGGCGCATGACCGTGGCGGCAGACATCGACCAGAAGCCCCCGATCACGACGCCAATCAGGGCGCGACCGATCATCAGCACAGTGTAACTGGGGGCAAGCGCTACGGTGACGCCCGATGCCAGCATCAATGCTGTAAGGCCAAGCAGCAGGCGGCGGCGGTCGATCCCGCGGGCGATCGTGGCGATCGACAGGCTGGCGATGACGGCGAACAGCCCGGAGATGGAGATGGCCTGCCCGGCCGCGCCCTCGCTAAGATGGAGGTCCGACGCAATCGGGGTCAGGATACTGATCGGCATGAACTCCGATGCGATCAGTGTTGAAACGCAAAGTGTCAGGGCGAAAACGGCGCTCCAGCCCGAGCGCGGCTCAACATCCATCTCTGTGGAGGTCGGCGGTTCCGAGATGCCGGCGGTGTGAGCCATGTACGAGCCTCAATGTCAAATGATCCCACGACATCAGTCGCGGTCGAGATCTCGCATATAGCCGAAGCTTTCAGGCGAAATTAGTCCTTCACGGATTGATGCGTCGTTGAGCTGTGCTCAACACACTTGGTGGAACGATCAGCGTGCGGGCGATGGCAGGGCATTATGCGACTACATATTGCCCTGCCAAAGCCATCACCGCACGGCGGCTGCAATTGCGGCGGCGCATTCTTCCGTATTGGCAGTGCCGCCCAGATCGCGCGTGCGCAGATTGTCCTGAGCCAGCACCTCCTCGATCGCAGACACGACCGCCGCGGCGGCATCGGTTTCGCCCAGATGGTCGAGCATCATGGCGCCGCACCAGATCTGACCTACCGGATTGGCGATGCCCTTGCCGGCGATGTCGGGAGCCGAGCCGTGGACCGGCTCGAACAGGGATGGCTTGGATCGGTCGGGATTGATGTTGCCGCAGGGCGCGATGCCGATCGTGCCGGTGCAGGCTGGGCCTAGGTCGGACAGGATATCGCCGAACAGGTTGGAGGCGACGACGACGTCGAAGCGGTCCGGGTTCATCACGAACTGCGCGGCGAGAATGTCGATATGATATTTGTCCGAGCGGACCTCGGGATAATTTTTCGCCATTTCCTCGACTCGGCCATCCCACCAGGGCATGGTAATGGCGATACCGTTGGACTTGGTGGCCGAAGTGATGTGCTTCTTCGGACGCGCCTGGGCGAGATCAAAGGCATATTTCAGGAGGCGGTCGGTGCCGAAGCGCGTCATCACCGTCTCCTGCAGCACGATCTCGCGGTCGGTGCCGGGGAAGGAGATGCCGCCGATAGCCGAATATTCGCCCTCGGTATTCTCGCGCACGATCATCATGTCGATGTCGCCGGGCTTGCGGCCCGCCAGCGGGCAGGGGACGCCCGGCATCAGGCGAACCGGGCGCAGGTTGACATATTGGTCATATTCGCGGCGGAACTGGATCAGCGAGCCCCAGAGCGAGATATGGTCGGGCACGGTGTCGGGCCAGCCGACCGCGCCGAAATAAATGGCGTCGGCGTCGCCGATCTGCGCCTTCCAATCATCAGGCATCATCTGACCATGTTCGGCATAATATTCGCAGCAGGCGAAATCATGCCATTGCTGCTCGATGGTAAAGCCATAAGCGGCGGCGGCGGCTTCCAGCACCTGGATGCCGCCGGGCACGACTTCCTTGCCGATACCATCGCCGGGAATGACGGCGATGCGATAGCTTTTCTTCTCACTCATCCTATGTTCCTTGTGGATATGATCTGCGTCAGGCGGGCTTCAGGCCGGCCCAGTGGAATGCCTTGGTTTCGAGATATTCCTCGATCCCCTCGCGCCCGCCTTCGCGGCCGAGGCCGGAATGCTTGACGCCCCCGAACGGCGCCATCTCCATCGCGATGCTGCCGGTGTTGAGCCCGACCATGCCGAAGTCGAGCGCCTCTCCCACCCGCCAGGCGCGGTGGAGGTCGTCCGTGTAGAAATAGGCGGCAAGGCCAAACGGCGTCCCATTGGCGAGCGCGACCGCATCCTGCTCCTCCTCGAAGCGGAAGACCGGAGCGACCGGGCCGAACGTCTCCTCGCTCGCCAGCAGCATGTCGGGCGTGGCGCCGGTGATGAGCACCGGCTGAGTGTAGCTGTCGCCCGGCACCTCAGCGGCGGCGGCGACGCGGGCGCCCTTGCCGACGGCGTCAGCGACATGCTGCGCCACCTTGTCCCGCGCCGCCTGGTTGATGAGGGGGCCGATGCCGACGCCGGGCGCGACGCCTGGTCCGACCTTCAGCGCGGCGATCGCGATCCCCAGCTTCTCGACGAAGCGGTCGTGGATGCCCGATTGCACGAAGATGCGGTTGGCGCAGACGCAGGTCTGGCCGGCGTTGCGGAACTTGCTCGACATGACGCCGTCGACGGCCAGGTCGACATCGGCGTCGTCAAAGACGATGAAGGGCGCATTGCCGCCCAGTTCCAGGCTGAGCTTCTTGATCGTGTCCGCACATTGCCGCATCAGCAGGGCGCCGACGCGCGTCGAGCCGGTGAAGGTCAGCTTGCGCACGATCGGACTCTGCGTCAGTTCCTGCCCGATTTCCTCCGGCCGCCCCGTGACGGTGTTCAGCACGCCCGCCGGAACACCCGCCCGCTCGGCCAGCAGCCCCAGTGCAAGAGCGGTGAAGGGCGTCAGGTCCGAAGGCTTGACGACGATCGTGCAGCCTGCGGCGAGGGCGGGTGCAACCTTCCGCGTGATCATCGCCGCCGGGAAGTTCCAGGGGGTGATCGCCGCGCACACGCCGACCGGCTCTCTGCGCACCATGATCCGGCGATCAGCCGTCGGGGCGGGAATGTCATGACCGCTGACGCGCCGGCCTTCCTCCGCGAACCATTTGATGAAGGTGGCGGCGTAGCGGATCTCGCCTGCTGCCTCGTCCAGGGGCTTGCCCTGCTCGGCGGTCATGATGCGGGCGAGGTCGTCCACATTGGCGAGCACCAGATCATGCCAGCGCTCGATGATGGCGGCGCGTTCCCCCGCGGTGCGGGCGCGCCAGGCAGGGAGCGCCGCAGCCGCCGCGTCGATGGCGCGCCGGGTGTCGGCGGCGCCGCAATCGGGGACGGTGCCAATTGTTTTCCCGCTGGCCGGGTCGGTCACGATAAGCGTCGCGCCGCTCTGCGCCGCGACCCACTCGCCCGCGATCTGCGCCCGTTCGATGAGGAGCGCAGGGTCCACAAGATCGGAAGCGGAAAGAATCACCGGAGAATGTCCGCCTGGCACTATCTTGTTTTCCCTATCGCTGGCGGTACGCGGCCGCCCAGTTGCTGTATCGAGATGAGATGGGGTGTTACCGGCACCTGGGGCAACCCTGATCGAAGGTCGGGGATGTAGGGGTATAAGGCCCCGTTATCCCCCGACCCCGGCAGCGGCTGAACGCGAAAACCCGGCGGCGCCTATCCTCAAAGGAGCAACACCGCCGGGTTCACGTTCATGTCATGGAGCGATCGGCTCCGAAGGCATCAGAACTTATATTTGGCCGAGACACCGTAGGTGATGGGCGGATTGTCATAAGTCGTGATGTATCCCAGCGGCGACGATGCGGTCGAGTAGGAGATCACCTTGTTGTTCAGCAGGTTGCGGACGAAGACGCCGATTGTGAAATCATCGTCGGGAAGCGTCCAGTTCGCGGCAAGGTTGATGTTCGTATAGCCCTTCTGCTTGACTACATTGTCCGGGTCGAAGGCGTAGTTGCCATTATAGGCGACGGCCGCGTTCAGGTTGATCTCACCGAAGGACACTTGCTTCGTATAGTCGAGCGCGGCGTTCGCCACGAACTTCTGCGAAAGCGGCAGGCGATTGCCGCTGACGTCGCCAAAGCGCGTGCCGATGCCTCCCGTCGGCTGCGTGAAGCTGATGACCGCGCCCGGATAGCTGGTGAACTCCGCGTGCAGCACCTCGGCGCTGCCCATGAAGCGCAGTTCCGGCGTGAGCTGCGCCTCGAAGTCCATGTCCACGCCGTACAGTTCCGCCTTGGCGCCGTTCGTGATGACCGGTGCCGCCGCGCTCAGCTGGAGGACCTGGAGATTGTCGTACTTATAGTAGAAGCCGGCGATGTTCAGGCGCAGCTTACGATCCAGCAGCGTGGTCTTCAGGCCCGCTTCATAGGCGTCCAGCCGCTCGGGCTTGTAGGGCGGGTTCGCAGGGTTGGCGAGGTTGAAGCCGCCGCTCTTGAAGCCGCGGTTCCACGACACATAGCCCAGAATATCGTCGCTGAACTTGTGATCGAGGGCGATACGCCATGTCGGCCGCTTGGCGGTGATCGACGCGCCGTCGACCGCCGGGATGCTGTTCGGGACGAAAGTGCCGTCCGCGCGGGTCGAAGGCCAGCGGGAGTCGAGCGAGCGCTTTTCATAGGTCCAGCGCGCGCCAAGGGTCAGCCGCGTTGCAGGCAGGATCTCGAAATCCGCCTGGGCATAGGGCGCGACGGAGTCCACCGTCTCCTTGCTGAAGAGGTCGCGGGTGACATAGGAAGCTGGCGACGTGATGTAGAGCGGCGTCCCGAAGTCGCGGTGCATCGGATCGAGCGCGTTGGTGTAGTGGAAGTAGAAGGCCCCGACCGCCCAGTTGAGCGGGCTGCCTTCGGCAGACGTCAGCTGTACTTCCTGCGAGAAGCTTTCGCCCTTGTTGTGGCTGGTGTCGAGGCGATGACCTGCTGCGCGCGTCATATCGGCATCGATGATGTAGCCGGTGGTGAACTTGCGATAGGCGGTGATGCTCTGAAACTTGCCGAAACCAAATTCATGGTTGATCGTCAGGCTCGCGCCTCCGCCATCATAGCGGTTCAGGGAATCGACATTGTTGTAGCTGTCATGCACGCCTGGCGGCTGGACATAGGGGACCAGCGGGTTGACGGTCGTGCCAGGGAAGGCACGGAAATAGGCGCCCAGATTGTCCCTGCGCGACGTATAGTCGCCGATCAGCGTAATGTCGGTATTGTCGCCGGGCTCGAACAGCAGTTTGCCACGGATCGCCGCGATATGGTCGATCTTGTAGGTGTCCTTGCCGGTGGTGTAGTTCTTGCCCCAGCCTTCGCCCTGCGTGGTGTAGTTGCCGGAAAGGCTGAAGGCGAGCGTGTCGCTGAGCGGCCCGGTGATGTAGGCGCCGGTGCGCAGCGTCGCATATTGATCGACATTGGCGTTCACCTCGCCACTCCAGCTATGGGAGGGCGCGCGGGTGGTGATCTGGATAACGCCGGCGGTCGCGTTGCGGCCGAACAGGGTGCCCTGCGGACCCTTGAGCACGGCAACCTGCTCGATATCGTTCAGTTCGCGGCGGGCGTCGCTCTGGTTCGCATAATAGACGCCGTCGATATAGAGGGCGACCGCGTTCTCGACGTTGGAGGTCGAGGTGCCAACGCCACGAATGGAGGGCTGAAACTGCGAGCTGGTGGTCTTGATGTTGACGCCTGCGAAGGTCGTCTTGAGGTCCTCGGTCGTGACCACCCCGGCCTTGGCGAGGGATTCTCCAAGGACTGCGGAGATGGCGATCGGGACATCTTGAACATTCTGCGCGCGCTTCTGCGCGGTGACGACGATATCCTGCAATCCGCCGGAGGCCTGCGCGTCCTGGGGCGCCTCAGTGGTCTGCGCCATGGCGGGGGCTGACGTCATCAGCATCAGCGAAACTACGCCCAGGCTGGTCATGCCGAAATGCTTGTATGTCTTTTTCATAGTAAACCCCTCCCTTTTTCAGAGCTTATGTGTCCGGGCGAAATATTCATTCTGCCATTCGGCCGGATGTGGCGATCAGAACCGCGAGCCAAGAGACAGCACGGATCATTCCGTGCGACCTTAGCCGTCGGTCCGGCGGTTTATGAGAGCTATGCTCTCGATGTAGAGGCATCCCAAAGGCCGTCGATCACGGCCGTCCGGGCTTTCAGATGAAGGGGAGCGGCGGGATGCTGGCGATATTTCGAACCTTTGGTCGAAGATTGCCCATCCATGCCCGTTTCAACAGGCGGTCGTGCCTGCATGACTACTCTCCACTTCGTCCGGCGTTATTTGTCTTGAGCAAGACCTTATAACAATGATTACAACCGCGATAGATGGGCTGTGACGGCGGTATAACTTCCTATTATATGCCCAGCTCTTGGAAATCGCGGGCGAAGATCTGCCCGCGATTTCAATGCCGTGCCTCAGTCTTTGTACAGTCCTGCCGCGCGGGCGCGCTGAACGGCGAGGCCGACGATAAGGTCGAGCGTCGGCGTCGCTACCCCCGTCATCCGCGCAAGTTCGAGCGGCACGGCCAGCAGCGCATCGACTTCCATCGAGCGGCCGAGCATCAGGTCTTGCAGGATGCTCTGCTTGTGGGTCGAAACCTTGAGCCGCGACAGTCCTTCCTGCGGATCACCGGCGTCGGATCCAAGCGCAGACGCGATAGCCACGCCTTCAAGCGCGATTCGCTCCGCCGCCTGCGCAACCGCCGGGTTCGCCAGCGCTTCGCCCATCGGGGAAGCGGTGAGGATACCGAGCGAGCCGCCGACCAGGTTCATCAGCAGCTTTTCCCAGATGCCGTCACGGATCTTGTCCGTTACTTCGATCTCCAGGCCGCCTGCGGTCAGTGCCGCCGCCAGGGCGTCGAGAACGCTGTCCGCCGCGCCGTCCGGACGGCCAAGGATGATCCGGTTGCGCGGATTGGCCGCCTTGATGATGCCGGGTTCGATGACCGTGCAGGCGGTGTGTGCGACCGCGCCGATCGCCCGTTCAGGGCCGATCTTGTCCCACACTGTCCCATCGGGATCGATCTTCGGTAGCCGGGTTCCGTCGAGCGGCCCGCCCTCCGCATGGAAATACCACCAGGGTATCCCGTTCATGACGAACACGACCGGCGTGTCGGGGCCCAGCAAGGGCGCGATGTTCGCCGCCACCTGCGACAGGGCCGGCGCCTTCACCGTCACGATCACCACGTCCTGCACGCCCAGGGCATGCGGATCGTCGCTCGCGTTCGGATGGGAATGGAGCAGGCCGTCCTTCGTCTGTACGCGAAGGCCCTTCTCCCTGATCGCGGCGAGATGTTCGCCCCGCGCGACAACCGAAACCTCGGCGCCGCCTTCGGCCAGCCGGCCCGCGATGTGCCCGCCGACCGCACCGGCGCCATAGACGCATATCTTCATCTGCATTGACTCCCTTGGCTGCCTGCTACCCAGCTTTTGGCGGCAGGCGCTGGAACATGGTTCAGACCGCGGCTTCGAAGCCGATCATCGCCTTGATTTCCAGATATTCCTCAAGGCCGTGAACACCCATTTCGCGGCCGTTGCCCGATTGTTTGTACCCGCCCATCGGCGCGGCCATGTTGCTGGCCTTGCCGTTCAGGAAGACGCGCCCCGCGCGCAGGCGGCGGCCGATCGCCATGCCCTTCCTCGGATCGTTGGTGAAGACGTACGCGCCAAGCCCATAGGCGGTGTCGTTCGCGATCTGGATCGCCTCCTCGACATCATCGTAGGTGATGACCGCTAGCACCGGGCCGAAGATTTCCTCCTGCGCGATGGTCATGTGGGGCACCACATCGACGAACACGGTCGGGCGGATGAAATAGCCGCGATCCAGGCCCGCCGGGCGGCCGGTGCCGCCGCATAGCAGGCGGGCGCCGCCATCTATGCCTACCTTGATATAGCTGTTGACGCGGTCGAACTGGGCCTTGTTGACGACCGGGCCCATGCTGGTTTCGGGTGACAGCGGGTCCCCGACCACGATTGCATCCACCGCCGCACGAATATGGTCGATCACTTCGGGCAGCTGGTCACGCTGCACCAGCATGCGGCTGGGCGCATGGCAGGACTGGCCCGTATTCTGGAAGGCGCGGGCGATGTTCCACTGCACGGCGGCAGAGAGATCGGCGTCGGGCAGGATGATGTTGGCCGACTTGCCGCCAAGTTCCTGACAAACGCGCTTGACCGTCGGCGCGGCAGCCTGAGCGACCAGCACGCCTGCCCTGGTCGATCCGGTAAAGGAGACGAGATCGATGTCGGGATGCTGGGTGATTGCCGCGCCGACGGTCGGCCCGTCGCCCAGCACGAGGTTGAAGACGCCCTTCGGCACGCCCGCATCGTGCAGCGCTTCGGTCAGCGCGATCGCCGTGATGGAGGTGAATTCGCTTGGCTTCGCCACCACGGTGCAGCCCGCCGCGAGTGCTGCCGAGAGCTTCGTGCAGAGCAGCTGGACCGGCCAGTTCCACGCGGTGATCATGCCGGCCACGCCGATCGGCTCTTTCCGCACGATGTTGCCGCGGACCGACGCTTCGAACGCATAGCTTTCGAGGATGTCCGCCTGTTCGCGGAACACAGCGATCGACCCGTCGACGTGGATCATCGCGTTGACCGGCGTACCCAATTCCTCCGTGACGGCGGCGGCGATCTGCGCGCGGCGGGCTCCGATTGCTTGCGCCACCTTCTCCAGCAGGGCGATCCGCTCTGTGACCGGCGTCTCGCTAAAGGTGGCGAAGGCGGCCCGGGCTGCCTTCACGGCGCGGCCGACATCCTGCGCGCTGCCAAGAGCGATGGTCGCGAACGCCTCTTCCGTCGCCGGGTTGACGACAGTGAAGTCGGTCGCGGACAGGGGATCGACCCATTCGCCGTCGATATAGAATTTGCGATATTCTCTCATCACTGTTCGTCCTTGATCCAAGTTCGCGGCGTCGGCCGATAGCCTCAATGATTGTGCGTCATGCCGCCATCGGCTGCGATGGTCTGTCCGGTGATGAAACCGGCGGCGGGCGTCGCGAAGAACATCACGATGCCGACCAGGTCTTCGGGCATCTGGCCGCGCGGCAGGCACTGTTGCGTCAGCAGGCTGGCGCGGATTTCCTCGGTCGGATTGTGGGTGCGCTCCACCTCCGTGGCGACACCGCCGGGGCGGATGCAGTTGACGGTGATGCCGTGGGGGCCGAGTTCGCGCGCCATAGAGTTCGTCATGCCGATGAGCGCGGACTTGGACGTGACATAGTGAAGATAGTTGGGCACCCCCTTGTTCACCGCATCGGAGGAGATGTTGATGATCCGGCCCCAGCCGGCCTGGCGCATGGCCGGCACGACCGCGCAAGAGGTCAGGAAGACGCCGGTGATGTTGACGCGCATGACCTGCTCCCACTCGCCGAGGGGAATCTGGTCGAAGGGACGTTTGTTCAGAGTGGCGAAGATGGCGGCGTTATTCACCAGCACATCGATACGGCCATAGGCGTCGAGAATCGCCTGCGCCATGGCGTCGACGGATGCCTTGTCCGCAACATCGACTTGCAGCGCCAGTCCCCGGCCGCCCGCCGCGACAATTTCGCCCTCCACCGATCGGGCGGCGGCAAGATTGAGATCGGCGATGGCGACAATGGCACCGGCGGCCGCGAACTGGCGTGACAATTCGCGGCCGATGCCCTGACCACCTCCGGTAATCACGACCACGCGGTCCTGGACGCCGAAATCGCGCGCATGGGCTGGCGCGCCGGAATCGTCGGGAGCGCGGGTAAGCGTGGCAGTCTGAGGGTCCATCATGTCTCTCTTAATGCTTGGCCGGATCGGCTGGGTGAGCCCGATGCGGCGAGATTATTATCATCTGATCGAAGCAATAGATGCTGTTGCGGGTGGCGACCGGCTTTGGTCAGCCCGCCCAGCGCATCATTCCATCTCTTTGCGCTTCTGGGCGGCTGCGCTCGCAAGCAGCGACAGGTCAGCGCCCAGCGACACGAACCGCCCGCCCAGCGTGATATATTTTTTCATCAGATCAGGGCGCGAATTGAGGCCGCCGACGCCGAGGGTCTTGCCGTGCTTCTGGCAGGCCGCGAGTGTGTTGGCATAGGCGTTCTGGATGATGTCATGGTCGAACTGGCCGGTTATGCCGTTCACCGCGCACAGGTCATTCGCGCCCACCAGAAGGATGTCGATGCCCGGTACCGAAGCGATTTCATCCACCGCGGCGAGCCCCTCGTTCGACTCGATCTGCGCGACGATCATCGTCGCATCGTTGATCTGCTCGCGCGTTTCAGCATTGGGCACGGAGCGGAAGAGAAGCTGCGGGGTGACGCCGGGCAGGGAACGCTCGCCCATCGGCCGATATTTGACGGCGTTGACGACCGCCTGCGCATCGGCGGCGGAGCGCAGGTCCGGCACGATGATCCCGACTGCGCCCGCATCTAGCACACGGGTGATGAGGTGGGCATCGACACCCGGTATCCGCACGAAGGGCGCAACGCCCATGTGGAGCGCGGCGATGCTGATCTGGCCCACAGTCTCCAGCGACAGCGCGCTATGTTCCAGGTCGAAGTAGATGGTGTCGAAACCGGCTCCCCGCGCGATCGCGGCAATCTCCACACCACGTACCAGGCGGACCGTCATGGAATAGGCAACCTGACCCTGCGCGATCTTCTCCCGCACGGGATTTTTTAAGCGTCCGCTGGAATCTATCATCTTAAAACGCCACCTCAGTTGCGTTGCGCTTGATGGGCAACAGTTCCTCTCCGCGGTCCGTCACGTCAGCAAAGGCGGAGGGATGCGAATTATTGTTTCTCCCATATACACATGCTGTCCGACACTTCAGGCCGGAATCGTGATCTTCGCAAGCCAGGGTATAGCATCGCATTATACCGCCGAATCTCGGCCCCTATGACGAATAACGACTGCGCGTTAGGCTCATGGGCAAGAGGAATGACCTCCTGATCCTATGGAGAGATTAGATCATGCGCGCATCCAAGCCAGCCGATACCAATGCCGACCAAGTCGGATCCATGCGGGAAGGCGTGCTCACCCAGAAGCATCTGCTGATCGGTGAGGACGGGTCCCCCAACAATTACGACCTGAACACCGGTCTTGCCGGTGCCGGAGGCTGGCGCACGCCGCGCCACCGCCACAATTTCGACCAGATCCGCTATGTGGTCGAGGGCGACTATCCCTATATGGAAGACAAGGTCCTGCCGCAGGGCTGGGTCGCCTATTTCCCGGAAAGCGTCTATTATGGTCCGCAGGATCGGCCCGAAGGTCTGCGCACCATGGTGCTGCAATTCGGCGGCGCCAGCGGCAACGGCTATCTGAGCGTCGAAGGCCGTGAGGCGGCCAATGATGCCTTGAAGCAGAAGGGTGAGTTCAAGAGCGGCAAGTTCATCTACGTCGATGATTCGGGCGAACAGCGCGAGGAGGATGCGTCGGCAGCCTGTTTCGAATATGCCACCGGGCGAAAGCTGGAGTTCGCGGCACCGCGCTATGACGGCGTTATCGTCATGGACCCGTCCGCCTTTGCCTGGCTGCCCGGCGAGGATGCGGGAGTCGAGGAGAAGTGGCTGGGTTCGTTCACGGAGCGCGAGGCCAAGATCGGGTTCATCAAGATCGAAGCGGGTGCCACCTATGTTGCGGGCAAATTGCCGAGCATCGCCATCCTGTTCCAGACGAAGGGCCGGATCACGATCAACGGCGAGGAGTTTACGCAAGGCTCAGCGTTCGAGTTTCTGCCGGGCGAGGAACTGGTTTCCCTCGACGCCGAAACTGAAACCGAGCTGCTGTGCATGACCCTGCACCGTTTCTGACGCGCAGGGCTTGCAAGGATGGGCGGGGTTCTAGGCGCCCATCGATGGAAAAAATGATGTTGCCTGCTGGCCGACGCGCTGACGGCATCTAGGATAGAATGAGAAGGCGGCGGCCGTCAGGCCTGCGACGTCTTCGAGGTGAGAGGAACAGGCAATGCGCCGTCAGCCGAAGTTCACGAGCAGCGATCGATCCATGTCGGTCCTGATGTCCATCTACATTGCAGGCCACGGGAAATGATTGGGGTTGTCAATGCAGGCCAGCGCCTGGACAACTTGGCGCCGGGCCGATTCCACCTTCGGGTCATGTGGCTCGTCGGCCTTGGCATGTTCTTCGACTCGTTCGACAACACGCTCTCCGGCTCGGTCCTCGCGTCGATGCTCAAAAGCGGCTTCTCGACGCTGGAGCTCAACTCGATCTTTCTTTCGGCCACCTTCTTCGGCCTTGCAATCGGCGCGGCCTTCGCGGGATGGCTGAGCGACCGCTTCGGCCGCGGCTTTGCCTTCCAGTTCAATCTCGCGCTATTCGGCATACTCGCGCTTTGTTGTGCGGCGGCTCCGTCCATGCCCTGGTTGATCGCCATTCGCGGCATCATGGGAATCGGCATGGGCGCCGAATATGTGATGTGCTACGGCCTCATCACGGAGTTCATGCCGCCCGCCAAGCGCGGACGCTATCTGGGAATGCTGGGCATTTTCGCCGGGGTCGGCGTGTCGACCACCTCGCTGCTCAGCATGTTCATCATTCCCGCCTTCAGCTGGCGCGCGATGTTCGTGATCGGCGGCATCGGCACGCTGATCGTGTGGTGGTTGCGTCGCAGCCTGCCGGAATCGCCGCGCTGGCTTGAAGCGCAGGGCCGTTATGAGGAGGCCGAAGCCGTGATGCAGCGCATCGAGGCCGAGGCCGGCGTGGTGAGCGCATCCGTACATAAGCCTGCCAAGGCGGCGGTCGCGAACGGCGCCCCCCCGAAATGGGTGCCGATCACCATCCTCTTCTCCCGCACGGTGATCCGCCGCACGCTCCTGGCGGTGATCCTGAACGTGACCTGCCTGTTCGGTTCGTATAGCATCACGGGCTGGATGCCGACATTCTTCGTCAGCCAGGGCATGAGCGTTTCCAAGTCGCTCGGCTTCAATGCCGCGATGATGGCCGGCTATGTCGCGGGTCCGCTGTTCTACACCTTCATCGGCGACCGCATCAGCCGTCGTTGGGCGATCGTCATGTTCGGGACCTTGTCGGCGATCTTCGCCGCCATTTATCCGTTCCTGGCGGATCCGGCCTATATCGTGATCTGCGGCTTCTTCCTGGTGGGGACGGTTGCGTCCTTCCTGGTCACCGGCCTGGGCGCGACACCGGAGTTCTTCCCGACGGAATACCGCTTCCGTGGTGGCGGCGTCGCGCAGACCGCTGGCCGTGTCGGGCTGATCCTCTCGCCCTTCGTCATCCTATGGCTTTTCAACCACTATGGAATTGGCGGCGTGATCGGAGCGATCTCCGGCATGTATGTGGTCGTGACGATCCTGATGGTCGTGGCGGGCATAGATACGGACAAGAAGACGGTCGAGATCTCCGGTGCTGAACTTGATGAGGCTCTTCCCGGCACGTCGGACGGGGTGACTGCCCGCCAAGTATAGGGATGACTTTCGGGTCGCGGTGCGCCTGCTCGCCAATCGACGGGCGCACCACAGGTAATGAACAAGGATATATCAGATGCGTGGCATAGTATTCCTCGGCGACAGCAAGCTCGATGTCGCCACCTTCCCTGATCCCACCCCGGGTCCCGGCGAGGTCGTGCTTGAGATCAAGGCTTCGGGCATGTGCGGAAGCGATCTGCACTTCTATCGCTCCTCCCTGACACCCGAGCAGGCGAGCGTGATCCGCGGTCACGAACCTTGCGGTATCGTCGTCGCCGTCGGGCCGGGCGTGACCGATCCCAACGCGGTCGTCGGCGCGCGGGTGATGCAGCATCACTACCAGGGTTGCTCCGGCTGCTCCGACTGCCATTCGGGATGGCCGCAAATGTGCAGCACGCAGCGTCCGGTCGTGTACGGCACGGATGTCCATGGCGCGCACGCACCCTATATGGTGGTGCCGGCGAACACGCTGGTCCCGCTTGACGAGCGCTTGAGCTTCGAGGCGGGTGCCGCGATCTCCTGCGGCACGGGCACGGCTTGGGGCGCCTTCGATCGGATGGAACTGAGCGGACGGGATACGCTTGCGGTGTTCGGCCAGGGCCCGGTCGGCCTCTCGGCCCTTCTGCTGGCGAAGGCGCAGGGCGCCCGCGTGCTTGCGATCGATATTGACGACAGCCGTCTGGCGGTGGCGAAGCAGATGGGGGCGGACTTCGTCGTCAACTCGCGCGATGGCAATGCGGTCGAGGCGATCAAGGATCTGACCGGCGGGGGCGCGACCAAGGCGCTGGAGACGTCGGGCGCCAAGGCGGCGGGCGACGACGCGTTGCGCTGCGTCCGTCCCTGGGGCACGGTCGGCCTGGTCGGTCTTGGCTCCGACCTCACCTTCTCGCTCAGCGAACTGCTGCGCCGCCAGCTGAAGATCGTGCCGTCTTGGACCATGTCGATCCAGGCGCAGAAGGCCTGCGCCGATTTCGTGATCGAGCGCGGCATCGATCTCGACGCGACCTTCTCCGACCGCTGGTCGATCGATCAGGCGGAGGAGGCCTATGCGAACTTCAACAAGCAGAGTGGTGGAAAGGGCGTGTTCCTGTTCTGACAGAGACAGGAAGCGGCGTGCCGCGCCGTTGTTCACGTCTTCAAGAGGTGTATCATGCGTAACGAAGTTCAGCTCGATCGCGCATTTGTGGAAATGCTGATCCAGCGCCGGTCCTGCGACAATCGCCATCCGCTGATGCAGGCTTTCGGCATCAGCGACAATACCTGGAGAAAGATCAGGGAAGGGAAGCCGATTCGGGCTTCCCTCGCCCAACGACTGATCGAGCGCATGGCGTCGGCGGACATCGACGCGGGCCACATCAATTGAGATTATCTTGGAGAATGACATGAGCCAGACCGCCGTTCAGGCCCCCGGAGGCGACGTTTCGGTCCCCTTCCTGGAGCGCGCCGAGCATGGCCACTTCATCGACGGGCAGATCGTCCTGACCAGCGCGGGACGGACCTTCGACGCACGCAATCCTTCGAACGGCGATCTTCTCGCCCGCGTGGCGCAAGGGGATGAGGCAGACATCGATCGCGCTGTGGCCGCTGCCCGCGCGGCGTTTGAGGGTCCGTGGAGCGAGTGGACGCCCTATCAGCGGCAGGCGCTGCTCTACCGCCTCCACGATGCTATCGACCGGAATTGGGAGGAACTGGCGCGGATCGAGGCCCTTGACATGGGCCAGCCGATCAGCCGCACGCGCATGGGCAAGGCCGCATCGCTGCGCATGATCCTCTTCTTCGCGGCGCAAGCGGCGAATATTGCCGGCGAGACGTTGCAGAACGGCATGCCGGGCGACGTCACGACCATGACGCTGAAGGCGCCGGTCGGCGTGATCGGCGGCATCATCCCCTGGAACGGGCCGCTCGGGAGCCAGTGGTGGATTTTGGGCGCCGTCCTCGCGACCGGCTGCACCGCTGTCCTGAAACCGGCCGAAGAGGCTTCGCTCAGCGTCCTGCGCGTGGCCGAACTGCTGCATGAAACAGGCGTTCCCGCGGGTGTGATCAACGTCGTGGCAGGCCCTGGACGGGTTGTCGGATCGCATCTGGCGGCGCATCCCGACGTCGACCGCATCGCCTTCACCGGATCGACCGAGACGGGCCGCAAGATCATCGAAGCATCGAAGGGCACGATCAAGAAGTTGCAGCTGGAGCTGGGCGGCAAGTCGCCCGACATCATCTTCGCCGACGCCGATCTCGACAAGGCGGTGCCGGGCGCGACGATGGGCGTCTTCGCCAATTCTGGGCAGATATGTTTCGCGGGCACGCGCGTTTTCGTGCAGCGGCCGATCGTGGAAGAATTCTGCAAGCGCGTTGCCGAATTCGTCCAGACGCTGAAGATCGGCGACAGCTTGGACGAGGAGGCGGTCCTTGGCCCGTTGATCTCGCAGAAGCAGCTCGATCAGGTGATGGACTATATAAAGGTCGGGCGGGAGGAAGGTGCGCGGCTGGTGACCGGCGGCGAACGGATCGGCGGCGACCTGTCGGACGGCTTTTTCGTGGCGCCGACGGTGTTCGCGGACGTCCGCAACGACATGCGGATCGCGCAGGAGGAAATCTTCGGACCGGTCATGTCGATCATTCCCTTCGACACGGTCGAAGAGGCCATCGCCCTCGGCAACGACATTGAATATGGGCTGGGCGGCGCGGTCTGGAGTCGGGACATCTCCACGGCGCTGAAGGTGGTGAAGGGCATCCACACCGGCACGATGTGGGTTAACTGCTATGGCCTCATCGATCCGCTGGTCGGCTTCGGCGGGACCAAGCTGAGCGGCTATGGCGCGAAGGGCGGGAAGGCCCATTTGGATACTTACCTCTACACGAAATGCGTCTACATCAACGGCTGATCGATTCCGGCGAAGTAAATGTGCAGATGGCGATGGCCGCCACAATCAAGGAAGATTCACTATGCTCGACAAGACGCAGACCATCGCGCTTAAGGACCCAAGCCTGTTGCGGCAGGCCAACTTCATCGATGGCGAATGGGTCCAGGCCGACAGCGGCAAGGTGATCGAGGTCCGTAACCCATCCAACGGGGAACTGGTGGGCACCGTGCCGGCCATGGGCGTGGCGGAAACCCGCCGCGCGATCGAGGCAGCTAACGCCGCCTTTCCGCAATGGCGCGCGCTGGTCGCGAAGGAACGCGGCGCGATCCTCCGCCGCCTCTACGAGTTGATGCATGAGAATGCGGACGATCTCGCCGCGATCATGACGGCCGAGCAGGGCAAGCCCTTCGCAGAGGCGAAGGGAGAGGTCGCCTACGCCGCCGGTTTCCTGGAATGGTTTGCGGAAGAAGGCCGCCGGGTCTATGGCGAGACGATGCCGGCCCATGTGCCGGGCCGCCGCGTCATCGTGACGAAGGAGCCGATCGGCGTCTTCGCTGCCATCACACCCTGGAATTTCCCCGCCGCGATGATCACCCGCAAGGCCGGCCCCGGCTGGGCGGCGGGCTGCACCGGGGTCATCCGCCCCGCGACCCAAACTCCCTTCTCCGCGCTGGCGCTGGCCGTATTGGCCGAGCGCGCGGGCATGCCCAAGGGCGTGTGTAACGTCATCACCGGTCCGTCGAGTTCGACGGGCAAGGAACTGACCGACAACCCAATCGTGCGCAAACTGTCCTTTACCGGCTCGACCGAGGTGGGGCGCATCCTGCTGGAACAATGCGCCAAGACGATCAAGAAAACCTCGATGGAGCTGGGCGGCAACGCCCCCTTCATCGTGTTCGACGACGCCGACCTGGACGAGGCGGTCAAGGGCGCGATGGTGTCCAAGTTCCGCAACACCGGCCAGACCTGCGTCTGCGCCAACCGCCTGCTGGTGCAGGAGGGCGTCTATGATGCCTTCGCCGCCAAGCTGAAGGCGGCGGTCGAGGGGCTGAAGGTCGGCGACGGCATGGAGGAGGGGGTGACCCAGGGGCCGCTCATCAACGGTGACGCGGTGCTGAAGGTCGAAGAGCATATCGCCGACGCGCTCGGCAAGGGCGCATCGGTCGTAACCGGGGGCGAGCGCCATGATCGCGGCGGCAATTTCTTCAAGCCGACCGTCCTGGCCGACGTTCCCGCCGACGCGCTGATCTTCCGGGAAGAGACGTTCGGCCCGATCGCGCCGCTGTTCCGGTTCAAGACCGAGGAAGAAGCCATCCAGCTTGCGAACGACACGCCCTTCGGCCTCGCCAGCTATTTCTACTCACGCGATGTCGGCCGCATCTTCCGCGTCGCCGAAGCGCTGGAATATGGCATCGTGGGCATCAATGAGGGCCTGATCTCCACCCCCGAAGTACCTTTCGGCGGTGTGAAGGAGAGCGGCCTGGGTCGCGAGGGAAGCCGCCACGGCATCGACGAGTATCTCGAAATGAAATACTTGGCGCTGGGCGGCATCTAAGCGACGGATCATGCCGGCGGGGCACCTCTCTCCAACCCCGCCGGCATGATCAACCCGAGTCAGGCGACGAGCGGACGGGGGACGAGCTCAAGTCCATGGTCGCCATGGCTGATGCCAACGGCTTCGATATGCTTGAGCAATTCGCGGACGGCGGGGCTGAACGCGGCACCTTCCCGGAAGAGCACGGCGATGTCGCGATTAAGAAGCGGATCGTCCATATCGAGCGGCACGATCTTGCCCTGCTGTACCTCCCGGCTCACGGATGAGGCCGGAAGGACAGCGAGGCTGTCGGTCCCGACCACCATCGCCTTGATGAATTCGACGGAGCCGCATTCCGTCAGCTGCTTGGGCAGGGTCGCTTCCTCGTCGCCCAGCACCTTTTCCAGCAGCATGCGTTGACGGCCCACCATCTGCGCCACCCAGGGGAAGCTCGCCAGCTGCTTCCAGTTTGGCGAGCGCAGGCCGAGGGCCGGGTGGCCTGGCCGCGCGATGACGTGAAGGCGATCGCGGAAGAGCACGCGTTGCCGCATCCCCTCTAGGAAGCCGTAGCATTCGGTCTGGGCGACGATGAAGTCGAGATCGCCGCGAAGCAGGCTCAAAAGCAGTTCGAGCTGATTCTTCTCGACGACGCGAAGGACGGCTGTCTCATTGGTCTTGCGCCAGCTCGCAACGGCGGTGGGCACGATATTGGACACCAGGCTGGGCAAGGTGCCGAAGGCGATGACATTGTCCTCGCCCTCGCTTTCTGCCGTCAGCCGCCGTTCGGCGCGCTCCAGTTCCTCGCGGATCAACCGGGCATGGGCGTAGAGAACCTCCCCGAGCGGAGTCGGCGTTACGCCCGTCGGGCTACGTTCCAGCAGCTTTTCGCCAAGGCTCGCTTCAAAACGGTCCATCGAGGTGGAAAGCGCCGGCTGGGAGATAAGGAGCTGCTTGGCGGCCTTCTTGAAGCTGCCATGTTCGATCACCGATGCGAAGTAGAGCAGCTTGCGTGGATCCATGGACCCGGTCAGCTTCGCCCGCGCCTTGGCTTGCAAGTCGGCGGCGGCTTCGCCCTCACGCGCTTCCGGAGCGGGGAGGTCGTTTCCATATCGAGTGGTCATATCCGCTCTCCCGTGCGGCCGACGTTGCGGTCGCTTCGTCGCCACCACTGTACAAAGGTGCTGGAATGCAAGTCTGCCGTGATTATTTCATGCCAGCAGAAGCGAGTCCAGACACGGGATATAATATTGGGTTATCTCCCCGGGCGGAACGCTACCCTTCAGTGGCGAAGGCGGCTTGCGCTGAGCGCTGCGGAGAGCGCGCCGAGGCCTGCGGCGGCGACGAGCGGGGCTGTGGACCATGTGCCGTTCAGACGAAAGAGGAGGGCAACGGCGACCGCGCCGAGGGTTTGCCCGAGCAGCCGTGCCACCGCTTGCATACCGGCCGCGGCGCCCGCCCGCTCCTTGGGGCCGCTGCCGATCATGGTGCGGTTGTTGGGCGCTTGGAAGATGCCGAAACCGAAACCGCAGGCGGCGATGCCTGCGCCCAGCAGCAGGGTGGGGGTCCCGACGTCGCACAAGGCATAGGCAAGCGAGACGATGGCAAGGCCGATCGCGCCCAGCAGGCCTGCAGGCATGCGCTCGATCAGCCGGCCCGACAAGGGCGCCGCCAGCGGAACGCCGACCGGCAGGCAGGTGATCAGCAGGCCGGTTTCAGCATGGCTATAGTGCAGCCGCCCCGGGAGCAGAAAGGGAAGGCAGACGAGGCCGATCATCTGCGCGCCGAACGCACAGATCGAGGTGGCATAAGAAAGCCTCAGCACTGGTACGGCGATGAGGTCCAGCGGTACCATCGGCGCGTCGGTGGCGCGCGAACGCCGGTAGAGCAGCAGAAAGAACAGCATGCCCACCGCGCCGATCAGGGCTGTCACGGCGCCGACCTCACCATGGGCGATGGCGGACACGACCAGGAACAATGCGGCGAAGGTAAGGGTGTTGAGAATGGCGGACGGCCGATCAAACGGGCGTGCGGTCCCCCTGGTGAGTGGCAGGCTGCTCCATCCGATCACCATGGCGGGGATACCGAGCGGAATGTTGACGGCAAAGAACCAGCGCCAGCTGGCGACGGAGAGCAGGACCGCCGCGATGGCGGGCAAGGCGAGGTTCGCTAATGAGCTGTCCAGCACCACTAGCACCATCGTCATCCATATGCCGGCGATCGCCCAACGTCGCTGATGAAGCGGCAGCCCCTGCTGCGGCGCCGTCATCGCATCATCCCATCTCGCTCCGGTCATCGGTCGCCCTTCGCTCGCCTGCCCGTTGAGCACAAGCCCATCGGTCATGGGTTTGGATGCACATGCCCCATCCGGCCGCTGGCCTCGCGCTCTTCGAGCGTCCATCAGGCGATCAGGAGTCCTGCACGGCGCAGCGAAATTCTTGCGGCCCGTGCCCTCCGCTTCCGCTGGAATCTCAAGGAAGGGTATTCCACGCGTGTCCGGCTGAGTGTAGGGGGCTGCGATTCGTCGAACGGAACGGAACTTGAATGGCATACCCGGGCAAACAAGGTTTATATGATCCTGGCAATGAGCATGACGCATGCGGCGTCGGCTTCATCGCCCACATAAAAGGCTTGAGAACGCACGATATTGTTCGTCGCGGCCTGGAGATTCTGCACAATATCGATCATCGCGGCGCCGTGGGTGCGGACCCGCTGGTGGGCGATGGTGCGGGCATTCTGATTCAGATTCCTGATTCGCTCTTCCGTGACTGGGCCACTGGCGCTGGCGTCGATCTGCCGCAGCCGGGCGACTACGGTGTCGCCATGTGCTTCCTGCCGCGCGATGCGGAGGCGGAGGCCGCCGCCGTGCAGCAGTTGGAACGCTTCATCGCCAAGGAAGGGCAGGTCCTGCTCGGCTGGCGTGACGTTCCCGTGACGCTGGATGGGCTTGGCCAGACCGTGCTCGACGAAATGCCGACGATCCGCCAGTGCTTCGTCGGCCGCGGTGCCAATGTGAAGGATCAGGATGCGTTCGAGCGCAAGCTGCTCGCCATCCGCAAGCAGACCCAGAATCCGCTGAAGGAAATCGCCGAAAAGCAGGGTTTGGACAGCCTGGCCGACTTCTACGTGCCGTCCTTCTCGACCCGCACCATCGTGTACAAGGGCCTGCTGCTCTGCGATCAGGTCGGCAGCTTCTATGACGACCTCCGCAACCCGCTGACCGTGTCGGCGCTGGCGCTGGTCCACCAGCGCTTCTCGACCAACACCTTCCCGTCGTGGAAGCTGGCGCACCCCTATCGCTTCATCGCGCACAATGGCGAGATCAACACGGTGCGTGGCAATGTGAACTGGATGAACGCGCGCCGCCGCACGCTGGAATCGCCGCTGCTGGGCGCGGACCTCGACAAGATGTGGCCGCTGATCCCGCACGGCCAGTCGGACACGGCTTGCCTCGACAACGCACTCGAACTGCTGGTCGCGGGCGGATACCCGCTGGCGCAAGCGGTGATGATGCTGATCCCGGAAGCCTGGGCCGGCAATCCGCTGATGGACCCCAAGCGCAAGGCTTTCTACGAATATTTCGCCGCGCTGATGGAGCCGTGGGACGGTCCTGCCGCCATCGCCTTCACCGACGGGCGGCAGATCGGCGCGACGCTGGACCGCAACGGCCTGCGTCCGGCGCGCTTCATTGTCACCGATGACGATCATATCGTGCTGGCGTCGGAAAGCGGCGTGCTGCCCTTCAAGGACGAGAATATCGTCCGCAAGTGGCGCCTGCAGCCGGGCAAGATGCTGCTCATCGACCTGGAGCAGGGCCGGATCATTGAGGATGAGGAAATCAAGGCGCAGCTCGCCGAGGCCCATCCCTATGACGATTGGCTGAAGGAAACTCAGTATAAGCTGGAGGAGCTGCCTGCTTCTCTGGGTGAGGAACTGCTGCCGGCGCGTGGCAACGATGCCGCCGCCCTGCTCGATCGCCAGCAGGCGTTCGGCTACACGCAGGAAGACGTGCTGAAATTCCTGGAGCCGATGGCGCGCAATGCCGAGGACCCGATCGGGTCGATGGGCGTCGACACGCCGATCGCGGTGCTGAGCCAGAAGTCGCGGCTGCTCTACGATTATTTCAAACAGAACTTCGCCCAGGTCACCAACCCGCCGATCGACCCGATCCGCGAGGAACTGGTGATGAGCCTGGTTTCGATGATCGGCCCGCGCCCGAACCTGCTCGGCCATCATGCCGGCACGCACAAGCGCCTCGAAGCGGCGCAGCCGGTGCTGACCGACGCCGATCTCGCCAAGATTCGCGGCATCCACGACGCGATGGACGGCGCATTCCGGACGCAGACGATCGACATCAGCTGGCCTGCCAGCGAAGGCGCGGCCGGTCTGGAACGCGCGCTCGACCGCATCTGTGGCCAGGCGACCGAAGCGGTGCTTGCCGACCAGAACATCCTGATCCTGTCCGACCGCAACGTGTCGGCCGAGCGCATCGGTATCCCGGCGGCGCTGGCGACGGCGGCGGTGCATCATCACCTCATCCGTCAGGGCCTGCGCATGCAGACCGGCCTGGTGGTCGAGACGGGCGAAGCGCGCGAAGTGCATCATTTCTGCGTGCTCGCCGGCTATGGGGCGGAAGCGGTGAACCCCTATCTCGCTTTCGAAACGCTGGAGCAGATCAGGGTCAAGCAGAACCTGCCGCTGTCTGCTCAAGAGGTTCAGAAAAACTATATCAAGGCCGTCGGCAAGGGCATGCTGAAGGTCATGTCCAAGATGGGCATTTCAACCTATCAGAGCTATTGCGGCGCGCAGATTTTCGACGCGGTGGGCCTGAATACGCCCTTTTTGGAGCGCTATTTCACCGGCACCCAGACCACGATCGAGGGCATCGGCCTCAACGAAATCGCCGAAGAGACGGTGGGCCGCCATCGCGAAGCCTATGGCGACAACCCGATCTACCGCAACATGCTGGATGTCGGCGGCGCCTATGCCTATCGCGTCCGTGGCGAGGAACATGCTTGGACGCCGCAGAGCGTCGCATCGCTCCAGCATGCGGTGCGCGGCAACAATCCGAAGGAATATGAAGCCTTCGCCGCCTCCATCAACGAGCAGAATGAGCGGCTGCTGACCATTCGCGGCCTGATGGAGTTCAAGTTCGCCGACCGGGCGATCCCGCTTGAGGAAGTCGAGCCCGCCAGCGCCATCGTCAAGCGCTTCGCCACCGGCGCGATGAGCTATGGCTCGATCAGCTGGGAGGCGCATACCACCTTGGCGCTCGCCATGAACCGGATTGGCGGCAAGTCGAACACCGGCGAGGGCGGCGAGGACCCGATCCGCTTCAAGCCGCTGCCCAATGGCGACTCGATGCGCTCGGCGATCAAGCAGGTCGCCTCGGGCCGCTTCGGCGTGACGACCGAATATCTGGTCAATGCCGACGACGTGCAGATCAAGATGGCGCAGGGCGCAAAGCCCGGCGAAGGCGGCCAGCTGCCGGGCGACAAGGTCGACAAGACCATCGGCAAGACCCGTCACTCGACCCCGGGCGTCGGGCTTATCTCGCCGCCGCCGCACCATGACATCTATTCGATCGAGGATTTGGCGCAGCTGATCCACGATCTCAAGAACGTCAATCCGGGCGCACGCATCTCGGTCAAGCTGGTGTCCGAAGTCGGCGTCGGCACGGTCGCCGCGGGCGTCTCGAAAGCGCGCGCGGACCATGTTACCATCTCGGGCTATGAAGGCGGCACGGGCGCTTCTCCGCTGACGTCCTTGACCCACGCCGGTTCCCCTTGGGAAATCGGCCTGGCCGAGACGCAGCAGACGCTGCTCCTCAATGGTCTGCGCACCCGCATCGCCGTTCAGGTCGATGGCGGCCTGCGCACCGGCCGCGACGTCGCCATCGGCGCGCTGCTCGGCGCGGACGAGTTCGGCTTTGCTACCGCCCCGCTGATCGCGGCCGGCTGCATCATGATGCGCAAATGCCACCTCAATACCTGTCCGGTCGGCGTTGCGACGCAGGACCCGGTGCTGCGCAAGCGCTTCACCGGCCAGCCCGAGCATGTGATCAACTATTTCTTCTTCGTCGCCGAAGAGCTGCGGGGCATCATGGCCCAGCTCGGCTTCCGCACGATCGATGAGATGGTGGGCCGCGTCGACAAGCTCGACATGCGCAAGGCCATCGACCACTGGAAGGCGAAGGGCGTGGATCTGTCGCGCCTGCTGCACCAGGTCCAGCCCGACAAGGGCCTGACGCTGCGCAACACGGAAGGGCAGGACCATGGCCTCGACGCCGCGCTGGACCAGGACCTGATCAAAGCCGCGGCGGACGCGCTGGAAAACCGCGCGCCCGTCCGCATCGAACGGCCGATCCGCAACGTCAACCGCACCGTCGGCGCGATGCTGTCGGGTGAGGTGGCTCGTCGCTACGGCCATGCCGGCCTGCCCGACAACAGCATCTCCGTGAAGTTCGAGGGCGTTGCCGGGCAGAGTTTCGGCGCGTTCCTGGCGCATGGCGTCACGCTCGACCTGACGGGCGATGCCAACGACTATGTCGGCAAGGGCCTGTCGGGCGGCCGCATCATCGTCCGTCCGCCGGAAGATGCGAAGCGCATCCCGACCGAGAATATCATAGTCGGCAATACCGTGCTCTACGGCGCGATCTCGGGCGAGGCCTTTTTCCGGGGCGTCGGAGGGGAGCGTTTCGCCGTCCGCAACTCGGGCGCGATCGCGGTGGTCGAGGGCGTGGGCGACCATGGCTGCGAATATATGACCGGGGGCGTGGTCGTGGTGCTCGGGGCTACCGGCCGCAACTTCGCGGCGGGCATGTCCGGCGGCATCGCCTATGTCTATGATCCCGACGGCAGCTTCCGCTCGAAGGTCAATCCGGCGATGGTCGATGTTGACCCGGTTTCGGCCGCGGTTTCGGACGATGACGGTCATGGCCGGCCGCTCCAGCGCGGCGTCGACGTGCAGGATTGGGGCATGGGCGACATGCTCCGTCACGACGCCGACCGCCTGCGCATTCTGCTGGAACGGCACAAGCTCCATACCGGCTCGGAACGTGCAGCGGAGCTGCTGGCCGACTGGCAGGGCACGCTGGGCAAATTCGTGCGGGTAATGCCGAAGGATTACCGCAAAGCCTTGCAAAATATGGATGACGAGCGGCTCGCCGTGGCTCCGGTAGCCGCCGAGTGATCGTCAGGGGGAAGCCAGGCTTCCCCCATCTGCGACAGAATAGAGAAGTTTGGAGAAAGAGTTTGGGCAAGCCCACCGGGTTCCTCGAAATCGAGCGCAAGGACCGCAGCTACACCGCGCCCGAAGAGCGTCTGAAGCATTGGAACGAATTCGTCGTTCCGCTGTCGAAGGACGAAATTCGCGACCAGGCGGCACGCTGCATGGCTTGCGGCATCCCCTTCTGTCACAATGGCTGTCCGGTGAACAACATCATCCCGGACTGGAATCACCTCGTCTATGAGGATGACTGGAAGACGGCGCTGGAAACGCTGCACAGCACCAACAACTTCCCCGAATTCACCGGCCGCGTCTGCCCCGCGCCGTGCGAGGCGAGCTGCACGCTCAACATCATCGACACGCCCGTCACGATTAAGTCGATCGAGTGCGAAATCGTCGATCGCGGTTGGCGCGAAGGCTGGATCGAGCCGCAGGTTCCCGCGCGCAAGACCGGCAAGCGGGTCGCTGTCGTCGGCTCCGGCCCGGCCGGGCTTGCCTGTGCGCAGCAACTCGCCCGCGTCGGCCATACCGTGACCGTGTTCGAGAAGAATGACCGGGTCGGCGGCTTGCTGCGTTACGGCATTCCCGACTTCAAGATGGAAAAGCATCTCATCAACCGCCGCGCCCAGCAGATGGAAGCGGAAGGGGTGGAGTTCAAGACGTCCACCGAGGTCGGCGTCGCCATCTCGATGGAGGCGCTGCGCAGCAATTTCGATGCGGTGGTGCTGGCAGGCGGTGCGGAACAGCCGCGCACGCTTGACATTCCGGGCAGCGAACTGTCCGGGGTCCGGCTGGCGATGGAGTTCCTGACGCAGCAGAACAAGCGCAATGCCGGCGACGATGAACTGCGCGCGGCACCGCGCGGCACCTTGTCCGCCAAGGGCAAGCATGTCGTCGTGATCGGCGGCGGCGACACGGGGTCCGACTGCGTCGGCACCTCCAACCGGCAGGGTGCGGCTTCGGTGACCCAGCTGGAGATCATGCCCAAGCCGCCAGCGGTGGAGGAGAAGTCCCTGAGCTGGCCGCACTGGCCGCTGAAGCTGCGCACCTCGTCCTCGCATCTGGAAGGCTGCGAGCGCGATTGGGCTGTCACCACCAAGCGCGCGATCGGCAAGAACGGCCAGATCGAGGCGCTGGAATGTGTGCGCGTCGAATGGGTCGACGGTAAGATGCAGGAAGTGGCCGGCAGCGAATTCCAGCTGAAGGCCGACCTTGTTCTTTTGGCGATGGGCTTCGTCGGTCCGCGCAAGACGGGCATGGTCGAGCAATCGGGCGTGGAACTCGACGCGCGCGGCAATGTGAAGGCGAACATGGCCGGTTATGCCACCAGCCAGTCGGATGTCTTTGCCTGTGGTGACATGCGACGCGGCCAATCGCTGGTGGTCTGGGCGATCCGCGAGGGGCGGCAATGCGCGCGCGCGGTCGATTTGCACCTCATGGGTGTCAGCGACCTTCCGCGCTGAGCCCTCGGCCGGATAATTAGAAGAGCCGGGCCGGCGCGCCATTCTTCCTGAAGGATGATGCGTCGGACGTCGCCGCCTGATCACGCGGCCGGCCTTGTCCATCCGGACCCAGGGTGCTGATGCGGCGCCGATCGAAGAAGCTTGTCTGCCGGGCTTGCTTGAGTTCCACCGTCGCATTCAGCTCACGCTGCAACATCGTCAGCATCCAGCTGCGATGCCGGACCAGAAAATCCGAAAAGCCCTCTGGCCGAGCGGGATCGAAGACGGGCACCTCCCAGTCGGAGGGCTGCTCCATGAAGGGTTGGGGAGGCTGCGCCGCTTCCCCCTCTGGCCGGTCCACATGGCTGCCGAGGTAGCTGTTCCCCTGGAAGCGCAGGAAGGAGACGGGGTCGAAGCCCGCCTTGATCAGATAGTCGGGGCCGTTGCGCCCTGTCTCGCTGCCATAGCGGGCGGTTCCAGCGACCTTGAAGATATTGTCCCGGAAGGTGACGTCGCGCGCCCAGCCATCCCATTGCGTCGCGACCACCATCTGGACGTCCAGCCCCTTGCCGACATGCACGACATTCCTTTCCACCAGCGCGTCCGACACATTGCCGGACAGCTGGAATATGCGGCTGCCGTCATTCCGGCTGACATTGAAGCGCGCCACGGTGCCGCGATTGCCGAGATTGTCCTTGTCGTTGGGCCGGGGCGAGCAGATCAGCAGGAAGCCGCCGGCATTGTCGTGGCTATAATTGTAGAGGATCGTCGTCCGCCGCGAATTGAAGTCGGAATCGAAGCCCTGCCCGTCGTAACGGGTCCGCGTATAGGCCGCCTCATTCAGCTGGATCAGGCTGTTGTCGGTGCTCCACTGCCAGATGCCGGCATTATAGCCGGCCGCCCGGCTACCGGCCTGGCGGACGATATTATGTTCGATGAGCGTGCCGTCGGTCCCGCGCGGGACGATGCCGTCGCCGCCCACATCCTCGACATAATTGTCCCTGATGACCACGCCTTCGCTGGGGAACCAGTTGAGCGACGTTACCCGATCGCTGATGCCGGCGATGCCCGACCGGTCCACGCGCCAGATGATGTTCCGCTCGATCCGCAGATCGTGGAAGCGTGTGGCGAGGCGCTGTCCGGTCGCGCTGAAGATGATGCCGCCATTGTCCTTGCGGTCGTTGGTGCCGCGAACATCGTGGATGTAGAGATCATTTACGCGGATGCCGCGGGTGACGCCGCGATCCTGCGCCGAGATCAGCACGCCATAGCGCGGTCCGGGAGAGGGCGCGTCGTTGGTAATCTCCAGACCGCTGACCGTTACATATTCGGCGTTCATCACCGCCACGGCATGAGGCGATACGCCGCCTGCCTCGATGCGCGGCCGGGGGCCGTCTCCCGCAGGGGCAATCACGATGGGTGCGTTCGCCGTGCCGGATCGGGTGATCGTCAGTGGCTCCTTCCAGACGGAACCGGGTGCCAGCAAAACCCTGTCGCCCGGTTGCAGCGGATAGTCGCGGATGCGCGCGATTGATTTCCAGGGCTGGTCCTGCGACGTGCCGCTGAAGCGGTCGTCGCCCTTGACCGCGTCGACATAATAGGAGGCGGCACTGGCCGCCGAGCTGAGCCCGGCTGAGCACAGAACGGTCAAAAGAAGCAGAGTTTTTGATGATCTGGACAAGTGGCATCTCTCCCGCAGGCTTGACCGGAATCTGCGAGTAACTGCCTGAATAAGCAATGAAGCCTCGCCCCCTCGAAACCCCGATAGCCCCGCCCCGCTGGCCGTCACCAGGCGAAGCGCAAGGAGCCCACAACGGTTCTGGGCGCGCCATAATAGCAGCTGTTGAGGAAAGGACAGGCGCTGATATAGCTGTTGTCGAACAGGTTGGTCGCGTTGACCGTGGCACTCCAGCCGGGAAGCCCCACTCTGGAAAGGTCGTATCCGACCATGGTGTCGACCAGGACGAAGCCGTCCGTGTGGAAGCGCTGGAAGGTCGTCACGCCATTGATGACCGCGTAATTGGTCGTGCCGTCCGACCCGCTGACATAGCGGACACCCGCGCCCAGGCTGAGGCCCGCCAGCGGCCCGGCACTGTTTTGCACCTTGCCGAAATCATAGGAAAGGAAGCTGGAGACATTCCACTTCGGAACGCCAAGCTGCCGGGTTCCGCTCGTCGTGGGCGTGCCGCTGTTGGTGCTGCTGGGTGGAACGGCGGCTGAACCTTCGGTGATGACCGCGTCGGTGTAGCTGGCCGTGCCGATCAATTCCAAGCCGGGAGATATCTCGCCCCGGCCCTCCCACTCGGCGCCACGGACGCGAACTTCGCCGATCTGGACGGTCGCGTTGGTCGGGATGCCGTTGGTCCCTGCGCGCGGATCGGCTGCGGTGGAGCCGTTGCGCCGCTTCAGTTCATAGAGAGAGAGGGTGAAGAGCGCATTGGCGCCGGGCGGCTGATATTTTAGGCCCGCCTCATATTGCGAACCGGTTGCCGGATCGAACGGCGCTGTTTCCGTCGCTGAAACATAACGGAAGCCGACCTGCGGTTCGAAGGATTCCGAATAGCTGAAATAGGGCGAAAACCCCAAGGCGGACTCGTAAAGCGCGCCCAGCCGCATGGTGAAGGCCGGCTGGGAGAAGCGGGAGACGGGTGCGGCGCGGGCGGCCGCTGTCGTCGGATTGAGATTTTGCGTGAGCTGATCGTACCAGTCCTGGCGACCGCTGGCGATCAGGTGCAGGCGGCCGATCGTCATCTGATCCTGGAAATAGACGCCCAACTGGTCCCGCTTCGTATAGTTGTTGGTATAGGCGCGCGCGGCGCTGGCAAGCGTGGACAAGGCCTTGAGATCGGTCGGTGGAAGGCCGCTGCCATAGCTTGGCGCGAACAGGCTGAGATTGGGGATGCCCTGCGCCGCGCCCGTGTTGAATTGCTGCACATTCTCCCCGGTGATGCGCTGATAATCGGCGCCCGCCAGGATATTGTGCTGAATGATTCCGGTCGCGAATTTCGCGTTCAGGTGATTGTCGAGCGTCAGCGTGTCGAAATCCTCGTCGGCTCCGCCGCCGCCCCGCGTGATGATGGAATAGTCGCTGTTCCGATTGGCGCCCGCTCCCGTCGTGGCGAAGCCGGCCGTGTAGATTTGCCGGTAGGACAGCTTGTTGTTCTGGAAACGGAAATTGGATGCGAAGCTCAGATGTTCGTTGAAGTCGTGGCGGAAGAATGCGGCGATGGACTTCGCCTTGTGGTCATAGCGCTCATAGCCAGGATCGCCGGTGTTCGTGTCGCGGGGAATCATGCCATTGGGGTTGGGCAGGACTGTCCCAGCCGCCGGTGTGCCGGAATAGCCGCCGCCATGGGGGGCGTGCTGATAGGTGGCGATCAGGGTGAAGCTGGTCGCCTGATCGGGGAAGAAGGTCAACATGGGGCTGACGTGCCAGCGCTCGCTGAACGTGCCCTTGGCAAGATTGTCTCCCTTCTGCCAGCCGCCGACGATCCGCGCCTTGAGCCGCCCGTCGCTGTCGAGCGGCTGATTGATGTCGCCCGCGATCCGCACGAAATCGAAATTGCCGAGCTGCCCCTCGAACCGGCCGAAGGCCTCCGCTTCGGGCATCTTGCTCGTCAGGTTGACAAGCCCGCTGGGCGGCGCGCTGCCGTACAGGACGGAGGCCGGGCCCTTCACCACATCGACATGATCGACGCGGTTGAAGTCGATCTGCGGCGTGGAGTAGGGGCCCGCGATCAGGCGCATGCCGTCAAGGAAGATGCCGGGCGCAAAGCCGCGCAGGACCAGCTGGTCGTACCGGGTCGCCAAAGCGCCGCGCTGGTTCGTGGAAACCCCGGCGACATAGCCAAGCGCGTCGTTGATCGACAGGGCGTTGCGGCGGGTCAGCTCCTCCCGGTCGATGATGGTGATGCTCTGAGGTGTGGCGATCAGCGGCGTGTCGGTCTTGGTGCCGGTGCCTGTCTTGTTTTCACTAATGCCCGTGACGATGATCGTGTCGGCGCTGGAGCCGGGTGCCTCATCCGCATGCGCGATGGCGGGAACAGCGGCCAAGACAGCGGCGCCCGTCGATAGAAGGCGTGCTCGCCAGACTGCCCGCGCACCAGCATCGTCCCGCACCTCGTTGCCACCTTCGCTCATATACGCCTCCAACTGAGATTGATTATGATTCGCAATTGCTCCTAAGCTGATGATTAGTTAGAAGCAAGCCGACCGCGACAGGGGTTCATGTGCCGAATCAGCTTCCTTTCCGACTAACTCGCCCCCGGCGGGCTGCGCTCTCCATGACGGGGCGCTGCCTCACCGCGCTGGTCGGGGGTTATGCGGCGGCGGCTGGTGCCGCGTCGCTCGTGGCGCGGCTGCTGCCGATCGCGCGCGCGGAAGCGACGGTCTGGGGTATGATCCTGTCGTTCCTTATTTTCGCGAGCCTTGGCCTTTGGGCTTTTCATGAGCCGCGCTTGTCCAGGGTGGCGGCGTTGGTCTGGGGCGTGGCGATCCTTTGCGGCGGCGCGTGCCTGCTGCTGGGGCCGCGCGCATGAGTGCCGTTGCCGTTGCACGAAGCCTGCGCCAGTCCATGGCCTGGATCCACACATGGCTGGGGCTGCTGGCGGGCTGGATATTGTTCGCCATGTTCCTGACCGGCACCGCGAGCTATTTCCGGCCGGAGATCACGCGCTGGATGCAGCCGGAGCTTCGCGCCGCGGATGTGTCCCCCGCCCATGCCGCCGAGGCAGCGATCCGCACTCTTCAGGCGACGTCGCCGCAGGACCTGCAATGGTTCATCTACCTGCCGGATGAGCGGACCGGCATCACGCGGGTCTTCACGCGTCCCCAGCCCAATGCCGATCCAAAAGCGTCACCCGCCCCACGCCGCGAGGAATTGAAGTTGAGCCCCGTCACGGGCCAGCCGCTGACGGCTCGCGATACCCGTGGCGGTGAGCACTTCTACCGATTCCACTTCCAGCTCCAACTGCCGCATCCTTGGGGCCGGTGGCTGGCCGGCCTGTGCGCGATCTTCATGCTGGCAGCGATCATCTCCGGCGTCATCACGCACAAGCGTATCTTCATTGACTTCTTTACGCTGCGGTGGGGCAAGGGGCAGAGAAGCTGGCTGGACGCGCATAATGTGTCAGCCGTGGTTGCGCTGCCGTTCCACGCGATGATCACCTATACGGGGCTGATCACATTGGTGGTCATGTATATGCCCTGGCCGATCGCGGCCAATTATCAGAAGCCGGCGGAGTTCGCGGCGGAAGCCTATGGGCGGGACGAGGAGGGCGAGCCATCGGGGAAGGCGGCGCCGCTCACGCCCATCCGGCCCCTGATCGTTGCGGCCGCGCGGCAGTGGGGCGGCGGTGCGCCGCGCACGATCATCATCCGCAACCCCAATGACGCCGCCGCTACCATCACCATCCTGCGCAGCGCGACGGATCAGCTGAACGCGCGCGCGCCCTCCGTGACCTTTTCCGGCGTGTCGGGGCAGCGACTTGCTGCAACGCCCGCTCAGGGGCCTGCGATCAACAGCGCGGGCGTCATGCTCGGCCTGCATATCGGCCAATATATGGGACCGGCGCTACGCTGGACGCATTTCCTGCTCGGGCTGGTCGGAACGGCGATGGTCGGCACCGGCCTGCTGCTATGGACAGCCAAGCGGCACAAAGCCGGAACCAAGCCCTTTTTCGGCTTCCGCCTGGTCGAGCGGATGAACATCGCTGCGGTGGCTTGCCTGCCAGCGGGCATGGGCGCCTATCTGCTTGCGAACCGGCTGATCCCGGCAGGCCTGCCTGGCCGCGCGGCGATGGAAGTGTCGGCCATGTTCTGGACCTGGTTCGGGCTGGCAAGCCTGTCCCTCTTGCGGCCGACGCGGCGTGCCTGGACCGAGACGCTCGGGCTTGCGGCGCTGATCTGGGGATCGCTGCCCATCGTCAACATGATGACCACCAACCGGAGCCTATTCGCCAGCCTGGCAAGCGGCGACTGGCTGTTCGTGACGTTCGATATGACGGCGCTCGCCTTTGCGGCGCTGCTGGGCTGGGGCTCATGGAAGGCGCATCGCGTGAAGCAGCCGCCCCAGCGAAGGCAGCGTGTCGCGCCCCCGCGACGCGCCCCCATGCAGGAGGTGCTGGGTGGCGTTTGAGGCGGGTCTTCTCAGCTATGCCGGCTGGTTCAGCCTGATGCTGGCGATGAACAAGCACCGCGCCGCCCTACCGCTGCCGCGCAGGCCTGCGCCGGTCTTCCTGCGCGTGGTTGGTTGCTTGCTGCTGATCCTTGCCCTGGTGTTGGCGATCGGCCGATTGGGTGCGGGCTACGGCATCATGACCTGGCTCATGCAGTGCAGCGTCGCGGCGGCGCTGCTCGTTCTCCTCATGTCGTGGCGGCCATCTCTTGCAGGGTGCATCGCCCTTGCGGCGATCGCGGTGGTGGTAGTGCTGTAGCGGGCCTGCAATGTCGTTGGGACAGGACTTTTACGGGCTGTCCTGCTCAATCGAACTCATAGGCTCTTTCGCCATGAAGGCTGAGGTCGAGGCCGTCATGTTCCTGCTCGGCATTGACGCGCATCGGCAGGAGCATAGCGGCGGCGCGTGCTGCGATCAGCGTCATCACCGCCGACCACAGCGCCACGATTAGCACTGCCTCAGCCTGCACCAGCAACTGGCTGCCCATGCCGAGGCTGGTTGCCATGCCGGCGCCGCCCAGCGCCTCGCTCGCGAAAACCGCGACTAGGATCGAGCCCAGCATGCCGCCCACGCCATGCACGGCGAACACATCGAGCGTGTCGTCCACTCGCCAGCGATGCTTGACCGCCAGCACCGCGGCGAAGCAGACCAGCGAGCCCAATATGCCGATGATGACCGCTCCCGTGGGCGAGACATAGCCGGCCGCCGGGGTGATCGTGGCCAGCCCCGCGACCGCGCCTGTCACCACGCCGATCGACGTCGGCTTGCCGATCTTGAGCTGCTCGGCCGCCGCCCAGGTGAGCGCCGCCGAACAGGCGGCGAGGTGGGTCGCGATGATGGCGCCGCCCGCGCTCTGGTCAGCCACCAGCGCCGATCCGCCGTTGAACCCGAACCAGCCGACCCACAACATGCCTGCGCCGATCATCGTCATCGCCGGACTGTGCGGCGGGATCATCGACTGCGGAAATCCCTTGCGCGGCCCGATCATGATGGCGAGCACAAGCGCCGCGATGCCGGCCGTCGTGTGCACCACGATGCCCCCGGCGAAGTCACGGCCGCCGCGCTGCGCCAGCCAGCCGTCCCCCCATAGCCAGTGGGCGGCGGGCGCGTAGACCAGCAGCAGCCAAAGGGCCGAGAACAGCATCAGCCAACCGAAGCGGACCCGCTCCGGAAAGGCGCCGACGATCAGCGCGGGCGTGATGATCGCGAAGGTCATCTGATAGAGGGCGAAGACATTTTCGGGCATGGTCAGCCCCTGCCGAACGGCGCTCAGCCCATGAAGCCCGATCGCGGACAAATCGCCGATGAACGGATTGTCGCCCCGGAAAACGAGGCTGTAGACGCCCAGGAACCAGAGGATCGAAGCCAGCGCCGCAATGGCGAAACAGTGCATCAGCACCGACAGGAAGTTCTTGGCGCGAACCAGCCCGCCGTAGAAGAGCGCGAGTCCCGGCAAGGTCATGAAGAGGACGAGCGCAGCGCCGAAGATCAACAGCAGCGTGTCCGCCTTGTCGATGGCGCCGCCGACAGGAGCAGCTTCGGCCACGGTTGCCACGGACGCAATGCCGCCGGCCAATCCCAGCCAATATATGCCACGTAACATAAAATGCTCTTCCCTGCCGCTCGCTATCTCTTTCGTGCGGCAGCTAGCGCCCGCCGATGCGCCGCGCAATGCGTAACATCTTCAGGGTGGCGGAAGCATTGGCTTGCGGCCCTGGTGCGCAGCCCGCCCGACCCTCCTGCCGGGGAACATCATGGGAAGACGAACGAAGTGGTGCGATCGGGCGATGCTTGGAAATGCCGCTATATCGATAGGTATAGTACGGACGGAATATGAATTGCTTGCCCGTAATGGGATCGATTTGCGTCCTCGCGTTCGCTCTTGGCGCGCCGGCCCATGCGAGCGGCGCGGCGCAAGTTCTGACAGTGAAAGCGACCGGCACCATCGCGCCGAGTTGCGGCGTTACCAGCAGCGGCGGCTTTGGCTCGGGCAACTTCGGGATTGCGGGCCAGAGCAGCGCGACGGCGGCAGTCAACTGCAACACCGGCTTTGCCATCAGGCTGACTTCGCAAAATGGCATGGTGAGGACCGCGACGCCCGCGCCCAGCGGCTTCGTCAACGCGCTCCCCTATAATGTAAGGCTGAAATTGCCGCTCCACACCGGCGCGGCGATGGAAGGCGATTGCCCCGCCTCCGCCATGACCGGAGGGCAGAGCGGCTGCCCGACCGCGACCTGGGCCACGCCCACCGAGCGCCCGATGGCCGGCAGCTATTCCGACATCCTCACCATTTCGGTTGTGCCCAAGCCATGAGCACCCGCGCAACCCTTCCGCAACAGCATACGCCGACCGGGTCCCAGGCGTGCTGTCCCGGCCAAAGGACCGGATCGACCAACGACTGAGATGAACAGGCAAATGGAAAGGGAAAATTTTATGAAGAAGATGCTTCTTGCCGCTGCTGCGGCTTCCGCCGTGCTGGCGACACCGGCTATGGCGGCTGAAACCGCCACTTATGACGTTACTGGTTCTGTGGCTGCAGTTTGCGCAGTTTCGACCGGTTCGGCCGTGTCCTTCAGCAGCCTGACAGATAACACCGGTGTTCTGAATGCCACCACCACTGACGAGGCAACCGACGCTGCCGCGTACTGCAACGGCAGTGCGTCGACTGTTAAGGTCGAGCACGTTGCTCTGAAGCGTCAGGTCAACAATGCTGACGATACCGCAGCGCCGCCCTCGCCTTTCGTGAACCAGGTTGATTTCACGCCCGTGGTTACGATTGGGTCAACGACCTACAGCAGCTCGACGGCAACACTGGTCGGAGCCTTCAGCGGATTGAAGGTCAAGGCAATCACGCCCACGACCACCGGTAACGCGAAGCCGCTGGCTGGCAGCTATAAGGGTTCGATTACCGTCACCCTTTCCCCGGTCGCATAACGGATATTGGTGAGGCGTTATGCAGCACGCGAAACATCTGTGGCGGTTGTGTTCTGCCTCACTGATATTGTTGGCTGGCGCGAGTTCCTTATTTGCGCCAGCCAAGGCGCAGTCCGCTGCTGTCAAGAAGATAGATGTCATCGGCAATGTAAGCAGTGCATGTAGCTTGAGTACTCAAACTCCAACGGTGAGTGTGAGCCGAACTAGCAATGGTATTGTATTCGGCGGTCCGTCTCCGGCCGTGACCATATCATGCAACAAATCTGGCGGCGTTTTGACTGTCAGGTCAACTCGGATGAGGTTGTCAACGAACCCGAGCACAATGGTTGATTACACTGTTCGCGTGAGCGGCTGGGTGGGGAACGTCGATTATGCAACCTCTCCATCGAACCCAGCTGCCTCTTCGTCATCCGCCAGCCTAAATGCAGCATCAGCAACGCTCGGATTCGCGTGCCAAGCAGGATGCACGACCTCAAACATCAATAATAATTCAACTTACACCGCCACGCTCACTCTCGGGATAGTCGCTGCACCATGAAACGCTCACCACCTGCAAAAAGTGCGACGTTGGTTCTGTTTGGTGCAGCACTGGCTGCTGTTTGTGGCATTGCGCAAGCCACTACTGTTTCTCCTATGGTGGTCGACCTCCAGACAACGGGTCGGGCCGTAGTAGCCAATATTTCTGTTAACAACAGCGGCGACAAGCCCCTGACGATGGAGGTCGCGCCTCAAGCGCTCGACCCCACCGCCGCCGGTCTCGACCCCAGCAAAGCCAGCGCCGACGACCTCCTCGTCGTGCCGCCCACCGCGCTCATCCAGCCGGGCCAGACCCAGACCTTCCGCGTGCAATGGATCGGCGATCCGCAGCCGTCGTCCAGCCATCATTATTATGTCGGCATCAACCAGCTGCCCGTCAAGCTGCCCGAAGGCCAGTCGGCGGTGCAGATCGTCTATAATTTCAACGTGCTGGTGAATGTCGGCCCCACCAACGGCAAGGCCGCGCTGGCAATCCAGTCCGCGGTCATCGGCAAGGACAAGGGCAAGCCCGCGCCGTCGATCACTGTCGCCAATTCGGGCACGACTTATGGCTATGTCAGCCAGCGCAGCCTGAAGCTGGTGGAGACTGACGCCAGCGGCAAGGAAGTCTTCAATCGCACGATCAGCGGCAATGATTTCCAGCAGCTGGTCGGCTATGGTCTGGTCGCCACGGGGCAGACGCGCACGATGGTGCTGCCCATCGAACTGCCGTCCGCGACCGGCACCCTCACCGCGACGCTCCTCGACGAGCGTGCGCCATGATCTGAACCTCAGCCGCCAGCCGATCATGGACTGGTTCGACGCCCCTCCAGAGGCAGCCCTGCTTCTTGCCCTGCGCGCCTCCACCCGCGTCGCCGCCTTTGAGCAGGCGCGGGGAGCGCAGGCGCCCGTGCCGCCAGCGCCTGAGCCGGCTGCGGGTGTGGCCGCACCGCCGCCGCCCCTGTCCGCCGAACGGATCAACCCGACCAGCCGGGTGCTGCGCTTCATTGTCCCGGTCAACGATGGCGAAGTCTATCTGGGCGATGTGCAACTCGCCGTGTCGCCCCGCGATGAGCTGTCGGTGGAAGCGCCGCGCATGCTCCAGCTGCTCGGACCGCTGCTGAAGCCCGAGAGCTTCCAGAAGCTGTCCGCCGCTGCGCCGGCCGGCGGCATGCTGGATCAGGCCAGCCTTGGGAAAGCCGGCATCACGCTCCATTATGATCCGCGCAGCCTGTCGCTGCGGCTGGGAATCGCGGTGGAAAACCGGCTGACCAAGGGCCTTAGCATGCGCAACCAGCGCGGGCAGCAGGCGGTGACGCTGGCGCCGGCGGCATTCAGCGCCTATGTCAACGTCCGCGCCGCCGCCGAGCTGGTGGAAGCGGGCGGCGACCAGTTGATCGCCCCGCCGCTTGCTGCAATCGATTCGGCCGTGCGCTTTGGCGGCGTGGTGCTGGAAAATGAAAGCGTGGTGTCGGCGCGGTCGGGCGATCCCGCCTTCCGCCGGGTAGGCACGCGCCTCATCTACGAGGATATGCGGCGCGAGCTGCGCCTGACCGCTGGCGACCTGCAAATCGTCCCCACCCGTTTTCAGGCGAGCCCGACCGCGCTGGGCGTGGGCATCAGCCGCTTCTACGGCCAGCTCGATCCGCAGCGGGAAATCCGCGCGGGCGGCGTCCAGTCCTTCCGGGTCATCAGCCCCAGCACGATCGAAACCTTCGTCAATGGCCGGAGTGTCGAGCGGCGCGCCTTCCAGCCGGGCAATTACACGCTGGCCGACTTCCCGCTGGCCGAAGGGTCGAACCAGGTGCGGCTGCGCATCGAGGAAGATAATGGCAAGGTGCGGGAGATCGACTTTTCCGTCTATGCCAACCAGTCGCTGCTCTCGAAGGGCATCACCGAATTCGCGCTGTTCGGCGGCGTCTATTCAAGCCCCTCGCGCTCGGGCTATGCCTATTCGCGCGCGCCGATCGCGAGCGGCTTCATGCGCATGGGCTTGACCGACCAGCTGACGATCGGCGCCAATGCCCAGGCCAATCGCCGATCCGCCCAGGCCGGGGTGGAGGCGCTTTGGGGCAGCCCGATCGGCCTCACCAGCTTCTCCCTGTCGGGCAGCCGCAGCCGGGCCGGGCGCATCGGGGCGGCGGCGGCCATGACCTATGAGCGGGTGCTGAGCAGCCAGGACGGCGGCCGCAGCCAGTCCTTCCGCGCCTCGGCGGAATGGCGCAGCCGCGACTTCACCGTGCCCGACCAAGGCTTCTATCTGGAGCCCACCAAATGGCGCGCCAATGCGGGAGTCGTGTCGAGCTTCGGCGGCAACGGCTTCATCGCGGCCGATGGCTTTTACGAAGCGCAATGGCGCCTGCCCGCCGCGACCAGAGGCGAACGCCGCTATGGTGCGCGGCTGACGGGCGGCATGGACCTGGGGCCGCGCCTTTCACCGACAGCTGAGTTGGGGATCGATCGGGGTTCCGGGCGCAACGAGATATATCTGCGCCTGGGCGTGCGGCTGCGGATGGGTCAGCGCGGCACGGCGCAGGCGGAGGTGGACAGCCGCGGCCGCGCGCGGGCCGGCCTGTCCACGGCAGGCGGTAGCGGCAACGGCGCCTGGCTCGCATCGGGCGACATCAGCCGCGACAAGGATATGGTGTCGCTGAACGCGGTCGGATCGATGCTGACCAACCGCGCCGAATTTGCGGTGCAGCAGTCGGCCAACTGGAACAGCCGCGACAATGAGCTTGCCAGCGCGCGCACGGCGGTCCGCATCGGCTTTGCCCTCGCCTTCGCCGATGGCGCCTTCGCGCTGGGGCGGCCGATCTCCGAAGCTTTCCTGATCGCCCGCCCGCACAAGACGCTGGCGGGCAAAGCCATCTATCTCGATCCCGGGCAGGATAGCGAAATGGCGCGTTCCGGCTTGCTGGGCGGCGCGCTCGACGGGCAGCTTAGCGCGCATAATTTCCGCACGCTCATCTATCAGGTGCCGGAAGCGCCGAGCGGCTATGATCTGGGCGCGGGCAATGTGTCGATCGAGCCGCCCTATCGCGGCGGATATCGTCTAATCATTGGCTCCGACTATCATCTGCTGGTGCTGGGGCGGTTGGTCGATGCGGAAGGGCAGCCGGTCAAGCTGCTGGCGGGCAAGGCGATCGACCTCGCCGATCCGCGTCATCCGCCGATCACCGTATTCACGTCGCGGGACGGGCGCTTTGGCGCGCAAGGGCTGAGGCCCGGCCGCTGGCGCTTCGAAATGCCGACGGAGCCGGCCACCATCTACGAATTCGAAGTCGGCGACAGTGCCAACGGGATCATCAAGGTGGGCGATCTGCGGCCGTTGAAAGGGGAAAAGGAATGACTCGCATATTGGGGCCGCTCGCGGTCGGCCTGATGATCCTGGGGGCGCAAGAGCCGGCGCTGGCGGCAAGCTGTGCGACGGTAACGGTGTCGCCCGCCACGCCGACGATCCCGGAATGGAACCCGCTTAGCGGCGAGATCAAGGAGGCGACTTTCAGCGTGACGGTCACGCGTGAATCTGCTTCGACCAAGTCGGTGCGCTGGATGCTGCTGGACGATAACGGCAACGGCTCGCCTCTGCTGGTGGGTGCGAGCGGGCCTCGCTATGAGATTGTGAGCAGCGGTACAGGAAACACGACAATCGCTTACCCCAAGGGTACGCCTCTCACGGCGGCGCTTGGCGCGCTGGCCCAGTTCAACAACAAGAATGATGCGGCGTTCAGCCTGAAGGTCCGCCTCCTCGCGAACAGCAGCCGGGATTTCGTCGGCGGCACCCGATACCAGGAGGCGCTGCGCTACTCAGCTCAATGCTTCAAGGCGAATGGTAGCGATAATGGCGCCGATGACGGCCTGTTATCGGGGCTTCGCCTGGACATGGCGATCCCGAGGATGCTCAGCATCAACACAGCCGGCCCTGCGCAGGTCGATTTTCAGGACTTCACCAGCGACACGGCCGAGGCGCTCATCAGCATCAAGAGTACGAGCACGCTGGATGTGTTGGCCGCGACCGACAATGGCGCGCGGCTGAAAATGGGCACATCAACCGCTGAAAATGCGGTTATCCCTTACCAGATGCGGTTTGGACCCGATGCGGCCGGATCATTGCCTCTCCTGTCACCGGGAACGCCCTTGAATACTCCGCGAGCCGGGGTGGGCGGCAGCAACTATGCCTTACAGTTGAAGCTGACCGGCGGCGTTCCGAGCGGCAAGATCGCCGGCACCTATTCCGACACGATCACGCTCACAATTTCGCCGGGGAACTGATCACTCTTCAGGCCAGTAGGACACCCTGATTTACCTCTGGCCGTGAGGCT